>JAHRYN010000011.1 GCA_020621405.1 Betaproteobacteria bacterium
CCATGCCGGCGCAGTCGCCGACGTTGTCACCGACGTTGTCGGCGATCACCGCCGGATTGCGCGGGTCATCCTCCGGAATGCCGGCTTCGACCTTGCCCACCAGGTCGGCGCCGACGTCGGCACCCTTGGTGAAGATGCCGCCGCCCAGCCGCGCGAAGATCGAGATCAGCGACGAGCCGAAGCCCAGTCCGATCAGCGGATGGATCACCGCGTCGATGGCTGCGCCATGCGCGGCCGAGCCCCTGAGGATGGCGAAGTAGCCGGCGACGCCGAGCAGGCCGAGACCGACGACCAGCATGCCGGTGATCGCGCCGCCGCGGAAGGCCACGTCGAAGGCTTCGGACACGCCCTTGCGCGCCGCCTCGGCCGTGCGCACATTGGCGCGTACCGACACGTTCATGCCGATGTAGCCCGCCGCACCCGACAGCACCGCACCGATCACGAAACCGGCGGCCGTCGATGTGCCTAGGGTGAGCCAGAGCAGGATGGTGAGTACGACGCCGACCATGGCGATCGTGCGGTACTGCCTGTTCAGGTAGGCCTTGGCGCCTTCCTGCACGGCATCGGCAATTTCGCGCATGCGCGCGTTGCCGCCAGGTTGGGCAAGAATCCACTTGCTTGAGATGGCGCCATAGACAATGGCCACCACGGAACACACCAGCGCGAACACCAGACCGTAAGACGACATCACCCCTCCTCTTGTTTTGACTGCGTGCTACGAAGGAGCGGTGCCATGACGCCGCCCCCGGAAGCTGCTGCGATCTGCCCGATCGCCGGACTGCAGCGCCGCTGCAGTCCCGGTAAGTCATCCGCACGCCTTGCGGCGCGCGGCTACAAGTGGTGCGTCCTGCCCAATGTCAGCCGGCGAAGGGCGGCAGCGTGCGTGCCACGCTTTCGTTCTTCAGGCTGACATAGGCCGGCAGTCCATCGACATAGGGCGGATAGTCCTCGCCCGCAATCAGCGGCTGCAGGTAGTTCCGGCAGGCTTCGGTAATGCCGAAGCCGTCGGCCGAGATGAAATCCCTCGGCATCATCTTTTCGTGATTGGCCACGTCCTTCAGCTGCGCCACGCCGATGTCCCATGCATAGGGCCTGTCGGCGGTGCGCACGATGCCGGGCATCACGGCGTTGCATCCTTCCAGCGCCAGCTCGACCGCGCGGCGGCCCAGCGCGTGCGCCTGCGCAGCATCGGTGGCCGAGGCGACATGGCGCGCGCTGCGCTGCAGGTAGTCGGGCAGCGCCCAGTGGTATTTATGGCCGAGCCGGCCCTTGATCAGTTCGGCGACCTGCTGGCCGACGCCGCCCAGCTGGGCATGGCCGAAGGCGTCACGGGTACCCGATTCCGCCAGCAGCTTGCCGTCAGCGCCACGCAGGCCTTCGGACACCGCGATGGCGCAGAAATCGTGTTCGCGCACGCAGGCATCGACCCGCGCCAGGAAGGCTTCGGGATCGAAGGTTATTTCGGGGAACAGCAGGATGTGCGGTGCCTCGCCGGTCGACCGCGCGGCCAGTCCGGCGGCTGCGGTGATCCAGCCGGCATGGCGGCCCATCACTTCCATGACGAATATCTTGGTCGAGGTGCGCGCCATCGACGCGACATCGAGACCGGCTTCCATCATCGACACCGCAACGTACTTGGCCACCGAGCCGAAGCCGGGGCAGTTGTCGGTACCGACCAGATCGTTGTCCACCGTCTTGGGAACGCCGACGCAGACCAGCGGGTAGTTCAGCCTTTCCGCGATCTGCGACACCTTCCACGCGGTGTCCATCGAGTCGTTTCCGCCGTTGTAGAGGAAGTAGCGGATGTCGTGCGCACGGAACACCTCGATCAGCCGCTCGTACTGCGCGCGGTTCTCGTCGAGGCCCTTCAGCTTGTAGCGACAGGACCCGAAGGCGCCGCCCGGCGTGTGGCGCAGGGCGGCGATGGCCGCATCGGTCTCGCCGGAGGTGTCGATCAGGTCTTCGTGCAACGCACCGAGAATGCCGTTGCGCCCCGCGAACACCTTGCCTATCCGGTCGCCATGTTCACGCGCAGCCTGGATGACGCCACAGGCCGTCGCGTTGATGACGGCCGTGACGCCCCCCGACTGCGCATAGAACAGGTTTGCCTGCATCTGGATCAGCGCAGTGCCTCAAGCGCACGCTGCATCACTTCGTCCACCGGACCGACGCCGGAGATGGCGCGGTACTTCGGTGCGCCCGCCTCGCCGCGCTGGGCCCAGCCGGAGTAGTAGTCGACCAGCGGACGCGTCAGCGAGTGATAGACCTCGAGGCGCTTCGTCACCACTTCCTCGCGGTCGTCGTCGCGCTGCACCAGCGGCTCGCCGGTCACGTCGTCGATGCCTTCGACCTTGGGCGGGTTGAACACCACATGGTAGGTGCGGCCCGACGCCAGATGGGCGCGGCGGCCGCTCATGCGGGTGATGATGTCGGAATCCGGCACCTGGATCTCGAGCACGTAGTCGATCGCGACATTGGCCTGCTTCATCGCATCGGCCTGCGGGATCGTACGCGGGAAGCCGTCGAACATGTAGCCGGTCTTGCAGTCGTCGGCCAGCAGACGGTCCTTGACCAGGCCGATGATCAGGTCATCGGACACCAGACCGCCCGAATCCATCACCTTCTTGGCTTCGATGCCGAGCGGTGTGCCCGCCTTCACTGCGGCACGCAGCATGTCGCCGGTGGAAATCTGGGGAATGCCGAAGCGTTCCTTGATGAAGGTTGCCTGAGTGCCCTTGCCTGCGCCCGGCGGGCCCAGAAGAATGAGACGCATGTCCGCTCCTGATGTGAAGTCGTTTTTTGGTTGATTCCGAACAGTGTGCCATCTGCCGCGCAGCCCGCGCCGGATTTCGGCGTACCGCTGCACGCATTGTCAGCCGGCGCGAACTTACCGCCAATGCGCAGCGCGGTCAAACCGCAGTGCGTCAGATTCCGCCCGCGGCGAACAGCGCACGCATGCGTTCGAGATCTTCCGGCGTATCGACACCGGCGTGCGGCATGGCCACGTCGCCCACCACGCGGATGCGATGGCCGTGCCACAGCGCACGCAGCTGCTCCAGCGCTTCGCACTGTTCCATCGGCGCCGCCTCGAGGCGCGCGTTCTTCTGCAGGAAGCGGACGCGGTAGGCGTAGATGCCGATATGCCGCTGGGCACCCAGTCCGGGCGGCAGCGTGGCGCGGTCGCGTGCGAAGTCATCGCGCGCCCACGGAATCGGCGCCCGCGAGAAGTACATCGCACGGCCCTGCGCATCGGACACCACCTTCACCACGCCGGGATTGAAGAAGTCGGCGGCGTCGGTGATGGCGCTGCTGGCAGTCGCGATCGACGACTCGGAATCCTGATCGAGCGCCAGTGCCACCGCGCGGATCAGGTCGGGATCGATCAGCGGCTCGTCGCCCTGCACATTGACCACCACGCTGCCGGCCGACCAGCCGAGCTGTTCGGCCACTTCGGCGATGCGGTCGGTACCGGTCGAGTGGTCGGTGCGCGTCATCACCGCCTGGAATCCATGGGCCGCGACCGCTGCGGCGATGTCGGCGTGGTCAGTCGCGACCACCAGCGCCTCGGCACCGCTGCGGGCAGCCTGCTGCGCCACGCGCACCACCATCGGCAGCCCGCCGATGTCGAGCAGCGGCTTGCCAGGCAACCGGGTCGATGCATGCCGTGCCGGAATGACGATCTTGAACATGATGCCTACCTCAAGCCGGCGCAGCGCCGCGACCGGCGGCCGGATCACGCAGCGCGGCCGCTTCTTCCTCGCTCATTTCGCGTGCTTCTTCTTCGAGCATGACCGGAATGCCGTCACGGATCGGATAGGCAAGGCGGCTGGCCTTGCACTGCAGCTCGTTGCGCGTCCGGTCGAGCACCAGCGGTGCCTTGGTGACCGGACAGACGAGAATTTCAAGAAGACGGGGATCCATGCATCAACTCCACGAGGCGGGCCGATACACGACCCGCCAGATCTGGGTCGAGGTGTGCCTCGACCGGTAATACCCACACAGGGGTGTCCGACAATCCGTGACATTTTACCGCGTCCTTCTCGGTCATCAGCAGCGCATCGCAGTCGGCGAATGTCAGATCCTGTGCCGTGTACGCCTGATGGTCGGCGAAGGGATGGGCGATGAAGTCGAGTCCGAGCGCGCGCAGATGATCGAAAAAACGCGCCGGCTCGCCGATGCCGGCCAGCGCATGCAGGCGCAGGCCACGCAGGTCGGCCGCGTGCGCCGTGACCTGCGGCTGTCCGAGGCGGTGGAACAAGTCTCCGCGCAGCGTCATCCGGTACGACTGCGCACCGGCGAACGACATCGCATCCGGCCCGTTAAGCACGACGGCATCGACTTCGGCCAGTCTCGACACCGCTTCGCGCAGCGGGCCAGCCGGCAGATGGAAACCGTTCATCAAGCCACGCCGGTCGATCACCGCGATCTCGACATCGCGCGCCAGCGCGTAATGCTGCAGGCCGTCGTCGCACAGCACGACATCGCACTCCGGGTACTGCGCCAGACCGGCGCGCGCCGCGTCGGCACGCCTGCGCCCGACCCATACCGGCACACCGCTGCGCCGCGCCAGCAGCACTGCCTCGTCACCGCACTCAGCGGCATCACCATCGGGCGACACCTGCCGCGCATCGTCGCGTGTGCCGCCATAGCCGCGCGACACGATGAGCGGACGGTGACCGAGGGCGCTCAGCGCCTGCGCGAGATGGAGTGTCAGCGGTGTCTTGCCGGCACCGCCGGCGATGATGTTGCCGATCACGACGACCGGCACCGGCAACCGCTGCACCGGCAGCAGGCCGTGACGAAAGGCTGCGCGGCGGACGCACGACACCAGGCGGAACAGCAGTGACAGCGGCCACAGCAGGCAGGCGAGCGGCCCGCGGCGGCGCCAGTGTTCGGGCAGCGCGCGCGCCGCGCTCATCGACCGGCTGACGTGTCTGACTGTGTGGCGAAGGAAATGCCGGCGATGCCGGCCTTCTGCGCTGCCTGCATGACGTCGATCGACGACTGCAGACGCGCCTCGCGGTCCGACGAAATGATGACCACCGGATCCTGTTTGCCCGTCGCCGCCTTCGCCAGCGCATTGCGCAGCGCATCGGCGTCGCCGGCGCCCACCGGCTGGCGGTTGATCATGATTTCGCCGCGCGCGGTAATCAGCACACTGATCTCCCGGTCAACCGGCTCCGACTCCGGCGCCTGCGCACTCGGCAGCGTGATCTCGAGCCCGGCCGTCTTGGAGTAGGTCGTGGTCACCATCAGGAAGATCAGGATGACCAGCAGGACGTCGATCAGCGGAATCAGGTTGATTTCCAGATCTTCGCGGCCGCGGCCGCGTCGGAAGTTCATCGCCGCCCCCTACTTCGCCGCGCGCTCGCCGTGCGCGACCTCGACCAGCTTGATCGCCTGCTGTTCCATGTCGAGCACGAGATCGTCGACCAGGCCGCGGAAATAGCGGTAGAAGATCAGCGCCGGAATCGCGACCAGCAGGCCGCAGCCGGTGTTGTACAGCGCCACCGAAATGCCGCTGGCAAGCTGCTGCGGATTGCTGCCGGCGGCAGTCTGCGCACCGAAGATTTCGATCATGCCGACCACGGTGCCGAACAGGCCCATCAGCGGCGCCGCGGTCGCAATGGTGCCCAGCGTCGTCAGATAGCGCTCGAGATGGTGCGCCACGGCGCGACCTTCTTCCTCGATCGCTTCCTTCATCACTTCGCGCGAGCTGCGGATGTTGCGCAGACCGGCAGCGAGCACCCGGCCGAGCGGAGAATGACCGGCGACACGACGTATCATGTCGGGCGCCGGCTGTCCGCCCTTGAGATCGGACAGGATGGATTCGAGCAATCCGGGCGGCACCACCTTGCTGCGTCGCAGGCTGGCCAGGCGTTCGAAGATCAGCGCAAGTGCGATGATGGACGCGGCAATCAATGGCCAGATCGGCCAGCCGGCCGCGCGGATGATGTCAAACACGTGCGCTCCCCTTCTGAACAAGCGGCGAACTGTAGCCTGCGGGGCCGACGCGGGCAACCCTGTGCCCCGGAACGCCGGATCGGCGTCGCGACCGGGAATGGAGACCGGGTATGGGTTATCCACAGAAATTGTGGATAACTGTGTGAGTTACGTCCGGACACATCTGCTAACTCGACCCGGGGCAAGCGTTTTTCTTACGCCGATCAAAAATTAGGCTTCCCTGACCCGAGGGTCGGAAACCTTATGCACGACTGCGCACATATCGATATGAACGAAAACATGTTTCCCGCCGGCGGCGACACCTGCATCCCGGTATCCGAGCTCGCGCGCCGGGCAAGGCTGGCGCTGGAGCGCAGCTTTCCGGTGCTGTGGGTCGGCGGCGAACTGTCGGGCGTCACCCGCGCGGCGTCAGGCCATTTGTACTTTTCGCTGAAGGATGAAAGCGCCCAGGTGCGCTGCGTGATGTTCCGCAATCGCAGCCAGCTGCTGCCGTTCGAGCCGAAGGCCGGGCTGCGCGTCGAGGTGCGTGCCCAGGTGTCTCTGTACGAGGCGCGCGGCGATTTCCAGCTGACCGTCGACGCCATGCGGCGCTCGGGCGTCGGTGTGCTGCACGAAGCCTTCCTGCAGCTCAAGGCACGGCTGGAACGCGAAGGTCTGTTCGACCCGTCGCGCAAGCGCCAGTTGCCTGCGCTGCCGGCGCGTCTGGCCATCGTGACCTCGCCGACGGCGGCCGCGCTGCGCGACGTGCTGGCGACACTGGCCCGCCGCGCACCGCACATCGCCATCACGCTGCTGCCCTGTCTGGTGCAGGGCGTGGATGCGCCAGCACAGGTTGCGGCAGCAATCGGACGCGCCGGCGACGCCGGCTGCGACGCACTGATGGTGGTGCGCGGCGGCGGTTCGGCGGAAGACCTGATGGCCTTCAACGACGAGCGGGTCGCGCGCGCCATCGCCGCATGTCCGGTACCGGTGGTGACCGGCATCGGGCACGAAACCGACTTTTCCATCGCCGACTTCGTGGCCGACCTGCGCGCCGCGACACCGACCGCCGCGGCCGAACTGCTCAGCGCCGGTCATGTCGAAGCCGGCCGCCAATTGTCGGCATTGACTGCGCGGCTGTCGCGCGCCGTGCACGCACGGCTCGATGCCCGTGGCCAGAAACTGGACGATCTGGCGGCGCGCCTGCATCCGCCGGCCCGGCAACTGTCGCTGGCGCGCGAGCGGCTGCAACTGCTGCACGAACGCATGCGTCGCGCACAACAGGTGAAGCAGGCGCGCGACAGCCGTCACGCCGACGTCCTCGCATTGCGGCTGCAGGCGGCACGTCCTGCACTGGCGCTCAGACAGGCCAATCTTTACCGGCTGGCTGAACGCCTGAATGGCGCGGTGCATGGAGCCTTGGAATCGGCACGCCATCGCGCCGATCTGTCGGCCGCACAACTGGCGCAACTCGACCCGACCGCGGTACTGGCGCGCGGCTTTTCCATCGTCCGCGATGGCGAGGGCCGCATCGTGCGCGACGCTGGAACGCTGGCGGCCGGACAGGGTCTCCATCTGCAGTTCGAGCATGGCGGCGCCGATGTCGACGTCCGTCGTGCCTATCCGGACGCTGGCGCGGGTGGCTGAAGCCGCCCGGATTTTGCCCGGCGTGTGCCTTGTGCTGGCCGATGGCCGGCCATAAACTCACGCCCTTGACTTTGAACCGTACCGACTGGGAGAAAACATGGAACACACCCTGCCCCCGCTGCCCTACGCGCTCGACGCGCTGGCGCCGCACATTTCCCGCGAAACGCTGGAATTCCACTACGGCAAGCATCACCAGGCCTACGCCACCAACCTGAACAACCTGATCAAGGGCACCGAGTTCGAGAACCTCGACCTCGAAGCCATCATCAAGAAGGCACCGGCTGGCGGCGTGTTCAACAATTCGGCCCAGGTCTGGAACCACAGCTTCTTCTGGAAGAGCCTGAAGCCGGCCGGCGGCGGCGCACCGACCGGTGCGCTGGCGGCGGCCATCGATGCCAAGTGGGGCAATTTCGACGAGTTCAAGAAGGCCTTCAAGACCTCTGCCGTCGGCAATTTCGGCTCCGGCTGGACCTGGCTGGTCAAGAAGGCCGACGGCACGCTGGACATCGTCAACACGACCGGTGCCGGCACGCCGCTGACCTCTGACGCCAAGGCGCTGCTGACGATAGACGTGTGGGAACACGCCTACTACATCGACTACCGCAACCGTCGTCCGGACTTCGTCGACACCTTCCTCGCCAGCCTGGCGAACTGGGACTTCGCCGCCGCGAACTTCGCGTCCTGATGCACAGCCGGGGCATGCCCCGGCAAGCGACGCCGATGCGCGCTGCCTCGTCCGGCCGGTCCGGAAGATGCAGCGCGTTTTGTTTGAACACGCCCGGGCGCGGCGCGGTCGAACCCTCCACCCACCTCAGGAGCAGCACCATGTCGCAATGGAGAAAAGCCGGTCCGAACGAAACCTTCACGCCGGAAGAGATCGACGCCCGCCTGAAGGCCGAACTGCCGAAGTGGACCTATGAGGACGGCTGGATAAGGCGCAAGTACAGGACCAGCGGCTGGAAGGGCACGCTGATGGTGGTCAACACGGTCGGACATCTCGCCGAGGCGGCCTTCCATCACCCGGATCTGGCGGTGTCGTACGCCTTCGTGATCGTCAAACTGGTCAACCATGAAGCGAAGGGCGTGACCGAACGCGACTTCCAGTTGGCGAAGAAGATCGAGGAAGTCGTCATGTGGCAGCCCGCGCTCGAAGACGGCAGCGCGCTCGCCGGCACGCCGGACGATCCGCGCTTCAAGTACATCAAGTACGACTGAGTGAGTAGCGGCACGCTGCGCCTGGCGCGCCATGCCTCGATGTCGACGTTCGACGCCGGGCAGTGGGACAGTCTCGCCGGCGGACATGCGACGCTGTCGCACGCCTTGCTCGACGCGTTCGAGACGTCGGGCTGCGTGACGGCTGCATCCGGCTGGCAGCCCGACCATTTCGGCCTGTACGACGGCGACCGGCTGGTGGGAGCCCTGCCCGGCTACATCAAGAGCCACAGCTACGGTGAATACGTGTTCGACTGGGCCTGGGCCGAAGCGCTCGAGCGTTCCGGCCGCGACTACTACCCGAAGCTGCTGTGCGCCGTGCCCTTCTCGCCGGTCCCCGGACCAAGGCTGCTGGCGCACGACGATGCGACGCGCAGGCACTTGCTCGACGCCTGGCTCGGGCACGCACGCACGAGCGGCGTGTCGTCGGCACACCTGCTGTTCCCCGATGCTGCCGGACTGGAGGTACTGCAGGCGACGCCGCTTCATCTGCGGGAATCGGTCCAGTTTCACTGGCACAACGCCGGCTACCGGAGATTCGACGAATTCCTGGCGTCGCTGGATCGGGACAAGCGCAAGAAGATCCGTCAGGAACGCCGACGCGTCAGCGACGCCGGCGTGTCGCTGCGCCGCATCGACGGCGCCGACATTCCGGATGCCCTGCTGGACCTTTTCGTGCGCTGCTACCGCAACACCTATGCGGTGCGCGGCCAGCGGCCCTACCTGAACCGGCGCTTCTTCGAACTGCTGCGCGAGCGCGTGCCGCAGTCGCTGATGCTGGTAGTGGCGACGCTGGACGGCCGGGACATCGCCTGCGCCTTGAACCTGCGCGACGAGAAGCGCCTGTATGGCCGCTACTGGGGAGAGATCGAACACGTTCCCTGCCTGCATTTCGAGGCCTGCTACCACCAGGGCATCGAATACGCGATCGAACGCGGGCTCGAGGTGTTCGAGGGGGGCGCACAGGGGGAACACAAGATGGCGCGGGGCTTCACGCCCCGGCGCACCTGGTCGGCACACTGGCTGCGCGACCAGGATCTTTCGGATGCCGTGGCGCGCTACCTGGAACGGGAGCGCGCCGGCATGGCACTGCACATCAGCGAACTGGAAGAGCGCACGCCCTACCGCTGACGCGACGGGGCATCGGACGCTCGGTAATTCGACCTCAGTAGTTCGGCTTTTCTTCGGCCTGCTGGTAACGGTCGACGCCGGTCATGATCTCGCGCTTGGCATCCTCGATGTCGCCCCAGCCCTGAACCTTGACGAACTTGCCCGGCTCGAGATCCTTGTAGTGCTCGAAGAAGTGCGAAATCTGGTCCAGCAGGATCTGCGGCAGGTCGCGCGGGCTCTGCACCGAGCGGTACATAGGCGTGAGCTTGTCGACCGGCACGGCCAGCAGCTTCGCGTCCTCGCCCGCCTCGTCGACCATCTTCAGCATGCCGATCGGACGGCAGCGCACCACGACACCCGGCGGCAGCGCGAACTGCGACATCACCAGCACATCGACCGGATCGCCATCGCCGGCGATGGTGTGCGGGATGTAGCCGTAGTTGCAGGGGTAGTGCATCGCGGTCGACATGAAACGATCGACGAAAACCGCGCCCGACTCCTTGTCGACCTCGTACTTGACCGGGTCCGAATGCATCGGGATTTCGATCACAACGTTGAAATCGTTGGGCAGATCCTTGCCCGACGGAACTCGATCCAGACCCATGTCTCACTCCTTTGGAAAAGTCGGCAATTATATCGATTGTTGCGGCGCAACAGAAGAGACGTACGACAGGTCTCCACCGGATACCTCGTCAGCCGATGACGGGATGTAGCGGACCCGCCCGGATTACGCCCACCGGGGGCAGGCGCGACGACCGAAAACGGATGCCATGCCCGCTGGCATGTCGATGACTGGCAGGACAGCCCGGCGACCCGGTAAATCCTGTTGACAGCATCCGGCGCTTCTGTATTAATGCGAACCATTCTCATTCGTATATATATTGGCAAATGAACCAGCCCGCCACGGTGCCGCAGCAACAAGCCCGCCAGCCGACGCCCGCCGACGCTGCAAGACCGGCCATCGACTCCGCCCGGCTGCTGGACGGACATACGCAGGTGACCATCCTCCACGGCAGCGAATCCTATTCCTTGCGCCTGACGAAGAACGGCAAGCTCATCCTGACCAAGTAGGACTTCTCCATGTACATCTGCCTTTGCGAGCCGGTCACCGACCGCGACATCAGGACCGCCGTGCAATCCGGTTGCCGCAGCGTGCGGGAGGTGGCCGGCCGGCTGGGATGCTGCCGTGACTGCGGCCGCTGCGTCCGTGCCGCCAGAGAGGTGGTCGAGGCAGCACGCGTCGAATTCAACGCCATCCGGGTGGCCGATGATCGCGCTGCACAGTGCGCGGCCTGAAATGCTGCCACGCAGCACGACTCTGCCTAGAATGAAACCGGGAGTCGTGACCATGACTCCGCCTTATCCGGGAGACCGCAAATGAAAGGCGACAAGAAGGTACTGCAGTTCCTGAACAAGCAACTGGTCAATGAACTGACCGCCATCAACCAGTACTTCCTGCATGCGCGCATCTACAAGAGCTGGGGCCTGAAGAAGCTCGGCGAGCACGAATATCGCGAATCGATCGAGGAGATGAAGCATGCCGACCTGCTGATCGAGCGCATCCTGCTGCTTGAAGGCCTGCCCAACCTGCAGGATCTGCACAAGCTGCTGATCGGCGAGAACGTGCCGGAAATGCTGGCGTGCGACCTGAAGCTGGAACATGTATCGCATGCCACGCTGAAGGATGCGATTGCCTGCTGCGAGACCGCCGGCGACTACGTTTCGCGCGATCTGTTCCGCGAAATCCTCGACGACACCGAAGAACATATCGACTGGCTGGAAACCCAGATCGACCAGATCGACAGGATGGGCCTGCAGAACTACACGCAGACCGCGAGCGGGGAGATCGGGAGCTGACCCCACGGGACGGAGCGGACCGGTCGGCTGCTGACCGCATCCGGCCCGGTCCGCTTCAGGCTGCCGCACGCACCGATGAATGACACGACACCCGATCCGACGCCTGCAGACGCTCCCGGCTATTTCGACATCCTGCCGTCGATAGCCGTCTGCGTAGCCGCGCTGTCGCTGCTGCTCGTCGCACACTGCAATGTCGCCTGAATCCCTCCCATCCAGCCGCCGAACCGGAGCACACGCATGAACGCCGTCCTGTCAGCACACCCCGCGAACGTCGCCGGCAGCAGGATGCGGCCGGCAACCGCCGCTCTTGCGACGCCAGCCGGTTCCGGTGCCGCGAACGCCGGACTCTCGCTGCAGACGCTGGCCCTGAGCATCGCGCTGTCGCTGCATGTACTGGTGCTGCTGTGGCTGGCCTTCAATCCGGTGGTCCCGGCGGCCGAACCACGGGTGATGCAGGGCACCCTGATTGCCGCCCCGGTCGCCCCGGAACCCGTCTCGACCGTGCCGGCAGCGCCAGAACCGACGGCAAGACCTGCCGAGCGGCGCCCCGTGCGAAGCAATGCGGCATCACAGCAGCTGACTGCCGCCGCCGATGCGCCCAGCCGCTACGACGCACCGCCGACTGAACCCCAGGACGTACAGGCGGTCACTGCCGATAACGCGCCAACGGCGGTCCGTGCCCCGTCGCCCGCTGCTGCACCGGCACCGCAGCCGGTACCGGCTCCGCTTACCGCACCCCGCTTCAGTGCCGACTACCTGATCAATCCGGCGCCCGCATATCCGGCGCTGTCACGTCGCATGAACGAGGAAGGACGCGTGCTGCTGCGGGTGACGGTCGATGCGGACGGCAATCCGTCGGCACTCGAGATCCATACCTCGAGCGGCTTTCCCCGCCTGGACCAGGCGGCGCTCGACGCGGTACGCCGGTGGAAGTTCATTCCGGCACGCCGTGGCGACGAGGCGGTCGCCGGCGCCGTCAACGTCCCGATCGACTTCCGCCTGCGCGGATGATTTGACCCCCGCCACCGCAGGCGTACACTGCGCGGCGGCCAGTTTTTGCATGGCTTCCATCAGGAGAATGTTTAATGAATGATTCACTGGGTTTTGCGCACTTTCTGTCGAATGCGGACGGTGTCGCACTCACCATCATCGTGCTGATGGCTTTCGCTTCGGTGGGCACTTGGTTCCTCATCGCGCTCAAGGGCATCGTCGCGCTGCGCCAGCGCGGCGCCAGCAGCCGCTTCCTCGACCGGTTCTGGAACGCACCGTCGCTGGAGGATGTCGCGCGCGACATGCGGGCCAACGGCGTCACCGATCCGTTCTCCCATCTGGTGCACGAAGGCTTCAGCGCGATCGAGACGCTGCGCAACGGCAAGGCCGGGGCGCGTGGCCTGATCGCCACCGGCAGTCCCGACGAATTCCTGACCCGTGCGCTGAAACGCTCGATCGAGCGTGACCGCAGCCGCATGGAGTACGGCCAGACCTTTCTGGCTTCGGTCGCGTCCAGCGCGCCGTTCATCGGCCTGCTCGGTACCGTCTGGGGCATCTACCACGCGCTGCTGGCGATCGGCATGTCCGGTCAGGGCACGCTGGACAAGGTGGCCGGTCCGGTCGGAGAGGCGCTGATCATGACTGCCATCGGTCTGGCGACCGCGATTCCGGCGGCGCTCGCCTTCAACTTCTTCGCCCGCTCGACGCGCAACGTGATGGCCGAACTGAACAGCTTCGCGCATGACGTGTTCGTGATGCTGTCCACCGGCATCAAGGACAGCGGCTCGCACGACCCGAAGGCGACCGGCGACCGCGTGCTGTCGCTGGTCGAGCATGGCCGCGAGGCCGCGCGTACCGCGCCGCACTGACCGGGAGCCCAGCCATGGCCTTTGCAAGTTTCGAACAGGACGACGACGGCCCGATGGCGGAAATCAACATGATTCCGCTGATCGACGTGATGCTGGTTCTGCTCATCATCTTCATGGTGACGGCACCGCTGCTGACCCACGCGGTCAAGGTCGATCTGCCCAAGGAATCGACGGCCGCCAATCAGCTGCCACCGGAAAACATCCAGATCGCGATCGGTGCCGACGGCCAGCTCTACTGGGCCGGCGAGAAGATAGACGACGCGATGCTCAAGCAGCACCTGCAGGACGCCGCTGCGCGCGACAACACGGCGGAAATCCAGCTCCGCGCCGACCAGAACGTCCCCTACCGCTCGGTTGCCCACGTGATGAGCGAAGCCGCCCGTCTGGGACTGACCCGCATCGGTTTCGTCACTGACCCGGCGTCGAAATAGACGCCCGGAACCGCGACAATCCCAGCTGCCAGCCCCCGAAGGCCGCTCCACCGGAGCGGCCTTTTTCATTTGCGCGTCCCGGCAGCCCGCACACTCCTGAACAGAACTTCATATTTTAGGCGCGGCGTCCGGCTGCCAGAATGAGCCGTTCACGGCATGCACGCGCCGTGAGGAAGACGGAAAACGAAACAGTCGTTACAGGCCTGAACACCGCCCTGCACCGCAACTGGACACTCCAGCCGCAGCATCGACCGTCATGCCCGACGAATGCGACGGGACAGCCGGCTGAAGCGTCATTCCGGCGACATGGCTCACCTCTTGCTGTGAAATTCTGGCCGGAACGGGCACAACGACGGGCAGCAGCCGACCGCACACACCGAATCCTGATACATGCCGCATTCTTCAGATCCAGACTGTCTCGGTACCGCGAGAGAATCCGTTGACTGCCCGTCTCTCGCGGGCAGCATCGACGCAGTGATGCTCATCATCCGACTGTCCGCCCGCCACGGTCCGCTGATGTTCCATCACGGCCGGGCGACGGACACCGCGCAACCACTCTGCCGCCCGGTCGGCTCGATCAGGATCGCCGACGACAATATCAAGCTGGGTGACGTCGCCGGCTGCGAATACTGGATAGAGCAGGATGTTCTGGAACGGCTCGGAGGCGGAGCACTCCTGCTCGACGTAGTGGACAAGGAAACATCGACCGGAACAGCACCCGACCTGACCCGACGCTTCGTGCTGCGTCGTTTCGAGGAACTATCGGATACGGCTCTGGATCGTCAGCCCTGACGGAGTACGAGCGCGTATCGTGCGGCGCTCCGCCGCCGATCTGCCCGATTGCCGGATCGGCTCAAGAGCAGCCACCTGACCCCGGGCGATCACCCGTGGTACGTCCGTTTGCACCGCACTGCGTACATGCACCGCACTTGCCGGCGGCCGGCGCAGTGAGCGCGCGCAGCCATGCCCGGATCGCGCCGCCAACCTTCCACGCCGCAACGGCGACCAGAAGGCATGCGACAAGATCAGTCGGTGCGAAATTCATGAGCAGCAGGCGAGCGCGACGCGATAGGTGACGAAGGACGCGAGATAGGCCAGACCGAACAGATAGCCGGCCATCAGCAGCGGCGCCCTCCAGCCGCCGGTTTCCCGGCGCACGGTGGCCAGCGTCGACAGGCACTGTGGTGCGAACACGAACCAGGCGAGCAGCGACAGCGCGGTCGGCAGCCCCCAGCTTGCCGAAATCAGCGGCGCCAGCGCCTGCGCCGTGTCCTCGCCGGTCGCTGACAGCGCATAGACCGTACCCAGCGCACTGACCGCCACTTCGCGTGCCGCCATGCCCGGCACCAGAGCGACCGCGATCTGCCAGTTGAAACCTATCGGTTCGAACAGCGGCAGCAGCAGATGGCCAAGCATTCCGGCGAAGCTGTACTCGATCGCCGGTCCGGCGGCATCGACCGGTGCCGAGGGATAACTGGCCAGAAACCACAGCAGCACGGTCAGCGCGAGGATGATGCCGCCGACGCGCCGCAGGAAGATCATCACGCGCTGCCACAGTCCGATACCCAGATTGCGCAATGACGGCCAGTGGTAATCCGGCAGTTCCATCATCAGCGTCTGGTGCATGTCGCGTGCACCGAAGCGCTTGACCAGCCAGGCGATGCCCACCGCCGACACGATGCCGGAGAGGTAAAGCGCGAACAGCACGAGTCCCTGCAGTTCCAGCCCGCCAGCGACGGTCTGCCGCGGAATGAAGGCACCGATCAGCAGCGCATAGACGGGTAGCCGCGCCGAACAGGTCATCAGCGGCGCGATCATGATGGTGACCCAGCGGTCGCGTGGATTCTGGATCGTGCGCGTGGCCATGATGCCCGGGATGGCGCAGGCGAAGCTCGACAGCAGCGGGATGAACGAGCGGCCGGACAGCCCGACGCCGCCCATCAGCCGGTCGAGCAGGAAGGCGGCACGCGGCAGATAGCCGGATTCCTCGAGCAGCAGGATGAAGAAGAACAGGATCACGATCTGCGGCAGGAATACCAGCACGCCACCCAGACCGGCGACGATGCCATCGACCAGCAGGCTGCGCAGCATGCCTTCGGGCAGCAACGCCCCGACGGCTTCGCCCAGTGCCGATGTCGCGGACTCGATCAGGCCCATCGGTGCTTCGGCCCAGGCAAATACCGCCTGGAAGATCAGGAACAGCAGCGCCAGCAGCAGCGTCGGTCCGGCCAGCGGATGCAGCAACACACGGTCAGCCCGGTCGGTGAAGGCATGCGCTTCGAGCGCATCCAGACCGAGCGCCCGCAGGATTTCGCCGACCCGGCGATGATCCTCGGCCAGACTTGCATCGCCGGACGAAGAAGCTCCGGCACCGACCGGCACCGTATCAAGCAGCTGCAGCAGTGCGTCCGCACCGCCCGAACGCACCGCCACCGTGGACACGACCGGCAGTCCCAGCTCCCGCGACAGCACGCCGGTATCGACCTCGAAGCCGCGCGCGCGCGCCAGATCCGTCATGTTGAGCGCAACCACGACCGGCAGGCCGAGCCGTTTGAGGCCAAGTACAAGGCGCAGCTGGCGCGCCAGGTGGGTCGCATCGACCACCGCCAGCACCAGATCCGGACGCCGCTCGCCGGCCAGCCGGCCCGCGAGTACGTCGCAGGTCACCTTCTCGTCCGGCGAATGCGGCGTCAGGCTGTAGGTACCCGGCAGATCAAGCACGCTCAGCCGCCGACCGGACCCGGTACGCAGCAGGCCTTCCTTGCGCTCGACCGTGACTCCGGCGTAGTTGGCCACCTTCTGCCGGCTGCCGGTCAGCAGGTTGAACAGCGCCGTCTTGCCGCAATTCGGATTGCCGACCAGCGCCAGCATCGGCGGCTGCAGCAGCGCAGTATCAACCGCCGCCTGCGTCACCGTGCCGCTCCCGGCACCGCAGCGACCAGAACGCAGGCCGCCTCGGCCCGACGCAGTGCGAAGGTGCATACGCCAACGCGTACGGCCAGCGGCTCGTTGCCCGGCTGCCCGCGACGCAGCACGCACACGGTCTCGCCATCGATGAAACCGAGTTCGCGCAAACGCTGCGCCCACTCGGGCGCGTGACGATCTTCAAGCACCTCGATCACCGTCATCGGCGTACCGGTCTGCGCCTCGCTCAAGCGCATGGAATCAGCGACGGTACCAGTCCGCGCATTCATGAACGATCTCCCGCCAGGATCTGCCATGGAGCGAAGAAAATCGAAAGCAGTGCATCGATTGCAGGGCAGCAGAACGCAGACGGCATGAAAACCTTAAGGTGCTTCGGCGCACCTGGAAGTTGAGAATGGTTTCCATTCTACTCCTGTACCTGCAATACCGGCAGAGGCAACCGGCGGTCTGGGTCAGCGCCGATCTGGCCTCCGGCATCCCGAATAGCAACAACTTGTATCAATAACGATTCTCGTTTACGATTGCATCGCGAGCCCGGACAACGACGCACTTCACCGGGCCACGGACAAGCCAGCCGCCTTGCAAGCCAGTCCTCATGACCACCCAACCAGGACTGCTTGCACATGAAACGAACCACTCCACAGCAACCGCTGTCGCTGGCGGCTGCCATGCTGATGGCGCTGTCGACGACAGCCGTCGCCGAAGACGCGAACCCCGCGGCCACCCAGACCGCGGATACAACGGCCACCACACTGCCCGAAGTCAGGGTGCGCGATGCCCGCGAGCGCCCGAATTCGCCGAACAGCGGCTATCAGTCCGGCATCGTGACGTCGGCCAAGACGAAACAGCTGGCCAAGGACATCCCGCAGGCGATCACGACGGTAACCGAACAGCTGATGCTGGACAGCAACGCCGACACCATGAAGAGCGCGCTGCGTCACGTCGCCGGACTCACCTTCAACTCCGGCGAAGGCGGACGCATCGGCGACAACATCATGCTGCGGGGTTTCTATTCCTTCGGCGACCTGTACCTGGACGGCATCCGTGATGTCGCGCAGTACAACCGCGAGGTCTTCCATGTCGAGCAGATCGACGTACTGCGCGGTTCGGCCGCCATGCTGTTCGGCCGCGGTCAGGCCGGTGGTGTCATCAACCGGGTCAGCAAGCAGCCCGGACTGGTCGACCACACGACGGTATCGACCACGGTGGGCAGCTACGCCTACCGTCGCGTCACCGCTGACACCAACAAGGTACTCGGCGAAAACGCGGCACTGCGCATCACGGCCATGAAGACCGACGCCAACAGCTCGCGCAAGGGCGTGGAAACCGACCGCGAGGGCCTCGCGCCGACCCTGCGCTGGGGCATAGGCACCGCCGACGAATTCATCCTCAGCTATCTGTATCTGTATACGCACAACGTGCCCGACTACGGTGTGCCCTTCTTCAACCATCGGCCGCTGGACGTACCGGCCAGCCGTTTCTACGGCACATCGAAGGACTACGAGAACAACCGGACGAACATGTCCACCGGCACCTACATCCACCGCTTCTCACCGGACACCGAACTCAAGACGGTGCTGCGCTTCGCCGACTATGACCGCGACCTGTGGGCGGTGGCACCCCGACTGGCCGCCGGCACCACGGTGGTCACCGACGCGACGCTGGTCACCCGTGGCCGGCAGGCACGCGGCGGCACGGAAAGCACGGTCACCAGCCAGACCGACCTGTCGACACGCTTCCTGACCGGCCCGCTGAAGCACGAGGCACTGGTCGGGTTCGAGTGGCTGAAGGAGAAGGCCAGCCGGTGGAGCTACAACGCACTGACGAATTCGACTGCCGGCAGCACGACAGTCGGCGATCCGGACACCAATGCCGGCATTCCGGTGAACTACGGCAACCGCGTGCGCAATACGATCGCCAGCTACGAAGGCATCACCACCGGTGTCTACGCGCAGGACCAGATCGAATTCCTGCCCGGCTGGAAGCTGCTTGGCGGCGTACGTCGCGACAACATGAACGCCGACTACAGCAACGGGGCGCGCGTCGACTACGGCGAATGGAGCTATCGCAGCGGCCTGCTGTTCCAGCCGGACGACCTGTCGACCTACTACTTCGCCTGGAGCGACTCGTTCAATCCAACCGCCGATCTTTACCAGCTCACCGCCGCCGCCGCGATCAATCCGCCGGAGCGCAGCAGGACCATCGAATTCGGCACCAAGTGGGAGCTGCTCGATGGCGCGCTGTCACTGCGCACCTCGATCTACCGCGGCACCAAGACCTGGGAACGCAATACCGACCTGGAACAAGCTGGCGTACAGCTGCTGTCGAAGAAGCGCCACACCGACGGCATCGAGATCGAGGCCGCCGGGCGCATCACCGCCGACTGGGAGGTATTCGCCGGACTGGCGCTGATGCGTGCCCGCATCGACGAGGCGGCGCCGGGCAACAACCCGAACATCGTCGGTCTGCGGCCGCGCAATGCTCCGCCCTACACCTTCAATGTGTGGACCACCTACCGGCTCGACGGCAACTGGCGCATCGGCGGCGGCGCCGAAGCCAAGGGCAGGCGCCAGGTCTATGGCGTCGGCGGCACGGCGGCCATCGTGCCGAACGTCGCACCTGACTACGTGCGCTACGACGCCATGCTGGCCTACGAACAACCCCGCTACGCCTTCAAGCTGAACGTGCTGAACCTGTTCGACAAGCGCTATTACGAAGCGGTGTACGAGAACGGCGGCTTCGCGGTGCCCGGTACCGAACGGGCCATACAGCTGACCGCCGACCTGAAGTTCTGATTCCAACCACTGTGGCCGGTCCGTTCGGGACCGGCCCGAAACGGACATTGCCATGCTGATCCACCTTCCCGAAGTGCTGACTGCCGACGAACTCGCCCGCGTGCGCGACATCCTCGACCATGCGCCGTGGCAGGACGGGCGCATCACCGCCGGCAGCATCGCCGCCCAGGCAAAGAACAACCTGCAGCTCGACGATTTCTGCGCCGAATCGGTCGCCGCGCGCGACATCGTGCTCGGCGCGCTGGAACGCAACGCCACCTTCTTCACCGCCGCGCTGCCCAAACGCATCTTCCCGCCGCTGTTCAACCGCTACACCGGCGCGTCCAACTCCTTCGGCAACCACGTCGACAACGCGGTGCGCACCATACGCGGCACCACGCAGCGCGTGCGCACCGACCTGTCGGCAACGCTGTTCGTCGCCGATCCGGCCGACTACGACGGCGGCGAACTGGTGATCGACGACACCTACGGCACGCACACCGTCAAGTTCGCTGCCGGCGACATGGTGCTCTACCCGTCGAGCAGCCTGCACCGCGTCACGGCGGTCACGCGCGGCACCCGGACGGCCTGCTTCATGTGGATGGAAAGCATGGTGCGCGACCTCGACAAGCGCCGCCTGCTGTACGAAATGGACATGAACATCATGGACATGCGCGCCGAAGTCGGCGACATCGAGCCGGTAATGAAGATGACCTCGGTCTATCACAACCTGCTGCGCATGTGGGCCAGCACCTGAGCGCCGGCGTGGCTTGATTCGGACATGGCCGGATGGCGCCATAACCGTGGCGCGGTGCACAACCCGCAGACGTATAATGCCGACCCGAACAGCAATCTGGCTTGTTGATGGAATCCGCTACAGCGCTCATCGATTTGCAAGCTTCGCGCGACCCCACCCGACTGCGCGAAATACCCTACAACTACACCTCCCTGTCCGATCGCGAGATCGTGATCAGGCTGCTGGGCGCGCCGCTGTGGGACACGCTGGCCAGCCTGCGCAGTGAACGGCTGACCGGGCGTTCCGCCCGCATGCTGTATGAGGTGCTGGGCGACATCTGGGTCGTGCAGCGCAATCCCTACCTCGAGGACGACCTGCTCGACAACCCGAAGCGGCAGGACGCACTGGTCGGCGCGATGCACCACCGGCTGCACGAGATCGAGTTGCGGCGCAAACCGGATGGCGACGAGGCGGCGCGCGAACGCGACCGCAAGGTCGGTGTGCTGCTGGCGGCGGCGCGCGACGCGGTCGACGCCTTCGCCGCGCACTTCGCGGACATTCGCGCGCTGCGCAAGCGCATCCAGAAGGTGCTCGGCCGCCACACGCGCGATGCCAACATCGCATTCGACGGTCTGGCGCGCGTGTCGCACGTGACCGACGCCACGGACTGGCGCGTCGAATACCCGCTGGTCGTGCTCTATCCGGACACCGAGGAAGAGATCGCGCCGCTGGTGCGCGGCTGCATAGAACTCGGCCTGACCATCATTCCGCGCGGCGGCGGCACCGGCTACACCGGCAGCGCCGTACCGCTGACGGCGAAGTCGGCGGTCATGAACACAGAAAAGCTGATCGACCTCGGACCGGTCGAATCGACCGTGCTGCCGGGCCTGTCGACGCCCTACGCAACGATACGCACCGGCGCCGGCGTGGTCACCCGCCGCGTCATGGACGCCGCCGAGAACGCCGGCCTGGTGTTCGCCTGCGATCCGACCTCGGCGGACGCTTCCTGCGTCGGCGGCAACATCGCCACCAATGCCGGCGGCAAGAAGGCCGTCCTGTGGGGCACCGCGCTCGACAATCTGGCCAGCTGGCGCATGGTCGATGCCGACGGCTGGCCGCTGGAAATCACGCGTCTGGACCACAATCTGGGCAAGATCCACGACGCACCGCTGGTGCGCTTCTCAGTCCAACGCTATGAAATGGACGGCCGCACGCCGCGTGGCGAGGCCGAGCTGATCGAGGCGCCGGGCAGCCGCTTCCGCAAGGAAGGCCTGGGCAAGGACGTCACCGACAAATTCCTGTCCGGCGTGCCCGGCGTGCAGAAGGAAGGCTGCGACGGCCTGATCACCAGCGCGCGCTGGATCCTGCACAAGCTGCCGCCGGTCACCCGCACCGTCTGTCTCGAATTCTTCGGCCAGGTGCGCGAAGCCGTGCCGGCCATCGTCGAAATCAAGGACTACCTCGACAATCTGCCGAAGGCAGGCAATGCGCGTGTGCTGCTCGCCGGCCTGGAACACCTCGACGAGCGCTACGTGCGTGCAGTCGGCTACGCCACCAAGGCGCGCCGCCACGGCCGCCCGAAGATGGTGCTGATCGGCGACATCGTCGGCGACGACGAAACCACGGTGATGGCCGCCGCCTCCGAAGTGGTGCGGCTGTGCAACCAGCGCGGCGCCGAAGGCTTCATCGCGGTGTCGGCCGAATCGCGCAAGACCTTCTGGCTGGACCGCGCGCGCACCGCCGCCATCGCCCGCCACACCAACGCGTTCAAGATCAACGAGGACGTGGTGATTCCGCTGCCGCGCATGGGCGACTACTGCGACGGCATCGAACGCATCAACATCGAGCTGTCGATCGCCAGCAAGCTGCGGCTGTGCGACGCGCTGACCGGCTTCCTGCACGGCGAACTGCCGCTGCACGCGGGCGACGCCAACGTCGATGCCGACGAGCTGCTGGGCGACCGGCGCACGCAGGCGTTGCAGCAGGTGGCCGCCGTGCGTGGACGCTGGCAGTGGCTGCTCGACAATCTGGACATGCCGCTGGACCGTGCCGAAGACCTCGCACGCGCGCTCGGCGTCGAAGTCGGCCCGCTGCTCAACCGCGCCGCCTCGCCGACGCTGTTCCACCGGCTGCAGGACTATTCGGTCCGCGTGTCGTGGAAGCGCGAACTGCTGCCGCTGCTCGAGGAAATCTTCGACGGCTCGACCTACCGCCCGGTGCTCGACCGCATCGCCGCCATCCACAAGGAGGTCAAGCGCGGTCGCGTGTTCGTGGCGCTGCACATGCATGCCGGCGACGGCAATGTGCACACCAACATCCCGGTCAATTCGGACAACTACGACATGCTGCAGGAGGCCAATGCAGCGGTCGCCCGCATCATGGCGCTGGCACGTTCGCTCGGCGGCGTCATTTCCGGCGAACACGGCATCGGCATCACCAAGCTCGAATACCTGACGACCGAAGAACTCGCGCCCTTCGTCGATTACAAGCGGCGCGTCGACCCGGACGGCCACTTCAACGCCGGCAAGCTGCTGCCCGGCGGCGACCTGACGCGCGCCTACACGCCGTCGTTCTCGCTGCTGGGCACCGAGTCGCTGATCATGGAAATGAGCGACATCGGCCAGATCGCCACCTCGATCAAGGACTGCCTGCGCTGCGGCAAGTGCAAGCCGGTGTGCTCGACCCACGTGCCGCGCGCCAACCTGCTGTACTCGCCGCGCAACAAGATCCTGGCCACCTCGCTGCTGATCGAAGCCTTCCTGTACGAGGAGCAGACGCGGCGCGGCGTTTCGCTGCGCCACTTCGACGAATTCAGCGACGTCGCCGACCACTGCACGGTGTGCCACAAGTGCGAGAAGCCCTGCCCGGTCGACATCGACTTCGGCGACGTGTCGATCGCAATGCGCAACGCGCTGCGCAAGCAGGGCAAGCGCAAGTTCAACCCGGGCACGGCCGCGTCGATGGCCTTCCTGAACGCGACCGATCCGGCCACCATCAAGGCGCTGCGCATGGCGATGATGGGTGTCGGCTACAAGGCGCAGCGGCTCGGCCACAAGGTCGGCAAGGCGCTCGGCCTGGTCGACCGGCAGACGAAGAATCCGCCACCGACGCTGGGCCGGCCGCCAGTCAAGGCGCAGGTGATCCACTTCATCAACAAGCCGATGCCGGGCAAGCTGCCCAAGCGCACTTCGCGTGCGCTGCTCGACATCGAGGATGCAGCCGTCGTACCGGTCATCCGTGACCCGCAGCGCGCGTCGGACGATCAGGAAGCGGTGTTCTATTTCCCGGGCTGCGGCTCGGAGCGGCTGTTCTCGCAGGTCGGGCTGGCCACGCAGGCCATGCTCTATCACGTCGGCGCACAGACCGTGCTGCCGCCGGGCTACCTGTGCTGCGGCTATCCGCAGACCGCCGGCGGCAACGAGGAAAAGGGCCAGCAGATCAGCACTTCGAACCGCGTGCTGTTCCACCGTGTCGCCAACACGCTGAACTATCTCGACATCAAGACGGTGATCGTGTCCTGCGGCACCTGCATGGACCAGCTGCAGCAGTACGAATTCGACAAGATATTCCCCGGCTGCCGGCTGCTCGACATCCACGAATACCTGATGGAAAAGGGCGTCAAGCTGGAAGGCGTCGAGGGCGTGCGCTACATGTATCACGACCCCTGCCACACGCCGATGAAGACGCATGCGCCGATGAAGGTCGTGAACCAGCTGATCGGCACCGCCGACGGATCGAAGGTCACGCTGAACGATCGCTGCTGCGGCGAGAGCGGCACGCTGGCGGTCAGCCGGCCGGACATTTCGACCCAGGTGCGCTTCCGCAAGGAAGAGGAAATGCGCAAGGGTGCCGAGGTGCAGCGGGCGGACGGCTTCAAGGGGGACGTGAAGATACTGACCTCGTGCCCGTCCTGCCTGCAGGGCCTGTCGCGCTACGACAACGACAGCTCGACGCAGGCCGACTACATCGTGGTCGAGATGGCGCGCCACCTGCTGGGTGCCGACTGGGCCGAGCGTTATATCGAACAGGCCAACAACGGCGGCATCGAACGCGTACTGCTGTAGGACGGAAACTCCGGCTGCCCGGGCGGCAGCCGGACATCCCTCGCCGGATCAGCGACGGCGGGCCGCAGCCCGGCCGCGGCCCAGTTCTTCCATGAAATCCTCCAGCACGGCTTCGTCGCTCTGGCGGCGCGGCACCCGCTGCAGCACCACCGCCGAGTCGCCGGCCGTCTGCTCGGGTGCGCAGGTCCGCTGCGCCAGCATGCCGCCGTAGTGTTCGGAGCGTCCCCGGCTGGTCAGATAGGTGTTCTGCACGCGATAGGCTTCGCGCTCCGACTGCAGCGTGGCAAGGCAGTCGCGTTGGTAGCCGTCACCCTTGGCATGCGCTTCGAGCACATGCACGAATTCGTGGACCAGAAAGGAATTGTCGGCCGCTTCCTGCAGGTCGAGATCGGCGCGGATCAGGATGTAGTCGTGCTGGCGGTCGTACAGCGCGACCAGCTTTTCGCATTCGGCCGGTGCGTCAGGACAGGCCTCCCGCACCAGTTCGGCCACCGCCAGCGGGCGCACTGCCGGCATGTGTCCGGGCGGCAGAGGCGGATAGCCGGACAGCGACGATGCCACGCCCAGCAGATAGGTCAGCAGCACGGCATCCGGCATCGCGAGTCTCCCCGAACGGGCACGCCGGGTGGCGCAGCCCTGCTTCAGGCACTATAGACAGCGCACGAACGAATTGTTCCGAGACCTGCAGGCACGCCTGCAACGACGGGCCGATGCCGCTACGGTTTCAACCGAGCAGCAGCGACACGCGATCCAGTTCGGCCGGCGTCGCCAGCAGGCGGACGACCTCACGCAGGTCGGGCTTGTCGATGAAGTGGTGCGCGCGGCTGGCGACCGCCTCGCGCCGCACGACGCCGCCGAAGCCGATCACCATGGCACCGGCGGCTGCCGCTTCCATGTCGGTGATGCCGTCGCCGACCATGACGGCCGAATCCACCTGCGCCATCACCTGACGGCACACTTCAGCCTTGCCACCATTGCGCGCCAGCGGCGACGACAGGTCGAAACCCGCGTACCGGCCATCGGCGTCGAAATCGAGGTGCACCGCATGGACCCGTTCGTCAGGCACGCCGAGATGGCTGGCCAGTTCGACCACCGCCTGGCGGATGCCGCCGCTGACCACGTGTACCTGCCAGCCGAGCGCGCGCAGTGCATTCACCGCTTCGGCCGCGCCCTCGACCATGGTGTCCACATAGTGCTGGCCGAGCCAGTCGATGACCGCGCGGTCCGGTTTGATCAGATCGAGCCGGGCCGCGTAGGCCTCCTCCAGCTTCAGGCGTCCGTCCATCGCGGCGGTGGTCAGCGGCACGACCTGATCGACCACGCCGGCGCGTTCGGCCAGCACGTCAATGCCTTCGATGGTGGAAAGGGTGCTGTCGCAGTCGAACAGGATGGCGCGCATCATGGCAGTCGGTCTTGTTGTGTGGAGGATCAGGCCGAAGCCTGCTTGACGGTCGCCCAAGCCCAGTCCAGCCAGGGCGTCAGCGCCTCGACGTCGGCCGCATCGACGGTCGCACCGCACCAGATGCGCAGGCCCGGCGGCGCGTCACGATAGGCCGCGATGTCGAAAGCCGCGCCTTCCTGTTCGAGCAGCGCGCACATGCGCTGGATGAAGGCCCAGCCTTCGGCCAGCGGCAGCGCGGAAAACCACGGATCGACGATCTTCAGGCAGACCGAGGTGCTGGAACGGGTATCGGTGCGCTCGGCCAGGAAGTCCACCCAGTCGGTCGCGGCCACCCAGCGTTCGAGCGCCGCGCAGCTGGCGCGGCTGCGCGCCATCAGCGCCGGCAGTCCGCCGATGGATTGCGCCCAGCGCAACGCGTCGATCTGATCCTCGACGCACAGCATGGACGGCGTATTGATCGTGTTGCCGGCGAACAGGTCTTCGCTCAGCTTGCCCTTGTTCATCAGCCGGAACACCTTGGGCACCGGCCAGGACGGCGTGTGACGCTGCAGCCGCTCCACCGCGCGCGGGCCGAGCACGATCATGCCGTGCGCCGCCTCGCCGCCAAGCACCTTCTGCCAGGACCAAGTGGTGACGTCGAGCTTGTCCCAGGGCAGTTCCATCGCAAAGGCGGCGGAGGTCGCGTCGCAGATCGACAGGCCGGCACGGTCATCCGGAATCCAGTCGCCGTCGGGCACGCGCACGCCGCTGGTCGTGCCGTTCCACGTGAACACCACGTCGTGGCTCCAGTCCACCGTCGACAGGTCGGGCAAGCTGCCGAATGGTGCCTTGACGACGCGCGCACCGGCCAGCTTCAGCACCGAGTCAACGTCGGTCACCCAGTTTCCGCCGAAGGTTTCCCAGGCCAGGCAGTCGACACCGCGTTCGCCGAGCAGCGTCCACAGCGCCATTTCGACGGCGCCGGTGTCCGAACCGGGCACGATGGCGATGCGGTGGGTATCCGGCACGCCGAGTACCGCGCGGCTGAGGTCTATCACCTCGGCGAGCTTGGCCAGACCGTCCTTCGCGCGATGCGAGCGGCCGATGAAGGCATCGGCCAGCGCATCCAGCTTCCAGCCCGGACGCTTCACACAGGGGCCGGAAGAGAACTGGGGACGTGCCGGACGAGTTGCTGGCTTGAGGACGGTCATGGCGCAGGGCGGAAAAGCGCAAAGCGCGGGAGTATAGCCGCAGCATCGTTGCGGCGCAGCACAGGCACTGCAGAGGATCGATTACCCGCCCTGCACGCGAGGCTCGTGGTCGGGAGCCTTGACGTGAGACAAGGGCGGGCGCGGATCAGACGTGCCTTCGCGAGCATGGCTCGCTCCTACCTGAACACACCGCAGAGGCGGAATGGCTCGCCGCGACTGTCTCTTCGTCACACAACGTGGATCGATGATCGGTGTGCTGTCGCGAGCAATGCTCGCTCCTGCAGAAAAACGTCGCGCTGGCGGGATGGAGTGAGGCAGCGCTTGCGCCACGTCATCACCGCGGACATCGGCTCATGCCAGACTGCCGTCCTCACGGATCTCGGGACGACGCGGCATCGTGCTGGTCATTGAACTGTTCATCGTGTGCGCCACACTCGGCGTCAGCCTTCCGCTTCGGCCCTGGCGCATGCTGGCGGGGCCGCTGGGCGCCCCGTGGGCGGCGTCGCTGGTGGTGCTGTCGCTGCTGTGGGGCCTGCCGCAGATGCTGCCGGCGGGCATTTCGATACAGCTGTCGGGCGCCTGCCTGCTGGTGCTGATGTTCGGCTGGCCACTGGCCGTGATCGAACTGGTGCTGATCGCGCTTGTTGTCGGCATCTTCGGCCGCCTGGGCTGGCAGGACGTGATGTCGCAACTGGTCTGGATAGGTCTGGTGCCGGCCACGCTGTCGCTCGCGCTGGGCGAGGCACTGCGCCGCGGCCTGCCGGCCCATCCCTTCATATACGTGCTGGGCCGTGCCTTCATCGGCACCGCGCTCAGCATATTCTTGGCGGGGATCGCCTACGAATTCGCGCACCACCTGCTCGGTGGCGTCGCGGTCGAGCACGCACTGGTGGCGCGCTGGCTGATGGCCTGGGGCGACGCCTTCCTGACCGGCATGCTGGTGGCGATATTCGTGGCTTTCGTCCCCGAATGGCTGGCCACCTGGTCGGACCGGCGCTACCTCGGCCCGCCGCCGGACTGAGTGGCCGGGGCGGCCGGGATTCCCCGGTCCGGTCTTACTGCTGGTAGGCGATCTCGATGTCGGTGTCGAGCTCGGTCACGCAATCCAGCACCTTCGCGGTGAGTTCCTGGTCGTCGTCGCTCCACATCGCCTCCGGGTCATCTTCGCGCGTGGACAGCGGCGTGATGTCGAAGTCGACGAACTGGTCGCCGATCTTGAGCACCGGCACGCCCGATGCGTGGTCGACCAGCGTCCATTCGTCGGGCACCTGCAGCTCGACGGTGAGGTGTACGGTCAGTGTTTTCATTGCGATCTCCTGTTGATGTGGCCGCACTGTAGCGCGCCGGCGCCGCGGCAGGGCGATCCGTCGGCAGACAGGCAATCTTCGATACGATGTCGTACCGGTGGGCAGTGTGTCGCCCGCGCCGCTTGCGACCTGATTTCAATCCCCTCTTTCCGGAAACTCCCGCATGGCCGTCAATCTGATCGAACTGGAATCCGGCGACACGCCTGCCGCGACCATTATCGTGCTGCACGGACTGGGTGCGGACGGCAGCGACTTCGTGCCGGTCTGTCACGCGCTCGAGCTCGACGCCGTCGGTCCGGTGCGTTTTCTGCTGCCCGATGCCCCCGAACGGCCGGTCACGCGCAACGGCGGCTACATCATGCGCGCCTGGTATGACCTGTTCGAGCCCGGTTCGGGCATCGACGACGAAGCCGGCATCCGCGCTTCGCAGACCATCGTCGAAGCGCTGATCGCGCGCGAGGTGTCGCGCGGGATACCCGCCTCGCGCATCGTGCTGATGGGTTTCTCGCAGGGCTGTGCCATGGCGCTGGTGGCCGGCCTGCGCCACGGCGAGCGCCTGGCCGGCATCGCCGGGCTGTCCGGCTACCTGCCGCTGGCCGGGAGAACGGCTGCCGAACGCAGCCCGGCCAACCGCGACGTACCGCTGTTCCTGGCACACGGCACGCACGACGGCGTGGTCACGATAGACCGCGCGCTGGCCGCGCGCGAGGTGTTCGACGCGCTCGGCATTGAACACGAATGGCACACCTACGACATGGATCACGAAGTGTGCATGGACGAAATCGCCGAACTGAACCGCTGGCTGCTGCGCGTGCTGGCGCTGTCCTGACGCCGCCCCCCTCTTCCGTCACGTCGCCCCGCCAATGGCAGAATGCCCCGAGACGCGCAAGCGTGTGGGCCGCAGCTTCCTGCCGTGTCGGATTTCCCGGGCTTCACGCCCCGCTCTCCGGGTGAAGCGCCGGCATTCCCGGAATGCATCCGGTCGAAGCACTTCATGCGATCCGGCCTCGGCAGGGCCACAATGCGCGGTGCCGGCATGTCGAACGACCTTACACCCTTAAGGGCAGCGCCGAGCCTGACACAGATTTTTTCATTCCAATCAATCTGATGCCTGCGGGGCCCGTTTCTTGCACGCACAACCGGACCGATCCGCAAAGGAGACTCCGATGAAGAAACTGCTCATGTTCTCGATGTGGCTGTTCAGCAGCCTCGCCCACTCGGCAGCACAGACGATCGATTTCGACGCGCTGCTGCCCGGCACTTTGGTCACCGATCAGTTCGCGTCACAGGGTGTGCTCATCTCGTCATCCTTCGGCGACGTCAGGGTCTTCAGCGGCTGCTGTTCGGACAGCGGCACGAATTCGCTCGACGGCGGCCAGTTCCGCGAGGTGGTGATCACCTTCGTCGATCCAGCCGATGCGCTGCGGCCGGCGACGACCGATTTCTTCAGCATGACGCTGGGCGACGTCGATATTCCGGGCAACGGCATGACCGCCTACGACGTTCTGGGCCGGCAGATCGCCCGGGTCGTCAGCAGTTGCGCGGCTGATTTCGCTTGTCCGGGCGACTCGCTGTACGAAACTCTGAGCCTATCGGTGGCCGGCATGCACCGCATCGTGATCGCTGCTGGCGGCCAGCTGTCGAACGCAGAACCACGTAGCGAAGCCACGGTCGACAGTTTCGTATTCAATCAAGTGGTTGCACAGGTGCCGGAACCGTTGCACGCACAGATGCTGGCAGCCGGTCTGACCTTGCTGCTGGCCGTCGCCGTCCGTCGCTCCAGGCTGTCGCGCGTGTCGCAGCGCAGCCGAGGACGAGGAATGTCCGCTGCTACACTCGCTTCTCCCCGCGGGTAAGCGCCGGGCCGGAGATCCCGACATGAAACAAATCCTCGTCTACGCCGATTCGCTGTCCTGGGGCATCGTGCCGACCACGCGGCGGCGCCTGTCCTTCGACCAGCGCTGGCCAGGCGTCATGGAAAATGCGCTGAACCGCGGCGGACGCACGGTACGCGTGATCGAGAACTGCCTGAACGGTCGCCGCACCGTGTGGGACGATCCGTTCAAGCCGGGCCGCAACGGCCTGGCCGGTCTGGTGCAGTGCATCGAAATGCACGCGCCGCTCGCGCTGGTGGTACTGATGCTCGGTACCAACGATTTCCAGTCCATGCACCCCCACACCGCCTGGCACTCGGCTCAGGGCATCGCTTCGCTGATAGCGGCAATCCGCGGCGCGCCGATCGAACCCGGCATGCCGGTGGCGCCGGTGCTGGTGGTCGCGCCACCGCCGATCGGTACGCCGAAAGGCCCCGCCGCTCCGAAGTTTGTCGGCGGCGACGTCAAGTGCGCCGGTCTTGCCGACGCTTTCCGTGCGGTATGCGCCGATCTGGGCTGCCACTTCTTCGACGCCGGGAGCGTGGTGACCTCGAGCGTGCACGATGGCGTTCATCTCGATGCGGACCAGCACGCGGTGCTGGGTGCCGAGCTGGCAAAGGTGATCGCCGCGCTGCCGCTCATCGACGCCTGACACGACGGCGCAGCCGCGTCGGCGCGAACCATCGTTACCGCAAAGACTTTTGCCCTGCCCGCGGCACATCCGCGCTCAGGCTTTCCGGAATCCGGCCGCTACCTGATTCAGCGCCTGCACAACGACGTGCGGGCACGGATCGCGCCGGGCACCTGCCCGGACGGATCCATCCGGACAGGGGAATCGACATGGGCGCGGCAGATTGCAGGAGATGTGAGGGCCCGGGCGCTCGCCACCATTCCGGCGACGACGACACCAATCGGACAACGGTGCCGGCCGCTGCGCCACCGGGAGCCGGCACGACATTGCGCATGCGCAGCGTGTCGCCCGACGACCGCGTCGCAGACGTGATCGCACTGGCCATGAGCGAGCGCCTGCGGGTGGTGACCAATGGCAGCCGGTTCGCGCTGTGTTCGGTGATTCCCGCCGGCTGGCGGCCGTTCGGATCCGACGCATACACACCCGGCTCCGGCCACTGAGTCAGGATTGTTTCCCCGCGGGATCACGTGAGACCGCCGCAAAGCGGCATCTTCCTTTTGCGCCTCTTCCACGCCTGCGCGTCACGGCTTGGCCGGTTCAAGAACAGTACGGACGGAGTCATAGACGGTGCCTGCGAAAGCCCGGCGATCGACTGGAGCGATCAGGCTGGTCCAGCCGGTACGGCGGGTCCGTTTCCGGCAAAAAGCAGTCTGCGGACATGATCTGACGCAAAAAAACCTCGCATCCACCCCGGATTTGCAAAAGTTTGGGCGCCTTCGTCCGTTCACAAGTCTGTCGAAACACTTTGAATCTTCAGCCGGGGCCTCACATGAATCTGATATCGCGCAGCATTCGCAACAAGCTTCTGGTCATCTGCGGCGGCGGCACGACCGCACTGCTGATCGCTGCGGTGCTCGGCCTGGCGGTCGAATGGTCGGCCATCGACACGCTGTCCGGCGACATCACGCACGTGCAGGCGCTGGCTGTCCGCGATGCCACGATGAACAAGCTGATGGTGATCGGTGCAGCATTCGCCGTGGTGGTGCTGCTCGCCTTCGTCACATTCCTTTGGGCCCTGCAGTGTTCCATCATCGGCCCGGCAAAACGCCTGTCGGCGGACCTTGAGCGCCTCGCCAGCGGCGACTTTCACCAGCCGGTCGCCTGCACCACGCAGGACGAACTCGGTGCCATCGCGCTGAGCGCCGAGCGCATCCGGCGCGATCTGGGCGAACTGGTATCCCAGCTGAAGACCTCTGCACATTCACTGGTGGAGGCATCCCACATGGTCAGCGGCGAGTCGCTCCGGGTAGCCGAAGCTTCCAGCACGCAGAGCCATGCGGCAAGTTCGACCGCCGCGTCGATCGAGGACGTGACGGCCGGCATCCGGACGGTGTCGACCAACGCCGGCAATGCAGCGCATCAGGCCGACGAGTCGCTCGATCAGTCGGCACGCGCGCAAAACCATCTGACCGAACTGCGCAATTCGATCGGCCGCACCGCCAGCGTGATGAACGAGGTATCGAGCGCCGCCGGCGAGTTCGTCGAGAACACCCGGCAAATTTCGCAGATGACGCGCGAAGTGCGTGAAATTGCGGACCAGACCAATCTGCTGGCGCTGAATGCCGCAATCGAGGCGGCACGCGCCGGCGAGCAGGGCCGCGGCTTTGCGGTGGTGGCCGACGAAGTGCGCAAGCTGGCGGAAAAATCCGCCCGCTCGGCCGGCGCGATCGACACCATCACGCTCGCCCTGTCCGGACGAGCCGCCAACCTTTCGGCCGCACTGGCGCTCGGACAGGACGCCGTCGGCGTTGCCGAGACATCGAGCGATTCGGCGACCGGCGTGATCTCCGCTGCACACCAGGCGGTATCGGTTGCCGCAGGCGAAGTCCGTGCGATCAACGATGCACTGGAACAGCAGAGCCGTGCCGCCGGCGAAATCGCCGACCACGTGGAACGCATTGCCGGCATGTCGGAACAGAACCAGTCGGCGGTCAACAACCTCGCCAGTTCGGTCACCCACCTGCAGGACCTCGCGCAGGCGCTGAACGAACTGACCGGACGTTTCCGCCTGTGATTGCCGGAACCGGCTCCGGGCGGTAGCCGGCCTGGGGTCCAAGTACGATCGTCGTGGCACCCGGCCCGATCCTGTCGCTAACCCATCCGGTTCCGCTGACAGCGGATGCCGTCCTGCCAAGCACTGATGACACCACTATTCATCGCCGCCATCGTCGTACTTGCGCTGATCTGTGCCAGGCAGTGGCGGCGGCAGCAGGCATTGAGCAGGGAAAGCCACATCCGCAGCTTCCCGCTTCCGCACGGCGTCTTTGAAAAGCTGCGCAAGCGCCATCCGCAGCTGACACAGAAGGACTGCCAGCTCGTCGCCCAAGGACTGCGGCAGTTCTTCCTGGCCTATCTGAAGGGCGGCAAGCGCTATGTCGCGATGCCATCGCAGATCGCAGACGACCTGTGGCACGAATTCATCCTGTGCACGAAGAACTACCAGACGTTCTGCGACAAGGCCTTCGGCGGTTTCCTGCACCACACCCCGGCAGTTGCGCTGCGCGGCAGCACACCTGACGATGAAGGACTGCGCCGCTGCTGGCGGCAGGCCTGCCGCGACGAAAACATCAACCCGCAACGACCGGCACGGCTGCCTCTGCTGTTCGCACTGGATGGCAAGCTTGGCATCGTGGACGGCTTCCGCTACGTCCCGGACTGCAGCGGCGTCAGGCGCGAGGACAAGCGCAGCGACAGTGGCGGTGCTGTCCACTGCGGCAGCGATTTTTCGAGCACCGACGCAGACGGTGGTAGCGACGGTCCGGACGACGGCGGCAGTACCGACGGCGGCGACGGAGGTGGCTGCGGCGGCGGTTGCGGCGGCGACTGACGGTGATCCTGCCTCCCCGCGACGGCGCCGCCACGGTCGTCCCGGCTTCGAGAAAAAACGGGCGCCGAAGCGCCCGTCGAAGACAGCAGGCCCGATCAGATCGTCCGGCGACGTGCAACCATGCCCAGAAGGCCCAGCCCAGCCAGGAACAGCGCGTAGCCTTCCGGCTCAGGTACCGGCGCCGCCGCGATGGGCGTTGCGCGGAAGCGGAAGTTGTCCATCGCCAGGTGGTCGTAGTCGTCGTTGTCGAAGCCGAACGTCATGCCATCGATCGGACCCGCATAACCGGGTGTCAGCAGCGACGGCGTACCGAAGAAGCGCATGCGGCCATCGTTGCCCAGCAGATTACCCTGATAGACCGTCTGTCCGTCGTGATAGAGGACGAAGAAGAAATCGCCATTGGCGTCCAGTCCGCGGCGGCTCCAGAAATCCGCGCCATCGAAGTAGAAATCCGCATCGTCACCGCGGCGGATGAAGGTACTGCCGATGGTCGAGGTGGCAAGGAAGTGCTTTTCCTGCGCGACGCCCTGGGTCATGTAGTACCAGCGGTCGCCCCAGTCGAAACCGCCATACCCATCCGGCAGATGCACACCGGTCGGGCTGGCGCCGAGTTCCTCAAACCCGAGTACGCCGGCAACCGGATCGGCGGCGTTGGCAGCAACCGATGCCGCGAGGCTGCCCGCAGCGAGAAATGTAAGAAGCGCTCTGCGCATGGTTGGAGTTGTCCCTTGAAATGTTGGTGACGGATCGCGCTGATCGATCCCGAAAAACCCTAAATCGTGTGAAATTATCCCACACAAAGATGAATGGCGTTCATCCGTCGTGCCGCAATAGATGAATTTTTCACGGGTCAGTCAGGGCATCCCTGCTGCGTGCCTGCAAAAAAAACGGGCGCCGAAGCGCCCGTTTCGATTCGCAAGCAGCAGTTCAGCGCATGCGGCGACGCGCGATGCCAGCCACCACGGCCATACCGGCAATCAGCATTGCGTAGGTGTCGGGCTCGGGCACGACGGCCGCGACATTCAGATTGGCTGCCGCGTTCTGTGCCCCCATGTAATTGCCGAGTTCGATCGGGCGCCCCGAGTCATAGCCCGGCAGATCGGGATGGTTCGGGTGCGAGTCGCTGCCAACCAGCGCTTCGTGGTTTTCCGGGTCGTATTCGCCCGAATAGCGGTAGAACTCATAGCGGCGAATGATCGAGGCGGCGTTGGGCCCGACCGGCACGCCGTAGCCTCTTTCCAGCTGACCGGCGTCGGGGTTACCCGGATCGGTCTGCAGCAGCTGCCATTCGATTTCGGTATGCAGCTTGGCCTCTTCGATGACCGGGTTGCCGCCGATCAGGTCTTCCAGCTTGGCGTCGTTCTCGAGTTCGGTCGTGAACACCTTGACCCAGATGGCTTCGCCGAACTGCGCTTCGTTTTCCGCCTTCGGCGCCTGGATCTGCGCCACGACCACCGGCGGATTGCCGGCCACAGGAGCCGGGTTAACCACCCAGGCCGGCGCCGGCAGGCTGACCGTGCCGTTGGTCAGGGTGCCGGGCGTGCCGGTTTCGAGCAACCAGCTGTAAATGGTCTTGGTCGCGTTCTTGGTCGTGCCGACGCCGAAGTGGTCGCACGGCGTGCTCGCACCGTAACCGACACCACCGCCCGACCAGCAGTTGTCGCCCGGCGTCACGAAGGTGCCGCTCGGCGTGCCGTAGTCCCAGTTGCTGCCGTCGAACAGGCCCATATAGGTGACCTTGGTGCCGAAGGTCGTGCCGTTGTTGTATTCGGTGATGGTCGGTGCGCCATAGCGCTGCACGCTGGTCAGCGGATCAAAGCCGCGGCCGCTCGGAAATCCGCGACCGGCTCCACCGAAGGTATCGGTGATGTCACTGCTGTACAGGCCCTCCAGGTCGATCTCGAAACCGTGCGCCGTGCTGCCGGTGTCGTTGATCACGTCGAAATTGCCGAGAAAGCCGATGACGCCGGCGGAACTGACGCTTGGCGCAAGCGCCATGGAAATGGCAACCGCCATCGCCGAAAGTGATGCCTTTTTCATATGCCTGACCCCTTTATCTAAACTGCTGTCTGAAACCGGTCTGATGGGCCCGTTGCGGTGCCCGCCCTGTCCGGCATGTGCTGCACCAAAATTCAGGCAAACGTATCGTCGAAAAGGCGGTTTGCCCACTTGAACATCTGCTCGAAATTCTTCTTGCTGGGCGTGCCGGCCTCACCGAAGGACGGCTCGACACGCTTCATCATCCGCGTCGCCGGATCGTAGGCAAATACCGCGTTCAGCCACGACGCCGTGTCGTAGGTGATCGGACTGAAGCAGGCGGAATTGACCACGACACTATCCATGCGCGCCGGCTCGTCGATCGGCCAGCCATTCAGCAGACGCACCACCGCGTCGGCACAGACCTTGGCTTCCGAATTCGCGATATGGCCGGCCTTCGGCAGGCCGGTGCCCTGGGCGTCGCCGATCACGTGTATCCGCGACGCGGCGGTGGACTCGAAGGACAGCGGATTCACGCCGGCCCAGCGACCTGCAACATTGGCCAGACCCAGCTGATGGACGACCGGCGCAGCCGTGTTGCGCGGAATGTGGTTCAGCACGTCACAGCCGTAGGACACCTCGCCGGCACCATCGCGTACCCATGCCAGACGGCGCGCGCCCTCGAAGCTGACGCGGACGACCTCGGCATTCGGCACATAGGTCAGCCGGCCGGCATAAGTGATGTTGAAGGCGTTCAGGAAGGTCGCCACTTCGGCCTGGATGCCGGGATTGGCATCGAGCACGATGATTTTCGACTTGGGTTTCTTGCGCTTGAGGTAATCGGCAATGACGCAGGCGCGCTCGTACGGCCCGGGCGGGCAACGATAGGGCGCCTTCGGAATGGTCATGATGACCGTGCCGCCATTGCGCATGTTCAGCAGCTGACTGCGCAGTGTCAGCGTCTGGTCTCCCGCCACCCACGCGTGCGGCACCATCGCCTGAAGTGCCGGCGTCTCGAGACCGGGCACCGGGTCGAAGCCGATGCCCGGCGCCACGATCAAGCGGTCGAAATCGACCGAACCGCCGCCGGCCAGGTCCAGCTTGCCGGCCACCGGGTCGGCGGCCACAGCGCGGTCGCGCACCAGTTCGATGCCATAGCGCTGATTCAGGCGCGCATGGCTGAAATTCAGTGCCGAGTACTGCACCCGGTCATTCAGCACCAGATTGCTGAGGATGCAGGACACGTGCGACGCGTTCGGTTCGACCAGCGTGACCGACACGCCCGGTCCGCCCCACAGTGCGACGTACTTCGCCGCGGTCGCGCCGGCGAAGCCGCCGCCGACCACCACGACGCGCGAAGCCACGGCGGCACGCGCACTGCCCACGCTGCCGAGCAGCGGCAGGCCCGCTGCGCCGGTCGCTGCTTTCAGAAACATTCGACGATCAATGGTCATGACAGGCGTCCTTTCAACGATGGCCGGCAAGCAGTTTCAGTTTCGCCCGCTGCAGTGCAGTAAGCGTGTTTTGGGAAGACTTCGGTCGATCATCGTTTGACGATTCCTTTTTGCCGGTCGTACCGGTCGCCGCCGCACTGCTGACCGCAGTGGTCGCTGCAGCGCCTGCCGGAGCGGTACCCGCACTGACAGCGAACCAGCGCGCGATGCGCTGGATCTGCGCATCGCTGTAGCCTCGCGCCTGCAGATGCATGATGTTTCCGCCCACAGCCTTGCTGCGCATTTCGGACATTTCTTCAGCGATCTCGGCCGCCGATTCGCCATTCAGTCGCTCGAAACCGCCCTTGCCAGTCGCATCGGCGGCATGACAGCCCAGACACTGCGAAGCCAGCAGTCGGTCGTCCTCGGTCGCGGCGAGCGCCAGCCCTGCCATCAACATCGTCGCGCCGAGCCCGCAGGCCATCAGCCTGCGTACGCTTGATCGGTACTTTTCTGTCGTCATCGTTGGCCCCCTTAATAAGTGAGGAAAATTTTCCCACTCAACTAATAGCCGTACATTAAATAAGGGTTAATTCAACATTAACTTTCGGACAGGTTTCGGCAGCCGGACCGATGACCGATACCGCACGAAGCACCGTAGTCCACGACCGGCGACGGCCCCGCAAGGACGCACCACAAATGAAAACGGGCGCCGAAGCGCCCGTTCCCGGTAACGTCATCGCGATCAGTTCACCCGGCGTCGCACCATCAATCCAAGCACGCCGAGGCCGCCGAGCATGGACAGCCAGGTCGACGGTTCCGGCACCGCCACCGCTGCAGCAACATCGAAATTCACCGCGGCGTTCTGGGCACCGAGATAGATGCCCACATCGCCCGGCCCCGGATGGCCGTCGCCGAAACCCTTGGCGAAATCGGCTTCGTGGTCCTTCTTGTAGTCGCCGGCAAATTTGTAGAACTCGTAGCGGTACAGGATGGCTTCGGAATTCTCGCCAATGCCGACGTTGACGCTCTCGAAACGCCCCGACAGCGGATTGCCGATTTCCTTCTGCAGCAGCAACCATTCGATCTCCAGTTCGGCTCCATCAACCTTTTCGTTGCCGCCGATCAGTTCTTCCAGCTCGACGCCAGCCTGAAGCTCGGTCTTGAATATCTTGATCCAGATTGCATCGCCGAATTTGGCGCTGTCCTCAGCTCCGGCAGCATCCGCCACCGGATCCGGCGCCTCGATCACGGCCACCACACGCTGCGGCGGCAGTGCAGGCTGACCGACCGGTGCGGGCACCGCGGCGGGTTCGACGACCCACACCGGAGCGGGCAGCGTCACGCCGTTCTTGGTCAGCAGGTCCGAATTCGGCTGGGTTTCGAGCAGCCAGCTGTAGATGGTCTTGCTCGCGTTCCGGGTCGTACCGACACCGAAGTGGTCGCACGGCGTGCTGGCGCCATAACCGACGCCGCCACCGGACCAGCAGTTGTCACCCGGAGTCACGAATCCGCCGCTGGGTGTGCCGTAGTCCCACGATCCGTTGCTGAACAGGCCCATATAGGTGACACGGGTACCGAATACCGCACCGTTCACATACTCGGTGATGGTCGGCGCGCCATAGCGCTGGACGCTGGTCGCCGGATCGAATCCCCTGCCGGTCGGAAAGCCGCGCCCCGCTCCGCCGAAGGTGTCGGTGATTTCGTAGCTGTGCAGGCCTTCGAGCTCGATCTCGAAACCGTGCGCCATCGACCCGGTGTCGTTTACGACATCGAAGTTGCCGAGAAAGCCGATGACTTCGGCCGATCCGATCGCCGGTACAAACGCCAGGGAGAGCGCCACTGCAATCGCCGGAAGGTTCTTTTTTATGATCATTGAATGACTCCTGTATCAAATGGATGAGGCGCGCGTGCCCGACGGGCGCCTCCAGCCTGAGCACTGAATGGGATCACCGGGACAATTCCGCCTGACCTTCGGCGACCCCGACCCGACGTTCCCGCAGCCACCAAATACGAGGAACTTTTTCCCACGGACAGAGCAATGATACATGGAGTGGGAAATATTTACACACAACTTTTCTGATTCCGCAAACAAAAAAGCCGGGCTTGAAGCCCGGCTCGTTTTGACTATGCCTTCAACCCCGGCGGTCTGCGCTCAGAAGACCCTTCCGACGATCACGCCGGAGCCCCAGTCGGCGCTGGCATCGGAATAGCCGGTCACGGCATAGGCCTGAACCTTCCATTCGTCCGACAGGCGATGCGTGACGAAGGCGGTCATTTCGCGGATCGGATCAGAAGTCGGACGCAGCCGGTCGCGCCAGTCGTACGACAGGCCGACCGTCGTCGCTGAGCCAATCTTGTGGGCAAGGCCGAGCGATGCAAACACCGGATTCTTGAACGTGATGCCATCAGGGTCACCCATGCGCTTGTAACCCACCGTGCCGAATACGGACGCCGGACCGAAGCTGCGATAGACATCCGCCTGCACCGATACGTCGTTCTCGCCGGTGCCCAGGCCGCGCGACGAGCTTCCGGTGCCGAACTTGACCTTGCCGCCGACATCCACGACCCAGCCACCCTGCTCGAACACCGTGTAGGTTGCGCCCGCCACGATGTCGCCGAGGCCGGATTCGGTGGTGCGTCGCGTACGGGTGACACCGTCGATGGTCACTCGATCACTGCCCGAACCCACAACACCACCCGGACCGGTGATGCTCACCCAAGGCACGGTCGCACGTACGGTCCAGTTGCCGACCTCGTACTTGGCGATGACCGGGACATACACCGTATCGGTGCTCTGCGATGAACCGTATTTGCCGGTCGAAAAATCCAGGCCGCTGCTCATGGTCAGCGTTCCTTCGGCGCATGCCAGACACGGCATCAGCGCCGCCCCAATCACCAAGCCCACCCTCGACATCAACCGCCCCCCGCCGTTGAACTGCACCTGAACCCGGAGGCGCTCATCTTCCCGTCCGGTACTTCTGAAATCCGTTCCCGAAGCGACTAGGGCTTTTCGACCTTTTCGACCTTTTCGACCTTTTCGACCTTTTCGACCTTTTCGACCTTTTCGACCTTCTCGACCTTCTCGACCTTCTCGACTTTCTCGACTTTCTCGACTTTCTCGACTTTCTCGACTTTCTCGACTT
>JAHRYN010000012.1 GCA_020621405.1 Betaproteobacteria bacterium
ACCTTGTCTGCCTTCTCGACCTTGTCCGCCTTCTCGACCTTGTCCGCCTTCTCGACCTTGTCCGCCTTCTCGACCTTGTCTGCCTTCTCGACCTTGTCCGCCTTCTCGACCTTGTCCGCCTTCTCGACCTTGTCCGCCTTCTCGACCTTGTCTGCCTTCTCGACCTTGTCCGCCTTCTCGACCTTGTCCGCCTTCTCGATTGCGTCCCGCTGGGTCTTCTCGAGTTTGTCGCGTGCGTTTTCCTGGGCTTTCTCGAGTTTCTCGCGCGCATCCTCCTGCGCCTTCTCGATCTTTTCCCTTGCGTCTTCCTGCGCCTTTTCCAGCTTCTCCTGTGATTCCTGCTGCGCTTTCTCGATCTTCTGCGCCGCCTCTTCCTGAGCCTTCTCCGCTTTCTCTGTAGCGTCCTGCTGCGCCTTGGCGATTTTTTCCCCGGTCTTGTCCGTCTCGTTTCCATCCGGCGACCCGACGGCGCTTGCGCTGCCGGCCCCCTCATCGGAACCGTCGCTGTCCTTGCTGTCACCCGTACGCTCGCGCCGTGCCGAACTCTTGCCGCCCCGGCGATCCGACCCGCCCTTCACCGCTTCCAGCCCCGGCGGCAGATCGGCGTCGATGTAGTCGGCATTCAGCGTACCGTCGCGATCAATGTGCCCGGTGATGCGCACGCGTCGCGCATCGAGTTTGGCATCCGCCGCAGCGCCGCTGATGCGAGTCCCCGCTGCACTGCGTACCGTGACCGGACCGGCCTGGAGACTGCCGTTGGTCAGCGTGCCGGACACCAGCGCCTCGACCACCACCTTGTTCGCCCGTCCGGCAAAACGCAGGGTCGGATCAGCCACGGCGCTCTGGGCAACCAGCGCACTGCCATTCCACTGACCGGTCACCAGCCCCGCACCCGCTGGCGCTGCGGCGCCCTGCAACGCAAGACCGTCGAGCCTGACCTGCTGCCCCGGCGGAATCCTGATCGTGCCGATCGCCGAAGCGACGGCAAGCCCGCGAGCCGGCGCAACGCGTGTCGCCTGTATCAGGCCGGCTGGCGTACGCAGGCCGCTGACCTTCACCATCTGGCCCGGTACGAGTGCATTGCCGCCAGTTGCGAACCGGGCACCGGGCAGCAAGGCCACTGGCTGCCCCATGACGGCAAGACCGCCGCCCGGTGCCCGGGTGACCGGGCCTTCCAGCACATGCACGATCGCCACGTCGCGGGCACGCAGGCCTCCCGGTGTCGCGACGGCTTCGATCGACACCACCTGGCCGACCGCCAGCTGGCCGGCGTCTGCACTCCGGCCGTTTTCGCTGACTGGTGTATTCGCTTCGTAATGCACTTCAAGGCCATTGACGCAGACCGAAGCAAAGCCGGTCACGATACCGACGATGCCCACGGTCTCGCCCTGCGCGACCGGCATGCCGGTTCCGCCTATGCCACCGTCGTCCGGTGCGGACGGCAGCGGTGCTCCGGTGCCACCCAGACCGCCCGCAGCAATCGGTGCGCCGGTACCGCCCATGCCACCATCCGAACCGCTGCTGTTGCCGGTACCGCCGATGCCCGGTGTCACACCCGCCTGAATGCCTGTACCGCCGATTCCGCCGCCTTCGTCACCCGGATCTGCTTCGCTCCGGCCAGTGCCACCGATTCCGCCATTGCCGGGCGCCGCCGTGCTCGCCGGCGCACGCACATCCCGCCCGCCAAGCTCGGGGTCGACGCAGACCGGCGAGGCCAGCGCAATGCCTGCATGCAGCAGCAACAGACAGGCGGCAAGCCGGCGCACGTCGATCAATCCTCTTTCGAATCGGGAGTTTGTTCGGCATAGAAATAGATGCCGAACGTGAAGCGACTATTAAGCGCACCGTCACCGGTTGTTTCTTCCGTCCGCTGCGCTTCGGTATTCAGGGCCTGCAGGGAGTGCATCCCGAGTTCGGCCGCCTGCGCCCGCAACCTGTCGATCGCCTCCGGCGTGAGGCCACGGTAATGCACGCTGCGCTCGAACCACGGATCGGCGCGGCCGAGCGTGTTCTCGATCGCCGCCATCGCGTGATCGCCGACATTCAGCGACAGATAGGACAGCTTCTCGTCGAAGCCCGCCTGCGGAATGAAGGCTGCCGTATTCAGCACGACCTCGTCGCGTTCGTTCAGCCGCACGACGCCCAGACGCAGCCATTCGTCCAGAACGGGCCGCGCGCGGATGTCCTTGCTGACGCTGGCCACCAGAGCATCGAACGAGCGATCACCGCCGGAACTGGCCAGTCGCGGCAGTGGCCTGGGCTGGCCGTCGGCATCCATCCAGTGCGGATGCGTGGTCCACACACCGACCAGCTGCGCGCCGAGGGACACCGCACGGGGCAATTCGGCGTAGGCATCCGGCAAGGCCCGCAGGCGCTTTACGTCCTTGCGGTGCACGCCGGTCAGCAGGCTGACCCGGCTGTCAGTGGCGGGCGCGCCCGGCCCGCTTTCATCGATCGCCACCTGCACATAGACGCGCTTGAGCAGTTCGATCGCCAGCGGCAGCGTGACGCCGCGCGCCAGCATCAGGCGCACGAGCGGGCGCAGCACGGTGCGGACTGCCGATGTCAGCGCATCGGAAATGGTGCCGTCGCTCATGTAAGTATCTTTTTCAACATGAGGAAAATTATCCCACAATTTTTTTCCAATGTACGTGGTACTTTTTCCCACGTCTGTTAAGGTTGAAGTCGTCAGGGCAATGCCAGCACACCCTCCGACACCCGAAAACAACCTCGCTTCAGGAGAACCAGACAATGAAACCTAATCAGATTGCGCAGTCACTCATGGTGACTTTCACGGGATTGAGCATGCTCACGGCGGTACCGAGCATCGCCCGCGAAGCAAATGAAACACCGCGTCATGAGGGCCGGCCTCAGGCAGTGAAGATCGAGAAGGCTGAAAAGATCGAAAAAGTGGCCAAGCCGGAGAAGGTCGAAAAAGTGGAAAAGGTCGAGAAAGTCGAACGCAAGGGCTGATCGCGGCAATTTCCGGTCCGGAAAAACGCCGAAGGCGGCTGAACAGTAACGTTCAGCCGCCTTCGGCGTTTGCGTTTCGAGCATCAGCCTGATCAAGGCCCCGGAACGGACGTCAGCAATTCATCCCCCGGCGGACTGTCCCGCTGCGCGTCGTGGCGCTGGGCCGGCGCATGACGGCGTCCGCCCTGCCCCACGGATAACCTGGCCGGATCGAGTCCCGCCGGCAGATCCGCATCGATGCGCTCGGCGCCGAGCGTACCGTTGGCATCCAAGTAGCCGCTGATCCGTACACGCCGGACATCCAGACGGGTGGCGGCTGTCACCCCTTTCAGCACGGTGTTCTCCCTGCCCTTCACCGACAGACCGCAGGCCGTGATGTTTCCGTCCAGCAAGCTGCCACTGACCAGCGCTTCGAGCACCACCTTGTCCGTATGGCTCGTGAAGCGGAAGGTCGGATCCGCAGCTATCGTCGTCGCCACCAGCGACTCGCCGTCCCAGCGTCCCCTGGCCAGCACTTGCGTCGACGGCGCGGTGCCGGACGGCGCGACCACATTGCCGCGCAGTCGGAGTCCTTCGATGTTTGCCGGTTCGCCCGGATTCCGCGTGATATCGCCGAGCACCGACACTTCGTTCAGGCCGTGCGCGAGTTCGATCCGCGTCGCACGTATCTGTCCATCCGGTGCACGCATGCCACTGACCTTGACCATCCTGCCCGGCGTCAGCGCGCCCGGGTCATCCACCCGCGCATTCTCCAGAAGTTCGATCGGCTGCCCCATGACCGCGAAACCGCCACCTGGCCGCGCGCTGAGCGGACCTTCGATCAGATGCACGATGGCGATGTCGCTCGCGCGCAAGCCTCCAGCCGTGGCACGGGCGTCGATGGACAAGAACTGCCCGACCGCCAGATTGCCGACATGTGCCGTGCGGCCGTTTTCACTGACCGGCGTGGCGTCGTCGATATGCACCTCAAGCCCATTGACGCACACCGACGCAAAACCGGTGACCACGCCGACAATCCCCATCGACTCGCCGCGTGCGACGGGCAGCGCGCCAGCACCATCGCCGCGCACGCCGGTACCGCCCAGCCCGCCGTCCTCCGGTCCGGCGGGCGCACGGCCGGTTCCGCCGATGCCGCCATCACCCGGCGATACTGACGCCAGCGAAACGGCCGAACGCCGTGCCAGCGGGTTGCTGTCGACGCACAGGGGGTCGGCCATCACCGCCGGGGCAATGCAGCAGGACAAACACGCAATCAGCCAGCGCACTTCAGCTCTCTTTCTTTTCGTCATTACTTTCGGCATAGAAGTAAACGCCAAAGGTGAAGCGCATCTTGAGCGGATCCGGTGATTCGGCCCCTGCTCCGCCCTGTGCCTCGGTGTTGAGCGCCTGCAGCGACTGCATGCCCAGTTCGGCGGCCCGCGCCCGCAACCTGTCGATCGCCTCCGGCGTGAGGCCACGGTAATGCACGCTGCGCTCGAACCACGGATCGGCGCGGCCGAGCGTGTTCTCGATCGCCGCCATCGCGTGATCGCCGACATTCAGCGACAGATAGGACAGCTTCTCGTCGAAGCCCGCCTGCGGAATGAAGGCTGCCGTATTCAGCACGACCTCGTCGCGTTCGTTCAGCCGCACGACGCCCAGACGCAGCCATTCGTCCAGAACAGGCCGCGCGCGGATGTCCTTGCTGACGCTGGCCACCAGCGCATCGAACGACAGCTCGCCACCGGCGCTTGCCAGCCGGGGCAGCGGGCGCGGCTGACGCGCCGGATCCAGCCAGTGCGGATGCGTGGTCCACACGCTGACCAGTTGTGCGCCGAGCGACACGCTGTGCGGCAGTTCGGCGCCGGCATCCGGCAGCGAGCGCAGGCGCTTCACGTCCTTGCGGTGCACACCGGTCAGCAGGCTGACCCGACTGTCAGTGGCGGGCGCACCCGGTCCGCTTTCATCAATCGCCACCTGTACATAGACGCGCTTGAGCAGTTCGATCGCCAGCGGCAGCGTGACGCCGCGCGCCAGCATCAGGCGCACGAGCGGGCGCAGCACGGTGCGGACCGCGCCGGCAATCGCATCTGAAGCACGGGTATCGTTCATTTCGGCCCAAGGTTTGTCGCGCGGAATACTATCCCACAACACGCGGGGCGCGCCTGACAAGGCAATCGCACAAGGGCAAACCGAGCCGCCACCGACACCGCCCTCACCTGGACGACCGCGGCTGCGCTCCGGCTGATGGCGCGTTGCGGGCAATCAGGTGCCTGGCCACCGTGTGATAAAGCGGCGGACTGAAAATCCGCGATACGCCGGACGACAGCAGCGACACGGCCATCAGGCCGATGATCACCGAGTAGCCATCGACCATCTCCATCACGATGATGAAGGAAGTGATCGGCGCCTGGGTCACCGCCGCGAGGAATCCGGCCATGCACAGCACCAGCAGCATGCCGGGCGTCGCCTGCTGGCCGACCAGCGGCGCGAGGTCATGACCGATGCCGGCGCCGATGGCCAGGCTGGGCGCGAAGATGCCACCGGGCAAACCGCTCAGGTAGGCGATCAGCGTGGCGATGAACTTGGCCGGACCGTAGTACCAGGCCAATGCGGTGTCGCCTTCGAGCAGGTGCCGGGTTTCCGCATAACCGCTGCCGAAGGTGATGCCGCCGGAAACATGGCCGAGTGCCGCCACCAGCACGCCACAGCCGAAGGCGAAGCGCACCGGATGGCGGCTGCGCAGATCCGCCATCCGGCCGCGCCACGAGGTGGAGCTGACGACCAGCATGCGCGAGAACACGCCGCCGGTGGTGCCGCACACCAGCGCAGTCACCGCGACGGCAAGCAGCATCTGGCGGTCGCTGCCGGCCAGAGCGATGTGGCCGAAGTAGCTGGCCTTGCCGAGCAAGGCCTGCGACACGATGCCGGCCAGCACGATGGCCGTGATGATCAGACCACTCAGTCGGGCTTCGACATTGCGCGTCAGTTCTTCGATCGCGAACGCGACACCGGCCAGCGGCGTGTTGAACGCCGCCGCGATGCCCGCGGCGCCGCCCGCCACCAGCATGTGCGAGCGCGCGACATGCAGGCCGCGTGGCAGCAGCCGGTGCAGTGCGTTGAGCATCGAGGCGCCGACCTGCACCGTCGGTCCTTCGCGGCCCAGCGAAAAGCCGCTGCCGACCGCGGCGACACCGACGACGATCTTGCCGACGATGATGCGCAGCGACAGCAGCGGCCGCCAGCCGGCCACCGGAGGCCGCGACATTTCGGCGATGGTCTGCGGGATGCCGCTGCCCTCGGCACCGGCGAACCAGCGCCGGGTCAGCCAGACGCACAGCGCACCGCTGCACGGGGTGAGCACGAAGGGCCACCAGGCATGCGCACGTGCCAGCGCACGGAAGTGATGTACCGCGAAATCGGACAGGCTGGCGAAACCGACGGCCAGCAAGCCGACACAGGCCGCTCCGCCCCACAGCACGAAACGCCCCGTCCAGACCTTGAAATGGGCCTGATTGCGCCGGCTCAGCGCCAGACCCTTCAATCGGGCGATGGTCAATCGGCCATGTGTCGTCAGTGAATGCAGTAAGGACATCGTTCGAGCAGGTATCTTTCGGTTCTGGCGTTCCGTCGCAAGTTGCATGCCGTCCCGTTTCCAGCGCCGGAAGCGCGGCCACGGGCGTACATTGCCTGCGATTCATCCCCGTCCGCGGCACGACCAGCGGGCAGACGCACCATGTCGGAGCACTTACGGAGACCTGCGCATGATCTCACCTGCCCGCGGCATCGCCGTCACGCCCCACCGCCTGGCCACCGAATCGGCGCGCGACGTGTTGCGCGAAGGCGGCAACGCGATCGAGGCCATGATTGCGGCAGCGACCACCATCGCCGTCGTCTATCCGCACATGAACGCCCTCGGCGGCGACGGCTTCTGGCTCATCGCCGAGCCCGGCCAGCCACCGCGCTGCATCGACGCCTGCGGCGGCGCCGCGGTACTGGCCAGCCGCAGCTGGTACGCCGACCAAGACATCCGCGACCGGCTGCCGACGCGCGGTCCGCTGGCCGTGCTGACCATGGCCGGCACGGTGTCCGGCTGGCAGCTGGCAGCCGAAGCCGCTGCACAGGCGGGCGGAAAACTGCCGCTGTCGCGTCTGCTGCGTGACGCCGAACACCACGCGCGTACCGGCATAGCGGTCAGCGACAGCCTGGCGGGCGCATTCCGGGCCAGGCTGTCGGAGCTGCGGCCGCAGCCCGGCTTCGCCGAGCACTTCATGCCCGGCGGGGAAGCACCGCTGACCGGCGCCCTGCTGTGCCAGCCGAGGCTGGCCGACACGCTGGCCCAACTGGTCCGCGCCGGACTGGACGACTTCTACCGCGGCGATCTGGCGCGCCGGATGTCGCTGGCGCTGGAGCGCGCCGGCAGCCCGCTGCGTCAGGCCGACTTCGCGACGCATCGCGCCCAGTGGCGGACACCGCTGGTGCTCGAACACAGCCTCGGACACATCTACAACACGCCGCCGCCGACCCAGGGACTGCTGTCGCTGCTCGTGCTCGGCCAGCTGGACCGCGCCGGCCTGGCCGGCCTGTTCGACAATCCGGCCGATTTCATCCACTGCGTGGTCGAGGCGACCCGGCAGGCCTTCGTCATCCGCGACCGCTACCTGACCGACCCGGTGCGCATGCGGGTCGACGCGCAATCGCTGCTGTCGGCCGAGTGCCTGGACATGCTGGCCGACAACATCAACATCGACCGCGCCGGCGGCTGGGTCAACAGTGCCGCCGGCGATACCGTGTGGCTGGGCGTCAGCGACGGCGAAGGCCGCACGGTCAGCTTCATCCAGAGCCTATACCACGAGTTCGGCAGCGGTGTCGTCGCCGGCGACACCGGCGTGCTGTGGCAGAACCGCGGTGTCAGCTTTTCGCTGGCGGCCGGCGCGGTCAATGCGCTGGAACCCTGCCGCAAGCCCTTCCACACGCTGAATCCGCCACTGGCGCAACTCAATGACGGGCGCACCGTGGCCTACGGCAGCATGGGCGGCGACGGCCAGCCGCAGTTCCAGGCCGCAGTCCTGCTGCGCCACCTCCTGCTCGGCGACTCGGTGCAGGACGCGGTCGCCGCCCCGCGCTGGCTGCTCGGCCGTACCTGGGGCTCGGCCAGCGACACGCTGAAACTCGAGGCACGCTTTCCGCCCGAAGTGTTCGACCTGCTTGCCGCACGTGGCCACAAGGTCGAAGCCATGGCCGATTTTGACGAAGGCGCGGGACACGCCGGACTGATCGTGCGCCACCCGGACGGACGACTGGAAGGCGCTTCGGACCCGCGTTCGGACGGTTCGGTCGAAATCGTCGGCCAGGACGCCGCGTAAGACCCGGCCCGGCACGCGCCGGGCCGGGCCGGTAGAATGGCGACCTTTCCCAGCGCCGCCGCAGACATGTCCATCCAGTGGTTCCCCGGTCACATGACCGCCGCGCGCAAGCACGCGACCGACGCGATGAAATCGGTCGACGTGGTGGTCGAGGTGCTCGACGCCCGCCTGCCCGAGGCGAGCAGCAATCCGATGATTCACGCCATCCGTACGCACCGCAACCGGCCCTGCCTGAAGCTGCTGAACAAGGCGGATCTGGCCGATCCGGACGCGACCGCGGCCTGGCTGAAGCATTTCAACAGCCAGCCGAACACCAAGGCAGTGGCCATTTCGGCACGCAAGCCGGGCGACGCCACGCGCATCGCGTCGCTGGCGCAATCGCTGGCACCGCACCGCGACGACAATCTGAAGCCGCTGCGCCTGATCATCATGGGCATCCCGAACGTCGGCAAGTCGACGCTGATGAACGCGCTGGTCAAGAAGCGGGTCGCCGCCACCGGCGACGAGCCGGCCATCACCAAGAGCATCCAGCGCATCCATCTGACGCCGCGGCTGACGCTGTACGACACGCCGGGCCTGATGTGGCCGAAGATCGAGCACGAAAGCGACGGCCTGATGCTGGCCGCCAGCCATGCCATCGGCCGCAACGCCATCATCGACGAGGAAGTCGCGACCTTCCTCGGCGACCTGCTGCAGGCGCGCTATCCGGAATTCATGGCGGCACGCTACGGCTGCACGCCCGACATGGACGGCGTATCGGTGATCGCACACATCGCCGCGCGCCGCGGTTACCGCATCAAGGGCGGTGCCCCCGATCTGGAAAAGGCCGCGTTCACGCTGCTGCAGGACTACCGCGACGGCGCCATCGGTCGCGTCAGTCTCGAAACGCCGGAGTCGCGCGCCCGGATGCTGGCACAGGCGAAGCAGGCCAAAGCCGATCAGGCGAAGGCTGCAGACGAGGCCTGACCGGCGTACGCACCGCAGCAGGCGGGACGCGCTACGGATTCACGCAAACGATCGCGAGCATGGCTCGCTCCTACAGAGGCGTCGCAGCGTTTTCGGGCGGGCCTGATCCACCGCCTCGATCAGTTTTCGCACCATCGCTGCACCGCCCTTCGTAGGAGCGAGCCATGCTCGCGATCCGGACTACCGCAACGGCGCCATCGGTCGCGTCAGTCTCGAAACGCCGAAGTCGCGCGCCCGGATGCTGGCACAGGCGAAGCAGGCCACAGCCGATCAGACGAAGGCTGCAGACGAGGCCTGATCGGCGTATGCACCGCAGCAGGCGGGACGCGCTACGGATTCACCCAAACGATCGCGAGCATGGCTCGCTCCTACAGAAGCGGCACGGTGTCCGACTTTGTAGGAGCGAGCCATGCTCGCGATCCGGACGTTCATGCCGGAACCAGCTTCCGCTTGCCCGCCCCCGGCAGCATGCGCAGTGCGGGACCCCGCGACACCGTATAGGTGCGGCTCTTCACCGTGCTGACGTAGCGCCATTCCGCGCGGCAGGCGTGTTCCGTGGCGGTGACGATCATGAAGCCGCGGCGGGCGGTCTCGGCGTACTGCAGCGGGCCGATGATCTGCGTCAGGCCGGCCGCCACGGCAAGCGGGTTTTCCGACGGGAAATACTCCTCGAAGCCGGGCGAGGTCACCGACGGGGTCGCGAATTCGACACCAACCTGGTTGCCGGCTTGATCGGCCAGATCGCTGGCCCAGGCGTTGTGCGTGTCGCCCGACAGCACCACCAGGTTCCTGTCCAGCGCACGCGCGGTGCCGAGCACGGTTTCACGCGCAATCGCATAGCCGTCCCAGGCATCGAGGTTGTACGGAATGGCCGGTTGCGCGAGCACCGCCTTTTCCTGCGCGGTCAGCGTCTGCGGTGCGGTGGTCGCCTTGACCACCAGCGCGCTGTAGGCGGAAAAGCTGATCTGGCCCAGCACCAGCGGCGCCGGCACATTCATCCGGCCCATCAGCACCTGCTGGCCGAGCACGTCCCACGTGGTGTCGGACTGCGCCAGCTGCAGACCCAGCCAGTCTGTCTGCTCCGCGCCCATCAGCTGGCGGTTCGGGTCGGCCATGTCGGCGCCGAAGCGTGCGACGTCGAAGCCGCCGGCGCCGAAATAGTTGGCGTAGTCCAGCTGCTGGTCGCGACCGATGATCCGCGTATCCAGCATGTGCAGCGACAGCAGATTGCCGAAGCGGAAGCTGCGGTAGATGCGGTCCGGCTGCGCCGGATCCGGCAGCCGGACTGGCATCCATTCGTGCCAGGCGCGGATCGCCGCTGCGCGCCGGTCGGCAAACGCACCTTCAAGACCTTCGGTGTGGTTCTCGGCACCCTCGCGCCAGGCGTCATTGGCGATTTCGTGGTCGTCCCACACCGCGATCACCGGCAGCGCGGCGTGCATGGCCTTCAGGTCGCCGTCGGTACGGTATTGCGCGTAGCGCCGGCGGTAGTCGTCCAGCGTCAGGATTTCGCCGGCCGGCTGCACCTGCCGGCCGAGTGCGGCCGCGTCGCCGGACGCGTAGCCGCCACGCGGGTATTCATAGATGTAGTCGCCCAGATGCACGGCGGCATGCAGATCGTCGAGCTTCGCCACTTCGGCATAGACGTTGAAGTAGCCGGCCGGGTAGTTGGCGCAGGACAGCACGGCCAGCCTGATCTTCTCTACCGCACCGGCCGGCAGCGTGCGCGTACGGCCCACCGGCGACAGCTGACCTTCGGCACGGAAACGGTAGAACAGGCGTGCCGCAGCCGGCAGGCCGGTCACATCGGCCTTGACCGTGTGGTCGACGTCGGCGTCGGTCAGTACGCGGCCGCGCCGGATGATGCGGCGGAAGTCGTCGTCGAGCGCAACTTCCCACAGCACGGTAACGGTACCCGGACGGCTCGTCGTCACGCGGGTCCAGATGATGACGCGGTCGGACAGCGGGTCGCCGCTGGCGACGCCGTGCGCGAACATGCAGCCTGGGGCGGCCAGCGCCTGCGCCGAACGCACCACGGAAGAACCGGCCAGCGCGCTGGCACCGACGCCGCGCATGAAGTCGCGGCGGGAAAACATGTTGCTGGAAGACATCGTCGCGACTCCGCATTGGGGGGATGCGCGGAGTGTGGTGAGCGCCGGTGACAGACCGATGACGGATTGTTGAAGACGCCGTCAGCCGGCGGTCATGCGTGCGTCACAAGGAAAGCCGTCGGTCAGCCCCGTCCGAGCCACTGTCTGAGCAGTTCGCGCGCCGGCGCACTGCTGCGCACGGCCGGTGCGACCTTGGCCTGATCGGCCGGAGGTGCATCGAGCCGGACGCTGAACTTCATCAGTTCATCGCGCCGGAAGGCATTGATCTTGACCTCGTCGCCCGGCAGACGGCGCTTCAGCAACGCGTCCAGCGAACTGGCGGTAATGCGCAGGTTGTCCAGCGCCACCAGCACGTCGCCGGCCGACAGGCCGGCACGCTGTGCGGCACCGTGGTCGAGTACCTGGGTCAGCTTGACGTTGTCGCCTTCGTTGGCCGTCTTCACGCCAAGCACCGGCATCGTGCCCGCCGCCTCGAACGCCAGATCGATGCCGACCGCATGCAGCAGCGTGTCGAGCGGCAGATCCTCGGTCCCCTCGGTTGCGGCATCGAAGAAACGCTTGAGCTTCATGCCGCTGACCGCTTCGGCGGCACGCCGGATGCCGTCCTCCGGCACGCCCTTGCCGGTCAGGCCGTGTTCCTGCCACAGCCGGCGCATCACGTCGTCCAGCGACACCGCACCACGGCTCTTGGTGCGCAGCGTCAGGTCGAGCGCCAGCGCGACCAGTGCGCCCTTGGTGTAGTAGCTGACGATGGCGTTCGGCGCGTTCTCGTCCTGCCGGTAGTACTTGACCCAGGCATCGAACGACGAATCGGCCAGGCTCTGCTTCAGGCGACCGCCGCCACGCATGACCTGATTGATCGTCTTGGCCAGCAGCTTCAGATAGTCGTCCTGCGTGATCACACCCGAGCGCACCAGCGCCAGATCGTCGTAGTAGGAGGTGAAGCCCTCGAACGCCCACAGCAGGCGCGTGTAGTTCTCGCGCGTCAGGTCGTAGGGCTCGAACGCCGCCGGCTTGATGCGCTTGATGTTCCAGGCATGGAAATATTCGTGGCTGCACAGGCCGAGAAAGCCCTGGTACGCATCGGACATCGCGCCGGCACCGGGCGCCGGCAGGTCGTTGCGCGAACACAGCAGCGCCGTGCTGGCGCGGTGTTCCAGCCCGCCGTAGCCGTCGCCGACCGCCATCACCAGAAAGACATAGCGCTCGAATGGCGCCGGCTCGCCGAACAGCCGGATCTGCCATTCGCAGACGCGCCGGAGATCCTCGCACAGGCGCGCGCTGTCGATATCGTGCCGGCCGGTGATCGCGACCTCGTGCGGCACACCGCAGGCAGCAAATTCGTACAGCGCAAAGCTGCCCATCTCGACCGGATGGTCGATCAGCTCATCGTAGCCGGCGGCGCGGTACAGTCCGAAACCGTGCCGCCGGGCACCGCCGCGGCCCGCCGCTTCGGGCAGCGTGGTCGCGACGCGCCACTCCTTGTAGACACGCCCTGCCGGCGGACGGATGTCCACCTCGCACGGCTGCTGCTCGCGTCCATGCACCATCAGGAACACGCTGCTGCCGTTGAAGAACCCGTGCGTGGTGTCGAGATGCGCCGCCCGCACCGACAGGTCCCACGCATACACCTCGTAGCGCACGCGCAGCACGCCTTCGCACGGCGCCGCCTGCCAGGTGTGCTTGTCCAGCTTGGTCAGCGGCACCGCCTTGATGCCGTCGCGCGCCTCGATGCGCACGATGTGGCGCGCGAACTCCCGGATCATGTAGCTGCCCGGAATCCACGCCGGCAGCGACAGCCTCTGTCCCTCCGGCGCGGGGTCCGGAATGTCCATCTCGACTTCGAACAGGTGGGCTTCCGGATGGACGGGCGTGATGCGGTAGCGGACGATGCTCATGTCGGATGGCTGACGTTGAAACGACAGCCGCGATTTGACCACAGCGCCCAACGGGTGGGGCAGCCACGCGCAACACTTGTGCTGCGCCGGCGGAACGGTGTGATACCGCCGCCACACTCGGCCGGCCTCCCTGTGCACTGCACTATATTATTGGGGCCGCCCACAAGGCGACCACCAAGAGGAGTCCATGCGTTGAAAGAAACCGATCACCTGTTTGAAGCAAACCGGAAGTGGGCCGACCGCATGCGCGTCGACGACCCGCACTTCTTCGAACGTCTCGCCACCCTGCAGAACCCGGAATACCTCTGGATAGGCTGTTCCGACAGCCGGGTGCCGGCCAATCAGATCATCGGCTTGATTCCGGGCGAGGTCTTCGTACACCGCAACGTCGCCAATGTGGTGGTGCAGACCGACCTGAACTGCCTGTCGGTCATGCAATACGCGGTCGATGTGCTGAAGGTGCAGCACATCCTGGTGGTCGGCCACTATGGTTGCGGCGGCGTGCGCGCGGCACTGCACGACATGCGTCTGGGCCTGATCGACAACTGGCTGCGCAACGTGCAGGACGTGCGCAACAAGCACCGGACACTGCTCGACATGGCGCAGGCCGGCGAAGCTTGCGAGGACAGGCTGTGCGAACTGAACGTGATCGAGCAGGCGATGAACGTCTGCGAAACCACGGTCATCCGCGATGCCTGGGCACGCGGCCAGGAGGTGCGCGTGCATGGCTGGATCTACGGCCTGAAGAACGGCCTGGTGCGCGACCTGCGCATGGCGGCCAGCAGCGAGGACGAACAGGCCGACAGCTACCGGACGGCGCTCGACGCGCTGCTCTGATTCCGCAACGCCCGCCGGCCCCGGGGCCGGCGCGGCGCCACCCGCGCAGGGAAATCGATGCGTCAGACATCCATGACGGGACTTTTCGTCGCGGCACTCTGTGCCGGCTCCGCGACGGCTGCGGCCGAACCGCGGACCGGCGGTCCGGAATCGGTCGCCGACTGGAAGTCCGGCGGCGAGCAGTTCATCGCCGACGCGAAGAAGCTTCAGCCCAACACCGGCCGGGCGAGGAACGTGATCTTGTTCGTCGGCGACGGCATGGGCATATCCACCGTCACCGCCGCCCGCATCCTCGAAGGCCAGCTGCGCGGCCGGACCGGCGAGGAGAACCGCCTGTTCTTCGAAACGCTGCCCTACGCCGCGCTGTCGAAAACCTATTCCTGGGACCAGCAGACGCCCGATTCGGCGCCGACCATGACCGCCATGGTGACCGGCTACAAGACGCGCGAAGACCAGCTGTCGGTCGACCACACGACCGCCCGCGGCGAATGCGACGCCCGCGTGATCGCCGCCAGGGCGCTGCCGACCATACTTGAACAGGCCGCTGCCGCCGGCAAGGCGACCGGCATCGTGACGACCACGCGCATCACCCATGCCACGCCCGGCGCCACCTACGCGCACACCGCGATGCGCAATCTGGAACACGACGGACAGGTCGCCTCGGCACCGACCTGCGCCGGCCTCGCGACACCGGTCAGCGACATCGCCCGCCAGCTGATAGAGGTATCGCCAACCGTCCGGCGCAGCCTCAGGGTGGCGCTCGGCGGCGGTCGGGACTACTTCCGCCACACCGGCCAGACCGATCCGGAATACGGCGGCCGCACCGGCCTGCGCACCGACGGCCGCGACCTGATCGCCGAATGGAAGGACAGCCGCGGTGCCGGCAGCGCCTTCGTGTGGAACCGGGCCGGCTTCGATGCCATCGATCCGGCCGGCACGCGTTATCTGCTCGGCCTGTTCGAACGCAGCCACATGCAGTACGAATCCGAGCGCGCCGGCGACACCGGCGGCGAACCCTCGCTGGCCGACATGACCGGCAAGGCGATCGCGCTGCTGCAGCGGGATCCGGCGGGCTTCTTCCTGCATGTCGAAGGCGGCCGCATCGATCACGCCCATCACGCCGGCAACGCCCGGCGCGCGCTGATCGAAACCATAGCGTTCGCACAGGCTGTCAGACGCGCCTGGGAGATGACCGATCCGAAGGACACGCTGATCATCGTCACGGCCGACCACAGCCACACCTTCACCCTGGCCGGCTACCCGCATCGCGGCAACGACATCCTCGGCCTGGTCCGCCCGGTGCCGAAGGTCGACGGCCAGAACCCGACCCCGACGCTGGCCGTCGATGGCATGCCCTACACCACGCTGGGTTACGCCAACGGACCGGGTGCGGTCAGCGGTGCCCGCGGCAACCCGGGCAGCGTCGACACGACGGCACCGGACTACCGGCAGCAGGCCACGGTGCCGTTCAGGGGTGACGCCGAAACCCATGGCGGCGAGGACGTCGCCATCTTCGCCAGCGGCCCGATGGCGCACCTTGTGCACGGTTCGATGGAACAGAACTGGATCTACTACGTGATGAAGGAAGCCTTCGGCTTCTGAACCCTGCTGGCGGAAACCATCGACGCCCCGGCTCAGCGCACGACGCGGTTGCCCAGCGCAATGGCGAACTGCAGCGGCACGAAGCTGAGCAGACCCGCGAGCGCAGCGCCCAGCCAGTGCACGGGCGGCAGCGGTGCGAAATTGAACTGCAGCGCCAGCAGCGGCACGAAGGTCACCAGCGCCAGCGCGAACACGGTGCCGGCGATGATCCAGCGTGCCACCGGCGCCGGTGGGCGCAGCGCGGCCAGCCAGCCACCGGTCGGCGAGCGCGCCGTGAAGATCAGCGCGATGCCGCTGAACACCAGCGCAACGAACACCAGGGTGCGCGCCTGCGCGACCTCGAAGTCCGCCGCAAGCGCATAACCGTAGACCGCCAGCACGACGGCGGAGGCGAGCAGGCCGAGCAGCAGGCTGATCGCGATGCGCGAAGGCGACAGCAGCGCGCTGCCAGGCGGGCGCGGCTTGTCGCGCATCAGTTGGTCGTCCGCCTCGTCCGCCTCGAACACCACCGAACAGGACGGATCGATCACCAGTTCGAGGAAGGCGATATGCACCGGCGCCAGCACCAGCGGCCAGCCGAGCAACAGCGGCGTCAGTGTCAGCACGATGATGGGCACGTGCACCGCCAGCGTGTAGGTCATGGCATGGCGCAGGTTGCGGAAGATGCGGCGCCCCAGCCGTATGGCGTCGACGATGGCGGTGAAATCGTCCTCGACCAGCACCAGGTCGGCCGCCTCGCGCGCCACGTCGGTACCCCGTTTGCCCATCGCGATGCCGATGTGCGCTGCCTTCAGCGCCGGGGCGTCGTTCACGCCGTCACCGGTCATCGCCACGATGTCGCCGCTTGCCTTCAGCGCATCGACGATGGCCAGCTTCTGCTGCGGACTGACCCGCGCGTAGACGGCGCATCGCGCCACTTCAGCGGCGAAGGCGGCCGCGTCCAGCTCCGCCAGTTCCGGCCCGGTCAGTACCCGGCTGCCGTCGATGCCGGCCTGCGCCGCGATGGCACGTGCGGTACGCGGGTGATCGCCGGTGATCATCACCACCCGCACACCGGCCGCACGGCAGCGGGTCACGGCGGCAGGGACGTTCTCGCGCAACGGGTCGGCCAGGCCGATCAGGCCAATGAAGCGGAATTCGAAGTCATGCTGCAGAGCCGGCCACTCGGTGCCCGGATGCTGGGCACGGGCAACCGCCAGCACGCGCAGGCCGTCGTCCGCCAGTGCCGCGGCACGCGCGGCTAGGCGCGCACGCACGTCCGGCGGCAGGTGGCACAGATCGGCGATTGCCTCCGGCGCCCCCTTGGCCGCCACTTCGCTGCGCTCGCTGGCCGGTACCTGCCACAGGTGCGACATCGCCAGCAGATCGGGTGACAGTTCGTATTCGCGCGCGAGCTGCCAGTCCGGATGCAGGTGCTCCGTGTTCGCCAGGTGGGTGCCGGCCAGACTCTGGAAAGCCTGTTCCATCGGGTCGTGCGGATCGGTCTCGCTGGCCAGCACCGCATATTCGAGCAGGCGATGGAAGGTTTCCGGCAGTTCGGCCAGCTGCACGCCACCTTCGATCCGCAGCGTCTCGTCGCCGACCACCAGGGCGGCGACCGCCATGCGGTTGTGCGTCAGCGTGCCGGTCTTGTCCACGCACAGCACCGTGGTCTGGCCCAGCGTCTCGATCGCCGACAGGCGGCGCGTCAGCACGCCGCGGGCGGCGATGCGCCGTGCGCCGAAGGCGAGAAACACGATCAGGATGACTGGAAATTCCTGCGGCAGGATGCTCATCGCCAGCGTGATGCCGGCCAGCAATCCCTTCAGCCAGTCGCCGCGCAGATACACATAGGTCAGCGACAGCAGCACGCACAGCACCATGCCGATCACCGCCAGCCGGCGCGCCAGCCCGGCCAGTTCAGCCTGCAGCGGCGAGGCGCCACTGTCGATGGCGCCAAGCGACCTGCCGATGCGGCCCAGTTCGGTGGCGTCGCCGGTCGCCGTGACCCGCACCGTGCCCTGACCGCGTACCACCAGCGTGCCGGCAAACACCGGAAGCAGCGTGCCGCCGCCATCCGGCAGTTTGGCGACCGCTTCCGATTCGCCGGTCAGCAGCGACTCGTCGAGTGCAAGTTCGTGCGCCGACAGCACGCAAGCATCCGCCGGCACGCGGTCGCCCTCGATAAGCAGCAGCAGATCGTCACGGACCACCTCGCGGCCGGCCACGCGGCACACCGCACCGTCGCGCACGACCAGCGCACGCGGGCTGGACAGGTCGCGCAGCGCCGCCAGCGCGTGCTCGGTGCGCCGCTCCTGCAGCACGGTGACGGAAATGATGATCAGGACGAAGCCGAGCAGGATCAGCGCCTCGCGCAGTTCGCCGGTCAGCAGGTAGATCGCGCCAGCGCCCAGCAGCAGCAGGAACATCGGCTCGCGCACCACTTCGATCACCGTATCGATGACACCGCGCGAGCGCTCGGCCGCCAGTTCGTTCCAGCCGTCCTGCGCCCGCCTCGCCTCGACTTCGGCAGTACTCAGACCTTGCGGCGGCGCCGTCTCAGTCATGCGCGGCGTAGCGGTTGCGGTAATGGCGGATCCTTTCTGGCATGGAAGCTGCAATGACCGGTACGCACCCGCCGGAAAGCGGCAAAGGCGGCAAGTTGCAGGCGGCACGGGCAACGATACGGCAGATCCTGCCGGCAAATTGCACCCATCGCACCGATCTAACGATCACCACGAATAAAGAGAGGGGAAGAGCATGTCCTTGATGGAACCCGCAGTCCGATTCCAGCGCCCGGCCGTTGCCGGAACTCCGTTTCCGCTGCGCGAGGACGATGCCGAACCGCATTTTCTCGGCCAGTTCATCCCCCTGCACTACCACCACAACATGCTTATGGATGCGAACCGCATGGAAAACTTCCGCTCGGCGATCGACGCGGCAGTGTTCGACGGCGCGCGCGTACTCGAACTGGGCGGCGGCACCGGCGTGCTGTCCTGCTTCGCCGCGAAGCGGGCCAGCAAGGTGTGGTGCGTGGAATTCAATCCGGACATGGTGGAAGAGGCGCAACGCCTGCTCGCCTTCAACGAGAACGGCCACAAGGTCGAGGTGGTGCATGCCGACGCCTTCGAATACCTGCCGCCGGAACCGGTCGACGTCGTCATCTGCGAAATGATTCACGTGGCCATGCTGCGCGAGAAGCAGGTCGAGGTGATCAACGCGTTCAAGCGGCGCTACCGCGAGCGTTTCGGCGACCGCCTGCCGCTGTTCCTGCCAACCGCCGCAGTGATGGCGGTGCAGCCGCTGCAGCAGGATTACGACTTCTTCGGCTTTCACGCGCCGATCATGCAGTTCCAGCGCGTCGGCGCCGAACACGCGGGTTCTGCCGAACTGGCGGCACCGGCGGTCTACTCCATTCTCGACTTCGACGACACGGTCGAACGCGAAATTGCCTGGCAGGGCGAATTCACGATGACGGCGGACGGCACGGTCAACGCGCTGCGTTTCGTCACCAAGAACATCCTGGCCATCCTCGCGGCGCAGGGCAGCACAGTGGACTGGCTCAACGACTACCTCGTGCTGCCGTTGGAAGCACCAGTACGCGTGCGTGCGGGCGACCGGCTGCAGGTGTCCTTCGATTACGTGACCGGCGGATCGCTGCAGTCGCTGGCGCGTTCGATGCAGGCGACCGTACTGCCCATGCGGAGCCGGCTGGTCGCCTGAGGCGATGGACGACGGGACGGTGGCCTGCCGCAGGGCAGGCCGCCCGTTCAGCCGCCCAGTAACCACTTGATGATGCCCTTGGCGACGAAGCCCATCATGCCGAACCCGAGGCCGAACAGGATGACGAAGGTGCCGAAACGGCCGGCCTTCGATTCACGCGCCAGCTGCAGCAGGATGAACACCATGTAGAGCATGAAGGCGCCGACGCCGAAGGTCAGGCCGAACTGCGCAAATTGCTCTTCCGTGAAGTTGAACACTGGCGGCGTCCTCAGTCCCCGTTCGCGGCCTGCGCCACCGAACCCACGAGTTCGCGGTAGGCGTGCCAGCTGGCATGCCCGAGCAGCGGCACGACCAGCGGCATCGCCAGCAGACCGGTCGCCATGCCGAACAGCGTGAAGCCGGCGATAGCCGCACCCCATGCGGCGAGCGGCACCGGATTGGCCATGACGACGCGCCAGCTGGTCAGCACCGCCCCCAGGATGCTGATGTCGCGATCGAGCAGCATCGGCATCGCCACCACGCTGGACGCGAACACCGGCGCTGCAATCAGTCCGCCGAGCGCGAGCCACGCCTCGAACAGCCAGCCCTTGTCGTCGAGCACCACGACACGCAGGAAGTCCTCCGGCGTGATCACTGACGCGTGGGCGAATGCCCAGATCAGCGTGGCCGAGGTGAACACCCAGCCGGTGCCCGCAAGCGCGAGCAGCATGCCGAACAGCACCATGCGACGGTCGCGCGGCTGCCAGGCCCGGACCGCGGTCGACAGGTTGACCGGCTCGCCGCGCTCAAGCCCGCGGCTGATCGCATACAGCCCGGTCGCGATGACCGGCGCGACCAGAAGGAAGCCGGTGAAGGCACCGGTCAGCAGCCAGAAGTGATTGGAAATGCGCCAGCACAGCAACGCACCGAACACGGCCACCGCAGCGCCGTGCAGCAGTCCCGGCAACGGACAGCGCAGGAAGTCGCGCCAGCCGGCCACCAGCCAGCCGACCGGGCTGAACAGCGAAACGGGGCGCGTGAAGAAGCTTCGGGATTCGATGAGCGCGTAACTGTCGGACATGTCGTTTGAGCCAATTCGGGTTGATCACCGGCACAACCCGGCTTGGTCGATGTCCGCATGAGCACGACCGGCGACACGCTTCAGGCGGCGCACGCGGGTCGCACGACGGCTTCGGTGGGCCCGGTCGGCATTCCCGGCAGTATGCCCGGACGGCGGCAAACTGGCGTGAACCGACATCGGCGGTCCGACAAGGTGCAAGCGAGGACCCGGTATTTGAAAATACCGGAAGCAACAGAACCCCCTTAAAACGGCTTGTAAACGTCAAAAATGCACCGTCCGCGTGCGTTTTCTGCACGCGTATGGTGCAAAGCACAAAATGCCTAAAGAGTTGAGTTTCGGGGCCGATGAGCGCCCAAACAAGAAATACAAACTCACGGGACTCAAGCCATGAACACCAGACCTTCCGGCCACCGGACACCGTCATCCGCCTCACGGTCCGCCGTCGTGCCTCACCTCAAGGGAATGTCCCGACGCTCCCCCGGCAGACCAGTGGGCAAAGACAGCTTGCCATCGCCGGTCAGCCGCGCCGGACATTGACCCTCCGGCTGCCGGTTGCATGGCGGCGCCCGGCAGCGGAACAAGCGGATGCGCTTGCAGGAACGCATGCACGAACACACAACGCAGGTCGCCACTCATCCGGCAGGAAGCGCGCGGGCTCGATCATCCGTAGCAACCGGGAGCAAGAACATGCTGAAAAGTCAGGCCATGTCACTGAACGACGATGAACGCCGCTGGCTGCCGTGGACCGGCAGGACCGGCAAGCTGGTCATGCGCTGGGCCACCACCTGGAACCGGCACCGTTACGACGCCATAGAACAGACTTTCGAATCCTTCGCCCAGACGCGCGTCGGCATCCTGATGGACTGGACCGGACAGCAGTGGAGCTACCTCGACGGTCTGGCGCGCGAACTCGCGGGCAACTGGCCGGAGGTGGACCGTGGCACGCTGCAGCAGCTGCGCCAGCGGGCGTCGGACTTTTCCGAAATCTTTGTCGCCGATACCGGGGGCCGTGTGATGCGTTCGTCGCACGGCGCGCGTGACGGCGCCGTCGTGCCATCAGCCGCAGCACTACAGAAAGGCCTGACTGCACCGCTGCTGCACGGCCCGTACAGCGATCCGGTCACGCTGGCGCTCGGACCGTCGTCCTCGCGCTTTCACGACGCGATGACGCTGATGTTCTATCAGCCGGTCAGCGTGGACGGCCGTGTGGTCGGCGTGGTGTGCGGACGGGTGCCGAACGACGTGCTGGGCGACCTGATACAGCGCGAGGCCGGGCACATCTTTCACGAATCCGGCGACAACTACCTGTTCATGGTGAAACCGGTGTTCGATTCGTCGATACGCCCGGGCACCGCACTGTCACGCTCGCGCTTCGAGGACAACGCCTTCACCCACGGCGACAACCTCAAGGACGGCGTACGCACCGACTACGGCGTGGTGCGCGTACAGCAGCACACCGAGCTCGAACTGGTGTTCAACGATCCGGCAACCGGCCAGCTGCACCCCGGCGTGCGCGAAACGATACGGCGCGGCGAGAACCTGTTCGTCACCTATCCCGGCTATGCCGACTACCGGCATATTCCGGTCATCGGCAAGGGCGTCACCTTCCGGCTGCCGGGCTCGCCCGACACCTGGGGCATGATGTGCGAGGCCGACCTGGAGGAGGTGTACCGCTACCGCGGCATCGGCTACCGCATCCAGCGCATCTATCTGCTGCTGGCACTGGCCGGCTGGGGCACGGCCTTCGGACTGGCCCAGCTGGCCGGCCTGTCGGGCGCGCTGACTGCAGGCGTCGGCCTGGCGCTGCAGCTGGCAGGCGGTTTCATCCTGCAGCGCAGCGGCTGCCGGCCGGTCAGCGAACGTCTGAAGGAGGCGACCCACGTGCTGCGGACAACGGCCGAAGGTGGCGGCAACCTGTCGCAGCGACTGCCGCGCGCAAGCGGGCGGATCGACGAGACCACGGTGCTCGGGCAATGGGCCAACAGTTTCATCGACAACCTGGAACAGATGATCAGGCTGGTCGGCCGGACCTCGGGCGAAATCAGCGAAACCAACCGGGCGCTGCAGGCGAAAAGCGTGCGCGCCGGCGAGGTGACGACCGAGATGCAGGGCGCGGTCGGGGACATTCTCGGTGCGATCAGCGAACAGCTGGTCGAGATCGATGCCGTCAGTTCGAGCACCCAGGCCATGCGCGACGTTGTGCTGCGCATCGGCGACGATGCGCGCCGGCAGTTCGCACTGATCGGCGAACGCAGCGCAAGCATCCGCTCGTCGGTTGCACTGTCGGCCGACACAATACGGCAGCTCGAACAGCGCACGCGCGACATCGGCGGCATCGCCTCGCTGATCAAGGAAATCGCCGAACAGACCAATCTGCTGGCGCTCAACGCCGCCATCGAAGCGGCGCGTGCCGGCGAAGCCGGACGCGGCTTCGCAGTCGTCGCCGACGAGGTGCGCAAGTTGTCGGAGCGCACGCGCGGCGCCACCGCGGACATCGGCCGCATGCTCGATGGCGTGCAATCGCAGGCCGAGCATGCGGTGCGCACGGTCGAAAGCGGCATGTCGGAAATGGAGGAAGGCCTGCGTCTGGCGATCGAGGCGGCGTCGGACCGCGGCGAAATCGATGAGGTGGTCGAGCGCCTGTTCGTCACGGTGGGCCAGATCGCCAGTTCGACCCATGCCTACGGCGACCGGGTCGGCGCGATCTCGGATTCGGCCCGGGCGATGCGCGAGGCCACCGTGGATTCGGCGCACAGCGCCGCACTGACCGGCTTTGCCGCCGGCAAGCTGGAACAGACGATGGGCCGCTTCCGCGTCGCCGACAGCTGAGCCTAGCCGCCGGCTTTCCAGCGCCTCAGCAGCAGCGCATTGCTGACCACGCTGAAGCTGCTGAAGGCCATCGCCGCACCGGCGATCACCGGGCTGAGCAGACCCAGCGCGGCCAGCGGAATGCCGACCACGTTGTAGGCGAAGGCCCAGAACAGGTTCTGGCGGATCTTGCGGTAGGTACGGCGTGAAATGTCGATGGCGTCGGCGACGCGCGCCGGATCGCCCTGCATCAGCGTGATGCCGGCGGCGTGCATCGCCACGTCGGTGCCGGTGGACATCGCGATGCCGACGTCGGCCGCCGCCAGCGCTGGCGCGTCGTTGATGCCGTCGCCGACCATGGCGACCACGGTGCCGCCGCGCCTGAGTTCGGCGATGACTTCGGCCTTGTGCTCCGGCAGCACCTCGGCACGCACGTCGTCCATGCCCAGCTCCGCGGCCACGGCGCCGGCCGCACCCCGGTTATCGCCACTGACCAGCACGGTGCGCACGCCCTGCGCGTTCAGCCGCTGCACCGCTCTCAGCGCCGACGGCTTGATGGTGTCGCCGAACGCCAGCAGACCGCTCAGCCGCGGCGTATCGGTGACGTCGGCCAGCCAGGACACGGTGCGCCCGGCCGATTCAAGTTGTGCCGCACGCGCAGCCAGCGTGCCCCGTTCGACACCCAGTTCATCCATGAAACGACTGCTGCCCAGACGCAGTGCCCGCCCTTCCACCCGGGCCGCGATGCCACGTCCGGCCACCGCACTCACGTCCGATGCCTGGGGCGGGGAAACGCCTTCGCGCCGCGCCGCGTCGAGTACCGCACGCGCCAGCGGATGTTCGCTGCCGGCCTGTATCGCGGCCGCCAGTGCCAGCAGACCGGCGCGCCCGCCGCCGTCAGGCGTGCCGGTCTCCGCTGCCACCAGTTCGGGCCGGCCTTCGGTCAGCGTGCCGGTCTTGTCGAAGGCGACGACGCCGATGCGATGCGCGATTTCCAGCGCTTCGGCGTCCTTGATCAGGATGCCGTGGCGCGCGGCAACGCCGGTGCCGACCATGATGGCGGTCGGCGTCGCCAGCCCGAGCGCGCACGGACAGGCGATCACCAGCACCGCGACGGCGTTGAGCAGCGCGTTCTGCCAGTCACCGCCGGCCAGCATCCAGCCGGCAAAGGTGATCGCCGCGGCAGCGATCACCACCGGCACGAAGACCGCGCTGACACGGTCGACCAGGCGCTGTATCGGCGCCTTCTTCGACTGGGCGCTTTCCACCAGCCGCACGATGCGCGCCAGTACGGTTTCCGTGCCGACCGCGGTGGTGCGCACCAGCAGCAGACCTTCGCCGTTGACCGCACCGCCGGTGACCGGGTCGTCGACATGCCGGGCGACCGGCAGGCTTTCGCCGGTGATCAGCGATTCATCGACCTGGCTGGCACCTTCGATCACGACACCATCAACCGGCACACGCTCGCCCGGACGGATCACCACGACATCGCCGACACGTACCTGCGCCAGCGGCATTTCGATGTCCTGCCCGTCACGGCGCACGCGTGCAGTGTCCGGACGCAGCGCATTGAGCGCGCGGATCGCTTCGGTGGTCTGCCGCTTGGCGCGCGCTTCCAGCCACTTGCCGAGCAGCACCAGCGTGATCACCACGGCCGAGGCCTCGAAGTACAGATGCGGCATCGCGTCCGGGCCGGCGGCGAGCCACTGGAACAGGCTCAGGCCGTAAGCCGCCGAGGTCCCCAGCGCGACCAGCAGGTCCATATTGCCAGCGCCGGCACGCAGCGCCTTCCAGCCGGCGACATAGAAGCGTGCGCCGAGCCAGAACTGCACCGGCGTCGCCAGCGCCCACTGCAGCCAGCCCGGCAGCATCCAGTGCGCGCCCCACAGCATGGCGGCCATGGGCAGCGCCAGCGGCAGCGACAGCGCGACTGCCAGTGCCACCGGCCACCAGGCGGGCAGTGCATGACTGCCGTCCGGAGCCGATTCGTCTGACGGCAGCGACGCGGCATAGCCGGCCCGTGCCACCGCCGCCTGCAGCGCGGCGACATCGGGCGACGTGGTGACGACCTCGGCGGTTTCGGTCGCCAGGTTGACGGCGGCCGACACGACGCCCGGCACACGGCCGAGCGCCTTCTCGACGCGCGCCACACACGACGCGCAGGTCATGCCGTCAATCTTCAGGCGCACGGTCTGCTGTCTGAGCGCGTAACCGGCCTTGACCACCGCCGCCTGCAGCGCCTGGATGCCGACCGCGGCATCGGCACTGATGCTTGCCCTTTCGGTAGCAAGATTCACGCTGGCCGAAACGACGCCCGGTACGCGTGCCAGTGCCTTCTCGACCCGTGCGACGCACGACGCGCAGGTCATGCCGTCGATGCCGAATTCGGTCTGCCGCAGACCGGCCGCGGCGGGAACGATGTTTTCAGGCTTGCCCATGTCCAGTCCTTCCCGATCAATCGCCGTCACCGGCACGAAGTTCCCGCGACCGGCAGGTCCGGTTCCGCGCGGTGACACTTGCGAGTTTGACCCGTACCCCGCATATGGGTCCATGATCGGGGGTTTCCATTCCGTTGCAAGGGGTTTCAGATGATCGAGTTCACCATTCCGGACATGACCTGCGGCCATTGCGCCGGCCGCATCCGTACCGCAGTCGCTGAAGTCGATGCCAAGGCGAATGTCGACATCGATCTCGCCAGCCACACGGTTCGCATCACTTCGTCGCGCGACGAGACGCTGTTCCGCGAGGCGCTGTCGGACGCAGACTATCCGCCGGACTGAACCGGCGGTATCCATGCCGCACGATCAAGCATTTCAGTGATGGTCGTGCGCACCGCCGGCCGGCTTGCGCACCCGCACCTCGACATCCTGCGCAGGCAGCTGCATGCGCGGCATGGTCAAAGCGCCGTGGTCGTGACCGGCTGATGGCTTCACCCCTTCCGCCGCCACACGACCGCATCGCGACCATGGGTCGCTCCTACAAAACCGTGACCCAGCATCCCCTGTAGGAGCGAGCCATGCTCGCGATAACCCCACGTCAAACCCACGCCCACCGCCGATCCACGCCCGCATCACGACCACAGGTCGCTCCTGCAAAACCGTGACCCAGCACCCCCTGTAGGAGCGAGCCATGCTCGCGATAACCCCACGCCAAATCCGCGCCAGCCGCCGACCCACGACCGCATCGCGACCATGGGTCGCTCCTACAAAACCGCGACGCCTTCCTCGTAGGAGCGAGCCATGCTCGCTCCTACAGAACCTCGCACTGGGCCAGCGGCTTGCCGGCCAGGTCCTTGGCCGACAGCAGCGGGTCGCCATCAAGCGGCCAGGCGACGCCCACCGTCGGGTCGTTCCACGCCAGGCTGCGTTCGTACTCCGGCGCGTAGTAGTCGGTCGTTTTGTACAGAAAATCGGCTGAATCGCTCATCACGTAGAAACCGTGCGCGAAGCCGGGCGGTACCCAGAACTGGCGATGGTTCTCGCCACTGAGTTCGACCCCGTGCCAGCGACCGAAGGTGGGCGAACCGCGCCGCAGATCGACCGCGACGTCGAACACCCGGCCCTGCACCACGCGCACCAGCTTGCCCTGCGGCTGTTTCACCTGGTAATGCAGCCCGCGCAGCACACCGCGCTGCGAACGCGAGTGGTTGTCCTGCACGAACGGCACGTCCAGCCCGGTCGCGTCCCGGAAGGCCCGCGCATTGAAGCTTTCCATGAAGAAGCCGCGCGCGTCGCCGAACACCTTCGGTTCGAGCACGAGCAGGCCGGCGATGCCGGTCTCGATCACGTTCATCGTCACGTCCTCAGAACACTTTCTCGTCGACGATGCGCTGCAGATACTGACCGTAGCCGCTCTTGGCCAGCGGGGCAGCCAGTCGTCTGAGCTGATCGGCGTCGATCCAGCCCTGGCGCCAGGCGATTTCCTCCGGGCAGGAAATCTTCAGGCCCTGGCGCTTTTCCAGCGTCTGGATGAACTGGGCGGCATCGATCAGCGAGTCGTGCGTGCCGGTGTCGAGCCAGGCGTGGCCGCGGCCCATCACCTGCACGTCGAGTGCGCCGCGTTCCAGATACACACGGTTCAGGTCCGTGATTTCCAGTTCGCCGCGCGGCGACGGCTTCAGCGATTTCGCGATATCGACGACCTGCTGGTCGTAGAAGTACAGACCGGTCACCGCGTATCGGCTGCGCGGCTTGGCCGGCTTCTCTTCCAGGCTGATCGCGCGTCCGTTGGCATCGAATTCGACCACGCCGTAGCGCTCCGGATCGGTCACCGGATAGGCGAACACCGTGGCGCCGCTGGTGCGCGCGCTGGCCGCCTTCAGGTCGTCGGCGAATTCATGCCCGTAGAACAGGTTGTCGCCGAGCACCAGCGCCGAGGGCGCGTCGCCGACAAAGTCCTCGCCGATGAGGAAGGCCTGCGCCAGACCGTCCGGGCTGGGCTGCACCGCGTATTCGATGTTCATGCCCCAGTTCGCGCCATCGCCCAGCAGCGTCTCGAAACGCGGCGTGTCCTGTGGCGTCGAGATGATCAGCACGTCCCGTATGCCCGCCAGCATCAATGTGCTCAGCGGGTAGTAGATCATCGGCTTGTCGTAGACCGGCATCAGCTGCTTCGATACCGCGATGGTGACCGGGTGCAGCCGGGTGCCCGAGCCCCCGGCCAGAACGATGCCCTTGCGTGTCATGGGTAGTACTCCTGATATCGGTAAGTTCTTGTTCGGCCGTCGGCGGTTCAGCCGCTCAAAGAATTTCGGCCAGCATGCGATCGACGCCCTGCTGCCAGTGCGGCAGCACCAGTCCGAAGGCTTCGCACAGCCGGCGCGTGTCAAGACGTGAATTGAGCGGGCGCACAGCCGGCGTCGGATAGTCGGTGGTCGGGATCGGCACGATGGCGTCGTCGGCAACGCGGATGTCGTGGCCCGCTGCGCGGGCACGCGCGATCACATGACGCGCGTAGCCATGCCAGGACGTTTCGCCTGCCGCGACGCAGTGGTACAGGCCAGCCAGTTCGGGCTGCACGCGCAGCGTGCGCACCGCATGCGCGGTGACGTCGGCCAGCAGTTCGGCCCCGGTGGGCGCGCCGATCTGGTCGGCAATGACCGTCAGCCGTTCGCGTTCCTTCGCCAGCCGGAGCATGGTGCGCGCGAAGTTGCCACCGCGTGCGGCGTAGACCCAGCTGGTGCGCAGGATGAGATGCGTGGCACCCGATGCCGCAATCGCCCGTTCGCCTTCGAGCTTGGTCCGGCCATAGACGCTCAGCGGATTCGTCGGCGCATCCTCGGCTCTGGCGACGTCACCACTGCCGTCGAACACGTAGTCGGTCGAGTAATGAACCAGATGCGCGCCCAGCGCCCGGGCTTCCTGCGCGATGCGTCCGGGTGTGACCGCATTGATCAGGCGCACCAGGTCCGGTTCGCTTTCGGCGCGATCCACGGCGGTGTGTGCAGCGGCATTCACGATGAGGTCGGGAGCGACCGTGCGCACCGTGGCGGCAACGGCCTCCGGCTGGCTGAAGTCGCCGCACAGCCCGTCACTGCTGTCGAAATCGAGTGCAACCAACTCGCCCAGCGGCGCCAGCGCACGCTGCAGTTCCCAGCCGACCTGACCGCCCTTGCCGAGCAGCAGTATCTTCATGCGCAGGCATCCTGGTTGCCGTACTGCTTGCTGACCCAGTCACGGTAGCCGCCGCTGAGCACGTTCTGCACCCAGGGCTGGTTGTCCAGATACCAGCGTACGGTCTTGCGGATGCCGGTCTCGAACGTTTCCGCCGGCCGCCAGCCCAGTTCGCGTTCGACCTTGCGTGCATCGATCGCGTAGCGGCGGTCGTGACCGGGACGATCGGTCACGTAGGTGATCAGCCGCTCGTACGGGCCTGCCGCATCCGGCCGCATCTCGTCGAGCAGCGCGCACACGGTCTTCACGATGTCGATGTTCGGCTTCTCGTTCCAGCCACCGATGTTGTAGGTCTCGCCCAGCCGACCTCGCGCGAGCACTTCGCGGATGGCCGAGCAGTGGTCCTTCACGTACAGCCAGTCGCGGATCTGCCGGCCGTCGCCATACACCGGCAGCGGCTTGCCGGCCAGCGCGTTGACGATGAGCAGCGGGATCAGCTTCTCCGGGAAGTGATACGGGCCGTAGTTGTTCGAGCAGTTGGTGGTGAGTACCGGCAGCCCGTAGGTGTGGTGCCAGGCGCGCACCAGATGGTCGCTCGCCGCCTTGCTGGCCGAGTACGGACTGTTCGGTTCGTACGCATGTGTTTCGGTGAAGGGGGCGTCATCCGGACCGAGCGAACCATAGACTTCGTCGGTGCTGACGTGGTGGAAGCGGAAGGCCGCCTTCTCCCCGGTTTCAAGGGCACTCCAGTAGCCGCGCGCCGCTTCGAGCAGCGTGAAGGTGCCGGTGACGTTGGTCTGCATGAATTCGCCCGGGCCATGGATCGAGCGATCGACATGCGACTCGGCCGCAAAGTGCACGATGGCGCGCGGACGGTGCTCGGCCAGCAGGCGATCGACCAGATCCCGGTCACAGATGTCGCCATGCACGAACACGTGACGCGCATCGCCTTCCAGCGAGGCGAGATTCTCGCGGTTGCCCGCGTAGGTCAGCGCATCGAGATTGACCACAGGCTCGTCATTCGAAGCCAGCCAGTCCAGGACGAAGTTGCTGCCGATGAAACCGGCTCCGCCGGTTACCAGGATTGTCATGATTCATGCACTCGTGCGATTCCGGAAGCCGATACTTTACGCGGCATGGATGACGTTACGAAGTGCAGCTTGCACACCCGGTGCTTGTCAGGTCTAGTGCAGGAGCTTCACCACCGGATCGGCGTACGGCCCCTCGATGCTGACCGGCGCCCGCACCGAGGTTGCCGTTCCCTGGAGGCTGACATCGAGCTGACCGCCGATACGCCCGTCGGACAGCCGCATGGTGCCCAAGGCCCCCACCAGCCCCGATTCCATCACCATCTGCGACAGCGACAGGCCGCTGGCGTCTGCGGCCATCTGACCGTCAAGATGATCGAAACGCGTGCTGCCGCCGCGCACACCGTCGGCACGCGGAATGCGTACCGCCTGCACCAGATCGACGCGTTCTATCTGGCCGCGCTGCACGCCGAATTTGCCACTGGCGCGCAGGCTGTGCTGCAGCGCCTCCAGTTCGTTCCCCTGACCGCTGATGTCGATCGACATCGAAAGATCTCCGGTCAGACGCAGCGTGGGCGCGAACACCTTGGTCAGTCCGGCAAGCCCGAGACGTGAGGTCACGACCTGTCCGTCCAGGCGGACCGGGTCTCCCCAGTTCAGCGCCAGCCGACCGGTGGCATAGCCGTCGTAGAGCTTGATGTCGAGCTTGTCGAATTGCAGGCGCTGGCTGTTCAGCGTTCCGGTCGCCTCGAGCACGTCGAACAGCATCGACGGCGTCCCTGGCGTCTGCCAGCCGAGCGCAGTCAGCGACACTGTCCAGATGCCGCCATCGATCGCTCCATGCACCTTGAGCGCGCCGTCCGCACTCCCCAGCGACAAGGCGGTCAGCGCGCCGTCGTCATTGATGTTCAGCGTACCGTTCAGGCCGCCGAGTGCACCGTCGAGCAGCAGCAGGCTCGAATCGACCACGTTCACCCGTTCGACCTTGACCCAGCGCGACGCCCAGTTGATCGCCTGCCGGCGCGACAGTTCGGGCAGGAACGCGACATTCAGACCGGCCCTTTCGATGCGCAGTTCACGCATCACCGTGCGTTCGGAAAAGATCGTCGAAATGCGCGGGATCAGCTTGACTGTCCCGATCTCCAGCTGCCCCGAGGAACCGGCCGTCAGCCGCTCCAGCGCAATCGAAGGCTCCGGAAACAGGCTGGGCGAGATGGAACCGATGTGAACCGGCTGCCCCAACAGTTCGGTCGCCAGCTGTTCGATATGCGGAAGATGGCGACCATACGGATAGAAGAAAAACAGTCCGACCGCCAGCCCGACCAGCACTGCCAGCGTCACGAACACCTTCTTCCAGACGGAACTCGGCGGCCCCTTGCGGTCTGCACCGCTGACACGGCCAGCGAACAGGTCGAACACCCGTTTCAGCGGACCCGCCGGCTGCTCGACCGGTGCTGCATCACTGTTGGCGGAAATCATCGCCCTGCGTATCGCGCTGCGCACATCTTCCGCACCCGGCTGAACCACGGGTGCCGCCACCGTCGGTGCCGGCGTCGGCGCAGACAATTCCGGCAAGGCCCTGGCGAATTCCTCGATCTCGGGCGATTCCTTCGCCGACGAGCGTTCATGCGCGCGGCGGATATCGTCCGCCACTGGCGTGATCGGCTGGCTGATCAGATCCTCGATATCCACCATCATCGAAGACAGTTCCGATCTGTCCTCTTCCGATTCCTGGTGCGGCGAATCGACGCGCCGGACCAGACCGCGGTGTTCGAGCTCGCCAACCAGGCCCTCCACGATCAGCGGATCGCCAAACTGCTGCGCAAGACTGCCTACTGGCGTGCGGCCATCGATCATGATCAGCACGGAGCGCAGGTTGCGCTGGACGATGGTGCGCTTGGTCACCGCGTCCTCGCCTGCTTCCGTTTTTATATAAACCGCATTTTCGTTCATGGATGAGCGCTGGCCGGGTTGCACCCCGCCTCGGCGGGCGGACTGCAACGGAATGGTTCAGGGAAGGACTTTGTCGCCTTCCGGTGACGAGATCATAAATCGATAGCGCCGCGCCGTGGCGCAGAGTGAACACGGAGAAAATCACGTATCAAACGCTTGACGGACGTCGGCTCACCGCCTATTATCGCGCCCTCTTTGTTCCCCGATAGCTCAGTCGGTAGAGCGCCGGACTGTTAATCCGTAGGTCCCTGGTTCGA
>JAHRYN010000005.1 GCA_020621405.1 Betaproteobacteria bacterium
GTCGGTATCGGCGGCGTCGGATCTTGGACCGCAGAGGCAATTGCTCGACACGGCGTTTCAAGAATCTCAATCATCGACCTCGACAACGTCGCTGAGTCGAATATCAATCGACAGATTCAGGCACTGCAGCCAACCCTCGGCATGGCGAAGGTGGATGCACTGGCTGAGCGCATCGCCTTGATCAATCCGGAGTGCCTGGTCACGCGCATAGAGGATTTCCTCACTCCTGAAAACATCGCCGAATTGCTTGCATCGCGGCCGGACGCTGTTCTCGACTGCACCGATCAGACTTCGGCGAAGGTGGCGATGGTGGAACACTGCCATCTCGACGGGCTGGCGCTGTTCATGGCAGGTGCCGCAGGGGGGCGTACTGATCCGACACGCATCCGCCACGCGGATCTCGGCGCAACGCAGGGTGACGCACTGCTCGCCCGCGTACGTTCCTTGCTGCGCAGGAACGGGCGGATGCAACTGTCGCGCAAGGAGCATTTCGGCATAGAGGCGGTCTATTCCGCCGAACCCATGCGGAAGCCGGCGACCGAGGGCTGTGATGTCACGAGCGCACCGCAGGGCCTGAACTGCGCCGGCTACGGTTCCAGTGTCTGCGTCACGGCAGGCTTTGGCTTCGCGCTCGCAGCGCGCGCGATCGAACATCTGCTGACACACTGAGCGCAAGACTTTCCGCGCAAACACCGTTACACTGCACCCGCGTCATACCAATAGGCGCGTTCCCTTGTCTCCCTGACAAGAGGAGGCCAGAGCCTCCCTTCCGGAATCCACCCCCTGTCTGCCTGTATTGGTGTCACTCAGTTTGAGCGACGGGCCGTCGCTGGAGAACTGTTTGAACACTGAAGTCGATTTCGCCGGGCTTGGCCTGGCAGAACCCCTGTTGCGCGCCATTTCCGAAGAAGGCTACACGCAACCCACCCCCATTCAACAAAAGGCCATCCCCCTCGTGATGGCCGGACGCGATCTGCTCGCCGCTGCCCAGACCGGGACCGGCAAGACGGCGGGATTCACGCTGCCCATCCTGCACACGCTGATGAACCGTCCGGCGAAAATTCCGCCTGGCCGGCCGCGCGTGCTGGTGCTGACCCCGACACGGGAGCTCGCCGCCCAAGTCGAGGAGTCGGTGCGTACCTACGGTGCCCACACCGATCTGCGTTCGATGGTCATTTTCGGTGGCGTCGGCATGAATCCGCAGTTGCAGGGGCTGAAGCAGCGCGTCGACATCCTCGTTGCCACGCCGGGCCGCCTGCTCGATCACCTCGGCGAAAAGACGCTCGACCTTTCTGCAGTCGAGATTTTCGTGCTCGACGAAGCGGACCGCATGCTGGACATGGGTTTCATCCGTGACATCCGCAAGGTGATCGCGGCATTGCCGAAGTCGCGTCAGACGCTGCTGTTCTCGGCCACTTTTTCGCCGGAAATCCGCGAACTGGCGCATGGCCTGCTGAACGATGCGGCAGAAGTCGAGGTTGCTCCGCGCAATACGACGGCGGAACGGGTGGACCAGAGCGTCTACCTGATCGAACAGAAGCAGAAGCGCCACCTGCTCGCCCACCTGATCAACAAGGGCGAATGGTCGCAGGTGCTGGTATTCACCCGTACCAAGCACGGCGCCAACCGTCTGGCTGAGCAGCTCGACAAGCAGGGCATCACGGCGGCCGCGATTCACGGCAACAAGAGCCAGAATGCGCGTACCCGTGCGCTTGCGGATTTCAAGAGCAATTCGCTGCGCGTACTGGTGGCGACCGACATCGCGGCGCGTGGTCTGGACATCGACCAATTGCCGCAGGTCGTCAACTTCGAACTCCCGAGCGTGCCGGAAGATTATGTGCACCGGATTGGTCGTACCGGTCGCGCGGGCGCCAGCGGTGCTGCCGTGTCGCTGGTGGATCGCGAGGAAATCAAGCTCTTGTCCGCGATCGAGAAGGTGACGCGACAGTCCATCACGCGTGTCAGCACCGATGGGTTCACTCCGGTCGCGACTGCCGATGAACCGGATCGTGGCCCGCGTCCGCAGGGCCGTGGCAGTCGTCCGGAAAGCGCTCCGCGCAGCCGGCCTGCAGCCGGTGCCAAGCCGCGTCCGTCGGGCGACCGTCCGGCTCGTTCTGCGCAGGGCAAGCCGGCAGGTCCAGGCAAGCCCATGGGACAGGGCGCTGCCGGTCGGCCCTCGAACCGCAATGGCAATACTGTCGGCGGCAATCGTGCGCCGGCTCGCGTGCAGGACGATGACGACAACCGCGGTAACCGCCTGCAGCCTCAGGCCGCGCCGCCGCGCGAGGTCAATGGCAACGTGATGCCGCGCAGCGGTGACGGACGCAGGCCGCAGACGCCGGCGCTGTTCTCGTCGCGCAGCCGCTCGGGCCAGAATTCGCGCTGATCCGGCTTTACGCGCTTCTTTCATTCGGATGACCAGGGACGACCCGATGCGCGACGATGCACTGCGCGTGCTGAAGGACGTTTTCGGTCATGCCGCGTTCCGCGGTGCGCAGCGCGAAATCGTCGAGCATGTCGCCGGCGGCGGCGATGCGCTGGTGCTGATGCCTACCGGTGGCGGCAAGTCGCTGTGCTATCAGGTGCCGGCGCTGCTGCGCCCGGGTACGGCGGTCGTCGTGTCGCCGCTGATCGCGCTGATGCAGGACCAGGTGGCGGCGTTGACCCAGCTCGGCGTGCGCGCGGCCTTCCTCAATTCGACGCTGGATCTGGAGCAGGTGCGCGAAGTCGAGCGCAGCCTGCTCGACGGTTCGCTCGACCTGCTTTACGTCGCGCCGGAACGGCTGAACACGCCACGCTGCCTCGATCTGCTGAGCCATATCCGGCCGGCGCTGTTTGCCATTGACGAGGCGCACTGCGTTGCTCAATGGGGGCACGACTTCCGGCCCGAATACCTGCAGCTTTCGGTGCTGCACGAGCGCTTTCCCGACGTGCCGCGCATCGCACTCACTGCCACGGCAGATCCGGCAACGCGGGCCGAGATCATCGAGCGGCTGGCATTGCAGGACTCGCGGGTGTTCGTGTCCAGCTTCGACCGGCCCAACATCCGCTACACCATTGTCGACAAGGACGATGCGCGCAAGCAGTTGCTGCGCTTCATCCGCAACGAACATCCGGACGACGCCGGCATCGTCTATTGTCTGTCACGCAAGAAGGTGGACGAGACGGCGGAATGGCTGGCCGCCCAGGGACTGCGCGCACTGCCCTACCACGCGGGCATGGACGCACCGACGCGGGCGGCCCATCAGGCGCGCTTCCAGCGCGAGGATTCGGTCATCGTCGTTGCCACCATCGCCTTCGGCATGGGCATCGACAAGCCGGACGTGCGCTTCGTCGCCCACCTCGACCTGCCGCGCTCGATCGAGGGCTACTACCAGGAAACAGGGCGTGCCGGTCGCGACGGTGCTGCCGCGGATGCATGGATGGCCTACGGACTGGCCGACGTGGTGCAGCAGCGCCGCTTCATCGACCAGTCGGAGGGCAGCGAAGCGTTCCGTCGAGTCTCCAGCAGCAAGCTCGACGCACTGCTCGGCCTGTGCGAAACGGCGCAGTGCCGGCGCGTGCATCTGCTGGCCTACTTCGGCGAGCAGGGCGAACCGTGCGGCAATTGCGACAACTGTCTGAATCCGCCGGAAACCTGGGATGCCACGGTGGCGTCCCAGAAATCGCTGTCCGCGATCTACCGTACCGGGAACCGCTTCGGTGCGACTCATCTGATCGATGTGCTGCGCGGCAAGGACACCGAACGCATCCGCCAGTGGGGGCACGACAAGCTGAGCGTCTACGGCATCGGCAAGGCCGAGGACGAACATCTGTGGCGCAGCGTTTTCCGCCAGCTGGTGGCACTCGGTCTGGCGCGCGTGGATCACGAATCCTTCGGCGCGCTGGTGCTGACCGAAGCAGCGCGCCCGGTGCTGCGCGGAGAACAGAAGGTGATGATGCGACGCATCGTCGAGCGGACGAAGGACTCCGCGGTCCGGCGCACGCGCAGCGCGGCGCCGCTGTCGCTCGAAGGTGTGGATGCCGGTCTGCTGGCTGCGCTGAAAGCCTGGCGACTCGAAGAAGCACGCACCCAGTCGGTACCTGCCTACGTCATCCTGCACGACAGCACGCTGGTGGAGCTGGCGCGCAGCTGCCCGACCGAAACGGACGAGCTGGCCGATATCGCTGGCTTTGGCAGTCGCAAGGTCGAGCGCTACGGCGACGCGCTGATCGAACTGATTTCGGGATTCCGTTCCTGACGCACTGGCGCAGGTTCATTCGATGCGAATGAACCCGTCCCGGTTGGGCATGCGTATCGCCGGCAAAGTGTGCGCATCGATCACGGCATCGGCCTGAACGATGCCGTTGGCGTGCAGCAGCCACGCGCACAATGCATACACTTCGTCTGCCTCGAGCGTGCCCGGCGCATTCATCGGCTTGGTCCGCCGGATGAAATCGAACAGCGTTGTCGCGTACGGCCAGTAGCTGCCTATCGTCTTGTCTGCATCGACACTGGTCAGCGGGCGCGTGGCGCCGGTCAGTTCGTCGGCGCTGCCGCCGCGTCCGTCGCGGCCGTGACAGCCTGCGCAATGCTGCGCGAACAGACGCGCTCCGTCGGCGACCGTACCGCGCCCCGGCGGCAAACCGCGCCCATCCGGAAATACGTTGAGCAATTGCCGGCCGAGCAGGTCAGGATCGGCGGCAACGCCCAGCTGCGGCCGGTCGGTCGTCGGTGTCGCGGGTGCCGTGCACGCCGGCAGCAGTGCCAGCAGCACCAATGCAAGCACCCGTTCAGTAGCTGTGCGATACCAGTCCGTCATCATCGACCGCCCAGGCAACGATTGCGTTGTAGTGGAAATAACCCGCCCGTCCACGCTCTGCCAGCAGTGCCACCCGCTCCGGCTGCACATGTCCGGCTTCATCGGTAGCACGGCTCTTCAGCAGGGCCGGCCTGCCATCCCAGCGCCATGGCATGCGAAAGCGCGTGAAGCAGCGGGGCTGCGCCGGTGACTGCAGCACCGCATCGGCCCAGGTCATGCCGCCGTCGACCGATACCTCGACCCGCGCGATGCGGCCATGACCGCTCCAGGCAAGCCCGCTGACCTGATGAACGCCGGATCTGCTCAAGGCCTGTCCGTGCGATGGCGACGTGATCAGGGACTTGCAGTCCATCGTGAAGGTGAACTGCCGCGCCTTGCCCGATGGCTGCAGCTCGGTGTACTTCGATGTTTCGTTGCGCGACATCACCGGCTGGTCGGCGAGTTCGAGCCGCTGCAGCCATTTCACATGCAGCACGCCTTCCCAGCCGGGCACGATCAGGCGCATCGGGTAACCGTTCTCCGGACGCAGACGCTCCCCGTTCTGGTACAGCGCCACCATGCAGTCGTCGCGCATCTTGGCCAGCGGAATGCTCATGTTCATCGCACCGGCATCTGCGCCCTCGGCGATGACCCAGCTCGCGCTGTCATCGACGCCCGCCTCGTCGAGCAGGATGGACAGCGGCACGCCGGTCCACTCCGCACACGACACCAGGCCATGCACCGAGCCGACCGGCCGCTGTATGGGTTCGGCATGCCAGCCGGCGTTGCTGTTGCCGCCACATTCGATGAACAGCATCTGCGAGCGCATCGGATAGCGCAGCAGCGACTTCATGTCGAAGCTCAGCGGCTGGCGCACCCGGCCGTGCACGGTCAACCGGTGGCGTTCCGGATCGATCTGCGGAACGCCGTTGTGGTGCCGTTCGAAGTGCAGGCCGTTCGGCGTGACCGTGCCTTCCAGTTCTTCCAGCGGCGTGAAGGACACGCCATTGCCTGCGACCGCGCGGTTGGAACTGATGCGCCGTGCGGTATAGCGCTCGTACGGGGAAGGCTGGCCATAGGTGGAAAACGGCTGTCCGGGCACGTGCAGCCAGGGCAGATCGCCGGGGTTCTGCGCAAGGGTGTCCGCCGCACTGGTTGCGCCGGCAAGTATCAGCCCGCGACGCAGGAACCGCCGTCGCTCCGGCAGTCCGCTGCCGGCGGCCACCGGAAACTGTTCGAGCGACTCGTCGCGACTGCGCTTCATGCCCGCCTCTACAGGAAAAGGGTCAGTACGCCGGTGTAACCGTACAGCTGGTCATGCGAAATTTCGCCGCCGGCGAAGAATCCGGCTATCGGCAGGCCGGGAAAGACCTCCTCCAGCATTGCCGGTTCCGCGTTGTCGTTGCCGAACATATTGGCACCGCGGGCGGCACAGGATACGTAGAGTGCAGCACGCGGCGGCTGTTCCAGCGAGTCCCGCAGTTCGTGCAGCGTGCGCATCATGTCGACGCGGGCACAGTCGGCGTCGCGCCGGAAGAACTGGATGCGCTGACCAAGGTGGACCGACTCGCTGACCGCGAGCAGTCCGTTTGCCGGATCGATACCGGTGACGTTGCGTACGCGAAACTCGGCATTGTCGCGGCCCGCCACGCCAAGACCCGGCAGGATGTAGCGAGCCGCCCGCCTCATGTCCTGGCCGAGCGAGGTGCCGGCAGCTTCGAGAAACGCATCCAGCGCCGGACGCCCGTCGATTTCAGCGATCACGTTCTGGTCGCAGGCGGTGATGACGCGCACCTCGCCGACTGCGCAGCAGCCCTGCGTCAGGCGGGTGGCGATGGCGACCTGTTCATTGAAGGCGACACCGCTGATGCCGCCGTAGAAAGCGCCATTGGCGATCATCGGCGCTTGTCCGCGGGCGATTGCCAGACCACCGGTGACGAAGCCGCTGGAGACCTTGGTGGCCATGTCGGCAACCAGATCAGCCATGTCGGGTGTGTTCGGATCGGCGTGAACCACGGCGAAATAAGGTTGTTCGCGTGCCTGGTCGGTGCCCAGAGCATTGGGCAGGCGGTCGCGCCCGGAAAAGACCTGGAAACTGCCATCGGGCAGGCTTGCCACCAGCAGTGCCATGCCCGGATGATTCTGTGCACCGGTGGCACGGCCGATCACGCCGAGCGAACTGGTGCCGACCCAGTCGCGGATGCCGGTCAGCATCGTGAGCCGCTCGACCATGGCGTCGACATCGCTGCCGTACTGGTCAGTGAAATAGGCGAAACCGAGATTGGCGCCGTCGGGTATGTCGAGCGCAGCCAGCGCCCGGTCCATCGCGACCGGCCAGTCTTCGTGGAAGGCGGTGCTCGCGGCGAATCTGTGCATGTGGTGAGTCTGTTATCCGGCGCTTGGCGGCGGTGGCGGAGGATCACTCGCCGCCGGTGCGCCAGGCGGGGTTGCCGGGTTCTGCATCAGGGTCCATGGCCACATTGCGGCATTGCCGAAAGCCTGCATCGGGTTGTGGGACGAATCGGGCTGGGCACTCCCGGCCTGGCTGGCGCCTGCGGCCATGGCCTGCATTGTGGCCAGCGTCGCGCGCTGCATTTCCAGGCCTTGGATGCTCGTCTGCAGCATGCCGAGGTTCATGCGCAGCCAGCCCTCGACTGCCTTGAGGTCGGCGATGCGCTTGTCCAGTTCGCCGACATCCAGCGTCGGCGTGACGAAGCCCGGCACCGGGAAGGGCATCTGCCCCCATACCGATCGGAGAAATTCCATCGGGTCGTACTGTGAAGAATCGCCGGCCATGTCGTCACCTCCGTGGATCGATGTGAGCCAAGCATAGCAGCGGGGATGTTTGGAGGGGCAGCGCATCCGTCGTGTTCAAAAAGAAAACGCGGTCTCTCGAGACCGCGTTAAGGAGACACAACGTGCACAACGATTTCATTGTCGTGCTGCGGGAAGGCTCGCGGCAATCGTCCGTTCGGACTAGGCCGCGATTCAGTCCGTGATCCTGCTCAGGTATTCGCTGCCGTGGCCTCGCGCAGCTTGAACTGGATCAGCGTGCGCAGCTTGGCCGGCATCACCGGCTTGAGCAGCAGGTGATGGCCGAGGTCGCGCGCTTCCTCCAGTCGTTCGGGCGTGGCGCTTCCGGTGACCAGAATGGCCGGTATGTCGATGCCGAAATGCTTCCTGACCGCGGCAACCACCTGCGGACCGATCTCGCCGTCGCGCAACTGGTAGTCGGCGATGATCAGATCCGGCGGGCCGGATCTGTCGGCGATCTGTGCCAGGGCTTCCGCTGCCTGGCCGGCGGTCAGCGTCTGCGCGCCCCAGCTGCCCAGCAGGGCGGCCATGCCATCGACGATGCTGGCTTCGTCATCGATTACCAGGATGCATCGTCCATTGAGGTCGGCGTGGCTGCGCTCGGTACGTGCCGCGGCAGCGCGCACGACCGGCGCACGTCCCAGCGGCACGTCGATGCGGAAAACGGTGCCGCGGCCCGGGCGCGAGGCGAGCCGGACCCGGTGAGCCAGCAGCGCGGACAGGCGTTGTACGATGGACAGACCGAGTCCCAGTCCCTTGCGGCGGTCGCGTTCGGCGTTGGCCAGCTGCACGAATTCCTCGAAGATGCGCGTCTGATCATCGGCTGCGATGCCCAGGCCGGTGTCCCACACTTCGAAGCGAAGCCCGTCGCCGTGCAGCCGGGTACTCACCAGTACGCCGCCAGCGCGGGTGTAGCGCATCGCGTTCGAAATCAGGTTGCGCAGTATGCGTTCAAGCAGTACCGGATCGCTGCGCACCCAGACGTTGCGTGAACGCATGCGAAGTGCCAGGCCGCGATCGAATGCCTCGGGTTCGAAGTCCATGCGCAGTCGGTCGAACAGCGCAGTCACCGACACATCAGTGACTTCCGGCTTCACCTTGCCGGCGTCGATCTTGGAAATGTCCAGCAGCTCGTTGAACAGCCCCTCGAGCGCCTCGACCGAACTGCTGATGCTGGTCACCAGGTTTGCAACGTCGGGTTCATGTGCCTTGGCCGACAGCGCAGCGGCGAACAGGCCCATCGCGTGCAGCGGCTGGCGCAGGTCGTGGCTGGCGGCCGCGAAGAACTGGCTTTTCGCGCGGCTTGCCTGGTCGGCCCGGTCCCTGGCCTGCAGAAGTTCGACGTTCTGCGCCTCGAGCCGTTGGCTCAGCACCTCGTTGGCGTAGCGGCTGCGCAGTGCGCGCTCGATCAGCGCATTGAAACTGCGGCCGACCTTCCACAGCGCGACCAGCAGCACGGATACGATGAACGCGATCAGCAGGTCGTAAGGTCCGCCCTCCCACAGGTAGCGCGCGATCACCGGCAGCAGTGTCGCGAACAGGAATGTGTAGTAGCTGGGCAGGTGCATGGACGTCAACGCCACGGCGACACCGCACACCGACACCAGCAGCGACATCAGCACGATCTGCTGCTGCGGTGCGTCCGGGCTGAAGAACAGCCACAGCGTCGAACTCCACAGCACGCCGGATACCGCGGCGCCGACCAGCCAGTAGGTGCCCCAGCGCCCGGCGTCGTCAGCCGCCGGACCGGTACGGTTGTAAAGGCGGAGCAGGATCAGGCGGGAAATCTGGTTGGCGATCGAAGCGATGAACCACAGCGCCACCGACCACAGCGGGAAGCGCGAAAAGACGGTCAGCGTGACCAGTACCGCGCCGAGCACCTGGCCGCCGAAGGCGGTGCCGAGATTGGCGTAAAGCATCTCGATCTGTGTGGCCCGGACCTGACTGTCCAGCGCCGCCTGTTCTGCCGGGGCGAGTCGTGCCGCCGCATCACCGCGTTCGCTGGTGAGCGACTCGATCGTGGTCTTTTCGACGGGGGGCAGCGTCGGCAAGGCACTCATGTCGACGAGCCGGGGGCGCCGAGCTGCAGCCCGATGCGGCTGGCCGCCAGTACCGCCTGGGTGCGGTTGGCGGCACCGAGCGCCTTCAGGATGGCCGTGATGTGTACCTTCACGGTGCCCTCTGCCAGATTCAGCTCGCGGCAGATTTCCTTGTTCGGCTTGCCCTGGACCATCAGTGTCAGCACTTCGGCCTGGCGCTCGGTCAGCCCGATGTCCGACGCGGTCTGCGGCCGGCGTGGAACTTCCTCCTGCCGCGGCGCGCCCAGACCGAATTCACCGGCGATCGCCTGTCGCGGCACATAGACACCGCCCGACAGCACCAGCCGCAGGGCACCCAGCAAAACTTCGTTGGTGCTCGATTTCGGAATGAACCCCATGGCGCCTTCGTCGAGCGCTGCGACGACGGTGTCCGAGTCATCGAAACCGGACAGCACGACGATGGGCAGCGCCGGTTGCGCCGAGCGAAAGCTCTGCAGTGCGCTCATGCCGCGGCACCCGGGCAGTGTCAGGTCGAGCAGCACCAGATCGAGATCCGGATGCTGTTCGGCCAGCGCCAGACCGGCGTCGCAGCCGGGCGCGTCGTAGATGTGGACGTCCGCCGCAAGACCGGGCAGTACGTGTCGCAGCGCTTCGCGGATCAACGGGTGATCATCGACGATCAGTATCTTCATTTCAGCCTTGCAGGAGGGCGGCGGGCAGATCCATTCGCCGCAAGTCGTCATGATGTCCGAAACTGCGGGTGGCCGGATCATGGATTATCACTTTAGTCGTAGTCCGCTTGGATGAACCAGCAAGGCTGCCGGCGCAAGTAGACTGCGCGCGCAGCGCCGCGGGACGCACATGGCGGTCCGGTCAGCGTCGGCGGGGCAACCGTCCCGGGCGAATCACTTGGGGAGCCGAGATTGAGCAGTCTGCTCATTGTCGAAGATCACGCACTGGTGCGCGAGGGCATGGCGCAGACGCTGACTCGCCTGGGCAGCGACTGGCGGATCATCGAAGCACCCGATGCGACCAGTGCGATTGCGCTGATCGATGAGGGCGTCGAGTTCGATCTGGTCGTCACCGACCTCATCCTGCCCGGCATGAACGGCTTTTCGCTGCTGGCGATGCTGCGCGAGCGGGATCCGTCACTGCCCGTGGTCGTGGTGTCGGCGCTGTGCGACAAAGTGACTGTCTCCCGCGCGATGCGCCAGGGAGCGTCGGGCTTCGTATCCAAGTCGGATTCCGGTGACCAGCTGATCCAGGCGGTCCGCACTGTGCTTTCAGGCGGCCTCTACACGCCGCCTGAAAGACGGACTCCCGCGCCGCGCATCGGCCGCACTTCCGCCATCTGCGCGTCCTCTCCCACGGTCGGGCACGGCCTGACCAATGCACAGACGCGCGTGCTCGCGCTGCTGGTGGAAGGTCGCTCGAACCGGGAAGTGGCTGAATCGCTGGGGCTGGCCGAAGGCACCGTCAAGGTGCACGTTACGCGCATCTTCCGCGCGTTCAAGGTCGGTTCGCGTGCGCAGCTGCTGACGCTGCTGTCGCACAACGGCAGCCGCAGGCCGGGCGCCGGCTGAGCCGGGCGCCGTCCGGCGCGCCCGGTTGCACGTGTCAGTGAGTGGTGCCGACCGACGCTGTATCCGACGTCGGCTGCAGGGGTGCGTGGATGCCATCTTCCATCGTGTCTTCGGCGTCGATATCGACGTCCTCGTGCTCGATGCGCAGGATGTCGAGGATGGGCGCCGCAACCCGGCGGCAGGCATTGGCTAGCGGTGACGGCAGATTGTCCGGAATGCGCTTCTGCAGCAGCAGCTTGGACGACGAGATCGCGAACACCGGCTCCAGGATGCGGTTGCGGTAGTTGCCCAGCTGGCTCTCTATCATGCGGTCGGCCGCCTCGCGTGCCCACGGATTGGTCGGCCACTGCATCGGCAGCGCCAGCGCGCGCGGAAAAGTTTCCAGATCCTGCTGCACGGTACGGATGTCTTCGTGCGAATCGCGGAAGGGCAGCAACACCAGATGCGCCAGACTGTAAAGATGACGGTCCATGTCGCTGCGGTTCGCACCGCCGTCGATGACGCCCATCCACTTGTTCAGTCCGCGCACCTTTTCGACCACCTTGGTCAGCGCCTCGCGTGATCGCGCGTCGGCGGTCAGGTAGCGCCGGCCTTCGGGATCCAGCGGCTCGCGCCCCAGATCGGTGAGTACGCAGACCGAACGCTGGTTCAGCAGCCCCAGCCCCTGGCAAAGCATGTGCGACAGCGTGGTCTTGCCGGTGCCGCCCTTGTTGCCGATGACACAGATGATTTCTGCCATGTTCGTGCTCCCTGCCCGAATGACGTTTTCCGGAAGCTGATTATTCCGCGATCAGGCCGGCGGCGTCAGTGGGAACTGCGACCGGAATCGGCGTCATTTCTCCGACCGGGCGGCCATTTCTGCCGGGGCGACCGGCAAAACTGTACACAAAGAGCGGGCGGGCGGCAGGATCTTCATCGACGATCCGGTCCACGCCCAATCCGGGAATTTCGAAGCTGTTGGCGATCAGCAGTGCGTCGGGGCGCATTTCGATGGCCGCCTTGCGGCCGAGTCTGGGCATCGGCACCGGTGACAGGAATGCATAGACCACGTCGAACTGGCCGAGATGCACCGACCACAGGTCGTCGCGCCGTATCGTCACGTTGCGCAGGTTGCGGTTGCGCATGCGCGCGATCAGCCAGGGCAGCGGCGCATTCTCGACCCCGGTGAAGCGGCAGTCCGGCCGTGACATCGCCAGTCGGCGCAGCAATTCGCCGGTGCCGCAGCCCAGATCGACCAGATGGACTGCCCGATCCTGCGGCAGCGCGAGCAGCAGCGCGCGGGCGGTGGCCTTGTTGGTCAGGAACAGCGGTACGCGCGTGCGGAAGGTGGACCAGAACACTGCGGACAGCGCCAGGAAGCCGAGCAGATACCAGGCCGGTGCGATGCCGAGCACGCGTGCGCCGACCACCAGCGGCGAGAACAGCAGGTGGATGACCACCCACCAGCGCGGCGCCCGTGTGGCCAGCGCGAATGCACCGGCGATGCCAGCCTGCATGATGACGATGGCGGTCAGTCCGCCCGGCGGCGTGACGGTGTAGCGCAGCGCGAAGATCGCGACCGCCCAGGCGACGAACTGTATGGTCAGGGCGCGGAACAGATGCATGGTCAGGCAGCCTGCTCGGAATGGGACGGACATACCTTACGCCCGCGTACCTGCCTTCAGGCGGGGATAAGCGCCAGCAATCTGCCGCATTCCCGTGTTTTGGGGCACGTCGTGCCGCATGGCCGGAAAAGGCCTCTAGTCGCTCCGGGTGGCGACTTCCAGCCGGGAGAGCCAGAGCAATGCATGGGGGCGGTCGTCACCGCACATGTCGGCCGCCGGCTGCAGGCCGGAACAGCATGTCGGGCGATCGGGCGAACCGAAGATGGCGCAACGCATGTCGTCGGTGAGCTGCACGCAGCGCTCGCCGGCCGGCTTGCCGTGCGGCATGCCGGGAATCGGGCTGGATATCGACGGTGCGATGCAGCAGGCACCGCAACCTTCACGGCACTGCAGGGGCTGCGCGGTGGCGTTCATTCGATGTCCGTCCGGCCGAGCAACCGGCGCACCGGTGCCGGCAGTGCTGCGTCGTGCGCATCGGTCAGCGGCAGCCACTGCAGCGCAGTCTCGCCGGCGATGGGCGCCGGTGCCGGGATGCGCAGTCGCAGCGGCACCAGATGCAGCTCGAAGTGGGTGAAGCCGTGGATCACCGGCGTCATGGTTTCCGGCTCGCCAGCCATCAGCCCGCGGGTCGCCAGCCAGCGGGCCGCTTCGATGACGGCATCCGACGGCGTCTGTGCCGCCAGTTCGGGCAGGCTCAGCAGGCCGCCCCAGATGCCGTGGCCCGGCCGGCGCTCGAGCAGTATCTGTCCACGGCTCAGCAGCAGCAGCGCGAAACGCAGTCGCTGCGGCCGCACCTTTGCCGGACGGGGCGCCGGCAGTTCGCGCTGGCGACCGCTCGCCCGCGCCACGCAGGCGGTGCCGACCGGGCAGGCATCGCAGCGCGGGCGGCTGCGCGTGCACACGGTGGCACCCAGGTCCATCAGCGCCTGCGTGTAGATGGCGCCGTCGCAGGCGGGCATCAGTTCGCTGGCCAGGGCCCACATCCGCAGTTCGACCGCGCGGATGCCGGGGAAGCCGTCGATGCCGAAGACGCGCGCGAAGACGCGCTTCACGTTGCCGTCGAGTATCGGTTCCTGTGCACCGAAGCAGAAGCTGGCGATCGCTGCGGCGGTCGACCGGCCGATGCCGGGCAGGCTTTCAATGTCCTCGACCGCCGACGGAAAGCGGCCGCCGAAGCGCGTCATCACCTCGCGCGCAGCGCGGTGCAGGTTGCGTGCGCGGGCGTAGTAGCCCAGCCCGCTCCACACTTCCATCACCGCGGCTTCCTCCGCGTCCGCCAGCGCAGCCAGTGTAGGAAAGCGCGCCATGAAGCGGCCGTAGTAACCGATCACGGTCTGCACCTGGGTCTGCTGCAGCATGATTTCCGACACCCACACGCCATAAGGCTCGCCATGCTGCCAGGGCAGGTCGTGACGACCGTGCGTCTTCTGCCAGGCGATCAGCCGGGCGGGGAAATCGGCGGTTGGGGACGGTGTCGGAGGTTCGCAGGGTTTCATCGCGGACGGATTGTAGGCATGCGCGCGTCGGCACGCCAAAAGCGGCGATAATCCACCCACTCCAATCGTCGCTTCATTGCAGCCTCCCGATGACATTTCCCCCTGTGCCGGTCCGGTGCGCCTGCGCACCGGCGGAGACCGCCCCGATGACCTGCCCGGCCCGCTGCATGCGTGCGGCGGGTGGCGCTCGATGAGCAATCCCGAGCGGGACAGCCGTTCCTTCCGCGATGCACTGGGGCTGTTCGCGACCGGCATCACCATCCTGACCGCACGTGCGCCCGGTGGCGAGCCGGTCGGCCTGACCGTGAATTCGTTCAATTCGGTCTCGCTGGAACCGCCGCTGGTGCTGTGGAGCCTGATGCTGGGTTCGCCCAGCGTGGAGGCCTTCCGTACCTGCTCGCACTATGCGATCCATGTGCTGGCCGACAGTCAGAAGGCGTTGTCGCAGAAGTTCGCCGGCGCCCGCGAACAGCGTTTCGCCGGGCTGGACACGACCGACGGGCTGGGCGGGGCGCCGCTGATCGAAGGCTGTCTCGCGCGCTTCGAATGCCGCAACGACGTCCAGTACGCCGGTGGCGACCACCTGATCTTCGTCGGCCGGGTTGAGCGCTTCGAACGCAGCGTTGGCCAGCCGCTACTGTATTTCGGCGGTGCCTACCGCACGATAGGGCGCGCGGACTGAGTCCGGTTCCGGGTCGCAGCGAGATCGGGAACAGACGGCTGAAATGTGAGACAGGCACCATAAACCTGCAGTAGCGACGAAGAAATTCGTTGCATTATGCCTACCCAAAATCGCACTTTCGTCCGGATGAAATTTAAGGAAAGAGCGCATATTTTTGCAGTTTGTCCCCAAAAGCCCCATGCCCATCGAAAGCGAATTGGCGCGCTCAAACTGGGAGCGTTGATGATTCAGTGAAAGAAGACATGATACCGAGGAGCTGAGTGTGCCGGCCTTATTGGTGCTTGTTGATTACGACAATGTCGACCGAAGTCATACGGTAGCAGGGCCGGTTGGCCTGGCGAAAATGCTCGTCACACTGCTGCCAAACACGATTGTCGCCCGGCATCAAGGGGTGACTGTGCGGCTATATGGGGGTTGGCGAAACAACGGAACGTTGACGAATTTTGCCCAAAATCTAGTACCGGACATTCATCGTCAATCCCCAACCGTTGTGGCGATTTCGAATTCAGGTTTTTTGCAGAACGTTCGGCTGACAGTAGAGCTCGCTCAGGGTCCGATTGGCTCAAGCACTTCGCTCGAACAAACCTACGTAAAAAATAGAGGATTACGCAATTTTCGATCTTGCAGTTCACCACGACCTGGGTGCGCGAATCCTTCATCGTGCGGCCTGCAGATGTTTTCTGGTCTAACGCATGCAACACCATGTGGCAATCACAAATGCAATTCGAAGCTGGCTGATGTATTTACTCGCGACGAGCAGAAAATGGTCGATACGCTGATTGTTGCTGACATGGCGCATCAGGCCTTTGCCGCCAAGGCTTCCGATATTGTTGTTGTGTCTTCTGATACCGATATGTGGCCTGGTGTTTTGTTGGCTCTTCGCGCCGGTTGTGCGGTAACACATGTACATACGAAACGCGGTCTACGGACTCAACAGCACTTGATGAATACGCTTGCCGGGCAGTTGTCTCGCAATTATCAGCAATTGAGCGTTTAGGAGATTTGTATGGATGCCAGTGAATTTAAACGCGTACTGACTGCATTCGCTGATGTTCCTTCAGATGTTGATGTGCGGCTTGGGAAGGTCGTCGCCCAAATCCGGGACGAGGTCCTTGATGTTGATATTGCCTACTCGAAAACCCCGGATCAGCAGCTCCTAGTCATTGAGAATGAGCAACAATATCCGGCACGGGTTTGGTTGTTAAATCGCGTTGCTCGGTTGCCGCAATTGGCCGATCGATTGATTGCCAGCACGGCCCTAACCGCTGAGGTGGCTGCCCGGTCTCCATTCGTAACCCCGTCAGGAAGTATCTCTCAGAATCTATCTGAAACAAGTGATTCATTCGCGGATGTGCAAGTTTCCAATGCCGTCGAAGCACTGTTGGAAAGAGCCAATAGCCCGTTTCCGGGTGCGACTTCCGTTCTTTACGTTACGTCCGATGCAGGGGAGGGAAAAACTACGGTAATCGGACATGCGGCACGCCTTCAGGCTCAGCGATTTAAAGAAAAAAAAGTTGGATCACTCGTTGTTCCTATTCCTCTGAGTGGAAGAGCATTCTTGAATTTCGATGATGCGGTTATTGCCGCTCTAGTCAATAAATTGCGCTTCAACTATCTTTACTTTGACGCATTTATAGAGTTGGTTCGCATGGGGGCCGTTGTTCCAGCATTTGATGGATACGAAGAAATGCTGGTTGAAGGATCGAAAGGGGAGGCTATCTCTGCCCTCGGTAATTTAGTTCAGGCATTGAATTCATCCGGAACGATTTTTATCGCAGCGCGAAGGGCGTTCTTTGATTACCTAAGCTTCAAGACACAGGCGCGACTGCTGGATGCCATTGGAGATCGTTCAGCATCGTTTTCTCGCCTTGAGATTTCGAGATGGAACAAAGAGCAGTTTTGCGAGTACGGAAAACTACGCAAGGTTGAGCAGCCGGAAGATATCTATCAGACGGTTTCCGCCAGGCTGGGAACGGATCACCCTCTTTTAACTCGCGCTGTCTTGGTAAGGCGTCTCTATGACGTGGCGGGCGGGTGTAAAGCTCAATCCGAGCTGGCGGCAATGCTCGGGAGCAATGCACATGATTATTTCTATACTTTTGTCGATGCGATAGTAAAACGCGAGGCTTCAGAGAAATGGCTGGCAAACGTTACCGGTGAGGTAATGGAGCCTCTACTAAGCATTGATGAGCACCACGAATTGTTGGCTCAAATCGCGCAAGAAATGTGGCAGTCGTCGGTGAACTCACTTCGGTATGATGTTCTTGACGTAATTGTCGATATTTTTACTGATGGCAGAGGCAAGAGCGCAACTATCAACCGGCAGATCAAAGAACGCATAAAGCAGCACTCTTTGCTGGCCTCGGAGACAACAAAGGGCCTCGCTGTCTCCTTCGATCATGAGGACTTCCAGAATTTTTATCTTGGTGAGGCTCTCGGCCGTTTATTGGCGAAAATGGTTCGGTCTGACTTACAGACATTCATTTCGGCAAACTTATTGGCGACCGCTACCATAGAACAGTCGGTTCAGTATCTCAAAAGATGTCATGCTGACATGTCTGCGGTAGCTACCGCGCTGATGACCATAAATTCGTCCGAGACCGGATTCTCCTTCTGCAAGGAAAACTGCAGCGCACTAGCTATTCGTGTTGCTGAGTGCACACCTAATTTCGGCGAGCCGCTTCTATTGCAAGCCATGTTTTTTCCAGTGGATGTGCTTGCTGGTAGGCATCTTCGGAAGATGGTTTTCGAGCGTTGCCATTTCCAACCTACATCCACATCGAAAAGCACTTTGGCAGAACTTGAGTTTAACTACTGTGAGTTTGAGAGAATCGAGATTGACAATGCCGAACGAGTTTTCGAAGGCTGCATGTTTTCGAATTGCACAATTGACTCTCTGGTCCTGAACAATGAAGACGACTACTCATTCAATCCGGTACAAATCGCCGAGTGGCTAGAAGGCGCTGGTGCCAGTTTCGGCGGTTCTGCGGCGATGGCCGCAAGCGGCGCAACACAAAAAGACGAACGCCTCAAAGTTCTCGAACGGTTTTTGCGAGTTTTTTTGCGGAGCACGCAAGTTGATGAGGAGATAATCCGCCTCCGCCTTGGCAACGCAGCAACCCCAAGATTCTTTGATGAAGTGCTTCCCGTGCTTTTGGATAACGGGGTTCTGGAGGAAGTGCCCTGGAAGGGCCGGGGCATTCAGCGTCGTTACAAATTGATGCGTCAAATGTCCGATATCAGCGATGCCTTGGAGGTCGCGCATGGCTCCTTCGACAATTTTCTGTCTGGCTTGCGGCGTTAAAAGACTTACGCTGTCCTCTTTTAACCCGCACCACGTTCTTGCTGCTTGCTAGCGTTACTGCTCCGGCTGAGAGTGACCAATTAGCGTAATTTAATTAGGTCGGGTATCTCCGCAGGGCCAGCAATCTGCGCCTCAACTGCCATTCAACTAAGTTGACTCCAACGTCCGAAAAGGCCGAAAAACGGTCAGTGAAAGAAAAACCCCACCAGATATTGATGGGCCTTAATCGATTTGGATAGGAACGATATCTCTGCAATCACTGCAAATTATGCTGTCAGTCTCAAAATGAGGCAGGAAGCGGTGGTGGCTGGAGCGGGTGATGGGAATCGAACCCACGTATGCAGCTTGGGAAGCTGCCGTTCTACCATTGAACTACACCCGCGAAGGCGGGATTGTACGCCGGAACGACTGCGCTTCCCAAGGGCTCCGCGGAGCTGCGATCACCGGGTGTGGGGCGGGCAATACCGGTAAACTACGGGCGTGAGCACGCAACCCGCATCTACATCCATATTCCTCAATGGCCAGCCCCACCCGGTCACGCCGGGCCAGTCCGTGGCCGACCTGATCGAAGCCCTTGCGCTGGCCGGCAAGCGCGTGGCGGTCGAGCGCAATGGCGAAATCGTGCCGCGTGCGCTGCACTCGGGCACTGCGCTGCAAGCCGGCGACCGGCTCGAGATCGTCGTCGCGGTCGGCGGCGGCTGAACCCAACCGGATCCGCACATGAGCAACGACATACTGAAAGTGGGCAACCGGACCTTCTCGTCCCGGCTGCTGGTCGGTACCGGCAAGTACCGCGATTTCGACGAAACGCGCGAGGCGGTGGATGCCTCCGGCGCGCAGATCATCACGGTGGCGATCCGTCGCACCAATATCGGCCAGGAGCCGGGGCAGCCCAGCCTGCTCGACTTCCTGCCGCCGGACCGCTACACGTTGCTGCCCAATACCGCCGGTTGCTATACCGCGGACGACGCGGTGCGCACATTGCGGCTCGCGCGCGAACTGCTCGATGGCCACAATCTGGTCAAGCTGGAGGTGCTGGGCGACGCCGAAACGCTGTTCCCGGACATGCAGCAGACGCTGGTCGCCGCCGAAACCCTGGTGCGCGACGGCTTCGACGTGATGGTCTATTGCTCGGACGACCCGATCATGGCCAAGCGGCTGGAGGAAATCGGCTGCGTCGCGGTGATGCCGCTGGCCAGCCTGATCGGTTCCGGCATGGGCATCCTGAATCCGTGGAACCTGCGCCTGATCATCGACAACGCCCGTGTGCCGGTCATCGTCGACGCCGGTGTCGGCACCGCGTCGGACGCGGCCATCGCGATGGAACTCGGCTGCGACGGCGTGCTGATGAACACCGCGATCGCCAAGGCGCAGAATCCGGTGCTGATGGCCGGCGCGATGAAGAAGGCCGTCGAGGCCGGGCGCGAAGCCTTCCTCGCCGGCCGCATGCCGCGCAAGCTGTACAGCGGCTCGCCCAGTTCGCCGACGTCCGGCCTGATCACCGGCTGATTTTCCCTTCCACGCGCGGCGCCGGATGCGTCGCGCAGCAGGACTTTCTTGATGAACGAAGAACACACGCCCGACTCCGTCGATGATGCGGATGGCGCCGGCGACGCGCGCCAGCACCGCCACATCCGCAGCTACGTGCTGCGCCAGGGCCGCATGTCACCGGCGCAGACGCGCAACATCGAGGAAGGCATGCCGCGCTGGGGTATTCCCTACGCTGCGCAGCCGCTGGACGCCGCCGCCGTGTTCGGCCGACGCGCGCCGGTGGTGCTGGAGATCGGTTTCGGCATGGGTTTCACCACGGCCGAGATCGCGGCCGCACGGCCGGACACCGATTTCATCGGCATCGAGGTGCATGGCCCCGGGGTCGGCTCGCTGCTCAAGCTGATCACCGAGCAGGGACTGGCCAACATCCGGGTGATCCAGCATGACGCAGTCGAAGTGCTGCGCGACATGATTCCCGACGGTTCGCTGGCCGGCGTGCATGTCTACTTCCCGGACCCGTGGCCGAAGAAGCGCCACCTGAAGCGGCGGCTGATCCAGCCACCACTGGTGGCGCAGCTCGCAGCCAAGCTGGCGCCGGGCGGCTATCTGCACTGTGCGACCGACATCGAGGACTACGGCCAGCAGATGCTGGACGTGCTGGGCGCGGAGCCGCTGCTGGAAAACACCGCCGACGGTTTCGCACCGCGCCCCGACTACCGTCCGCTGACCAAGTTCGAGGCGCGCGGCCTGCGGCTCGGCCACGGTGTCTGGGACGTTATCTTCCAGCGCAAGGGCTAGCACCGGCCGGCGGTGCCGTGCCCCGCCTGCTGCGTCCCCCTGCAGGAGCGAGCACCGCTCGCGATCGGGCGTCCGAACAGCCGCCTGCGATCATTGAAGGCCGTATCGCGAGCGGTGCTCGCTCCAACATGAAGGAAGCCCCAGCCCCCCGCTCCTGAACGCCTCAGTCCAGGAAGCGCTGCAGCAGCTCGTTGAGGAAGCGCCGCCCGCGCAAGGTCGGGCGCACGCGCCCCTGCTCCAGTTCCAGCAGGCCGTCGGCGCGGGCGTCGAGCAGCCGGGGCATCAGCACATCGACCGGCAGCGCGGTGTGCCGGGCGAACAGGTCGATGTGGAAGCCGTCGTTCAGCCGCGCCGCGTTCATCATGAATTCGAACGGCAGTTCCGCCGCGCCGACTTCGCGCGATTCCTGCACGAATTCGCCGCGCGCCGCACCCTCGAGATAGGCGCCGGGGTGCTTGTGCCGCATGTCTCGGCGCACCCGGTCGTGGAAACTCAACTTGCCGTGCGCGCCGGCACCGATGCCGAGGTAGTCGCCGAACTGCCAGTAGTTCAGGTTGTGCAGGCACTGCTTCCCCGGCCGGGCGAAGGCCGACGTTTCGTAATGCATGAAGCCGGCGTCGGCCAGCCGTGCCTCGATCGCTTCCTGCATGTCGGCCGATGCGTCGTCGTCCGGCAGTTCGGGCGGTCGTGCGGCGAACGGCGTGTTCGGCTCCAGCGTCAGGTGATAGCAGGACAGGTGACTGACGCCGGTAGCCAGTGCGCAGTCCAGATCGTGCATCGCCTCGGCCATGGTCTGCCGGGGCAGTGCGTACATCAGGTCGATGTTCACCCGCTCGAAGGTACGCTGCGCCAGCTCGATCGCGCGCTGTGCTTCGGACGCGTCGTGGATGCGTCCGAGTGCTTCGAGATGGCGGTCGTTGAAGCTCTGCACGCCGATCGACAGGCGGTTCACGCCGGCATCGCGGAAGCCGGCGAAGCGCCCGGCTTCGACCGTGCCGGGATTGGCTTCAAGCGTGATTTCGGCTTCCGGCGACAATTGCACCCGGGCGCGCACTGCGGTCAGCAGGCGGTCCAGCGCGTCTGGCGTCATCAGGCTGGGTGTGCCGCCGCCGAAGAAGACGGTGTGCACCCGCCGACCCCATATGTCGGGCAGCGAGTGCTCAAGGTCGGCGATCAGCGCCGCGATGTAGGCGTCTTCGGGGATGCCGTCGCGTACCGCGTGCGAGTTGAAGTCGCAGTAGGGGCACTTGCGCACACACCACGGAAAGTGGATGTACAGCGCCAGCGGCGGCGGTATCGTGAATTGCAGCGAGGCCTCGCCGCTGCCTGCCGGGCGCGCTGACCGGGCGGGCATCAGCGGGATGATGCGGCTCATCCGGCCACCAGTGCCTGCAGTCGTGCCAGCAGGTGGCGCATGGCGGCGGCGCGGTGCGACAGCGTGTTCTTCAGCTCAGGCGCCAGTTCGGCGGCGGTCTGTTCGAGCGAAGGCACGAAGAAGTGCGGGTCGTAGCCGAAACCGCCCTCGCCGCGCGGCGCCTCGACGATTTCGCCATGCCACTCGCCGTCGGCGATCAACGGTTGCGGATCGTCGGCCGAGCGCACCAATACGATGACCGAGTAGAAATGCGCGCGACGGTCTTCGATGCCGTGCAGATCGGCGATCAGCCGAGCGTTGTTGGCGAGATCTGATTTGGGTTCGCCGGCGTAGCGCGCCGACAGCACGCCCGGCCTTCCGCCGAGCGCTGCCACGCACAGGCCGGAGTCGTCCGCCAGCGCCGGCAGGCCGGTTTCGGCTGACGCATGGCGAGCCTTGGCCAGCGCGTTCTCGACGAAGGTGATGTGGGGTTCTTCCGCCTCGGCTACGCCGAGCGATGACTGCGTCACCACCTCGATGCCCAGTGGCGCCAGCATGGCCGACAGTTCGCGCAGCTTGCCGGAGTTGTTGCTGGCGAGCACCAGGCGTTCCATCTTCATGACAGTCCCAGTGCCCGGCGCTGTGCGGCGATCAGACCGTCGATGCCGGCCTGCGCCATGTCCATCAGCGCGTTGAGTTCATGGCGCGAAAAGGGCGCACCCTCGGCCGTGCCCTGCACTTCGCACAGGCCGCCGCTGGCGGTCATGACGACGTTCATGTCGGTGTCGCAGCCGGAATCCTCGGGGTAGTCCAGATCGAGCACCGGCGTGCCTTCGAAGATGCCGACCGATACCGCTGCCACCAGTTCGCGCAGCGGGTTGTGCGGAATCAGTTCCTTGGCGACCAGACCGGTCAGCGCGTCATGCAGCGCCACGCAGGCACCGGTGATGGACGCGCAGCGCGTGCCGCCGTCGGCCTGCAGCACGTCGCAATCGATCGTGATCTGGCGCTCGCCCAGCGCGACCAGATCGGTCACCGAGCGCAGGCTGCGCCCGATCAGACGCTGGATCTCTTGGGTGCGGCCACTCTGCTTGCCCTTGGCGGCTTCGCGTGCGCTGCGGGTATGCGTCGAGCGCGGCAGCATGCCGTATTCGGCCGTCACCCAGCCCTGGCCCTTGCCGCGCAGGAATGGGGGCAGGCTCTCCTCGACGCTGGCGGTGCACAGCACATGCGTGTCACCGACCTCGATCAGCACCGATCCTTCGGCGTGACGCGTGAAGTTGCGGGTGATGCGCAAGTCGCGCGCCTGGTCGGGCCTGCGGCCACTGGGTCGGGTCACTGTCACTGTCCTTTGGAATACTTGTTGATGGCGGAATTGATTTCGGAGATGGCCGCCTCGATCGCCGACTCATCCCAGTCCTCGCGGATCGGCACCCGGTCGCCGAAGCCTTCGAGCACGGTCGTGTGACGGTCCAGCGGAAGGGTTTTCGTGGTCACCGAGCCGCGCGGTTCTTCAGCATAGCTGTCATGCCAGTTCAGCGCGATCATGGTCAGGTTGTCGCAGGTGTCGCCGCCGGCGGTCTCGGCGTGGTCCATGACGCGCGGCACCGCCTGCATCACCTTGGTGTCCTCGAACAGCTTGAGCAGCGTTTCGTTGCCCAGCGGTCCCCATACGCCATCGCTGCACAGGAAGAGCGTATCGCCGGCCAGCAGCGGTGTCTTGCGCGAGTACTCGATCTGCGGAGCGATCGGACCGCCGAGACAGCTGTAGATCCGGTTGCGATGCGGGTGGGTCATCGCGCCGTCCTCGTCGAGCAGTCCGCGGTCGATCATGCGCTGCACGCGCGAGTGGTCGCGTGTCTGCGCCATCACATGGCCGGCTCGCAGCACGTACAGCCGCGAATCTCCGGCGTGCGCCCAGTAGGCGACCGAGTCCTGGATCACGCAGGCGACGCAGGTGGTGCGCGGGCCGTCCTCGATGTCGCGTTCGTCCGCGTAGTCGAGGATGGCGCAATGTGCGTTGGTCAAGCCGCGCGACAGGAACAGGAAGGGGTCGTTCAGACGCGGCTTGGCTTCGCGCTGGAAGGATTCGACCAGATACTGGACGGCGATCTGCGCCGCCACCTCGCCCTGCAGGTGTCCGCCCATGCCGTCGGCCACGACCATCAGCAGTGCGTCGCGCGAGTACGAATACGCCATGCGGTCCTGGTTGGACTTGCGGCGTCCGATGCGGCTTTCCTGGAAGATCGTGAATCTCATTTGCCCACCAGCGCGCTCAGGCGGGCGCGCATGCGGCCCAGCCAGTTGTTTTCGGAGTTTGCGGCCGGTGCGGCCATGTCGGATTCCTCGCTGCGGTCCCACGTGGCGAGTGCCTTCTGCAGCGCGAACACGCTCTGCGGCCGCTTCAAGTGATTCAGCTCCATGCACCAGTCTATGGTTTCGAGCAGCTGTGGCGAATACTGGCCGATCCAGCGCTCCGCGGCGCGGATCACGCTGTCATTCTCCAGCCGCTGATCTGCCGCCTGCGGCGGACCGCCCGACAGGCAGGCGTACATGCTGGCGCCAACGCTGTAGATGTCGCTCCACGGGCCGAGCAGGTCGCGGTTGCGGTAGTGCTCGGGGGCGGCGAAGCCCGGGGTGTACATCGGCTTGAGCATCGGTGTGTCAGCCATCAGGGTGGTGCGTGCAGCACCGAAATCGATCAGTACCGGGGAGCCGTTGTTGCGCAGATAGATGTTCGACGGCTTGAGGTCCAGATGCAGCAGCTTGTGTGCGTGGACCTCGCGCAATCCGTTGAGCAGGCGCGTGAAGACATAGCGGATGAAGCTTTCGCGGATTTCGCCGCGCCGCTTCGTGATGTAGTCCTGCAGCGTCCGGCCGCGCTCGTACTGCATCACCATGTATACGGTCTCGTTGGCGCGGAAGAAGTTCAGCACACGCACGATGTTCGGGTGATTCAGGCCGGCCAGTGCGCGGCCTTCCTCGAAAAAGCACTTCATGCCGTAGCGGAAGGCCGGCAGGTACTCCTCGGGGATGTTCGGTTTGGTGTGCCCTTCCTCGCGCAGCGCGAGTGCGTTGGGCAGGTATTCCTTGATTGCGACCGGCGTGCCGTCGCGGTCATGCGCGAGATAGACGATCGAGAACCCACCCAGACTCAGTTGGCTGTGGATGCGGTACTGATCGAGTTCGAAGCCCGCCGGCAGGGCGCAATTGACTTGTGGGGGCATTCTGCGGGCCGCTATGATCCTTGTTTGGGCGCGATTCTGGGCGTTTGGCTGCGGGCTGTAAAGCTGACCGCAAGCCAGGCGGACAAGCGGATATCGCGCAGATCCTGATCGACAATCATGTAGGGGAATCGCGCGTGGGCAGCATACACAGCATGACGGGTTTTGCGACAGCTGCAGTTGCTGTCGGCCAGGCAACGCTCAATCTTGAGTTGCGGACTGTGAATTCTCGTTTCCTCGACGTGCACTTCCGGCTGCCCGACGAACTGCGCGTGATCGAGCCGCTGTTGCGCGAGCAGATCACCGGCGCCCTGTCGCGCGGCAAGGTGGATTGCCGTGCCGGCCTGCAGACCACGGGCGAAAGCACGCGCGAACTTGCGCTCAGTGCGCCACTGCTGGCGCAACTGGTGGCGCTCGATGCCAGCGTGCGGGCCGCGCTGCCGCAGGCGGCATCGCTGTCGGTGGCCGAGGTGCTGCGCTGGCCCGGCATGCTGGGCGACGATGCGCTGCCGGCCGAGGCTTTGTCCGAGGCGGGTGCGCGCGCCGTGCGGCAGGCGCTGGCTGACCTGACGGCGTCGCGCCAGCGCGAAGGCGTACGGCTGGCCGCCATGCTTATGGATCGCGTCACGCGCATGCGCGAACTGGTTGTCCTGGTCACGCCGCGCGTACCCGAAGTCGTGCAGGAGTATCAGGCGAAGCTGACCCAGCGCCTGCAGGACGCCATCGGCAGCGCCGACGACGAACGCATCCGCACCGAAGTCGGCCTGTTTGCGGTGCGCATAGACGTTGCCGAGGAACTCAATCGCCTGTCGGCACATCTCGACGAGGTGGAGCGCATCCTGTCGCGCGGCGGCGCAGCCGGCAAGCGGCTCGACTTCCTGATGCAGGAGCTGAACCGCGAAGCCAACACGCTGGCGTCCAAGTCGGTGGCGCCGGATGTCGGCAATGTGGCGATGGAGCTGAAGCTGCTGATCGAGCAGATGCGCGAGCAGGTGCAGAACATCGAGTAGCGGGGCGCGGTACGTCACTCTGCGTCGCCCCCTGCAAAAAGCCCGTATCAACGGGCTTTTTGCATTTCAGTCTGCAGCCGTCGTGTCGCGCGAGGGCAGATGGTTTTGCGGCGTTGCAAGCCTGCTTTCAGGTGAGGTACTTCCGGGAATCCGGTCTGCCCTGGCTGCGGTCCCGTTCGGTGTGGGGTCGGCGCGCGATGCCGCTCTGCGATAAACAGGCATAAATCGCCGGATCGCATCTGTCCGTTTGCATCGGCACCGGTCCAGACCGGAATCACCCTGATTGAGCGACTGCCTGACGGCCCTGAGCCTCGAAGCGTGCGCTGCCGACACCCCGGATTCAATTCTTCCCTGAATGCCACGGCGCTGCCTGGACGGTGGTCCGGCCGGGGGCGAAAAGCGCGGTTATTTAACAAACCGATAGTGGAGAAAGCCGCGATATATCCGTAATTGAATCAGATCCTCAAGAAAACAATCCATGTCCCGCAACCTGTTTGCTTCTCGAGCCAAGTGGCGTACGGAGGCCGATAGATGACGAATGTCTTGAGCCACGGCATTCGTTGCATCGAGAAAATCCTGCGCACGTGCTCGACTTGTCCGCGATATCTGATCGCTGCGCTCAGCGCATGTCTTTGTGTGTTCATCAGTATCGAATCGCGGGCGGACGATGACCCTAGCGTGCTTCCGTACCGTCCGTCGGTATCCAATCCGGCTGCCTTGCCGGAGCCCGGCTGGATGGAATTCGAAATCGGCTTGTTCAGGGAGTCGCAAGGCAGCCACAGTCGTGATACGACCGTACCCTTCATGCTCGAATACGCTTTCACGCGTGATCTGGGCATCATTCTGGCCGGTGACGCACAGATGGTTCATACCGACCCCACCAGTGGGCGGCATAGCGGCCAGGGAGACACCACGCTGCTTCTGAAGCACCACTGGAGCCTGGATGACGGCGACGACGCACCGGCCGTGGGCCTTGAATGGGGCTTCACCGCACCCACCGCAAGACGCGGAATGGGGTGCGGCAAGTCCGACTACGTCATCACCGGCATCTTCAGTGGACAGTTGCAGGACAACTCGCTGGACATCAATGTCGGCGCCCGCAGATTGGGCGAGGTCGAAGCCGGGGCTGATCGGGTGCAGTGGGGGTGGGCCGTCACGCTTTCGCGTTCGCTGAATGACCGCTGGAGCGTTGCCGGCGAGCTGTCCGGCATAACGCGGAGCGGCGCCGCACCGAAGGGCCAGGCGCTTTTTGCTGTGGGCTACACGGTGAGCAAACGACTGGTCATCGACGCCGGCTTTGCCATCGGTACCAATGCAGCCGCACCGAATCACAGTGTGTTCGTCGGTCTGGCCTACCTGTTCGGGCCTTTGCATGGGCATTGATGTTCTGGCAGCTGTTTGTCGCGCAAACAGAAAAATCGCGTTTTATAGTTCGGCTTTTACTCCCGAGACTCAGATGACTCAGCACCAAGCGGGCATCCTTGCCGACGTGCCATCCCAGGCGCGTCATCTTTACTTCGCACTGGAATCGCCGGCCGGCCTTGCGGCGGCCCTCGATGCCTTGAGCCGCGTGGTGGATGGCGAGTCGCTGGTGGTGGGGCTTGGCGAATCGTTGACAAAGGCGCTGGATGCCAGGGTGCACGGATTGAGGGCATTCCCGGCCTTGACTGGTGCCGGGGTCGATGTGCCGTCCACCCAGCATGCGCTCTGGTGCTGGCTGCGCGGCGATGACCGGGGTGAGCTGTTGCACCGCGCCCGCGAACTCGAAGCGGCGCTGGCCCCAGCGCTGCGCCCGGTCCGCGTGACCGAGGCCTTTCGCTACGGGATCGGGCGCGATCTGACGGGTTATGAGGACGGTACCGAAAACCCCGAAGGCGAGGATGCCGAGGTGGCCGCGATTGTCGGTGCCGGTACGGAACATGTGGCCGGGGGGAGTTTCGCCGCCGTGCAGCACTGGCTGCACGACCTGGATGGTTTTGCGGCTCTGCCCGGGACCGAACGGGACAATATCATCGGCCGCCGCCAGAGCGACAACGAGGAGCTTGAAGACGCGCCCGCGTCGGCCCACGTCAAACGCACGGCACAGGAGAGTTTCTCGCCCGAAGCGTTCGTGGTGAGGCGTTCGATGCCTTGGGCCGAAGGCGGACAGGCTGGATTGGTTTTTCTCGCCTTCGGACATTCCCTGGACGCCTTCGAAGCCCAGATGCGGCGCATGGCGGGGCTGGAAGACGGCATCGTCGATGCATTGTTCCGCTTCAGCCGGCCGTTTGCCGGGGGCTATTACTGGTGTCCGCCGCTGCGTGACGGCCGCCTCGACCTGACTTCACTCGGGCGCTGATCGAGGCACACTCCGTCTTCCGCTCCGGCAAGGACCGGTGGGTTACAGATGTGATTGACCCGGTCAATAAAGCAGCGGCGAGCAGCAGCGGACAGTTCCGCTTTTTTTCAATCATTCCGACAGTTTCCATGGCAACACGCGGCGTACTTTTCATCGTCAGCGCACCGTCCGGTGCCGGCAAGACCACTCTGGTGCGCGAGCTGCTGAAGCGCGATCCACAGATCGGGCTGTCCATCTCGCACACCACGCGCGCGCCGCGTCCGGGTGAGGTGGACGGTGTGGCCTACCATTTTGTCGGTTCCGCGCAGTTCGATGCGATGCGCGCTGCCGATGATTTTCTGGAGTGGGCGCAGGTGCACGGCAATTTCTATGGCACTTCCCGGCGCTGGCTGGAGGAACGTCTGTCCGCCGGCCACGACGTGCTGCTGGAGATCGACTGGCAGGGCGCGCAGCAGGTGCGCCGGCTTTTTCCGGACGCGGTGGGCATCTTCATCCTGCCGCCGTCGCTCGAGGCGCTCGCCACCCGGCTGACCGGGCGTGGCCAGGACGCAGCTGACGTCATAGAGCGCCGTCTGGCCGCGGCGCGCGACGAGATACGTCATCTGGACGAATTCGATTTCGTTATAATCAACAACATACTTGGCCAAGCGCAGGACGACTTGGTGACGGTCACGCGCGCCGCGCGGCTGCTCCGTACCAGTCAGATGGCACGGAGCCCCGAATTTTTCAAATCCCTGGGAATCAACTGATATGGCACGCATTACTGTCGAAGACTGCCTCAAGCGCATTCCGAACCGTTTCCAGCTGACGCTGGCAGCGACCTACCGTGCTCGCCAGCTGGCAGCCGGCAGCACTCCGCAGGTCGACGGCGAGAAGGACAAGCCGACCGTGGTCGCACTGCGCGAAATCGCCGCCGGCAAGGTCGGCGTAGAAATCCTGAACCGGGGCCAGGTGTGATCCGGCCTCGCACCGTCAACTGATCGACGCGGCCGGTGGACGACATACTCATGCCTGCCCCGGTCGCCCAACCTTCGCCTGCAGTTCCTGTTGTCAGCCGTGGTGCGGCCGACAACGATCCCCTTCCGGTCATCCCGTCCGCCACCGGTTCCGTCGCCGCAGACCTCGAACGGCTGATTGCCAGCGTGTCGACCTATCTGCGCGAAGAGGACGTGCAGCGGGTGCGCGATGCGCACGAAATGTCGGCCAGCGCCCACGCCGGGCAGTTCCGCATGAGCGGCGAGCCCTATGTGTCGCATCCGGTTGCGGTCGCGGAAATCCTCGCCGGCTGGCAGCTCGACAGTCAGGCCTTGTGTGCGGCGTTGCTGCATGACGTGATGGAAGATACCGCCATCACCAAGGTCGAGATCGCCGATCGCTTCGGCAAGGTCGTCGCGGAACTGGTCGATGGCGTGTCCAAGCTCGACAAGATCGAGTTCCAGTCCAAGGAAGACGCGCAGGCCGAAAATTTCCGCAAGATGCTGATGGCGATGGCGCGCGACGTGCGCGTCATCCTGATCAAGCTGGCCGACCGTACGCACAATATGCGCACGCTTGGCTGCGTGCGGCCGGACAAGCAGCGGCGCATTGCGCGTGAAACACTGGAAATCCACGCGCCGATTGCCAACCGGCTCGGCCTGCATGCGGTGTATCGCGAGTTGCAGGATCTGTCCTTCCAGGCCATGTACCCGGTGCGCTACCGGGTGCTGGAGCGCGCAATGAAGGCGGCGCGCGGCAATCGGCGCGAGGTGGTCGGCAAGATCACCGATGCGATCCGCACCCGTCTGCCCGAGCGCGGCATCGAAGCCAATGTGTTCGGCCGCGAGAAGAGCCTGTATTCGATTTTCCGCAAGATGCGCGACAAGCACCTGACGTTTTCCCAGGTGCTCGACATCTACGGCTTCCGCGTCGTCGTCAAGGATGTCGCTTCCTGTTACCTGGCACTCGGTGCGCTCCACGCGCTGTACAAGCCGGTACCTGGAAAGTTCAAGGACTACATCGCGATTCCGAAAGCCAACGGCTACCAGTCGCTGCACACCACGCTGATCGGGCCGTTCGGCACGCCGGTCGAGGTGCAGATCCGTACCGCCGAAATGCACCAGATCGCGCAGAACGGCGTGGCTTCGCACTGGCTGTACAAGGACAGCGAGCAGTCGCTCGACGACCTTCAGGCCAACACCCATCGCTGGCTGCAGTCCTTGCTGGAGCTGCAGAGTTCGGCGCCGGATTCCGCGGAATTCCTCGAGCACGTGAAGATCGACCTGTTTCCGGGCGAGGTTTACGTGTTCACGCCCAAGGGCAAGATCATGTCGCTGCCGCGTGGTGCCACAGCCGTCGATTTTGCCTACGCGGTGCACACCGATGTCGGCCACTGCTGTGTTGCCTGCCGCATCAATCACGAACTGATGCCGCTGCGCAGCGAGCTCAACAGTGGCGATCAGGTGGACATCATCACCGCGTCGCATCCGAATCCGAATCCGTCCTGGCTCGGTTACGTGAAGACCGGCAAGGCACGCGCGCAGATACGGCATTTCCTGAAGAACATGCAGGTCGAGGAATCAGCCCAGCTGGGCGAGCGGCTGCTGACACAGGCGCTGCGGCAGTTCGGTGTCATGCCGGACGAAATCGGCGACGCCACGTGGGCGCAGTGGCTGGAAGGCGCGGAACTGAAGAGCCGCAAGGAAGCGCTCGCCGACGTCGGGCAGGGCAAAAGTTCGGCCACCTATGTCGCACGCAGCCTGCTCAAGCTGGAGAACGCGCGCGGCGCCGGTCGTCCGCCGGAAAAGCCGGAAAGCGCGCTGCTGATACGCGGTGCCGAAGGCATGGCGGTGCAGATTGCGCGCTGCTGCCAGCCGATACCGGGAGATCCCATCGTCGGCCAGCTGCGCAAGGGCGCCGGCCTGATGATCCACGCACACGATTGTCCGACGCTGCGTCGCAACCGCAAGGAAGGCGACCAATGGGTCGATGTCGAGTGGGAGCGCGACAGTGGCCGCGTGTTCGACGTCGGCATCCGCGTGGTGTCGGCCAACCGCCCGGGCGTACTGGCCAAGGTTGCCTTCGAGATAGCCGAATGCGGCGCCAACATCCAGGATGTCGGGATGGAGGAGGATGGCAGCCTCTACACCCAGATTCATTTCACCCTGCAGGTCAGTGATCGCGTGCATCTGGCACGCATCATGAAGGGCCTGCGCCGCGTGCCCGAAGTGGTGCGCATCAACCGCGTGCGTGCCGGCGACAAGGCCGAGGAAGCACGCAGCAAAACCCACTAGATACGGAGTCTGAATTGGCTGAATACGAGTCGGATCACACGCGTTTCATGCGCGAATACCTGGAAAAGCACCCGGAGCAGCTCGAAGAGCAGCGGCGCGGCCGCGCGCTGTGGTGGGACAAGCCGCAGGATCTGGAAACCCAGCGCCGCTTCAACGAAGCACGCGTGGCGCAGAAACCCTACCCCTACCAGACCGACCTGACACCGCACGACACGCACTGAGTTTGTCCGGTAACGCTGCATGAGCCTGTTCGAGCAGCCGCTCGCGATCGTCGATCTGGAAACCACCGGCGGCGATCCGCGGATGGACCGCATCACCGAAATCGGTGTGGTGCTGGTCGACGGACCGCAGCGGCGGGAATGGTCCAGCCTGGTCAATCCCGGCGTGGGCATTCCGCTGACCATACAGCGCTTCACAGGCATCACCGATGCCATGGTGGCCGGGGCTCCACGTTTCGAGGCGCTTGCCGAAGAGCTGGCCGCGTTGCTGCATGACCGCCTGTTCATCGCGCACAACGCGCGCTTCGACCACGGTTTCCTGCGCAACGAGTTCGCCCGGCTCGGGCTGAACTTCGCGCCGCGCGTGCTGTGTTCGGTCAAGCTGTCGCGTGCGCTGTATCCGGCCCATCCGCGACACGGGCTGGACGCGCTGATCGAACGTTTCGGTCTCGGATGCGATGCGCGCCATCGGGCGCTGGGCGACGCACGCGTGGTGCGGGACTTTCTCGACATCGTGGCCCGCGACTTCGCCGGGCCGCAGATCGTGAAGGCCATGGAAAAGGCGGGGCGTACGGCTGCTGCCCCGCCCGGCATGGTGCCCGGCGCGATGGACCACATTCCGGACGTGCCCGGCGTCTATCTGTTCTACGGCGCGCCGCCGGAATCGACGGATCTGCTGCCGCCGTCCGAGCTTCCTCTGTATGTCGGCAAGAGCCGCAACCTGCGTTCCCGTGTGCTGGCGCACTTCACCGGCTCGCACAAGGGCGGGCAGGCGGCGCGCATGCTGCGCGAGACCCGGCGCGTCGACTGGATAGAGACGGCGGGCGAGCTGGGGGCGCTGCTGCTCGAGGCGAAGCTGGTGAAGCAGCTGCAGCCGCTCTACAACAAGCAGCTGCGCGCGTCCGGTCCGGCCGTCGCGCTGGCGTTGCGCGGTGGGCCGGGTCAGGAGGTCGCGGCCGGCGAGGCGGCATTGACCATTGTCGAGATCGATCGCGTGGCGCCGCGCATGCTCAACGGGCTTTTCGGCCCGTTCCGTACGCGCCGTGACTGTCTGGCGGCGTTGCGCGAACTGGCGACGGCATGGCAGCTGTGTCCGAAACGGATAGGCCTGCAGGGGTTCGAGCGCCGCACGGCGGCCTGCTTCAACGTGCAGATCAAGCGTTGCCGGGGCGTGTGCTGCGGGCGCGAGGACGTGCGCCAGCACGATATGAGGCTGATGAGCGCACTCGATGACCTACGCATGCCCGACTGGCCATGGCCGGATGTGGTGGCGCTGCACGAACGGCGTGCAGACGCTTCACGCGCGGAGCGTCACTGGCTCGCGCACTGGTGCTATCTGGGCAGCGAATCCGGGCCGGGCGGAGCGGAGCGGGCGGGGCGAGGCGAACCGCGTTTCGACTACGACAACTACCGCATCCTGCGTCGTCATCTCGACGGTCTGCCGCTGGATGCGGTCGAGCCGGCGTGAGCCGGGCTGGTGCACCCGGAGTTGCGTCAGGGGGCGCCACATTCGTTGTCACGGCGTACAGCGGCCAGATGACGGCGCAGTTCGTCGACCGGCAGAGGGCGACTGAACAGAAAGCCCTGACCCTCGTTGCAGCCCAGCTGGCGCAGCAGTTCGGCCTGATCGCCGTGTTCGATGCCTTCGGCAATCATGTCCATGCGCAGTGACCGGCCCAGTGCCAGCATTGCCTCGACCATCGAGCGCGCGTCGTTGCTGTCGGTCAGGTCGACGATGAATGAACGGTCGATTTTGATGCGGTCGATCGGCAGGCCGCGCAGCACGCCCAGCGACGAGTAGCCGGTACCGAAGTCGTCGATGCTGATCGAGATGCCGAGCTGTTTCAGTGATTCCAGTATGCCGGCGCTGCGCTCTATCACCTGCAGCGTCGATTCTGTGATTTCGAGTTCCAGCGCTTCGGCCGGAAAACCGGTTTCGCTCAGCACATCGAGTACCCGCGCAACGAAGTCATCGCGCATGAACTGGCGGACGGATACGTTGACTGCGAGCCGCATGTGGCCGCCAGCGGTGGTGGGAAGGCCGACGATGTCGCGGCAGGCACGGCGCAGCACCCAGATGCCCAGCGTCTCGATGATGCCGCTGTCTTCGGCGACGGGGATGAAGCGCATAGGCGAAATCATGCCCTGGTCCGGGTCTGGCCAGCGCACCAGTGCCTCTATGCCGACTACCTGACCATCGGCGAGGCGGATCTGTGGCTGGTAGTGAACGGTCAGTCCGTCCGACTCGATGGCGCGGCGCAGGCCCTGTTCCATATGCATGCGTTCGTGCGTGCGCTCCGACATGTCTTCGGTGAAGAACTGGTAGCGATTGCGCCCTTGGGACTTGGCCGAGTACATCGCGATGTCGGCGGCGCGCATCAGCTGGCTGGCGTCGTTGCCGTGGTCCGGGAACACCGAAACGCCGATGCTGCCGGAGATGCGTATCTGTTCGTCGCCCAGATCGAAGGGCGCGCGCAGCGCGTTCAGGATTTTCTGCGCCAGATGTGATGCGTCCTCCGGTTGCGTGCTGCCGGCGAGTACGACGAATTCGTCGCCGCCCAGGCGCGCAACGGTGTCGCTGCGGCGGAGTACGTCACCCAGCCGGCCGGCGACCACGCGCAGCAACTCGTCGCCTGTCGTGTGGCCGAGTGTGTCATTGACCACCTTGAAGCTGTCGAGATCGAGAAAGAGCAGGATGCAGCGCTGCTGCGTTCGGCGCGCCTGCTCGATAGAGCGCTCGAAACGGTCATCGAACAGCAGGCGGTTGGGCAGTCCGGTCAGTGTGTCGTGGTGCGCCAGGTGGTTGAGTTTTTCCTCGGCGACGTGAATGGCGGTGAAGTCGGAAAAGGCGGCGACGAAGTGGGTGACGCGCAGATCGCCGTCGCGCACTGCGCTGATACTTTCCCATGCCGGGAAGGTTTCGCCGGATGCGCGCCGGCACGTGATTTCGCCCTGCCAGTACGCGCTGCCGACCGGGTCGAGCAGCTGCCGGTAGAACGATGGATCGCGGTCATGCCCGGTCCCCAGCAGCTGGTCCGGATCCTGTCCGAGTACATCGGCTTCCTGATGACCGGTGATGCGGGCAAACGCTGCATTGGCCGCCACGACTCGCCGGCTGGCATCCGTGATGACGATGGCCTCGGCGGTGGTGCCGAAGACCACGCTCGACTGGCGCAGCTTTTTGAATCGCCCCGGGAATCGTGGAGGCTGTTTGGTGTGAGTCAGGCGGTCATGGTCTGACTGGCGATTTGCCGATAGTAGTGTGCCTCGGCTTCGGCCGGCGGGATGTAGCCGATGGGCTGCAGCAACCGGTGGTGATTGAACCACGACACCCATTCCAGGGTGGCCAGTTCGACGGATTCCTTGTTCTTCCAAGGCGCCCGACGGTGTATCAGTTCGGTCTTGTACAAGCCATTGATGGTCTCGGCCAGCGCGTTGTCGTAGCTGTCGCCCCGGGATCCGACCGACGGCTCAATGCCGGCCTCGGCCAGGCGTTCCGTGTAGCGGATGCTCACGTATTGAGCCCCCCTGTCCGAATGGTGGATCAGTGCGCCATCACGCTGCGGCTTGCGTGCATACAACGCCTGCTCCAGCGCATCGAGAACGAAATCGGTACGCATCGTCGAACTGACCCGCCAGCCCACGATGTAGCGGCTGAACACGTCAATGACGAAGGCGACATAGACCATGCCTTGCCAGGTCGAGACGTAGGTGAAGTCGCTGACCCAGAGCTGGTTCGGACGCTTGGCATGAAACTGCCGATTGACCCGGTCCGCCGGGCACGCCGCCCGGGCATCCTGCACCGTCGTGCGCACGCGTTTGCCGCGCACAGCACCGCGCAGCCCCAACTGGCGCATCAGTCGCTCCACCGTGCAGCGGGCGACACACTGCCCTTCCCGCTGCATCTGCTTCCAGACCTTGTCGGCGCCATAGACGCGCAGATTCGCATTCCAGACCCGTTCAATGTGCGGGCGCAGGAGCGCGTCGCGCTGTGCACGGGCTGGCAACCGCGAGACGTCCCGCCTTCTGGCCGCGTCTCGCCAATAGCCCGACGGGGCAACCTGCAGCGCTCTGCAGATCGGCTCGACCCCGAAGCGCTGACGATGCGTGTCGATGAACCGACTCACTTCTTGTGATGGCGGTCGAGCTCCGCCTGGGCGAAATAGGCGCTGGCCAGCTTCAGGATCTCGTTGGTTCGGCGCAGCTCACGCACCTCTCGCTCCAGTTCCTTGATGCGCGCCTGCTCCGCTGTCGTCGTGCCTGCCCTCAGGCCCTGGTCACGCTCGGCCTGCCGCACCCAGCGGCGCAGCGTCTCTGTTGTGCAGCCGATCTTGCCGGCTATCGATTCGATGGCCGCCCATTGCGACGCGTACTGGTCCTTCGCTTCAAAGACCAGACGCACCGAGCGCTCGATCACTTCGGGGGAATACTTTGGCGACTTCTTCATAGTGGCTCCATCTTCTCAAAGGTTGGAGCCTCCTCAAAAACCGGGGCGATTCATTTCTTCGTCGCGTCGGCGCTGTGTGATGTCCTGCAGGATTCCGATGATGCGTACGTCATCAATATGGCGGCCGTAGGACTTGGCATGTGCTTCGAGGCTGCAGGCAGCACCACCGCCGGCGGTGCGGAATTCGACCCGCACCGGTTCGTCGTTGCGCAGGGCGCCGCCGAGTGCTGCTTCGACGCGCGGACGATCGTCGGCGTCGATGCGCGCGAGGAAGGCATCCCACGATTCATCGAAGGGCATCGGCCGGTCGCCGAACAGGCTGTCGAGATGCCCGTCCCCGTGCATGTGCATCGATTTGGGATGCCATTCGAGAACGCCGAGCGAAGCGGCGTCGAGCGCCTGCTTGAAACGCTGTTCGCTGCGCTCGACGGTGACCTCGACTTCGCGCCGTGCGAGCGCCATCTGTATCGTTGCATGCAACTCACGCGCTTCGCATGGCTTGACCAGATAGCCGAACGGCCGGCTGGCCAGTGCGCGCCTGAGCGTGTCGTCCTCGGCGTAAGCCGTCAGGAAGACGACCGGAATGCTGTGCTGGGCCTGTATCAGCATGGCTGCCTCGATGCCGTCGAGCTCGCCTTCCAGATGGATGTCCATCAGCACCAGATCCGGCGCCTCGTCCTCGATGCTGCGCACCGCCTGTTCGCCGCTGGCCAGCACCGATCCGACGCGGTAGCCAAAGGTCTGCAGCTGTTTCTTCAGGTCGAAGGCGACGACACGTTCGTCCTCGACCAGCATCAGATTGACCGGAAGTGGTGCATTCATGCCGAGCTCCTTGCGGGTGGCTGCATTGAAAAGCGTATCGAGAAGCGGGTGTCGCACCCGGTCGGCAGCTCGAGCGTGCCGTGCAGCTGGTCGACCAGAAGTGGTACCAGCTGCAGCCCGAGCGATTTGACTGTCGCGAGATCGAATCCTTCGGGCAGGCCGACGCCGTTGTCGGCGACCGTCAGCCGGGCGCCGTCCGTCTCATCGGTCACCAGTTCGATCAGGATTTCACCGCGGCGCTGATCGGGGAATCCGTGCTTGAAGGCATTGGTGACCAGTTCGCTGACCAGCAGGCCGCACGGGATCGCCCGTTCCAGATCGAGATAGACCGGCTTGTCCGGACGTATCAGTCTCAGGTCTATCCGGCCGGCGCCACTGCGGTAGGCACCGAGCAGCAATTGTGCGAGGCGGTCAAGGTAGTCGCCCAGATCCATGCGCGAGAAGTCCTTGCGTTCATACAGCAGCTGATGCGTCAGCGCCATCGCCCGCACGCGGTTCTGGCTTTCGTTGAGGATGTCCTTCACGTGCGGGTCGTCAACGTTGGAAGCCTGCAGGTTGAGCAGGCTGGAAATCACCTGCAGATTGTTTTTCACGCGGTGATGGACCTCATTGAGCAGTACCGTCTTTTCCAGCAGCGCCTGCTCGAGTACCTGCTGTGCGCGCCGTCGCTCGGTGATGTCGACGATGGAAGCCAGCACCATGACGCCTTCGTGTGTGTCCATCGGGTTGAGCCCGATTTCCACCGGGAATTCGCTGCCGTCGGCCCGCCGTCCGAACAGATCGCGTCCGATGCCCATGGGACGGGGCTGCGGCTCCGCGAGGAAGCCCTCCCTGAAGGCCATGTGGTGTTCGCGTGCGCGTTCCGGCACCAGGATGTCGACAGACTGGCCTATCAAGGCTGCGCGCGGATAGTCGAACAGCAGTTCGGTCTGGGCATTGACCAGGACGATTATGCCGCGGTGATCGATCAGCACCATCGCGCTCGGGGCGTACTCGACGACGCGGCGGAATGCGTCGTCCCGCATCGACGGCACGGCCGACCTCTGCAGATCGTCGGTGGCCGGCACCGCTGTGCCATTTTCTGCACTGTCATCCATCGCAAAGCTCCCGGAGGGGGCGAGCTGAAATTTCAACGCGCTGTCTGAACTAGTTTGGTTGCCGATATGCCAAACGACAAGGTCGAATTTCAGTCCGGCATGCAGCGGACGCCGGAAAAGCAAAGCCCCCGGCGGGGCGGGGGCTTTGAGGCTGCAATGCGGCTGGGGCGGCGGTCAGGCGTCCGGGTCGTACATGCAGTGCTTGATCTTGTGGCGGTTGGCGATCAGTTCGTCCATCGTCGGCTGGCCTGTCATCGCGCGACGGATCGCCAGCTTCATCGCCTCGTAGTTGGTGCGGTACAGATCCTTCATGTCGAGGTTCGGATCCTTGACTGCATTCGGATCCAGCCAGACGAGGTCGATGATGACCAGTTCGTCCACGAGTTCCTTCGGAATGACGCCTTCGGACACCGAGTCGACGACCGCGTCGGCGGTGGCCGACTGCACCACGCCGCCGAGCAGTTCGACCGTACGCGAATTCTTGATGGTCACCTTGGGCACCATCATGGTGGCTGGCTTTGCCATCTGGTTGCAGTCGCGCACGGCCAGCATGCGGGTGTGGCCGGCGGTCTGCCCCATCATCTGCGCGAAGGCCTGGCCGACCGGGCCGTCGATCGAACCGATGACGATTTCAGGCATGGCGTCGGTGAACTGCCCTTCCTTGGCGAAGACGGTGGCTTCGCCGACTTTCATCACGATACGCTGGGACATTTATCTTCCTTTTCGGTAGGTTGCGATTCTTCGGTGGTTTGCTGCGAACGCGTCATTCACCGCGGATTCTGGCGCGCATGCGGTCGATTTCGCGCCGCTGCGTCTTGGTCGGACGGCCGTGCAGCATCTGCGAGGGCTCGGGCTGGATGCGGCGCCGTTCGCGCTCCGCCTCCCGCCGGGCCAGACTGTCGGCTGTCTCCTCATACAGCGTGCGTGCTTCTTCCGCCGGGCCGCGCCGGCCGGACAGCGCGCGCACGATGACGACATAGCGGACTTCACCGGTCTGGATGTCGAGCCGGTCGCCGATGCGGACCTCACGCGATGGTTTGGCGCGCGCCTCGTTCAGATGGATGCGCCCGGCGTCGATCGAATCCGATGCCAGCGTGCGCGTCTTGAAGAAGCGCGCGGCCCACAGCCATTTGTCCAGGCGCAGGCGTTCGTGCAGCGAGTCGGCGGCCGGGTTCATCGCGTCAGGGCAGCAGGTGTTCGCCCGCGTACAGGTCGGAGATGCGCTCGCGCTCCCTGATCAGATGGCATTGCCCGCCGTCCACCATCACCTCGGCAGCACGTGCCCGGGTGTTGTAGTTGGAGCTCATCGTCATGCCGTAGGCGCCGGCGGAGAAGATCGCCACCAGATCCTCCTGTCCGAGCGCGAGGTCGCGTGCGCGACCGAGAAAGTCGCCGCTCTCGCACACCGGTCCGACCACGTCATAGCGTTCCACCGACCCACGGGGGCGCACCTCGGCGATGCGGTGCCAGGCGTCGTACAGCGCCGGCCGGGCGAGGTCGTTCATCGCCGCATCGATGATTGCGAAGTTGCGGTCCTCGCCGCGTTTCAGGTACTCGACCCTGGACAGCAGAACGCCGGCGTTCCCGACCAGCGAGCGCCCCGGTTCGAGCAGCAGGCGCTCCTTGCGCCCGGCCAGCACTTTCAGCAGCGGTGCGAGGTAGTCACGCGTCGCCGGCACCTCCTCGTCGTCGTAGCGGATGCCGAGACCGCCGCCCAGATCGAGGTGGCGCAGTTCGATGCCGTCGCGGTTCAGCGCTTCGGCCAGTGCAACCACCTTGGCTGCCGCTTCGGCCACCGGTGCCGGATCCAGCAGCTGCGAGCCGATGTGGCAGGCGATGCCGCGGATCTCGAGCTGCGGCAATTTGGCAGCGGCCAGATAGAGCGCATGGGCGCCGGAGATGGGCACGCCGAACTTGTTGCACTTCAGGCCGGTGGAAATGTAGGGATGTGTCTTCGGATCGACATCAGGGTTGACCCGCAGCGCGATCGGGGCTCGCTTGCCCAGGCTGCCGGCCACTTCGGCCAGGCGATACAGCTCGGGTTCGGATTCGACGTTGAAACAGTAGATGCCATGTTCGAGTGCAGCGCGCATTTCGTCGCGCGTCTTGCCCACGCCCGAGAAAACCACCCGACCAGGATCGCCACCTGCCGCGACGACGCGTGCCAGCTCGCCGCCGGAGACGATGTCGAAACCGGTGCCCAGACGGGCGAATACATTGAGTATCGCCAGATTGGAGTTCGACTTGACCGCATAGCACAGCATCGTGTCGCGCCCGGCGAGTGCCGCCGCGTAGCCGGCGTGGGCTTCCTCCAGCGCCGCGCGTGAATAGACGAAGGTCGGCGTGCCGTAGGTCGCTGCGATGTTTTCCAGCGCCACGCCCTCGGCGAACAGGGCGCCGTCACGGGTGTTGAAATGCTTCATTGCGATGGCGCCTTGTTATGATTCTTCGAAGCAGGTGTCGTTGCAGTTTTTGCAGCGGGGGTCACGCCATCCTTCGGCGGCATGACCAAAGGGCCTTTCGTGCCGCAACCGGCGAGCATCAGGGTCAGTGCGGCTATGCGCACGAGCGTGCAGGAAAACATGTCGGGTGGCCGGAATATGAACGAGAGTGAATTTAACAAATTGGCCGACGCGACGCTCGCCGCAATAGAGCGGGCCATCGAGCGCAGCGGTGCCGAGATCGACTATGAACTGCAGGCCGGCGGCGTGCTTGAACTCGAATTCGCCGACGGTTCGAAGATGGTGATCAACCGTCACGGGGTTGCCCAGGAAATCTGGGTTGCCGCACGTTCCGGCGGCTTTCATTTCCGGGCCGAGAACGGCCGCTGGATCGGCACCCGGGATGGCAGGGAACTGATGGAAGCACTCGACGCCCTTCTCAGCCAGCAGGCCGGCGAGCCTGTCCGTCTGACAGGCTGACGCCGGGCCGGGTTGGCAGGCTTGCGGCGCCGGGCACGATGTGACCGGTGGGCGGTGAAATCGGTGAAACGGGTTTCTGCGATGGCGCAGCCGGTTTCTGGTACGGCTGGATTTCGCCTTCGGATGCCGGGCCCTCGGGTTCCGAAGGCAGCGAGTCGGGTGACGGCGGCAACTGTTCCTCGTACATCAGGTCGGTGCGCGGATTGCCGTGCGAGTCAGTGCCCGCATTGATGCTGATCAGCCCGTCCGGCATCGGCAGGTTTTCCTCCGGTACGCTCTTGAGTGCGTACCTCATGTAGTCGACCCACATCGGCAGTGCGGCAGAACCACCGGTTTCGCCGCGTCCCAGCGAGCGCGGCGTGTCGAAACCGATCCAGGACACGGTTACCCGCGAAGGCTGATAGCCGCAGAACCAGGCGTCGACGTATTCGTTGGTGGTGCCGGTCTTGCCGGCGAGGTCACTGCGCTTGAGGGCCAGTGCGCGGGTTGCGGTGCCGCGGCGCACCACGTCCTGCATCAGGCTGTCCATCAGATAGGCGTTGCGGGCATCGATGACGCGCAGCGACTCGTCACCCGCCTTGGTCGGCGTGAAGCGCGCAAGTACGTGTCCGTCGCTGTCGGTGATCTCGCTGACGACATAGGGTTCGACCCGGAATCCGCCGTTGGCGAACACGGCATAGGCCGACGCCATCTGCCAGGGCGTGACCGATCCCGCGCCGAGCGCCATCGTCAGATAGGGTGGGTGGCGCGCGGCCTCGAAGCCGAAGCGGGTGATGTAGTCCTGCGCGTAGTGCGTCCCGATCGAACGCAAGATGCGGATGGACACCATGTTCTTGGATTTGGCGAGTGCGGTGCGCAGCGAGATCGGGCCGTCGTACTTGCCGTCGTAGTTCTTCGGTTCCCAGCTCTGGCTGCCGGTCTCGCCAGCCGACACCACCAAGGGCGTGTCCTGCTCGACCGTGGAGGGCGAATAGCCCTTCTCCAGTGCCGCCGAGTAGATGAAGGGTTTGAAGCTCGACCCCGGCTGACGCCAGCCTTGGGTGATGTGGTTGAACTTGTTGCGATTGAAATCGAAGCCGCCTACCAGCGCTCGCACCGCGCCGTCGGCGCTGTCGATCGATACCAGCGCCGCCTCGACCTCGGGCATCTGTGCGATGACCCAGCCAAGTTTGGCGTCCTGCACGACGCGCACCAATGCACCGCGCCGCAGGCGACGGGCCGGCGGCGCCTTGTCGTCGAGCATCGTGCGCGCGAACCGGATGGCGTCGGCGCTGAGCGTCAGCACTTCGCCGCCGCGTTTGTATACCTTGAGCGAATTCGGGCTTGCCGCCAACACGATGGCGGCCTGCAGGCCCGCAGCGTCCGGAACGTCCTGCAGCAGATCGTCGAGCACTTCATCGTCGTCTGCCGTCACGTCCTTCATGTCTACAAAGGCTTCCGCTCCACGGTAGCCGTGGCGGCGATCGTAGTCGAACACGCCTTTGCGCACAGCTTCGATGGCAGCGTCCTGATCGCCCTTGCGCACTGTCGTGATAACGCGCAGCCCTTGGGTATAGGCGGTTTCCGAGAAACGCTCGACCGCAATCTGACGTGCCATCTCGGCAACAAAGTCAGCCTGCTCGCCGAACGAGGCGCTTTCCCGACGTACCTGCAGCTTCTGTTCGACTGCCTGCGTGCGCGTCGTCTCGTCGATGTACCCCAGTTCCTTCATGCGTCGCAGGACATAGGCTTGCCGGAGTGCCGCACGCTTCGGATTGACGACAGGGTTGTACTTGGAGGGTGCTTTCGGCAGGCCGGCCAGCATTGCCGACTCGGCGACGCTAAGGTCTGCCAGGTTTTTGCCGAAATAGGCTCTTGATGCCGCGGCGAAACCATAGGCACGCTGGCCGAGGTAGATCTGGTTGATGTAGAGCTGGAGTATCTGGTCTTTTGTCAGGCTGTTCTCGATTTTGAAAGCCAGCAGGGCTTCATAGACTTTGCGGCGCAGGGTGCGTTCGCTCGACAGGAAGAAGTTGCGCGCTACCTGCATGGTGATCGTGCTGGCGCCTTGACTGCGACCGCTGCTGGTCAGGTTGGCAAGCCCGGCGCGAGCGATGCCGACATAGTCGATGCCCGAGTGCTGATAGAAGCGTTCGTCCTCGGCGGAAATAATGGCGTGCTTGAGCGATTCCGGGACGTCGGCGATCAGCACGACGGAGCGACGCTCCTCGCCGAATTCGCCGATCAGGTGCCCATCCGCGCTGTAGACCCGGAGCGGGATCTTGGGGCGGTAGTCGGTCAGGATGTCGAGCGACGGCAGTTGCGGATAGGCGAGCAGCAGGGTGATCAGCGCGAGTGCGGCACCGACCAGAAACAAGCCCGCGAGCAAGGTCAGCGGGTAGAGGAACCAGCGAAGGTTTTGGGGCAAGAGAACGGGTTTCCGGGCGGGTTGCGAGCGCGAATTATAGCCGCCCGGTCGTGAGAAGCTTCCTGTTGCGCCTACCCAAAATCTGTTTACTTGTCGATACCTTGCTGCTAGCATCTTAATGTAATTTGTGAGTATTGGGTCTAATTCACTGTCTTAAAAGGAAAAAGCTTGGCCTTCGACCTGTCGATTTTTAATCCGGGAGCGCGCCCCCTGATGGGGTTGGACGTGTCGTCCTCGGCGGTCAAGCTGGTCGAGCTGTCCCGCACAGCGAAAGGCGAGCACCGCATAGAACGCTACGCGACCGAGAACCTGCCGCGGGATTCAGTGGTGGACGGCAATATCGCCAAGCTCGATGACGTCGCAGATGCCGTCCGTCGAGCATGGCGGCGCATGGGGACGTCGACGCGTAACGTCGCGCTGGCGCTGCCGGCTGCGGCGGTCATCACCAAGAAGATCATCGTTCCGGCCAATCAGCGCGAGCAGGAGCTCGAAGCGCTGGTCGAGTCCGAAGCCAATCAGTACATTCCGTTCCAGCTGGACGAGGTAAACCTCGACTTTCAGGTCGTTGGCCCTGCTCCCGGCAGCCCGGATGAAGTCGAGGTGCTCATCGCAGCGTCGCGCAAGGAAAAGGTAGAGGACCGGGTGGCTGTCGCCGAGGCGGCCGGCCTGAGGGCTGTCGTGGTCGATGTCGAGTCCTACGCGGCACAGGCTGCATTCGAACTGGTCGAGCGGCAGTTGCCCGACGGCGGGCGTGACACCAATATCGTGCTGGTCGATGTCGGAGCGAACGTGATGAACGTGATCATCCTGCGCAACGACCAGCCCGTGTATTCGCGGGAACAGGCTTTTGGCGGTTACCAGCTCACGCAGGACATCATGCGCAACTACGGCATGAGCCCGGAAGAGGCAGAAGCGGCGAAACGCACGAACACGCTGCCGGAAAACTACGAAAGCGATCTGCTGCGCCCCTTCATGGACAATCTGGCGCTGGAAGTATCGCGCGCTCTGCAGTTCTTCTTCACATCCACCCAGTACAACAGTGTCGATCACATCGTGCTTGCAGGTGGATGTGCGGTGATTCCGGGGCTTGACGAAGTGGTCGCTAATCGATCACAGGTTGAAACGCGGATCGCCAATCCCTTCGTCGATATGCAGTTGTCGCCAGCGGTGACCGCAAAGCGATTGAGTCAGGACGCGCCTTCGTTGCTGGTGGCGTGCGGCCTTGCGCTCCGGAGGTTTGACGCATGATCCGCATCAATCTACTTCCGCATCGCGAGGAAAAGCGCAAGGCGCGACGCCAACAGTTTTATGCATTCGCCGGAGCGGCCATTGCGGTCGGCGGGCTCATCGTCGTGCTCGTGAACAGCGTGATTGGCGGCTATGTGTCGGCCCAGGCCGAGAAGAACGCGTTCCTGAAGACGGAAATCGCAGTACTCGACAAGTCGATCGACGAAATCAAGCGCCTGCGCGAGCAGACGGATGCGTTGCTCCAGCGCAAAAGGGTGATCGAATCGCTGCAGGGAAATCGCTCCGAAGCGGTTGCACTTTTCAATGAACTCGCGAAGAACGTGCCTGAAGGTGTCTACATCAGAAAGGTGACCCAGCAGGGGGCGAAGGTCAATCTGATCGGGTACGCGCAGTCGAATGCCCGCGTTTCCAGTCTGATGCGCAATCTCGAATCCTCCCCGTTGCTTGAGCGGCCGACGCTGATAGAAATCAAGGGCTCTACGGTCGACAAGCGACGCATGAACGAATTCAACCTCGATCTGTTCATCACGCGTGCGGCGGATGATCCTGCGGCGAAGTCCGGGGCGAAAGGCAGGAAGACATGAAAGCACTTCAACTGCCGCAGATCGACCTGTCCCGGATTGCTGGCGATTTCAAGAATCTCGATCCCAAGGATGTCGGCAACTGGGCTCCTGCGCCAAAGATTGCGGTGCTGCTCGGGTTTCTCGTGGCTTCGCTCGTGGCCGGCTGGTGGTTCCTCTGGGATCCGCTGATGACCGAGCTGGAACAGAAGCGGGCCGAAGAACTGACGCTGAAGGAAGAATGGCTGAACAAGAAGCGCCAGGCCGTCAATCTGGAACAGTACCAGCAGCAGCTCAACGACATTGACCGATCGTTCGGTGCACTGCTCAAGCAGCTGCCGAACAAGGCGGAAATGGAGTCGCTTCTGGTCGATATCAGCCAGGCCGGCCTGAGCAGAGGGCTGCAGTTCGAAACCTGGAAGCCCGGCAGTGAAGCGGTGAAAGACTTCTATGCCGAACTGCCAATCACGTTGCGGGTGACGGGCGGTTACCACGATCTGGGTAGCTTTGCCGGAGATGTAGCCAAGCTGTCGCGCATCGTCACCATCGGTTCGATTGCGATCGAGTCGGGCAAGGAAGGCTTGCTCAAGATGGACGCGGTGGCCACCACCTATCGATACCTCGACGACGAAGAACTCGCCCGTGTGCGCAGGGAAAAGGCCGAGCGCGAAAAAGGGGGTAAGAAGTGAAGCTTGTATTGACCCTCGCCGTCCTTTGCAGCGGTCTTGCAGCCTGCAGCACCGAGGACCATCAGGACATCCGGGCATGGATGGACGAAAGCACCCAGGGTCTGAAGGGGCAGATCAAACCGTTGCCCGAGATCAAACCGTCGGTGATCGTGAGTTACGAAACCGGAGCGCTGATCGATCCGTTCAGTGCAGCGAAGATCGAGCCGGAACACAAGAAGGGCAGCGGAGGCGGTGGCATCACGCCAGACATGGACCGCCGCAAGGAACCGCTGGAGCAGTTTCCGCTTGATTCGCTCGCCATGGTCGGCGTGCTGCAGCAGGGCAAGGTCAGGTATGCCCTGGTCAGGGCGGATGCAACGCTGCATCGAGTGCGCACCGGCAATTACATGGGCCAGAATTTCGGCGTCATCACCGCGGTGGCGGATGATGGAATCACTCTCAAGGAAATCGTTCAGGACGCGGACGGCGAATGGGTCGAACGTACCAGCACGCTCCAGTTGCAGGAGCAGGAGACAAAGAAATGAATTTCGTCCGCAAAATCGTTTTTCTGATCGTCGCGCTTGGCTCTGGCCTGGTGTCGAGCTTTGCCTTGGCTCAGGGGCAGCCCAACAGCATTGAATCCATCCTGGTTTCACAGCAGGGCGGCGAAGTGCTGGTGAAGGTCACGACCAAGACGCAGTTGGCCGCAGTACCTGCCAACTTCAGCGTTGCCTCCCCTGCCCGTGTCGCTTTCGACTTCCCGGCGACGGGCAATGCACTTGGACGGAGCTCCCAATCGGTCAACGAAGCTCACCTGCGCAGCTACAACGTGGTCGAAGTCGGAGATCGCACGCGCCTTGTCCTGAATCTCAACAAGCTGTCCGCTTTCAATACCCGGCTGTCGGGTCGTGACCTTTACATCACGCTGGCGATGCCGGCCAGTACTGAAACGGTCGCGCAATCGGACAAGGTGTCGCGTTTTGCCGAACCGGGCGTGGCACAGGACGCTCAGACCCTGCGCAATATCGGCTTCCGCCGCGGCAAGGATGGTGAAGGACGTGTGGTGGTCGAACTGTCCGATCCGAATACCGGCATCGACATCCGCCAGCAGGGGACCAAACTCGTGGTCGAATTCCTCCGTGCCTCGGTTGCCGATGAATTCCTGAAGCGCTACGACGTTACCGACTTCGGCACGCCAGTGACGCAGATGGAGGTGGTGCGTTCGGGCGCCAACACGCGTCTGACCGTGACGCCGAACGGCTTGTGGGAACACAACGCCTACCAGAGTGAAAACCAGTTCATTCTTGAAGTGAAGCGTCTGGTCGAAGACCCGAACAAGCTGGTTCAGGGCAGCAAACCCGGATACCAGGGCGAGAAGCTGTCGCTGAACTTCCAGAATATCGATGTGCGCTCCGTACTCCAGGTCATTGCGGACTTCACGGATAACAACATCATCACTTCCGATACGGTCGGCGGTTCGCTCACGCTGCGGCTGAAGGATGTGCCGTGGGATCAGGCGCTGGATATCATCCTTGACGCCAAGGGGCTGGACAAGCGCAAGACCGGCAATGTGATCTGGATTGCTCCGCGCGACGAGCTGTCGGCAAAGGAAAAGCTGGCGCTGGAAAGTCAGCAGCAGGTCAGCGAGCTTGAGCCGTTGCGGACCGAAACCTTTCAGCTGAACTATCACAAGGCGGACGTCCTCTACAAGGCGATTTCCGATGACAAGGACAAGCGCTTTCTGTCCAAGCGCGGCTCCATTGTCATGGATACGCGGACCAACAAGCTGATCGTGACCGACATCCCGAGCAGGCTGGAAGATATCCGTCGCATCCTGAGCGAGCTCGACATTCCGACCCGTCAGGTGCTGATAGAGGCGCGCATCGTCGAAGCAAACGAGGATTTTGCGAAGAATCTGGGCGCCCGTCTTGGCCTTAATCAGAGTCAGTCAGGCTCGGCACGCCTTGGTGGCACCAACATCAATATCGGCGGTTCAGCAGGGGCGACTGGCTTTCAGACCGGACAGGTGCAGACGACCCCCAATTTCGCCACCGATTCGCTGGGCGTGAATCTGCGTGCCTCCAATATCGCCGGCCGAACGCCCGGGCAGTTGTCCTTCGTGCTGTTCAACTCGTCTGCGACCCGCTTCCTGAATCTTGAGCTTTCGGCGCTCGAACAGGACGGCAAGGGCAAGGTGATATCGAGTCCGCGCGTGATGACCTCCGACCAGAACGAGGCACTGATCGAGCAAGGCGTGGAAATTCCGTATCAGCAGGCCACCAGCTCCGGGGCGACCAGCATTTCCTTCCGCAAGGCCAATCTGGCGCTGAAGGTCAAGCCGCAGATCACGCCGGATGGCCGGGTGCAGATGGCTCTGGATGTCAACAAGGACACGCCCAACACCCAGTTGTCGACCGGATCCGGTATTGCCATCGACACGAAGCATGTCAAGACGGATGTGCTGGTTGAAAACGGTGGCACGGTGGTCATCGGCGGCATCTATACGCAGCAGGAGCTGCGTACCCAGACCCGCGTGCCGTTCCTGGGTGACCTCCCGTATGTGGGCATTCTTTTCCGTAATACGGAAAGCAGTGATCACAGGGCGGAACTTCTGATCTTCGTCACGCCGCGCATCGTCAGCGATAACCTCACGCTGCGCTGACACAGATATGCAGGCCCCGGATGACGGGGTCTGCGTTTCCGACAGGCGGGCGCTGCTAGAATCCCGCCGGTGGAACATAGCGACAACATCTTTCTGGTCGGCATGATGGGTGCCGGCAAAACTACCGTCGGACGCCAGCTTGCGCGAAGGTTGCGCAAGCGTTTCGTGGATTGTGACCACGAGATCGAAGCGCGCACCGGTGTGACCATTCCTGTCATCTTCGAAATCGAGGGCGAAGTCGGCTTTCGTCGGCGCGAAAGTGCGACGATCGATGCGCTTTCGCGTGAATCCGGGCTGGTCGTGGCCACCGGTGGCGGCGCCGTGCTGGACCCCGCGAACCGCGAGCGGCTCAAGGCGGGGGGGTGGGTGGTCTACCTTGATGTTGCTCCCGACGTCTTGTGGGCTCGCACGCGAGGTGACCGCAACAGGCCGCTGCTGCAGGTTGATGACCCGCGTGCGCGGGTGCGGGAACTGCACGGACTGCGCGATCCTCTCTACCGGGAAGTGGCCGATTACATTGCCGAGAGTGGCCAGGGCAGTCCGTTGACCATCGTGCGCAGACTTGAACGGGAATACCTCAGCCGATGCGCAGTCTGAATGTAGCGCTCGACGAGCGCGCCTACGATATCCATATCGGCCGCGGACTGATCGACCGGGGTGATCTGCTGTCGTCCGTACTCAAGCGCAAGCGCGTGGTCATCATCAGCAATGATGTCGTCGCTCCGCTTTACGCGGCGCGTGTCCAGCAGGCACTGGATGCGGCCAGTGTGGCCCACCGGCTCGTGGTGCTGCCCGACGGCGAAGCCCACAAGGACTGGTCCACGCTTAACCTGATCTTTGATGCGCTGCTTGGCGCGCGCGTAGAGCGCTCGACCACACTGATCGCGCTCGGCGGGGGGGTGATCGGCGACATGGTCGGTTTCGCCGCGGCCACCTATCAGCGAGGTGTGCCCTTCATCCAGGTGCCTACAACGCTGCTGTCGCAGGTCGATTCGAGCGTGGGCGGCAAGACGGCGATCAATCACCCGCTCGGCAAGAATATGATCGGTGCCTTCCATCAGCCCAGGCTGGTGCTGGCCGACATCGATACGTTGGATACCTTGCCCGACCGGGAATTGCGGGCCGGCATGGCCGAAGTCATCAAATATGGGCTGATCCGCGACCGCCTGTTCTTCGACTGGCTGGAAGTCAATATGTCGCGCTTGCTGGCGCGGGACGCCGACGCGCTGGCCTTCGCCATCGAGCGTTCCTGCCGCAACAAGGCGGAAGTGGTGATCGAGGACGAGACTGAAACCGGCGTGCGCGCGCTGCTCAATCTCGGACACACCTTCGGTCATGCGATAGAAACCGGAATGGGCTACGGCGAGTGGCTGCATGGTGAGGCGGTCGCTGCCGGCTCGCTGATGGCCGCAGAGCTGTCGCGCCGTCTCGGCTGGCTGACCGATGGCGATTTCGAGCGCATCAGGCGCATCCATGAAGTCGTCGGTCTGCCGCTGCGTGGCCCGGCGCTGGGCGCCGGACGCTATCTGGAGCTGATGTCGCACGACAAGAAGGTGGACGCCGGCAAGCTGAGGCTGGTGCTGCTTCGCGGCATCGGTGACGCAGTGATCTGGGGTGACGCACCGGTTGCCGACATATCGGCGGCGATCGAATACTGCTGCGAACATGTCTGAACTCGCTCCCTATGCGGCGCGCGAGGACAATTCGCGCGGTCGTCGGATCGCCGAAGATGCGCCGTCCGAGCGCAGCCAGTTCCAGCGTGACCGTGACCGCATCGTGCACAGCACCGCGTTCCGCCGGCTTGAGTACAAGACGCAGGTATTCGTAAATCATGAAGGCGATCTGTTCCGGACGCGTCTGACGCACAGCATCGAAGTCGCGCAGATCGCGCGCTCCATCGCGCGTGCGCTCAACGTCAATGAAGATCTGGCCGAGGCGGTTTCGCTGTCGCATGACCTCGGGCATACGCCATTCGGTCATGCCGGGCAGGATGCGCTGAACGAATGCATGCGCGAGTTCGGCGGTTTCGAGCACAACCTGCAGAGCCTGCGCACCGTGGATGTGCTGGAAGAGCGTTACGGCGACTTCGACGGCCTGAATCTGACCTTTGAAACGCGCGAAGGCATCCTGAAACACTGTTCCCTGACGCGGGCCCGCGAACTGGGAGAGCTGGGACGCCGTTTCATCGAACGCACGCAGCCGACGCTGGAGGCCCAGATCTGCAATCTGGCCGACGAGATTGCCTACAACAATCACGACGTCGACGATGGGCTGCGTTCGGGTCTGATATCGCTTGAACAGCTGGGCGAGGTTCCGATCTTCGCGCGCTTTCGGCTCGAAGTGGCCAACCTTTATCCGCAGATAGCCGGTCGCCGCCTGATACACGAAACCGTGCGTCGCATGATCAATGCACAGGTGGTCGATCTGGTGGCCGAAACCCGTCGCCGGCTCGCGGACGCGGCGCCGCGCAGCATTGCGGATGTGCGTGCCGGCCCGATACTGGTTGCCTACAGTGACGCGATGCGCGCAGAGCAGCTCGCGCTCAAGCAGTTCCTGCGCGACCAGCTTTATCGCCACTATCAGGTACTGCGCATGACGGCCAAGGCCCGCCGCATCATCGCCGAGCTGTTCGACACCTTCCTGAATGATCCGCGGCTGCTGCCACCCCAGTACCAGACCATGGCGGGCGAGGACAAGCCGCGTGCCATTGCCGATTACATCGCCGGCATGACCGATCGCTATGCGATGCGTGAACACCGCCGCCTGTTTGCGGTCGGCGAGATCTGACCCCGGGCTCGCCCCGTTTGATCAGCGATTGCCGCACTGCCGCATAACTATTGTCTGTGGCCTCCCGTGGCCGTACAATCCGCCGTCCACCCCTAAAGTGCCCAGCGCGGCTTCAACGCAGAAGCCGTCAGGCCACCCGAGCCGGTGCCCACCGAATCCCCTGAACAGGGGATGACCGTGGAAGCCGGCTTTTTCACGGTTGCGGCGGTGCGAATTCCCGCAGTGGCAAGCGATTGACGCGATGCCGCGCGCGGTTGGCAAACGAGTTCCGAGGGCGAATGCAATGGGTCTTCCCCATACTCAGGGTCTGTACGACCCCGAAAACGAGCACGATGCATGTGGTGTGGGTTTTGTTGCGAACATCAAGAATCGCAAGTCGCACGACATCATCGAACAGGGTCTGCTGATCCTGAAGAACCTCGACCACCGCGGTGCAACCGGTTACGACCCGATGCTCGGCGACGGTGCCGGCATCCTGATCCAGATGCCGGACGCGCTGTTGCGCGCCGAGGCCGCGAAGCTTGGCATCGTGTTGCCGCCGGTTGGCGACTACGCTTGCGGAACCGTTTTCCTGCCGCAATCTGCCAATGGCGCCGCCGCGTGCGAGTCGGTGGTGGCGCGCATCATCCACGAAGAGGGGCTGACCTTCCTTGGCTGGCGTGACCTGCCGCGCGACAGCAGCGGCCTGGCCGAAGCGGCCCGGGCGATCGAGCCGCAGATGCGTCAGGTGTTCATCGCCCGGCCGGATGCCATTGCCGACCAGACTGCCTTCGAACGCAAGCTTTTCGTTGTGCGCAAGCGCGTCGAGCATGCCGTGCGCGCGCTCAAACTGGCTGACGTCAAGCAGTTCTACATCCCGTCGCTGTCGTCGCGCACCCTTGTATACAAGGGCATGCTGCTGGCGCACCAGGTCGGCGAGTACTTCCTCGACCTGCAGGATGCGCGTGCGCATTCGGCGCTGGCGCTGGTGCACCAGCGCTTCTCGACCAACACCTTCCCGACCTGGGATCTGGCCCACCCCTTCCGCATGATTGCCCACAACGGTGAAATCAACACCGTGCGCGGCAACATCAACTGGATGAAGGCACGCCAGAAGTCGATGAAGTCGGCTGCGCTGGGCGAGGATCTCGACAAGCTGTGGCCGCTGATCGTCGAAGGCGGCTCCGATTCCGCATCCTTCGACAACGCGCTTGAACTGCTGGTGATGGGCGGCTATTCGCTGGCCCACGCGATGATGATGCTGATCCCGGAAGCCTGGGCCGGCAATCCGCTGATGGACGAAGAGCGCCGCGCGTTCTACGAATTCCACGCCGCGATCATGGAGCCGTGGGACGGCCCGGCAGCTGTCGCCTTCACTGATGGTCGCCAGATCGGTGCCACGCTGGACCGCAACGGTCTGCGTCCGGCGCGCTTCCTGGTGACCGACGACGACATGGTCGTGATGGCGTCCGAAATGGGCGTGCTGCCGATTCCGGACGAGCGCATCGTGCAGAAATGGCGCCTGCAGCCGGGCAAGATGTTCATGATCGACCTCGAAAAGGGCGCGATCATCGAGGACGGCGCGCTCAAGCACGAGCTGTCGACCGAATATCCGTACGACAAGTGGATCACCGATTCGCGCTTCTTCCTGACCGAGCTGGAAGAAGTCGGCTACGCCAGCGCGCGCACGGAAAGCCTGCTCGATACGCAGCAGGCCTTCGGCTACACGCAGGAAGACATCAAGTTCATCCTGGCGCCGATGGCGTCGGCCGGCGAAGAAGCGGTCGGCTCGATGGGCAACGATTCGGCGCTGCCGGTGCTGTCGGACAAGAACAAGCCGCTGTATTCCTACTTCAAGCAGCTGTTCGCCCAGGTCACGAACCCGCCGATCGACCCGATCCGCGAAGAGATCGTGATGTCGCTCGCCTCCTTCATCGGCCCGCGCCCCAACCTGATGGGCGTGGCCGACAACGAGGACGGCCTGACGCCGCGCCTCGAAGTCACGCAGCCGGTGCTGACCAATGAAGACGTGCAGCGCCTGCGCGACATCGAGCGTCTGACCGGCGGCAAGTACCGCTCGCTGGCGCTCGACATGACCTATCCGGTCGCCGACGGTGCAGCCGGCTGCGAAGCGACCCTGAAGCGACTGCAGGACGCGGCCGAGAAGTCTGTCGCCGACGGCTTCAACATCGTCATCCTGTCCGACCGCGCGGTGTCGCGCGATCGCGTCGCCGTGCCGGCGCTGCTGGCCACGTCAGCGGTGCATCACCATCTGGTGCGCAAGGGCCTGCGCACGCTGACCGGTCTGGTGATCGACACCGGCTCGGCGCGTGAAACCCACCATTTCGCGCTGCTCGCCGGTTACGGCGCGGAAGCGATCTGTCCGTGGCTGGCCTTCGACACCATCGCCGAAATCTCCAGCGAGCTGCCGTCGGGGCTGTCGACCAAGGATGCGTCCAAGCGCTTCATCAAGGCTGTCGGCAAGGGCCTGAACAAGGTCATGTCGAAGATGGGCATTTCGACCTACCAGTCGTACAGCGGCGCACAGATTTTCGAGGCGATCGGCCTGAATTCGGCGTTCGTCGCGCGCTACTTCACCGGTACTGCGACCCAGGTCGAAGGCATCGGCCTGCAGGAAGTCGCAGACGAAGCGCTGCGCGCGCACGCCGCAGCATTCGGCAACGACCCTGTGCTGGCCAATGCGCTGGACGCCGGTGGCGAATACGCCTTCCGCATCCGCGGCGAAGAGCACATGTGGACGCCGGACGCGATCGCGAAGCTGCAGCACTCGACGCGCTCCAACAAGTACGAGACGTACAAGGAATACGCGCGGATCATCAACGATCAGACCAAGCGTCACATGACCTTGCGCGGCCTGTTCGACATCAAGCCGGCCGGTCCTCCGGTGCCGCTGGCGGAAGTCGAATCGGCTGCCGACATCGTCAAGCGCTTCGCCACCGGCGCCATGTCGCTCGGCTCGATCTCGACCGAAGCGCACACCGCGTTGGCCATCGCGATGAACCGCATTGGCGGCAAGTCGAATACCGGCGAGGGCGGCGAGGATCCGATCCGCTTCAAGCCGGTGACCGAAGACACCACGCTGGACAAGCTGATCGGCTCGTCGCGCGTCGAAGTCGCGCTGCCGCTGAAGAAGGGCGATTCGCTGCGTTCGAAGATCAAGCAGGTCGCGTCCGGTCGTTTCGGCGTAACCGCCGAGTACCTGGCCAGCGCCGACCAGCTGCAGATCAAGATGGCGCAGGGCGCGAAGCCGGGTGAGGGCGGTCAGCTGCCCGGCCACAAGGTGTCGGAATACATCGGCTTCCTGCGTCACTCGGTGCCGGGCGTCGGCCTGATTTCACCGCCGCCGCACCACGACATCTACTCGATCGAGGATCTGGCACAGCTGATCCACGACCTGAAGAATTCGAATCCCGAGGCTTCGGTGTCGGTCAAGCTGGTGTCGGAAGTCGGCGTCGGCACGGTTGCTGCCGGCGTGTCCAAGGCCAAGGCCGATCACGTCGTGATTGCCGGCCATGACGGTGGTACCGGCGCCAGCCCGATCTCGTCGATCAAGCACTGCGGCACGCCGTGGGAACTCGGCCTGGCCGAAACCCAGCAGACCCTGGTGCTGAACCGCCTGCGCGGCCGCATCCGCGTGCAGGCCGACGGCCAGATGAAGACCGGCCGCGACGTGCTGATCGGTGCGCTGCTCGGCGCCGACGAATTCGGCTTCGCCACCGCTCCGCTGGTGGTCGAGGGCTGCATCATGATGCGCAAGTGCCACCTGAACACCTGTCCGGTCGGTGTGGCCACGCAGGATCCGGTGCTGCGCAAGAAGTTCACCGGCCAGCCGGAGCATGTCGTCAATTTCTTCTTCTTCGTCGCCGAGGAAGTACGCGAACTGATGGCCGGCATGGGCATCCGCAAGTTCGACGACCTGATCGGCCGTTCGGACCTGCTCGACACGCATGCCGGCATCGAGCACTGGAAGGCGCGTGGCCTCGATTTTTCGCGCATCTTCTACATGCCGCCGGTCACCGCCGAGGTGTCGCGTCATCACACCGAAATCCAGGATCACGGCATCGACCGTGCGCTCGACCACGCGCTGATCGCCAAGGCGAAGGACGCGATCGAGAACGGCAAGGCGGTGGTGATCGAATCGGCCATCAGCAACGTGAACCGCACGGCTGGCACCATGCTGTCGCACGCGGTGGCGAGCCGCTACGGCCACGCTGGTCTGCCGGACGGCACGATCACCGTGAAGTTCGCCGGCACGGCCGGCCAGAGCTTCGGCGCCTTCGTCGCGCGTGGCATCACGCTCGAACTGACCGGCCAGGGTAACGACTACGTCGCCAAGGGGCTGTCCGGCGGCCGCATCGTCATCAAGCCGAGCGATGCCTTCCGCGGCAAGTCCGAGCAGAACATCATCGTCGGCAACACCGTGCTGTACGGTGCGATCGAGGGCGAGTGCTATCTGCGCGGCGTCGCGGGCGAGCGCTTTGCGGTGCGCAATTCGGGCGCCATCGCGGTGGTCGAGGGCACCGGCGATCACGGCTGCGAGTACATGACCGGCGGTACGGTCGTCGTGCTTGGCCAGACCGGCCGCAATTTCGCCGCCGGCATGTCGGGCGGTGTTGCCTACGTGCTCGATGAGGACGGCAGCTTCGCCAAGCGCTGCAACATGTCGATGGTCGAAATCGACACGCTGAGCGGCGATGTCGCCGACGAGGCGGACAGCGAGGTGATCGGCGAAGCCTCCATCAATCATCTGACGATGGGTGACGAGGAAGTGATCCGCCGGCTGGTGTCGCGCCACGCGCACTTCACCGGTTCGGCCCGTGCGCGCGACGTGCTCGACAACTGGGCGCAGTGGCGCACAAAGTTCGTCAAGGTGATGCCGATCGAATACCGTCGCGCACTGCGTGAAATGGCTGCCAAGGCCGCTGCGCCGGTTGCGGCGCTGGCCAAGTAACAGGAAAGACAGAAATGGGAAAGTCCACCGGGTTTCTTGAGTTCCAGCGCCTGTCCGAGGCGTCCTTGCCGGTCGCCGAACGCGTCCACAACTACAGGGAGTTCGTGCTCCACCTGAGCGACGACGAAGCGAAAGTGCAGGGTGCGCGCTGCATGGATTGCGGTATTCCGTTCTGCAACAACGGCTGCCCGGTCAACAACATCATTCCGGACTTCAATGATCTGGTGTATCGCCAGGACTGGAAGCAGGCGATCGAGGTTCTGCACTCGACCAACAACTTCCCGGAGTTCACCGGCCGCATCTGTCCGGCGCCGTGCGAAGCCGCATGCACGCTGACCATCAACAGCGACGCGGTGGGCATCAAGTCGATCGAGCACGCCATCATCGACAAGGCGTGGGAGATGGGCTGGGTCGTGCCGCAGCCGCCGGTGGCGAAGACGGGCAAGAAGGTTGCGGTCATCGGGTCCGGTCCGGCCGGCATGGCTGCCGCACAGCAGCTGGCCCGCGTCGGCCACGACGTCACCGTGTTCGAGAAGAACAGCCGGGTCGGCGGTCTGCTGCGCTACGGCATTCCCGACTTCAAGATGGAAAAGTCGCACATCGACCGCCGCGTCGCGCAGATGGAAGCCGAAGGCGTCACCTTCCGCACCGGCGTGCTGGTCGGCAGCCTGCCGGCAGGTTCTCCTGTGCATAGCGATGCGCCGACCGTGATCAGCCCGGCACAGCTGAACGCCGAGTTCGATGCGGTGGTGCTGGCCGGCGGGGCGGAACAGCCGCGCGATCTGCCGGTGCCCGGGCGTGACCTGGAGGGTGTTCATTTCGCGATGGATTTCCTGCCGCAGCAGAACCGTGTGGTCGCCGGCGACACGGTGCCCGGCCAGATCATGGCCACCGGCAAGCACGTGGTCGTGATCGGCGGCGGTGATACCGGCTCGGACTGTGTCGGTACGTCCAACCGCCATGGTGCAGCCAGCGTGACCCAGTTCGAACTGCTGCCGCAGCCGCCGCAGACGGAAGACAAGCCGCTGGTATGGCCTTACTGGCCGATCAAGCTGCGTACCTCGTCCAGCCACGAGGAAGGCTGCGAGCGCGACTGGGCCGTGGCGACCAAGGAATTCATCGGTGAGAACGGCAAGGTCAAGCAGCTCAAGGCCGTACGCGTCGAATGGAAGGATGGCCGCATGCAGGAAGTGCCGGGCTCGGAAACGCTGATGAAGGCGGATCTGGTGCTGCTGGCCATGGGCTTCGTCAGCCCGGCGGCCAGCATCCTCGACAGCTTCGGCGTCGACAAGGACAGCCGCGGAAATGCGAAGGCGACGACTGATGGCGCCGGCTGCTACGCCACCAGCGTGGCCAAGGTGTTCGCCGCCGGTGACATGCGACGTGGCCAGTCGCTGGTGGTGTGGGCGATCAGAGAGGGGCGTCAATGCGCCCGCGAGGTCGATCAGTTCCTCATGGGTTCGACCACCCTGCCGCGCTGATTCGTATTCGACGCACGATCGGGAGAAAAAAGCGGGCTTCGGCCCGCTTTTTTTGTATCTCAGGTGCTGTTATGACTGATCCGGAGTCCGCATGTCTTGTCCATGACGGACGCCAAAGCGAACCTCGCGGCGAATGCCGACCGACTTCAGTGTGTGTCGACCGGCCCTCGTTTCATCAACAACGGCGGCGCGGCTGGCGTCGTCGGCGGTGACGTCGGAACAACCGGTATGCCGGGCTGGTGGCGCCGCAGGATGCGCGGCGGAGCGAGGTAAATCGTGTCGTCGATCACTGCTGCCTGGTCGCAATCCACGCGCCGCTGTTCCTCACAGCGGCGGCGAGCTTCGAGGCGTGCGGCTTCCTGCCGGCGTTCCGTCGCAAGCGCGTCAGCGGCCCGTTCGCGTCGCAACGCCGACTCAACTTCCTGTCGTACCGCCTCCCGGTCGGGTGGTGCCGTTGCGGCTGATTCGGTAGGTGCTGCGGGTACGGGTTTCGCCGCAGGTGATCCGCTCACACCGAGCGGGTCGGACGTCGGTACCGGCGTTGTGCGCCGGCCTTCCGGCGGGCGGTCCCCGTAATTGACGGTGCCGTGTTCATCCACCCAGCGATGCACGGTATTGCCCGCCATGGCGAGAGTGGGCAGCGCCAGCAACAGGGCGCAAATTACGGATCTGTTCATGTCGTCAATCTCCCGTTCGCAAACCGCCGGTTCGATCCTTCATTGGACAATGCTCGCTCAGGCGTGATCCGGTCAATGCCGGCACTGCCGGGTGCTCAGCGACCGGTGGCAACAGGGGCCGAACGGACTTGCAAATCGTGGCATACGAGAACTGCTGCGCAGCGGGCTGCAATACCCCCAATGCTAGAATCCATGCGGTTTTCACCAGATTGCGTCCAATGCAGATCGTCATTCTCGCAGCGGGTCAGGGCAAGCGCATGCGCTCCGCCTTGCCCAAAGTCCTGCAGCCACTTTCCGATCGTCCTTTGCTCGGCCATGTGCTGCGCACGGCGGCGTCACTCGAACCGTCGCGCACCTGCATAGTATTCGGTCACGGTGGTGACGCGGTGCGTGCCGCGTTCCCGGATGCCGGCGTCGAATGGGCGTTGCAGGCCGAACAGCTGGGTACCGGTCATGCGGTGATGCAGGCACTGCCGGCGCTGTCGCGTGACGAACCGGTGCTGGTGCTGTACGGCGACGTGCCGCTGCTGCGCGCCGACACGCTGGCCAGGCTGATCGACGCGGCCGGTGACGACAAACTTGGCATTCTGACGGTGACGCTGGACGATCCGAGCGGTTACGGACGCATCGTCCGTGATGCGGCCGGACGCATTGTGCGCATCGTCGAGCAGAAGGACGCCACCGACGGCGAACGCAAGATCCACGAGGTCAACACCGGCATCATGGTCGTGCCTGGCGTGAAACTGGCGGGTTGGCTCATGCATCTGTCCAACGACAACGCGCAGCGCGAGTACTACCTGACCGATGTGGTGGCTGCGGCAGTACGTGACGGTGTGCCGGTGGTCAGCACGCAGCCGGCGCGTGTGTCGGAGACACTGGGCGTCAACGACAAGGCGCAGCTGGCCGAGCTGGAACGCATCCACCAGCGTGAGAATGCCGATCGCCTGCTGGCCGATGGCGTCACGCTGCGCGATCCGGCCCGCATCGATGTGCGTGGCGAACTGGTGTGCGGGCGCGATGTCGAGATCGACATCGGCTGCATCTTCGAGGGGCGCGTCGAACTGGGCGACGGCGTACGCGTCGGTGCCCACTCCGTGCTGCGCAATGTCAGCGTCGCCGCCGGCACGCGCATCGCGCCGTTCTGCCACCTCGATGATGCCGAAGTCGGCGCCGACTGCCAGCTCGGGCCATATGCCCGGCTGCGCCCGGGCAGCGTGCTGGCCGAGGACGTGCATGTCGGCAACTTCGTCGAGGTCAAGAACAGCCAGATCGCCGCACACAGCAAGGCCAACCACCTCGCCTACGTCGGCGATGCGACGGTCGGCAGCCGCGTGAACATCGGTGCCGGCACGATCTGCTGCAATTACGATGGTGCGAACAAGTTCCGCACCGTGATCGAAGACGACGTATTCATCGGTTCCGATACCCAGCTGGTTGCGCCGGTCACCGTCGGTCGCGGCGCGACACTGGGTGCCGGCACCACGCTGACCCGCGATGCGCCGCCGGATGTGCTGACGGTTTCGCGGGCGCGCCAGGTCACCATTGCCGGCTGGAAACGGCCGGTGAAGCAGAAAAAGTCGTAATTCAACCGAAATCAAACGCGTAGCACTGTCCTGAGGATTCATCCATGTGCGGCATCGTTGCGGCCATCGCCGACCAGAATATCGTTCCCATCCTGCTGGAAGGGCTGCGCAAGCTTGAGTACCGGGGCTACGACTCGGCCGGCCTGGCGGTGCTCAACGGCACAGCCGGCACCGAACTGCGCCGGCTGCGCTCGGTCGGCCGCGTCGCCGAACTGGCCGCCCAGGCGGACGAGCAGAAGCTCGAGGCTGCGATCGGCATCGCACACACGCGCTGGGCCACGCATGGTGTGCCGTCCGAGCGCAATGCGCATCCGCACATCAGCGACGGTCTGGCCGTGGTGCACAACGGCATCATCGAGAACTTCGAATCGCTGCGTGTGCGCCTGACCGGTCTGGGCTACACCTTCACGTCGGAAACCGACACCGAGGTGATCGCTCATCTGGTGCGGCACCACCTGAATACCCGGCCCGATCTGCTCGACGCAGTGCGCGCCACCTGCAACGAACTGATCGGCGCCTACGCCATCGCCATCGTCAGCGACGGCGAAGACTCGCGCATCATCGTCGCGCGTCACGGCTCGCCGCTGGTGCTCGGCCAGTCGGAACGCGGCAACTACGCGGCGTCCGACACCTCGGCGCTGCTGCAGGTCACGCGCAACATGATCTACCTCGAAGACGGCGACATGGCCGAACTGACGCGCTCGACGCTGCGCGTGATCCGTCTCGACGGCACGCCGGTCGAACGTCCGGTGCAGGTGAGCCAGCTGTCGGCGGATGCGGTCGAGCTGGGCAACTACCGCCACTACATGCAGAAGGAAATCTTCGAGCAGCCGGCCGCGCTGTCGAACACGCTGGAAATGCTGGCGCAGGCGCGCTCGATCACGCCCAATCTGTTCGGTACCAACGCCGACGGCGTGTTCCGCTCGGTGCGCCGCGTGCTGGTGCTCGCCTGCGGCACTAGCTATCACGCGGGTCTGGTCGCCCGCTACTGGCTGGAAGACATCGCCGGCATCGAATGCAGCGTCGAGATCGCCAGCGAATACCGTTACCGCAAGCCGGTGTCCGATCCGCAGACGTTGGTGGTCACCATGTCGCAGTCCGGCGAGACGGCGGACACGCTGGCCGCGCTGAAGTACGCCAAGTCACTCGGCATGACGCACACGCTGTCGATCTGCAACGTGCCCGAATCGGCCATCGTGCGTGAATCCAGTCTGCGCTTCATCACCCGCGCCGGCCCGGAGATCGGCGTCGCCTCGACCAAGGCCTACACCACGCAGCTCGCCGCGCTGGCGCTGCTGACGCTGGCCATCGCCAAGACGCGTGGCACGTTGACCGAAGCGCTCGAGGAAAAACACCTCGGTGCGCTGCGACATCTACCCAGTGCGGTCACCCGCGTGCTCGAACTGGAACCGCAGATCAAGGCCTGGGCCGAGCGTTTCGCGATGAAGCACCACGCGCTTTTCCTCGGCCGCGGCCAGCACTACCCGATCGCGCTCGAAGGCGCGCTCAAGCTGAAGGAGATTTCCTACATCCACGCCGAGGCCTACCCGGCCGGCGAGCTCAAGCACGGTCCGCTGGCACTGGTCGACCGCGACATGCCGGTGATCGCCATCGCGCCGAACGACACGCTGATCGAAAAGCTCAAGTCCAATCTGCAGGAAGTGCGTGCGCGTGGTGGCGAGCTTTACGTGATCGCCGACGCCGGTACCGAGATGGAGGAGAGCGAAGGCGTGCACATCCTGCCGATGCCGGAGAATTACGGTCTGCTGTCGCCGGTACTGCACGTGATCCCGTTGCAGTTGCTGGCGTACCATGCGGCTCTGGTCAAGGGCACCGATGTCGACAAGCCGCGCAATCTGGCGAAATCGGTGACCGTCGAGTAACAGGGGGCGGCGCGCATTCGCCCGGTCGGAGCACCGAGAAACATCCGTGATCGAAGATCTGTATTCCTATTTTCTGTACTTCCTGGCCGCCTGGCTGACCGCGCTGATCGCCTTGCTGTTCGGCGCATACGCCGGGCCCGGCGCACCGCACATCAAAGGCAGCATTGCTCCCAATCTTCTGATCTACCTTCAGGTGTGGGTGATCGTCGCGCTGTCGAAGCTCGCCTTCGGCTATTTCGGCTACCTGATGCAATGGCGCCCGACGATACAGGCCATCTATCCGGAGTTCGCGTTTCCGCTGCTGCTGGGCGCCTACCTTGCCCGCATCCTGCTGCGCATCCAGGCGCAGAAGACGGCACTGAAACGTACCGCTCAGTCCTGAGCGTCGCCTTCAATCGTGGCGTGCGCCACCGATTGAAGGTCAGCAGGCCTGAGCCCGGGACTCCCCCCGGACGGAATTGCGGGGGGTCAGAACTCGTATTCGGTCTGTATCCGGAAGGTGGTGCGTGCCGTGGCGTCGGTCGCGCCGAACAGCAGGGCAGCGTTGTACTTGATCGCCTGCTTCGCGCCGGTCCTGAACTTGCCGAAGATGGCCGGTCCGACCTTGTGCTCCTGTTTCGAGGAGCGTGCCCAGTCGTCCCACTGGCCGAATGATCCGAAGGCCTGGGCGCCCCACTCGAAGCGCTCCGATTCGCGATATTTCACCTGCGCCTGGTAGTGCAGCTCGGTGTCGAAGTGCTGGCTGACGTCGATGTGCCTCTGGATCAGCAGGTTCAGGTTGCCTTGCAGCTTGCCCCATTCGGACTGCAGCAGCGGGCCATAGGTCAGTTCATAACCCTCGGAGCGGTCCTCGGGGCGCTCGATCTCGAACAGGAAGCCGATATCGATCGGGAAACGGCCGGTTTCGATCAGCTGAAAGCGGTTTTCCCATTCCCAGGCATCGAAGGAGTTCGATGAGCCCGGCTCGCGCTTGTATTTGGCGTACAGCTCGGTGAACCACCAGGACGTAGCGCCCCAGCCCAGGCCGATCGACGTGGCAGTGCCGCTGCCTTCGCCGTGGCGCAAGCGCTCTATGCCCCACTTGAAGTCGATCTCCTTCTCCCCCTCCTCCACCGTGGGCATGACGACGTATTCGTTCGGTGCTGCGTGCAGCAGCGGAGCGTGCAGCAGGACAGGGCACAGTGCGCAGAGCACTGCTGCCAGACGGGCGGGGTGCATGTGAAACTCCGGATCGGAAGAGAGGTGGGGAAATGGGTGACGGTCAGGTACCCAGAACAGGGTTGGGGTGCCAGCGGCGCGCCTGACGCAGCCGCATCTGGCGGGTTGCGATGCCGATGATCGCAATGGCGCAGACATAGAACGCCAGCTGCAGACCTGACGGCCTCGCGTCGTAGCCGATCAGCGCGTGCAGGAAGGTGCCCAGCGGCGAATCCGCCGCCAGCAGCCAGGAGCTGTCCCACAGCGAGTCCGACCAGACCGTGACCAGTCCGGATTGAGCGAGCGTGCGGGCAAGCTGGCTGGCCAGCGCTGCAGCCAGCAAGAGCACCAGCGTGTTGGTGACGGCAAACAGGCGGTGCGGCCTGATGCGGGACAGACCGAAATACATCAGCAGGCCGAGCAGCGAACCGGCCAGCAGGCCGAGTGCCGAGCCGATCAGCATGGTGTGCGAACCGCTGCTCGAACCGGTGACGAAGCCGGACACGAACAGCACGGTTTCGGCGCCTTCACGCAGCACGGCCAGCCCGACCGCCAGCGCAAGCGCCCATGGCGCGCGCTCGCCGTCGCGTGTCGAGGTACCCAGCTGCTTCGCCTCCTGCGACATTTCGCGGCCGTGGGTCGATACCCAGATGCAGTGCCACGCCAGCATCAGCAGCGCGATGGTCAGGATCCACACATTCACCAGATCCTGACCGATGCCGTCGGCCCAGGCGCCGATGCTTTCGGCACCGGCCGCGAGTGCGAGTGCGCCGACCATTCCCGACATCACGCCGGCCGACAGCCAGAGTGTCCGGCCGGCAATGCCACGGGTCGCTGCGGCAACGATGCCGATGAACAGTGCGGCTTCCAGCGTCTCTCGAAAGACGATCAGCGCGGTGGCAAACATGAGAAGTCTTTCGGTGGGAGCTGCTTATTCGGCGACGACCACGCCCTTTGCGGTCGCTTCGTTGTATTCGCCCCAGAAGTCATAGCGACCGGGTTTCAGCGGACCGATGAAGATCACGACCTTCGAGCCCGGAGGCACCAGCTTTTCGCGGTTGAGCTGGTGGCTTTCGAACTCTTCCGGCGTGTCGTCCTGGTTATGCACGGTCAGTTTCACGCGCTGGTTTGCCGGAATCTTCAGCTCGGCCGGGTCGAACCGGTGGTTCCTGATGACCAGATTTGCTTCCGGGTCGCCCGCATGTGCAAATGCGCAGGCGCTGAGCATCGCCGTCGCAAGCAGACATCGGAGCGAAACTCCAAGGGTGAATCCGGTGTTCATCGCCATCCCTTCCAGAAATTGGTTTTGCGAATGCTAATGCGAGTTGTTCTCAATTGCAAGGGTGTTCCCGTATTTGCCGGTCGAGGCGTGCTGCCGACATTCGTCCGCCGGCAGTGCCACCGTCAGTGCGTCAGGGTCTTGAATATCAGGCCGAGTGCCGCGCATGCCCCGATGACATGGATGACGTTTCGCCTGAATCGGAACAGTGCGACAGCCGCCGCTGCGGCAATCAGGGCGGACGGCAGGTCGAATGCGCCGGCAAAGCCTTGCGGCCACAGTACGTGATACCCGAAGAACAGCGCCAGATTGAGGATGACGCCGACCACTGCGGCGGTGATGGCGGTCAGCGGCGCGGTGAATTTCAGATCGCCGTGCGTGGTTTCCACCAGCGGGCCGCCGGCCAGGATGAACAGAAAGGACGGCAGGAAGGTGAACCAGGTCACCAGCGAGGCTGCGACCGCGCCGGCCAGGAACAGGCTGTCCGGACCGAACACCGCTTTCACATAGCCGCCGACGAAACCGACGAAGGCCACCACCATGATCAGCGGTCCGGGGGTTGTCTCGCCGAGTGCCAGACCGTCGATCATCTGTGTCGGCGAGAGCCAGCCGTAGTGGCCGACCGCCCCCTGATAGACATAGGGCAGCACGGCATAGGCACCGCCGAAGGTCAGCAGTGCCGCCTTGGTGAAGAACCAGCCCATCTGCGTCAGCGTGTGCTCCCATCCGTACAGTGCGGTCAGCGCCGCCATCGGCACGCTCCACAGCAGTGCTCCGATGCCGGCAAGTGAAACGAGCCGGTGCCAGCGGAACAGCGCGTGTTCCGGCGTCGGCGTGTCGTCGTCGATCAGCGCCCGCCCGAACGATTTGTCGGCCTTGCCGTGACCGCCGCCGGCTCGGAACCTGGCCGGCGCGACCCGTCCGCCGACGTAGCCGATGAGCGCAGCAACCGCGACGATGGCCGGGAAGGGGACGTCCAGCGCGAAGATTGCGACGAAGGACGCGCCGGCGATCGCCCACAGCACATTGTTCTTCAGCGCGCGCGAGCCGATGCGGTGGGCGGCCTGCAGCACGATGGCGGTCACCGCCGGCTTGATGCCATAGAACAGCCCGGCGACCAGGGGGACGTTGCCGAAGGCGATGTAGACCCAGGACAACGCGATCAGCAGCAGCAGCGACGGCAGCACGAACAGCGCGCCCGCGACGACGCCGCCACGGGTACGGTGCATCAGCCAGCCGATATAGGTCGCCAGCTGCTGGGCTTCGGGGCCGGGCAGCACCATGCAGTAGTTGAGCGCATGCAGGAAGCGCCGCTCCGAGATCCAGCGCCGGTTCTCGACCAGTTCCTGATGCATGATCGAAATCTGTCCGGCCGGTCCGCCGAAGCTGATGAAGCCGAGCTTGAGCCAGAATAGGAAGGCCTCGCGGAAGCTGACTGCGGGCGGACGGGACGCCTCGCCGGCGCTGCTGCTGTCGGCAGGTGGGTTCATGGTGCGGGCATTCCTTTTTCAAATGTGATGAGCAGTCCGTCGAATACGGCACTGGCTGCCGTCAGCAGCGCGTCGTCGGAGTCAAGTTTGTCGCGCAGGCCGGCCAGCACGCTTTCGACGCCCGCTGCCTCGGCCGGCGGCGCGCCGCCCAGATCGAGGTAATGCACCAGTGTGCCCAGGCGTCGCAGCGCCGGCTGCGTCAGGCCGAAACTTGCCAGCAGCACTTCGAAAGTGACCTGCGCACCGGCATGACTGAAGCTCGCACCATCGAAATCGAAGCCGAGTGCCCCCGCCGGACGGTCCCCGGGCGAGTCCAGCCAGACAAAACGCGCCTCCGGGTCGATGAAGTGCCGGATCAGCCAGGCGCTGGCCAGCCGGTCCACCCATGGGCGGCTCCGGGTGGCCCAGGTCCGCCCGCGGTAGTCGGCGATGTTCAGCCGGGCGACAAGCCGGCCGGCATCGCCGGGCTCGTCGGGCGCCATCATGCGCGCAACGGTCCGCTCGACATCCTGCAGCACGGCGTCGGCGTGCGCGCGCTCGTGGCCGGGGAAAAAATCGATCGCCGACACGCTGTCGAAAGTCTTGCGCAGACGTCGTACCTGCCGGAATGCTTCCGTGGCGTTCGTGCCTGGCAACTGCCCGAGCATCGCTGCGCTGTCGGCGATCAGGCGTTCGTAGTCCGCCGCACGGTTGAACATGGCGGTGAAGCCGCCGTCGTCCGGTTCCTCGACGCGCAGTACGCAGGCGGTGCCGCCGCCGGTGCGCACCCCGGTCCGGAGATTCTCGAACACCGTCCGGTTGTCGTCGCGCTCCGGCAGCAGATAGACGCCGTCGCGCAATACGGCCGCCCCGGCAGCCTTCAGTGCCCGCCAGGCACGCATGCGGGTCGCCGCATGGCCGGTTGGCAGGCTGATGATCAGAGCAATCCACTGGTTCATGTACCGTACTCTACACAAGCTGAATACATCTCTACGTAAACGGTTTTGCAAGCCGGTGGTCGTCAAGAGGCGATGGCATCGCTCATCCGCGCGCGGCTGACGGAGACGCGCCGGCAGGCTATGCTTCGCGCCCAGAAATTGGCGTTCATCAAGGCGGAGTGACGGGATCATGAACCAGCAAACAGCAAGTGCATCGATGGTGTCGCAGCCGCAGGACGATCAGCCGGGCACGACGCTGGCAGCGGCGGTTGCCGCCAGCACGCTTGCAACCAGCCCGTGCGAGCATCTCTACATGCGCGAAGTGTTCTCGCGGCACTTCTACGAGAAGCTGCTGGCGCTGATGCCGGCGCGCGAGCGCTTCCATGATCTGCGCCACAAGGATGCGATGCGAGCCGATGGCAGCAGTTCGCGGCTGCGTATGTATCTGTATCCGGAACACCTGTGGCGCCTGCCGCCGGAACAGCGCGCCCTGTGGCGCAGCGTGTCCGACGCGCTGCGCTCGCCTGCGCTGCAGACCGCGTTCAAGCTCAAGTTCCGCAAGTCGCTGGAGACGCGCTTCGGCCGCAGCATCGATCAACTCGATTTCTACCCGATTCCCATCCTGGTGTGCGACCTGCCGGGCTACTGCATCGGCATACATGCCGACGTGCCGGCCAAGGCGATCACTGTCCAGTTCTATCTGCCGAAGGACACGAGCCAGCGCCATCTGGGCACGGTATTCCACTACGGCCGCAGCGGCGAGGACGCCGAGCGCACGGTGGCGATGGATTTCATGCCGGCCAGCGGCTATTCGTTCGCGGTCGTGGAAACCGAAAGCTGGCACAGCGTGCGCCGCACGACCGAGGCTGATGGCGATCGGTATTCCATCATGCTGACCTACTATGTGCAGGACAGTCCGAAGGACTGGTGGAAGCGTCGCTACGACCGCTTCCGCAGCTTCCTCGGCTTCGGCCCCAAGGGCTGATCCTCTCGCCGGTGCCACACCCAAACAAACAGGGCCGCTGATGCGGCCCTGTTTGTTTGGCGCGGTGCTGCTGTCTGCGACATCTGCACCGGGAAAAAGCGAGACACCTGTCTCGCCGCTGTACAGATGCCGCCATCGCACGCCCCCGGCTGCAACGGTCACCGGACTTGCTCCGCCTTGCCAATCAAGGCTTTCGCCCAGGTTGTTCCGGTCGCCCCGGCAGGTCCGATCAAGTGGCATGGATGCTGCAGTCAACCTGTTGCGCGACGTCGGGTGGCCCGTCCCGTCGGGCCGACGTGAAAACCGTCGGCTGTCCGCCGGCCCGCGCATCCACCACAAAAAGGATTACCCATGAAACCATCACTGTTGTCCGGATCCATGATCGCGCTGGCGCTGCTGTCCGGGTGTGCCGACCTGAAGATGCCGTCCTTGCCGTCACTTCCCAAGGCGCCGGCACCGGCCGCTGGCGCGCCGGTCGATTCCAACAAGCAATACTGGGCGAAGTACGATCACTCGCTGCAACCCGCAGCGGCCACGCCAGCAACGCCTTTATTCAAGAGTGCCGCAGCGGCGGCAGCGCCAGTCGTGGTGGCACCTGCTGACGCTGCCAGGGTGAGTGCGTGCGCCGAACCGTCCCAGGACGTCACGCTGAAGCTCATTTCGTCGCTCGAGGCGTCGGCTGCGCGGCCCGCTGCAGGAAAGCCGGGTAACTCGGCGGAATTCGATGCGTCGGTTGTCCGGCTGGCGGAGCGCGCGCAGATGCTTGCCTTCCTGCGGGAATCGCTGCACCGGACCTGCGAGCGTGCCGCCAGCGGTCAGATCACGAAGGACGAGGCATCCGCCGCGTACGGCAGGGTGATGGATTCGGTGCACAGCATCATCGAAACCGACCGCGACCGTGCCAAGGAATCCGCGGCAAAGGCCCTGAAGGAATTGTCGCCGGAGCAGATCCGCGCGTTGAAGTGAGTGGCCATATCAGCCGGCGAAGCTTCGCCGGCTGATATGGCCTTCGGTGCGGACAGGAGGAGGCCGCACCGGCCCGGTTCGAAGGAAAGCCCCCGGACTGCCTCCAGGTGGAAGCGGTCCGGGGGCTTTGTCGCCTACATCTTCCGATAGACCTCCGCGCCCTGCCTGACGAACTCGATGGACTTGGTTTCCATGCCCTGGGTGAGCGCGGCCTCGTCGCTGATGCCCTGAGCGGCGGCGTAGTCGCGTACGTCCTGGGTGATCTTCATGCTGCAGAAGTGCGGGCCGCACATGGAGCAGAAGTGGGCGAGCTTGGCGCCGTGCTGCGGCAGCGTCTCGTCGTGGAATTCGCGCGCCTTGTCCGGGTCCAGCCCGAGGTTGAACTGGTCGTCCCAGCGGAACTCGAAACGCGCCTTGCTCAAGGCGTTGTCGCGGATCTGCGCGCCCGGATGCCCCTTGGCCAGATCGGCCGCGTGGGCGGCGAGCTTGTAGGTGATGATGCCCTCCTTGACGTCGTCCTTGTCCGGCAGCCCCAGGTGCTCCTTCGGGGTGACGTAGCAGAGCATCGCCGTGCCGTACCAGCCGATCATCGCCGCACCGATGCCGCTGGTGATGTGGTCGTAGCCGGGTGCGATGTCGGTGGTCAGCGGCCCCAGCGTGTAGAAGGGCGCCTCGTCGCACCAGTCCAGCTGCAGGTCCATGTTCTCCTTGATCAGCTGCATCGGCACGTGTCCCGGCCCCTCGATCATCACCTGCACGTCGTGCTGCCAGGCGACCTGCGTGAGCTCGCCCAGCGTCTTCAGTTCGGCCAGCTGCGCCTCGTCGTTGGCGTCGTAGATGCTGCCCGGACGCAGGCCATCGCCCAGGCTGAAGGACACGTCGTAGGCCTTCATGATTTCGCAGATCTCTTCGAAGTGCGTGTAGAGGAAGCTCTCCTTGTGGTGGGCCAGACACCACTTGGCCATGATCGAGCCGCCGCGGCTGACGATGCCGGTCATGCGGCTGGCGGTCATCGGGATGTAGGGCAGGCGCACGCCGGCGTGGATGGTGAAGTAATCCACGCCCTGTTCGGCCTGCTCGATCAGCGTGTCGCGGAACATCTCCCAGGTGAGCTCCTCGGCCCGTCCGTCGACCTTCTCCAGCGCCTGATAGATGGGCACGGTGCCGATCGGCACCGGCGAATTGCGGATGATCCACTCGCGGGTTTCGTGGATGTGCTTGCCGGTGGACAGATCCATGACCGTGTCGCCGCCCCAGCGGATGGCCCAGGTCATCTTGTCGACCTCCTCGCCGATGGACGAGCCGAGGGCGGAGTTGCCGATGTTGGCGTTGATCTTCACCAGGAAGTTGCGACCGATGATCATCGGCTCGGATTCCGGGTGGTTGATGTTGGCCGGGATGATGGCGCGGCCTCGGGCGACCTCGTCGCGCACGAACTCGGGGGTGATCTCGGCCGGGATCGATGCGCCGAAGCTCTGTCCCGGGTGCTGGCGGCCGAGCAGTGCGGCCATCTTGGCACCGGTCGGGCCGGAGGCCTTCAGTGACTCGATGTATTGGCGCCGCTGCATGTTCTCGCGGATGGCGATGTACTCCATCTCGGGGGTGATGAGGCCGCGGCGGGCGTAGTGCATCTGGCTGACATTGGCGCCGGCAACGGCGCGGCGCGGTGCGCGGTGCAGGCCGGGGAAGCGCAGGTGGGCGGTGGCGGCGTCATTGGCGCGTTCGGCGCCGAAAGCGGAGGTCAGGCCGGGGAGTTGCTCGGTGTCGCCGCGTTCGGCGATCCAGCCGGCGCGAACGCCAGGCAGGCCGGAGCGGATGTCGATGCGTGCGGCCGGGTCCGAGTAGGGACCGGAGCAGTCGTAGACGAAGACCGGCGGGTTCTTCTCGGCGCCGAAGGAGGCGGGGGTGTCGGACTGGGAGATCTCGCGCATGGGCACGCGGATGTCGGGGCGTGAGCCTTCGATGTAGATCTTGCGCGAGTGCGGCAGCGGGGCGACCGCGGCGGTGTCGACGTGCGCCTCGGCGGCGAGGAAGGCTTCACGGGGCAGCGGGTCTTTGGCGTTCATTGGAGCTCCTGTTGGTGCAGCACGGCCGGGGCGGTCGTGCGTGTTCGTCTGCGACGCGACGCAAGTTCCAGGCCACGGAATCGTGCTGTCCGATCACCCAGCAAATCGCTTTTATGGGAGGGCCGGCGGATTCGCGCTGCATCGCCCGGGTTCGCGCGGTCAGCCGGAATGCCGTCTGCATCCGGCCCGCCCGGTGTTCGGTTCCATGGTCCCGCAGATGCACGTCGCGACTCGATACAGCTGTCGCAGATTTATACGTCTCAGTTGGACATCTGTCGCAATTCTCGCCGGGCGAATCTCATCGGGTTTGAAAAAAATCCCTTCCATTTCAACGGAGTGGGCTCTGGCATGGATCCTGCCAAAGAGCCAGTCGATGCGGTGTGCCGGACACCGGTACCGCGTTGGGACGTTGATTATTCAAACTCGACAATCGGAGGGGATATGACAATTAAAATTCGAAACTCGCTCGGCAGGAATGCTGCAGCCGGTTCGCACAAACTCGCTGCCGGCGCTGCCGCAGCACTGCTGATTTCTCTTGCACCGGGACTGGCGAAGGCCGACATCCTGATCGGCGAAGTCGCGGATACCAAGCTGTCCATGTTCGGCATCATCGACGTCGGTCTGCTGTACAACAGCAAGGCTGGCGCCAATGACAACAGCAAGCTTTCGATGGAAACCAGCGGCCTGCGCCAGACCGTCATCGGTTTCAAGGGTGAGCGCTACCTGCAGCCCAACCTGACGGCCTTCTTCAACCTGGAATCGCACTTCGATACCAACGACGGTTTCCTGCACGGCACCGGCGATGCGGCCGGTACCAAGCCGGGCGGCAACACACCGCTGTTCCGTCGTCAGGCGAATCTTGGCGTACGCGGTGATTGGGGTAGCCTGACTTTCGGCCGCCAGTACGGCCCGGCACTGCTGGCCCACATCGGTACCGAGCCGCGTGCGTTCAAGGAGCAGTTCTCGAACCTCTACGCCTGGGCGTACGGTCAGCTGTTCACGACCGCCGGTGCCACCGGCGGGAACCGCAACACCAACAACGACGTCGGCATCTTCTTCAGCAATGCCGTGCAGTATCGTCACACGCTCGGCCCGGTCAGTTTCGGCGTGCTGTACGCCTTTGGCGGCCAGCCCGGCTCGGTCAAGGACAACAATGCCTATGCCGTCGGTGCGACCTACAACGGACCGATCGTCCTGTCCGCCTCCTATCAGGCGATGCGCGACGAACAGACCGGCAAGAACAACGTCGAGCACATGAGCTTCGGTTTCGCCGTGCCCTACGGTGACTTCACGCTCAAGACCAATTACATGAACGCGAAGAACAATACCAAGACCGGTGCGGAGCAGGCCGATATCGATGGTATCGGCGTCGGTGTGGACTGGAAGTGGCACGCCAACAATTCGGCCACCGTCGCCTTCTACCACAACAAGGACACGGCCCATCACTCCGACAAGACCAAGACGCTCGTGATCAGCAATGACTACCAGTGGCGCCCCGATACGACGCTGTACATCCAGCTGGCCCGCGCGGATGCCGACGACGGCGCGACGCTGCGCACCAGCATTGTTGCGGGCGGCGTCAACCCCGGCGTCAAGAGCACCCTGCTCAACGTCGGTCTGAATTTCAATTTCTGAGTTTCGATCCGCTCAGGCAGACGCCGGGAACTGAACCCGGCGACACCATGGATTTCAGGTGGGAAGTCGAAGTCCGGCCCCACCGGATACAACATCTGGAGATTTGAAGCATGAAAGCCTCAAGCCGCAAGAATTTCGGTGTCACGCCCGCTGCTGCAATGCTGGCAGGCGCCATCCTTTCCGCCTTCATCGCGACGCCCGCTGCCGCGCAGACCAAGCCCGGTTTCGAAGATCCGAACAACTGGCCGGAGTATCACCGCACAGGCAACGCCTGGCGCTTCAGCCCGCTCACGCAGATCAACAAGGACAACGTCAAGAAGCTGAAGGTGGCCTGGATCCATCAGCCGGGCAACATCACGCACGGCCTGCAGGCAACGCCGATCGAGATCGACGGCGTCCTGTACTACGTGTCCGCCAACAACAATGTCTGGGCGGTCGACGCAGCCAGTGGCAAGACGCTGTGGAACTACGCACCGAAGCTGGCACCCATCGTCGGTCAGGTGTTCTACGGTGCTGCCAGCCGGGGCGTCACCGTCGGCCGCGGCAAGGTGTTCCTCGGCACGCTGGACGGCCGCTTCGTCGCGATCGACCAGAAGACCGGCAAGGAAGTCTGGTCGACCCAGCTGACCGATCCGAAGACGCAGTACGGCGCACTCTTCTCGGCACCGCCGCAGCTTGCCGGCAACATCCTGTTCGGCGGCACCACCGGCGGCGATCAGCCGATCGCGGGCAAGATCTACGCGGTCAATGCCGACACCGGCAAGGCGGCGTGGACCTTCGACGTGATCAAGAACGATCCGAAGAGCTGGCCGGGCGGCAGCGGCAAGGTCGGCGGCGGCAGCGCCTGGATGCCGGGCACCTACGACGCGAAGAGCGACACCATCTACATCGGTACCTCGAACGCGGCACCGGATTACTACAACTACGATCGCAAGGGCGACAACCTCTATACGGCATCGCTGCTGGCGCTTGATCCGAAGACCGGCAAGGTGAAGTGGCATCGCCAGGAAGTGCCGCACGACTCGTGGGACTACGACTCGGCCTATGAAGCGCTGGTGGTGCAGAAGGACGGCAAGGACGTCATCGTCCACCTGAACAAGGGCGGCTTCGTGTTCGTGATGGACAAGAAGGACGGCAAGCTCGAGAACGTATGGCAGTTCGCCGAGCACATGAACTGGGTCAAGGGCATCGATCCGAAGACCGGTGCGCTGATCGATCCGGTGTATCCGGAAATCGACAAGACCAAGACCTTCTGCCCGAACCTGCTGGGTGCGCGCAGCTGGAACCACGGTGCCTACAATCCGGGTACCGGCCTGTGGTACTCGCATGCGATGGAAGTCTGCAACGAGGTGGTGGCCGGCAAGGACGATCCGGACAACCTGAAGGCCGTGTCGGCGCTGTCGCTGGGCATCGAATCGATCAAGCTGGTATCGCCGCCGAACGACAAGCCGTACGGCCGTCTCGATGCACGTGACCCGATCACCGGCAAGCGCAAGTGGACCATCCGCTACGACATGCCGCCGCTGTCCAGCGTGCTGACCACGGCCGGTGGCCTGGTGATTACCGGCGACATGGAAGGCCACGTGTTCGCCTACGACGCCGATGACGGCAAGCAGCTGTGGACCTTCAGCGCCGGTTCCGGCCTGCGCGGCGGCCCGATCAGCTACTCGGTCAATGGCAAGCAGTACATCGTGGTGCCGACCGGTCTGGGTTCGCATGCACCGGGCTTCCTGTCCGGCGCCTACCCGCAGATCAAGGACCTGCCGGGCGGTGCCGCACTGATCGCCTTCACGCTGGAATAGTCGTTTCCTCCCAACCCGTCGCGCATGTGCGCGACGGGCTCTCGTCGTCTCCTCATTTACAGGCGGTCACGGGAATGCCGCCTGTCCTTTTTTTCATTTTTGAATTTGTCCGGCAATATCGCCGGATCGTATCGAAACAGTTCAGGGAAACAGAGCAATGACTGCCAACCGATTCAGGAACCGCGTGTGCGCCAGCCTGTGCGCCATCCTTCTGACCTGCGGCGCTGGCATGACCTGTGTGGCAGCCGCCGGACCATCGGACGCCGGCGACGAAGAGGCGCACGTGCCGGCACCGGCGACCTTCGATCTGACGGACCCGGCGCGTATCGCCGTCGGGCGCAGGCGCTTCGACAAGATATGTGCCGCGTACTGTCACGGCAAGGAAGGTGTCGGCGGACGGGCTCCCGACTTCAAGGGCCGCAAGGATCTGCCGGACGAAGACGCTTACAAGACCATCTTCTACGGGCGTCGCAACGCCGACGTGATGCCGCCATGGGGCGAGGCTTTCACCAGTGACCAGATATGGGAACTGGTGGCCTACATCAAGTTTCTCGGTACGCAGTGACCTGTCGTTGCTCGGCTACCGTCAATCGGGCCGATGCAACAACGGGAGGCGCAGATCGCTGCGCCTCCACCGGTCTCAATTATTGCTTGCCATCCGTTCGTCGCCGTCGCGGTAATTCGGCGCCACGATGCGCAGCCGGGACATCTTGCGATAGAAGGTGGCGCGCGACATGCCGAGTTGCCGGGCTGTTTCCGTCACCTTCCAGTGATTCCGGCGCAGTGCATCGAGCATCTTCTGGCGCAGCAGCAGACATTTTTCGCCCAGCGGTTCGCCGTCGCGCAGTTCGGCAGGATCGGCGACCGCGGACAGCGCCAGCCGGGCTTGAGGCGGAGCACCCAGGATGGGCGCGCCCCGCGTGCGCAGCTCATGCGGGAAATGATCGATCAGCAGTTGCGGGCCGTCGACGATGGCACATGCGTAACGGATGGCGTGCCTGAGCTGGCGGATGTTGCCGGGCCAGCTGTAGGCCAGCAGCAAGTCCATCGTCGCATGCTCGATCGTCAGCGCGGTCCGCTCCATCGCGCTGCATTCCTCCTGCAATACCTGCAGGATCAGTTCGCGCCTGTCTTCGCGATCGCGCAGCGCCGGCAGCATGAACGATGCGCCATTCAGCCGGTAGAACAGATCCTCGCGGAAACGTCCCTGACGAACCAGGTCCGGCAGGTCCTGATGGGTTGCACAGATGACATGAAGATTGACCGGAATCGGCTGCTCGGCACCCAGCGGCACGACTTCGCCCTCCGCCAGCACGCGCAGCAGACGGCACTGCAGTGACAGCGGCATGTCGCCGATTTCGTCCAGGAACAGCGTGCCGCCGTCCGACTGCAGGATCTTTCCCTTCGAGCCCTTGTTGCGTGCGCCGGTGAAGGCACCGTCGCGGTAGCCGAACAGCTCGCTCTCGATCAGGCTTTCCGGAATCGCTGCGCAGTTGAGCGCGACGAAGGGTTGTTTTGCGCGCGTGCTGTAATCGTGAATGGCCCGCGCAAACGCTTCCTTGCCGGTGCCGGTCTCTCCCAGCAGCATGACGGGAATGTCGCGGTTGGCCACCTTGACTGCGCAGGCGACATTGGCCCGCAGACGCGGGTCGCCGAGTGCCAGGTGGCGGAATCCGCGCGGTGCATCGACCTCGTCGGCAATCACCGCCGGCTTGCTCGCGACCTGCTGCTGCGAACGCGCGTGAGGTGCACGCAGCGTGGCGAACAGCCGGGTGCCGGTGGCGAACATGCGCAGCGGGAACGGCACGCCCGGACTGGCGTGGGCCGCAATCAGGATGTCGTTTGCGGTGCACTCGAAAAGATCGTGCAGGAACTCCGCGCGACGGCCCTTGTGATTGATCAGATCGTTCCTGGCGCGACGGTTGCCGCCGACTATCCGTCCATCATCATCGAAGGCGATCAGGTAGTCGGTTTCCACCGGCAGGAATTCGGCCAGGCGACCCAGTTGCAGTATCCAGTGCTTGCGCAGGCTGTAGTGCGTGTAGGCGTCCTCGATCAGTCGCGCCTTCTCGACCACCATCTGATAGACCAGCAGCTGGCTCTCGCGATGCTCCGGCGAGTACAGCGCCGACGCGTCGAGCACGGCGATCTGTTCGTCGTCCGGGCCGACGATCGGGGCAGAGCTGCAGGTGAAGCTGATGTTGTGGGAACGGAAATGTTCGGAACGATGGACCAGCGTCGGCTGCCGGTCGGTCAGGGTGGTGCCGATGCCGCAGGTACCTTCGCTTTCCTCGGACCAGCAGGTGCCGAGGCGAAAGCCTTCCATGCGGAAATCCCGCTCGAGGTGGGGCACCGTGCGGTAGTCCACCGTCACGCCGGCAGCGTCGGTCATCAGCACGCAGTAGTTGGCGGGCAGCAGTTCGCGGTGCAGTCGCTCAACGCCTTCGTGCGCGATGCGCATGAAGGTTTCCAGGCGGTCGCGGTGCTCGCGCAGTTCATAGGCTGTCACGACCTTGGGAACCGTCGACAGGCCGGGGTCGATCGAATGCTTGTTCAGCGAACGACGCCAGGAATTGGTCAGCCTGTCTGCAGCAGGGTCGCTGGGCGGGGTGCGTGAACGCCCTTCCACCACCTTCAGTACCCGTTCTATGTGGGCCGCAACTTCGCGTCCTTGTCTCATACCTCATCTCCTCCATCCCGGTAATTTTTTAATTGGCCCGTTGATCGTCTATGCGGTCGTAAGACTCTTGTTTGACTGTAGGGTAAGCCTTGGTCTGTGCGAAATCAACGTGACGTATGTCTCTGAAAAATGAGACAGATGTCTCATTTGAGGCGGTCTGCGAGGCGGGCCGCTGGAGGGCTGCATACGCCGGATATCCACCTCGCAATTCCGTATCGGAGAAGAGCACTTAAGAATCATCCGTTTGCCCGGTTGCAGTCAAAAACCGGAGGGCTGCTGGCACGCTGGATGCAATGACGCTGGAACATCCCGTTCCGGAGTCGCATCGCCGTGCCAGCCAAATCATCCCGCCCGACCGTAGTCGGCATCATCGCCAACCCGGCGTCGGGCAGGGACATCCGTCGGCTCACCTCCCGTGCCTCGGTGTTTCCGAATGCGGAGAAGGCCAGCATGATCGTGCGTGCCATCGCCGGCCTGGAAGCGGCCGGCGTGCGCGACGTGCTGGTCATGCCGGACAACGGCTCGATCTCGGGCATCGTGTTCCGCGCGCTCGGCCTGTCAGGCGATCAGACCGCCGCCGGTCCGCGCTTCGTCGACATGCCGGTCGATGGATCGGCGGCCGACACGCTGCGCGCCACCGAACACATGTGCGAAGCCGGTGCCACCGCACTCATCGTGCTCGGTGGCGACGGCACGCACCGTGCGGTCGCTGCGCGCTGCGGCAAGGTTCCTCTGCTCGCCTTGTCCACCGGCACCAACAATGCCTTTCCCGAAATGCGCGAGGCGACGGTCGCCGGTCTGGCTGCCGGACTGGTCGCCAGTGGTGCAGTGCCGCCGGCAGCCGGTGTGCGCCAGAACAAGCTGTTGCGCGTGTCCTGCGACGGACGCGACGACATCGCGCTGGTCGATGTCTGCGTCACGGCGCATCCCTACGTCGGCTCGCGTGCCGTGTGGGACTGCGCGCAGGTCGAGGATCTGTTCGTCACGTTTGCCGGCGCCGACGGCATAGGCCTGTCGGCCATCGCCGGTCAGCTGGAACCCGTTTCGCGCGCCGCGCTGCACGGACTGCACGTGCGCTGTGCGCTGCCGGCGCAGACGCCGCGCCGCGTGCTGGCAGCCATCGCCCCCGGCCTGGTGGCCGAAGTCGGCGTGCGCGATTACAGCAGGCTGATGCCGCATGTGCGCACGGTGCTGACCGGACGCAGCGGCACCATCGCACTCGACGGCGAGCGCGAGATCGAATTCGACGCCGCCAGCCACATCGAGGTGAGGCTAGATCCGCACGGCCCGCTGACCATCGACGTCGCCGCCACGCTCACTTACGCCGCGCAGCACCGCCTGCTGCGCGGCTACATCGGAGATGCGGCATGAAGCGCGCATCCCGGTTGTTCACTCTCCAGGGGGCGGCCGGCGGTACGCGCCGGCGTCTGCCCCTCACCCGGCTTGTTCAGCCATCCGCCCGCAGCTGCCGGAGATCAGCGGGCATTTCAGTCCACAAAGAAGAGGAGCATTCATGAGCAGTCCTTTGACCAGGGAAGGCCTCCTGCAGGCCTACCGGACCATGCGCACGATCCGGGATTTCGAAGAGCGCGTGCACGTCGATTTCGCCACCGGCGAAATACCGGGTTTCGTCCATCTGTATGCCGGCGAGGAAGCTTCGGCGACCGGCATCTGCATGCACCTGAACCGTGACGACTACATCGCCAGCACGCACCGCGGCCATGGCCACTGCATCGCCAAGGGTGTCGATCCGGTCGGCATGATGGCCGAGATCTGGGGCAAGCGTACCGGCACCTGCAAGGGCAAGGGCGGCTCGATGCACATTGCCGACCTCGAGGTCGGCATGCTCGGCGCCAACGGCATCGTCGGTGGCGGCGGGCCGCTGATCTGCGGTACCGCGCTGGCCTCCAAGCTGCGCGGCACCAACAACGTGGGCATCTGCTTCTTCGGCGACGGCGCCTCGAACCAGGGCACGATCTTCGAGGCGATGAACCTCGCCACCGTGTGGAAGCTGCCGGTCATTTTCGTGGCCGAAAACAACGGCTACGCCGAAGCGACGTCGAGCAACTTCTCGGTCGCCGTCGAGAACATCGCCGACCGTGCCGGCGCCTTCGGCATGCCGGGCGTCATCGTCGACGGATTCGACTTCTTCGCCGTGCACGAAGCGGCCGGCGAAGCCATCAGGCGCGCTCGCGAAGGCCACGGTCCGACCCTGCTCGAGGTGAAGCTGTCGCGCTACTACGGCCACTTCGAAGGCGACCAGCAGACCTACCGCGCTCCGGGCGAGGTGCAGAAGCTGCGCGACACCAAGGACTGCCTGATGCAGTTCGCCAAGCGCGTGACCTCGCGCGGCGAGCTGTCGATGGCCGACATCGAGGCCATCGACCGCGAAGTCAAAACGATGATCGACGACTCGGTGGTCCAGGCCAAGGCAGCGCCGCTGCCGCTGCCGGAAGACCTGATGACCGACGTCTACGTCTCTTACTGAACACACGCCAAACGCTGACAGGAGAAATATCAGATGGCCAGAAAGATCACTTACCAGCAAGCCATCAACGAGGCGCTGGATCAGGAAATGTCGCGTGACCCGAGCGTCATCGTGATGGGCGAGGACGTGGCCGGCGGTGCTGGCGCACCGGGCGACGACGACGCGTGGGGCGGTGTGCTCGGCGTCACCAAGGGCCTGTACGCCAAGCATCCGGGACGCGTGCTCGACACGCCCATCTCGGAGTCGGGCTATGTCGGTGCCGCCGTCGGTGCCGCGTGCAACGGACTGCGTCCGGTCGCCGAACTGATGTTCATCGACTTCATGGGTGTGTGCTTCGACCAGATCTTCAACCAGGCAGCCAAGTTCCGCTACATGTTCGGCGGCAAGGCGAAGACGCCGGTGGTCATCCGCGCCATGTACGGCGCCGGCTTCCGCGCCGCTGCGCAGCACTCGCAGTGCCTGTACAACATCTTCACCCACATCCCCGGGCTGAAGGTGGTGATTCCGTCGAATCCGTATGACGCGAAGGGCCTGCTGATCCAGTCCATCCGCGACAACGATCCGGTCATATTCCTCGAGCACAAGGCGCTGTACACGATGGAAGGCGACGTGCCGGAAGAGAGCTATGTCGTTCCGTTCGGCGAAGCCGCCGTGGTGCAGGAGGGCGACGACGTGACCATCGTGGCGATGGGCCGCATGGTCAATTACGCGAAGGACGCCGCAGCCAGCCTGCGCAAGCGCGGCATCCAGTGCGAAATCATCGATCCGCGCACCACCTCGCCGCTGGACACCGACACCATTCTCGAAAGCGTCGAGCGCACCGGTCGCCTGGTGGTGGTCGACGAATCGCACCCGCGCTGCAGCATGGCGTCGGACATTTCCGGCTTCATCGCCCAGGAAGCCTTCGGCGCGCTCAAGGCGCCGATCCAGATGGTGACTGCGCCGCACGTGCCGGTGCCGTTCGCCGCTTCGCTTGAAGAGCTTTACATCCCGAGTCCGGCCCGTATCGAAGAGGCCGTGATGAAGGTCAAGGAGTACCGCTGATGTCCGCAATCTTTACCGTCACCATGCCCAAGTGGGGCCTTTCCATGCAGGAAGGGAAGGTCAACCTGTGGCTGAAGGAAGTCGGTGACACGATCAACCCCGGCGAGGAAATCATCGAGGTCGAGAGCGAGAAGATTTCCGGCGCGGTCGAAGCCGCGACCAGCGGCGTGCTGCGCCGTCAGGTCGCCCAGCCGGACGAAGTGCTGCCGGTCGGCGCATTGCTCGGCGTCATCGCCGATGCCGATGTGTCGGACGAGCTGATCGACGATCTGGTCACGCGTTTCCAGGCCGAATTCGTGCCGCCCACCGAGGACGAGGCCGATGCCGGCCCGCAGACACAGACCGTGCAGGTCGGTGGCGTGCAGCTGCGCTACCTGAAGCTGGGTGCGGATGCGGCGGGTGCGGTACCGCTGCTGCTGATCCACGGCTTCGGCGGCGACCTCAACAACTGGCTGTTCAACCATGAGCCGCTGTCGGCGTCGCGCGCGGTGTATGCGCTCGATCTGCCGGGGCACGGCAGTTCGACCAAGGACACCGGGATTGCATCGCTCGATGCACTGGCCGAAGTCGTGGTCGGTTTCATGGACGCGGTCGGCATTGAGTGCGCGCATCTGGCCGGGCATTCGATGGGCGGCGGCGTGTGCCTGGCCGTGACGCGCCGGGCGCCGCAGAAGGTCAAGTCGCTGTCGCTGATCGCCAGTGCCGGACTCGGTGCCGAGATCAACGGCGGCTACATCGACGGTTTCGTCGCGGCGGCCTCGCGCAACGCCTTCAAGCCGGTGCTCCAGCAGCTGTACTCGGACGCCGATCTGGTCACCCGCTCGATGATCGACGACATGCTCAAGTACAAGCGTCTCGAAGGTGTCGAAGCGGCACTGACCAAGCTGTCCGCCGGGCTGTTCGCCGGTGGCGTCCAGTCGGAGCAGCTGGCATCTGCTGTCAGCGGCAAGCCGGTGCTGGTGATCTGGGGCGAGCACGACCGCATCATTCCGGCGTCGCATGCCAGTGCGATTCCGGGGGCGACGGTGAAGGTGTTGCCGGGTCAGGGCCACATGGTCCAGCTGGAAGCGGCAAGCGAAGTCAACAAGCTGATCGAGTCCTTCATCGGCTGATGCACCACCGGCCGCCGCGGCGTATGTCGCGGCGGCCACTGAACGGACACCATCATGAGTTCTGCTGTTGCTGGAGAAGGACTGCGCGGGCGCGAAAAGCTGGCGCGCATCCCGGTGAAGGTGCGCGACGATGTCGCGTCACCGGCGAAGCCCGGGTGGCTGCGCGGCCGCGATCAGGACACGCCTGCCGTGCGCGCGCTGCAGGGTGTGCTGCGCGAACATGCGCTGCATACCGTGTGCGAGGAAGCCGCCTGCCCGAACATCGGCGAATGCTTCGGCAGCGGTACCGCGACCTTCATGATCCTCGGCGCGATCTGCACGCGGCGTTGCCCTTTCTGCGACGTGTCGCACGGCCGGCCGCTGCCGCCGGATGGCGACGAACCGACGCGTCTGGCGCGCGTGGTCGCGGCGATGAAGCTGCGCTACGTGGTCATCACCTCGGTCGATCGCGACGACCTGCGCGACGGCGGCGCCGGGCACTTCGCCCGCTGCATCGCCGCCATCCGTGCGCTGAGTCCGGCCATCACGGTCGAGGTGCTGACGCCCGACTTCCGCGGCCGCGAGTCTGCCGCGCTGGACGCACTCGAAGCCGCACCGCCGGACGTGTTCAACCACAACATGGAAACCGTGCCGCGTCTGTACCGCGAGGTCAGACCGGGCGCGGACTACCGCGGATCGCTGGCGCTGATCCGCGACTTCGGTGCGCGCTTTCCGGGCGTGCCGACCAAGACCGGCCTGATGCTCGGCCTCGGCGAAACCGAAGAGGAAGTGGTCGAGGTGATGCGCGATCTGCGCGCGCACGGCTGCGACCTGCTGACGCTGGGCCAGTACCTGCGTCCGTCGCCGGCGCATCTGCCGGTGATCGAGTATGTCGCGCAGGCGCGTTTCGATGCCTTGCGCCAGCGCGGCCTCGAACTGGGGTTCAGCGAGGTGGCGGCGGGGCCGCTGGTGCGCTCGTCCTATCGCGCGGACCAGCTGCACGAAGCGCATGGTCACCACCATGACTGAGGTCCGCATGCACACCGTCAACGTCAATGGCCAGTGCGAGCCGCTGGACACCGACATGAAGGTCGGCGACCTGCTGGCGCGCATGGCACTGCGCGACCGGCGCATCGCCGTCGAGCGCAATGGCGAGATCGTGCCGCGCAGCGCCTTCGATCAAGTCCTGCTGCATGACGGCGACCGCATCGAAATCGTCATCGCCGTCGGAGGAGGCTGACATGAACGCACCCTACAAGGAGTCGCTGACCGATCCGCTGGTCATCGGCGGCCAGTATTTCGGCTCGCGCCTGCTGGTCGGTACCGGCAAGTACCGCAACCTGACGGAAACCGCGCGTGCACTCGACGCCAGCGGTGCCGAGATCGTCACCGTGGCGATCCGCCGCATGCCGCTCACCGCGACCGACGGCGAGCCCGGCCTGCTCGACGTGCTGCCGCCGAAGCGCTACACGCTGCTGCCCAATTCCGCCGGCTGCTACACCGCGGACGACGCGGTGCGCACGCTGCGCCTCGCACGCGAACTGCTCGATGGCCACGATCTGGTGAAGCTGGAGGTGCTGGGCGATCAGAAGACACTGTTCCCCAACATGCCGGAAACGCTGCGCGCGGCCGAAGTGCTGATCCGCGACGGCTTCCGCGTGATGGTCTATTGCTCGGACGACCCGATACAGGCACGCGTGCTGGAAAACATGGGCTGTGTTGCCGTCATGCCGCTGGCCAGCCTGATCGGCTCCGGCATGGGCATCCTCAACCCGTGGAACCTGAAGATCATCATCGCCGAAGCGAAGGTGCCGGTCATCGTCGATGCCGGCATCGGCACCGCATCGGATGCTGCCGTGGCGATGGAACTGGGCTGCGACGGCGTGCTGATGAACACCGCCATCGCGCATGCGCGCAATCCGGTACTGATGGCGACGGCGATGCGTCACGCCGTCAGCGCAGGCCGTCTGGCCTTTCTGGCTGGCCGCATGGCGTCGGTGCCGTATCGCGCCGTCGCCTCGTCACCGCAGACCGGACTCATCGAATGACACGAACAACACAAGGAGGAAGTCAGATGTCCGCACATTCACCCCGCAGAGTGGCGCTTGTCACCGGCGCCTCGCGCGGCATCGGGGCCGCGATCGCCCGGCGTCTCGCACGCGACGGCTTTCACGTCGTCCTGCACTACGGCAGCGGCGAGGCGGAGGCTCGCGATGTGTGCGCCGCCATCGAACGCGATGGCGGCAGTGCCTCGCTGGTCCAGGCGGACCTCGCTGCCCGCGACGGTGCCGCACGGCTGGCCGCCGGTCTGGCCGAACCACACATCGACGTGCTGGTGAACAACGCCGGCATCGCGCCCTTCATGTCCATCGAGGAGATGGATGTCGATACCTATGACCAGCTGTCCAACATCAACATGCGGGCGGTGTTCTTCGTCACGCAGCAGATGCTCGGCCGGCTGCGCGCAGGCGGCCGCATCGTGAACCTGTCGTCGGTGGTCGCCCGCACCGCCTTCGCCGGCATTCCGGCGTATTCGGCGACCAAAGGCTTCGTCGACGTGCTGACGCTGCAGCTGGCGGCCGAACTCGGTCCGCGCGGCATCACCGTCAACGCGGTGGCACCGGGCGTCATCGAAACGCGCATGACCACCGGTCTGCTCGAGAACGGTGGCGCGGACGCGGTGCAGTCGATGCAGGCGCTGGCCGGCATCGGCACGCCCGATCGTGTCGCCGGCGTCGTGTCCTTCCTGGTCGGCCCGGACGGCGCGTGGACCACCGGCCAGACGGTCGATGTCAGCGGCGGCACCAAGCTCTGATCTGGTACGGTTTCATGTTCCGCGCAGGGCCAGCGCGGCCCAGCCGAGCCATTCATGCAGTGCGGCGCCGGACTGCTGCAGCGCGCGCGTGCCGGGGATGAAATCGGCGGCTTCGAGATTGCCGGCCCGCTTGATCAGGGTCGGTACGGCGATCGGTTCGAGGCCGGCGCGGCGGAATTCCTCCATCGAGCGGCGCATGTGGAAGGCGTGGGTGACCAGCGCCACGCGGCTCAGCCGGGCCGCGTGCAGCAGGGCAGCCGATTCGCGGGCGTTGTCGGCGGTATCGCGCGAGCGCGGTTCCACCCAGCGCACCGGCACGCCGAATTCGTCCATCACCTCCTTCATCATGTCGGCCTCCGGCCGGCCGTCCCACACGACGCCGCCACTGACCAGCACCGGCAGCCGCGTGGTCCGTGCCAGATGCGCACCGGCGCGCAGCCGCTCCAGCGCGTAGCCATTGACGGTCTGTCCGCCATAGTCGACGAGCTTGTCGGTGGTGCCGGCGCCGAGGATGACGATGACCTGGGCATGCGCCAGCTCTCCGGGGGATGCAGCCGCCTGTGCCGGATAGGTCGACCTTTCGAGCCAGCCGGACAGTGCCGGCGTGCACAGCGCGTACAGAAGCAGCAACCCGCCGCCCGCCAGCGCCAGCCCGGTCCCGCGGCGGCGCAGCGCGAGCAGCAGTCCGGTGGCCGATATCAGCAGCGGGCTTGCCGGCGGCAGCAGCAATGCCGCGACGAGCTTCTTGAGCACGAACAGCAGAGAAGCCAGCATGGGCGCTTACCTGTCCAAAAAGCCTTATTATCCGGGCCAACACGCCGCACGGCGGCCACAACAACGCTTATGCGACGCAGTTCCCGCGTCGGCGGCTATCACGGAGCGCGCTTTTGATCGATCTGTCGGCAATCGGCTGGAAGGAGGCGGCGCTGGTCGCACTCGTCATACTGGCCGCCTACATGGGTTACGCGCTGATGCGCCTGTCCATGATGAATGCCCGCCAGCCACCGCCGCAACTGCCGTCGTCGGCCGAACTGGCCAGACGCGCGCTGACGCCCGATGATGTCGAGGTCCAGCTGGACGCGCTGCTCGACAACCGGCTGGCGCCGCTGATGCAGGCACTGGAAGCCCGTCTCGACCTGATCGAGGACCGCATCGACGGCGTGTGCCGCCGCATCGAGACGGTCAATCAGTTGCCTCCGGTGGCGCCGCAGTACAGCGAGGCGCTGTCGCTGGCGGCGCGCGGCCTGAGTGCGGAAGACATCGCCGATCAGTGCGACATGTCGGTCGGCGAGGCGGAGCTGGTTCGCACGTTGGCAAAGAGCCGGGGCATGACCGGAGAGGGGACGGCATGAGCGGGCAGCCCGGCAAGGCTACGGCGGACGAACAGGGCGAACAGCGCACGGCGCTGCTGCGGCGCGTGGCGGTGGCTGGCGGCATGATCGCCATGCTGATCGGCGCGCTGGCCGTGTTCGATGCCAGCCGGCGCCCGAAGGAAGAGGCGCCCGCTCCGCAGGCGAAGCCGGAAGCGCCGGTATCCGTGCCAACCGCGGTCGCGGAAGCACCGCCGCTGCCGCCGGCCGAGGAAACACCGGTCGAGGCATCGCCGGTCAATCTGCAGGAATTGCCGCCACCGTTGCCCGAAGGCACGGCTCTGCCGGACAAGGCTGAAACGGCGCAGATGCCGGAAAGGCAGGAAAAACCGGGCAAGGCGGACAGGCCGGAAACCGCGGCACCCGCGCCGGCGCCGATACCGCGCACGGCTGCGCCGACCACCGGCAGACTGGTGATCGGCCACGAAACGCCTGCACCGGCCGCTCCTGTGCCGGCGATTTCGCGCGCACCTGCGCCGCAGCCGACCGGGCCCGTACAGGGGTATGTGGTGCAGGTCGGTGTGTTCAGCAGTGTTGCCAACGCCGAGGAAGTCCGCGCCAGACTGGCGCTGAACGGCATTCCGTCGCAGATCGAGGCCCGGGTGCACGTCGGGCCCTTCAAATCCCGTGCCGAGGCCGATGCAGCACGCGTCCGGCTGCGCGCCATCGGCATGGACAGCGGTACGCCGGCGCCGGTAAGGAGTCCGGCCGCGCGCCCCTGAATAACTCAAGCCGTGCGTACCTGCGTCGTTAACCCGGATATCCGTTCAACACGAAGAGGACCGGGCATATGGCGGTATTGGGGTGGATCAGGAAGCGCGAGCTCGATGCGGCTCGCGCGGAATGTGCGCAGCGGGATCAGGAGATCGCTGCGCTGAGGGCCGAGGTGGATCGTCTGAATGACGAGCACGGGCAGCTGCTGCAATCGCATGACGCAAATCAGGTGCGCAGCGACTTCGATGCCGGCCTGCTGCAGAACATGACGGCCTACGCGGATTCCTTCCAGCGCTTCCGGGCAACCCTGGCGGCACTGGCCGGGGTTGTCACGAACGAGGCCGGGCGCGCCGCCGAAACGGCGACACAGTGCGCCGAGACGGCTCACGGCAGCCGCAACATCGCGACCAGCCTGCATGACTATTCGGCGCGCCTGCAGGAGACCGCGCACAGCGTGGACACGCTGCGCGAACGTGCCGGGCAGATCGGCGGCATCGTGCGGCTGATCCGTGAGATCGCCGACCAGACCAATCTGCTGGCGCTGAACGCGGCGATCGAAGCGGCGCGTGCCGGTGAGCAGGGGCGCGGTTTCGCTGTGGTGGCCGACGAGGTGCGCAAGCTGGCCGAGCGCACCGGCGCCGCGACCACGGAAATCTCCGGGCTGGTCAGCGGCATCCAGAACGACACCATCCAGGCCACCGGGCGCATGCATGAAAATGCGACCGACGCCGAGCGGTATTCGGCGGAAGGTCTGGAAGCCAGCGCCAGGATGGATGCGCTGAGCACGCAGGCCGGTGTCAATGGCGCGCACATGGCGACCACGTCCTTGCGCACCTTTGCCGAACTCGCCAAGGTCGATCACCTTGCCTACAAGATGGACATCTATCAGGCGGCTTCCGGTCATTCCGGACGCAAGCCCGACAGCTTCGCCGGGCATTGCGACTGCCGTCTGGGCAAGTGGTACTACGAGGGTGAGGGACGGCTGCGTCACAGCCATCTGAGCGGTTTCCGCGAACTCGAGGCGCCGCACGAAGCGTTTCACCGTGTGGGTGCCGAAGCGCTCGGGCAGGCGCTCGACGGCAACTTCGACGCCGCGCTCGATGGCATCGCGCGCATGGAAGCACTCAGTCTGGACGTGATCAGCCTGCTCGACCGGATAAGCGATGCCGCCGAACAGGTGGGTGCCCCGCATCGATAATCCGCGATAATCCGGCGTTGTCGGGCGCGCCCTAGGCGTGCTCACGCACATTCACCCAACAACGTCCGGAGATATTTCCATGCCGCGCACCATCGTTTCGACCCCCAATGCCCCGGCCGCCATCGGTACTTACTCGCAGGCGGTGAAGACCGGCAATACCGTCTACATGTCCGGCCAGATCGGGCTGGACCCGGTCACCATGAGCATGGCCGACGGCATCGACGCGCAGATCAGGCAGGTGTTCGACAATCTGGAAGCCGTCGCCAAGGCAGCCGGCGCAACGCTCGACAACGCGGCCAAGGTGAATGTCTATCTGACCGATCTGGGCAATTTCACCAAGGTCAACGAAGCCATGACCCGTTACTTCAACCAGCCCTTCCCGGCGCGTGCCGCAGTGGGTGTCGCCGCGCTGCCGCGCGGTGCCATGGTCGAAGTCGATGCCGTGCTGGTGATCGACTGATCCGCTCCGGCCGGAAGCAGTTACTCCGGCCGGTCCGTCGACGCCATTGAGTACCCGAAGCGAAGCGCTCGCCAGTGCGCTGGACAAGCTCGGCCTGGGTTCGGATGCCGCGCTCGTGCTGCACTTCCCGCTGCGCTACGAGGATGAGACACGCCTGACGCCGGTGGCGCAGGCGCGCGCCGGCGCGCCGGTGCAGGTCGAGGTCGAAGTGACGCAGGCCGAGGTCAAGTTCCGGCCGCGGCGCCAGCTGGTGGTCACCGCGGCCGACGACAGCGGCACCGTCACGCTGCGCTTCTTCAACTTCTATCCGTCGCAGCAGAAGCAGCTGGCGCCCGGTCGGCGCGTGCGGCTGTTCGGCGACATCAATCCCGGCTTCTTCGGCGCCGAAATGCTGCATCCGCGCGTGCGCAGCGTGGGTGAGGACACGGCGCTGCCGGACCGGCTGACGCCGGTCTATCCGGCGACCGCCGGCCTGTCGCAGACCAGCCTGCGCCGCGCGATCGAGGAGGCACTCGGCCGCGTCGCGCTCGACGACAGCCTCCCGGATGCGCTGCGCCGCCGGTACGCGCTGCCGGCCTTCGCCGACGCGGTGCAGGCGCTGCATCATCCGCGGCCGGGCGAGTCGCTGCGTGACCTGGACGAGCGCCTGGCACCGGCCTGGCGGCGCATCAAGTTCGACGAGCTGCTGGCCCAGCAGCTGAGCCTGAAGCGTGCGCACGACGCGCGCCGCGGTCGCGACGCCCCGGTGCTGGCCGGCAGTGGCGAGCTGATCGGCCGCTTTGCCGCGGTGCTGCCGTTCGCGCTGACCGGTGCGCAGAAGCGTGCCTGGGCGGAAATCTCGGTCGATCTGGCGAATCCGTACCCGATGCAGCGCCTGCTGCAGGGTGACGTCGGCTCGGGCAAGACGGTGGTTGCCGCGCTGGCCTGCCTGCGTGCGGTCGAGAGCGGCTACCAGGCCGCGTTCATGGCGCCGACCGAGATACTGGCCGAGCAGCACTACCGCAAGCTGGCCGGCTGGCTGGAGCCGCTGGGCATCCGCCTGGCCTGGCTGTCGGGCAGCCTGAAGGTGCGTGACAAGCGTGCGATGAAGGCCGCCATCGCCAGCGGCGAGGCGCAGATCGCGGTCGGCACGCACGCCCTGATCGAGGACGCCGTCGACTTCGCCCGGCTCGGCATGGCGGTGGTCGACGAACAGCACCGCTTCGGCGTGCGCCAGCGCCTCGCGCTGCGTGCCAAGGCGGGCGGCGCCAGCCCGCACCAGCTGATGATGAGCGCCACCCCCATTCCTCGCACGCTGGCGATGAGCTACTACGCCGATCTGGACGTGTCGGTGATCGACGAACTGCCACCCGGCCGCACGCCGGTGCTGACCAAGCTGATTTCCGCCGCCCGGCGCGAACAGGTGGTGGCGCGCGTGCGCGACGCCTGTGCCGGCGGCGCCCAGGCCTACTGGGTGTGTCCGCTGATCGAGGAATCCGAAACCCTGCAGCTGCAGACCGCGATCGACACCCACGCGCAGCTGATGGTGTCCTGCGGCGAGCTGCAGGTCGGGCTGGTGCACGGCCGCATGAAGCCGGACGAGAAGGCCGCCGTGATGGCCGCGTTCGTCGCCGGCGACATCCAGTTGCTGGTCGCCACCACCGTCATCGAGGTTGGCGTCGATGTGCCCAATGCCAGCCTGATGGTGATCGAGCACGCCGAGCGCTTCGGCCTGTCGCAGCTGCACCAGCTGCGTGGCCGGGTCGGCCGCGGCAGTCGAGAATCCGCCTGCGTGCTGCTGTACGAGGGACCGCTGTCGCAGACCGCGCGCGAGCGGCTGCGCGTAATCCACGCTTACACCGACGGTTTCCTGATCGCCGCTGAGGACCTCAAGCTGCGTGGACCGGGCGAATTCATCGGCAGCCGCCAGTCGGGGCAGCCGCTGCTGCGCTTCGCCGATCTGCTGCTGGACGAGGCGCTGGTCGAACTGGCGCGCGAGGCGGCCGAGACGCTGCTGCGGGAGGATGTCGCCGCGGCCGACCGCCATCTGGCGCGCTGGCTGTCCGGGCGCGAGGATCTGCTCAAGGCCTGAGGCATCATGGCTGCCGGCGCATTTGACGTGCATCAACGCGGTACGGGGCCGGGCGCCTTACCGTGATTTCCGGCTTCATTCGCGAGGGCTGACCATGGATACGCTGAAATCGATACTGGTGCACGCGGATGCGTCGCCGCACACCCTGCAGCGCCTGCAGTTCGCGGGTCGGCTGGCGCAGCGGCACGGCGCCAGCGTGACCGCGCTGTACGCGACCCTGCCGGTGGCCATCCAGTATGCGAGCACGTTTGCGCTGGGCGTCGAGATTGCGCCGCTGATGCTCGAATACGAGAGCGAGCGGCTGGCGCGCGCCCGCGCGCAGTTCGAGCCGGCGGCAGCGGCCATGACGCCGCGTCCGGACTGGCTCGAAAGTTCGGGCGAGCCGGTGTATTGCGTCGCGCAGCAGGCGCTGTGTTCCGACCTGGTCATCCTCGGCCAGCGCGATCCCGGCAGTGATGCCGTGTCCGACCTGCCGGTCGATTTCGTCGAGTCGGTGGTCATTGCCAGCGGCCGGCCGGTGCTGGTCGTGCCGCGTCATCCGGTGGCGCAGGACGATCCTGCGCGCGTCATCGTCGTCGCGTGGAAGGCCACGCGCGAAGCCGCGCGTGCCGTGACCGCAGCGCTGCCGCTGCTCCGGTGCGCCGCACAGGTGCATGTCGCGACCTGGCAGGACGGTTCCGCGGCGCAGGGCGAGGATGTTCCCGACATCGAAGCCTGGCTGCGCAGCCATGGTGTCGCTGTGGTCATGCATCGCAGTGCGGAGCGTCCGGATGACGTCGGCGACGCGTTGCTGGGTTTGTCGCGGGCACTCGGCGCCGATCTGCTGGTGATGGGCTGCTATGGCCACAGCCGGGCGCGCGAGTGGGTGCTCGGCGGGGCGACGCGCTCGGTGCTCGGATCGATGCACCTGCCGGTCCTGCTGGTTCACTGAACGCGGCGTTGGCCGGATCGCGATGAATACCCTGCCCGGCCGCTATCTGGCGATGGCGCTGGTCGATCCGGCCAGCCACGCGCTCGAACAGATCGATCGCGAGCTGGTGATGCCGACCGGCAGCCAGGTGCTGCTGCGGGTGTCGACCTGCGGCGTGTGCCGCACCGATCTGCACATCGTCGATGGCGATCTGACGCCCTCTCATCTGCCCCGGGTGCCCGGACACGAGGTGGTCGGCGTGGTTGCCGCGCTCGGTCCCGGTTGCATGCGCTTTCGCCTGGGCGACCGGCTGGGCGTGCCCTGGCTGTACGGCAGTTGCGGCCACTGCGCCTGCTGCGCCGGCGGCCGCGAGAACCTGTGTGCGGACGCGACCTTCACCGGTTTTTCCGCCGATGGCGGCTATGCGGAATACGTGCTGGCCGACGAGTCCTACTGTTTCCTGCTGCCCGACCGGTACAGCGACGAGCAGGCCGCGCCGCTGCTGTGCGCCGGTCTGATCGGCTACCGCGCGCTGCGCATGGCCGGCGACGCGCGGCGTCTGGGCATCTACGGTTTTGGTGCGGCGGGCCACCTGATCGCCCAGGTGGCGCTGGCACAGGGCCGCACCGTGTTCGCCTTCACCCGTCCGGGCGACCTTGCGGCGCAGACGCTGGCACGCGCGCTCGGCGTGCACTGGGCCGGCGGCTCGGATCAGGCGCCACCGCAGGACATGGATGCGGCCATCCTGTTCGCGCCGGCCGGCGAACTGGTGCCGGCTGCGCTGGGCAGGCTCGAGCGCGGCGGGGTCGTGGTGTGCGCCGGCATCCACATGAGCGACATTCCGTCCTTTCCGTACAGCCTGCTGTGGGGTGAGCGCTGCGTCCGGTCGGTGGCCAACCTGACCCGTCGTGACGGCGACGAGTTCTTTGCCTGGGCGGCGGTGCACGAACTGCGGCTGAGCGTTGAAACCTTTCCGCTGCGCGACGCGAATCGGGCGTTGCAGAAGCTGCGTGCGGGCGACATCGTCGGCGCGGCGGTTCTGCGCTGCGCTCCCGGAGCCTTGTGACGATGACCCGGAAGGTAAACGAAAAAGGGGGCCGAAGCCCCCCGAATGCCTTGCTGCAGAAGCTCAGCGGCGAGTCCGGCGGCGGGCCATCATGCCCAGCATGCCCAGACCGGCCAGGAACATGGCGTAGCTTTCCGGCTCCGGCACGGCGGTGATCTGGATCGTGCGATCCACGCCGTCGCCCGGGTGCTGGATGTTTACATAGGCGATGTTCGGGTTGGTCTTGTCGAAGTACAGGCCGGTGAATTCCGAACCCGGCGTGCCGTTGGTCGCCCAGCGTGCGATGCCTTCGCCGGCGTCGAGCAGGTCGCCGTCCTTGTTGAGGTCCCTGGCGATCCAGATGTCGTCATCGACGGCGCCATCGCGATCCTCAATGATGTACATGTTGCCATTGGCATCGATGGCCAGGTTGTCGGCATTGCGCAGGCCACCGCCGACCGAGAGACCGGTCGCCAGATCAATCGTGCTGGCGTCGGCGAACAGCTTCACCTCGGCGGTATTGATGTCGAAGCTGTAGATGCGGCTGCGGCCGTCGCCGGTGTTGGCGTTGGTGTCCGAATCCGTGGTCGTGAAATAGACGCGCTGCGAACCGTTGGCGGTCTGGATTTCCAGGTCTTCCGGACGGTTGTAGCCGGTACCGCCCACCAGGCTGGCAGCCTTGCGGCCATCGAGCGCGAAGTTGCCGCCGCCCAGGTTGACCATCGCGCTGAAGGTGGCCGCGTTGGCGGTGCCAGTCGCGGTGGTGATCGCTTCCCAAGTGGCCGCACCGGTAATCGACGGACCGTTGTTGCCTTCGAACTGGCCGCCTGCGCCGACCTTGAGCACGAAGGTCTGGCCCTTGTCGAAGTAGGCATCGCCGGTGGCGGCGTTCGGGTTGGCCGACACGTACTTGTAGACCGAGCCGCCGTTCAGTTCGTCGACGAAGTAGAAGTTGTTCTGGTTGTCGAAAGCCAGGCCTTCATGCGACACGCGCGGGATCACGTTGCGCTGCACGAAAGCGCCGCCATTGGCACCTGCAGTGGTGGCATTGGTCACTTCGAACAGACGGCCCTTGCTGCTGCCGCTGCCCCACGACTCTTCGGCCGTCAGGTAGCTGCCCCACGGCGTCCAGCGGGATGCGTCGCCCGAGACGAAACCCTGGGTGCCGGGCGCGACGATGGTGACCGTACGCGTGTTGTAGTTGCTGTTCCACAGGTCGATGCGCTGCACGCCGCCGGTACCGGTTTCGTACGGCATGAACAGGTAACGGCCAGCGTCGGGACCGGATTCGTTGGCGGTGATCATGTCCCAGTTGCCGGAGTTCGAACCCGGCACCAGCGTGTTCTGGGTGGCGCGGTCGGCGATGGTCTTCTGCGAGAAGAAGGGCGACGACAGCGTGATCGGGGTGGCCGGCGTGGCGGTTGCGCCTGCCGAGCTGCCCAGCGGCGTGAAGTTGTCGAAGTAGGTCAGGTCGGCAGCGGAGGCCTGCTGGGCGGCGGTGCCCATCAGGGCGATCGCAGCGGCGATGGCGAGTTTGCGGTTGTTCATGAGAAAGCTCCCTGGGAATGCGGTAGGCCTTGCGACTTACAAGGTGATCCTAGGGTGCGCCCGGCGCGTTTCACCCGCGTGATGACGAGGGTGTCCCGACGTAGTCCGTTCGGCGCATTTCCGCTCCGCCGGCTCGGGTAGCGGGGCCGGTCAGCGGGCGGTGACAGCCCGGTGGCTCAGGGAATTTTGAAGTCGAGCTCGAACTTCGCGCCGTCATCGACCGCCAGCGTGCGGGTGAGCCAGGGCATGACGGTTTTCAGGACGACCGGTAGCGTCCACGGCGGGTTGACGATGAACAGTCCGCTGCCGTGCATGCCGAAACCATCCGGCGACGGCTTGTTCGTGGTCAGCGACACGTGCAGCCAGGCCGGTACCGGCAGGCGCTTGAGCCTGGCCGGCAGATCGCGCGACTCCATGCGCTGCAGCTGCGGATACCACAGGCAGTAGGTGCCGCTCGGGAAGCGCGTATTGGCCTCGCGCAGCGTCTCGAAGGCCAGCCGGTAATCCTCGCGGATTTCGTAGGGCGGGTCGATCAGCACCAGGGCGCGTTTCGGCGCTGGCGGCAGCAGTGCGCGCAGCCCGGAAAAGCCATCTGCCTTCTCGATCTTGACGCTGCGGCCGGCGTCGGCGAAGGCGGCATTGAGCAGCCGGTTGTCGGTGCTGTGCAGCTCGAACAGCCGCATGCGGTCGTCGTCACGCAGCAGTGCGCGCGCGATCATCGGCGAACCGGGATAGGCGCGCAGCTTTTCACCGGTGTTGAAGGCGCGAACGATGTCGACATAGGTGGACAGTTGCGACGGCAGATCCTTTGCCGACCACAGTTTCGAGATGCCGCCGCTGTATTCGGCGTTCTTGGACGCGTAGCGGCTGTCCAGCGCGTAGCCGCCGGCGCCGGCGTGCGTGTCGATGTACCAGTAGGGTTTGTCCTTCTGGTTGAGGTGCTGCAGCAGTTCGACCAGCACGAAGTGCTTGAGGACGTCGGCCGGGTTTCCGGCGTGGAAGGCGTGGCGGTAGCTGAGCATGGCGGGTCTGCGAATATGAGCGCGGAGTATACGCCGCGCAGCACGGGCCAAGCCGAAGCGCTGACCGGCCATGTTGCGGGAGCCCGTGTGGCTCCCGGATGGAACTTCAGATCACGAAGCGGCCGACGTTGTCCTGCAGTTGCCGGGCCAGTGCCTCAAGGCCCTGTGTTTCCTGGTCTGTGTGGCGCGTGATGCCCGCGTTCCGCTCTGCCATGACGGCGATGCGCTCCACGCCCTGCGCCACGCTCTGGCTGGCGCTGCTCTGTTCGCGCGTGGCGGCGGCGATTTCCATCATCGTGGCCGCCGTGCGCTCGCTCTGGTCGCTGATGACATGCAGCACTTCACCGGCCTCGCGGGCAAGACCGACGCCAGCGTCGACTTCGCCGCTCACCTCGCTGATCCGGCGCACCACCTGATCGGCATCGCCCTGCACGCTGGCCACCATGCCGGCGATTTCCCGGGTCGAGGCAGCAGTGCGCTCGGCCAGTTTGCGCACTTCATCGGCCACGACCGCGAAGCCGCGTCCCGATTCGCCGGCGCGTGCCGCCTCGATGGCCGCGTTCAGCGCCAGCAGATTGGTCTGTTCGGCGATTTCCTGGATGATGCGGCCGACATTGGAAATTTCCCGGGTGCGGTTCGCCAGTCCGGCCACGGCGGCCGACGCGTCGCTGATTTCGGTGGCGATCCGCTGCATGTTCTCGCCCATGCCGGCCAGCTTGCGTTCTCCTTCGAGCGCCGCCGAACGTGCTTCGCGGGTGATGCGGTCGGCGGTGCCGGCGCTGTCGGCGACATGACTGATGCTGACCGACAGTTGCTCGATGGCCGCCGCCAGTCCGGCTGCGGCGCTGCTCTGCTCGGTCGAGCCATCGACCACCGCACCCGAATCGGCGCGCAGCGATCGCGCAGCGTCGCCAACTGCCCGCGCCGCCTCGGCGGTGGCGGCGATCAGTGCCGCGGTCCGGCTCGTTGCGTCGTTGATCTGTACCGTGATCCGGTCCAGCTCGTTGTTGCTGTCGCCAGCCACGACCGCCAGATGCTGGCTGAAATCGCCATTGCCCAGGCGCGTCATCGCGGCCGATACGTCCTGCAGTCGCGCCAGACGAGTGCGCGCCAGCCACCAGGTCAGGCCGGCCAGCAGAATCGCGCCGGCGATGCAGATCAGGATCAGCCGGTTGCGCAGGGCGATGCCCTCTGCCGTGAATTCGTCGAGGTGCGCACCGTACGAAACGATCCAGTTCCACTTGTCGGAGCTGCGGAACGCCGTGATCTTCGGTGCCATGGCACCGTCGGCGCGCGGCCAGTCATAGATGAACTGCCCGCTCCGGCTTTCGATCTGCCGTCCGACGACCTCGGTCAGCACCGGATTGCCGATGTCCGCCAGTGTCTTTCCGGCCAGCGTCGGGTGCATGATCATTTCGCTGTCGTCGGCAGATTTGCCCGGCTTCACGATGTAGACATAGCCGGTCTGTCCGATGCGCAGCGATTTCAGCGATTCGAACAGGCGGTCTATGTCCTGCTGCACGTCGACGCGGGCGGACAGCGCGCCCACGACCCGGCCCGACGCATCGGTGATCGGCTCCAGCGACGAGATGAAATAGCGTCCGTTGCGCTGTACCACGCCGGTGTAGGTCTTGCCCGCCAGCAGGGCTTCGGTGTCCTTGCCGCTGTTGATGGGTTTGCCGGCCATCGACTTGCCGTCCTTGTCCTTGAGCAGTGTCGCCACGCGCACGAAGTCGTCGCCGACGCGCACCATGACCGCCGGATCGGTGCCGGTCAGCTCGCGCAGCGTCGTCATGCGGCTGGTGTCGCCATTGATCGTGCTGCTGCCGATGCGGGCGATCCGCACCGCGCCGTATCCGCCCATCGGCATCGTGTCCTCGCCGATCACGATATCGCCGCCCAGACCGTGCTTGAGTGCGCGCATGCCCTTGGCGGCGCTGGACAGCGCGTTTTCGTAGCTCAGGTCGAACAGCTTGATGTTGGCGTCAGCCAGTTCGCCGAGCCGGATTTCGGTCTGATGCCGCGCGGTGTCGCGGGTGGATATCGATACGATCGCGATCAGCAGCGAAAACACGACGGCGCACAGCAGCGCGATCGAAATCGACAGCTGATGGACCACCGACAGGCGGTTGAATGCGTTCATGGGCGTTCTCCGGCGACGCCCGGCAAGGGCCGGGCCGGCAGACGGCAATGCCTGCTGTGTGACTTACGGCACACCCGGAAGAAACTGAAATCAGACGACTTTTTCGATCGAGCAGCCGGCGTCGTGCAGCCGCGCGAGCACGCCGTCATGGCCGGTCAGGTGCGCCGCGCCGAATGCGGCGAACACGCCGCCCTGCCGGATTTCGGGCAGCAGTCGCTGCACGAAGCGCGGGTTGCGCTGCGTCAGCAGTGCGTTCATCAGGCGCTGTGCGTGCCGGCGCAGCGCCGGGTCGTCGCCGATGAGACGGGTATTGATGCGCGCCAGTTCGTCGATGTCGCCGGCCAGCCACGCTTCTATCATCGGTGCGACCCCGGCCTGAAGGGTGTCATGGCGCCGTGCCGTGTCGATCAGCAGCGCGATCTGTGTCGCCGCCGGCAGTGTGGCGAGGGCGTCTATCTGTTCCTGCACCTGCTCGATCGGCTGTACCGGCCGGTTCAGCGCCTGTGCGTTGCGGATCAGCAGTTCATCGAGCGTGGTCTGTGCCGGCCCGAGCGGCTGCAGCAGCGTCACCAGCGCGGCCCATGGGCGCAGTCGCGACTGCATGCGCGCATCGATGCCGTGCAGCGTCAGCGTCTGCGCCACGCGCGGCCAGTGCTTGCGGCCGACCAGTCGCGGCAGGTCGTCGCCGCCGGAAGTGCTGGCCGCCATGAAGGTATTGACCGCATCGGCATCGGTCACCAGCTCCGGCATGAAGACGCGGGCGCCAGCCAGCAGATCCTGCAGCGTGCGTGCCCGCTCGAGCACGCGTGCGTCGCCGCTGTGCAGGGTGCCGAACAGGTGGCTGGGCGGGGCGTCGCCGATGCCCACCCGCCACAGCAGCCCTTGTCCATAGGGTTCGGAACCCTGTGCCCGGGCCAGCGCCGGGCTGAGGATCAGCGCGGCGATCTGCTGCAGGAAGAGGCGTCGGCCGGTCACGACCAGGCGCTGCGGATGGCTGCGATGCCGTGCGCCCCGCAGGCGTGTGCCCGGGCTTCGTGCGAGCCGTCGAGCCCGCCGATGGCGAACACCGGAATCGCGCAGCCGGCGATCAGGTCGGTCAGCGCGTCCCAGCCGAGTACCGGCGCACCGGGATGGGTCGCGGTCGGCAGTACCGGTCCGACTACCGCATAGTCGAGTCCGAGCCGCTGTGCATGCGCCAGATCGTCGGTCGTGTGGCAGGACGCGCCGACCCAGTCCAGCGGCGGACGGGCGTCGAGCGTGGCCAGTTGCGCCGATTTCAGATGCACGCCGTCGGCGCCCAGCGACCGCGCCGCGTCGATGTCGCCGTTGATCACCGTCAGCGAGCCGGCGCTGCGGGCGATCCGGATCGCCTCGGCCGCGAAGGCGCGCGTGCCGTCGTCGAACACCGGCTCGCGGATCTGCAGCAGCAGCGGGCGGGCGGCACAGGCGCGGCGGATTGCGTCGAGCTGGACGGCGGCGCCGATCTGCCAGGCGTGGCTGACCGCCATCCGGCCGGGCAGCCTCAGCGACTTGAGCACCGGTCCGTTGGCCGGCAGCATCGGCCCGACCGTCAGCGTGTCGGCACGCTGCCAGCACAGCGCGCTGTGCACGTGGTCGTGCAGTTCGCCGCTCCACGCCTTGACGCGGAAGAAGTGCAGCCGGACGAATGCGTGTTCGTACTCGTGCGACAGCGTGATCCAGGGCGAGCATTCGAGCACGCGGATGCCCAGTTCCTCGTCCAGTTCGCGCACCAGCGCGTCCACCGGACGTTCGCCCGGCTCGACCTTGCCGCCCGGAAACTCCCAGTAACCAGGGTAGAAGGTGCCGGGCGCACGCTGGCCGAGCAGGAATTCGCGCTCCTGAGCCCGGCCCTGCGGCCCGTCGCGGAAGATGACGGCCGCCGCGACGGCGACCTGCTTGCGTCCGCTCATCGATCAGCCGCCCTTGCCGCGAGGGTCATTGTTTCTCCGCATGCTGTCCGGCCCAGTCGCGGGCGAACTGCCAGGCGACGCGACCGCTGCGCGAACCGCGCTCCAGCGTCCAGCGCAGCGCGTCGGCACGTGCCGCCTCGATCTGCTCCGGCGGCACACCGAGCTTCTTCAGCCAGTGGCGCACGATGTCCAGATACGCTTCCTGGTCGAACGGGTAGAAGGACAGCCACAGGCCGAAGCGTTCCGACAGCGATATCTTTTCCTCGATCGCCTCGCCCGGATGCACCTCGCCATCGACATGCTTCGCCTCGTTGTTTTCCGAGAAGTACTCGGGCATCAGGTGGCGCCGGTTCGACGTGGCGTAGATCAGCACGTTTTCGAGTACCGCCGACACCGAGCCGTCGAGGATGCTCTTGAGCGCCTTGTAGCCCGGCTCGCCGGATTCGAACGACAGGTCGTCGCAGTAGATGATGAAGCGTTCCGGCCGCCCGGCGATCAGGTCGGTGATGTCGGGCAGATCGACCAGGTCATCGCGGTCGACCTCGATCAGGCGCAGGCCTTTTTTTGCGTAGTCGTTCAGCAGCGCTTTCACCAGCGAACTCTTGCCGGTGCCGCGTGCGCCGGTCAGCAGCACGTTGTTGGCCGGCTTGCCCTCGACGAACTGCTTGGTGTTGGCGTTGATGCGCGCCTTCTGCACGTCGATGTCGCGCAGATCGGACAGACGCAGCTTGTGCGGATGGGCGACCGGTTCGAGCCGGCCGCGGCCGTTGCTGCGGCGCCAGCGGTAGGCGATCGCCTTCCAGTCGGGGGCTGCCGGTGGCGCCGGCAGGATATGTTCGAGGCGGTCGAACAGCGCGTGCGCGCGTGCGATCAGGCTTTCGAAACCATCACGGTTGGTCATGGCCGTCTTTCTTGTCAGTGAGCGCCTTCGGCGGCTCGGAGTGTGCGGATTCGTCGTGGCTGCGCGGCCGCGTCCACCACAGGATGAACAGGAACAGCGCCAGCGCAGTACCGGATTCGAGCAGGAATATCCACATGGAGCGGGGTTTCCTTTGTCAGGGCGCCGGTCGGTGCGACCGGCGCTCGTTATCATTGCGCCCTCAGCGCTTGCGGGCGCGCCAATCTAAAGCACATCACGATGTTCGAGCAAATCCGTCTGCGTCTGGCCACCTTCGTTTGCGCGCTGCTGCTGGCTGCCTGCGCCTCGGCGCCGAAGCCGGACGCGACACCTGCCGTCGGGCCGGCCTGTCCCGCGGCACCCGGCCACGCACCGACCGCACAAGCCTGTCCTGCCTGCCCGGCCTGTGCCGCGTGTCCGGCCTGTCCCGCTCCGGTACCCGAAGCCAAGCCGCTGCCGCCGCGGCTGGTCGCCGCCGGGTGGTCGGCGCTCGAAGGCTGGACCGACGACGATCTGCGCGAGGCGCTGCCGGCGCTGCGTGCGTCGTGCAGCGCGCTCGCCTCGAAGCCGGGCTGGACGGAGGCCTGCGCGGCAAGCACGCGGCTCGATCAGGGAGACAACGCGGCGATCCGGGCGTTCTTCGAATCCGCTTTCCGGCCGTGGCAGCTGCTCAACGGCGACGGCAGCGACCAGGGCCTGGTCACCGGTTACTACGAGCCGCTGCTGCGCGCCAGCCGCACGCGCACCGGCAGCTACCGGCATCCGATCTATGCGGTGCCGGACGATCTGCTGGTGATCGACCTGGCCAGCGTCAATCCGGATCTGAAGAACATGCGCCTGCGCGGCCGGCTGGACGGGCGGAAGATCGTGCCCTACTGGTCACGTGGCGAACTGGAGGCGAGGGCGCCCGAACTCGACCGCAAGGCGCTGTTCTGGGCGGCCGACGCGCTCGACGTGTTCTTCCTGCAGGTGCAGGGTTCGGGCCAGATCGAACTGCCGGAAGGCGGGCGCGTGCGCGTGGGCTATGCCGATCAGAACGGCCACCCCTACCAGTCGGTTGGCCGCTGGCTGGTCGATCAGGGCGAGCTGAAGCTGGAGCAGGCGTCGATGCAGGGCATACGCGACTGGGCGCGCGCCAATCCGTCGCGTGTGGCGACCATGATGGCGGCCAATCCGAGCTATGTGTTCTTCCGCGAACTACCGATCGGCAAGCAGGCGCCCGGATTGCCCGAGGGGCCGCTCGGTGCGCTGGGCGTGCCGCTCGCCGGCAGCCGGGCGATTGCGGTCGATCCGCGCAGCGTGCCGCTCGGCGCGCCGGTGTGGCTGGACACCACACGCCCGAACAGCAGCCAGCCGCTGCGTCGCCTCGTGATGGCACAGGACACCGGCGGCGCAATCCGCGGCGGTGTGCGTGCCGACTTCTTCTGGGGCTTCGGCCCGGACGCCGGCGCACAGGCCGGTCGCATGCGCCAGCAGGGACGCATGTGGGTGCTGCTGCCGGTGGGCATCACGCCCTGACGGGCGAGATGCAGGACTCAAGCGGCAAGTTGCAAGGTTCATGCGATGCGACGACCTCGCCGCCTGCATCCTGCCACTTGCCACCAACGACGCTTACTTGATGTTGGCGATCCGCTGTTCCAGCTGCGCCACCGGGACATAGCCCGGAATGCGTTCGCCGGTGCTCAGGAAGATGGTCGGCGTGCCGCGCACGCGGTACTTCTCGCCCAGCGCGACCGAGCGCTGCAGGCCTGCGGTGTCGCAGCTCGCCGTGGCGGCAGCCGGCACGACGTTGGTGGTCATCCAGTCGCTCCAGGTCTTGGCGCGATCGGCCGAACACCAGATGGCTTCGGCCTTCTTCTGCGAATCCGGGCCGAGCACCGGCGTCAGGAAGGTGTAGATGGTCACGTCCTTCATGCCCAGCAGTTCCTTCGCCAGCTTCTTGCAGTAGCCGCAGTTCGGGTCCTCGAAGGTAGCGATCACGCGCTTGCCGTTGCCGCGCACCTGCTTGATCGCGATGTCCAGCGGCAGTTCGGCGAAGTTGATCGCCGAAATCTGGTTCACCCGCTGCTGCGTGATGTTCTGGCGTGTCTTCGTGTCGAGGATTTCACCGAGAATCAGGTAGTTGGCCTTGTCATCGGTGTAGACGATTTCACCGCCGACCCGGACTTCGTAAAGGCCCAAGTAGGGCGTCTTCACCACGCCTTCGACCTTGGCCCCGTTGCCGAGTGCGGCCTCGACGGCGGCCTTGATCGACTCTTCCGGCCCTGCCTGTGCGGCCGATGCGGCCAGAGCGCACAGCAGTGCGGCGGTGTACTTGATGGACATGAAAACTCCCGTTGTGGCACGCCTCATTGGCGTGCCGGTTATCCGAGCGCGTAGCGTACCAGCGCGTTCCGTAGGACAGGCATGCGTTGTGTCAGGTTCAGTCCGGTATTGCGCAGCCAGGACAGGGCCGGCCATTCCGGCCGGAACAGTTCGTGCAGTGCGTGCGTCGTCAGCTGCAGCGCGTTCACCTCTTCCGCACGCTTGCGTTCGTAGCGGCGCAGCACGCGCGGATCGCCGAGCACACTGCGGTCCTGCCCCGCCAGCACGCCGGCCAGCACGCGCACGTCGGCAAAGCCGAGATTGATGCCGTGTCCGGACAGCGGGTGGATGGCGTGCGCCGCGTCGCCGACCAGCGCCACGCCCGGCGCGATGACTTTCGGCACCTGCATCAGGCGCAGCGGAAAGCCGGCAGCGGGTGTCACCACTTCCAGCGCGCCCAGCTTGTGCTCGCCCGCTTCGGCCACCCGTGCAGCGAGCGTAGCCGCGTCATGTTGCAGAAGTTCGCGTCCGGTTGCTTCGGGCGCCGACCACACCATGGACATGTGCTGGCCGGGCAGCGGCAGGAAGGCGAGCACGCCGTCCGGGCGGAACCACTGCCAGGCGCAGCCCAGATGAGGCTTCTCGCAGCGGAAGTTGGCCACCACGCCCAGTTCGCCGTAATCGGTGAAACGTGCTTCCAGCGCGGTCTGGGCGCGTACCCAGGAGTTGACGCCGTCGGCACCGACCACCAGCGCCGCGTTCAGGCGGCGACCGTCTTCCAGTTCGAGCAGCGAACGGCCGTCCGCGTGGTTCAGACTGGCGGGCCGGGCCGGGCACAGCAGCGTCACATTGGCCTGGCGCTTGACGCCTTCCCACAGTTCGCGCGCCAGCAGGCTGGATTCGGCGATCCACGCCAGTTCGCCGACGCCGACCTCGAAGGCCGAAAAGTCGAGCCGGGCAGCGCGGTCGCCATAGACCTCGATGCGGGTCAGCGCCTGCAGGCGGGTGTGGTCAAGATGCGCCCAGGCGCCGATTTCATCGAGAAAGCGTGCGCTGGACGGACTGATCGCATAGACGCGTGCGTCCCAGCCGCCGACCGGCCACTCGGGCATGCGGCCCTCGACCAGCGCGATCGACAGCCGCTCGCGGCGCAGCGCCGCGCACAGCGCCAGCCCCGCCAGTCCTGCGCCCACGACCACGACGTCGAAATCCAGATCCTGCGGCATGGCTCGATCCGATCCTGTCTGAAGTAACCCGCGATTGTCCGGCCGCTGCGTCATTCTTGACAAGACCCGCACGCTCCCCGACAATCCACGGCCTTCCAAATGGTGATGTAGCTCAGCTGGTTAGAGCGACGGATTCATAATCCGTAGGTCGAGGGTTCAAGTCCCCCCATCACCACCAGTATTCAAGCGGCCCGCAGCGATGCGGGCCGTTTTCGTTTGTGTAATCTGGCAGGCGTGCTTATGTGATGCGCGCGAGATCACCGGTATCCGCTGCGTGGTCCGCCGATCTGGCCGCGGCGGGGCCGCATCTGCCGCCAAAGGAGATTTCATGCCCGGACCCGCACGAGCAGGCGCGCTTCTATATGCGAAGGACGTCGAGCGGCTGGCCTCGTTCTACGAAAAATTGCTGCCGATGGCGCGGATTCACGCGGCGGCCGACCTGATCGTTCTGGAGTCGCCGGACTTTCAGCTGGTGGTGCATGCCATGCCACCCGACCGGGCTTCGCAGGTCGTCGTGGCCTCGCCGCCGTTGCGGCGCGAGCAGAGTGCGCTCAGGCTGTTCTTTACCGTGCCCGGTCTGCAGGACGCGCGCGCCACTGCCGCCCGGCTGGGTGGCGCGGTGTTTTCCGAGATATGGCATGGTCCGGGCTTCAATGTCAGCAATGCCTGCGATCCGGAGGGCAATGTCTTTCAGTTGCGCGAGCTGACCTGCCGAGCGACCGCCAGTCCCTGAATGCTGCATCCCGTGTCCGACATGTCAGACCTGCAAGCCGTCGTGTATGTCAGTACCGCCACCCAACTGATGGGGGTGTCGCGGCTCGAATCGCTGTTGATCGAGTCGCGGGATCTCAATCTGGAAAGTGGCGTGACCGGGGTGCTGCTCTACAGCGACGGCGTGTTCATGCAGTACTTCGAGGGTACGGAAGCGGCCGTGCAGGTGACCTACGAGCGGATCCGGGGCAGTCGCAGGCACAAGGGCATCGTGGAACTGCTCAATGAGCCAGTCGCCCGGCGCAGCTTTCCTGACTGGCAGATGGGGTTTGCGCAGCCCGCGCGTTCGGAGTTGCTGGCGATGTCGACGGCGCGCTGGCGGCACATGGTCAACGAAGTGCGGGATCCTTCGGCGACATCGCAGGGCCTCATGCTGCTGCATTCTTTCTGGAAAAACGCCCGGCGATGAGGGCAGGACCGGCGGGTTCCCGGTAGCATCGGCCGGTGTGCCGGGTGCCGCCTGCAGCGGCCCGGCCTTACCGAAAAGCGATTTTAATGGTTCCCTGGTTCTGGTACGCAATCGGTGCTGCCGTTCTGTACGGTGCCCACCAGATATTCACTCGCCTTGCGTCAGAGCGCATTGGCGACGGTGTCGGCGGACTCGTGGTCGAGGTCGTCGCCGCGCTGACCATCCTGCTCTATCTTGCTGTGCTGTGGTTCAGCGGCAACTGGAACCAGAAGTTTTCGCTGTCCGGGGTCAGCTATTCGGCGCTCACGGGCGTCTGCGTAGGCGCGGGTACAGTGGCTTTTTTCCTGCTGTTCCAGAACGGTGGCCCCGTGTCCGCGGTGCCGGCCATCCTCGCCGGCGGAGCGGCCCTGATGGCGATTGCAGGCATATTTTTCTTTCAGGAACCTGCCTCGTGGCAGCGCGTTCTCGGCATCGTGCTGTCGATCAGCGGGTTGTTCCTGCTGCGGCGTTGAAGTTCCGGCGCCGGGCTGAAGGGAGCCGGCCTGCGCAGGGCGTCGACTGTTCGAAGCCGCCGCGGCGGCGCGGTTAGAATTGCCGGATGAACGCCAACCCACTCCTCAGCGGTCTGAACGATCCGCAGTTTCAGGCCGTCACGCTGCCCTCGACCTCGGCGCTCATCCTTGCCGGCGCCGGATCGGGCAAGACGCGCGTGCTGACCACGCGGCTTGCCTGGCTCATTTCGACCGGCCAGGTGTCGCCGCACGGCATCCTCGCGGTCACCTTCACCAACAAGGCGGCGAAGGAAATGCTGGCTCGGCTGACCGCGATGCTGCCGATGAATGCACGCGGACTGTGGATCGGCACCTTCCACGGCCTGTGCAACCGCATGCTGCGCGCGCACTGGAAGGAAGCCGGGCTGCCGCAGCTGTTCCAGATACTGGACAGTGCCGACCAGCTGTCGGCGATCAAGCGCCTGCTCAAGGCGCTGAACATCGACGACGAGAAGTTTCCGGCGCGCGACCTGATGTATTTCATCAATTCGGCCAAGGAGCAGGGGCTGCGTCCGCACGAGGTCGAGGCCTTCGACGATTTCGCGCGCCGGCGGGTCGGGCTGTATCAGGCCTACGAGGCGCAGTGCCAGCGCGAAGGCGTGGTCGATTTTGCCGAGTTGCTGCTGCGCTGCTACGAACTGCTGATGCGCAACGAGCCCATACGTGCGCACTACCAGCGCCGCTTCCGCCACATTCTGGTCGATGAATTCCAGGACACCAACGTGCTGCAGTACCGCTGGCTCAAGCTGCTGGCCGGACTGGGTACCGAACATCAGGCCGCGGTGATGGCGGTCGGCGACGACGACCAGAGCATCTACCGCTTCCGCGGCGCCGAGGTCGGCAACATGCGCGACTTCGAACGCGAGTTCCGTGTCGACAGCGTCATCCGCCTGGAACAGAACTACCGCTCGCACGGCAACATCCTCGACGCGGCCAATGCCGTCATCAAGCGCAACACGGGCCGGCTGGGCAAGAACCTGTGGACCGAAGCCGGCAGCGGCGAACCGCTGCGCGTGTACGAGGCGTTCAACGACATCGAGGAAGCGCGCTGGGTGGTCGAGGAGATCAAGGCGCTGATCGCCGACGGCGCGGCGCGCTCCGACATCGCGCTGCTCTACCGCAGCAACGCCCAGTCGCGCGTGCTCGAGCACGCACTGTTCTCGGCCGGCATTCCCTATCGCGTCTACGGCGGCCTGCGTTTCTTCGAGCGGCAGGAGGTCAAGCACGCGCTGGCCTACATGAGGCTGATCGCCAATCCGCATGACGACACGGCGTTCACCCGCGTAGTCAATTTCCCGACGCGCGGCATCGGCGCCCGCTCGCTGGAACAGCTGCAGGATGCGGCCCAGGCCCACGGCACCAGCCTGTATGGTGCGCTGAACTTGCTGACCGGCAAGGCGGCGCAGTCGGTTGGTCACTTCATCGATCTGGTCGACCAGCTGCGCTTCGCCTGCGAAGGTCTGAAACTGCCGGAAATGGTGGAACAGGTACTCGAACTGTCCGGTCTGCGCGCCCATTACAAGAGCGAGAAGGAAGGACAGGAACGCATCGCCAACCTCGACGAAGTCATCAACGCGGCCGCCAACTTCATTTCCGAAGAGGGCTATGCGCAGGTCGCCGCGGAAGACGAAAGTGCGCCGCCCGACCCGCTGTCCGCCTTCCTGTCGCATGCCTCGCTGGAAGCCGGCGAGCATCAGGCGGATGCCGGTCAGTCGGCGGTGCAGCTGATGACGGTGCATTCGGCCAAGGGTCTGGAATTCGATGCGGTATTCCTCGGTGGTCTCGAGGAGGGCCTGTTCCCGCACGAGAACTCGGTGCTCGAGCGCGACGGACTGGAGGAGGAGCGCCGGCTGATGTACGTCGCCATCACCCGCGCGCGCAAGCGGCTCTACCTGTCATTCGCGCAGTCGCGCATGCTGCACGGCCAGACCCGCTACAACCTGCGCAGCCGCTTTTTCGACGAAATTCCGGCCGAACTGATGAAGTGGCTGACGCCGCCGGCTTCGGCCAAGGGCTACGGCAGTTTCGGCAGCTACGGCGCCAGCTCCCAGGAGCGGGTGGCCAGCGCGAATCCGCGCGCCTTCGGCAGCGGGCGCAAGACGTCCGCGACCGACGACGGCGGTTTCCGCGTCGGCCAGCAGGTGAGCCACGCCAAGTTCGGGGCCGGGGTCATCGTCAACGCCGAGGGGTCGGGGTCGGATGCCCGGGTCCAAGTCAACTTCGGTCGCGAGGGCGTCAAGTGGCTGGCGCTGTCGGTGGCCAAACTGAGCGCGGCCTGACATGAACGCCCGCCTCTGCATGCTGCTGACCGGCCTGTTTGGCGCGATTGCCGCTGATGCGCACGGGGCCGAAGAGTGGCGTACGGCGCATCTGCGCGGTGAGTGCGCACCGGCGCTGGCGGATGTGCGTGCGGCGGCGGACGCCAACGACGCGGAAGCGCTGCTGCAGATGTCGGACTGGCATTTCTTCGGCACCTGTCTGGAGAAGGACGACGCAGCATCCGCACGCTATGCACTGCAGGCGGCGCAGACCGGCCTGGCGCGCGCCCAGGTCGTGGCCGGTCAGATCAATGCGCGCGGTCTCGGTGTCGAGCGCAATGACGCGGAGGCACGCCGCTGGTTCACGCTGGCGGCCGAAGCCGGTGACGCCGAGGCCATGCTGCTGCTGGCGCGCCATATCGAAGCCGAGACCGGCAACCCGCTGTCAGCCGAACTGGCGCTGGCCTGGGCCAACCGGGCGGCGGATAAGGGTTATGCGCCGGCCTATGTCCATCTGGCGTCGCTGTACAGCGGTGGCGGTACGCAGACCGACTACGAAAAGGCGGCGCAGTGGCTCAGCCGAGCCATCGAATCCGGCTACAAGGACAATTCCGTGTGGGTGGCCTACTCATGGGCCTGCCTCAATCTCGGGCGCTACGATGACGTGCTGCAAGCGGCGCAGCGGGTGCCGAAGACGGCACCCGAATTCAAGGCGGCACAGATCAACATCGCACACGCGCTCGTACTCAACGGCCAGATCGGCAATGCGCGGGAGCTCTATGCGGCGAACATGGCCTTGCGCGGCCAGGCGGAGTTCCGCCGCGTCCTGCGTGACGATTTCGCCGAACTGCGCCGCTCCGGCCGGGCCCATCCCGGCATGACGCGCATCGAACACCTGTTCCTGGACGCGCCTCCTCGGAAATGAGCGTCGCGGTACTCCCGCGTGTGGCGAGCGTGGATGTCCGCGGCAATTGTATCGGGTCGTTTTTCATCCAAAGCGGTGGCATGAGGGCGCGCTAGAATGCATGTCCGCCCGTACCAGCGAGCCGTCATGCGTATCCCCTATCTGCTGGCCGCCGCCGTTGTCGTGATCGTCGCCGCCGTACTCGGCTGGTTGATCCAGTCCGATGCGCCGGTACGCGAGGGCGGCAGGCCCTTGCGTGCGCTGTATGCGATCGAGCCGCCATTCGCCTTCATCGACCGAAACGGTCGGGTCACCGGCGAGGCGCCTGAAGTGCTGCGGGTGCTGGCCTACCGCGCCGGGCTGGGTGAAGTCGAGTTCGTGCATGCCGAGTTCGGTCAGCTGATGCACGAACTGGCGTCCGGACGCGGCGACGTCATTGCCAGCGGGCTGTTCGCGACGCCGGAGCGTGCGCTGCGCCTGCGCCTGCGCTTCACGCGCCCGAGCGCGCTGGTGGGTACCGGCATGCTGGTCGCCAAGGGCAACCCGATGCAGCTGCACAGCTTCGAGGACGTCGCCGCCCGGTCCGATGCGCAGCTGGCCGTGGTCGACGGCGCGGTGGAGCAGGTGCAGGCAAGCCGCGCCGGCGTGCCGGCCGCGCGCATCCAGCTGCACGGTGACGCCGCCAGCGCCGTGGTGGCAGTGATCGAAGGCCGTGCCGACGCATTTGCGCTGTCCGACGTGTCCCTGCACTACATGATGGCCAATTCGGGCTTTACCGGCGTCGAACTGGCGACACCGTTCGTGCGGCCGCAACGCGACGGACAACCCGATGCCGGCCGGCCCGCGTTTGCGGTGCGCCCCGAAGACGAGGCGCTGGCGCGACGCCTCGACCAGGCCATGGCCGGCTATCTGGGCAGTGCGGAGCACCGGGCGCTGGTGGCGCACTTCGGTTTCGGCGTCGACAACATTGCGCCTGCAGCGGGTGCGCGATGAACGTGCCGCCCCCGACCCGATCGAAGGCGCTGCCGTCCTGGCGGCTGGTGCTCGCGCCGTCGCTGCTCGGCCTGTCCTTCGTCCTGTGCGCATGCATGGCGCTGATGGCGCTGGCGCACTGGCGCTGGGACGAAAGCCTGCGCTCCGTGCTGGCCGCGCGCGACAATCTGGCGCAGTCGCGGCGCTTTGCCCTGCTGGCTCAGCTCAATACCGAACGCCTGCTCGCCGGCGACAACACCTTGCCGCGTACGCTGGTGATCGCCGATCTCGACCGTGCGCTGACCAGCGCACGAGATCTCAGGCAGGGGCGGGGATCGATGGCCGGCTTTTCCATCCGTGTGCCGGTGACCGGCGAACTGGCCGCGGCCACGGAGGGATATCTGGCGGCCTTGACGCAGGCGCGCACCATCATGGAAGGACAGCTGGGCGGCTTCGATGCGGGTGGCGGTGCACTGCGGCTGGCGCAGCGCGCGATCGATGCGCGGGCCGTGGCGGTCGAGGCCGCGCTGCTGAATCATCTCGCGGCGCGTCGTGCGTTGCTGCGCCGGCACGACATGGTGACGCTCGCCATGGTGGGCCTGCTCGGTCTGCTGGTGATGAGCTACCTGTACCTTGCCCACCGCCGACGCGACGCGGCGGTGGATGCCCTGATCGACAGCGAATCGCGCCTGCGCGCTTTCGCCGACAGCCTGCCCGAGGCCGCATTCATGCTGGACAGGGAAGGGCGCTACATCGAAGCCTTCGGCAACGGGCAGGGCCTGTTAGCGGATGCGGTCGAGACACTTGCCGGACGCACGCTGGATGACGTCTTTCCGGCTGATCTCAGCAGCCGCTTTCTCGCGGTTGTGCAGCAGGCGCTGATCCGGCAGGCCACCCAGTCCCATGAATACGAACTGAAAATCGGCGGCCGCGCGTGCATGTTCGATGCGCGGGTGTCTCCGGTACCCGGCACGGACTGCGTCGTGTGGGTGGCCTGGGACGTCACCGCCCGGCGCCGTGCGGAGGCGCACGTACGTGCGCTGAGCCGGCTCTACAACTTCCTGAGCCAGGTCAATCAGACCATTGTCTGGGCGGCGACCGAGCAGGACCTGTTCCAGCGCATCTGTCGCGTCGCCATCGAATTCGGCGGTTACCGCTGTGCGTGGCTGATGACCGGCGAGCCGTACGGGGAAGAACTGGCGTTGCGTGCCAGCGCGGGCACGACCTCGACTGGAGAGGCGCTGTCCGATTGCATGCGGTCCGCTGACGGGGCCGATCTTGCCCGCCGTGTCATGCTTTCCGGCGCGGCGCTCAGGCTGGGCTCGCGCGACGGAGACGAATCCTGGACGCGGCTGGCGCAGGCGGTCGGGTGCTCCGGTTACGTCGGTCTGCCGATCAGGCTCAACGAGCAGGTGGTGGCCGTGTTTGCCATGTTGGCGGACGAGATGGATCCGGACGACGCCGATGAGGGACGGCTGTTCGAGGAAGTGGCGCTCGACCTGTCCTTCGCCATGCGGCGCCTGCGCGACGAAGCGGAGCGGGTGCGCGCGGAACAGGCCGAACGGCTGCTGGCGGCGGCGTTGCGCAGCACGCGCGACGGCGTCGTGGTGAGCGGGCTCGATGGCGTCATCGTGTCGGTGAACAAGGCTTTCTGCGACCTCAGCCGCCACGCCGAAGCCGAATGGATCGGCCGCCGGCTGCCCGACCTGCTGTCGATTGCCGGTGCGCCGGCGGCATTCGAGGCCATTGCGGCCGCTCTCGACCGGGATGGCTTCTGGCAGGGTGAGGTTTCGGTCAGGCAGATCGACGGCGAGCACCGCGATGTCTGGCTGTCATACGGCACGGTGCACGACAACGATGGTCGTGCGACGCACCGCGTGGCGGTGCTGACCGACATCACCCGCATCCGGCGTACCGAGGAAATGCTGCAGCATCTGGCGCAATACGATCAGCTGACCGACCTGCCGAACCGGGTGCTGATGCACTCCCGGCTGACGCACGCGCTCGGTGCCGCAGCGCGGCAGAACACGCAGCTTGCGGTGATGCTGCTCGATCTGGACAACTTCAAGACGATCAACGACGGGCTCGGCCACGCGGCCGGCGACGAGGTGCTGTCGGAGGTCGCGCGGCGCCTGCGCAGCCGACTGCGCGCGCAGGACGCGCTGGGTCGTCAGGGCGGCGACGAATTCATGCTGGTGCTCGAGGGGCTGTCGCATCCGAATGATGCGGCGTTGGTGGCCCAGGACATGTTCGATTGCCTGTCGCCGCCGGTCGGTCTGACGACCGGTCAGGACATTTACGTGCAGGCCAGCATCGGCATCGCGATCTACCCGGAGAACGGAGACCGGGCCGAGGACCTGATGCGCGACGCGGACGCGGCGATGTACCAGGCCAAGCGGGCCGGCCGCAACGCCATGCGCTTCTATACCGATGTGCTGACAGTCGAGGCGACACAGCGCCTGTCGCTGGAAACGCGGCTGCGCCGCGCGCTCGAGAACGATGCGTTCGACCTGCGCTATCAGCCGCTGGTGAGCATCCGCGACAACAGCCTGATCGGGGCGGAAGTGCTGGTGCGCCTGGCTGACGGTGAGCCGCTGGCGCTGGGACCGACAGAATTCATCCCCATCATGGAGAACAACGGCCTGATCGTGCAGCTCGGCGACCGGGTGCGCGAACAGGCGTGCCGGCAGGGACGGGCTTGGATCGACGCCGGGCTGCAGCCCGGCACGCTGGCGGTCAACCTGTCGGTGACCGAAATACGCCGCGGCGGACTCGATCAGCGCATCGAACGCATGCTTGGCGACACCGGTTTCCCGGCTGCCGCGCTGGAGCTGGAAATGACCGAATCCAGCCTGATGGACCAGGGCGAGCACGCGCAGCTGTTTCTCGCCGGGCTGAAGCGGCTCGGACTGCGCCTGTCGATCGACGACTTCGGCACGGGCTATTCGTCGCTGTCCTATCTGAAGCGCCTGCCGGTGGACAAGCTCAAGATCGACCGCAGCTTCATCCGCGACATTCCGGCCGATACCGGCGACATGGAACTGGCATCCACCATCATCGCGCTCGGTCACATCCTTGGGCTGACCGTGCTGGCCGAAGGGGTCGAAACCCAGGCGCAGCTCGACGCGCTGCGCGAGCGCGGCTGCGATGCCTACCAGGGTTATCTGTACAGCGAGCCGCTGACGGCGGCAGACTTCGAGCGGCGCTTCCTGCGGAGGGCATAACGGTTGCGCAGGTCAGCTGCCGCTGCGCAGCGGCGCGGCCAGATCGCCAGCGCAGTTGAGGTACTGCCCGGTCACGTCGCGCGATGCCGGCCCGGTAAAGCCGATCTCCAGATCGCCGCCGACGTTGCCGAGCACCAGCGTGCCGCCGAAGAACAGGAAGTTGCGCATCAGCGTGGCCCAGTCCAGCCGGTTGTCGGCTTCGAAGCCCGGAAGCGTCAGCCGGCCGTTCTGCGGCACCAGCAGTACGGCCGGCCTGAATTCACCGATTTCCAGCCGGGCCACTACCGGCAGAGCCGGGGCGCCGGGCGGAGGCTGTACCTCGACACGCGCCACGATGTCCGCGCCGACCCGCTCGCGCATGATGCGGATGTCCCAGCCCGAGGCGCTGACTGCGCCACCGCAGGCGCGCGGCCAGCCGCCCTGAAGTTCGATCACGCTGCGATAGAGGTCTGCGCCGGCTGCCGGCAGAGCGACCAGAAGGAGGGCGGCAAGCAGGGACGGACGTGGCATGGCCGATGTGACACCGGTTCGACGGCTGTGTTCCGGGACCGGCCGGTGTCAGCGGCTTTCCAGCAACTCGTACAGCGCGACGAATTCCTGCGCCAGCTTGTGCGTCGGCGCGAAGTGGATCAGCGGCTGGGCCGCTTCATGCGACTCCTTGACCTTGACCGACGACGACAGCGTGGCGTCCAGTACTGGCAACCCTTCGTCGCGCAGTTCCTGCACCACGCGCACCGGCAGGCTGGAGCGAGCCTGGAACTGGTTGACCACGATGCCTTCGAGTTTCAGCGTCTCGTTGTGGTCGGTCCTGATTTCCTCGATGTTGTCGATCAGCGTGTACAGCGCCTTGCGCGAGAAGTCGTCGCAGTCGAACGGGATCAGCACCGACTCGGCGGCGATCAGCGCGCAGCGCGAGTAGAAGTTCAGCGCCGGCGGCGTGTCGATGTAGATGTTGTCGAACTGGTCGAGCGCTTCCAGCGCCTCGCGCAGCTTGTATATCTTGTAGCGCGACTCGAGCTTGCCTTCGAGCTCCGCCAACTGCGGACTGGCGGTCATGATGGACAGGCCGGGATGGCCGGTTTCGGTGATGAACTCCGCGGTGTCGCGCGGCGTCAGCTTGAAGTTGAGTATCTGGTCGAAGAAGTCCGCTGCACCCAGTTCCACCTGGTCGGCACGGTCGCCCAGCAGGTAGTGGCTGGAATTGCACTGCGTGTCGAGATCGATCACCAGTGTCCGTTTGCCGCGTGCTGCGCTGATCGCGGCGAGATTGCAGGTGATGGTGGATTTGCCTACGCCACCTTTCTGATTGAACACGACGCGACGCATGGCGGACTCCGGGGTGAGTGTTCAGGATGCAGGATGGCGCATTCTGCCAAATCCTTCGATGCAGTGCACAATGCCTTGAGCCGGTAGAATCCGGCGCCATGTCCTTACAGGCGGAGTTGTCATGACGGATTTCGCTGTACGCCTGCATCGCACCGGCGGTCCGGAGGTGATGCAGTACGAGGCGGTCGATGTGCCCGCGCCCGCGCCGGGCGAGGCGCGCGTGCGTCAGCACGCCGTCGGCGTCAATTTCATCGACATCTATCAGCGCTCCGGGCTTTACCACATTCCGCTGCCCGGCGGGCTGGGGCAGGAGGCGGCTGGCGTGGTCGAGGCGGTCGGCGCCGGCGTCACCGGCCTGGTGCCGGGCGATCGCGTTGCTTACGCAGGCGGTGCGCCCGGTGCTTACGCGCAGGTGCGCAACATGCCCGCCGACCGGCTGGTCCGGCTGCCGGTCGGCATCGATTTCGAGACCGCTGCGGCGCTGATGCTCAAGGGGCTGACCGTGCAGTATCTGCTGCGTCGCACCTGCCGGGTCGAGCCGGGTGATGCGGTGCTGATCCATGCGGCGGCCGGCGGTGTCGGCCTGCTCGCCTGCCAGTGGGCGCGTGCGCTGGGTGCGACCGTGATCGGCACCGTCAGCACGCCGGAAAAGGCGGCGCTGGCGCAGGCCAATGGCTGCGAGCACGTGCTGACCGGGCTGGCGCCAGCCGATCTGCCGGCGCAGGTGCGCGCGCTGACCAGTGGCCGCGGCGTGCGGGTCGTCTACGACGGGGTGGGGCGCGACACTTTCATGGCGTCGCTCGACTGCCTGGCGCCGCTCGGCATGATGGTGAGCTTCGGCAACGCGTCCGGCCCGGTGGCGCCGTTCGAGCCCGGCCTGCTGGCGCAGAAGGGCTCACTGTTCCTGACCCGGCCGTCGCTGTTCCACTACACCGCACAGCGTGCCGATCTGCTGGCGATGGCCGACGAACTGTTCGCCCGCGTGCTCGACGGCACACTGCGTGTCACCGTCAGCCACCGTCATGCGTTGTCGGACTGTGTCCGCGCGCACGAGGAACTCGCCGCGCGCAGGACCACGGGTTCCACCATCCTGTTGCCGAACTGAACCATGCCTGCCGGGCGGGCCGTGCACCTGTGCGCGTCCGCCCGGCAGGCACACTATCCGGAGCATTTTCGATGAAGTTTCTGTTGTCGCTGCTCGCCTGCTGCTGCATGCTCTCGTCCGCCGTGGCACAAACGCCGGCGCAAGCCACTTTCCTCAAGGCGGAGACGCGCCGGGTGGAAGACCAGTTCGTGCGCCGGGTGATGGACATCACCCGGCTGCCAGAGCGGCAGGTCCGCGCGGCGATGCCGGCGGAAGGCCGCATCACCGATCCGGCGGCGCGCGTCGTGGCCGCGATCGAACAGCAGCGTGGCCAGCCGCTGACGGACGAACAGAAGCAGGCGATCGCGCAAGCGGACGAAGAACGCCGCAGCGCGCTGGTCGCGGTGCGGGAGGCGGCGAAGAACCGCTGATCAAATACAGGGCGCAGCAGGTCGGGGAGAGAGCGATATGGGGTCGAAGGTGTGCGCCATCGTCGGCATGGGAACCGGGGTGGGCGCGGCAGTCGCGCGGCGCTTCGGTGCCGAGGGCTACTGCGTGGCGATGATTTCGCGCAATGCGGGCAAGCTGGAGCGCTACGAGCACGAACTCGCGGCGCGTGGCGTGACTGCCCAGGGTTTCGTGGCCGATGCCGGCAGCGATGAATCCATCGTGTCGGCGATCGAGGTGATGCGGCAGGCCATGCCGCCGCCCGAGGTCCTGGTGTTCAATGCATCGGTGCCGCGCGAAGGCGCGCCATCGGTACTCGATCCGGAGGCGCTGGCGGCCGATCTGCGCATCGGCGTGCTCGGCGCGCTGATCGCGGCGCGCGCCGTGCTGCCGGCGATGCGCGCGTCCGGCCAGGGCAGCATCCTGTTCACCGGCGGTGGCCTGGCGATGGAACCGGTCGCCGCGGCCGCCTCGCTGTCGGTGCAGAAGGCGGCGCTGCGCAATCTGGTGTTCAGCCTGCATCAGGAACTGTCGCCGGCCGGCGTGCATGCGGCCATCGTGACGATAGCCGGCGTGCTGCGCGAAGGCAGTCTGCTCGATTCGGCCCGGGTCGCCGACGCCTTCTGGACGCTGCATTCGCAGCCGGGCGGACAGTTCGCCCGGGAAATCGTGCTTTCATGATGTACAGCGTACTGGTCGCCAATCCCAAGGGTGGCGCGGGCAAGAGCACGCTGGCCACCAATGTCGCGGCGCATTACGCGACCCAGGGTGCGCGCGTGATGCTGGGCGACATCGACCGCCAGCAGTCGGCGCGTCACTGGCTGGCGCTGCGTTCTCCGTTGCTCGCCCCGATTTCCGGCTGGGACATCGAGCCTGACCAGCCGGCGCGTCCGCCACGCGGAACGACGCATGTCGTGCTCGACACGCCGGCCGGCCTGCACGGCAAGCGGCTCGACAGTGTGCTCAGGATGGTGGATCGCGTACTGGTGCCGGTGCAGCCATCGATCTTCGACATCCTCGCCACCGGCGACTTTCTGCGCGAACTGACGGCGCACAAGCGCGTGGCGTCGGCACGGGTGCGCATCGGCGTGGTCGGCATGCGGGTGGATCCGCGCACCCGCGCGGCGCATGAACTCGAACGCTTCTGTTCCGGTCTTGACCTGCCCGTGCTCGGCTATCTTCGCGATTCGCAGCTCTACGTGCAGACGGCGGCGCACGGCATGAGCATTTTCGACCTGTCGCGCTCGCGCGCCCAGACCGACAGGCAACAGTGGCAAACCATCATTGACTGGCTCGATTCCCCATGAATACTCGCAACAGCAAAAGTCTGGCCGTCGTGCGCAACAGCTCGGAAGAGGAAGTCCGCAAGGCCCGCATCCTGTGCTTTGCCGGCAGCACGCGCGAAGCGTCATTCAACCGCCGGCTGGCCCAGGCCGCCGCGCGCGCGGTCGAGGAAGCAGGCGGTGAAGCCACGCTGATGGACCTGCGGGACCACCCGCTGCCGCTGTACGACGGTGATCTGGAGGCATCGGCCGGCCTGCCGCTGGGCGTGCGTCCGCTGAAGGAACTGTTCAAGTCGCACGACGGCCTGTTCGTCGTGTCGCCCGAGTACAACGGGTCGATGAGCGCGGTACTGAAGAACACGCTGGACTGGGTGTCGCGTCCCGCCGGTGAAGAAGCGGGCACCGTGCCCTACGCCGGCAAGGTCGCCGCGCTGGCGGCGGCGTCGCCGGGCGCGCTTGGCGGTCTGCGCGGCCTGGTGCATCTGCGTGCGGTGCTGCAGTCGGTCGGTGCGCTGGTGCTGTCCGAACAGCTGGCGCTTGGCAACGCCGCCACCGCCTTTACCGATGAAGGCCGGCTGACCGACGAGCGCATGCAGCAAATGCTGGACAAGACAGCTGCGCGGCTGGTCGACGTTGCCTTGCGCCTGCGTGACTGAGCGGTCCGGTCATCGCCTGTAGCCGGCTCTGCGGGGCCGGCCTGCCGTTCGATCGCAAGCGGTCGCACGCACGATGGCGACGCGGCATGTGTCCCGACGGACCTGTCCCGCGTCTGCCGAAGCTGTTCTTGCCGACCTGCATCAACCCTGCAAGCCGGCGTCTGGTGCATGCTTGATCATGGACGTCCAAACCGGCCTGCCACATCTGCAACCCATCCTGCTGTTCCTGGCCATCGCCGGTCTGGTGATGCCGCTGCTTGCGCGCGCCCGGATCAGTCAGGTGGCCGCCTTCCTGGTCATCGGTGCGCTGGTCGGTCCGCACGGGCTCGGCCGGCTGGCGGCAGGGCGGCCGTGGCTGTCGCCGCTGACCATTGCCGACGGTCAGGGCGTGCAGGTGCTGGCCGAACTGGGCGTCGTGTTCATGCTGTTCGTGATCGGCCTGGAATTGCCGGCGCCCCAGCTGTGGTCCTTGCGGCGCTGGGTGCTTGGCGTCGGCAGCCTGCAGTGGCTGGGTTGCGGCGCGCTGATCGGCGGCATCGCGCTCGCCTTCGGCAATGGCCACGAGGCGGCGCTGGTACTTGGCCTCGGTCTTGCGATGTCGTCCACCGCGGTGGTGATGCAGTTGCTCGCCGAATCAGGCCAGACGCGCTCGACTGTCGGGCGCATGAGTTTTGCCGTGCTGCTGCTGCAGGACCTGGCGGTGGTGCCGCTGCTCATCCTGCTCGGCCTGCTCGGTGCCGGCGGCAGCACCGACGACGATTTCTTCATGCTGCTGCTGACGGCGCTCGGCAAGGCAGCCGTTGCCGTCGTGCTCATCCTGCTGCTCGGACGCAATGTCCTGACGCCCCTGTTCCGGCGGGTTTCGGTCACCACGCAGGCCGACAGCTTCATGGCTCTGACGCTGCTGGCCACGCTGGGCGTGGCTGCGCTGACCGGCGTCGCCGGGCTGTCGATGGCGCTGGGAGCCTTCCTGGCCGGCCTGATGCTGGCGGAAACTGAATACCGGCACGCGGCGTTGCTCGCCATCGAACCGTTCAAGGGCCTGCTGATGGGTCTGTTCTTCGTGTCGGTCGGCATGAGCCTCGATCCGCTGGACGTGCTCGGGGAAGCCGGCTGGCTGGTGGCTTCGGTACTCGGTCTGTACGCGATCAAGAGCGCGACCATGTACGGCCTGTTCCGCTGGGCGGGCCTGCCCCGTGGCGACGCTGCGGAAACCGCGCTGCTGCTCGGTCAGGCCGGAGAATTCGCGCTCATCGTGATCGGCATCGCGATGACCTCGGGCCTGCTGGCGCGTCCGGTCGGCAATTTCATGCTGCTGGTGACCACGCTGAGCATGTTCATCACGCCGCTGGCGGCCGGCGCCGGGCGTGCGCTGCGTCGGCACATCGACCGTACCGGCAACGAACTGCCATCGACCGATGGATTGCCCGACAGCGACGGCGTGGTCATCATTGCCGGCTTCGGCCGGGTCGGCCAGCAGGTGGCGAAACTGCTGGAACGTGCCGACATCCGCTGGCTGGCCATCGAGCGGCATGTGGCGGCGGTGGCACGGCATCACGCGAACGGCCTGCCGGTCATTGTCGGCGACGCCGGCCGGCCGTCGCTGCTGCATCATCTGGGCGCCGGGCAGGCGCGGGCCATCGTCGTCACGATGGACGACCCGGCCGGTGCCCGTCACGTCGTGCGCAGCCTGCGTGCGGAATTTCCGTCACTGCCGCTGATCGCCCGCGCGCGCGACGGCGCCCACGCGACCGAACTGCTGCAGGCGGGCGCCAGCGAGGTGATACCGGAAGCGCTCGAAGCGGCGCTGCAGATGGGAGCGCACGTGCTGGCGCGTGTCGGTGTCGACGACGACATCAGCAGCGCCCTGATTGCCGCCGAACGCGTCAGCGCGTCGTGATCCGCGCAGCGCGCACGTCGCAGCCGCTCAGGGCTTGACGCCCGGCGGCAGCGCGGGTTTTGCCTCGGTGGCCGAAGGCGGCATGTGATCGTGCCCCTCGACGGCCGGATGCTCGTAGCCGGCATGAACCTTGTGGTGCGAAGGTTCAACGCCCGGCGGCAATGCAGGCTTGTTCTCGGTGGCCAGCGGTGGCGGGTGATCATGGCCTTCGACCGCCGGATGTTCGTAGCCGGCGTGTACCTTGTGATCCGCAGGGTGGACGCCGGGTGGCAGTGCCGGCTTGTCGACGATGTTGGCCGGCTTCCTGCCCTGGACCGCGTCGGCCGGGTGTTCCGAACCGGCGTGGCCGGCAGCGGCATCGGCCCAGGCACCGCCGCTCAGCGCGGCGCCGAGCATGGCGGCGAACAGTATCCTTTTCATGATGGCTTCCTTCCGGGTGATGTCTGATTGAAATCAGTCTGCGCCTCATGCCGGGCGCTCTTCTTGACTTTCCTCAAGGCGTTGTGCGGTGCAATATCGACGCTTGCGGCAAACTGCACGGTGCCATGAACAGTCCTTCCTTGCCTATCGTTTTCCTGCACGCCAACGGCTATCCGGCAGGAGTTTATCGGGCTTTTCTCGATGAACTCCAGCGTCGTCATCCGGTACGCGCCATCGATGCGATCGGGGTCGATCCGGCGCATCGTCCGGGACCGGGCTGGCAGCGCATGCTGACCCAGGTGGTGGCCCATGTCGACGCGCTGCCCGACCCGCGGGTGGCGCTGGTCGGGCATTCGATGGGCGGCTATCTCGCGGCCATGGCCGGGATACGCCTTCCGGAACGGGTGGCACAGGTGGTGCTGATCGACTCTCCCGTCGTGCTGGGCTGGCGCGGCGCATTCGTTTCTGCCGCACGCGCGACCGGCATGAGCCGGCGCATCGGTCCGGCACCGATCGCTGCGCGCCGCCGACAGCACTGGCCGTCGCGCGACGAGGCACGCCGGCATCTCGGTGCCAAGGCTTTCGTGCAGCGCTGGGCACCCGGGGTACTCGACGACTTCCTGAATGCCGGTTTGCGCGACGATCCGGCCGGCGGCGTCACGCTGACCATCCCGCGCGACACCGAGCGCGACATCTACGCCACGCTGGCACACCGCGAGGCGCTGCGGGCGCTGCGCCAGCTGCGCAGGCGCGGTGTGCCGGTCGGTTTCGTCGCCGGCGGCAGGTCCGAGGAAATCCGGCTGGCCGGACGCGAACAGAACCGCCGGTTCTGGGGCGCCGACCAGGTGGACGTGCCGCAGGCCGGTCACCTGATTCCGCTCGAAGCGCCGGCCGCCTGCGCGCGGGCGGTCGAACGCCTACTCGGACGCCGCTGAATCCTGGTCCAGCGCTTCGGCGCGCTCGATGGCGGCTTCCAGCGCGGCATCCGGATGCCCCGCCGGCAGCTGCGGCCGCCCGGCCGGCCGATCAAAAAGCGCGTCGTCGGCATTGCCGGAACTGCCCACGCCGCGCGCGGCGTGGTCCAGATTGGCGGTGACCAGCTGCGGTACCGCCAGCACGAGTGCGACCATCGCAAGCTGGATGCCGACAAAGGGCACGGCACCCCAGTAGATGTCGCGTGTCGGCAGGCTTTTCGGCGCCACCGAGCGCAGGTAGAACAGCGCGAAGCCGAACGGCGGGTGCATGAACGAGGTCTGCATGTTGACCGCGAGCAGCACGCCGAACCACACCAGATCGATGCCCAGCTTGTCGGCCACCGGCACCAGCAGCGGCACGATGATGAAGGCCAGTTCGAAGAAGTCGAGGAAGAAGGCCAGCAGGAACACCAGCACCATGGTCGCGATCAGGAAGCCGGTGGCGCCGCCGGGCAGCCCGAGCAGCAGATGTTCGACCCACAGGTGGCCGTTGATGCCGTAGAAGGTCAGCGAGAACACGCGCGCGCCGATCAGGATGAACAGCACGAAGGTGGTCAGCCTGACCGTGCGGTCCAGCGCCTCGACGAGCAGTGGGCGCGACAGCCGGCGCCGGCTCACGCCCATGACGAGCGCGCCGGCTGCCCCCATCGCGCCGCCTTCGGTCGGCGTTGCCAGTCCGAGGTAGATGGTGCCCAGCACGAGGAAGATTAGCGCCAGCGGCGGCATCAGCACGAAGGCGACGCGGCGTGCCAGATCGGGCAGCAGGCCGAGGCCGAGCAGGCGGTCGGCCAGTGCCAGCAGCCAGGCTAAGCCGCCGCCGGCCGTGACGGCCAGCAGTGTGCGTGCGTCGAGCGCATAGGACTGCATCGCCGGCAGCTGGCTGACCACGCCACCCGCCAGCATGGCCAGACCGAGCAGCAGCGCGACACCGCGCCGCTCGGCACCGTCGTGATGGTCGGCCTCCGGCAGCACAGGCGCCGCTGCCGGTCTCAGCCATGCCAGCGTGCATACATAGACGAGATAGAGGCCGGTCAGCACCAGCCCGGGCAGCAGCGCGCCGCGGTACATGTCGCCGACCGGCCGGCCGAGCTGGTCGCCGAGCACGATCAGCACCAGCGAGGGCGGAATGATCTGCGCCAGCGTGCCCGAGGCGCAGATGACACCCGCCGCCAGTCGCCGGTCGTAGCCGGCGCGCAGCATGATGGGCAGCGAAATCAGCCCCATCGAAATGACCGACGCCGCGACCACGCCGGTGGTGGCGGCCAGCATTGCGCCGACCAGCACCACTGCCACGGCCAGCCCGCCGCGCACGGCGCCGAACAGGCGGCCGATCGTGTCGAGCAGGTCCTCGGCCATGCCGGAACGCTCCAGCACCAGTCCCATGAAAGTGAAGAAGGGGATGGCAAGCAGGGTGTCGTTGCTCATGACGCCCCAGACCCGGTCGGGCATGGCCTGCACCAGAGAAGGCGACAGCAGGCCCAGTTCGATGCCGATCAGCCCGAACGCGATGCCGCAGGCGGCCAGCGCGAAAGCCACCGGCACACCCGACAGCAGGAACAGCACCATGGCGCCGAACATCAGCGGCGCGAGGTTTGCCACCAGCCAGGCACTCATCGCTGCGGTTCGCCGAGTTCGGCGATGCGGCGGATCAGCAGTGCGGCGGCCTGGGCGGACAGCAGCGCGAAGCCGGCCGGCACCAGGAAGCGCGCCGGCCACAGCGGCAGTCCGCCGGCACTGGCAGACACCTCGTGACTGGTCCATGACGCGACGAACCAGGGCCAGGACAGCCACAGCATCAGCAGCGCGACCGGCAGCACCATCAGCACCAGACCGGCGATGTCGGCCAGCAGCCGGCCGCGCGGGGACAGCCGGGCGGTCAGCAGATCGATGCGCACGTGTTCGTCCAGCCTGAGTACGCGCCCGGCACCGAGCAGGAACACAGCCGACACCAGATACCACTGTGCTTCGAGCAACGCATTCGATCCGGAATCGAACTTGCGGGCCACGGCGTTGCCGACCGCCAGCAGCACCGCCGCCAGCACGGCCCAGGGCAGCAGGCGACCGCAGGCGTCATTGGTCCGGTCAATCAGGTCGGCTACAGGAATCAGTGCGCGCATGCCGGTGCGTGGTCGTCAGGTCGAAGGCGCGATGGTAGCCGCTGGCGTGCCGCACGCGGCGATCCGGGCGACGAATTGAATGCCGGATGGCATGCGGGATCGGTGCCGGCCGGTGTCCGGGAGGTTGCGGCTGCCGTCAGCTGTGGTTTACTTGCACCGGATACTGCATTGCACAAGGATTCTCATGACCGCCACCCGCTTCTGCCTCGTCCGCCACGGCGAAACCACCTGGAATGTCGACCGGCGCATACAGGGGCAGCAGGACGTCGCGCTGAACGAGCACGGCCTGCTGCAGGCACGCGCCACTGCCCAGGCGCTGCTGGGCGCGCACATCGACGCGATCTACAGCTCCGACCTCGCGCGTGCCTGGGTCACGGCCGGACGCATTGCGGTGCCGCGCGGCCAGGCAGTGATGCCCGAGCCGGCGCTGCGCGAGCGTCACTATGGCGCCTTCCAGTGTCTGACCTATGCCGAGGCCGAAGCCCGGCATCCGGCCGAATTTCACCGTTTCGAGGCACGCGAGGCCGACGCGGCATTTCCGGGCGGCACCGGCGAAAGTCTCGCCGCGCTGGACGCACGGGTCTGGGGGCTGGTCGAGGCGTTGCGCGCGCGTCATGCCGGCCATACGGTGCTGCTGGTGACGCACGGCGGCGTGCTCGACGTGGTGGTGCGCCGCGTGCGCAAGCTCGGCCTGGCCGGCCGGCGCGATTTCGAGATATCCAACTGCGCGCTGAACTGGATCGTGCACGACGAAGCTGGCTGGCGTGTCGACAGCTGGGGTGACGTCGCACACCTCGACGCCGCGCTGGACGAGCTGCCGGCCTGATTCCAGCGTGTCCCCCGGTCGGGGCGTGCCGAGCAGGCATGGACGCGGCCGTAGCCACGCCCGTGCGCACTTCGGGCAATAATCGCGATGCGCCGGGGCAGGTCTGCGTACGGTGACAGAAAACAAGGAGGATGGCGGACTGGCCTGCAGGAGCCAGCCGACCGGTCCCGGAGGAGGCGTCGGGGTTCAGCCCTCAGGCCATGTCGAATTTCCGGTGTGCGTCGCGCGCCGGCACGTGGAATGAACCATGAAGCAAGCGCAGGCAAGCGCCAGGCAACCCGGACAGGGCGAACTGCAACCGGTGTTCGCGCTGTACAACGCAGGCCGTCTGGCCGAAGCGGCGAATGCAGCCAGACAGCTGATCCGCCGCTATCCGTCCGCCATCGTGCTGCACAGCGTGCTCGGCTCGGCGCTGGCCGGGCAGGGCCGGCTGGATGAGGCGGAGCAGGCCTTCCGCGACGCGGTGGCCGCCAATCCAGGCTCGGCCGAGCTGCTCAGCAATCTCGGTCTGGTGCAGCAGCAACGCGGCCGGCCGGAACAGGCGCTCGCCACCTATCGGCGCGCATTGGCGATCAGGCCGGCCTTTCCCGAGCTGCTCTACAACATGGGCGTGGTGCAGGACGCGCTCGGCCAGCCCGACGACGCGGTGGCCAGCTACCGCAAGGCGTTGGCGCTGCAGCCGGGGATGGCGGTGGCGCACTTCAATCTGGGCAGCGTGCTCGATCGTCAGCACCGGATGGACGAAGCGATCGGCGCCTACCGCAGTGCGATCGACTGCGAACCCGGCTTTGTCGAGGCGCACGCCAATCTGGGCGCCGCGCTGCAGAAGCGGGGCCGGCACGATGAGGCGGTGGCGAGCTACCGCCGCGCGCTGGCAATCCAGCCGAACGCGACTGCCTGGTTCAGCCTCGGCAGCGCGCAGCGCGACCTCGGACTGCTGAACGACGCGGCCACCAGCTACCGTCAGGCTCTGGCGCTGCAGCCCGACCACGCCGACGCGTACAGCAATCTGGGCGAGGTGCTGCGCGACCTGGGCGACGCCGACGCCACCGTGGCTGCCTTCGAGGCGGCGCTGGCACTCGATCCCGACCATGGCGAGGCGAACTACAACCTCGGGCTGTTCCACTATGACATGGGGCAGCTCGATCGCGCCGTGCCCTGTTTCGAGCGTTCGCGCATCCGCGACTGGCAGGAGCGCGTGCTCTACTGCCTGTACAAGACCGAAAGGTATGACGCCTTCCGCGAGCGACTGGCGCCGCTGATGGCGCCGCGCAACAACTCGCCGATGGTGGCCACGCTGTCGGCGCACCATGCTGCCAATTTCGGCGTGGCTGACGGCTATGGCTTCTGCCCGGATCCGCTCGCCTTCGTGCATCACGGCCACCTCGATGCCTTGTCCGATGCGGCCGATCCGCTGCTGCAGGATCTGCTGCGCGACATCACGCATGCGGAGATCGAGGAGCGCCGCCAGGGGCGTTTGCATCACGGCATACAGTCGTCGGGCAACCTGTTCCGGCGCAGCGAGCCGTCGTTCGCCCGGCTGGTCGCGCTGATCCGCGCACAGATCGAACGCTATCGCGCGGGTCTGGCGTCAGCGTCCTGCGTGTTCGCGCAGGATTTCCCGCAGGTCAGCGAATTCAGCAGTTCGTGGTACGTGAAGATGCATCAGGGCGGCCACCTGACCTCGCACATACACGAAACCGGCTGGCTGAGCGGTGTGGTCTATCTGGCGGTGCCGCGCGATCGCGCGGCGGACAGCGCGGCCGGCGGCATCGAATTCAGCACCGACGGCGACGGCTACCCGCGGCGGCACGACGGCTTTCCGAAGAAAACGCTGCGGCCGGAGGTCGGCGACATCGTGTTCTTCCCGTCGTCGCTGTTCCACCGCACCATCCCGTTCGAGTCGGACGAGCAGCGCATCTGCGTGGCGTTCGACGTCAGGCCCGGCTGATGCCGCCAGCGGTCCGCGGTGCGGACCGCTGGCGTGTCGAACGGTCAGGCGCTGTCGCGTCCCGAGCCGTATTCGTCCTTGACGGCCAGCGTGCCGGCAGCCTGTCCGCGGACGTATTCGGACACTGCGGCTTCGAAGGTCGCATTGCCGGTCTTCATGCAGGAGATGTAGTACTCCCAGAACTCCGGATTGTTGGTGACCGCGATCAGCGCCGCCGACTTCATCGCGAACACTTCGTCCTCGGCCTTGGTCCGGATCTTGGTGGGCGTGCACAGCACGTAGGTTTCGCCGTGCGCGTAGATTTCCTTCGCCAGCGCAAGCCATTCCTCCGCGGCCGTGTAGGTCACGCGGAAATTCGGCGTGTTGATCTGCGGTCCGGTCGGCCCGTTCGGGTCTATCCGGGTACGCATTGCCTGATCCCGGGGCACGGACTGGCCCTTGATCATCGCGCTGATGTAGGGCATCGCATGCGAGCGTTTGTCCGGCACGACAAGCAGCCACGGAAACACCGCCGCCGTCACCTTGCGACCATAGTCGTCGAGATTCAGCACGAAGCGATTGACCACGTCCGCGTCATGGATGTTGCGCCCCAGCGCGTCGAACACCTGCACCGCCGTTCCCACTTCCTCGATGGCCGCGATGCACGAGTGGTAGGCGCGCGCGTAGTGGTTGTGGGACAGCAGCAGGGTTGCTTCGTAGAGCAGTTCGCGGGCGTTGTCTATCGCAGCATCCCGATATCTGCGGAGCAGCTTGGAGGAGAGCGGAATGCTCGGCTTGTTTTTGCTGGGCACAGGAAAAACTCCGTTCAATGGGGCCGAAATCATTGGGGCCGAAATCGATTATCACGCGAAATATTCGCCCTACGATACAGACAGCGAAGGTATGGGGCCATTCAATTTTCGTCACGGCGACGACCGTTCCACGGACGGGAAATGCCGGAACCCGGAACGAAAGAAACAGCGTCGGGCGAAGAATACGAAGCACCGGGCCGCCTGTCCATCGTCCCGGGGCGGGGCGGAAGGATCAGCCCGCTGCCGGAAGATGCAGCACGGCACGCAGGCCGGGGCCGGCGTCGAGCAGTTCCACCCGCCCGTTGTGCAGACGGGCGACCGAGCGTACGAGGCTCAGCCCGAGCCCGAGACCGGGTGTGTTGCGTGCGCTTTCGAGCCGGTACAGCCGGTCGAACACGCGCTCGCGCTCGGCGTGCGGGATGCCCGGACCGTGGTCGGACACCTCGATGCACCAGCCGTCGCTGCATGCGGCCAGCGATACCTGCACCTGCGCCTTGGGCGGGCTGTACTTGATGGCGTTGTCGATCAGGTTGATCAGCGCCTGGAACAGCAGGTCGCGGTGTCCGTCGCAACTCGCCGCGACCGGCGCTTCGAGTACCAGCGACAGCTGGCACTGTTCGGCCAGCGGTTCCATGAAGCCGACCGCGTCGCTGACCAGCGCCTGCAGGTCGAGCGTGCGGAATTCGTTGCGCAGCAGTCCGGAATCCACGCTCGCGATGCGCAGCAGGGACTGGAAGGTCGACAGCACCTGGTCGATGTCGGTGAGGTTGCGTTCCAGCCATTCCGGCAGTTCCGATGGTGCAGGCGGGTGCTGCAGCGCGGCTTCGATGCGTGCGCGGTGGCGGGTCAGCGGTGAGCGCAAGTCGTGCGCGATGTTGTCGGTGGCGCCGCGCACCGAGGCGATCAGCCGGTCGATGCGGTCGAGCATGCCGTTCAGCGTCTGCGACAGGCGGTCGAATTCGTCAGCCGTGCCGCGTACCGGAATGCGGTGCCGCAGGTCGCCGTCCATGATCTGCTGTGCGGCGCGTCGTATCGTCTCCACCGGCCGCAATGCGGCACGCGTGATCAGGTAGCCACCGATCAGCGCAGCCAGCAGCATCACGGAGAAGCTTGCCCATGCCGCGCGCCGGATGTCGTGCCGGACCTGTTCCACCTCGTATTCGTCGAAACCGACCAGCAGGCGGCTGCCGTCCGGCAGGCGCGACCAGCGCGCGACGATGTCCGTGTTGCCGGGATGGTGAATGCTCTGCAGGCGCAGGATGGTGTCGGCGCGGTCGGCACCCTCCGGCCAGGCGTCCAGGTTGCCGATCAGCAGCCGGCCGTCGGCGGATTCCAGCCGGTAGATGCGGTGATGATCGGATGTGCGCATGTTGAGGCGCTGCCGGATCAGCCCGCCGATGCCGTTCACGCCATCGACACGGTATTCGGCGACCAGGATGTCCAGTTCCGCGTCGACGCTCTCCTGCACATGGCGCAGCATGTACTGGCCGGCAAGCCAGCCCACCAGCAGCAGCAGCAGGCCGAACCCGCTGGCCAGCAACACGCTGTTGGCCAGCGTCAGCCGGACCGTGGCATTGAGCCCGCGCAGCCAGCGCAGCACCGACCTCACGCCCCGGCTCCCGATGCGTGCCGCCGGGTGCTGCGCGCCGGCGCGGCGAAGTCACGCCGCCGGCCTTCGACCAGCGCGCGTGCCAGCCATTTGAGTTCGAGTTCCAGCCGCTGTTCCAGTGCACAGGCGCGCATGTGCAGCTGCTTCTCCGACAGGCGGAAACTGTCGCCGCGTGCGGCGAACACGATTTCGTTCACGCCGTCGGCGGTCGCCACGACACTGACCGAATTGGCGAAGCTGGAACGCACGCGGCCGACATAGGCGCCGTGCAGCGCGTCGCTGGCGTGCATGTTGATGGCGAGCATGCCGTTGCCGGTCAGCGCGCCGTGGCAGTCGTCGTAGAAGCGCTGTGTGCACAATGCCGGTGCCTGGCCGCCGATGTCGAAGCCGTCGACCAGCAGCAGGTCGAATGCGTCGTTCATGTGCGCCAGCCAGTCGGCGCCGTCGGTGCATGTCACCTTGAGCCGGTCGTCGTCCGGCGGAATGTGGAAGCGCTCGCGCAGTGCGATCACCTCGGGCGATATTTCGGCGACCGATATGCGTGCGTCGGGCAGGTGATGGCGGCAGTACTTGACCAGCGAGCCGCCTCCCAGCCCGATCATGCCGATGTGCCGCGGTTCGGGTACGAACAGCAGTGCGCCCATCATGACGCGGGAGTAGTCGAGCACCAGATCCAGCGGACGGGCCGGGTTCATGCGGCTCTGGACGGCCGAGTCGTCGAAGTACAGGGTCAGCGCGTCGTCGTCCTCGGCCAGGACCGGCTGGCCCGGCTCGACGGGCGGCGTCCCGTTCACGCAGGCACCCGCAGGCAGTAGCCCGCACCGCGCAGCGTGTGGATCAGGGCCGGCCACGGCGCGCGGTCGACCTTGGCGCGCAGCCGGGAAATGTGCACATCGATGACATTTGTCTGCGGGTCGAAGTGGTAGTCCCAGACGCCTTCGAGCAGCATGGTTCGCGTCACGACCTGACCGGCGTGGCGCATCAGGAATTCGAGCACGCGATACTCCTGCGGCTTGAGCGCGATCTCTTCGCCGGCGCGCCGGACCGTGTGCGTCATGCGGTCGAGTTCGAGGTCGGCCACGCGCAGCACGCTTTCCGCGACCGGCATCAGGCCGCGTCGCGTGATGACTTCCAGTCGCGCCTGCAGCTCCGACATCGCGAACGGCTTGACCAGATAGTCGTCACCGCCGGCGCGCAGGCCGCGTATGCGCTCGTCGACATGGCTCAGTGCGCTGAGTATCAGTACCGGTACGCGCGAACCGGTGGCGCGCAGCGCGGCCAGCATCGACAGCCCGTCCATCTGCGGCATCAGCCGGTCGAGCACGATCGCGTCATAGCCTTCGCCGGTCGCCATGAACAGTCCGTCGCGTCCGTTGGCGGCGTGATCGACCACGTGTCCGGCCTCGCGCAGGCCCCGGCAGATGAAATCGGCGATTTCGGCATCGTCCTCGACGACCAGCAGGCGCATGGCGTGGGTTCCGTGTTCAGCGGCGGTCGAACAGGCGGTGCAGCAGCGCCATGCCGATGTGGCCGGCGAGATAGATATACAGCAGCGGTGCGCCCAGTTCGTGGATGCCGCCTATCGTGTGCGCCGTTTCGCTGGCTGCGCCGACCAGCCAGATTGCCGCGCCGGTGGCGACGAACCATCCGGTGAGCAGCAGGCCGAGTACCTGCACCGCACGTGCGAGCGTGGCGGTGCCGTCGGCATGCGGCATGCGCAGCGACACGAGATTCAGCAGCAGGGTACGGCATTCCGACAGCAGCGCGGCACGGCCTGATGCGTCGGCATGCGGCAGTTCCTTCCGACGCAGCAGGCGCCAGACGATGGCAGCCGCTGCGATGGCGGCGACCAGACCCGCCCACTCGTGCAGCGTGAACAGCAGGCGCCCCGTCGTATCTGCAGGGCCCTCGCGCCAGGGCTTGGTCATCCATTCGGACGAGAGCACCTGAAAAATGACGGCCGCCGCAAGTACCGCGTGGTTGATGCGCCTGACCCAGTCCCATTTCGCGGCGGGTGTGGCGGGTGTGTCTTTCACGGCGGATGTATTCATTGCGCCTGCAGTCGTCCGGTTTGTCTTCATCATGATTTGTACAGAATGCGCCAACCTGCCTGTACCGAGTATGGACGCAACATGAACATTTGTTCATTTTACGTCCATGCTTCAGACAGGCGACCAAGGGCACACTGTGCTGTGCTCAAAATACTACCTACCCGACATCACTCCCCGTCCGCCGGGATCGCCATGCCTCGTGCCCTGATTACCACCCTGTTGCTGCTTGCCTGTCTGCCCGCTGCCGCGCAGATGCCTGCATCGCACGCCGACGAACATGAACGGTCGGTGGTTCGCGACGGTTCGCTGTCGCTGGCGCGCGCGCTCGATCTGGCCGTTGACCGCGCGCCGGGCAGTTCGCTGCCGCAGGCCCGACTGTCCGAATCGCGCGTGCTGTCGGAGCGCGCCGGCAGTTTCCTGTCGGGTGCGCCGGCCGTGCAGATGCGCTACCAGACCGACCGATTGCCGGGCCGCGGGGCCGGTTTGCGCGAACTGGAAGCCGGGCTGGAACTGCCGCTGTGGCGGTCGGGTCAGCGTGACGCGCTGCGGCGCGAAGCCGATGCCGGGCGCCTGCTGTCGGACGAGGAGCTGAGGGGCTATCGCTGGCGCGTTGCCGGCGAGCTGCGCGAAACGATGTGGCGGGTCATGCAGGCAGAGACCGAACTGCGTCTGGCAGACAACGATGTAGACCTGTATCGCGCGCTGGAAGAGGACGTGTCGAAGCGCGTGCGCGCTGGCGATGCCGCACCGGTCGAACGCCTGTCGGCGGAAACCGCGCGCCGCGAGCGGGAAGCCACGCTTTACGAAGCGCAGGTCGAACTGGCGCACAGCCTGTTCGGCTGGACGGCGCTGACCGGGCTGCATGCCCTGCCCGCGATCGTGCAGGAGCCGGTTGCAACGCAGTCGCTCGGCTATCCGCCGGTGCTGACCGCACAGGCTGCGGTCGAGCGGGTGAGGATGGCGCTGGGCAGTGTGCAGGCGCAGGGCAGCGGCGCGCCGCGCCTGCTGGTCGGCGTGCGTTCGGAAAAGGCGCCCGACAGCCCGACCGCCGACAGCGTCGGGGCGACGCTGTCCATTCCGTTCGGCGGCGAGGCGCACCGTGCGGCTGCGCTGTCGCCGCTGCATCTGGAACTTGCGCGGGCCGAGGACGAACTGGCGCTGGCGCAGCGCAGTGCGGTACTGGTGCTGCATGAAGCCGAACATGAGCTGCACGCGCGCGAACAGGCGCAGCGCATCGCCCGCGAGAAGCAGGATGTCGCCGATCGCGAAGTGGATCTGGCGCGCCGCGCCTACCGCCTCGGCGAAACATCGCTCGCCGAGCGCCTGCTGGTCGAAGCGCGCGCCGCCGGCGCACGCCGTGCATCGGCTCTGGCCGACATCGCCTATTCGCGCGCCGTCGCGCGTTACAACAACAGTCTTGGAATCCTGCCGTGAAGAAGCCACTCATCGTCTTTTTGCTTGCGCTGTCCCTGCCGCTGCAGGCGGCGGATATCGTGCTCGGTGCGGCACAGATCGAACGTCTGGGCATCCGTGAGGCGGCGCCTGTGGCGACCCGCCAGGCCGCTGCGGCGCCGTGGTCGGCGCGCGTGGTGGCGTCCGCCGATGGCGAGTGGGTGGTCACCGCGCCGGCTGCCGGCGTTGTGGTGCGCGTGCCGGTGGTCGAGGGGCAGCAGGTCGCCGCGAATGCGGTGCTGGCCGAACTGCGCAGCGCCGCCCTGCCCGAGCAGGGCGCGGCGCTGTCGCAGGCCCGGGCCGCCGCCGAACTCGCCCACGGCAACCGCGAGCGTGACCGTGCGCTGCATGCCGAAGGCCTGATCGCAGAGCGGCGCGTGCGCGAATCCGAAAATGCGGCGGCACAGGCCGATGCGGCACTGGCGGCGGCGCAGTCGCGGCTGCGCCTGATGGGCGTATCGGCGGCCGATGCCACAGCCGGACGCGTGCAGGTGCGTGCCAGCGAAGCGGCGACCGTACTCGAACGCATGGTGGTGTCCGGCCAGCGCGTCAGCGAGGCGGACCCGCTGCTGCGTCTGGCGGATGCGCGCCGGCTCATGCTGGAACTGAACCTGACGGTCGGACAGGCGGAAACGGTGCGTGAGGGCGACCTGCTGGTGGTCGAAGGCTCGGGGGAACAGGCGCGCGTCACGCAGATCGGCTGGGGTACCTCCGACAGCACCCAGACCGTGCGTGTCCGCGCCGTACTGCCGCCGGCGAAATCGGCACTGCGGCCTGGCCTCTGGGTCAAGGCGCGGCGCAATGTACCGGCATCCGGCGCCTGGATCGTGCCGGCGACGGCGGTCAGTCACCATGAGGGCAAGACCTGGGTGTTCGCACGCACGGCACAGGGCTTCCGGCCGGTCGAGGTGCAGGCGCTGTCGCAGGAATCCGGCCGCGCCACCGTGACCGGTACGCTCGATGCGGGGGCGCCGGTCGCGGTCAGCGGCGTGGCGGCGCTGAAGGCGGTCTGGCTCGGCGGTGAGGCCAAGTAATGCTCGACGCACTGACCCGAGGCGCGCTTGCCCGTCCGCTGCTGACCATACTCGCCGCGCTGCTGCTGGTCGCCGCCGGCGTGCAGGCCATGCTGAACCTGCCGATCGACGCCTTCCCGGACGTGTCGGCACCGCAGGTGAAGATCATCGTCAAGCTGCCCGGCATGACGCCGGAAGAGATGGAAGCGCGCGTCACCACACCGGTGGAAATCGAAATGCTGGGCCTGCCGAAGCAGACCATGCTGCGCTCGACCAGCAAGTATGGCCTGACCGACATCACGATCGATTTCGAGGACGGCACCGACATCTACTGGGCGCGCAACCAGGTGTCCGAACGGCTGAACGGCATCATGGGCGACCTGCCGCCGGGACTGAGCGGCGGGCTGGCGCCGATCACCACGCCGCTGGGTGAAATGTTCATGTTCACCGTCGAAGGCGATCTGCCGCTGGCCGAGCGGCGGGCGCTGCTGGACTGGGTGATCCGCCCGGCGCTGCGCACGGTGCGTGGCGTCGCCGACGTCAATGTGCTGGGCGGTCTGGCCACCGCCTACGAAGTGATTCCCGACGCGGCACGCATGGCGGCCGTCGGCGTCACGCTGGACGAACTGCGCGGCACGCTCGAACGCTTCAACCGCAACGACGGTGCCGGCCGCATCAGCGAGGGCGAGGAAACGCTGCTGGTGCGCGTGCAGGGACGCCTGAATTCGCTCGGCGACATCGGACGTCTGGTGGTGCGGGCGACGCCGCAGGCGCAGGTGCGCGTGGCCGACATCGCCGAGGTGCGTCTGGGCGCGCTGACGCGCATGGGGGGCGTGACCCACAACGGCGAGGGCGAAACGGTGCAGGGGCTGGTGCTCGGCCTGCGCGGCGCCGACGCGCAGCAGGTCGTGCGCGGCGTGCGTGCGCGGCTGGACGAGGTCGCATCCGGTCTGCCCGAAGGCGTCAAGGTCGTTCCCTTCTACGACCGGGGCGAGCTGGTGTCGAGCGCCGTGGGCACCGTCAGGAGCGCGTTGCTCGAGGCGGTGGTGCTGGTGCTTGTGCTGCTCATCCTGTTCCTCGGCAATCTGCGCGCTGCGCTGGCGGTGGCCGTGGTGCTGCCGCTGGCCGCGCTGTGGACCTTTCTGCTGATGCATTTTGCCGGCCTGTCCGCCAACCTGATGAGTCTGGGCGGCCTGGCCATCGCCATCGGTCTGCTGGTGGACGCCGCGGTCGTTGTGGTCGAGAACGTGGTCGCCCATCTGCACAAGCCCGGTGCGGCCGCACGACCGCGTCAGGATGTAGTGCTCGAGGCGGTGCAGGAGGTGGCGGTGCCGACCACGGCCGGCATCGTCATCATCGCGCTTGTGTTCGTGCCGCTGCTTAGCCTGCAGGGGCTGGAAGGCAAACTGTTTGCACCGGTCGCGCTGACCATCGTGTTCGCGCTGGCCGGTTCGCTGCTGTTGTCGCTGACCCTGATTCCGCTGCTCGCCCGCCTCACGCTGGGCGCGGATTCGCACTCCGATCCGTGGCTGCCGCGTACGCTGGCACGGCTCTACGCGCCCTTGCTGCTGCGGGCGCTGCACGCGCCGCGTCTCGTGGGGGCCATCGCGGTCGCGCTCGGCGTGGTGGCGATCGTCGTATACATGGGGCTGGGCAAGACCTTCATGCCGACCATGGACGAAGGCAGCCTCATCGTCCAGCTGGAAAAGCTGCCGTCCATCAGTCTCGATGCCTCGCTCGATATCGACACGCGTTTCCAGCGGGCACTGAAGGAACGTGTGCCCGAGGCGCAACAGATCGTCGCGCGCGCCGGCGCCGACGAGATCGGGCTGGATCCCATGGGCCTGAACCAGACCGATACCTTCATCAGCCTGAAGCCGGGTTCCGACAAGCCGGCCATCCTGCACCGCATCCGCGATCTGCTGGCGGAGTTTCCCGGCGTGGCCTACGCCTTCACGCAGCCGATCGAGATGCGGGTGTCGGAAATGATCCTCGGCGTGCGCGGCGATCTGGCGATCCGCCTGTTCGGACCGGATATCGACGTGCTGAACCAGAAGGCAGGCGAAATCGCCGACGTGCTGCGCTCGATCCAGGGGGCGGAGGACGTGTTCTTCGTGCGCAACGCCGGCGTGCAGTATCTGCGCGTGCTGCCGGACACCGACGCGCTGGCGCGGGCCGGGCTGGATGTCGACGTGCTGGCGGCCACGCTGCGCGCACAGATCGAAGGCGAGCGGGTCGGCCTGATCCAGAAGATGGACCGCCGCTACCCGCTGCTGATCCGCTCGTCCGGCAGTGTTGGCGCCGCCGACGAACTGGGCCAGATGCCGGTCGCGTTGCCGGGCGGCGGGCGCATCGCGCTCGGCCAGCTGGCGCGCTTCGAACGCGTCGACGGTCCGGTGCAGGTCAATCGTCAGCTTGGCAGCCGCAATATGGTGGTGGTCGCCAATGTCGGCGGCCGCGATCTGGTCGGTTTCGTCGAGGACGCGCGTGCGCAGGTGCTGCAGAAGGTGGAACTTCCGGCCGGGTACCGGCTCACATGGGGCGGCGAATTCGAGAACCAGCAGCGCGCCGCGCAACGTCTCGCACTCGTGATACCGATAGCCCTGCTGCTCATCTTCCTGATCCTGTACTCCACCTTCAATTCCCTGCGCCAGGCGACGCTGGTGATGGCCAACGTGCCTTTCGCAATGATAGGCGGCGTGTTCGCGCTCGCCATTTCGGGGGAATACCTGTCGGTGCCGGCGTCGGTCGGCTTCATTGCACTGCTGGGCATCGCGGTACTGAACGGCGTGGTGCTGGTGAGCTGCTTCAACCAGCTGCGTGCGATCGGCTTCAGCATGCTCGACACCGTGGTCAGCGGCGCGCAGCGCCGGCTGCGACCGGTGCTGCTGACCGCGTCGATGGCCGCGCTCGGACTGGTGCCGCTGCTGTTCGCGACCGGACCGGGGTCGGAAATCCAGCGGCCGCTGGCCATCGTCGTCATCGGCGGCCTGATCACCTGCACCGCGCTGACCCTGCTGCTGCTGCCCATCCTGTATAAACGATTCGGCGAACGTCCCGCCTCATAACAACCAGACCTGACATGCCAGACCGCCCGGCGCCACGCAGGCGCGTACTGTCCTTCCTGTCGGTGGCGACACTGGCCGCGCTGTCGATCTGGACGCTGCTGCGGATATGCCTTTGGGTCAAGACCGGTCCGGCGCTGATGGGTACGCTGCCGGCGCTGCGTGCCTTGGCGCTCGGACTGTGGTTCGATCTCGCAACGATGGCCTGGATCGCGGCACCGCTGCTGTTCGTGTCGGCGCTGCTGCCGCAGCGGCTGCGTGCCAGCCGCGTCATGACCGGACTGCGCTGGAGCGCCTTGTGGTTCGCCATCGCGTTGCTGCTGTTCGGTGCGGTGTCGGAAGTCGTGTTCTGGGACGAATTCTCGACCCGCTTCAACTTCATCGCCGTCGACTACCTGATCTACACGCAGGAGGTCGTCGCCAACATCCTGCAGTCCTATCCGGTCGGCAAGCTTGTCGGCGCCATCGCGCTGACTGCGGCTGCCGTGCTGTTCCTGCTGTCGCGCAAGATCCGCTTCTCGAGCGCACCGCGCGGCTGGCGTACGCGCCTGGCGATGTTTGCCGGTGCGCTGCTGCTGCCTGCGGCCTCGCTGCAGCTGGCCGGGATCGAGCAGATGAACGGCAGCGGCAACGCCTACGCCGACGAGCTGTCGGGCAACGGACTGTTCTCGCTGGCCGCGGCCATGCGCCGCAACGAGCTGGACTACGCGCGCTGGTACGCGACCCTGCCGCAGGACGAGGCCGACGAAGTGCTCAAGGGGCTGGATGTCGACCGGTTGCCGCTGTCGTCACCGGACCGGCCCAGCGCCATGGACGATCCGCCGGAAGACACGGAGACACCCTTCAGCCGGCGGCCGCGCAACGTCGTGATGGTCACCATAGAAAGCCTGTCGGCCGATTACGTCGGCGCCTATGGCTCGCCGGATGGCCTTACGCCGGAACTCGACCGCCTGGCGGCTGAAGGGCTGCGCTTCTCGCAGGTCTATGCGACCGGCACCCGCACCGTGCGCGGGCTGGAGGCGCTGTCGCTGGGCACGCCGCCGGTGCCGGGACAGTCCATCGTGCGCCGCGACGACAACAACAACCTGTCGACCGTCGGTGAACTGCTCGAACACCAGGGCGTCGTGCCGATCTTCATCTATGGCGGCTACGGCTACTTCGACAACATGAACACCTATTTCCGGGGCAATGACTACCTGATCGTCGATCGTTCGGACTTTCCGAAGGACAGCGTGGTGTTCGAAAACGCCTGGGGCGTGGCCGACGAGGTGCTGTACTCCAATGCGTTGCAGGCGATGAACCGGCAAGCGGCGGCCGGCAAGCCCTTCTTCGCGCAGATCATGACCACGTCCAACCACCGTCCGTACACCTATCCGGACGGCCGCATCGACATTCCATCGCCCGGCGGCCGGCATGGCGCGGTGAAATACACCGACTGGGCGATCGGCCAGTTCATCCGCGAAGCGAAGAAGCAGCCCTGGTTCGCCGACACGCTGTTCGTGTTCGTGGCCGACCACTGTTCGTCGGTCGCCGGCCGGACCCGTCTGCCGGTGGCCAAATACCGCATACCGCTGATCTTCTACGCGCCGGAAATCCTGAAACCGGGCGTGTCGGCACGCCGGGCGAGCCAGATCGATGTTCCTCCCACGCTGATCGAAGTCATGGGCAGGAACGGCGATGACCATTTCTTCGGCCGCTCACTGTTCGACGGCCGCGAACCGCTTGACCGCGCCTTCATCTCGAACTATCAGGATCTGGGCTATCTGCGTGGCGACCTGCTGACCGTACTGTCGCCGCGCCGCGATGTGCACGCCTTCCATGTCGATCCGGTGACCATGGAGTCGTCGCCGGCCCCGGTCGATCCGCAGCGGGTCAGGGAAGCGATCGCCTACTACCAGACGGCGTCCGTCGCGTTCAAGCAGGGGCGCATGAAGGTCGAACAGAAGCACTGACCCGCGCAGCCGGCAGGCGGCGGGATGGCGTGTGCATCGGAACGACCGGCGCTCAGCCGGTAGCCGTGTCCGGTTCCGCCGCTGAGGCCTGTGCCGCGATCAGTTCGGCGATGCGGTCGAAGCACTCCCGTCGCGCGTTCGAACTGCGCGCGACCAGAGCGATGGTGCGGCGCGGCCGCGGCTCGGAAAACCGGTGTGCCACCAGCTTCATGTGGGAGATCAGGCCCGAACGTATCGTCATGTCGGGCAGCAGCGCCATGCCCAGACCACCTTCGACCATCTGCGCCAGCGTGAACAGGCTGGTCGCCTCCATGCCGCCGGTGCGCGGTTCGGCCAGCGCGCAGCCAGCCAGCGTGTGTCCGCGCAGACAGTGCCCTTCCTCGAGCAGCAGCAGGGTTTCGGGATCGATCTGGTCGATGTCGCGCGGCATGTCGGCCTCGCGGTCGGCGGGCGCGATCAGTTGCAGTTCTTCTTCGAACAGCGGTTTCACCTGCAGATTGCCGGTGTCGTAGGGCAGCGCGATCAGTGCGAAATCCAGCTGGCCGGTGGCGAGCCGGGGCAGAAGATGTCCGGTCAGATCCTCGCGCAGCGCCAGCTTGAGGTCGGGGAAGCGCACGCGCAGCGCCGGCAGCACGGCCGGCAGCAGGAAGGGCGCGATGGTCGGGATGACACCCAGACGCAGCAGGCCGCACATCGGCTGTTCCGCCGTGCGCGCCCATTCGCAGAGGTCGCTCGCCTCGGTCAGCAGTCCGCGCGCACGGCGCACCACTTCGCTGCCGACCGCCGTCATCACCACAGAATGGCGCTCGCGCTCGACCAGGTGCGCGCCCAGCGTGGCTTCCAGTTCCTTGATGCCGGCCGACAGTGTCGACTGCGTGACGAAACACGATTCGGCGGCCTGGGTGAAGTTGAGCCGCTCCGATACGGCAATCAGGTAACGCAACTGGCGCAGCGAGGGCAGAGCGGACATGCGGGGCCACCTTCCGTAAAAGAGCCTGTTGGCATTCAATCGAATTAGTCGATCAATAAGACAATTTTAATCCATTGGATGGGTTTGTTCGATGCGCTCACACTGCGTTCCGTCGATGCACCGGATGTCCTTCAGCGACGCGGTGCATCACCGGATCAACGTTCCCTCTCAATGAAAGGAGCTCTCACATGAGCCAGCAGAATCAGGAAGGCAAGCGCGTCCCGAATGTCACTTTCCACGTCCGCCAGAACAACGAGTGGAAGGACATCACGACCGACGAACTGTTCAAGGGCAAGACCGTGGTGGTGTTCTCGCTGCCCGGCGCCTTCACTCCGACCTGCTCGTCGACCCATCTGCCGCGCTATAACGAACTGGCGCCGGCCTTTGCCGCCAACGGCGTCGACAGCATCCTGTGCGTATCGGTCAACGACACTTTCGTGATGAACGAATGGGCCAAGGATCAGGAGTCGGACAACGTGACGCTGGTCCCCGACGGCAACGGCGAATTCACCCAAGGCATGGGCATGCTGGTCGACAAGTCGGACCTCGGGTTCGGCAAGCGCAGCTGGCGCTACTCGATGCTGGTGAAGGATGGCGTGGTGCAGAAGGTGTTTTCCGAACCGAACGAGCCGGGTGATCCGTTCAAGGTGTCTGATGCCGACACGATGCTGAACTACATCAATCCGAACGCGAAGAAGCCGGATCAGGTCGCCATCCTGACCCGCGCGGGCTGCCCGTTCTGTGCCAAGGCCAAGGCGCTGCTTGCCGACCGGGGCTACAAGTATGTCGAGATCGATCTGCCGCATACCGATCGCTCGCGTGCGCTGGGCGCCATCGCCGGTGCCAGGACCGTGCCGCAGGTGTTCATCAACGGCCAGCACATCGGCAGCTGGGAAGATCTGGAAAAGTGGGCGGCCAAGTAAGCTGCTTCTGAACTGAACGTGCGGCGGGGTGGCCCGCCGTGCGCTCAGGGCTGCGTACGCGTCGCGCGCGCAGCCCTGAGCGTCGGACACAGGGGGAGCGACATGAAGGAAGTGAATGTTGACGTTGCAGTGATCGGTGCCGGCACCGCCGGTCTTGCGGCCTATCGCGCGGCGGTCGCCGCTGGCCGCAGTGCGGTCATCATCGAGGGCGGCCCCTACGGCACGACCTGCGCACGCGTCGGCTGCATGCCGAGCAAGCTGCTCATCGCCGCGGCTGAAGCGGCGCATGCAACCGAAAAATGGGACGCCTTCGGCATCCGGCTCGACGGTTCGGTGCGGATCGATGGCGAGGCGGTCATGGCGCGCGTCCGACGCGAGCGCGACCGCTTCGTCGGTTTCGTGCTCGAAGGTGTGGACAGCATTCCGGCCGGCGACAAGCTGCGCGGCCATGCGAAGTTTCTCGACGACCGCAGCCTGCAGGTCGACGACCACACGGTCGTCACCTTCGGCCGCGCGGTGATCGCCACGGGGTCGTCGCCGTCCATCCCGCCGGTACTCAAGGGCGCCGGCGACCGGCTCATCGTCAACGACGATGTGTTCGACTGGAATGCGCTGCCTGAATCGGCCGCCGTGTTCGGTCCCGGCGTGATTGGCCTCGAACTGGGGCAGGCGCTGCATCGGCTGGGCGTGCGGATGGAGCTGTTCGGCCGTGGCCACTACGTCGGTCCGTTCTCCGATCCCGATCTGAAGGTGTATGCGACCCAGACCTTTGCGAACGAATTTCCGCTGCACGCCGACGCGAAGATCGAACGCATCGAGCGGGTTGCCGACGGCGTGCGCATCACGCAGCAGCTCGACGACGGCCGGGTGGTCACCAAGGACTTCCAGTGGATGATCGCCGCCACCGGCCGCGCGCCGAACGTGAAGAACCTCGGTCTGGAGAACACCTCGGTCAGGCTCGGCGCCAACGGCGTGCCCGAATTCGACCGCAAGACGATGCAGTGCGCGATGCAGTGCGGCAGCTCGCACATTTTCATCGCCGGCGATGCCAACAACGACCTGCCGCTGCTGCACGAGGCGGCCGACGAGGGCAGGATCGCAGGCGAAAATGCCGCGCGCTTCCCGGCGGTCCAGCCCGGGCTGCGGCGCGAACCGATCGCCGTGGTGTTCTCCGATCCGCAGCTGGCGACCGTGGGCAAACGCTTCGCCGATCTGGTGCCGGACAGCTTTGTCACCGGTGAGGTGTCGTTCGAGAACCAGGGGCGTTCGCGCGTCATGCTGCGCAACAAGGGGCTGCTGCATGTCTATGCCGACAAGGCGAGCGGTCTGCTGGTCGGCTGCGAAATGATCGGACCGGACATCGAGCACCTCGCCCATCTGCTCGCCTGGGCGATGCAGTCCGGCATGACGGTGCAGCGGTCGCTCGAAATGCCCTTCTACCATCCGGTGGTCGAGGAGGGGTTGCGAACCGCGCTGCGCGACGCCGCGGCGAAACTGGCCGCCAGATGAGTAGTAGTACGCCCGTCCGGCAGCCGGATCGGACGGGCGGTTAGAATACCGTCCTCGATGTGCCCGCATTGATTGCGGGCGCGCAGCCGGTATCCGTACGTGTCCGCCTCCTCGTTCGATCACGCCTCCCTCGTTTCCCGCAGCCTGGCCGCCGTCTGGCATCCGTGCACCCAGATGCAGTGGCATGCCGACCAATCGCTGCCGCTGCTCGCGATTTCGCGTGCGCAGGGACCGTGGCTGCACGCGCCGGATGGCCGGCGCTACCTCGACGGCATCAGTTCCTGGTGGACCAATCTGTTCGGCCACAGCCACCCGGACATCGTGCGCGCGCTGCGCGACCAGCTAGACACGCTGGACCACGTCATGCTGGCCGGCTTCACGCACGAGCCGGTGGTGGCGCTGTCGGAACGGCTGTCGGCGCTGACCGGCGGCCGGCTCGGCCACGTGTTCTATGCGTCGGACGGCGCGTCGGCGACCGAGATCGCGCTCAAGATGTCGCTGCACTACTGGCGCAACCGGGGGCTGCCGGACAAGAACGAATTCATCTGCTTTGCCGGCAGCTATCACGGCGAGACGGTCGGTGCGCTGGCGGTGACCGACGTCGCGCTGTTTCGCGATGCCTATGCGCCGATGGTGCGCGGTGCGCACGTATTGCCGAGCCCGGCGGGCGGCGACGCGCAGGCAGCACTTCAATCTCTGTCGACCTTTCTCGACGTGCATCACGCGCGCATTGCGGCGATGATCATCGAGCCGCGCGTGCAGTGCGCCGGCGGCATGGCGATGCACGATGCCGACTGGCTGCGCGAGGTGCGCCAGCTGTGCGACCGCCACGCGGTGCACCTGATCGCCGACGAGATCGCGGTCGGCTGTGGCCGCACCGGCACCTTCTTCGCCTGCGAGCAGTCGCTGGACGAGGCCGGCGAGGGCTGGCCGGACTTCATCTGCCTGTCGAAAGGCATCACCGGCGGCACGCTGCCACTGTCGCTGGTGCTGTCGAAGCCCTTCGTGTTCGACGCCTTCCTCGACGACACGATGGCGCGCGGCTTCCTGCATTCGCATTCCTACACCGGCAATCCGCTGGCCTGTCGTGCGGCGCTGGCCACGCTGGACCTGTTCGACCGGCTCGACATCCTGGCGCGCAACCGCGTGTGGGCACACACCTTCAGCGATGCGCTGGCATCGCTGGCCGCACATCCGGCCGTTCGCGACTTCCGTCAGGCCGGCATGATCTGGGCGCTCGACGTCGATACCGCGCACGCCGACTTCAGCCGCCGCTACTACCGGGAGGCGCTGGCGCGCGAACTGCTGTTGCGGCCGATGGGCAACACGCTGTACTTCATGCCGCCCTATGTGCTCGACGATGCGCAGACCGCGCTGCTCGCGCAGGGGGCACGCGACGCGCTGGACGCCGCTCTCGCATGAGTGCGCTCGATTTTCGTGCCCGGCTGGCCGCGCTTGCGGCAGACGACCTGCTGCGCACGCGCCGGGTGCTGGACGCCGCCTGCGGCCCGCGGGCCGTGGTCGATGGCCGGCCGCTGCTCGCGTTCGCGGGCAACGACTACCTCGGACTGGCCAACCACCCGGACGTGGTCGAGGCGCTGCGCGAGGGCGCGTCGCGCTGGGGTGCGGGCGCCGGCGCGTCGCATCTGGTCAGCGGTCACCAGCGACCGCACGAAGAGCTCGAAGCCGCGCTGGCGGCCTTTGTCGGCCTGCCGCGCGCGCTGTCCTTCTGTACCGGCTACATGGCGAATCTGGCCATACTGCCTGCGCTGGCTGGGCGTGGCGACACCATCGTCGCCGACCGCCTGAACCATGCCTCGCTGGTCGATGCGGCACAGCTGTCGCGCGCCACCGTGCGCCGCTATCCGCACAACGACGTTGCCGCCGCGGCGCGTGCGCTGGAAGGTGCGAGCGGGCGCAAGGTGGTCGTGACCGACGCGGTGTTCAGCATGGACGGCGACATGGCGCCGCTGGCCGAACTGCTGGCGCTGTGCGAGCGCCACGACGCATTGCTGGTGATCGACGACGCCCATGGTTTCGGCGTGCTGGGCGAACACGGCCGCGGAGCGCTGTCGCATTGCGGCATCGCTTCGCCGCGCGTGGTCTATATGGGCACGCTGGGCAAGGCGGCCGGCGTGTCCGGCGCCTTCGTCGCCGGTGACCCCGATTTGGTCGAATGGTTGATGCAGACCGGACGCAGCTATCGCTACACCACGGCCGCGCCGGCCGCGCTTGCGTGTGCGCTGCTGGCCAGCCTGCGCATCATCGCGTCAGCCGACGACCGGCGGGCGCTGCTGGCAGCGCACCGCGCACAGCTGCGCCGGGAACTCGCGCCAGTACGCTGGACGCTGATGCCGTCCGACACGGCGATCCAGCCGCTGCTCGTCGGTGGTAACGCCGAAGCGCTGGCACTTGCGGCGCGCCTGCTCGAATGCGGCATCTGGGTGCCGGCGATCCGGCCGCCGACCGTGCCTGCCGGCACCGCGCGCCTGCGCATCTCGCTCAGCGCCGCACATTCGGCGGATGACCTGGCTGCTCTGTGCGGCGCCCTGACCGAGGCGGGCCATGGCTGACGCGCTTGACTGCCGACGCTTCGGCGAAAATGGCTCGCACTTCGGCGAAGGCGGCCCGCGCGTGGCGCTGCTGCATGGCTGGGGCTGGGACGGGCGCCTGCTCGAACCGGTCGCGCAGGCGCTGGGCGAGAGGTGCCGGGTATTCCTCCCCGATCTGCCGGGTTACGGCATGAACCGTGACCGCGGCTGCGACAGCTTCGAACACTGCGTCGAACAGCTGGCCGATATGCTGCCCGACGTCGATACGCTGGTCGGCTGGTCGCTCGGCGGACTGCTCGCACTGGCCTGGGCCGCGCGGGCGCCGGTCCGCAAGGTTGCGCTGGTCGGGGCCTCGCCGTGCTTCGTGCAGCGGCCGGACTGGCCCGACGGCATGACGATGGAGCGTTTCGAGGCCTTTGCCGACGCGGTTGGCGAGCAGCCGCAGCGCGCACGCATGCGCTTTGCGGCGCTGTCGGCGCTGGGCGACAGCAATCCGCGTGCATCGCGCGGCGCAATGTCGGCTTTGATCGAGCAGCCACCGCTGCCATCGTCGCCCGCGCTGAGCCAGGGGCTGGACTGGCTGCGCGATCAGGATTTGCGGGATGTCATGCATGCGCTGTCGGCCGACCTGATGTTCGTGCACGGCGAGCAGGATCGCGTGATCGATGTTGCGGCGGCCCGGTCCGCGGCAGAAGTCTGTTCGGCGCACTGGCTGTGCGTGCCGGGTGCCGCCCATCTGCCCTGGCTTCATGGCGGTCTGCGCGAACTGTGCGACTGGGTGGCTGCGGATGTCTGAACTGTCGGCGGTCCAGCGGGCCTTTTCCCGGGCAGCGGGGCGTTATCGCGCGGCGGCCGGGCTGCAACGCGTGGTGTCGGACCGCCTGCTCGACCTGCTGCCGGACGTCGAGGCGCAGCGGATTCTCGATCTGGGCTGCGGCATCGGTTTTGCGTCGGGTGCGCTGGCGGCACGCCATCCGGATGCGCAGGTGATCGCCGCCGATTTTTCGCCCGGCATGCTCGGCGCGCACGAGGCTGCATCGTCCTGCCTGCGCGTCTGTGCCGATGCGCACTGCCTGCCTTTTGCCGATGCCGGCCTGGATCTGGTCTTTTCCAGCCTGATGCTCCAGTGGTGCGATCTGCCGCGTGCGTTGTCCGAGTCTGCGCGTGCGTTGCGCCCGGACGGCGTCGTCTGCTTCAGCACTGTATTGAACGGTTCCCTGCGCGAGATCGATGCCGCGTTCGCTGCTGTCGATCAGCATCGTCATACCGTGGCTTTCACGGAAGAGGGGCGCCTGCGGGAAGTACTGGCTTCTGCCGGGTTGCGCGTCGATTGCATCGAGCGGGCGACGCGCGTCGAACATTTCGCCGATGCGCGCAGCCTGCTGCAGTCGATCCGCGACATCGGCGCCTCGCGCGTGCCGGTCGACGGACGCCGTGCCCTGCTCGGGCGAGTCGCCCTGCTGCGCGTGTATGACCACCTTGAATCGCTGCGCACAGAGCTGGGCATTCCGCTGAGCTATGAACTGGTCTGGGTCGTCGCGCGCAAACCCGGCCTGAAGGTGGAGAGCAAGCAATGATCGCAGCCAATGCCCATTTCGTGGTCGGCACCGACACCGGTGTCGGCAAGACATTGATCAGCTGCGCGCTGGTGCAGGCGCTGCGGAATCGAGGTGTTGCGGCGGTCGGAATGAAGCCGGTGGCCTCGGGGGCCTGGCGCGATGCCGACGGGTGCCGGCGCAGCGAGGATGCCGACGCGCTGTCGGCGGTCAGCGCACCCGGTCATGCGCCGTCGCTGACCAACCCCTATCTGTTCGACGCACCGCTGGCACCGCATGTCGCGGCAAATATGGAAGGGCGGCTGATCGATCCGCTACATATAAGGAGCGCGTTTGCCCGGCTGTGTGCTGACGCGCAGCACGTCGTGGTCGAGGGGGTCGGCGGATTCATCGTGCCGCTGACCGACGACTACACGACGGCGGACCTGGCTCAGGACCTCGGCGTGCCGCTGGTGCTGGTGGTCGGCCTGCGGCTGGGCTGCATCAATCACGCGCTGCTGACGGCCGAAGCGATCCGTGCAAGAGGATTACGGCTGGCCGGGTGGGTTGCGAACTGCACGGCCGGGGGCATGCTGGCGCAGGATGCGTCGATCGCCGCGCTGGCCGCGAGACTTGGGGCGCCGCTGCTGGGCGTGGTGCCCCATCTGGAGTCTCCGGACCCCGCAGTCGCCGCCGCGGCACTCGACCTTGATGCGATTCTTTCGATTTCCTGATGAATTTTTCGTTTTAGGGTTTGACAGACGGGGCAACGCTCACCATAATCGCGGGCTCGCTCGTCGCCGGAGGGGTTCCCGAGCGGTCAAAGGGATCAGACTGTAAATCTGACGGCTCTGCCTTCGAAGGTTCGAATCCTTCCCCCTCCACCACAACCTTTTGTTCATGAGGGTTTTGTGCGGTGGCGACAGTGAAGACAAGTGGTGCGAAGTACAGGTAAATGCAGTAACAGGCGTGCGGTGTTCGGTATCCGGACTGCGCGCCGGTAGTGCGGAGCGGTTTGGCGGGAGTAGTTCAATGGTAGAACCTTAGCCTTCCAAGCTAATGACGCGGGTTCGATTCCCGTCTCCCGCTCCACCGGTCAGGGCTTTTGCTGGCAGTCATCTGCCCGCTGTCCAGGCAAAGAGTTTCAGTGCCCATGTAGCTCAGTGGCAGAGCACTCCCTTGGTAAGGGAGAGGTCGGCAGTTCAATCCTGCCCATGGGCACCACAGGTTTTTGGCGTGCGGCATCCTGGTGACAACTGAGGATGTCAGTCGAGGTTTGACGCAGATCTCAATTAAGTAACCAAGGTGATCGAAAATGGCAAAGGGAAAGTTTGAGCGCACCAAGCCGCACGTGAACGTGGGGACGATTGGTCACGTGGATCATGGCAAGACGACGCTGACGGCGGCGATCACGACGATCCTGTCGAAGAAGTTCGGCGGTGAAGCGAAGGCGTACGATCAGATTGACGCGGCGCCGGAAGAGAAGGCGCGCGGCATCACGATCAACACCGCGCACGTTGAGTACGAAACGGCGGCGCGCCACTACGCGCACGTTGACTGCCCGGGTCACGCCGACTACGTGAAGAACATGATCACGGGTGCAGCGCAGATGGACGGCGCGATCCTGGTGTGCTCGGCCGCTGACGGCCCGATGCCGCAGACGCGCGAACACATCCTGCTGGCCCGCCAGGTCGGCGTGCCGTACATCGTGGTGTTCCTGAACAAGTGCGACATGGTCGACGACGCCGAGCTGCTCGAGCTGGTCGAAATGGAAGTGCGCGAACTGCTGAGCAAGTACGACTTCCCGGGCGACGATATCCCCATCATCCAGGGTTCGGCGCTGAAGGCGCTGGAAGGCGACCAGAGCGAAATCGGCGAAGCGTCGATCTTCCGCCTGGCCGACGCACTGGACAGCTACATCCCGACGCCGGAGCGTGCGATCGACGGCGCGTTCCTGATGCCGATCGAAGACGTGTTCTCGATCTCGGGTCGCGGCACGGTGGTGACGGGTCGTATCGAACGCGGCATCGTGAAGGTCGGCGAAGAAATCGAAATCGTCGGCATCAAGGACACGGTCAAGACGACGTGTACCGGCGTTGAAATGTTCCGCAAGCTGCTGGACCAGGGTCAGGCAGGCGACAACGTTGGCGTGCTGCTGCGCGGCACCAAGCGTGAAGACGTGGAGCGTGGTCAGGTTCTGGCCAAGCCGGGTTCGATCAAGCCGCACACGCACTTCACGGCCGAGATCTACGTGCTGTCGAAGGACGAAGGCGGTCGTCACACGCCGTTCTTCAACGGCTATCGTCCGCAGTTCTACTTCCGGACGACGGACGTTACGGGCTCGATCGATCTGCCGGAAGGTACGGAGATGGTGATGCCGGGCGACAACGTATCGATCACGGTCAAGCTGATTGCGCCGATCGCGATGGAAGAAGGTCTGCGCTTTGCGATCCGCGAAGGCGGTCGTACGGTCGGTGCCGGTGTGGTTGCCAAGATCATCGCTTAAGGTTGGTGTGCCCCGGGTTGCGTGAGCCGCCCGGGTTTTGTTTTGCAGGGGCATAGCTCAATTGGCAGAGCGTCGGTCTCCAAAACCGAAGGTTGGGGGTTCGATTCCCTCTGCCCCTGCCACTCCGGTGATCAGGCCGGGTAATTTTGCGGAGTGCAAGCGCACTTCCGGACATTCATGACCGACCAGTTGAAGTTTGCGCTGGCCATTGCCCTGCTGATAGCAGGGGTGGCCGGCTTTTACGTTCTTTCCGACCAGATAATGGCGGTGCGCGTACTGTCCGTGGTTGCCGGTCTGGCCGCGGGTGTTGCGGTCGCCTGGTATACGGATCCGGGGCGTCGCTTCATCGTATTTGCCAACGAGTCGGTGGTCGAAGCGAAGAAGGTTGCCTGGCCCAGTCGCAAGGAAACCATTCAGACGACGGCCATCGTGTTTGGTTTTGTGGTTGTGATGGCACTCTTCCTCTGGGTGACCGACAAGAGCCTCGAGTGGGTGTTGTACGACCTGATACTGGGCTGGAAAAGATCATGAGCAAGCGTTGGTACGTGGTACACGCCTATTCCGGTTTCGAGAAATCGGTACAGCGCGCGCTCGTCGAGCGCGTTGCGCGCTCCGGGATGCAGGACAAGTTCGGCCAGATCCTCGTGCCGGTCGAGGAAGTCGTTGAAATGCGCGGCGGGCAGAAGGCGGTGTCCGAGCGCAAGTTCTTCCCCGGTTATGTGCTGGTCGAGATGGACATGGACGAGGATAGCTGGCACCTCGTCAAGAGCACGCCCAAGGTGACCGGTTTTGTCGGCGGCAGCGCCAACAAGCCGACCCCGATTTCCGAGAAGGAAGTCGACAAGATCATGCAGCAGATGCAGGAAGGGGTCGAAAAGCCCCGTCCGAAGGTGCTGTTCGAAGTGGGCGAGCTGGTTCGGGTCAAGGAAGGTCCGTTCACCGATTTCAACGGTTCGGTGGAAAGCGTGAATTACGACAAGAGCCGCCTGCACGTGTCGGTGACCATCTTCGGTCGCGCGACGCCGGTCGAGCTCGAGTTTTCGCAGGTCGAGAAGGTCTGACCTGAAGGTTTCGGGCGGCACCGCAGGGTGTCGTCCAGGTGCGCGGCGATGCCTTTGCGGGTTTGCCGCGTGATTGTTTCCGGTGCTGTCGCGCCGGGCGAGGAGTGATGACGGGCCGAAGGGCCGGGACTCACGCTAACACTCACACATGGAGTCATCATGGCGAAGAAAATCGTCGGCTACGTAAAGCTGCAAGTGCCGGCCGGAAAGGCGAATCCGTCGCCCCCGATCGGTCCCGCGCTGGGTCAGCGCGGTCTGAACATCATGGAGTTCTGCAAGGCATTCAATGCGCAGACCCAAGGCATGGAACCGGGTCTGCCGATTCCGGTCGTGATCACCGCCTACGCGGACAAGTCGTTCACGTTCGTGATGAAGTCGCCCCCGGCGACCATCCTGATCAAGAAGGCGGCCGGCATCACCAAGGGATCGCCGAAGCCGCACACCGACAAGGTGGGCAAGGTGACCCGTGCCCAGCTTGAAGAAATTGTAAAAGTGAAGAACAAGGATCTGACCGCCGGTGACCTCGACGCCGCCGTGCGCACGATCGCTGGTTCTGCCCGCAGCATGGGCATCACGGTGGAGGGCCTGTAATCATGGCGAAGTTGTCCAAGCGTATGCAGGCGCTGCGCGCCAAGGTCGATCGCACCCGTAGCTACCCGCTGGCCGATGCGCTGGCGCTGGTGAAGGAAATCGCGAATGCCAAGTTCGACGAATCCGTCGATCTGGCCGTCAATCTCGGCATCGATGCGAAGAAGTCAGACCAGCTGGTGCGCGGTTCCGTCGTGCTGCCGGCCGGTACCGGCAAGTCGGTCCGTGTGGCCGTGTTTGCACAGGGCGCCAAGGCTGAAGAAGCCAAGGCTGCTGGTGCCGACGTCGTCGGTTTCGACGACCTCGCCGCTCAGGTCAAGGAAGGCAATCTCAATTTCGACGTGGCCATCGCCACGCCGGACGCGATGCGCGTGGTTGGCGCGCTGGGCCAGATCCTCGGTCCGCGCGGCCTGATGCCGAACCCGAAGGTCGGCACCGTGACCATGGACGTCGCAACCGCGGTCAAGAACGCCAAGGCCGGTCAGGTGCAGTACCGCACCGACAAGGGTGGCATCGTTCAATGTACCGTTGGCCGCGCCTCGTTCTCGGCCGATCAGCTGACCAGCAACATCAAGGCGCTGGTCGATGCACTGAACAAGGCCCGTCCGGCTGCCGCCAAGGGTGTTTACCTGCGCAAGGTATCGGTGACCACCACGATGGGTGTGGGCATCCGCGTCGATCAGGCTTCGGTGCAGTAACAGGATTTGCGTCCGGTCAGGCCGGATGCACAATGGACTTTGGGCCGTCGCCGCCTGTTCGGGGCGACGGGTTGTCAAAGACCGCAGGTGCCCGCAAGGGTGTAATGGGGTGCAAGCCCCGCCTGCGCAGATGGCGTAACCCGACACAGGATGGATGTTGTCCTCACGGACAGTTTCTTCTCCTGATACGGTCGCCGCAGGTGGTTCGCCGGGTGGGCAGCAATGTGTGCCCGGCGACCGTAATCATGGGAGTAGACCTTGGGACTCAATCTCGATCAGAAGAAGGAAGTCGTTGCCGGCGTATCCGCTGAAGTTGCGGGCGCGCAGGTGATCGTGATCGCCGAGAACCGCGGTCTGGAAGTGGGCGATGTCACGCGTTTGCGTGCCCAGGCCCGTGCGCAGGGTGTGTACCTGCGTGTTCTGAAGAACACGCTGGCTCGTCGTGCTGTCGCGGGTACCCCTTTCGAGGGGTTGGCGAAGGAAATGACCGGGCCGTTGCTGTACGGCATGTCTGCCGATCCGGTATCGGCGGCAAAGGTCATCCAGGATTTCGCCAAGGGTAACGACAAGCTGGTCATCAAGGGCGGCGCGCTGGCCAACCATGTCCTCGACGCCAACGGCGTCAAGGCACTGGCCTCCATGCCGAGCCGCGAAGAACTGCTCGCAACACTTCTGGGCACGATGCAGGCCCCGATCGCAAAGTTTGCACAGACGCTCAACGAGGTTCCGGGCAAGTTCGTCCGTACCCTCGCCGCGCTGCGCGACGACCGCGAAAAGCAGGCTGCTTAAGTTCAGGCGTCACGAAATATCAGACAACCATCCCGCACTGCTGGATTCAGAATCCACAGTGCATGAAACAGGAGTTTAGAAATGGCCGTTAGCAAAGAAGACATCATCGAAGCAATCGCAGCGCTGTCCGTACTGGAACTGTCGCAGCTGATCAAGGATCTGGAAGAAAAGTTCGGCGTGTCCGCTGCTGCTGCTTCCGTCGCCGTCGCTGCTCCGGCCGCCGCCGCCGCCGCCCCGGTTGAAGAAAAGACCGAATTCACCGTCGTGCTGCTGGCCGCCGGCGAGAAGAAGGTCGAAGTGATCAAGGTCGTGCGTGCAGTCACCGGCCTGGGCCTGAAGGAAGCCAAGGATCTGGTTGACGGCGCTCCGAAGCCGGTCAAGGAAGCCATCCCCAAGGCCGATGCAGAAGCACTGAAGAAGCAGCTGGAAGAAGCTGGCGCCAAGGTCGAAGTCAAGTAATACCGATCTGGTGGGCGGGAGTGCGTGCTTTCGGGCCGCGCTCCCGTTGTTGTTTGGGGATACCAGGAAAGCGCGTGGAATACGTGTTTTCCTTGTCTTCCGAAGCGATCACGGAAGACCGTTGCCGGTCGAACGAAAGTCCCGCCTCGGGTGTTCCTGCCCGCGCTTTCGTTGTCAGCCCAGGGGTTGGTAGAGGCCAACCGCCGGTGACGTTGTCCTGATCTCATTCCGTGGTGAAGACGGGTTGTGCGCCGGGTGGCGCGCAGTCCTTTTCTCCCCGGCCTCGCACTCTATGCCTGGAGATTTCATGGCCTACACCTACACCGAGAAGAAGCGCATCCGCAAGAGCTTTGCCAAGCGTGATGCGGTGCTCGACGTGCCTTTCCTGCTGGCGACCCAGCTCGAGTCCTACACGCAGTTCCTGCAGGCGGAGATTCCGCAGGACGCCCGCCGCAATCAGGGGCTGCAGGCTGCGTTCACGTCGATCTTCCCGATCAGTTCGCATTCCGGCAACGCACGCCTCGAATTCGTGCATTTCATGCTGGGCGAACCGGCATTCGACGTGAAGGAATGTCATCAGCGCGGCCTGACCTTCGCCAGCCCGCTGCGCGCGCGTGTGCGCCTGGTCATCATGGACCGCGAAGCACCGAAGGAAACGATCAAGGAAGTGAAGGAGCAGGAAGTCTATATGGGCGAAATTCCGCTCATGACGACGACCGGTTCCTTCGTCATCAACGGCACCGAGCGTGTCATCGTCAGCCAGCTGCACCGTTCGCCGGGCGTGTTCTTCGAGCATGATCGCGGTAAGACGCACAGCTCGGGCAAGCTGCTGTTCTCGGCACGGATCATCCCCTACCGTGGTTCTTGGCTCGACTTCGAGTTCGATCCGAAGGACTACCTGTACTTCCGCGTCGACCGTCGCCGGAAGATGCCGGTCACCATCCTGCTGAAGGCCATCGGCATGACGCCGGAGCAGATCCTGTCGACCTTCTTCGAATTCGATGCCTTCGACCTGTCGGCCAAGGGCGGCATCAAGATGAAGCTGGTGCCGGAACGCCTGCGCGGCGAGGTCGCCAAGTTCGACATCGTCGACAGCGCCGGCAAGACCGTGGTGGCGAAGGACAAGCGCATCACCGCCAAGCACATCCGCGAACTGGCCGAGTCCGGCACCGACAGCATCGTCGTGCCGGAGGACTACCTCGTCGGCCGCATCGTGGCGACTGCGGTGGTCGATCAGGAAAGCGGCGAAATCCTGGCCAATTGCAACGACGAAATCACCGAAGAGCTGCTGGCGAAACTGTCCGTCGCCGGAGTCGGCGAAATCGCCACGCTTTACGTGAACGACCTGGATCGCGGCCCCTACATCTCGCAGACGCTGCGTACCGACGAAACCGCTGACCAGTGGCAGGCGCGCGTTGCCATCTACCGCATGATGCGTCCGGGCGAGCCGCCGACGGAAGATGCGGTGGAAACGCTGTTCCACGGCCTGTTCTACTCGGAAGAGCGCTACGACCTGTCGGCCGTCGGCCGCATGAAGTTCAACCGTCGCGTCGGTCGCGACGCGATCGAGGGCGCTGCTACGCTGTCGAACGAGGACATCGTCGACGTCATCCGCATCCTGGTGGATCTGCGCAACGGCAAGGGTGAAATCGACGACATCGATCACCTCGGCAACCGTCGCGTGCGCTCGGTCGGCGAACTGGCGGAGAACCAGTTCCGCGCTGGTCTGGTGCGTGTCGAGCGTGCGGTCAAGGAGCGTCTGAGCCAGGCCGAGTCGGACAACCTGATGCCGCACGACCTGATCAACGCCAAGCCGATCAGCGCCGCGATCAAGGAATTCTTCGGTTCCAGCCAGCTGTCGCAGTTCATGGACCAGACCAACCCGCTGTCGGAAATCACGCACAAGCGTCGCGTTTCCGCACTGGGCCCGGGCGGTCTGACGCGCGAGCGCGCAGGCTTCGAGGTGCGCGACGTGCATCCGACGCACTACGGCCGTGTGTGCCCGATCGAAACGCCGGAAGGCCCGAACATCGGCCTGATCAACTCGCTCGCGCTGTATGCCCGCACCAACAAGTACGGCTTCCTCGAAACGCCGTACCGTCGTGTGGAAAACAGCCATGTGACCGAACAGATCGACTTCCTGTCGGCGATCGAGGAAGGCAAGTACGTGATCGCTCAGGCGAACGCGTCGCTGGACAAGCAGGGCGGCCTGTCGGACGAACTGGTGTCCTGCCGCCACAAGGGCGAGTTCATGCTGTCGACGCCCGATCAGGTTCAGTACATGGACATCGCGCCGGGTCAGATCGTGTCGGTGGCGGCCTCGCTGATTCCGTTCCTCGAGCACGACGACGCGAACCGCGCGCTGATGGGTGCCAACATGCAGCGTCAGGCGGTGCCCTGCCTGCGTCCGGAAAAGGCTTTCGTCGGTACCGGCATCGAGCGTACCGTGGCAGTCGACTCGGGTACCGCAGTGCAGGCGCTGCGTGGCGGCGTGGTCGACTATGTCGATGCCAACCGTGTCGTGGTCCGCGTCAATGACGACGAGACCGTGGCCGGCGAAGTCGGCGTCGATATCTACAATCTGGTGAAGTACACGCGTTCCAACCAGAACACCAACATCAACCAGCGTCCGGTCGTGAAGAGCGGCGACATCATCGCCAAGGGCGACGTGGTGGCCGACGGCGCTTCGACCGATCTGGGCGAACTGGCGCTGGGCCAGAACATGCTGGTGGCGTTCATGCCGTGGAACGGCTACAACTTCGAAGACTCGATCCTGATCTCCGAACGCGTGGTCGCCGAAGACCGCTTCACCTCGATCCATATCGAGGAACTGACGGTCGTCGCCCGCGACACCAAGCTGGGCCCTGAAGAAATCACGCGCGACATCGCGTCGCTCGGCGAAGCCCAGCTCGGCCGTCTGGACGAGTCCGGCATCGTCTACATCGGCGCCGAAGTCGAAGCCGGTGACGTGCTCGTCGGCAAGGTGACGCCGAAGGGCGAAACCCAGCTGACGCCTGAAGAAAAGCTGCTGCGCGCGATTTTCGGCGAGAAGGCTTCGGACGTGAAGGACACCTCGCTGCGCGTGCCGTCCGGCATGAACGGCACGGTGATCGACGTGCAGGTATTCACGCGCGAAGGCATCGAGCGCGACAAGCGCGCGCAGTCCATCATCGACGACATGCTGCGCGGCTACCGCCAGGATCTGGGCGACCAGATGCGCATCGTCGAGCGCGACACCTTCGCCCGTATCCAGCGTCTGCTGAACGGCCGTATCGCCAATGGCGGTCCGAAGCGTCTGGCCAAGGGCACGCCGATCACCATCGAATACCTCGATGGCGTCGAACCGCACAACTGGTTCGACATCCGCATGGCGGAAGAAGACATCGCCGCCCAGCTGGAAAGCCTGCGTGATTCGCTGGAAAAGACGCGCACCGACTTCGACGTCGCGTTCGAGCTGAAGAAGAAGAAGCTGACCCAGGGCGACGAGCTGCCGCCGGGCGTGCAGAAGATGGTCAAGGTCTATCTGGCCGTGAAGCGTCGCCTGCAGCCGGGCGACAAGATGGCCGGCCGTCACGGCAACAAGGGTGTGGTGTCGAAGATCACACCGCTGGAAGACATGCCGCACATGGAAGACGGCACGCCGGTCGACATCGTGCTCAATCCGCTCGGCGTGCCGTCGCGGATGAACATCGGTCAGATCCTGGAAACCCACCTCGGCATGGCGGCTCGCGGCCTGGGCAAGAAGATCGACGGCATGCTGCGCCGGCAGGCGAACGTTGCCGAACTGCGCGGTTTCCTGGACGAGATCTACAACCGCAGCGGCAAGTCGGAAGACATTTCGTCGCTGACCGACACCGAAGTGAACGAACTGGCGGGCAACCTGAAGCTCGGCGTGCCGTTCGCGACGCCGGTGTTCGACGGTGCGCACGAGTCGGAAATCCGCCAGATGTTGGAACTCGCGGACATGCCGGCAGGCGGCCAGATGACGCTGTACGACGGTCGTACTGGCGAGGCGTTCGAGCGCCAGGTGACGGTCGGCTACATGCACGTGCTGAAACTGCATCACCTGGTCGACGACAAGATGCACGCGCGTTCGACCGGCCCGTACTCGCTGGTCACCCAGCAGCCGCTGGGCGGCAAGGCGCAGTTCGGTGGTCAGCGTTTCGGTGAAATGGAAGTGTGGGCGCTGGAAGCGTACGGCGCGTCGTACACGCTGCAGGAAATGCTCACCGTCAAGTCCGACGACGTCACCGGTCGTACCAAGGTGTATGAAAACATCGTCAAGGGCGAGCACAAGATCGATGCCGGCATGCCGGAGTCGTTCAACGTGCTGGTGAAGGAAATCCGGTCTCTGGCCATCGACATTGATTTGGAGCGGTTCTAGGACTGGGCGCGCGCAAGCGAACCCGCCTAGCCCCTAGCCACTAGCCCCAAAGGAGTTGCCATGAAAGCATTGCTGGATCTATTCAAGCAGGTCACGCAGGAAGAAGAGTTCGACGCGATCACCATCGGTCTCGCGTCGCCGGACAAGATCCGGTCCTGGTCGTACGGCGAAGTCAAGAAGCCGGAAACCATCAACTACCGGACCTTCAAGCCGGAGCGCGACGGTCTTTTCTGCGCCAAGATCTTCGGCCCGGTCAAGGATTACGAGTGCCTGTGCGGCAAGTACAAGCGCCTGAAGCACCGCGGCGTCATCTGCGAAAAGTGCGGCGTCGAAGTGACGCTGTCCAAGGTGCGCCGCGAGCGCATGGGTCACATCGAGCTGGCCAGCCCGACCGCGCACATCTGGTTCCTGAAGTCGCTGCCGTCGCGTCTGGGCATGGTGCTCGACATGACGCTGCGCGACATCGAACGCGTGCTGTACTTCGAAGGCTTCGTCGTCGTCGATCCCGGCATGACGCCGCTCGCCCGCGGCCAGCTGCTGTCGGAAGACGACTACCTGGCCAAGGTCGAGGAGTACGGTGACGACTTCACCGCGTTCATGGGCGCCGAAGGCGTGCGCGGCATGCTGCGTTCGCTCGACCTGAACCGCGAAGTCGAGAAGCTGCGCGGCGAACTGGAAGCCACCAGTTCCGAAGCGAAGATGAAGAAGATCTCCAAGCGACTGAAGATCCTCGAAGGCTTCCAGCATTCGGGCATCAAGCCCGAGTGGATGATTCTCGAAGTGCTGCCGGTGCTGCCGCCGGACCTGCGTCCGCTGGTGCCGCTGGACGGCGGCCGCTTCGCGACCTCCGATCTGAACGACCTGTACCGTCGCGTCATCAACCGCAACAACCGCCTGAAGCGCCTGCTCGAACTGAAGGCGCCGGAAATCATCGTGCGCAACGAAAAGCGCATGCTGCAGGAAGCGGTGGATTCGCTGCTCGACAACGGTCGTCGCGGCAAGGCGATGACCGGCGCCAACAAGCGCCCGCTGAAGTCGCTGGCAGACATGATCAAGGGCAAGGGCGGTCGTTTCCGTCAGAACCTGCTGGGCAAGCGCGTCGACTACTCGGGCCGTTCGGTCATCGTGGTGGGTCCGCAGCTCAAGCTGCACCAGTGCGGCCTGCCGAAGAAGATGGCGCTTGAGCTGTTCAAGCCCTTCATCTTCAACAAGCTCGAACTGAACGGCATGGCGACCACGATCAAGGCCGCCAAGAAGCTGGTCGAGCAGGAAGTGCCGGAAGTGTGGGACATCCTCGAGGAAGTCATCCGCGAGCATCCGGTGATGCTGAACCGTGCGCCGACGCTGCACCGCCTCGGTATCCAGGCGTTCGAGCCGATGCTGATCGAAGGCAAGGCGATCCAGCTGCACCCGCTGGTCTGCGTGGCATTCAACGCCGACTTCGACGGTGACCAGATGGCCGTTCACGTGCCGCTGTCGCTGGAAGCGCAGATGGAAGCGCGCACGCTGATGCTGGCGTCGAACAACGTGCTGTCGCCGGCCAACGGCGAGCCGATCATCGTGCCGTCGCAGGACATCGTGCTGGGGCTGTACTACGCCACCCGTTCCAAGGTGAACGGCAAGGGCGAAGGCATGATGTTCTGGAACGTGAACGAGATGCGTCGTGCCTACGACAACGGTTTCGTCGAACTGCATTCCAAGGTGTCGGTGCGCGTCCGTGAAGTCGAGGTGATCGACGGCGAGAAGCGCGACAAGATCACGCGCTACGAAACCACCGTCGGCCGCGCGATGCTGTCGGAGATCCTGCCGCCGGGCCTGCCGTTCTCGGTGCTCGACAAGCCGCTGAAGAAGAAGGAAATCTCGAAGCTGGTGAACAACAGCTTCCGCCGCTGCGGCCTGCGCGAAACCGTGATCTTCGCCGACAAGCTGATGCAGGCCGGTTTCGGCTTGGCCACGCGTGCCGGCATCTCGATCGCGGTGAAGGACATGCTGGTGCCGGATGCCAAGCACACCATCATCGGTGCGGCCGAAGCGGAAGTGAAGGAAATCGCCCAGCAATACACCTCGGGTCTGGTGACCGACGGCGAGCGTTACAACAAGGTGGTGGACATCTGGGGGCGTGCCGGTGACCAGGTCGCCAAGGCGATGATGGACCAGCTCGGACAGGAAGACACCCTCGATCGCGACGGCAAGACGGTCAAGCAGGAGTCGTTCAACTCCATTTACATGATGGCCGACTCCGGCGCCCGCGGTTCCGCTGCACAGATCCGTCAGCTGGCCGGTATGCGGGGCCTGATGGCGAAGCCGGACGGCTCGATCATCGAAACGCCGATCACGACGAACTTCCGTGAAGGTCTGAACGTTCTGCAGTACTTCATCTCGACGCACGGCGCCCGAAAGGGTCTGGCCGACACCGCGCTGAAGACCGCGAACTCGGGTTATCTGACCCGCCGTCTGGTCGATGTGACGCAGGATCTGGTGGTCACCGAGGATGATTGCGGTACCGCCGAAGGCTTCGTGATGAAGGCCCTGGTCGAAGGTGGTGAGGTCATCGAACCGCTGCGCGAGCGTATTCTTGGACGCACCACGGCGGCTGATGTGGTCAACCCGGAAACCCAGGAAACCGTCATCTACGCCGGCGAACTGATCGACGAAGACAAGTGCGACCTGATCGACGCGCTCGGTGTCGACGAAGTGAAGGTACGCACACCGCTGACTTGCGAGACACGCTACGGCTTGTGCGCGAAGTGCTACGGACGTGACCTCGGTCGCGGCCAGATCGTGAATGCAGGCGAAGCGGTGGGTGTGATTGCCGCCCAGTCGATCGGCGAACCGGGCACGCAGCTGACCATGCGTACCTTCCACGTCGGCGGTGCGGCGTCGCGGGCGGCAGCGGCAAGCGGCGTTGAGGCGAAGAGCTCGGGCGTCATCCGCTTCACGCAGAACATGCGCTATGTCACCAGCGCCAAGAACGAGAAGATCGTCATTGCGCGCAGCGCCGAAGTCATCATCACCGATGATCATGGCCGCGAGCGCGAGCGTCACAAGGTGCCGTACGGTGCGACGCTGCAGGTTGACGAGGGGCAGACCATCAAGGCCGGCACCGCGCTGGCCAGCTGGGATCCGCATACCCGTCCGATCATTACCGAATACTCGGGCATCGTGCGGTTCGAACACGTCGAGGAAGGCGTGACCGTTGCCAAGCAGGTCGATGATGTGACCGGCCTGACGACGCTGGTGGTCATCGATCCGAAGCGCCGCAGCAGCACGACCAAGGGCCTGCGCCCGCAGGTCAAGCTGCTGACCGAATCCGGCGACGAGGTGAAGATCGCCGGCACCGATACGCCGGTCTCGATCACCTTCCAGGTGGGTTGCATCATCACCGTGAAGGATGGTCAGGCTGTCAGCGTGGGGGATGTGCTTGCACGCATCCCGCAGGAATCGGCGAAGACGCGTGACATTACCGGCGGTCTGCCGCGGGTGGCAGAACTGTTCGAAGCACGTTCGCCGAAGGACGCCGGCCTGCTGGCCGAAGTCACAGGCACGGTTTCGTTCGGCAAGGACACCAAGGGCAAGCAGCGCCTGGTGATCACCGAACCGGACGGCACGGTGAACGAGTTCCTGATCCCGAAGGACAAGCACGTCACGGTGCACGACGGTCAGGTGGTGAACAAGGGCGAAGTGATCGTCGATGGCGCAGTCGAGCCGCACGACATCCTGCGTCTGAAGGGCGTCGAAGAACTGGCGCGCTACATCATCGACGAAGTGCAGGACGTGTACCGTCTGCAGGGCGTGAAGATCAACGACAAGCACATCGAGGTGATCGTCCGCCAGATGCTGCGTCGCGTGGTCATCATCGACTCCGGCGATTCGAAGTTCATCCGCGAGGAACAGGTGGAGCGTTCCGAAGTGCTGGACGAGAACGATCGCCTGGTGTCGGAGGGCAAGCGTCCGTGCGAATACCAGTACATGTTGCTGGGTATCACGAAGGCGTCGCTGTCTACCGATTCGTTCATCTCGGCCGCGTCCTTCCAGGAAACGACTCGGGTCCTGACCGAGGCGGCCATCATGGGCAAGCGCGACGAACTGCGTGGCCTGAAGGAGAACGTCATCGTCGGCCGTCTGATCCCGGCCGGTACGGGTCTGGCCTACCACCGGACCCGCCGTGCCCAGAGTGGTGGGGACGATGCCGCGGCTGCCGATCGAGTCCTGTTCGGCGATGACCCGGTGATGGCGGAAGCCGGTACCGGAGAAGCTCAGCAGTAATAGTCAGGCAGGTCGCTCCCCGGCAAGTGCAAATGCCGGGGGGTTGACCCGCCTTGTTTAGTGTGCCTATAATCCGGCCTCTTTGTGGGTCCGCCAACCGTAGCGGGCTCGAGGCGAACGAGTCACGGAGGCGGGCCGACCGTAAAAGGCGTCGCCTCCGGTCTTTTGGAATCTCGAAAAATGCCAACCATCAATCAGCTTGTACGCAAGCCGCGCACGTCGCCGGTGAGCAAATCCAAGGTGCCGGCTCTGGAAGCCTGCCCGCAGAAGCGGGGTGTATGCACCCGCGTCTACACGACGACGCCGAAGAAGCCGAACTCGGCTTTGCGTAAGGTTGCCAAGGTGCGCCTGACCAACGGCTTCGAAGTCATTTCGTACATCGGCGGTGAAGGTCACAACCTTCAGGAGCACTCGGTTGTGCTGATCCGCGGCGGTCGTGTGAAGGATCTTCCGGGTGTGCGCTATCACATCGTCCGCGGTTCGCTCGATCTGCAGGGTGTGAAGGATCGTAAGCAGTCGCGCTCCAAGTACGGCGCCAAGCGTCCCAAGAAAGCGTAATCAAGCGTAATCGCAAGAGGTTGAGGGTTAAACATGCCACGTCGTCGCGAAGTACCCAAGCGGGACATTCTGCCGGATCCGAAATTCGGTAGTGTCGAGCTTTCCAAGTTTGTAAATGTGCTGATGTCCGCCGGTAAGAAGTCGGTGGCTGAGCGCATCGTTTATGGTGCATTCGAGCAGATCAAGACCAAGAGCGGCAAGGATCCGCTTGAGGTGTTCGGTCTCGCCATCAACAACGTGAAGCCGGTGGTTGAAGTCAAGAGCCGTCGCGTTGGCGGTGCCAACTACCAGGTTCCGGTTGAAGTGCGTCCGTCCCGCCGCATGGCGCTGTCGATGCGCTGGCTGCGCGAGGCTGCGCGCAAGCGTTCCGAGAAGTCGATGGGCCTGCGTCTGGCTGCCGAGTTGCTTGAGGCGTCCGAAGGTCGTGGCGCAGCGATGAAGAAGCGCGATGAAGTGCACCGGATGGCGGATGCCAACAAGGCGTTCTCGCACTTCCGTTTCTGATCAATCTCGCTTAACCGAACGGCCGCCACTTGTGGCGGCCTCTTGTTTCAAAGGACAGTATCGTGGCACGCAAGACACCGATCGAGCGCTACCGGAATATCGGTATTTCAGCTCACATCGACGCCGGCAAGACGACGACGACCGAGCGCATTCTTTTCTACACCGGCGTCAATCACAAGCTTGGCGAGGTGCACGATGGCGCCGCCACGACTGACTGGATGGAGCAGGAGCAGGAGCGCGGCATCACGATTACCTCCGCTGCCGTGACGACGTTCTGGAAGGGTATGGGCGGTGATTATCCCGAGCACCGCATCAACATCATCGATACGCCGGGGCACGTGGACTTCACGATTGAAGTCGAGCGTTCGATGCGTGTGCTCGATGGTGCTTGCATGGTGTATTGCGCCGTGGGTGGTGTGCAGCCGCAGTCGGAAACCGTGTGGCGTCAGGCCAACAAGTACGGTGTTCCGCGCCTTGCCTTCGTGAACAAGATGGACCGTACCGGCGCCAATTTCTTCAAGGTCTATGACCAGTTGAAGACGCGCCTTCACGCCAATCCGGTGCCCGTCGTGGTGCCGATCGGTGCGGAAGAGAACTTCAAGGGTGTGGTCGACCTCATCAAGATGAAGGCCATTCTCTGGGACGAGGCGTCCCAGGGTATCAAGTTCTCGTACGAAGACATCCCGGCCGAACTTGCTGATACCTGCAGCGAGTGGCGCGAAAAGATGGTCGAGGCGGCAGCGGAATCCAGCGAGGAGCTGATGAACCGCTACCTCGAAAACGGCGATCTGGACGAGAAAGACGTTGTTCTCGGTCTGCGCAACCGCACCATCGCTGGTGAAATCCAGCCGATGCTTTGCGGTACCGCGTTCAAGAACAAGGGTGTGCAGCGCATGCTGGACGCCGTCATCGACTTCCTTCCGTCGCCGGTTGATATTCCGCCGGTCAAGGGTCTGGACGAAGATGACAACACCGTCGAGCGTCGTGCGGCAGATGACGAGAAGTTCTCGGCGCTCGCATTCAAGCTCATGTCGGACAAGTACGTCGGTCAGCTGACCTTCATTCGCGTGTATTCCGGTGTGCTGAAGTCGGGCGATACGGTGTACAACCCGATCAAAGGCAAGAAGGACCGCATCGGTCGCCTGGTGCAGATGCACGCCAACGACCGTCAGGAAATCGAAGAAGTCCGCGCCGGCGACATCGCTGCTGCCATCGGTCTTTCGTCAGTGACGACCGGTGAGACCCTGTGCGATCCGGATCACGAAGTGACGCTTGAGCGCATGGAATTCCCGGAGCCGGTGATTCACGTCGCAGTCGAGCCGAAGACCAAGGGTGACCAGGAAAAGATGGGTCTGGCGCTGGGTCGTCTGGCTCAGGAAGATCCGTCGTTCCGTGTCCGTACCGACGAAGAATCCGGTCAGACCGTGATTTCGGGTATGGGCGAGCTGCACCTCGAAATCATCGTCGATCGCATGAAGCGTGAATTCGGTGTCGAGGCAAATGTCGGCGCGCCGCAGGTTGCGTATCGTGAAGCAGTGCGCAAGGCGGTCGAACAGGAAGGCAAGTTCGTCAAGCAATCCGGTGGTCGCGGTCAGTACGGTCATGTCTGGATCAAGCTTGAGCCGAACGAAGCCGGCAAGGGTTACCAGTTCGTCGATGCGATCAAGGGCGGTACAGTGCCGCGCGAATTCATCCCCGCGGTGGACAAGGGGCTTCAGGAGACGCTACCGAACGGCGTTCTGGCCGGCTTCCCGGTGGTCGATGTGAAGGTCACGCTGTTCGACGGTTCCTACCACGACGTCGATTCGAACGAAAACGCATTCAAGATGGCTGCGTCGATGGCCTTCAAGGATGCAATGCGCAAGGCCAATCCGGTGCTGCTTGAGCCGATGATGGCGGTCGAGGTGGAAACGCCGGAAGACTACATGGGCAATGTCATGGGTGACCTGTCGGGTCGCCGCGGCATCGTCCAGGGCATGGAAGACCTGCCGGGCGGCATCAAGGCCATCAAGGCTGAAGTGCCGCTGGCCGCCATGTTCGGTTACTCGACCACGCTGCGCTCGCTGAGCCAGGGTCGCGCGACCTACTCGATGGAATTCAAGCATTACGCCGAAGCGCCCAAGAACGTCGCTGACGCCATCATCAACAAGAAGTGAGTATTTTAGGATTTAGGGGTTAGGAAATGGCAAAGGGAAAGTTTGAGCGCACCAAGCCGCACGTGAACGTGGGGACGATTGGTCACGTGGATCATGGCAAGACGACGCTGACGGCGGCGATCACGACGATCCTGTCGAAGAAGTTCGGCGGTGAAGCGAAGGCGTACGATCAGATTGACGCGGCGCCGGAAGAGAAGGCGCGCGGCATCACGATCAACACCGCGCACGTTGAGTACGAAACGGCGGCGCGCCACTACGCGCACGTTGACTGCCCGGGTCACGCCGACTACGTGAAGAACATGATCACGGGTGCAGCGCAGATGGACGGCGCGATCCTGGTGTGCTCGGCCGCTGACGGCCCGATGCCGCAGACGCGCGAACACATCCTGCTGGCCCGCCAGGTCGGCGTGCCGTACATCGTGGTGTTCCTGAACAAGTGCGACATGGTCGACGACGCCGAGCTGCTCGAGCTGGTCGAAATGGAAGTGCGCGAACTGCTGAGCAAGTACGACTTCCCGGGCGACGATATCCCCATCATCCAGGGTTCGGCGCTGAAGGCGCTGGAAGGCGACCAGAGCGAAATCGGCGAAGCGTCGATCTTCCGCCTGGCCGACGCACTGGACAGCTACATCCCGACGCCGGAGCGTGCGATCGACGGCGCGTTCCTGATGCCGATCGAAGACGTGTTCTCGATCTCGGGTCGCGGCACGGTGGTGACGGGTCGTATCGAACGCGGCATCGTGAAGGTCGGCGAAGAAATCGAAATCGTCGGCATCAAGGACACGGTCAAGACGACGTGTACCGGCGTTGAAATGTTCCGCAAGCTGCTGGACCAGGGTCAGGCAGGCGACAACGTTGGCGTGCTGCTGCGCGGCACCAAGCGTGAAGACGTGGAGCGTGGTCAGGTTCTGGCCAAGCCGGGTTCGATCAAGCCGCACACGCACTTCACGGCCGAGATCTACGTGCTGTCGAAGGACGAAGGCGGTCGTCACACGCCGTTCTTCAACGGCTATCGTCCGCAGTTCTACTTCCGGACGACGGACGTTACGGGCTCGATCGATCTGCCGGAAGGTACGGAGATGGTGATGCCGGGCGACAACGTATCGATCACGGTCAAGCTGATTGCGCCGATCGCGATGGAAGAAGGTCTGCGCTTTGCGATCCGCGAAGGCGGTCGTACGGTCGGTGCCGGTGTGGTTGCCAAGATCATCGCTTAATTAGTACAATCGACAGCTTTTGTGCCGGGCGGCGTCAGTCGCCCGGCTTTGCTCTTTCGCTCTTTGGGAAATTTCAATGCAAAGCCAGAAGATCCGTATCCGTCTCAAGGCCTTCGACTATCGCCTGATCGATCAGTCCGCTCTTGAGATCGTTGATACCGCCAAGCGCACCGGCGCTGTCGTCCGCGGTCCCGTTCCGCTGCCGACCCGCATCGAACGCTTTAACGTGCTGCGTTCGCCGCACGTGAACAAGACTTCGCGCGACCAGTTCGAAATTCGCACCCACGTTCGCCTGATGGACATCATCGATCCGACCGACAAGACTGTCGATGCATTGATGAAGCTCGATCTGCCTGCTGGTGTGGATGTCGAAATCAAGCTTCAGTAAGCAGCAAACCGTCTTTTTCCGGCGTTCTTTTTGCCGGGTAAGGGTCGTCGGAGGTTCCGGCGGCAGTTGAAACGAATCCTGGTCAATCGCAACCGGGATGAGGAGAAAAACATGACTCTAGGCCTTGTGGGGCGCAAAGTCGGCATGACGCGCATATTTACCGATGACGGACAAACCGTCCCGGTAACGGTCGTCGATGTGTCGAACAACCGCGTTACCCAGATCAAGACAGCAGAAACCGATGGCTACGCCTCGGTGCAGGTCGCTTTCGGCAAGCGTCGCGCAACCCGCGTGAATAAAGCCGCCGCAGGTCATTTTGCCAAGGCTGGTGTCGAAGCCGGTCAGGTGCTGCGCGAATTCCGTGTTGAGGCGGAACAGCTTGCACAATTCAAGCCGGGCGACACCATCAGCCCCGCTTCCGTGTTCGCTGTCGGGCAGAAGGTTGATGTGACCGGCACCACGATCGGCAAGGGTTTTGCCGGTGCCATCAAGCGTCACCACTTCTCGTCGAACCGCGCTTCGCACGGTAACTCGGTCTCGCACAACTCTGCAGGTTCGATCGGTATGGCGCAGGATCCGGGTCGCGTGTTTCCGGGCAAGCGCATGGCCGGTCATCTGGGTGACGTCAAGCGTACCCAGCAGGGCCTCGAAGTCGTGCGTATTGACGAAGCCCGTCAGCTGCTGCTCATCAAGGGTGCTGTTCCGGGTTCCAAGGGCGGGGACGTGATCGTCCTGCCGGCGGTCAAGGGCTGAGGAGAGCGCAATGGCTGAATTGAAAGTTCTGAATGATGCAGGCCAGCAAGCGTCGACGGTGCAGGCACCGGATGCGCTGTTCGCCCGCGAATACAACGAAGCGCTCGTGCATCAGCTGGTGGTGGCCTATCAGGCCAACGCCCGCCAGGGCACGCGTGCCCAGAAGGACCGTACGCTGGTCAAGCACACCACGCGCAAGCCGTGGCGCCAGAAGGGTACTGGCCGTGCTCGCGCCGGTATGTCTTCGAGCCCGCTGTGGCGTGGCGGTGGCCGCATTTTCCCGAATTCGCCGGATGAGAACTTCTCCCAGAAGGTGAACCGCAAGATGTATCGCGCCGGTATCGCCGCGATCCTGTCGCAACTTGCCCGCGAAGACCGCGTGGCGGTTGTCGAGAGCTTCAGCATCGAAGCGCCGAAAACCAAGCTGCTGTCGAGCAAGCTCAAGGGTATGGGCCTTGACTCGGTGCTGGTGATCACCGATGAGCTGGACGAAAACCTGTTCCTGTCGTCGCGCAATCTGCACAACGTGCTTGTGCTCGAAGCGCACGAAACGGATCCGGTGTCGCTCATCCGCTTCGGCAAGGTGCTGATCACGCGCAACGCGATGAGCAAATTCGAGGAGATGTGGGCATGAGCAACTTTTCGCAGGAAAGGCTGATGCAGGTTCTGCTTGCTCCGCAGATTTCCGAGAAGGCGACCTTTATCGCCGACCGCAATAATCAGGTTGTGTTCCGTGTCGCATCCGATGCGACCAAGCCCGAAATCAAGGCTGCTGTCGAATTGCTGTTCAGCAAGGGCGACAACAAGATCGAGGTCCTGTCGGTGCAGGTGCTGAACGTCAAGGGCAAGGTCAAGCGTTTCGGCCGCAGTCTGGGCCGTCGCAGTGACTGGAAGAAGGCCTTTGTGTGCATCAAGCCGGGTCAGGACATCCAGTTTGCTGAAGGAGGGGCTGTCTAATGGCACTCGTCAAAGTCAAGCCGACTTCGGCTGGCCGTCGTGCCGTCGTCAAGGTCGTCAACGCGAGCCTGTACAAGGGTCGTCCGCTGGACTCCCTTACGGAGAGTCAGACCAAGACCGCCGGCCGCAATAACCACGGTCACATCACGACCCGTCACAAGGGTGGTGGTCATCGTCAGCAATACCGCGTCATCGATTTCCGCCGCAATAAGGACGGAATCGCTGCGAAGGTCGAGCGCATCGAATATGACCCGAACCGTTCCGCGCATATCGCGCTGCTGTGCTATGCCGACGGCGAGCGCCGTTACATCATTGCGCCGAAGGGCCTGGTGGTCGGGCAGCAGGTGATCAGTGGTTCGGAGGCGCCGATCAAGGCTGGCAACACACTGCCGCTGCGTAACATCCCGGTCGGTTCCACGGTGCATTGCATCGAACTGATGCCTGGCAAGGGGGCGCAGATCGCCCGTGCTGCCGGTACTTCGGTGCAGCTGCTGGCGCGCGAAGGCACGTATGCCCAACTGCGTCTGCGCTCCGGTGAAATCCGCCGCGTGCACGTCGAATGCCGCGCCACCATTGGTGAAGTCGGCAACGAAGAGAACAACCTGCGCAAGCTTGGCAAGGCGGGTGCAACCCGCTGGCGCGGCGTGCGTCCGACGGTTCGTGGTACCGCCATGAACCCGATCGACCACCCGCACGGTGGTGGTGAAGGCCGCACCGGCGAAGGCCGCGTGCCGGTCAGTCCGTGGGGTCAGCCGACGAAGGGCTACCGCACCCGCAGCAACAAGCGCACGAGCAACATGATCGTGCAGCGCCGTTACAAGCGATAAGAGGTAGGCAATGGCACGTTCAATCAAAAAAGGCCCGTTCGTCGACGCCCACCTGTTGAAAAGGGTGGATGTGGCTCGCGCGTCCAATGACAAGCGTCCGATCAAGACCTGGTCGCGTCGTTCGACCGTTCTGCCGGACTTCATCGGCCTGACCATCGCGGTGCATAACGGTCGCCAGCATATTCCCGTCTATGTGTCGGAAAACATGGTCGGTCACAAGCTTGGCGAATTCGCGCTGACCCGGACGTTCAAGGGTCACACCGCCGGCAAGAAAGCCAAGAAGTAAGGAGCGATGACTATGGAAACCCGTGCAAATCTTCGCGGTGTGCGCCTTTCGGCGCAAAAGGGTCGGCTCGTCGCCGATCTCATCCGCGGCAAATCGGTCGGTCAGGCTCTGAACATTCTGGCTTTCAGCCCGAAAAAGGGCGCAAAGATCATCAAGAAGGTCGTGGAATCCGCTATCGCCAACGCCGAGCATAACGACGGCGCGGACATCGACAGTCTGAAGGTGAAGACTATCTACGTGGAAAAGGGAGCGGTGCTGAAGCGTTTCACCGCTCGTGCAAAGGGTCGCGGCAATCAGATCGTGAAGCAGACCTGCCACGTGTTCGTCACGGTTGGAGACTGAAGGCTATGGGACAGAAGATTCATCCGACCGGCTTCCGTTTGGCGGTCACACATAATTGGGCTTCACGCTGGTTTGCGTCGAGCAAGGACTTTCCCCGCATGCTCAACCAGGACCTCGAGGTCCGCGCCTTTCTGAAGAAGAAGCTGGCGCACGCTTCGGTTGGTCGCGTGGTGATCGAGCGTCCGGCGAAGAACGCTCGGATCACGGTTTACTCGGCGCGTCCGGGTGTGGTGATCGGCAAGAAGGGTGAAGAGATCGAACTGATCAAGGCCCAGCTCGCCAAGATGATGGGCGTGCCGGTGCATGTGAATATCGAGGAAATCCGCAAGCCGGAAATCGATGCACAGCTGATTGCCGATTCGATCGCCCAGCAGCTCGAGAAGCGCATCATGTTCCGCCGCGCGATGAAGCGAGCGATGCAGAACGCCATGCGTCTCGGTGCTCAAGGCATCAAGATCATGTCGTCGGGTCGCCTGAACGGCATCGAAATTGCCCGTCGCGAGTGGTATCGCGAAGGTCGCGTGCCGCTGCACACGCTGCGTGCGGACATCGATTACGGTACGTCGGAAGCCAAGACGACCTATGGTGTGATCGGTATCAAGGTGTGGGTGTTCAAGGGCGAGATGCTTGCCCGAGGCGAAGCCCCGGCGGTTACCGAAGAGAACGACAACGCGCGTCGTCCGCGTCGTGATGGTCGTCGTCCGGAAGGTGATAACCGTCCGGCCGGCCGTCGCCCGGCACGCGATGCCAAGCCCGAAGGTGGTGCTCCGGCGGCTGATGCCGACGTGAAGACCACTTCGAAACGAGTCAGAAAGTCAGGAGCTAACAATGCTGCAGCCGGCGAGAAGGAAGTATCGTAAGGAGCAAAAGGGCCGCAACAAGGGCCTCGCCACCCGCGGCACCAAGGTTTCGTTTGGCGAGTATGGTCTCAAGGCAACGTCGCGTGGTCGTCTGACGGCTCGTCAGATCGAAGCTGCACGTCGTGCAATGACGCGTCACATCAAGCGCGGTGGCCGGATCTGGATCCGTATCTTCCCGGACAAGCCGATTTCGCAGAAGCCGGCGGAAGTTCGTATGGGTAACGGCAAGGGCAATCCGGAGTATTGGGTTGCCGAGATTCAGCCGGGCAAGGTGCTTTACGAAATGGACGGCGTGGACGAGGTGCTGGCGCGCGAGGCGTTCCGCCTGGCTGCAGCCAAGCTGCCGCTGGAAACCACGTTTGTCGTTCGACAGCTGGGGTAAGTGATGAAAGCTAAGGATCTGCGGTCCAAAGATACCGCTGAATTGAATACGGAGTTGATGGAGCTTCTGAAGGCGCAGTTCTCCATGCGCATGCAGAAGGCAACCCAACAGCTGACCAACACTAGCCAGCTGAGCGGAGTTCGTCGCGACATCGCTCGCGTGCGTACTCTCCTGCAGGAAAGGGCGAACGCGAAATGAGCGAGACCAATCAGAAGGTCCATCGCACGCTGGTCGGGCGTGTGGTCAGTGACAAGATGGACAAGACCGTGACCGTGCTGGTCGAGCGACGCGTTAAGCATCCGCTCTACGGTAAGGTCATCATGCGGTCGAAGAAGTATCACGCCCATGTTGAAGGCCTGGAGGCGCATGAAGGCGATCTGGTTCAGATCGAAGAATGCCGTCCGATCAGCCGCACCAAGGCGTGGAAGGTTACGCAGGTTGTCGAGCAGGCGCGTGTAATCTGATTTTGTGCATGAAGGGGCTTGTATAGCCCCTTCATGCGTGCTATTGTTGCGTGCTGTGCTTCACGAGCCTCAAGGTATCGTTGGGCTCGTCCTACACCCTGACGGGTCCAAGACTGACCGCTTGTTGAGCGGGATAAGTTGGAGAAAATAAATGATCCAGATGCAATCCATGCTGAATGTGGCCGATAACACCGGTGCGCGTTCCGTCATGTGTATCAAGGTGCTTGGCGGTTCCAAGCGCCGTTACGCGGGTATCGGCGATGTGATCAAGGTCAGCATCAAGGACGCTGCTCCGCGTGGTCGAGTCAAGAAGGGCGAAGTCTATAACGCAGTGGTTGTTCGCACTGCCAAGGGTGTTCGTCGTCCGGATGGCTCGCTTGTGAAGTTTGACGGCAATGCCGCAGTGCTTCTGAACAACAAGCTGGAGCCGATCGGCACCCGCATCTTTGGGCCGGTGACGCGTGAATTGCGCGGCGAGCGGTTCATGAAGATCGTGTCGCTGGCGCCGGAAGTTCTCTGAGGTCGGGCTGGAGATTCAGATGGAAAAGATTCGCAAAGGCGATGAAGTTGTAGTGTTGACCGGCAAGGATCGTGGTCGTCGCGGTACGGTGCTGCGCCGCCTGGATGAGCGCTCGGTGCTGGTTGAGGGTATCAACCGCGTCAAGAAGCACCAGAAGCCGAATCCGATGAAGGGTCAGCAGGGTGGGATTGTCGAAAAAGAAATGCCGATCGACATCTCTAATGTTGCGCTGTTCAATCCGGCGACCAGCAAGGGCGACAGGGTTGGGATCAAGACTCTTGAAGACGGCACGAAAGTCCGTTTCTTCAAGTCGAACGGCGAGTTGGTGAAGGCCTGATCGGCCACGCCCGGACAGTCAAGGCATAAGGAACGACGATGGCGCGCTTGCAGGAATTTTACAAGGCAACTGTGGTGGGAGAGCTTACTTCCCGCTTCGGTTACAAATCGGTTATGGAAGTGCCGCGCATTACCAAGATCACGCTGAACATGGGCGTGGGCGAGGCTGTGGGCGACAAGAAGGTGCTAGAGCACGCAGTTGGCGACATGGTGAAGATCGCCGGTCAGAAGCCGGTTGTGACCAAGGCGCGCAAGGCAATTGCCGGCTTCAAGATTCGGGAGGGCTATCCGATCGGTTGCATGGTGACGCTGCGTGGTCCGCGGATGTTCGAATTCCTGGATCGTCTGATTTCGGTTGCGATGCCGCGGGTTCGCGACTTCCGCGGTGTTTCCGGCAAGGGCTTTGATGGTCGCGGAAACTACAACGTCGGCGTCAAGGAACAGATCATTTTCCCGGAAATCGAGTACGACAAGATTGACGTGCTTCGCGGGATGAATATCAGCATCACGACGACTGCGAAGACCGACGAGGAAGCCAAGGCGCTGCTCGCCGCTTTCAAGTTCCCCTTCAAGAATTGATTTGAGGTTGCCATGGCCAAGCTGTCATTGATTAACCGTGAAGAGAAGCGCGAAAAGCTGGTGGCGAAGTTCGCCGCCAAGCGTGCTGCTCTCCAAGCCGTCATTGCCGACATGTCGGCAAGCGACGAAGACCGTGCTTCCGCCCGTCTGAAGCTGCAGGCACTGCCCCGCAATGCGAATCCGACGCGTCTGCGCAATCGTTGCGAACAGACCGGTCGTCCGCGTGGCGTGTTTCGCAAGTTCGGGCTCTGCCGAATCAAGTTGCGTGAAGCGGCCTTCCGGGGCGAAGTTCCCGGCATGGTCAAGGCTAGTTGGTAACAGGGGTACAAGATGAGCATGAGTGATCCGATTGCGGACATGCTGACCCGCATCCGCAATGCACAAATGGCACAGAAGGGCTCTGTCGTCATGCCTTCTTCGAAGATCAAGGTAGCGATCGCCGAAGTGCTGAAGTCCGAAGGCTATATCGATGGTTTCAGCGTCCGTGCAAACGGCGCGAAGGCCGATCTGGAGCTCGTTCTGAAGTATTACTCGGGGCGTCCCGTGATCGAGCGCATCGAGCGCATCAGTCGCCCCGGTCTGCGCGTATATCGCGGCATGGACGAATTCCCGCGCGTGATGAACGGGCTTGGAGTGGCGATTGTGTCCACCCCGCGCGGCGTCATGACCGATCGCAAGGCCCGCGCCGAGAAGGTCGGCGGCGAAGTGCTCTGCATCGTGGCCTGAGGACGAAAACATGTCACGTATTGCAAAGAATCCGGTAGTCGTGCCGAAGGGCGTCGAAGTTGTTCTGAACAACAGCGAATTGTCGGTCAAGGGACCGCTCGGTCAGATCAGCCGCAAGATCAGTCCGGCTGTCGCCGTGACTGTCGATGGTGGCGAAGTTCGTTTCGCCCAGATAGACGGCGTCGAAAACAGCAAGGCACTGTCCGGAACGATGCGCGCGCTGGTTGCGAACATGGTTCAGGGTGTCACGCAGGGTTACGAGCGCAAGCTGATGCTGGTAGGCGTCGGTTACAAGGCTCAGGCACAGGGCGACAAGCTGAATTTGTCGTTGGGCTTTTCGCACCCCGTCGTTCACGAGATGCCGGCTGGCATCAAGGTTGAAACGCCGGTGCAGACGGAAATCCGAATCAAGGGTGTTGATAAGCAACTGGTTGGTCAGGTTGCCGCCGAAATCCGCGCATATCGCCAGCCTGAGCCCTACAAGGGCAAGGGTGTCCGTTATTCGGATGAAGTGGTGGTAATCAAAGAGACCAAGAAGAAGTAAGGGTGACGAACATGGACAAGAATCAATCCCGTTTGCGCCGTTCACGCCAGACCAGAGCGCGTATTGCACAACTCAAGGCGGTTCGCCTTTCCGTGCATCGCAGCAACAGTCACATCTACGCACAGGTGTATTCCGGCTGCGGCACGCGAGTGATTGCAGCGGCGTCGACTGTCGAGGAGTCGGTGCGCAAGGAAGTGAGCAACGGCGGCAACGTTCAGGCAGCGACGCTCGTTGGCAAGCTCATCGCGGAGCGCGCTCGTGCGCAAGGCGTCGAGCAGGTGGCGTTCGACCGTGGTGGCTTCAAATATCACGGCCGTATCAAGGCGCTCGCTGAGGCCGCCCGCGAAGGCGGTCTCAAGTTCTAACTGATCAGGCGACTCAAGCGATGGCTAAACCGCAACGCAAGCAACACCAGGCCCAGGAAGAACGCGACGACGGCCTGCGTGAAAAGATGGTGGCGATCAACCGTGTCACGAAGGTTGTGAAGGGTGGTCGCATTCTGGGTTTCGCTGCACTCACCGTTGTCGGTGATGGTGACGGTGGTATCGGCATGGGCAAGGGCAAGGCGCGTGAAGTGCCGGTCGCTGTCCAGAAGGCCATGGAAGAGGCCCGTCGGAAGATGGTGCGCGTCAGTCTGCGCGATGGCAGCTTCCACCACCCGATCATCGGTCATCACGGTGCGTCCACCGTTCTGATCCAACCGGCCGCGGCCGGTACCGGCATCATTGCCGGTGGTCCGATGCGTGCAGTGTTCGAAGTGATGGGTGTGACCGACGTTGTCGCGAAGTCGCTTGGTTCCTCCAACCCCTACAACCTTGTGCGTGCCACGCTGAATGGCCTGCTGCGCATGAGTACTCCGTCGGAAGTTGCCGCTAAGCGTGGCAAGACCGTGGCGGAAATTCTCGGCTGAGGTCTGTGATGGCTGAAAAAACACTGAAGGTTACGCTGGTGAAGAGCCTTATCGGACGCAAGCAGGATCATCGCGCGACCGTACGCGGTCTCGGATTGCGCCGCCTCCACCACTCTGTCGTCCTTGAAGATACTCCGGCTGTTCGCGGAATGATCAACAAGGTGTGCTATCTGCTGAAGCTCGAGGCTTAAATGGAACTGAATGACATCAAGCCCGGTGAGGGTTCCAAGCACGCGCGTCGCCGCGTTGGTCGTGGTATCGGCAGCGGTCTCGGAAAGACCTGCGGTCGTGGTCACAAGGGTCAGAAGTCGCGTTCGGGTGGCTGGAAGAGCGTCGGTTTCGAAGGCGGTCAGATGCCGCTGCAGCGTCGTCTGCCGAAACGGGGTTTCACGTCGCTGACGCGTGCTCGCAACGATGAAGTGAATCTTTCGTCGCTGTCGCGCCTGCCGGTTGAAGAAGTGGACCTTCTCGTTCTGAAGCAGTTCGGATTGATCGCGCGCGACGCGCTTGCGGCCAAGGTTGTGCTGTCGGGTGAGATCACGCGTCGTGTGGTTCTGAAGGGAATCGGCGCCACGAAGGGCGCCCGCGCAGCAATCGAAGCGGCCGGCGGCCAGGTGGGAGAGTAAGTCTTGGCAACTGCCGCCCAGCAACCGGGTCGTACCGCAAAGTTCGGCGATCTCTGGCGTCGTCTGTGGTTTCTCGCAGGCGCGCTGATCGTTTATCGGCTGGGTGCGCACATTCCCGTCCCGGGTATCGATCCTGCCCGGCTCGCGGAGCTGTTTCACGGGCAGCAGGGCGGCATTCTTGGCGTCTTCAATCTGTTCTCCGGCGGTGCCTTGTCCCGCTTCACGATCTTCGCGCTCGGCATCATGCCGTACATCTCTGCATCGATCATCATGCAGCTGTTGACGGTGGCAGTGCCGACGCTTGAGGCCTTGAAGAAGGAGGGTGAGGCGGGGCGCCGCAAGGTGACTCAGTACACCCGGTACGGCACGCTGGCGCTGGCGCTTTTCCAGGCGCTGGGAATCTCGGTGGCCTTGGAATCACAGAACGGGCTGGTGCTTGATCCCGGCATGATGTTCCGCTTCGTGACGATCTCGACGCTTGTCACTGGCACGATGTTCCTGATGTGGCTCGGCGAGCAGATTACCGAGCGCGGCGTCGGCAACGGCATTTCGATCATCATTTTCGGCGGTATCGCGGCCGGGCTGCCCGGTTCGATTGGCGGTCTGTTGGAACTGGTAAATACCGGTGCGATGCATGAACTGACTGCGTTGTTCATCGTGGTGCTGGTTGCCGCAGTTACCGCTGTGGTGGTGTTCGTCGAACGTGGCCAGCGCAAGATTCTGGTCAATTACGCAAAGCGCCAGGTTGGCAACAAGGTGTACGGCGGTCAGAGCTCGCATCTGCCGCTGAAGCTGAACATGGCAGGTGTGATTCCGCCGATCTTCGCCTCGTCCATCATTCTCTTCCCCGCGACGCTTGCAGGCTGGTTTGCGACGGGTGACAGTACTCGCTGGCTGAAGGACATTGCTGCAACGCTATCTCCCGGGCAGCCGATTTACGTATTGCTGTACGCGTCCGCCATCGTGTTTTTCTGTTTTTTCTATACCGCACTGGTCTTCAATGCGAAGGAAACGGCAGACAACCTGAAAAAGAGCGGCGCTTTCGTTCCCGGTATTCGTCCGGGCGAACAGACCGCGCGCTACATCGACAAAATTCTTACGCGTCTGACGCTGATCGGCGCGGTGTACATCACCTTGGTTTGTTTGTTGCCCGAGTTCCTGATTCTCAAGTGGAATGTGCCTTTCTATTTTGGCGGGACGTCCCTTTTGATCATTGTCGTCGTAACGATGGACTTCATGGCCCAGGTTCAGGCCTACGTCATGTCCCATCAATACGAGAGTTTGTTGAAGAAGGCAAATTTCCGCGGGGCTGGGTTCCCGACGCGCTAGGTACTTATGTCCAAGGAAGATGTCATTGAAATGCAGGGGGAAGTTGTTGAAACCCTGCCTAATGCGACGTTTCGCGTGAAGCTCGAAAACGGACATATAGTTCTCGGGCACATATCCGGAAAGATGAGGATGCACTACATCCGCATCCTTCCCGGTGACAAGGTAACGGTGCAGCTCACGCCTTATGACCTCACAAAAGGTCGCATCGTGTTTCGCGCCAAGTAGGTTCGGCGTTTGGTTTCAGCTGGAGAATTGGGATGAAAGTCCAAGCATCTGTTAAGCGCGTATGTCGCAAGTGCAAGGTGATCCGTCGCCATGGCGTTGTCCGCATCATTTGCGCTGATCCGCGTCACAAGCAACGTCAAGGTTGACGTTAGCTAGTGGTCTTTGATAAAATTTAAGGTTTCGCTTTTCGGGGTGACTGCATGGCCCGTATTGCCGGCGTTAACATTCCTAACCACCAGCACACCGAGATCGCTCTCACGGCGATTTTTGGGGTTGGTCGTTCCCGCTCACAAAAGATCTGTGACGCTGCCGGGGTAGCCCGCACGGCTAAGATCAAAGACCTCTCGGAGGCCGAAATGGATCGGCTGCGGGAAGAGGTCGGCAAGTTCACTATCGAGGGTGATCTTCGCCGCGAAGTGACGATGAATATCAAGCGCCTGATGGATCTGGGCTGCTACAGAGGTGTTCGTCATCGCCGCGGTCTGCCGCTTCGTGGGCAGCGTACCCGTACGAACGCACGTACCCGCAAGGGGCCGCGCAAGTCGATCTCCGGCGGCAAGAAGTAAGCGTCGCTAACAGGACACGATCATGGTCAAGAGTGCTGCAAAAGTCAGGAAGAAAGTCAAGAAGAACGTGGCCGAGGGTATCGCCCACATTCACGCTTCTTTCAACAACACCATCATTACCATTACCGACCGTCAGGGCAACGCGTTGTCCTGGGCGACGTCGGGTGGTGCCGGCTTCAAGGGTTCGCGCAAGAGCACCCCGTTTGCAGCCCAGGTCGCAGCTGAAGCTGCCGGCAAGGTCGCTGTCGAGTGTGGCGTGAAGAATCTGGAAGTCCGCATCAAGGGCCCCGGCCCGGGTCGTGAGTCGGCCGTTCGTGCGCTGAATGCGCTCGGTATCAAGATTTCGTCGATCACCGATATCACGCCGATCCCGCACAACGGTTGCCGTCCGCCCAAGCGTCGGCGCATCTAAGAGGAAGTAGAGAATGGCTCGTAATCTCGACGCGAAATGCCGTCAATGCCGTCGTGAAGGCGAAAAGCTCTTTCTTAAGGGCGAAAAGTGCTTCACCGACAAGTGTGCCATCGAGCGTCGTTCGTACGCTCCGGGTCAGCACGGCCAGAAATCCGGTCAGCGCCTGTCCGGCTTTGGGCAGCAGCTGCGTGAAAAGCAGAAGATCCGCCGTATCTACGGTGTGCTGGAGCGTCAGTTCCGCCGCGTTTACGCCGAAGCCGAACGCCGTAAGGGTCAGACCGGCGAAAACATGCTGCAGCTGCTGGAAAGCCGTCTCGATACGGTGGCATTCCGCATGGGCTTCGGTGCGTCGCGCGCCGAGTCGCGTCAGGTTGTGCGTCACAACGGTGTGCTGGTCAATGGCAAGCGCGTAAACATCCCGTCGTACGAAGTTCGTCCGGGCGATGTTGTCGAGCTGACCGAACGCGCCAAGGGTCACCTGCGTTCGAAAGGTGCTCTCGAAGCACAGGCTTCGCGCGGATTCCCGGACTGGCTTGACGTTGATTCGAAGGCCGCTCGCGGCGTGTTCAAATCTGTGCCGGCCCGTACTGACCTTCCGTCGACGATCAACGAAAGCCTGGTTGTCGAACTGTATTCCCGCTGATCGCCTGCGCGATCAGCTCGTTGACGTCACTGAGGACTGCAGATGCAAAGCAATGCTCTATTGAAACCGCGCATCATTGACGTACAAAATCTTTCACCGGCTCACGCACGTGTTGTGATGGAGCCGTTCGAGCGCGGGTTCGGGCACACGCTGGGCAACGCGCTCCGTCGCATTCTCCTGTCGTCCATGCCCGGCTTCGCGCCGACAGAAGTGCAGATCGAAGGTGTGTTGCACGAGTACTCGACGCTGGATGGCGTTCGGGAAGACGTCGTCGATATCCTGCTCAATCTCAAGGGTGTCGTGCTCAAGCTGCACAACCGTTCGGAGGCGTATCTGCGCCTGTCGCGCAACGGCGAAGGTGTGGTTACGGCCGGCGACATCGAAGTCACGCATGACGTCGAGATCGTCAATCCCGAGCACGTTATCGCCCATGTTGCGCCGGGCGGCAAGCTTGAGCTGCAATTCAAGATCGAACAAGGCCGCGGTTATGTACCGGGCACCGTTCGTCAGGGTTCGTCGGAAGGCAAGTCGATCGGTCACATCGTGCTAGACGCAAGTTTCAGCCCGGTGCGCCGCGTGAGCTATTCGGTTGAGTCGGCTCGTGTCGAACAGCGCACCGACCTCGATCGCCTGGTGATGGACGTGGAGACCAACGGTGCCGTCGAGCCGGAAGAAGCGGTGCGCTACGCTGCTCGCGTTCTGGTTGATCAGTTGTCCGTTTTCGCCGAACTGGAAGGTACTGCGCCGACCATCGAGGCACGCAAGCCGGCACAGATCGATCCTATTCTTCTGCGCCCCGTTGATGATCTCGAACTGACTGTTCGTTCTGCCAATTGCCTCAAGGCAGAGAACATCTATTACATCGGTGATCTGATCCAGCGTACCGAGAACGAATTGCTGAAGACGCCGAATCTTGGTCGCAAATCGTTGAATGAAATCAAGGAAGTTCTTGCCTCGCGTGGTCTCACGCTCGGCATGAAGCTCGAGAACTGGCCGCCTGCCGGCCTCGATCGGGGTTAAGTCCCAGCCGGGCCTGCCCGGACACAATATGAACCGGCCACTTGCCTGACCCGCGGTGGCCGCATAAATTTTACGGAGTCATCATGCGTCATCGTAACGGTCTCAGAAAACTCAACCGCACCAGTTCGCATCGCGAAGCGATGTTCCGCAACATGGCCGTGTCGCTTCTGCGTCACGAAGCCATCAAGACAACCGTGCCGAAGGCCAAGGAACTGCGGCGTGTTGTCGAGCCGCTGATCAATCTCGGCAAGACGCCGAACCTGTCGAATCGTCGCCTTGCGTTTTCGCGTCTGCGTGACCGCGAAGTCGTGTGCAAGATTTTCGATGTGCTTGGTCCGCGTTACGCGACCCGCAATGGTGGTTATCTGAGCATTCTGAAGATGGGTTTCCGCGTCGGTGACAATGCTCCGATGGCTTACGTCCAGCTGATGGATCGTCCGGACGACGCTGGTGACGCCGCAGCTGAATAAGGCTGAGTATTCAGCAATAAAAAAGCCCCGCAAGCGGGGCTTTTTTATTGCCTCTACAGAACACACCAGCTCCGATTCTTGGCAGGTACTGCGGTGATTGCATCCCGGTTCGGGATTCGTGGCAGGCAAGGTATGAAAGGCGGCGTCGCCCCTCAGTCGGTCTTGACGTGCAGACCGCACTCCTTGCTTTCGGGGTTCTCCCACCACCAGCGTCCGGCCCGGATGTCCTCGCCTGGAGAAATGGCGCGGGTGCATGGCTGACAGCCGATGCTCGGATAAAAGCGCTCATGAAGTTCGTTGTACGGAACGCCGTGGGTATGGATGTAGACCCAAACCTCGCGTTCGGTCCAGTCGGACAATGGGTTGAACTTCACAATGCCTCGGCTTTCATCCAGTTCGCGCAGAGGAAGGTCGGCGCGAGTGGCTGATTGCTGGGCCCGCATTCCGGTTACCCAGGCCTTCTTTCCTGCCAGCGCACGCTCGAGTGGTTCGACCTTGCGCATTGCGCAGCATGCCTTGCGCAACTCGACAGACTCGTAGAACGCGTTAATGCCCTGTTCAAGCACGTATCGCTCGACTGCTTCATGGCGCGGAAACCACGTGACAGGACGCGCGCCGTAGTGCTTTTCCGCGCGCGCCATGAGGTCATAGGTTTCAGTCGGAAGCCGGCCGGTATCGAGCGTGAATATCTCTATCGAGATGCCGTGTTGACGGATCAGGTCGGTAAGCACCATGTCTTCGGCACCCATGCTGCTGGCGAAGGCGATGGGTTGAAATTCCGACGCGGCCCCGGTCAGCAGATCGACGACCGCAGCCGCTTTGCGGGCCACAGTTTCGCGCATCGCATCGGTGATGTTCGGATGGATAAGCGGGTTGCTCATGCAGGCGCTCCGAGCCCGACCCGACGGCGGAAAACAGGCGGCAGTCCGTCGGTCGAGGTCTGGTACGGTGTCGTGAAGTCGCGCAGGGCGGCAATGCAGCGCTCCGGCTTCTGATCGGCACGCAGCAGATAGGCGTCAAAGCCGCAGCGATGAAAGAAGAACATCTGGTCACGCAGCACGTCGCCAAGTGCACGCAGTTCATTGCGATAGCCATAGCGTGTGCGCAGCAGGAATGCAGTCGAGAAGCCGCGACCGTCGATGAATTTCGGAAAGTTCACGCCAATCACCGGCAGCCGGTTAAGGTTGTCGCCAAGACTTTCCGCAAGTTCGGCCGGCTCTTCGTGACTGTCGAGCCATACGCCGATCTCGCCTGCGTCGGCGCGAACTGCAAGTTCATCCCGTCGCTTCAGCCATACGGAAAGCGGTAACAGCACCTTGCCGGCAGGTACCTCGCATGCCGCAATCACGTCTTCCGGCGCAGCAGGCTCACCGGTCAGCTTGAACAGCACAACTTTGCCGGCCGACTTGCGTACCGGTTCGGAGGATTCCGGCAGTCGTACCCACGTCCAGTCGTCCGCCACCAGCGCGTTGCCGCGTATCAGATCAGCCATGGGCGGCCTCCGCATTCTTTGTGGTTTCACCGTACACGCGGCTCTTGAACGGAGCCATGCCGACACGGCGAACCGTGTCGAGGAAACGCTCTTCTGGCGTGCGTGCCTCGACGTAGGTTTCGATCAGCGTCTTCACCACCGCGGGAACTTCCTCGGCAGCAAAGGACGGTCCGATGACCTCGGCGAGCGAGGTCGTGTTGCCCTGGGCGCCGCCGATCGACACCTGGTACCACTCGGAACCCGCCTTGTCGACACCGAGGATGCCGATGTGACCGACGTGGTGATGCCCGCAGGAATTCATGCAGCCGGATATGTTGAGCTCCAGTTCGCCGATGTCGTACAGGTAGTCAAGGTCGTCGAATGCTTCCTGGATGGCCTGTGCGATCGGAATCGACTTGGCGTTCGCGAGCGAGCAGAAGTCACCGCCCGGGCAGCAGATGATGTCGGTCAGCAGCCCGATGTTGGGGGTTGCCAGACCGTGGCTGCGGGCTTCCTGCCAAAGCCGGTGAAGGTCAGCAAGTGCGACATCCGAAAGCACGACATTCTGTTCGTGGGTGACGCGCAGTTCGCCGAAGCTGTAACGGTCGGCCATGTCGGCTACCGCATCCATCTGGTCGGACGTGATGTCACCCGGCGCCACGCCGGTGGGCTTCAGCGACAGGGTCACGGAACGGTAGCCCGGACGCTTGTGTGCTCGCACGCAGCGCGACACCCAGCGGGCGAAGGCCTTGTCGGCGGCGACAGCGGCATCGAATGCGGCATCGGTCGAAGGGCGCTCAGGCGCATCCGGATCGGTAAATGCCGCGGCCGCGCGGTCGAGTTCCGCCTGCGTCACGGTGGCGATGCCGTCGCGCTCGAGTTGCCATTCGGCATCGACCTGACGTGCGAACTCCTCGGCGCCGATCGCCTTCACCAGTATCTTGATGCGCGCCTTGTACGCATTGTCGCGGCGGCCGTAACGGTTGTAGACACGCAGTACCGCATCGAGATAGGTCGGCAGGTGCTTCCACGGCAGGGCGTCGTGAATCACGCTGCCCAGTATCGGTGTACGCCCCATGCCGCCACCGACGATGACGCGCACCAGCACTTCGCCTGTCTGGCCACGGTAGAGCTGCAGTCCGACGTCGTGTGCGTAGGTGACGGCGCGGTCTTCCAGCGTGCCGCTGACAGCGATCTTGAACTTGCGCGGCAGGAATGCGAATTCCGGGTGAAAGGTCGACCACTGGCGCAGCACTTCGCAGTAGGGGCGCGGATCGACGATTTCGTCCGGCGCCACGCCGGCAAAGGGGTCGGTCGTGATGTTGCGGATGCAGTTGCCGGAAGTCTGGATCGCGTGCATCTCGACAGTCGCGAGCTCGGCCAGGATGTCGGCCGTGTCTTCCAGCTTCGGCCAGTTGAACTGCATGTTCTGGCGGGTCGAAAAGTGTCCGTAGCCGCGGTCATAGCGGCGGCCGATCGACGCCAGCTTGCGCAACTGCGTGCTCGACAGCATGCCGTACGGAACGGCAATGCGCAGCATCGGCGCGTGACGCTGTATGTACAGGCCATTCTGCAGGCGCAGAGGACGGAATTCGTCGTCTGACAGTTCGCCGGCGAGATTGCGCTGCAACTGGTCGCGATACTGGGCGACGCGCTCGGTGACCAGCGCGCGATCGTAATCGTCGTAGCGATACATAAGGTGGTCCGTTCATCGGTTGCCCGACGTCAGCCGGACAACCCGTTTGCCCTCTTTCAGCCTAGAAGGTTCAGGCTCAGTTTACCGCCCACGAAAATCAGCATCGTGGCCAGCATTGGCCGCAACACCCGCTCCGGGATCCGGGCCGCGGCATGACTGCCCAGCGCGATGCCCGGCAGCGAGCCGATGAGCAGCGCCAGCAGCAGTGTCCAGTCGACATTGCCGAGCCACCAGTGACCGAGTCCGGCGACCAGGGTCAGCGGTACGGCGTGTGCGATGTCACTGCCCACGATGCGCACGGCCGACAGCCGCGGGTAAAGAAAAATCAGTGCTGCGCTGCCCAGCGCGCCGGCGCCGACCGACGAGATCGTCACCAGCACTCCGAGAACCACGCCGGTCGCGATGGTCAGTGAGCTCAGATGTCGTTCGCGGAAGGCCGAAATGCCGGGGCGTTCCGCCCACGCCTGCAGCCGCGCCCGGAACAGCAGCGCGCACGCCGTCAGCAGGAGCGCGATGCCGAGCGTACCGCTGATGAGAGACTTGCCGCCATAGGTCGAACCGGAATGTATCGATAACCACCACAGCGTCAGTGCGGCCGCCGGCACGCTGCCGGCGCCGAGCAGGGTGACGATGCGCCAGACGACCGTATTGTTCCTGCCATGAATCAGCGAGCCGCCGGCCTTGGTCAGCGCGGCGTAGAGCAGATCGGTGCCCACCGCTACCGCCGGATTGATGCCGAACAACAAGACCAGCAGGGGCGTCATGAGCGACCCGCCGCCCACGCCGGTCAGGCCGACAATGGCGCCGACGAAGAAGCCTGCAACCGAATAGCCGTAGTCCATGGATATCTGCTTGCTGAATATGGACCGGCGAGCATAGTCAGCTTCGAAGATAATCGGAAGTGCTTTGAAGTAAGATTGAAATGACTGTGAGTGCTAAATGAACCTGCAACAGCTGCGTTACGTCGCTGAAGTCGCTCAGCGCAATCTGAACGTATCGGAAGCCGCGCGGGTGCTCCACACCTCGCAGTCCGGTGTGTCCAGGCAGATCAGCCTGCTGGAGGACGAGCTGGGCGTGGATGTGTTCGTGCGCCAGGGCAAGCGGCTGGTCGCCATCACGCAGCCGGGGCAGGAGGTGCTGGCGATCGCACGCCGCATGCTGCGCGACGTCGGGGCCCTGAAGCAGGTGGGCGACGAGTATGCGAGTGGCGAACATGGTCGCCTCACCATCGCAACCACGCACACCCAGGCGCGCTACGTGCTGCCGGGCATCCTGTCCGAATTCATGCGTGCGCATCCGGACGTCAGGGTGACGCTGCATCAGGGCAATCCAACGCAATGCTGCGAGTACGTGCTGGCCGGTGAGGCGGATCTGGCCATCGCCACCGAAGCGATCGACGATTTCGACATGCTGGTCAGCCTGCCCTGCTACCAGTGGAACCGCAGCCTGATTGCACCGCCCGGGCATCCGCTGCTCGACGTGAAGCCGCTGACGCTGGAAGCCATCGCCGCCTGGCCGCTGATCACCTACGATTTTTCGTTTACCGGGGGGTCGGCGGTCAACCGTGCATTCGCCGCCAGGGACCTCACGCCCAATGTAATGCTCAGCGCCATCGACGCCGACATCATCAAGACCTATGTCGCACTCGGACTGGGCGTTGGCATCGTCGCCCAGATGGCATTCGACCCGGAGCAGGACCGCAATCTGCGCGCTGTCGACTGTGCGCATCTGTTCGAACCGAGCACGACGCGAATCGGCCTGCATCGCAACGCCTGGCTGCGCGGCTACGGCTATGCGTTCATCCAGAGCTTCGCCGGTGTGCTGACGCGTGACGTGGTCGACCAGGCGCTCGGGCGGCCGCGGGCCGAGTCATGAGGCGGTAATGTCGAACGGCGACAGTGTCGGAAATATTTCCACCGGATTGTCCGACATGATCAACGCCGATTCCAACCCGTTCCATCCGCTCCGCCTCGACCGATCTGCCGGCCGGGCCGACCTTGCCGGCTGCAGCTACATCGCGAGCCGGATGGCCAATGCCAAGGATGGTCGTGCCGTGGTGTACCTGACCGAGGCTGCGCAGCCGGAACATCTTTACAAATTCGTCGGTCCGGCACCTCAGGCCGGTGCACTCGCCCATGGCACCCTCTACGTCGCCAGCCTCGGCGCCGAAGGCCATGGCCGCTGGCTGCCGCTCGTGTTTGCCCGCTACGGCCTGTCGGCGCGTGACGGATACGCATGTGCCGAAGCCATTCTGGCCGATGCCGCGGATGCTGCGCGCCGCGCTGGCGCCTCCGCGATCCGCGGTCTCTTCGCCCCGCAGACGCGTGCCGACGGCGGCTATCTGATGCTGTGCGACAAGGCCGGTCCAGCGCTGACATGGCGCGAAGCGCTGGGTGATGCAGCCAGCCTGAGCTTCGCCTGGCACGGTGCACACGACCCGGAAGCGATCGATACAAATATTCACCTTCGCTACGACAGCCGCACCGCTGCGTCGCTGTGCGCTTGAACGAATGTAGCGGCCAGTAAGGGAACTGCCGGTGGTGTGACGCGGTTGCGGGAACGGGTATGGCGCGGCGCCTATACTTCAGCGTCCTGTCGTCAGCCCGTCTCCAATGAAACGTCTTCGCATATCCCTTGTCGCTGCGCTGTTCATAACCGGTCTGTTGTCTGTCTCACCCGCTTCGGCTGCAGACGAAGCAGGCCGCTACTATGAAGACGCATTGGTCCGCTTTGAGCGAAAGGATGACGCGGGCGCAATCATCCAGCTGAAAAATGCGCTGAAGGCTGATCCGAACCTGCTGGCAGCCCACATGCTCATGGGACGCGCGGCACTGCGCAAGGGCGATTATGCGGCCGCCGAAGTTGCACTGCGTGAAGCCCAGCGTCGTGGCGTCTCGCGCGCTGAATATATCGTACCGCTGGCCAATTTCCTGCTGACGGTGGGGCGGCAAAAGGAGCTGCTGGAAACATTGCAGCCGAATGACCTGCCGGCCGGCATCCGGTACGAACTTACCCTGCTGCGCGCGCGTGCATACCTTGAACTCGCGCAGTACCCCTCGGCAATGAATACGGCGAAAGAGGCGCGCGCAATCGATCCGGCTGCGGTGTCAGCCCTGGTGCTGCAGGCACGCATTGCACTCGAAGCCGGGCGCAAGGATGAGGCTTCTACGCTGGCCGAACAGGCATCGACCGCTAGGCCTGACGACAACACGACCTGGGCCATGCGGGCCGCAGTCGCGTATTCCAGCGGCCAGCTTCCCGCGGCACTCGCGCACTATGATCGGGCGCTCAAGCTGCAGCCGGACAACAGCGAAGCGCTGCTCGGCCGCAGTTCGGTGTTGATGGACATGGGCCGCATGGCCGATGCCAAATCATCCCTGCTTGCGCTGGCGAAGGCCGACATCACCGAGCCGCGGGCGGCCTACCTTCTGGCCGTAATCGCTGACAAGGACGGCGACAAGGAAGCCTCTCGCAAGCATTTGGCGCAGGTAGTCGAGTTGATAGACCCGTTGCCGCGGACCGTGCTGACCAGCCGCTCGCACCTTTCGCTGATCGCCGGCCTGTCCCATCTGAGTCTGGGAGGCACTGTCAAGGCGAAGGAATACTTCGAGCTGCATACGCGGTTCTTCCCGGCGCTCACTGCCGCGCGTAAGCCGCTGGCGGCGATACAGATTGAGCAGGGCGATCCTGCGTCAGCGATTGTCACGCTCGAGCCCATGCTTCGGGGTACCCGCGACCCGGAGGTGCTGATACTTACGGCGAGCGCCTATACGAAGCTGAAGCGTCATCAGCGGGCGACCGAACTGCTCGAGGAAGCGGAGAAGCTGGGCAAGTCCCCGGAGTTGCAGACCTCTCTCGGCTTGAGTCTGATCGGTTCCAAGCAGACGGAACTCGGGCTCGAGCAGCTGCGCGGCGCGTTGAAGCAGGATCCGGGTCAGGCACGGGCCAGCGTTGCGCTCGCGTTGAACGAATTGCGCGAACAGCGGCCGCGACGGGCGGTTGATCTGATGGAAGCTGTCGTCAAGCGGGAGCCGGCCAATCTTGCAGCACTTAATCTGCTGGGGGTCGCGCGGGCTGCCGCGGGTGATTATGCAGGCGCCCGCAAGGCATACGACAAGGCGCTTGCTGCGGACAAAAAGTTCGACAGTGTGAAGCTCAACCTGGTCAAGCTGGATGTGGCAGAAGGTCGGCCAGATCAGGCACGGGCGCGGCTCGATGCGATGATCAAGGAAAATCCGAATCAGGCTGCGGCACTTTACGAGCGAGCGCAGCTCGATGCCAGCCAGCAGCGTATCGCCGACGCGATACGTGGTCTGGAAATACTGCACGAAAAGCAGCGTACCCATGTCGAGGGACAGGTGGCGCTGATCGATCTCTACATGCAGACCGGCGCGCTCGACAAGGCACTGGAGCTTGCCAAGGACAGCAATTCCGGTCAGCCGGGCTACCTGGCGATCCAGGCCGCACTTGCAAGAGTACAGATCGCACGTGGGGACCTCGCCGGAGCGCGGTCAACACTGGGTGGTATGACCAGGGCGGCAGAATTCGATGCGGCGGCGCAATACAGGATTGCTCGCCTGCAGATGCAGGCCGGCAATCCGTCAGGGGCGACCTACAGCCTAGAGAAGGCGTTGCAGGGCGATCCAGGTTTTCTGCCCGCGCGGTTGATGCAGGGCGACATGCTGCTTGCCGAAGGCGCCATTGACAAGGCAGAGGTGCGGGCCCAGGAATTGATGAAACTGCCGACCGCTCCGGCAGATGCATTCCGGCTGGCAGGCGATGTCGCCGCTGCGCGCAGCCAGTGGTCGGCGGCGGTTACTCATTACAAGACCGCGTTGTCGCACGGCGCCGGTGTCGACGTGGCCGGGCGGCTTTACGAGGCGTTGCTGCGGTCGGGCAACAAGGCGCAGGCAAAATCCTCGATTGAGGCCTTGGTCAAGGAGCGTCCGCGCGATCTTTCCATGAAGTTGCTGCTGTCGCAGGTACAGACGGAAGCCGGGCAGTTGCGGGAGGCAAAGGCGACTCTCGAGGCAGTGCTCAAGGTCAGAGAATCGGCCCCGGTGCTCAACAATCTTGCCAATGTCCAATGGCAGCTCAAGGATCCTCAAGCGCAGCAGACGGCCGAACGCGCGTATGCGCTTGCACCGGACGACGCGCTCGTCCTCGATACGCTGGGCTGGATTCTGGCCCGCAAGAATCAACTGGATGCCGGTTTGCGTCACCTCCGGGAGGCGCGTCTGCGAAATCCGGCAAATCCGGAACTCAGGTATCACCTTGCGTGGGCCTTGGCCAAGACGGGCCGCAAGGCAGAGGCAAGAAAGGAACTTGATGCCGCCTTGCAGCCAGGGGTGTCGTTTCCGGAGATCGATGACGCGCGGGCGCTCAGTACCGAGCTAAAGGGTGTGTGAGTGTCGGGTTTATTTACACCACACATTTTTACATACTTCAAGTATTTGTTTTTTATAAAGTTTTAATTCTGGCCCGTAATTTGCTAGTGTTGGCTATCACTCTAGTAAGTCCATGGACATCAAGGAATAGCGATGAACAGAAAAGCCCTTCACATCCTGAGCGCCGCGCTGATTACTTGCTTTGCAGGCGCAGCCTCGGCTGCCAGCTACTCGTGGTCTTTCACCAGCACCGCAACGTCTTCGACAGCCGCGACCGGTTTCGCCAGTCAGGTTGCGGAATATTCGTCGATGACTTACACGAACGCGGCCAGCAAGTCCGTTACGCTCAACGGCTATGCCAATACTGCGTCGGGCTCGACCATAGAGACCGCGTACCTGACCTACCAGGGGTCCAGTGGTCTCGGCATGACCAGCCGGGACAGTAGTGCGAACGATGAAGTCAGCTCAGGTGCAGCCACTTATCCGCAGCATGCAATCGACAATCAGGGTGCGATCGAAGGCATCCTGTTTGACTTCGGCGCTTCGTTCAACCTGTCGCAGATCGACATCGGCTGGTTTAATACCGATTCGGACCTGAGCGTGTATGCCTACACCAGTCCGACGGCCTTCTCCTCCGGTACGGTTGTGGGCCAGACGTATTCGACCTTGACTGGCTGGGCCAAGGTTGGTGACTTTGCAGGCAATTCCGACCCGCGTCTCACGACGAACACGACGTATTCCCGCTACTGGCTGGTTACTCCAGGGTCGACGGCGGACACCAAGGACTATGTGAAGATTGCTGGCGTAACCGGTTCGTACGGTACGCCGCCGCCGCCGCCGCCGAGCGTTCCGGAACCGGCTTCGCTGGCGTTGGTCGGTACGGCGCTGGCAGGCATGATGTTCGTGCGCCGCCGCAGGAAGGCCTGATAATTTCAGGGCGAAAAAAAACCGCGCACTGCGCGGTTTTTTTTTTTCGCCCTGCCGGACGGATATCGCGTGCATCCGGAGGCCGGTTCGGGGTTACGTGACCGGCTCTTCCTCCTGCGCCTGCAACGCCCACATCTGCGCATACGCGCCATCCAGCGCCAGCAGCTCGGCGTGCGAACCGCGCTCGACGATGCGGCCACCGTCCATCACCAGAATCTGGTCGGCGTCCATGATGGTCGACAGCCGGTGCGCGATGATCAGCGTGGTGTGACCGCGGGCGACCTGTTCAAGCTGTGACTGGATCGCCTGCTCGGTCTTCGAATCCAGCGCCGAGGTGGCTTCGTCGAAGATCAGCACCGGCGGGTTCTTCAGCAGCGCGCGCGCGATGGCCACGCGCTGCTTTTCGCCGCCGGACAGTTTCAGTCCACGCTCGCCCACCTTGGTCGCATAGCCGTCGGGCAGGCGCGTCACGAAATCGTGCAGCTGCGCCGCGCGGCTCGCCGCCTCGACGTCCTCGGCCGATGCGGTCACCCGGCCGTACTGGATGTTGTAGTGGATGCTGTCGTTGAACAGCACCGTGTCCTGCGGCACGATGCCGATGGCGCCGCGCAGGCTGTCCTGCGTCAGCTTGCGGATGTCGGTGCCATTGATCGTGATGCGCCCGCTGCCCACGTCGTAGAAGCGGTAGAGCAGCCGGGCCAGCGTCGATTTGCCCGAGCCTGAGTGCCCGACCACGGCCACCCGTCCGCCGGCCGGTATCGTGAAATCCACGTCGAACAGGATCTGCCGCGACGGCTCGTAGCCGAAGTTCACCTGCTGGAAGCGCACTTCGCACGTCCCCGCGGCGAGCACGCGCGCGTCGGCGTCGTCAGCCACTTCCCGGTGCGTTTCCATCAGCGCGAACATGCGCTCGATGTCGGTCAGTGACTGGCGGATTTCGCGGTACAGCACGCCGAGGAAATTGAGCGGAATGTAGAGCTGGATCATGAAGGCGTTGACCAGCACGATGTCGCCCAGCGTCATCCGGCCTTCGGCCACGCCGACCGTCGCGCGCCACATCATCAGCGTCACGCCGATCGCGATGATGAAGGCCTGGCCGATGTTCAGGTAGGACAGCGACACCTGGCTGCGCTCCTGCGCGCGCTGCCAGCGCGCCATCTGCTCGTCGTAGCGGCGGGATTCGAAGCCCTCGTTGTTGAAGTACTTCACCGTCTCGTAGTTCAGCAGGCTGTCGATCGCGCGCGTGTTGGCGGCCGAATCCAGCTCGTTGACCTCGCGCCGCAGCTTGGTGCGCCAGTTGGTGACGGTGACCGTGAACGTGATGTAGATCGCCAGCGTGACGAAGGTGATCAGCGCAAACGCGGCTTCGTACTGTACCGCGAGTATGCCCAGCACCAGCCCCATCTCGACCAGCGTCGGCAGGATGGAATACAGCGTGTAGCTGATCAGCGAGCCGATCGCGCGGGTACCGCGCTCGATGTCGCGCGTCAGTCCGCCGGTCTGGCGCTCGAGGTGGAAGCGCAGCGACAGCGCGTGCAGGTGCTGGAATACCTGCAGCGAAATGCGCCTTACCGCCTGCTGGGTCACCCGCGAAAACACGATTTCGCGCAGTTCGGTCAGCAGCGAGGTGGAAAAGCGCAGCGCACCGTAGGCGGCGAGCAGGCCGAGCGGCACCAGCAGCGGAGCAGCCTCCAGCGCGCTCTGCCGCATTGCCGCCGCGGGTGTCAGCGCGTCGATCAGCCGCTTGAAGATCAGCGGGACGGCAACATTGGCGCCCTTGGCACCGATCAGGCAGGTCAGTGCGATCAGCACCCGCCACTTGTAGGCCCACAGATAGGGGAAGAGGTTGCGGATGGTGTCGAAGTCGCGGCGGCGGGTGCCGGGCGCCGCTTCGGGGGCGGGCAGGGGGGCGGTGGAGGATCGTCTCATCCAGCGATTCTAGGGTCTGTTGACCTCAAATCGGCGTCCTTCGGGCTGGCAATTCTAGGACGACCGACACTGGAGTACCCGTGCTCCGCTGCGCGGTCCGCTTTGCCTACAGGCCGCCGCCGGCCAAGGCGCCTGCCCAGGCGGCTCCGACCGACAGCACGATGCCCGGTGCGACCTGCCAGACGAAGGAACGGTCGCCGGCGATCGCGGCGGCGGCGATCTTGCTCGCCGCATTGGTCGTGAATCCGGTCAGTACCGGCAGCACCGCCTGTGCCGCCGTGATCTTGCCGGCGCTGTGCATCGAGGCGACTGCAGCGGCGGCGGAATGTGCGTCCGCCAACCCGGCCAGTCCGGCGGCCATGCCGAGGCCGACCTGGCCCAGCGCATCGGTCAGGACGGCGGACAGCAGCAGCATGCCGCCTATGGTCAGCGCAAAGAGGATGGCGACGCGCGGATTGAAGGCGCGTCCGCGTGGCACCGCGTGGTCGGTCAGCGTACTGGCGTTGCGCAGCGCGATCATCGTGCCGTATGCGGCGGCGGCGATGCCGGCTCCGAGCAGCGGCAGCGCCATCCGCTGCAGGACGTCGATGCTGGTCGCAGCCAGCAGCATGGTCAGATAGAGCACGGTCGCCAGCGACGACAGCACGGCGCCCGACACGGCACCGCCGCGCAGAGCAGGCGTGCGTTTCGCCTGCGCACCCATGGCCGCGATGGTTGCCGTGCTCGACACGAAACCCGAGGCGAATCCGGCAAACGGCAGGCCGAGCGCGGGACCGGCGGTACGCAGCGCGATGTAGCCGCAGCCGTTGATCGCCATCATCAGCACGGCCAGCGTCCACAGGTTGCGCGGATTGATCGCCTGCCAGGGATCGACCGCCCGGTCCGGCGTCAGTGGCAGGATGACCAGCGCGGCGGCAGCCAGCAGCAAAGCGTCGTGCAGTTCCTGCGCCGACATGATGCGCACCACGAGACGGTGCAGCCGGTTGCGCGCCGCCAGCATGATGGCCACCAGCACGCCGATGCCGGTGGCCAGCCGGGCGTCGTGCAGCGCCAGCGCGCCCAGCATGAAGGTGAGCACCAGTGCGACTTCGGTGGTCAGGCCGGGATCGTCGTCCGTCGACCTGCGGTAGGACACCACCGCCAGTACGCCGATCACGCCGGCCAGCACGGCCAGCGTCATGCCGCCGCCGAGCAGCATGGCCAGTGCGCCGAGCAGCGAAGCCAGCGTGAAGGTGCGCAGGCCGGCGGCGCCGCGGGTCGGACCGGTGCCCTTGCGCCGCTCGCGCTCGATGCCGATCAGCAGGCCGATGCCCAGCGCGGCCGCGATGCCGATCAGGCGATGGTCGATGTCGGTCGGCATGCAGGTCGATGCGGGATGTCCATCGATTCATTTCACCACACCGGCGCCTTGCGTGCCTGCGAGTGCCCGCGTGCGTGCCCGAACGACAGCTATCTTGAGCACGCGCAACCGATTGATCGCCGCAGGCCCTAATATTCCCTCCTTACGGAGGTGAACATGCATACGACAGTCATTACAGTCGGCGATCTGGATGGCGAACAGGCCATCGCCGAAATCACCAACGTGATCCACGAACTGCCCGGCATCGACACGGTCGAGGTCGCGCCGGAGACCGGTGTGGTCAGCGTCGAGCACAGCCCGCTGGTGTCGGAGGCGGACATCCGCTTCGCGCTCGAGGACGCGGGCTACGAAGTGATGTCCTGACCGGTCCCGCCCTTCGTCCGCCCGGCAGCGCCTGCGGCCCGGAAGGCGACAGGGCCGGATTGACAGCGTCTGAATCGGGGTTAGAATTCAAACGTTTGTTTGAATTGATGCCGGAGCGACTGGAATGGATGCCCGCCGCACATCGCTGTCCGCCAACGAAACGCGTACCCGCATTCTCGATGTGGCGCAGGCGCTGTTCGCGGCGCATGGATTCGACGCGACGTCGATGCGCATGATCACCGGCGACGCCGGGGTGAATCTGGCGGCGGTGAACTATCACTTCGGATCCAAGGACGCGCTGGTGCAGGAAGTGCTGAAGCGGCATCTGCGGCCGCTCAACGGCAGCCGCATCCAGGCGCTCGACGCGGCCGAAGCTGCGGCCGGCGGTGCGCCGGTCAAGCCGAGCGTGATCGTCGAGTCCTTCTTCAGCAGCCCGCTCGAACTGGCGGCAGGCAGCGATGCCGGCCGCGAATTCATGCGCCTGCTCGGGCGTACCTTCACCGAGCCGTCGCCGATGATCCGCGACTTCCTGGTGACCGAGTATGAGGAGGTGATCGGCCGATACCGGGAGGCGTTCTGCCGTGCGCTGCCGGCGGTGCCGGTCGAGGAAATACTGTGGCGCCTGCATTTCATGCTGGGTGCCATGTCGCACGCCGTTGCCGGCGTCGATTCGCTGCAGGTGCTGACCGGCGTCAAGGTCGACGAACCGGATGCGATGCAGCGCATGGCACCGCGGCTGATGAGTTTCCTGCTGGGCGGGCTGCGGGCGCCGCTGCCGGGTCCTGACGGAAGAATCGAGTAGGCGCAGACTGCAGCCGGACTGCCCGGGGAGAAAGACATGACGTGGATGCTGCTTCTGCTGTTGCCGCTGGCGATCGTGCTGCTCGCCTACCTGCGCGCGTCGCTGCTGTTGTGGACCGCAGTGCTGGCGGCCTGGCTGGCGGCTGTCAGCCTGCATGCCGGCTGGTCGATGACGGCGAACGTCGTGGCTGCGCTGCTGGCGGGCCTGCCGGCGCTGGTGCTGAATGTGCCGGCGCTGCGCCGTGCCGTGCTGTCACGTCCGCTGCTGTCGACCTACCGCCGGATACTGCCGCCGATGTCGGACACCGAGCGCATCGCGCTCGAGGCGGGCACCGTGTGGTGGGAAGGCGAGCTGTTCCGCGGCCGGCCGGACTGGAAGGTGCTGCACGGCTATCCCGATCCGGTGCTGACCGACGAGGAACAGGCCTTCGTCGACAACGAGGTCGAGGAACTGTGCCGGATGTCCGACGACTGGCGCATTTCGCACGAACTGAAGGACCTGCCGCCCGGCGTCTGGCAGTACATCAAGGACAAGGGCTTCCTCGGCCTGATCATCCCGAAGAAGTATGGCGGCAGAGAGTTCTCCGCCTGGGCGCATTCGCAGGTCGTGACCAGGCTGTCGACCCGCTGTTCCGCTTCGGCGGTGACCGTCATGGTGCCGAATTCGCTCGGTCCGGCCGAACTGCTGCTGCACTACGGTACCGACGCACAGAAGGATCACTACCTGCCGCGTCTGGCCAGGGGCCTGGAGATTCCGTGCTTCGCGCTGACCAGCCCGCAGGCCGGTTCGGACGCGGCGTCGATTCCCGACTACGGCATCGTCTGCCGCGGCATGCACGAAGGCCGCGATGTGCTGGGCATGCGCGTGACCTGGGACAAGCGCTACATCACGCTCGGACCGGTCGCCACGCTGCTCGGCCTGGCGTTCCGGCTGTACGACCCGGATCGCCTGCTGGGCGACCGTGAAGATCTCGGCATCACCTGCGCGCTGATCCCGACCTCGCACGAAGGCGTGCACATCGGCCGCCGCCACTTCCCGCTGAACGCGGTGTTCCAGAACGGCCCGAACTGGGGACGCGACGTGTTCATGCCACTGGACTGGATCATCGGCGGACCGGAAATGGCAGGCCAGGGCTGGCGCATGCTGATGGAGTGCCTGGCTGCCGGCCGCTCGATCTCGCTGCCGGCGTCGAATACCGGCATGGCCAAGCTGACCGCGCGCGCAGTCGGCGGCTACGCCCGCGTGCGCAGCCAGTTCAAGACCGCGATCGGCCGCTTCGAAGGCATACAGGAACCGCTGGCGCGCATCGGCGGCCACCTGTACATGATGGACGCGGCGCGGCGCATGACCGCCGGCGCGATCGACCTCGGCGAAAAGCCGTCGGTGGTGTCGGCCATTGTGAAGTACCACATCACCGAGCGCGCCCGTCAGGTGGTCAATGACGGCATGGACATCCTCGGCGGCAAGGGCATCTGCCTGGGGCCGTCCAACTTCCTCGGCCGTGCCTACCAGCAGATTCCGATCGGCATAACGGTCGAAGGCGCGAACATCCTGACGCGCAGCCTGATCATCTTCGGTCAGGGCGCGATCCGCTGCCATCCCTACGTGCTGCGCGAAATGCGCGCCGCGCTGGCCGACGACACGCCGGCCGCGCTGGCCGAATTCGACGACGCGCTGTTCTCGCACATCGGCTACACGGTGAGCAACGCGGTGCGCGCGCTGGTGCTCGGCCTGACCGGTTCGCACTGGGTCGGCGTGGATGTCGGCGCTCCGGCCGGCGTGGCGCCGGAAACCCGGCGCTACTACCAGCAACTGACGCGTTTCTCGACCGCCTTCGCCTTCCTGGCCGACGTCGCGATGCTGATCATGGGCGGCGACCTGAAACGCAAGGAAAAGCTGTCGGCGCGGCTGGGCGACATCCTGTCGCTGATGTACCTGTGCTCGGCCACGCTGAAGCGCTACGAGTCGGAAGGGCGCCAGTCCGCCGATGCGCCGCTGATGCACTGGGCGATCTGGGACGCGATGTTCCATGCGCAGACCGCGTTCGAAGGTGTGATTTCCAACTTCCCGAACCGCCCGATGGCGGTGCTGCTGCGCCGGCTGATCTTTCCGCTGGGTCGGCCCTACGTCGTGCCGTCCGACCGGCTCGGCACCGAGGTGGCGAAGCTGCTGATCACGCCGTCGGCCACGCGTGACCGGCTGACCGCCGGCATGTATGTGCCGGACGACGAGCATGATCCGGTCGGCGTCATCGAACACGCGCTGGTCGCCACCATCGCTGCCGAGGCGATCGAGGCACGCGTGCGTGCGGCGCAGAAGAAGGGTACGTTCACGGCGCGCGGACCCGGCCTGATGCGGGCTGCGTTCGATGCCGGCCTGATCGACGCCGGCGAACTGGCCCTGATCACCCGGCGCGACCAGCTGCGCGACCGCGTGGTCAAGGTCGATGACTTCCCGCAGGATTTCGGTGCCGACGCAGTGCCGGCGACGGCGCCCGAAGCGCGCAATGTCGCCGCGCTCGTTGTCTAGGGAACGACGATGACTTCAGCCCAGAAATTGCCCGATGTTTTCGTCGTCGATGGTGCGCGCACGCCCTTCCTGAAGTCGCGCAACGCACCCGGACCGTTCGCCGCCGCCGACCTCGCCGTGGCGGCCGGCAACGCGCTGCTGGCGCGTCAGCCGTTCCGGCCGGACCAGCTGGACGAGGTCATCCTCGGCTGTGCCGCGCCGTCGGCCGACGAAGCCAATATCGGCCGTATCGCCGCGCTGCGCATGGGCTGCGGCAACCGCGTGCCGGGCTGGACCGTGATGCGCAACTGCGCCAGCGGCATGCAGGCGATCGATTCCGGGCTGGCCGACATCCGGCTCGGCCGCGCCGATCTGGTGCTGGCCGGCGGCGTCGATGCGCTGTCACGCGCACACCTGCTGTTTTCCGATGCCATGGTGCGCTGGCTGGCGCAGTGGTATGCGGCGAAAAGCTTCGGCGAGCGGGCGCGTCTGGTGACGAAGTTCCGCCCCGGCATGCTGGTGCCGGTCATCGGCCTGCTGCGCGGACTGACCGATCCAGTGATCGGCATCAACATGGGGCAGACCGCGGAAAACCTGGCCGCGCGCTTCGGCATCAGTCGCACGCAGATGGACTTCCACTCGATGCGTTCGCACCAGCGCACTGCTGCGGCCGTCGATGCCGGCCTGTTCGGCGAAATCGTGCCGATCGCCGATGGCGATGGACGGCTGTATTGCACGGACGACGGCGTGCGGCTCGATTCGTCGGTGCCGCGGTTGGCGAAGCTGCGGCCGGTATTCGACCGCCGGCACGGCAACATCACCGCCGGCAACAGCTCGCAGGTGAGCGATGGCGCGAGCTGGCTGCTGCTGGCTTCGCAGGCTGCGCTTGATCGGCACGGCCTGACGCCGCTCGGCCGCATCGTCGATACGCAGTGGGCCGGTCTCGATCCGGCGCAGATGGGGCTGGGGCCGGTGCATGCCGCCACACCCATCCTGCAGCGCCACGGCCTGGGCCTGAACGACGTCGATGCCTGGGAAATCAACGAGGCCTTCGCCGCCCAGGTCATCGGCTGCATCGAAGCGTGGAAGGACGACGATTACTGCCGCCGCGAGCTGGGTCTGCCCGGCGCGCTCGGCGTACTCGACGAACGCAGGCTGAACATCGATGGCGGCGCCATCGCCATCGGCCATCCGGTCGGTGCCAGCGGCGCACGCATCGTGCTGCATCTGCTGCACGTACTGCGTCGCCGGGGTGGCGGCCGCGGCATTGCGTCGATCTGCATCGGCGGCGGACAGGGGGGCGCGATGCTGGTGGAAACGACATGAGCGGACAACTGAACTACTGGCGTCTCGCGCGCGATGGCGAAGACATCGCCTGGCTGACCTTCGACCGCGCCGGCGAGAGCGTGAACACGCTGTCGTCCGCGGCCATGCGCGAACTGGGTGAGGTGCTCGATATGCTTGATGCCGCGCCGCCGCGCGGGCTGGTCATACAGTCCGGCAAGGCGAGCGGTTTCATTGCCGGCGCCGACATCGCCGAATTCGGCCAGGTCAGCGACGTGGCCGGCGCCCGTGCGCTGGTCGAGCGCGGCTGGGCGCTGTTCAACCGTCTGGCCGGCGTCGCCTATCCGACCTGCGCGCTGGTGCGCGGTTTCTGCGTCGGCGGCGGCACCGAACTGGCGCTCGCCTGCCGCAGCATCGTCGCGGTGGACGAGCCCGGCACCCGTTTTTCGCTGCCCGAGGTGATGCTGGGCATCGTGCCCGGTTGGGGCGGCATGCTGCGCCTGCCGCAGCGCATCGGCCTGCCGGCCGCCTTCGACATGATGCTGACCGGCCGTGCGCTTGACGCGAAGCGGGCCCGCAAGCTCGGTCTGGTCGATGACGTCGCACCGGCGCGCCTGATGCGCGAGCACGCGCGCGCCTGCCTGCTGTCCGGGCGGCCGCGCCGTGCGCTGCCGCTGCTGCAGCGCCTGCTGTCAGGCCCGCTGCGTGGCGTCGTCGCGCGGAAGGCGGCTGAGGGCGTGGCCAGGCGGGTCAGCCGCATGCACTATCCGGCGCCGTACGCGATCATCGAAATCGTCCGCGACTTCGGCGGCAACGCGCAGGCGCTGCCGGACGCGCATCCGGCGTCGATGGCCTCGCTGGTGTCGCATCCGACCACCGCCAACCTGCAGCGTGTCTATCACCTGCGCGAACGTCTGCGCGCGATCGGCAAGGATGTCGACACAGGCGGCGGCACACTGCCGCCGGTGCGCCGCGTGCATGTGATCGGCGCCGGCGTCATGGGCGGCGACATTGCCGCCTGGTGTGCGCTGCGCGGCCTGACCGTGACGCTGCAGGATCAGGGCATCGAGCGCATCGCGCCGGCCATGCAGCGGGTGGCCAAGGCCTTCGCCCGCAAGTTCCGGCAGGACCGCAAGGCCGTTCGCGCCGCGCTGGACCGGCTGATCCCCGACCCGACCGGGGCCGGCGTCGCCGGCGCCGACCTCGTGATCGAGGCGATCTACGAAAATCTCGACGCCAAGCAGTCGCTGCTGCGCGATGTCGAGTTGCGCGCGAAACCCGACGCCTTGTTTGCCACCAACACCTCCAGCCTGCGCGTCGAGGACATTGCGGCCGGCCTGCAGCGTCCGGAACGGCTGGTCGGCATTCACTTCTTCAATCCGGTCGACCGGATGATGCTGGTCGAGGTGGTGCGCGGCGCCGCCAGCGCCGACGATGCGGTTCGCCGGGCGGCGGCTTTCGTGGCGGCGCTCGACAAGCTGCCGCTGCCGGTTGCCAGCAGTCCCGGTTTCCTGGTCAATGCGGCGCTCGGCCCCTACATGCTGGAGGCGATGAAGTGCGTCGACGAGGGCGTGCCGTCCGAGGTGGTCGATCGCGCGGCGTTGGATTTCGGCATGGTGATGGGCCCGATCGAACTGGTCGACACGGTCGGGCTGGACATCGCGATCGCGGCCGGCGCGCGGCTCACCGCCGGTGCTGCGGCCCCGGCCTGCCTGCTGCGCCATGCCGCGGCCGGACAGCTCGGGCGCAAGACCGGGCGAGGATTCTATGAATGGAAGGACGGCCGGCCGGTGCGCGCACCGCTGTCGGCGGTGCCCGAAGGCCTGGGCCGGCGCCTGGTCGAACCGCTGGTCGCGGTCACGCGCCGCTGCGTCGAACTGGGTGTGGTGGCCGATGCCGATCTGGCCGACGCCGGGCTGATATTCGGCGCGGGCTTCGCGCCCTGTACCGGCGGGCCGCTGCATTACGACTCTTGCAACACAGCTACAGATGGGAAAACAACATGACTACTGCTGATCAACTCGTCCGCCTGCCCGACGAACAGCCTGCACTGCGACTGCTGCCGATGCCGCGCGACCTTAATTCGGCCGGCGACATCTTCGGCGGCTGGATCATGTCGCAGGTCGACGTCGCCGGCGCGATTCCCGCGATGCGCCGCGCACGTGGCCGCGTGGTCACCGTCGCGGTCAATTCCTTCGTGTTCCTGCAGCCGATTTCCTCGAGCTGCCTGGTGTCCTTCTACGCGCGCGTGGTGAAGGTCGGAAACACGTCGATCACGGTTGATGTCGAGGTGTATGCCGAGACCGGATATGAGTACGTGAGCGTGATCAAGGTGACCGAGGCGACGCTGACCTATGTTGCGATGGGCGAGGATGGCAAGAAGAAGCGGGTCGCTCCGCTGCCGCCGGGCTCAAGTTGAGGTCGGCAGGTGACGTATTGAACCGGATGCGGGCCGGACCGACGGCCCGATGACTATCGAACGAGGAGAGGTTTCATGAACAAACAATCTTTCGAGCATCCGCGCGCTGCGGTGCTCAAGTCGCTGGCTGTGGCGATCGGCGTCATCGGTGCGGGCGCCGCCCACGCTGCCGCATTCCAGCTGATGGAGGGCAACGCCAGCGGCCTGGGCAATGCCTATGCCGGCAGCGCCGCGGTGGCCGAGAACGCAAGCACGGTTTTCTACAACCCGGCAGGCATGTCGCTGCTGCCCGGGCGCAACGTCGCCTTCTCGGTCGATGCGGTCAGGCCGAGCGCCGAGTTCAGCAACCGTGGATCGACCGCCGCGGCGCTCAGCCCGCTCGGCGGCAACGGGGGCGATGCCGGCGAATGGGCGGCCGTGCCGGCCGGCTATTTCACGATGCAGATCACCGACGCGCTGACCTTCGGTCTCGGCGTCGGTGCGCCGTTCGGCCTGAAGACCGAATATTCGCCCAGCTGGGTCGGCCGCTTCCACGCGGTCAAGAGCGAGATCAAGACGATCAACATCAACCCGTCGCTGTCGTTCAAGGTGAATGACAAGCTGGCGATCGGCGGTGGCATCAGCTATCAGAACATCGATGCCGACCTGACCAGCATGGTGAATTACAGCGCCGTGATCGCCCAGGCATCGAGCAATACGCTGCTCATTCCGGGCGTCAGCGGCCGGGCGAAGATCGAGGGCGACGACAACGCATGGGGCTGGAACGTGGGCCTGATCTACCAGCTGACACCGACCATGCGCCTCGGTCTGGCCTATCGCTCGACCATGGACTACACGCTGAAGGGTTCCGCGAAGTTCGATGCGCCGGATTCCGGAAGTGTCGGCGGCAACGCCATCATCACCGGCTTCAACGGCAGCCGTGCCGGTCGTGTCAGGGCTGACGTCGAACTGCCCGACTCCGCGACGATGAGTGTGGTCGAGAAGATTACCGACCGCTGGACCATGATGGGCGATGTCAGCTGGACCGGCTGGTCCACGCTGCAGTCGCTCAAGGTGACCAACGTCAACGGCACCACCGTGAGCAACGAGGAACTGCGCTGGCGCGACACCTGGCGCGTCGCCTTCGGTGGCACCTATGCCTACACCGACGCCATTGCGCTGAAGTTCGGCCTGGCCTGGGACCAGACGCCGGTGCGCGATTCCACGCGCCTGCCGCGCGTGCCGGACGAGAACCGCGTCTGGCTGTCATTCGGCGCCCAGTGGAAGCCGACGCCGGGATCTGCGATCGATCTGGGCTATGCCCATCTGTTCGTCAAGGACGCGAAGGTGAACAACAACGGCGGCAGCGCTGCCGGCAAGGGACTGCTGGCCGGCGAGTACGACAATTCGGTCGACATCATCGGCATCCAGTACTCGGCCCGCTTCTGATCTCCACCCGGGCCGTCCGCAGCGAGCGGACGGCCCCTTTCATTCTGGAATCCGCATCGTGACATCTTCGAAATTCCGCGTCCGCCGTGTCGCCGTGCTGGGCGCCGGCGTGATGGGCGCGCAGATCGCGGCGCACTGCGCCAACGCCAACGTGCCGGTCGTGCTGTTCGACCTGGCGGCGAAGGAAGGCGATCCGGACGGCATCGTCAAGAAGGCGCTCGACGGCCTGAAGAAGCTCGAGCCGGCGCCGCTGGCCAGCACCGAGCGGCTGGCCCACATCGAGATCGCCAACTACGATCGAGACCTCGCGCGTCTCGGCGACTGCGATCTGGTGATCGAGGCGATCGCCGAGCGCATGGACTGGAAGCAGGCGCTGTACGCAAAGGTGGCGCCGCATCTGCGCGCCGGCGCGATCTTCGCCAGCAACACCTCGGGCCTGTCGATCAACGCTCTGGCCGACGGCTGTCCGGACAGCCTGCGCAGCCACTTCTGCGGCGTGCACTTCTTCAATCCGCCGCGCTACATGTCGCTGGTCGAGCTGATTCCGTCGCGCTCGACCGACGGCGCGCTGCTCGACCGGCTGGAAACCTTCCTTGTCACCACGCTGGGCAAGAGCGTGGTGCGCGCGCTCGACACGCCGAATTTCGTGGCCAACCGGGTCGGCGTGTTTTCGATGCTGGCCGCGATGCATCACACCGAGCGCCTCGGTCTGGGTTTCGACGAGGTCGATGCGCTGACCGGGCCGGCGATCGGCCGGCCGAAGTCGGCCACCTACCGCACCGCCGACGTGGTCGGTCTGGACACGCTGCTGCATGTGGTCGCGACGATGACCGACCACCTGCCGGACGACCCCTGGCACCGCTATTACAAGGCTCCGGCCTGGCTGGCGGCGCTGGTCGAACGCGGCGTGCTTGGCCAGAAGACGCGCGCCGGCGTGTTCCGCAAGGACGGCAAGCAGATCAAGGTGCTCGATCTGGCGACGCAGGACTACCGCGACGCCGACGCGGTCATCGCGCCGGAGGTCGCCGCGCTGCTGGCGGAACGCGATCCGGCGATACAGCTGGCCGCGCTGCGCGCCTCGGCGCATCCGCAGGCGCAGTTCCTGTGGTCCATCTACCGCGACGTATTCCATTACGTGGCCGTGCATCTGGCCGATGTCGCGCACAGTGCGCGCGACATCGACTTCGCGATGCGCTGGGGTTTCGGCTGGAAGGTCGGTCCGTTCGAAACCTGGCAGGGCGCCGGCTGGCAGCAGGTCGCCGGCTGGCTGAACGAGGACATCGCGGCCGGGCGCACCATGAGCGACGTGCCGCTGCCGGCCTGGGTGTTCGAACGCGCCGGCGTGCATGAGGCTGCCGGTTCCTGGTCGGCATCATCCGGCACGCTCGAAGCGCGTTCCGCGCTGCCGGTGCACGGACGCCAGCTGTTTCCGGAACTCGTGCTGGGCGAGAGCGCGCGCGCCAGCCACACGATCTGGGAAAACGACGAGGTACGGCTGTGGACGCTCGACGACGCCGACGGCGAACGCGCGCCGGTGCTGTCGTTCAAGAGCCGCATGTCGGCCATCGGACCGAAGGTGCTCGACGGTACGCGCGAGGCGATCGCGCGCGCCGAGCGCGACTTCGATGCGCTGGTGATCTGGCAGCCGCAGGGACCGTTCTCGGTCGGCGCCAACCTCAAGCAGATCGGCAAGGTGCTCGAAGCCGGGGACTTCAAGGCGCTGGACCGGGTCATCGACGACTTCCAGCAGACCTCGATGGCGATCAAGTATGCGCAGGTACCGGTGATCGCCGCGGTGCAGAACATGGCGCTGGGCGGCGGCTGCGAATTCGTCATGCATTCGCCGCGCGCCGTGGCCGCGCTCGAAAGCTACATCGGACTGGTCGAGGCCGGCGTCGGCCTGATTCCGGCCGGCGGCGGCTGCAAGGAATTCGCCATCCGCTGCGCCCGCGCAGCCGAGGCGTCGGCCACGAAGGACGTCATGAATTTCCTGCAGCCGGTGTTCCAGACCATCGCGATGGCGACCGTGTCGCGCAGCGCGCGCCATGCGCAGGAACTGGGACTGCTCAAGGCTGACGACGTGGTGGTGATGCACGCCGGCGAACTGCTGCACGTCGCGCGCTGCAACGCGCTGGCGATGGCGGACAGCGCCTGGCGGCCGGCGCTGCGGGCGACCGGCATTCCGGTGGCCGGCCGCAACGGCATCGCGACGCTGGAAATGATGCTGGTGAACATGCGCGAAGGCGGCCAGATCTCGGCGCACGACTATCGCGTGGCGCGCGCCGCCGCGGTGGCGCTGTGCGGCGGCGAGATCGAGACCGGTGCGAAGGTCAGCGAGCAGTGGCTGCTCGAAGTCGAGCGCGCGCAGTTCATCGAACTGCTGAAGACGCCTGAAACGCAGGCGCGCATCGCGCACATGATGGAAACCGGCAAGCCGCTGCGCAACTGAGCGCGCGGCACCACCAAGTCAGGGGAACTGCGACATGAACCGTCAGATTCAGGATGCCTACGTCGTCGCCGCGAAACGTACCGCGGTGGCGCGCAAGGGCGGGGCGTTCCGCCATGTGCGGCCGGACGACATGCTGGCGCACGTGCTGCGCGGCGTGGTCGAGGCGGTCCCGGCCTTCGACCGGAACGAGATCGGCGACGTGGTCGTCGGCTGTGCGATGCCTGAGGCCGAACAGGGCATGAACGTCGCGCGCATCGGGCTGCTGCTGGCCGGCCTGCCGGTCAGCGTGCCGGGCGTGACCGTGAACCGCTTCTGCGCCAGCGGCCTGAACGCGATCGCCGATGCCGCGATCAAGGTCATGACCGGCCAGTGCCATGTGGCGATCGGCGCGGGTACGGAATCGATGACCGCGATGCCCACGATGATGGGCAACAAGTTATCGATCAACCCGCGCGCCTTCGAATCGGCCGAGCATGTCGCCATCGCCTACGGCATGGGGCTGACCGCCGAGAAGGTGGCGCAGCAGTACAAGGTGTCGCGCGAGGACCAGGACGCGTTCGCGCTCGCCTCTCACCACAAGGCGCTGGCGGCGATCGCTGCCGGCCGCTTCCGCGACGAGGTGCTGCCCTACACGGTGCGCACGCATCTGCCCGACCTCGACAGCAACACCGTGCGCATCGCCGAGCGCGTGTTCGACACCGACGAGGGACCGCGCCGCGACAGCAGCCCGGAGGCGATGGCGAAGCTGCGGCCGGTGTTCGCCGCACGCGGCTCGGTCACCGCCGGCAACAGTTCGCAGATGTCCGACGGGGCGGCCGCCGTGCTGCTGATGTCGGAAGACGCGGTCAAGCGCACCGGCGCCGTACCGATCGCGCGCTTCCGCAGCTTCGCCGTGGCCGGCGTGCCGCCGGAAATCATGGGCATCGGCCCGGTCGAGGCGATTCCGCGCGCGCTGAAGCTGGCCGGCATGCAGCAGGCCGACATCGACTGGGTGGAACTGAACGAGGCCTTCGCCGCACAGGCGCTGGCGGTCATCCGCACGCTGGGCCTGGACCCGGCGAAGGTCAATCCGCTGGGCGGCGCGATCGCGCTCGGTCACCCGCTGGGTGCGACCGGCGCCATCCGCGCCGCCACCATCATCGCCGCCATGCAGCGCGGCGAGGCGCGTACCGGCATGGTGACCATGTGCATCGGCACCGGCATGGGCGCGGCCGGCATTTTCGAGCGTGTCTGACGTGAGCGAAGGACGCATCACCTCGACCCTGAGCGACGGCATCGCGGTCATCCGCTTCGACAACGTCGCGCGGCGCAATGCCTTCACCATCGCGATGCTGCAGTCGCTGCGCGGCGAGGTGGAGTCGCGTCTGGCCGATCCGGCGTGCCGGGTGCTGGTGCTGCGCGGCGAAGGCGGCTTCTTCAGCGCCGGCGGCGACATCAGCGACTTCCGGCAGACGCTGCAGCTCGATGCGCCGGCGCGCTTCGACACCTTCCGTGCGCTGATCGAGAACTGGGTCAATCCCACCATCCTCGCGCTGCGTGCCGCACACCAGCCGGTGGTGTCGGTCGTGCAGGGCGCCTGCGCCGGTTACGGCATGTCGCTGGCGCTGGCGTCGGACCTGATCGTCGCCGCCGAGGACGCGGTGTTCAGCACCGCCTACACCGGCATCGCGCTGCCGTGCGACGGCGGGCAGTCGGCCTTCCTGGTGCGTGCGCTCGGCGAACGCCGGGCACGCGAACTGATGTGGTCGGCACGGCGGGTCGATGCAGCCGAAGCACGGTCGTTCGGACTGGTCGAGCAGGTGGTGCCTGTCGCCGGTCTGGACGCCGCGGTACAGGCGACCGTCGCGCGGCTGGCCAACGGCCCGTGCCACGCGCTGGCCGAAATCAAGCGCCTGCTCGATCCGTCGCTGGCGCCGCAGCTCGCGGCCGAGGCGCTGGCCTTCGCCCGGTGCGCGGCGACCATGGATTTCGTCGAGGGGATCAATGCGTTCGCCGAACGGCGCGCGCCGGTGTTCCGCGGGGGCTGAGGGTTGGTAGTTGGCAGCGCTGCCGAGTCTGATCGACGCCGGCGGCAGCGGCGGAGAAGACCGACAGCCTGAGCCGCTGGACCTGGTTGATGGTCGACGGCGCTGCTCGACCGAGGCGACGCATGCAGGTCGTCTGCCTCAGCGGGCGCATCGGAATCTCATTGTTCGCATCGGCTGCAGATCGATTCACCGGTTTGACCCCACCACCGCGTGACGGCTTGCAGGGATGGCAAAGGGTTGGACCCGAGTGGGCAGTGACCGATCAACTCAAGGGGATGAGCGTCGTTGCCGACCTACGATCGGGTCGCACACGCGCGTCTTTCATCCGGGTCCGCAGCCCATCAGTGCTGCATCAATGAGTATCTGCAATTTCCCCAGTCCGCATTTGTCATGCAGCCCGAACGGTCCGTAATGCAGGAAGGAGCGTTTGAAGAGAAAGGCAGAAAATGATTCGCGCTGCGAATCATCAGGGAGCGGTTTGACTTGATTTCCGGGGAAGCCATTGTAAGAGTTGAGCGGCTTCTCGCGCAGGGCCGCTCGAACGCATGGTTGGGCATCAGCGGCGGATAAATAGCTGAATTTTTCCTTCAGTCATTTTCGATGCATATGGTACTCCGTCTGCGAGAAATCCATGCTGATTAAGCAAGGCATGCATCCGCTGGTTGTTCGTTCTTGATGTTGCATACACCGGACGCCGATTAAGCGAGCTAATTAAATCGTTGATGAGCTTGCTAGCTATGCGTTTCTCACGAAAGATTGGTCGAACGTAGAACCAACCAAGCTCGAATTCAAATTGTGTAGGATCCCAATATGATCTTGCCTTGGAGAATATCTTGTCACGGTAGTCGTTGTGCGGTCGTTTGATAGCACCAATACCAGCGAGAATTCCATTTTCATGAGCATAGGCGAGAGCTAGTGCATTCGGCACGAGGTCGTCAAGGGTACTAGTCGTAACCTCACCTCCTTCGATCGCTAGTTCTTTGAATGCTGTAAGTTCCGGCCATGTGCAAGACTCAGGGGACATTACGGAAGTAACGATCTTGTTTGTATCCATAAATAATATGCCGCTAGCGTGATGTGGCGCGGTGCTGAGATGAAGTGTTCGTCTCAGTTGCCGGGAAGTGGAGGTTTGCTCAATTAGTTTTAGATTCGGTAGCGCGATTTTGATTTGCGGACAGTTGATGCATTGCATCTGTGAACTGGGCTTCACAAGCTGAAAAACTCCATTCGTGCAGAGAAACGACTTCGTCTGAAGCGCGGTTCATTAAATTACTATACCAGTTGTCCCCCTCAATCTCTGAGAGTTGTTGGTGTTTGCTTTTTTCAGCCTCTTCAAACAAACGTTCCTCGTTTGTTCTGACCCAGTTGTAATAATCTCGAAGACTGAATGAATACCGGTAATCAATAAGGTACCAATTGCCAGATACCGATTCACGAACAAAGTCAGGAAGCCAGTCTACATTTATCAGACGATGGATCCATTCAGAGGCGAGGCTGGTAAGCTGTGGTTCAACGTAACGAATTGCAACGGAAACTAAAAGCGGGCGTCCATCGGCATCAATGTAGTCTGTCAAATATGACTCTTTTAGCGCAGCAAAGGTCATCACAAAAAACGATCCCTTTCGTTCCAGTTTTATGAGTTGCATACGTGACTCTGGAGGGGAAAATGTTGCATGAACTGGCGAGAGCAACCAATGCCAAGGAGGGATGCGTTTCGTCTCGTAAAGCTCCGATTGCAAAATGTCTCGAAAAGAGGTGATTGGGAATTTTTGTAGCCTGTCGATCATTGCTTCGTCGGCACGCTGAACCAGCTGCTCAATATCGCCATTAACGATGTAGTGTGAAAGCAGTTTCGCCCGTTGAATCGCATGCTCCTGCGTTTTTCTAAGGCTATTTGTTGGATGTGTGTAGATCATCTTCACGACAACCAGCATGCTCAGCCCAATCATGGCGCTCAAGAGCATGTGGGATCGAGCCCAGGCAATAATCAGCAAAAGACGTGAAGTCATATTGAAGACCAATGACGCTGTAGAAAAACCCCATCTGGGGGCAAGAGATTGCATCCGGTCTTCACCGGATTGAATTCAGCCTTCATTGCATCAACCCCGTCGCAGTGGCTTCATCGTCATGTTTCCCGGCGCGTTCGTCGCGGTGTTCATCACCCGGTACTGGCGCCCGACAGCTTACCTAATTCGCCTATCCGTGGTGCCCCAGCTTCTCGATGTTGTGCGCCATGCAGTACAGCTTCCACCGTCCGTCGACCTTCTGGCGTCGGCGCAGCGTGAACCGGGCGAGCCGCTTGTTGTGCCGCAGGTTGCCGAACGCCGGTTCGACGGTGGCAAAGCGTGTGGCGATCATCCGTTCGGTGTGTGGCCCGCGTCCGTTGCGCTTGCCGCGGAAGCGGGCAACCTGCCGCACCTTCGTGGTGTCCGGCATGCGCAGGCACCGCTGGCGTTGCGCATACGGCAGGCAGTCACGCTCGCGGTCGGCCCGGCGACGCTGCAGGCGAATATCCTCATGTCAAAGCCGAGGCACCTGCCGTGATCTTGTCTATCGCGCAGCGCGTGCCCGGAATGTCACGCTAACCGGACTTAAGAGGTCAGGACTTGGGTCGATAAAGCTTCCATTGCCTGAACGACTGTGTGCTTCTGCCGATGCGAGCGGTACGTCCGATTTCTGCGTGTGTGCCCCCGCCGACACGGCCGAAGCCGTTGCGTGGTTCGGTGCAGCCGCTTGTCGGTCATTGCCATACGGCGTTCCAGGCTGCATGAAATGACTCGGCTGCCACAAAAAGTATCGGCATCCGCGTGCCCTACAATTCGCTTCGCCCGCTCCGGTTCAGTCCATGGCCGGTGCAGGGCGGGTTTTTCCGATGATGTTGCCGGCAGTGGTTCAGGAAGATGGACAACACAGACATGAGTTCGTTAGAGGCAGTTGTGCAGGACGGTGGAGAACCGCCGGCAGTGAAGGATGTCCTGTTCAAGGACATCGGCCTCAAGGTGGGTGACCGCCTGATCATCGAACCGCCGCCGAAGCTGGGCGACCAGATTGGCGTGGTCCGGCTGATCGGTTACGTCAATGACCTGAGCGTGCTGGTCACGATGCCCGACACCCGCCCCTGGGCCGGTCCGCCGATCGAGGGCGACGAAATCACGGTGCGCACGTTTTCCGGCCGGCACGCCTTCGGCTTCACGACGGCGGTCGGCAAGCGCGCGGTCAATCCCTTCGAATACCTGCATCTGCAGTTCCCGCGCCGCATTTCGATGCGCCAGATCCGCAACGCCGAGCGGATCGCCACCACGATCAATGCGCGCGTGCTCGATGTGGAGGATGCCATCCCGACCGTCGTGACCAACCTGAGCGCCACCGGTGCCGAAGTCCGGGTGTGGGAGCCGGGCAGGGTCGTGGGCGACAGCGTGTCGCTGGAACTGATACTGGACATCCACAAGGTGCGCACGCGCATCGTGGTCACCGGTGTCATCCGCAACATCCACGAGGTCGGCGACACGGGTGAAAGTGCCTACGGCATCGAGTTCGCCGATGTCAGCACGCAGACCAACATCTTCATCAAGAGCTTCGTGTACCAGAGCCTGGTCGAGCAGCCGCACCGGCGTCTCTGAGGCACCGGTCCGGCCACCCCGGCCGAACCGATTCGCGCCGGCGCGGTCTGGGTCATATCCTTCATCGTCATCAGGTTTCCGGATGGACAGATCGCCGTTCCGCCCCCGCATCACACGCATTCAACCGCAGTCTTCCGGCTTCTTCGGCCGCCTCGTCGCAGTGGTCGTCGGCGCCGGCCTGCTGGTGCTGGGCCTGATGTTCTCGGTGGTGCTGATCGTCGCCGCCGCGATCGCCGGTCTGGTCATCTGGGGCTGGTTCTGGTGGAAGACGCGCGCGCTGCGCCGCCAGATGCGCGAACGCATGGACATGCCGTTCGGCAACGTGGAGCCGGTGCAGCCGGAGGGCCGCATCATCGAGGGCGAAGTGATCCGCGATCCGGATGAGGTTCCGCCGCTGCGCTGACGTCACGCAGGTCGAACGCCGCCAGACCTCTGACGCGCTTGATGGGAATCAAGGTTTAAGATACATATAAAATGTATGTTTAAACCTCGCTCACGTACGGATTCCCGCCATGGCCACCCTGCTGACTATTGAAGAGCCCGCGCCGCCGGCCAGACCGGCGCCCGCGCTCGATGCCTTCCTCGAGATGGGATTCCGTCCGATCTACCTGGCCGGCGCCCTGTGGGCGCTGGTGGCGGTAGCGATCTGGATCTTCGCGCCGCACTGGCTGACCGGACCGCTTGCCGGCATTCCGTGGCATGCGCACGAAATGCTGTGGGGCTTCGTGGCCACGATAGCCGTCGGCTTCCTGATGACCGCCGGTGCCGCCTGGACCGGCATCAATCCGGTGCAGGACCGGGCGCTCGGCGTGCTGTGCGTGCTGTGGATCGTGGCGCGCTGCGGCTATCTGATTCCCAGCCAGACCGCCTTCCTGATCGCCGGGATCGCGGAATTCAGCTTTTTCGCACTGGCCGCTGCGGCGCTGCTGCGCGCGGTGATCAAGTCGCGCAATGTGCGCAACTACGCGGTGCCGGGCATGCTGCTGGCGCTGGGCGTGACCGACGTGCTGTTCCTGCTGTCGGCGCATGCCGGCGACTACGCGACGCTGATGCGCCACTTCAACGCCGGCATGCTGTGCATGAGCCTGGTCACGCTGCTGGTGGCGCGACGCGTGATTCCCTTCTTCGCGATGCGCGCGGTACCCGGTCTGCAGGTGCCGATGCAGCTGCGCAGCGGTCACGTGCAGCTGGTGGCGACTGCGCTGGCCGTGCTCAGCCTGCTGGCCGATCTGCGCACCGTGCAGGCCGGCGCGCTCGCGCTGGCCGGTGGCATCGCACTGGTGCAGTGGATCAGCTGGAAGCCGTGGGCGGTGCTGCGCAAGCCGATACTGTGGATCCTGTACGCCGGCTACGGCGCGCTGGCTGCCGGCCTGCTGCTGGCGGCGGCCGAAGCGGCCGGCATCGGCGCGCGCGCCGCGCTGCATGTGCATGTGATCGCGATGGGCGGCTTCTCGGTGCTCATCATCGGCATGATCACCCGCACCGCGCTCGGCCATCTCGGCCGGCCGCTGGAAACCGACCGCAGCATGGTCACCGCGTATGTGCTGGTGATCGTCGCGACCGTGCTGCGCCTGTGCGCGCTGCATCCGTCGGCCGCGTCGCCCCATCTGCTGCACCTGGCCGCGACCTTGTGGGTGGCCGCGTTCGCGCTGTATCTGTGGCGCTTCCTGCCGATGATGATCCGCCCGCGCGCCGATCGCACGGCACCGCCGGCGACGCCGGTCAGCATCACCCGCCGCGGGAAGTGACATGCGCCTGACCACGATGACCGACTACGCGATGCGCCTGCTGATGCATGTCGGGCGCAATTCCGGGCGGCTTTGCACGATCGCCGAGATCGCGCAGGCCTACGCCATATCCGAGGCGCACCTGATGAAGGTGACGCACCAGCTGGCGCTGGCCGGGTGGATAGACACGGTGCGCGGCAAGGGCGGCGGCATGCGGCTGGCGCATGCGCCCGAGGCGATCGGTCTGGGCCAGGTGGTGCGCAGCATCGAACCCGACTTCCGTCTGGTCGAATGCCAGGGCGGCGGCAGCGAATGCCAGCTCGATGGCCGCTGCCGGCTGACCGGCATACTCGACGGCGCCCTGCGGGCCTTTCTTGCACATCTCGACCGCCATACGCTGGCGGACATCCTGCCGTCGCCCGGGCAGGCGGACGCGGTGATGAGGAGAGTGTCTTGATGCCGACCGAGGAACAGCTGCGCGCCGCGCTGCACACGGTGCCGGATCCGGAACTGGTCGAAAGCATCGTCGATCTCGGTCTGGTCAAGTCGATCAGGATTGCCGAAGGGCGGGTCGACGTGGTGCTGATTCCGACCAGCGCCACCTGTCCGATGGGCGAGCTGCTGATCGAGGATTCCACGGCCGCCCTGCGCGCGGTGTGTCCGCCGGGCTGCGAGGTCCGCGTCGAATTCGACTGGGACACCGAATGGCATCCGGGGCGCATGAGCCCCGAACTGCAGCTGCGTTTCGGCTGGTGAGCGCGGCATGAGCGTGCGGCGATCAGCCCTGTGGCGTGCTGCCGTCATCGCGGCGGCCGTGCTCGCCGCGGTCAACCTGCTGGCCGGCATCAGCGGCGGGCTGGCGCGGCTGGGACTGCCGCTGCCCGCGGCGCCGCTGGCGCTGCACGGTGCAGTGATGGCGTGCGCCTTCTTCGGCTCGGTGATCGCGCTCGAACGCGCCGTCGCGCTGCAGCGTCTGCCCGGCCTGCTGGTGCCGCTCGCCGCCGGTGCGGGCGGCGTGTTCGCCTGGGGCCTGCAGTCGCCAATCGCGGCGCAGGTGGCGTGGCTGCTGGCTGCCGGTGGCCTGGTTGCGCTCTACATTTACGCCGGACGCAGCCGCGCCTGGTCGCTGCATCTGAAGGTCGAAATGTCGGGCGCGCTGTGCTGGTTCGCCGGCACGGCGGTCTGGGCGGCCGGCGATCTGGCGGCCGGGGTAAGTGGCTGGGTGGCCTTCCTCGTGCTCACGATTGCTGGCGAGCGGCGGGAACTGATGCAGCTGATCCGTCTGCCGGCGGCTGCGCGCACGCTGTTCGTGCTCGTGGTGGCTGCGTTGCTGGCGGCGGTGGCGCTGTGGCCGTGGCGTGCGGTCGTGGCGGCGCCATTGTTCTGGCTTTGCTGTGCCGTGCTGGCGCTCTGGCTGCTGCGCTGGGACTTTGCGCCGCGCAAGTGGGCGGCTGCCGGCTGGCCGGGCCACACTGCGCAATGCCTGACGCTGGGCTATGTGTGGCTGCTGGTCGGCGCCCTGCTCGGACTGTATGGATCGGTGTCGCCGGGTGCGCTCGCCGCGACCGGATTGCACGCGGTGCTGCTCGGCTTCGTGTTCGCGATGGTGTTCGGCCACGCGCCGGTCATCCTGCCGGCGCTGCTGCACCTGCGGCCGGTGTATTCCGGCTGGGCACGCGCGCCGCTGTGGCTGCTGGCGGCCAGTCTGGTGCTGCGCATCGCAGCCGGTGCCACTGGCGAAGGCCGCTGGCTGGCGCTTGCCGGTGCCGGCCATGCGATCGCCATCGCAGGCTTCGCTGCCGCGATGGCGACGGCCATCGTGCGCGGACGGCCGCTGTCGCCGACCGGCGTCGCCGGACGATGAACCGGCCGGAAACCGCTGTTTGCGTCGCGCGTCGGTGGGCCGCGGCACAAACTGTCATGATGCCGGCCGGACCCCCGGACCGGACGGAGGCGCAAGCGCCGTACGGTCGTTGAACGACAAACCTTGTGGAGAGATGTCTTGCAGATAGCGACTTTCGATGGCCTGCTCGAGGCCATGCGCCAGCAACCGGAACCGCAGCGGATGCTGCTGGTGTTTACCGTGGCCGAACTGCCCGACGGCGCCACGCAGGCGGAACGCGAACGCTTCGAGGCGGGGCAGGGCGGTGCGCTGGTGCCTTATGTCTGTGCCGACAAGACGGCGGACGAACTGGCCGGCTTCGCCGCACTGGTCGAAGAAAGCCGGATGTTCGATCAGGAATGGGCCATCGTGTTCGCCGCGGCGCTGTCGGGCCGTGACGGCAAGGCGCCGAGCAGTGCCGACGCCGACCAGCCGCTCGAACGCATGGTGGCGGCAATCCGCGCCGGTCGGCTGGACGGACTGGTCGCCTTTGACCGCAGCGGTGAGGCGGTCAATGTCGGCTGAGTGCTGCCGCGGCCGGTACGGAGTTGCCTGATGCCGGATCTGGCCGCGCTCTATCCGCACACCCGCCATGCCCACATCGGGCTGGTCGTGGCCAGCGGTACGCTGTTCATGCTGCGCGGCATCGGCGTGCTGTGCGGTGCGCGCTGGAGCATGCAGCGCTCGGTGCGCGTGCTGAGCCAGATCATCGACATCGCGCTGCTGGCAGCCGCACTGCTGCTGCTGGCCACGCTGCAGCTCAATCCGTTCGCAGTGCCCTGGCTGGCCACCAAGCTCGTGCTGCTGGTCGTCTACATCGTGCTCGGCAGCCTGGCGCTGAAGCGGGCGCCCACCCGGTCGGCGCGGGCCGGCTGCCTGGTCGCGGCGCTGGCGGTCTTTGCATACATTGTGAGTGTGGCTCTGGCGCACCATCCGCTCGGTGTGCTGAAACTGATGAATCCACAGATGTGACACCGGTCAGGGAGCGATAGCGCGATGCAATCGATATTCGAGGTGAAGCAGTGGCGTCGGACCGAGCGGCAAAGGCTGCTCGCGCTGCGCGAGGCGGTGCCGGATGCGCTGCGGCTGGAACGCAACGCCGCGGTCACGGCCCTGCTGGAGCACGGCTTTCCGCTGCTGCGGCAGATGACGGTCGGCTTCTGCTGGCCGTACAAGGGCGAGTTCGACGCCCGCTTCCTGATCCACGCGCTGCGGCCCCACGGTGCGCGCGCCGCACTGCCCGAAGTGGTGGCGCGCGACACACCGCTGGTGTTCCGCGAGTGGTGGCCGGGCGTGGCGATGACGCCACGCGTGTTCGATCTGCCGGTGCCCGACGACACCTCGGTCGTGCTGCCGCACGCGCTGCTGATTCCGCCGGTCGGTTTCGATTCGCGCGGCTACCGGCTGGGCTATGGCGGCGGCTACTTCGACCGCACGCTGGCCGCGCGTCCGGTACAACCGCTGAAGATCGGCGTCGCCTTCGAGATTTCCCGCATCCCGACCATCCGCCCGCAGCCGCACGACGTGCCGATGGATTTCATCGTGACCGAGGCAGGCATTCTTGCGGTCGACCGCAAGGGGCTGCTGCCGGTCGATGCCGATGAATGTGCGCAGCGTGCGCAGGCCATCGTCACCGAACGCCTCGTGCGCTGACCCGTTTAGAAAATCGCCATGAATGCCGCTTCCGTCTCCTTGCCCATCCGCCTGCGCACCCTGCTCGACGCTCTCGAGCATGGTCTGGTCGAGCGGACCAACGTGGTCCGGCTCTGCCTGCTGACCGCGCTGGCCGGCGAGCACACCCTGCTGATCGGCCCGCCCGGCACTGCCAAGAGCGAGCTGGCGCGGCGTCTGCGCTCGGTGTTCCGCGACGCGCGCTACTTCGAGCGCCTGCTGACCCGCTTTTCGGTGCCGGAAGAGCTGTTCGGCCCGCTGTCGATACAGGCGCTGGAACAGGACCGCTACGAACGCCACACCGCCGGCTTCCTGCCGGACGCCGAGATCGCCTTCATCGACGAGGTGTTCAAGGCCAACAGCGCCATCCTGAACGCGCTGCTGACCCTGCTGAACGAGCGCGAATTCGACAACGGCTCCGGGCGCCAGCACTGTCCGCTGATCAGCGTGATCGGCGCGACCAACGAGGTGCCGGAGGACGAGGTGGCGGAAGCCTTCTTCGACCGCTTCCTCGTGCGTGTGCCGGTCGGGCCGGTCAGCGCGGCCGGCTTTGCCGCTCTGCTCGACGCCGGTTGCGGCGACGCCTGGCGGGCACCGGAACATGCGCTGACGCTGGATCACGAAGATCTCGCTGCGCTGGCTGCCACCGCCGGACAGGTCGGCCTGCCGGCGCGCATCGCCGGCGTGCTGGCCGCGCTGCGTGAGCACCTTGCCGGCGAGGGGCTGTATGTGTCGGACCGGCGCTGGGTGAAATCGCTGTGGCTGCTGCGCGTGGCGGCGGCCAGCGAGCAGCGGACGTCGGTCGGGCTGTGGGACCTGCTGCTGCTGCCGGCCTGCGCGGCGCCGGATGCGGTACGCCAGGGCGCGGTGGCCGACTGGCTGCATGCACAGCTCGGCGTGAACGAGGCGCTGTCGCCGGCGCGGCTGACCCGCGTGGTGCAGGCCTTCGAAATGCAGCTGGAAGCCGAGCAGAAGGCGAACGATCTCGACTACGACGAATCCGGGCGGCTGCGCTTTTCGCAGGCCGAAATCGCTGCCAATCTGGCGGATCAGATCGGCGACGCCAAGGGCGGCGCCGGTACGCTGCGCATGAGCTACAGCCGGCGCCGGCGCTACGGGCCGGTGCACATCGGCGCGCGCACCGGACAGATCGACGCGCTGCTGGCCCGCATTGCCGAGTACGCCGTCGAACTGGCCGACGAACGCGCCAGTCTGGCCGAATGCCGCCGCACCACGCTGTGGCTGGACGACGCGCTGCTGGCACGTGTCGACGCCAATCTGGCTGCCACCGCCGGGGCGATCGCCAGCCTCGCGGCGCGCGCACGCGAGGCGCGCACCGGCTTCGAGAGCCTGCCGCGCCTGCAGCAGGATGACGAGGCGAACCTCGAAGCCGGGCCGCCGGAACCGGTCGAGCACGAGCCGCTGGCGTGAACAGCCCGACGCCGCTGCTGTTCGACGCGCACGAGGCGCGGCTGGCGGCGCTCGACGTGCTGCCGCGCACGCTGTGGCTGGGTGGTCTGACCAACGCGCAGGGCAGTCTCGAACCGCGCTTGCGCTGTCTGGTCGCGCTGCGTGTGGCGCTGGTCGAAGGCTGTGTGCCGCTGCCTGCCGACTGGTCGTGGCCGTCGCCGGACATCGCTGGCGCCTTGTGCGAAACGCTGGCCGAACTGGATCTGGCGGCCTATTGCACCGACCGCCAGGAGCTTGCCGACACGGTCGTGCAGAGCGTGCTGTTTCATCTGGATTTCATCGTCGATTACCAGGACCGCGGTGCCGGGCGGGCACGCGCGGTCCGCATGGCGCTCGACGCCTTCGCCGCCGACTGGCAGACGCGGCGCGGCCAGATGGACGAGCTGATCGACGTCTTCGGCAAGCTGCCCGACGACGGCAAGAACGCGCGCTGGGACCTGATTCCCGGCTTGCTGCAGTCGGAAGGCTGGCGCGAGGTGGTGCGCATCCGCCGTCTGCTGGAGCGGCTGCCCGAACTGGCGCAGTGCATCCGCCGGCTGGGCCGTGCGCATCGCGCGGACGAGCGTGACGACGCGAGCCAGGACAGCGTCACCGTGATGGAAGCGGCCGTCGCCCGCCATCCGGAAAGCCGCGCCGTACGGGTGCCGGACATGCCGGGCGAGACGCGCGGCATCCATCGCGCCGACCGCATCGCGCGCATGCTGCCGGCCGAAGCGGTGCTGCTCGGCCATCCGCGACTGCGTCTGGTCTGGCACGCCCGGCGCGCCGAGCGCACGCTGCTGTGCTACGAGGACGACGACCGCATGCAGGAGGTGCGTCACGTCGAGGCGCCGGTGCTGCAGCCCAGGCCGGATCCGTTGCCTGACCGGCGGCTCGAGATGGGACCGCTGCTGGTCTGCGTCGACACCTCGGGCTCGATGCAGGGTGGTGCCGGCATGGTCGCCAAGGCCGTGGTGCTGGAAGCGGTGCGCACCGCGCACGAGCAGGGCCGTGCCTGCCATGTGTTCGCCTTCGGCGGGCCGGACGAGGTGGTCGATCTGGAAATCGGCGTCGACGCCGACGGCATCCAGGCGCTGACCCGTTTTCTCGGGCAGGCCTTCCGCGGCGGTACCGACATCTGCGGACCGCTGGAAAAGGCGATCGCCCGGCTCGAGGATGACCGCTGGCAGCTGGCTGACCTGCTGATCGCGTCGGATGGCGAATTCGGCGCCACGCCCGATCTGGTGGCCCGGCTCGATGCCGCGAAATCCGGGCTCGGCCTGCGCGTGCAGGGCGTGCTGATCGGCGACCGCGAAACCATAGGCTTTCTCGAACTGGCCGACCACATCCACCCGGTGCGCGACTGGCGCCGCTACGGCGACGAACGCAGCGCGACCGGCGACTCGCCGGTGCACAGCCACCGGCTGACCGCGATGTATTTCCCGGGTGCGTTGCGCACGCCGGAAAACCGCGACGCCACGGTCAGCGGCGAGCGGGCTTCGCTGGCGGTGCGCGCCGGCCTGCATCGCGGCGAGCCGCTGCCGCAGACGTTGCAGCAGTTGCCGCAGAATTCGCCCGATTCCACCCTTGATCCCGCGAAGGGGACGTCATGAGTTTTGCCGCCGAATATATCGCCCAGCTGGAAGCTTTCGCCGCGCGCGCGCCACTGCCGCGCGTGCGCGCACTGCACCTGCCGCCGGAACGCCCGGCCGACGACGGCCGTCACGGACACAGTGGCCACCCGCGTGGCGAGTTCTGCGCGCTCGAACTGGAAGACGGTTCGATCGGCCTGTCCTACGTGCTGCTCGACGACACGCTGGCCCGTCTGCGCGCCGACAACGGGCTGGCCGCCGTCGATGCGCTGACGCTGGCCCGACGCTACGTCGAGGGTCAGGGCATCGACCGCACGCTCGGCTTCGTCTGCGCCAATGCCATCACGCGCTGCCTGTTCGACCGTGCCGGCTTCCGGCCGCCGAACAGCGGCGATTCGATCGGCGGGATGGATCCGCAGCCGGGCGAGCGCATCGGCATGATCGGGCTGTTCGGTCGACTGGTGCCGCGCATCGTCGATGCCGGCGCGCAGCTCACCGTGGTCGAGCTCGATGAATCCCTGGCCGGCGAGCGGGAGGGCTGGCGCGTCACCACCGACGCCGCCGAACTGGAAACTTGCAGCAAGGTGCTGTCGACCAGCACGCTGCTGCTCAATGACACGCTGGACCGCATGCTCGGCCACTGCCGCAACGCCGGCTGGTTCGTCATGGTCGGTCCGAGCGCGGGTTGCCTGCCCGATGCACTGTTCGCGCGTGGCGTGACATTGCTCGGCGGCAGCTGGGTACATGAGCGCGCCGCCTTCCTCGATGCGCTGGAACGCGGCGACAAGGGCGGCGACACGGCAAGCAAGTTCGTGCTGACGCCGGACAGCTACCCCGGTTTCGACACACTTCTTTTGCGTCTGGCATGAAAGTTTTCCGGCGCATCTGCCGATAGCGATCGGGACCTGAAATTTCGCCCTGCGGCCGCCCGAGTCGCCGCAGGCAGAGCATGAAGAGGACGCCACCCGATGTCGAACCACGATGTGAATGATCCCGAAACCTATGCGCTGACGCACGAGCAGCTGGAAAAGGTGCTGTCCACCATCGACATTCCGGTGTGCCCGGAATTCGTCGTGCAGGCAATGACCGAAGCGCAGAAGGACGAGCCGGACATTGCCCGGCTGGCAGCGCTGATCGCGGCCGATCCCGGCATGACGGCGGCCGCGCTGAAGCTGGCGAATTCCGCGATGTACCGGGCCGGCAATCCTGTCGTCAGCGTGCGCCACGCGGTCGAGCGGCTGGGCATCAGCATCGTCGTCTGCGTTCTGGTTGCGGCCGCGCTGCGTTCTTCGGTGACCGGCCTGCCGGCGGCGTGGATGGACGAATTCTGGCGGCGCACGACGCAACAGGCGGTCGTCTCGGCGCTGATCGCCCGGCGCCAGTTCGGCATTTCGCCCGATGCCGCCTATACCTATGCGCTGTTCCACGATGCCGCTATTCCGATGATGATGAAGCGCTTCAAGGAGTACGGGCAGGTGATGCAGGACGCGCGCTCGAACGGGCAGAGGAGGGTGGATGCCGAAGGCAGCTACTTCCCGTGCACGCACCCGGTGATCGGATCTCTGATGGTCAGGAACTGGGGCCTGCCGCCCATCCTCGGGCTGGCGATCCGCTTCCACCACGAACCGGACATCTACGAACTGCCGGACGCGACGCTGCCCGGTGGCGCGCTGTCCTTCATCGCGATCACCCAGATCGCCGAACATCTGTCGGCCGACGTGCTGGGTGAGGCCGACATCGACGTCGGTCCCGGCCTGTTCGAAAAGGCGCTGGCCTTCCTGGGCATTTCGGACGGCGAACTGGACGATCTGCGCCAGCGCGTGGTCCTGGCGCTGAACGAGGTCTGAACCCTGCGGCGCCGGTGCCTCCGCATCCGTTCGGGCCTGCCCGGGTCGCCCCGTTTTCCCGCCAGCCGGGCCGGGGTCCGTCGCCCCGCTGATTTCCCGTCTTCGATCGGGCTGCGTCCAGCGGCCCGCTGCGTGGCGTCTTCCTTGTGCAGGCGGTGCGCTTCTCCCCGGGGCTGCCGGGAGGTCTCGCGATTTCCTGCCGCCTGTAGATGTCGCATCGAACATCGCACAGGGTGACCACGGTCAAGGTGTCGCCTGATGGCGGCGCTAGGCTGGAAAAGCCGGTACGCTGCCCGCGTCGGTTTGTCTTCGGGGGATGCATGACATGAAGAACATCAGGCTGGCCTATCTGCTCGTGTTCGCCTTGCTGGCTGCGCTCTGGCTCGCAGCCGACCCGCTGCTGTCCGCCGGCTACGAGTTCTTCGCGCTGCGGGCTTCGCTGGTCAACCTGACCGGCATCCTCGCGATCGGCGCCATGAGCGTTGCGATGCTGCTGGCGACCCGGTCGGTCACCATCGAGTCACTGCTCGGCGGGCTGGACAAGTCCTATCGCCTGCACAAGTGGCTGGGCGTGACCGCGCTGGTGCTGTCGGTCGTGCACTGGCTGTGGGCGAAGGCGCCGAAATGGATGGTCGGCTGGGGCTGGCTCGAACGGCCGGCGCGCAAGCCCCCGGTCGAGCAGACCGATGCGGTGCTGCGCTTCTTCCAGAGCCAGCGCGGGCTGGCGGAGGACATCGGCGAATGGGCGTTCTACGCGGCCGTCGTGCTGATCGCGCTGGCGCTGGTGAAACGCTTTCCCTACCGGCATTTTTTCAGGACGCACCGGCTGCTGGCCGTGGTCTACCTGTTCCTGGCCTTTCATTCGCTGGTGCTGATGAAGTTCGGCTACTGGGGAGCCGCGGTCGGTCCGGTGATGGCGGTGCTGATCGCCGGTGGCGTCGTTGCCGCTGTCGTTTCGCTGTTGCGCAAGGTCGGTCATGGCCGCCGCGCGGTCGGGGTGATCGACGAACTGTTCCATCACGAGGACAACCGCGTGCTCAAGGTCGCCGTCACGCTGAAGAGCCGCTGGCCGGGCCACGAGGCAGGGCAGTTCGCCTTCGTCACCTTCGACCGCGACGAAGGTCCGCACCCGTTCACCATTTCGTCGGCCTGGCAGGGCGATGGCCGGATGTTCTTCCTGATCAAGGGCATCGGCGACTACACGGCCACGTTGCCGGCGACGCTGAAGGTCGGGGATCTGGTCGGCATCGAAGGTCCATATGGCCGATTCGCGTTCGGCGGCGATGAGAAGCGCCAGATCTGGGTGGCCGGCGGCATCGGTGTCACGCCCTTCATCGCCCGCATGCAGGCACTGGAAAGCCAGCCGGACGGCCGGAGCATCGACCTGTTCTACAGCACCAGCGCGCCGGATGAGGAATTCATCCGGCGGGTGACGCTGCTTGCAGGGAGAGCCGGTGTCCGGCTGCATGTGCGGGTGGCCGACCGGGACGGCCGGCTGACTGCGGCGCAGATACAGGCAGAGGTCGCAGGGTGGGACGCCTCCAGCGTCTGGTTCTGCGGTCCGGCCGGCTTCGGCGAAACCCTGCGCCGTGATTTCACGGCCAGCGGACTGTCGCCGGACGACTTCCACCAGGAGCTGTTCGACATGCGGTAAGGCCCGGATTTCCGTGATCGCCGTCAGCGGCTCATCCCGGATCCTGCACATGCCCCCGCCCCGCCCCGGCCCGCCCCCGCCTCGCCGCCGGTACGGCCTTCTTGCTGCGTCAGGTTGTTCCGGTGCTGACTCCGCGGGCCGGAGCCTGCGATCTGCGCAATGCCGGTCTGGAGGAATGCCGGTATTTGTCTGGTCAAGTCGCGGACCATGGCGTAAAACGACAAATTCATGCCCGCAGCGTCTCCCCCCGCAGGCATCAACGATCCAGACCTCGGAAAAAAAAGCCATGTTCAAGACTCGTGCCTTGCGCAGTGTTCCGGTCCGGGGGGCGATCCGTCGGCGGGCGCATCCACTGCCCGCACTGTTGTTTCTTGCCTTCGCCGGCAGTCCGGCCGGCGCCGCCGAGCTCTGGCTGTCGCCCGATACCGGCCAGCTGGCCTTCGCTGGCAACGGTGTGTCTGCCGTGAGCTTTGTCGACCAGCTGTCATTCAATGGCTCGACCATCCGGGCCGGTGATCTGGTCGCGGGGGTCCGCGAATACTTCGTGGCCGGCAACTTCGACGTGCTGGCGACGGATGTCGTGCGCCTGGCACCCGGAGCGTCAACTTCCGGTGTGCGCTTCGTCGTCGGCAACAACGCCAACATCCTCGGTCGTGTCGATGTGTCGGGCCGCAGCACCGGCGAGAAGTCCGGCGGCGGCGGCAGCGGCGGAGCAGGGGGCCAGAGTCAGTACAGCGAGGTTCTGAACAACAATGCCGGTAAGGGTGGCAGCGGTGGCCAGAACGGAATTTTTACCGGCCTGTTCGGCAACCCGACTCCCGTCGGCGGAGCGGTCGGAATGGGTACCGACGCCTTCTTCGTGGCGGCGGATGTCGGGGCGACATGGATAAACGTCAATGATCCCGGCATCACAGGCGTTGGCAAGGGCGGTTCTGGTCTGGCCGGCGTCGCTGGCGGGGCCGGCAATCCGGGTCGTAGCGGAGTTTCCGGCCAGGCCGGCGGCGCGGGTAGCCGGGGGCTGAATGACACCAGCTCCCGCGCCGCGTCGGGTGGTCAGGGTGGTTCGGGTGCATCCGGGAATCCGATTGTCGGCCTTGGCGGCGCCGGCGGGACCGGAGGCGCCGGCGGCAGCGGCGCTGCCCTGAGTTTCGACACCTTCCTCAGCGATGCCTCCAAACCGGGGTTCCGTACCAGCACTGCGGCAACGGATGGCGCCCGAGGGGCAGACGGCGGTAACGGTACGGCTGGCGCGAAAGGACTCACCGGCCAGAAAGGCCTCAACGGTAATGCCGCGCCTGCCGTCCGCCGGGTCGGAGATGGATTGACGGTGACGCCGGAGCAGGCAGTATTGGTCGGTGGATGGGGCGGCGGCGGCGGTGGCGCCGGCGGACAGGGATCCCAGGGATCGGGTGGCGGGGGCGGTGGCGGCGGCGGCGGCGGCGGTGGTGGCGGGGGCGGACAGAAATGCCCGAGCGCCATCGTCATCATGTGCGGAATTCCGGGTGCCATTGTCGGAACGGTGCTGGCACTGGGCGAGCAATCTACCTATCTGCCGGGGACCGACCCCGGACCGACGGTCGGCGGGCCTGGCGGCGCAGGCGGTGCGGGCGGTGGTTCCGCTGCGGGTGCGATCGGCGGCATGGGAGGTGCGGGCGCGCCCGGAACGAATGGCGGTGGCGGTGGTGGGGTTGTCGAGATCAATGCACGCGGACGCGTGCTGGTCGGCGGTGTCGTGTCGGCCGAGGGCGGCTCGGGGAGCGCGGCATTGGTGCCCGGGCAGCCGGGTTCGGGCGGTGGCGCCTCCAGCGTGGGTGGTCAGGGTGGCGCAACACTGCGCGGTGCTCTGGGCGGTGCCGGCGGTGGTGGCAGTGGTGGAAGCGGTGGCCTGTCCGGTCTGGGCGGTGCCGGTGGCGATGGCGGTGCAGCCGGCATCGGTGCCGGCGGCGGTGGCGGTACGGTGAAGCTGATCGGCACCCAGGTGCTGTTTTCCGGTAGCGGCGAGGTCACCGTCCAGGGCGGCGGCGGCGGCTCAAGGGGGGGGCTGGGTGACATCTATGTCGGCAGCAACGATCAGGGCCTCACGGATGTCGCCGGCGGCGGGCGGCGCATCGTTGACCCGGCGGGCGCCAACACCGGTGCCCGCTCGGAGAACATGTACAGATACGACAACAACAAGGCCCGGACTGCCTACATCCCGGATGTGCTGGGGGAGTACGAGGGCTCGTCGATCGGTCTTGCCGGCGGCGCCGAGGTGTTCGGCCTGCTCGAAGGGCGCGGCCCCGAGGGTCAGAGTCTGATGTCGAATCTTGTGCGCCAGGCCGGTGCCAATGCACCCGCAGGAGCGGTCGCGGCGCTCTGGCGCATCGACAGCGTGGATCTCGGCATTTTTCAGACCATGACCTTCGCGTCGAGCGATCTGGTCTTTTTCGTCAATCTCGGCAATACAGCGCTGAAAAACCCGGCCTTCGTCAGTCGTGCCGGGGATCAGGTACAGCCGGTCGGCTTCATGATGCAGCTGTCGCAGCGTGGATGGGCCCGTTCCTACCTGTTCGGCAGTGGCGAGGACAGCCTGATCGAATCGCTCGCGCCGGGACAGGTCTGGGTGACCACCGTCGAGAAGGGGAGTGCCAGGCGCTTCGACTTCGAAGCCGACGGGCTTGCCAGTTATGACAATCTGCTCGGACAGAACCAGCGTGCCTTCCTGATCGCCGCGGCTCCGGTGCCCGAAGTCGGCACAGCGGCAATGTGGCTGTCCGGTCTGTCGTTGCTGCTGATGCTGGGCCGTCGTCGTAACGGGGCGCGGGCCTCGGCCTGACGGCTGTTCCGACCGGTTCGGGAAATCGCTTCCCGAACGGGAACCCCGCCGCGGCGGGCAACTCCGTCGCGGAAAGACACCCGCCAGTGTCAGGAATTCCTAGAGGCTGGCTGCGCGCGGGCGTCCGCGTTCCCGTTCCGTCTCGCAACCCACGCAGCGCAGTGTCTGGGGTTCGAGTTGCAGCCGTGCCAGCGGAATGCCGGTACCGCAGTCGTCACAGATGCCGTAGCTGCCTTCGGCCAGCCGCTGCAATGCGCCTTCGATGGCGGCCCGTTCCACTACCTCGTGGTCGGTGGTCGCCAGATCTATTTCCCGATCCGCGTCGCGCTGCGGCGCGTCGTCTCCGTCCTGCAGCAGGACTTCGCGTGCGTGTTCGGCACGTGTCGCGCCGGCGAACAGCACCTGCCGGCGTGCATCGAGTGCGTCGCGGCGTTCGTACAAGCGTCTTTCAAGCTGTTCCCGTTCTGCATGGGTGAGCGGTGTGGTCATGATCTTTCCTCCTGTTGCCTTCATGCTTGCACCGGCCCGCCGGACCGGCGTTGATCGAGATCAACGGCGACGGAACGCGGACCCGGCGGTGCGGATGCGATCATGACGTCATGGGGCAAGACCTTGTCGCCGGATGTGGAATCCGGGCGCAAGGCTGGGCGATAATCGCCGCCCCGACATGCCTGCCGTTCTTCCGACGTGCAGGCCACCAATCCGGACGAGACAAGACATGAGTGACAATCAGGATCAGGGCGTCAAGGTGCGCCGCGAAGTGATGGGCGACGCTTTCGTCGACCGTGCGCTGGGCAATGCGACCGACTTCACGCAGCCGCTGCAGGACTTCATCAACGAGCACGCGTGGGGTGGGGTGTGGACGCGCGACGGACTGGATCGCCGGACGCGCAGCCTGATCACGCTGTCGGCGCTGACCGCGTTGAAGTGTCCGAACGAACTGAAAGGGCATGTGCGCGGTGCGCTGAACAACGGCTGCACCGTCGGGGAAATACGCGAAACGCTGCTGCACTGCGCGGTCTATGCCGGTGTGCCGGCGTCGGTCGAAGCGTTCCGTGCGGCGCAGGAAGTGATCGACGCCCATCAGGCGGCCGCTTCCGCCGCCGGATGAGGGAAGAACCGCCGGCCGCCGCTTCCGCCGAAGGTGCGGGAGCGGGGCGGCCGGTGCGGGTTCAGCGGCGGAAGCCGCCTTCTTCCAGCACGAAATACTCCGGCCGCAGCCCGGCCAGCGGTACGCGCAGCTTTTCGATTTCGGCGGCCGGCGCATGGACTTCCAGCCGGATGATGTAAGCGATGGCCAGCGCTTCCTTCAGCACTTCGCCGACGTTGTCGAGGTGGGCCAGCAGCGCTTCGGCACTGTCATAGCCTTCGCGGCAGTGCACCTGGTTCTTGTTGACCGAGAACGCGTAATGCACGCAGCCCGGTTCCTTGCGGGTGAGCTCGACGAATCTCGGGCCCAGTGCCTTGAATTCCTCCAGCTTGTCGGTCGGTACGTCGAAATACGGTACCAGGGTACATACGGCATCTGCACTGCTCATGGTGATCTCCTCTCTTGGTTGGAATACGCGCGGCGTGTATCGCGCGACCGGCTGCGTCACGCGGATCGCGCCATCGGTCGGGGTGAGCAGTATGCCTCAGCGGCACCGGCGCGCGCAGTCCATGGCGCAGTACGCGCGTGACCGACGCACCGACCGGAAAACCCCGGCAGCAGCAGGGGTTCGTGTTCGCTTCCGTGCGAGTGTGCTGCGGTGGGTCAGCGGCGCGGAAACTGGCGGTGCCGGAAACTTGCCGGTGCGTGCGACACGATGGACGAGGCGACCAGCAGCAGCCAGAACAGCAATGCCGTGCGTTCCGGCGCGATCAGCATGGCGGCCACGCCGACCAGCTTGAGCGGGATGAACAGGCCGGCCACTTCGCGCAGGTGCTTCGGATTGCTCCACAGCTCGATGCCGTACATGCCGATGCCGGTCAGCAGCATCAGCGCTGCGCCCGGACTGCGGTACGCGCCGCTGCCGAACAGCGCGGCACCGACCAGCACCACGCCGACCAGATGAAGCGAGCGCAGCGTGACGCTGATCCAGCGTCGTCCGGGGAAATCGCGGCGGTGGGCGCTCGGGCGTTGGGTGGACATGGCAGCGTGCGGAGAGTGAGGTGTCAGGGTAGCGGGTGCAGCCGGCCCGATGGATGGACTTATACCCGAAGCCCTGGCAGCGGCGGGACTCACCAGGCGTCTACCGGGTTCAGGCCGTCGCCGCTGGGCTGGAGGTACGGGCCGGTGCCGCTGTGCGACGAACTGGACGCCGGCACGAAGGCGCCGCTGTGCACGTCGAACACATGGACCTCGCCCTCTTCGATCACGTAATGCCAGCCGTGCAGCGCGATGCGGTTGGCGTCGACCTGACGGCGCACCATGGGGTAATCCATCAGCCGCTCGAGCTGCAGCACGACTGCGCGCTGCTCGGTGCGGCGCAGTGCTTCCGGCGTGAGCTGGACCGGCAGCACGGCTTCGCGTCCGAGGTCGAGCCAGGCGTTCAGATTGGGCGCATCGGCGCCGACGCCCTCGTACAGCGCGCGTATGCCGCCGCAGTGGCTATGTCCGCACACGACGATGTGTTCGACCTTGAGATTCAGCACAGCATATTCGATGGCGGCCGACGTGCCGTGGTAGCCGGCCAGCTGGCCGTTGCCGGCGCTGCTGTCGTAGGGCGGCACGAAGGCGCCGACGTTGCGCACGATGAACAGTTCGCCCGGTCCGGTGCCGGTCAGCAGATAGGGCACGAGGCGCGAATCGGAACAGCCGATGAACAGGATGGTCGGGTGCTGGCCATCGCGCACCAGATCCTGGAACTGGTCCTGCACGCCGGGGAAGGTGTGCTCGTGGAAACGGCGCAGCCGCTGCAGCAGTTCGTCGGGCATGGAGCGTCTCCGTCGCGGGTTCAGGAACGGAGTATCGGCCAGCGCAGCAGCGGCCCGATGGCGTCAAGCGTGTTTTTCAGCATCAGTCCGTATTCGGTGTCGCCTTCCATCACCAGCGCGCGCTCGAAGAACAGGCGGTCGGCGTCGTCCTCGCCGCGCAGCAGGCGCAGATAGCTGGCGGTGTCGGCGGCGATGCGCAGCGTGACCGGGCCCTGGTCCGGCGCGCTGTGGAAGCGTCCGTCACGCAGGATGAGCCGGCAGCGTACGCCCAGGTCGCGTACTTCGATGTCGACGGCGTGGCCGGCCAGTTCGGCGGCGGCGTCGGCGGGCAGCTGCGGCAGCAGGATGCGGTTGAGCGCGGCTGCGAGCAGCGCTGACGGCGGCCGGATCGGCAGCCGGGCGATGAAGCCGCGTACTGCGGCGGGCAGCGGCGGCAGGGCCGGGAAGGGCGAAGAAGCAGTCGTCATGCAGGCATCCTTTCAAGTCCGGCGCGCCGGTGGGCGAATCCATTGACCAGTCCGCCGGGCAGGCTCAGCGCATGGAGCGAGGCGGCGGCGGTGCGGGCGTCGGCGTCGCCGTTGAACACGCGTTCGAACAGATCGATCACGTCGCCGAAATGCTGCGACACCGGTGACAGGCGCGCCCGGCTGATACCGGCCGCACGCAGCGCCGGCGCGTCGCCGATCAGGCAGTGCTGGGCCGCCGACTGCGTCTGGATGCCGTTCAGCGCGAGAAAGGGCTCGCCCTCGCCGGTATCGAGGCGCAGGCCATCCGGGTGCTCGATGCAGCGGAAGGCGCATTCGTCCTTGTTCAGGTGGAAGTGCCGTGCGGTGAAGCAGCGCGCCGAGAAAGCCAGCGGCAGGCGGCCGAAGGCGAACACCTCGGTGGCGACCGGCGTGGTGCCCTGCGGTCCGCCGGCGACACGGGCGTCCGGCGGGTTGATCAGCGCCAGCGCGTCCAGCCCGAGCTCGACCGGCGCCACCCAGCGCACGGCGCCGAGGCGGGCGTGTTCCTGCAGCGCCGGCTGGCTGTAGACATTGATGTGCGGCCCGAGCACGAACGGCCGTCCGGCCAGTGCGCGTAGCGCCGACGCATCGCCCGCCTCGACCATGAATTCGTCCTGCTGGGCCAGGCGGCGCATGCCGCGCAGGTCCGACTCCGATTCCAGCAGCGCCTGGCTGGCCAGTACCACTTCCTTGCCGCAGGCGGCCAGGTCGCGCGCGAGCGCCAGCCAGTCGTCGGGTCTCATTTCGTGGCGGCGCGAGCACACTACTTCGCCGAGCACCACGGTGTCGGCCGCCGATTCGGCGACCGCCGCGTAGAAATCGAGCAGGGCGCGGCGCGGCCAGTAGTAGAGCACCGGGCCGACGGTCAGTGCGATGCGTTCCTTCATGCTGTTCCGATCCGGTGGGATGAGCGTTGCGTGGTTCAGCGCCACGGCCGGTTGTAGGCGCCCAGCGTGTGCTGCTGGCCTTCGGCCCAGCGGCCGAGCGCGGCCACCCACTGCGGCTGCACGCCGAAGCGGGCGGGCTGGGCGGCACAGCTGTCGATGGCGGCGCGCCATACACGGGTCACCTGTTCGACATAGGCCGGGCTGCGCTGGCGACCTTCGATCTTGATTGCCGAGATGCCCATTTCCATCAGCTGCGGCAGCACCGACAGCGTGTTCAGGCTGGTCGGTTCCTCGAGCGCGTAGTCGCGACTGCCGTCGATATCGAAGCGGCCCTTGCACAGCGTCGGATAGCCGCGTGGCTCGTCCGGCGCGTAGCTGTCGATCAGCACGCCGTTGAGCCGCGCCTGCACGCCGGCGGCACTGTCTTCCCAGCGCACTGCCGACGGCGGCGAGCACACGCCGGCCGTGTTCGGCGACTGACCGGTCGCGTAGGACGACAGCGCGCAGCGGCCCTCGACCATGACGCACAGGCTGCCGAAGCCGAATACCTCGATCTCGGCGCCGCTGTGGCGACACACCTGATCGACCTGCGGCAGCGTCAGCACGCGTGGCAGCACGGCGCGCCGGATGCCGTAACGTTCGCGGTAGAACTCGATGGCTTCCCAGGTCGTCGCGGACGCCTGTACCGACAGGTGCAGGCGCAGCTGCGGCTGGTGGTCGCGCGCGTAGGCGAGCACGGCGGTGTCGGCGCAGATCAGTGCGTCGACGCCGAGTTCGGCCGCCGCATCGACCGCGCGGTACCAGCGTGCCGGATCGCGCGCGTCGGCGAAGGTGTTGAGCGCCATCAGCGCGTGCCGGCCGCGGGCGTGGGCGTAGGCGATGCCGTCGCGCGCCTGCGCGAGGTCGAAGTTCAGACCGGCGAAATTGCGGGCGTTGGTGGCGTCCTTCAGCCCCATGTAGACCGCATCGGCGCCGGCGTCGATGGCGAGCGTCAGCGCGCGCAGCGAACCGGCGGGGCAGACGAGCTGCGGCTTGCGCAGCGGTGGGGGTGTTGCAGTGGCCTGGCTGGATGCGGGCATTTCATGAACGGAGCAGGAAATTCGGGACGGGCACTGCGGCCGCCGTCGACCGGTCGGCCGGGTATGGCGGCAAAGCCGGCGTGCCCGCGTCGATCCAGTGTCGCAGCGCAGGATAGTCATCGGGCACGGCGGGAAGGTTGACGCGGGTCATTGATGGCCCGCGTCGCCCCGGACCTCGAATATCCCTACTGAACCAGCGGCGAGTCGGCGCGGTCGAGGTCGATGCCGCTGATGGCAGCCTGTCCGCTGAGCAGGCTCAGGTACTGGCGCAGCGCGGTGACGAAGCTCTGCTGGCGCAGCGTGCCGGCGACAGCTCCGCGCACCGCGTCGAAGCTCTGGGTGACGCCGGCTTCCCGTTCCAGCACTTCGACCACGTGCAGGCCGAAGCGGCTGTGCACCAGACGGGGCAGCACGCCGACCTCGGCGTGGCCGAACACTTCGCGCGCGAATTCCGGGGCGCAGTCGTCGCTTGTGAGCCAGCCGAGGTCACCGCCCTGCGCACCGCTCGGGCAGTTGGAATACTGACCTGCGGCATCGGAGAAGGCATCCTGCGCCGCGTCGTCGTGGCAGCGTACGTCCAGCAGTACGCCTTCGGCGCGCTTGCGCAGCGCCACCACGTCTACGCCCTGCGTGACCGCGAACAGGATGTGGCGCACGCGCACGCGCTCGCCGGTGCGCCAGATGGCCTCGTTTGCCGCGTAGTGGCGCCGGCATGCTTCGTCCGACGGTTCCGGTACCTGCACCGACTGTTCGATCAGCGTGTCGATCGCGGCTGCGGCCGCCTCGCTGATGACGCCGTCGGTGGCCGGTTTGTCGTCGGCCGCCAGCAGTCCGGCCGCCTGGGCCGTCTGCCGCAGCAGTTCCGTGTAGGCGCGCTGCTGCAGCTCGTCCGGCGCGATGTCCTCGTCGCCGGTGTTGATCGCGACGCCGTTGATCCGTGCGATGCGGGTCAGTGTTTCGATGGTCATGGTCGGGTCCTCAGACGCTGGCGTCGGGCTGACGCGGCTGGTTGTGGCCGGCCGGCAGGTTGAGCCGGCGTGCGCGCACCACCTGATAGGGGCGCACGAGGTAGGCGACCGAGGCGAAGCCGCTCCAGACGTGGACCATGCGGGTGAAGGGGAACACCAGGAAGATGCTCATGCCGAGGAACATGTGGGTCTTGAACACCCAGCCTGCTTCGGCCAGCAGTTCCGGTGCGCCGGCACGGAAGGTGACGATGCGCTGCGCCCATTCGGCCAGCAGCATCATCATGCTGCCGTCGAGGTGCTGGGCCGACATCGGGATCGTGGCCAGACCGAGCAGCAGCTGCAGCCACAGCAGCACAGCGATCAGGATGTCGCTCGCCTTCGAGGTGGCGCGGATGCGCGGCTCGGTCAGACGGCGATGCAGCAGGATGGTCAGGCCGAGGAAGCCAAGCAGGCCGGCGGTGCCGCCCGACACCATGGCCATGACCTGCTTGGTACCGGCACTGATGAAGTGCTCATAGACGAAGTGCGGCGTCAGCATGCCGAAGAAATGGCCGAAGAACAGGAACAGCACGCCGATGTGGAACAGGTTGCTGCCCAGACGCAGCTGGCCGCGGCGCAGCAGCTGTGACGAGTCGCTTTTCCAGGTGTACTGGTCGCGGTCGAAGCGCAGCAGGCTGCCGATGAAGAACACCGCGAGGCAGATGTAGGGGTAGTAGCCGAACAGCAGATTGTCGAGCCAGTTGCTCATGGTTGCACTCCTTCAGTGGCGGAGGACTTGCGGACGAGATGTATCGGTTGCGGGGTGTCGGGTCTGGCCTGACCGCTGGTCGAGCAGCCGTCGAAGGCCAGCGGCTCGTCCCAGCTTGCGTCGAGCGGTTCGTCGGGCGCAATGGTCACGGCCTGGGCCTTTTCGCCGGCCAGTTCGATCAGTGCCCCGAGCACGCTGGCATAGTGGCTTTCCCGCTGCAGCAGCGCCGAGAAGATGGCGTTGAAGATGTGCGCCATTTCGCCGAGCAGCGCACGGGCTTCCTTCGGCGGTTGCGTGGAGGCGAATTCCAGCACCGCCGGCAGGTAGTCAGGCAGTTCGTCCGGCGACAGGTACAGACCGGCCTTCTCATAGGTCTGTGCCAGATCGATCATGGCCGGACCACGGTCGCGCGAGTCGCCATGCACATGCTCGAACAGATGCAGCGAGGTGCGCCGGCCGCGGTCGAACAGCTCGACGTAGGCCGCTTCGGTATCGAGCGCGTCCCCGCCGGCGAGCGAGCCGATCAGCGCGTCAAGCTCGCTCAGGCGCGACGACGACAGCGCGTTTTCGGCGTGCAGCGCCGCGCGCAGTTCGGGCAGGTGCTGGCGCAGCGTGTCGTCCGGGTAGGACAGCAGGTGCGCGGCCACGCGCAGCGTGTGTGCGATGCGGGCGGTGGAGGTGTTGTTGAGAAAGCCCATGATCAGACCACCGCCTTGATCGGAATGGTGCGACGTTTCGAACCGCCGAACAGGCTGGTGTCGGAACTGCCTTCGGAACAGCCGTTGCCGAACGAGAAGCCGCAACCGCCGCGCACGTCGAACGCGTTTTCGGCGTATTCGCGGTGGGCGGTCGGAATGACGAAGCGGTCCTCGTAGTTGGCGATCGCCATCACGTGGTACATGTCCTCGACCTCGGCCTGGCTCAGGCCGACCTGCTTCAGCGCCGCCAGATTGGTCTGGCCATCCACGTGCTTGCCGCGCTGGAAGGCGCGCATGGCCAGCATGCGCTCGAGCGCACGCACCACCGGCTGGGTGTCGCCGGCGGTCAGCAGGTTGGCGAGGTACTTGACCGGGATGCGCAGCTGGTTCACGTCCGGAATCTCACCGTTGATGCCGACCTGGCCGGCGTTGGCGGCGGCGGTGATCGGCGACAGCGGCGGCACGTACCAGACCATCGGCAGCGTGCGGTATTCCGGATGCAGCGGCAGCGCCACCTTCCATTCGACTGCCATCTTGTACACCGGGCTGCGGCGCGCCGATTCCATCCAGGCATCCGGTATGCCGTCGGCCCGCGCCTGTTCGATCACCTTGGGATCGTTCGGGTCGAGGAAGATGTCGAGCTGCGCCTGATACAGGTCGCGGTCGTGTTCAACCGACGCGGCTTCCTTGATGCGGTCGGCGTCATACAGCAGCACGCCGAGGTAGCGGATGCGGCCGACGCAGGTTTCCGAACACACGGTCGGCTGGCCGGCTTCGATGCGCGGGTAGCAGAAGATGCACTTCTCGGCCTTGCCGCTCTTCCAGTTGTAGTAGATCTTCTTGTACGGGCAGCCGCTGACGCACATGCGCCAGCCGCGGCACTTGTCCTGGTCGATCAGCACGATGCCGTCCTCTTCGCGCTTGTAGATCGAACCGGACGGGCAGGAGGCGACGCAGGCCGGATTCAGGCAGTGCTCGCACAGCCGCGGCAGGTACATCATGAAGGTGTTCTCGAACTGGCCGTAGATGTCCTTCTGCACCTCGTCGAAGTTCTTGTCCTTCGAACGCTTGCTGAATTCACCGCCGAGAATTTCTTCCCAGTTCGGGCCCCACTCGATCTTTTCCATCCGCTTGCCGGTGATCAGGCTGCGCGGCCGTGCCGTCGGCGCAGCCTTCATTTCCGGTGCCGACTGCAGGTGGTCGTAGTCGAAGGTGAAGGGTTCGTAGTAGTCGTCGATCTCCGGCAGATGCGGGTTGGCGAAGATCTTCATCAAAAGCTGCCACTTGCCGCCCTGGCGCGGCGCGATCGAGCCGTCGGACTTGCGGACCCAGCCGCCCTGCCACTTGTCCTGGTTTTCCCATTCCTTCGGGTAGCCGATGCCGGGCTTGGTTTCGACGTTGTTGAACCACGCGTATTCCATGCCGGGGCGGCTGGTCCACACGTTCTTGCAGGTGACCGAACAGGTGTGGCAACCGATGCACTTGTCGAGGTTGAGCACCATGCCGATCTGAGCGCGTATTTTCATGATCAGTATCCTCAGGCGTGTGTCGTGTCAGCGGTCGCGGCTTCGTTGTCGAGCCAGTCGATGCGCTTCATCTTGCGCACCACCACGAATTCGTCGCGGTTGGTGCCGATGGTTCCGTAGTAGTTGAAGCCGTAGCTGAACTGCGCATAGCCGCCGATCATGTGCGTGGGCTTGAGCACGATGCGGGTGACCGAGTTGTGGATGCCGCCGCGTGCGCCGGTGATTTCCGACCCCGGCGTATTCACGATCTTTTCCTGCGCGTGGTACATCAGCACCATGCCCGGATTGACCCGCTGGCTGACCACGGCACGTGCCGCGATCGCGCCATTGACGTTGAACAGTTCGATCCAGTCGTTATCGACGATGCCGGCGCGCTTCGCGTCGTCCTCGCTCATCCACACGCAGGGGCCGCCGCGACTCAGCGTGAGCATCAGCAGGTTGTCGGTGTAGGTCGAGTGGATGCCCCACTTCTGGTGCGGCGTGATGAAGTTGAGCGCGATCTCCGGATTGCCGTTCGGCTTGATGTTGTGGATGCCGGCGGTGGTCTTGAGGTCGACCGGCGGACGGTAGCTGGTGAAGCCTTCGCCGAAGGCGATCATCCACGGGTGGTCCATGTAGAACTGCTGGCGGCCGGTCAGCGTGCGCCACGGGATGTACTCGTGCACATTGGTGTAGCCGGCGTTGTACGACACGGTCTCGGATTCGATGCCGCTCCAGGTCGGGCTGGAAATGATCTTGCGCGGCTGTGCCTGGATGTCGCGGAAGCGGATCTTCTCGTCCTCGCGGTACAGCGCCAGATGCTCGTGCTCGCGGCCGGTCTGCTTGCCCAGCGCCTGCCAGGCCTTTACCGCGACGTGGCCGTTGGTTTCCGGTGCGAGCTGCAGCACGACTTCGGCTGCGTCGATGTCCGTTTCGATCTTCGGCATGCCGCAGGTCACGCCTTCGGCGGTCACCAGACCGTTGAGTTCGCCCAGCTGCTTCACTTCGGTCTGCGTGTTCCAGGCGATGCCCTTGCCACCATTGCCGACCTTGTTCATCAGCGGACCGAGCGCGGTGAAACGCTTGTAGACGTTCGGGTAGTCGCGTTCGACCACCGCCATGCTCGGCGCGGTCTTGCCGGGAATCAGATCGCACTCGCCGCGCTGCCAGTCCTGCACGTCGAAGGGCTGCGCCAGTTCCGACGGGCTGTCGTGCATCAGCGGCGACAGCACCAGTTCGCGCTCGACGCCGAGATGGCCGACGCAGACCTCGCTGAACTTGCGCGCGAAGCCCTTGTAGATTTCCCAGTCGCTGCGCGCCTGCCAGGCCGGGTCCACCGCGGTCGACAGCGGGTGGATGAAGGGATGCATGTCGCTGGTGTTGAGGTCGTTCTTCTCGTACCAGGTCGCGGTCGGCAGCACGATGTCGGAATACAGGCAGGTGGTGCTCATGCGGAAGTCGAGCGTGACCAGCAGGTCGAGCTTGCCTTCGGGCGCCTTGTCATGCCAGACGACTTCGGTCGGCTTGGCCTCTTCGGCACCCAGATCCTTGCCCTGCACGCCGTTGCTGGTGCCCAGCAGATGCTTGAGGAAGTACTCGTGACCCTTGCCCGACGAACCGAGGATGTTGGAGCGCCAGACGAACATGTTGCGCGGCCAGTTGTCCGGGTGATCGGGGTCGGTGCAGCTCATCTTCAGCGTGCCGTCCTTCAGGCCCCTGACAGCATAGTCCTTGGGTTCGACACCGGCCGCCGTGGCGTCGCGCACCACCTGCAGCGGGTTCGTCTGCAGTTGCGGCGCGGACGGCAGCCAGCCCATGCGTTCGGCGCGCACGTTGTAGTCGATCATGCTGCCGCCGTACATCGTCTTGTCGGCCAGCGGCGAGATCACCTCTTCCATGCCCAGCTTCTCGTAGCGCCACTGGTCGGTGTGCGCGTAGAAGAAACTGGTGCTGTTCATCTGCCGCGGCGGACGGATCCAGTCCAGCGCGAAGGCGAGCGCGGTCCAGCCGGTCTGCGGACGCAGCTTTTCCTGGCCCACGTAGTGCGCCCAGCCGCCGCCGCTCTGACCGATGCAGCCGCACATCATCAGCACGTTGATGACGCCGCGGTAGTTCATGTCGCAGTGGTACCAGTGATTCATCGCGGCGCCGATGATGACCATCGACTTGCCGTGGGTCTTGTGCGCGTTCTCGGCGAACTGGCGGGCCACCGTGATCAGCTGCGTGCGCGGTGTGCCGGTGATGCTTTCCTGCCAGGCCGGCGTATAGGGCGTGTCGTCGTCGAAATCCTTTGCCGCCAGTTCGCCGGGCAGGCCGCGCGCCACGCCGTAGTTGGCGACCTGCAGGTCGAATACCGTGGCGACCAGCGCGTCGCGTTTCTCGCCGGCCTTGCCGAGCGAAATGCGCTGGACCGGAACGGTACGCACCAGCACATCGGTCTGCTTGTTGTTCGGGAAATGCTCGCTGTCGATGCCGCCAAAGTAGGGGAAGCCTACCCTGGCGGTTTCGCTGCTCGGTGCTTCGCCCTCGAGTACCGACAGCTTCAGTTTCACGTCGGTGCCATGGCGGGCTTCCTTGGCGTCGAGGTTCCACTGGCCTTCGTCGGCGCGTCCGTCCGGGCCCCAGCGGAAACCGATGGCGCCGTTCGGCAGCACGACCTTGCCGGTGCTGTCGAAGGCGACCGTCTTCCACTCGGGGTTGTTGGCCTGACCGAGCTTGCCGTTGAAGTCCGATGCACGCACGTAGCGGTCCGGCACCATCACGACTTCACCGCTCGGCAGCGTGTGCTCCTTGAGCATCACCAGCATCGGCATGTCGGTGTAACGGCGCACGTAGTCGTCGAAGTAGGCGCTGCGTTCGCCGCTGTCCGGGAAGTAGAACTCCTTCAGGATGACGTGGCCCATGGCCATGGCCACCGCGGCGTCCGTTCCCTGCTTGGGCTTCATCCAGATGTCGGCCAGCTTGGCGACTTCGGAATAGTCAGGCGTGACAGCCACCGTCTTCGCGCCCTTGTAGCGCACCTCGGTGAAGAAGTGCGCGTCAGGCGTGCGCGTCTGCGGCACGTTCGAGCCCCAGGCGATGATGTAGGTCGAGTTGTACCAGTCGGCCGATTCCGGCACGTCGGTCTGCTCGCCCCAGATCTGCGGGCTGGACGGCGGCAGGTCGCAGTACCAGTCATAGAAGCTCATGCAGACGCCGCCGATCAGGCTCAGGTAGCGGCTGCCCGCGGCGTAGCTGATCATCGACATCGCCGGGATGGGCGAGAAGCCGATGATGCGGTCCGGTCCGTGCTTCTTGATGGTGTAAACGTTGGCCGCGGCAACCAGCTCGTTCACCTCGTCCCAACTCGAGCGGACGAAGCCGCCGAGGCCGCGCACCTGCTGGTAATCGCGCCGCTTGGCGTCGTTCTCGACGATCGACGCCCAGGCTTCCACCGGGCTGTGCGTGAGACGCGCCTCGCGCCAGCTCTTGAGCAGGCGGCCACGCACCATCGGGTATTTCACGCGGTTGGCGCTGTACAGGTACCAGCTGTAGCTGGCGCCGCGGGCGCAGCCGCGCGGCTCGTGGTTGGGCATGTCCCAGCGCGTGCGCGGGTAGTCGGTCTGCTGGGTTTCCCAGGTGACGATGCCGCCCTTGACGTAGATCTTCCAGGAACAGGAACCGGTGCAGTTCACACCGTGCGTCGAGCGCACGATCTTGTCGTGCGCCCAGCGGTCGCGGTAGGCGTCTTCCCAGCTGCGATCCTCGCCGGTGGCGACGCCGTGGTCACCGGCGAAGTTTTCCTTCGGGTTCGAGAAATGGCTCAGTCGGTCGAGAAAATGGCTCATGTGCGTTCTCCGTGAAGCGTTCGGATGAGGTGCTGATCAGGGGTTCTTCACGTACGCGTTGGCGCGCAGGTAGAACCACCAGTTGAGTACGAGGCAGACCGCGTAGAACACGGCGAAGCCGTACATCGCGATCTGCGGTGTGCCGGCCTTGATCTGTTCGCCGATCACCACCGGAGCGATGAAGGCGCCGTAGGCGGCGATGGCGGAGGTCCAGCCCAGTACCGGGCCGGCCTGCTGACGGTCGAAGATGACGCCGATGGTGCGGAAGGTGGAGCCGTTGCCGATGCCGCTCGCGGCGAACAGCACGACGAACAGGCTGAGGAAGGCCGGGAAATACTGCTCGGGGGTTGCCGAAGCGTAGGCCTGCATCATTACGTAGCCCACGGCGACCGAGGCGACCACCATCACCGCCGAAATGATCTGGGTGACGATGGAGCCGCCCACCTTGTCGGAGATCCAGCCACCGATCGGGCGCACTGCGGCGCCGACGAAGGGGCCGATCCAGGCATAGGCGAGGATGGTTGGTGCGTTCGGGTTGTTCAGCGTGTGCTGCATGACACCGGCCGCATCGGGCACGTGGCTGACGCCGAAGATGACCTTCATCGACAGCGGCAGCGCCATCGAGAAGCCGATGAAGGAACCGAAGGTCACGATGTACAGCGCGGTCATCGACCAGGTGTGCTTGTTGCCGAAGATGGCGAACTGCTTGGCCACGTTCTCCTTCATCGAACCGAATGCCGCGATCCGCATCATCAGCAGTGCGCTGATGATGTCGAGCGGAATGGCGACCCACATGTTGAGGATGCCCAGACCGGTCGGGGCCGGCAGGTACAGGTAGAGCATGAAGATCGCCGGCAGGAAGGCGAGCGTATACAGATAGGTGATCTTGGCGAACGCGGCGATCGGCGAGCCGGCGTCAGGCGACACCGTCTTCAGGTTGTTCATGCCGAACCAGCACAGGATGGACAGCGGTACCAGAGACAGCACCCAGGCGAAACCGGCGTTCTGGATCCAGGTCGGCGTGCCGGCCGCGATCTTGCCGAAGATCCATCCGCTGTCCTTCACCAGCGTCATCGGTTCGCCACCGACAGCGCCGAACAGGCCCACCGTCATCACCAGCGGAATGACGACCTGCATCGTCGTCACGCCGAAGTTGCCGAGTCCGGCGTTCAGGCCGAGCGCCGTGCCCTGCAGTCGCTTGGGAAAGAAGGTGCTGATGTTGGACATCGAGCTGGCGAAGTTGCCGCCGCCCACGCCCGACCACAGCGCCATCAGCTGAAAGGCCCACAGCGGCCACTCCTTGTGCTGCAGGGCAATGCCGGTGCCGATGGCGGGGGCCAGCAGCATCGCGGTGGTCAGGAAGATGGTGTTGCGTCCGCCGGCCAGGCGGATCAGGAACGATGCCGGGATGCGCATCGTCGCGCCGGCGATGCCCGCGATGGCCGTCAGCGTGAACAGCTGGGGCTGGGTGAACGGGAAGCCCAGATTGAGCATCTGCACGGTGATGATGCCCCACATGCCCCACACGGCGAAGCCGCACAGCAGGGCGGGCACCGAGATCCACAGATTGCGGTAGGCGATCTTGCTGCCGGTGGACGCCCAGAACTGTTCGTCCTCGGGCCGCCAGTCGGCGACGTCGGCGCCGCTGCTGGCGGCGGCCGGCTTGTTGTCGGCCTGGGTACTTGCGCTCATGATGATCCTCTCGTCTGAAATGGGGTATCAGCTGTGGGCGGCCTGTGCGGCCTTGCCCATGAACTGGGCGCTGCGGACTTCGGTGAAGTACATCCAGATCAGCGACACCCACACCACGCCGTACATCAGCATGAAGGCGCTGGAGCGGATGCCTGTTACGTCGAGCAGGGCGCCGAACAGGATGGGCAGCACGAAGCCGCCGAGGCCGCCGGCGAGGCCGACGATGCCGCTGATCGCACCGATGTTGGTCGGGTAGTCGTTGCTGATGTACTTGAACACGCTGGCCTTGCCGAAGGCCCAGCTGATGCCGAGCACGAACATCAGGGCGGTGAAGCCGTACACGTTCAGGCCGATGTGGAAGGTCCGGGCGCCTTCTATGGTCACCACGGTGAATTCGGTCTGCGGGTAGCTGAGCAGGAACAGGCAGATCCAGCTCACCCAGAGCACCCACCAGGTGACGGCGTGTGCGCCGAACTTGTCGCTGAGCCAGCCGCCGACCGCACGCAGCACGCCGCCCGGCAGCGAGAAGCAGGCCGCCAGCAGCGCCGCGGCGCGGATGTCCAGCCCGTACTCGCCGACGTAGTACTGCACCATCCACAGGCTGAGTGCGACGTAGCCGCCGAACACGATGCTGTAGTACTGGCAGTACTTGAGCACGCGCGGATCCTTGAGTGCCTTGAGCTGGTCGCGGAAGCTCACCGTGCTCGGTACCAGATGCGCCGGATCGCTGTGGCTGAACAGCCAGAACACGATCACTGTTCCAAGCATAATTGCCGCATAGACGTGCGGAACCATGGTCCAGCCGAAGGCCACGAGCAGCGCTGGGGCAACGAACTTGTTGACCGCCGCACCCGAGTTGCCGGCGCCATAGACGCCCATCGCGAAACCCTGCTGGTTCTTGGGGAACCAGCGTGCGACATAGGGTGTGCCGACCGAGAACGAACCGCCGGCCAGGCCGACGAACAGGCCGATCACCAGAAAATGCCAGTACTGCGTGGCATAACCCATCATCCAGATCGCCGGCACCGTGGCCGCCATCAGCAGCGTCATCACGATGCGGCCGCCGTAGCGGTCGGTCCAGATGCCCAGCGGCACCCGCACCAGCGAGCCGGTAAGCACCGGCGTCGCGGTGAGCAGCCCGAACTGCGTGGCATTCAGATCCAGTGCCTTCTTGATCGGTATGCCGATCACCCCGAACATCATCCACACCATGAAACACACGGTGAATGCCAGGGTGCTTACGATCAGCACCGACAGTGCCTGCCCCTTCCTGGTCATGACGCAATCCTCCCCTTATGGTTGCGGCGATCTTAGGGAGACGTGGCGGGGGACAACATCCTTCGGTAGGAGCGCGGGCGTACGGCAGAAGAACGATGGCCGCGGGGCGGTCATCGTTCCAAAGAACTACTGCCGGGGAAAATTCAGTGGAACTTGAGCAGGGTCAAGTCGGGTTGGGTGGTCTGTCGTGGGAATCGCCGCTGCGCACGCCGGTCAGACGTGTTTCAGACCAGTCCGCGCTCGACCGCGATCACGGCCACCTGCACGCGGGAGCTGACGCCGAGCTTGCGCAGGATGTGCTGCACGTGAATCTTCACCGTGGTTTCGGCGATGCCCAGATCGCGCGCGATCAGCTTGTTGCTGTCTCCGCGCGCGATACCGCGCAGGATGTCGTGCTCGCGTGGCGACAGTACTCCGGTGCCGTTGCCGGCAGCCTCATCCGGTTCGGCCGGTGGCGAGGGCGTGGCGGCTGCCTGACGGTAGACGGCCACCAGCTTGCCTGTCATCTCGTCGGCCACCACACTCTCGCCGCGCATCGCCCGGTGAATGGCGCGCGCCAGTGCGTCGCCCTCCATCGTCTTCAGCAGATAGCCGCAGGCGCCGGCACGCAGGGCGGCTGCCAGATCGGCTTCGTCCTCGCTGATGGTGAGCATCAGCACGCGGGCGCCGGGCGCTGCCTCGCGCAGGCCGGGCAATGCATCGACACCATTGACGCCGGGAAGGTGGTTGTCGAGCAGGATCACGTCCGGCTGCAGCACCTCGGCGCGGCGCAGCGCCTCACCGGCGTCCGCCGCATCGCCCACCACCTGCAGCAGCGGGTCGCGCGACAGCAGGGCACTGAGTCCGCGGCGGAACAGGGTGTGGTCATCCACGAGCAGGATGCGGACCTGCGCTTCTTCAATCGTCGAGGCCTGGCTGGTCATGAGGAGAGTGTGTCCGGAGAAGGGATTTCGCCGATGGATGCATTGGCCGGCGGCAGCATCAGAACGACCGATGTGCCGCGTCGCGGCGTGGAAAATACCTCGACCACGGCACCGATGCGTGCGGCACGTTCGGACATGATGCGCAGGCCGACATGGGTTTCGTCGGCCGGACCGGCGCCAGCAGGGAAGCCGCAGCCGTCGTCGCGTACTTCGAAGCGCCAGACCGGCTGCTGCTGAACGTCGAGCCAGACGTGGCCGGCCCGCGCATGCTTGCGCACGTTGGACAGCGCCTCCTGCACGATGTGCAGAACCTGTATCTGTATGTCGGGCGGCAGCGGCATGCCGTGTTCGTGCATGGTCAGCGTGGTATGTATGCCGCTCTGGTGCTCGAATTTGCGCAGGGTCGCGAGCAGCGCCGGCTCGATGTCTTCGCCGTTGGTGCGGGTGCGGAAGTGCATCAGCAGTTCGCGTACGTCGCCATAGCTTTCGCGCACCCCGGCGTCGAGTTCACCCAGGATTTTCTGTGCTTCGGCATCGTTCCCGTCGGCCAGGGCATCGCGCATCAGCTGCACCTGCATCTTCATGAAGGCGAGCGACTGGGCGATTGAATCGTGCAGTTCGCTGGCGAGGAAGCTGCGTTCCTGCGACACCGCCGCTTCCTTCTCCAGTGCGTTCAGGCGCAGGTTTTCCATGCCGCTCGCCAGATGGGTGGCCAGCGCCTCCAGCAGCGAGCGTACGGGCGGGGACAACTCGATGCTGGCATGGAAGAACAGGTCGACCTCGCCCATCAGTCGTTCCTTCAGCTGCACCGGCACCGACACCATGGTTTCGAAACCGGCTTCGGCGCAGTACTGCAGACCGGACGGCGCCATCGCGCGGATCGGGATGACGCGCGCGCCGACCTCGAGGTCGGGCGTGCCGCAATGGCATTCTTCGGCCTTCAGGCAGCGTTCTCCGTCGGTCATGTAGGACGGCAGGCCTTCGGAGGCGAGCATCAGGAAGCGCGCATTCGATTCGTCCGACCAGCGCAGGGCGACGCCGTCGGCGTGGATGACGTGCGCGACGTGGCGCACGAAGCCGCGGGCCAGATCGTCCAGTGAGCCGGCGGTCGATATCAGCGATGTGACTTCGTACAGCGATTCGAGGCGTTCGCGCTTTTCCTGCAGCTCCACGGTCTTCTCTGCCACCCGCGCCTCGAGGTTGCGGTACATCGCCTGTATCTGTTCCGCCATGTTGTTGAAGCCGTCGGCCAGCGTGCCGAATTCGTCGCTGGTCAGACGCTCGACGCGGGCGCCCAGGTCGCCCTGCTGGATGCGTTCGATGGCGTGCTTGATGTGGCCGACCGGTTCCAGCACGAACAGGTAACCGATGAACAGCAGCACGCCTGCGCCGAGTACGGCAAGCGCCATGGTGGCGAGCTGCAGCAGGTGCAGCAGTGCCGTCCAGTGGGACATGTGCGCTTCGATGCCGGTGACCAGCGCGTCGATGCGTGTCGTGAAGGCAGCCGTGTCTTCGTTCAGCCCCTGCAGGCTGCCGGGTGTCCGGTCCAGCCAGCGCCGGCTGTAATCGATCCAGGCGGTCTGCACCTGCGTGAACCGGTCGCGGATGGTGTCGTCCCAGGGTATGAACAGCGGTCGTTCGGGGTCACCGGTGCGCAGCAGCGCTAGACTGGCATCGAATTCCCGGCGTGCTGCCGACAACGCCGCCTGCTGGCCGGTACTGACATCGAGTGACATGCGATAGGCCTGCATGCGCATGCGGCCGGTTTCATTCACCGCAGCTGCGCCACCGTCGAGCTGCCATGACACCCACAGCGTCAACATGATCGACAGAAGTGCCAGCAGCGCGAATGGCGCACCCGATAAAGCGAGCTTGGCGCCCAGTCCCCAGTGTTCACGTTGTGTCATCTGCCGAGTTTAGCGAATGCACGCGGTGGATGCCGCCCGAAGTCGTCCTGGACCTGCGGCTTTATCTGATGACGGCGCTATGATCAGAGTGCGTGGCCGGTTTCGCATGCTTTGATGGAACGGCCGCCGCTGCCGCCGTAACCGTGCGGCCGTGCGGTATTGTCCCGAATCGGTTTTTCGGTGTTCCGCCGCAGAGGGCCGTCATCCCTCTGCACGATCGTCGATTTGATGGACTGAAGGGAGCGGATGCCCGTGCCGGAGCGTCGATCCTCGCGTCGGAACGCAGTGCGTCGCATGCAACCGGTGGTCATCCGGAGCATTGCGTGCTGTCTGTTCGCGGTCTGGCTGCCGGGTGTCTTTCTCCTGGGCTTGGAGGCGTGGCCTGCGCAGGCTGCCTGGACGCTTTGGTGTGCTGCGTGTGCCACGGCCCTCGTCTGGCGGTTGCGCGGTGACGCCGAACCCCGAGCCAGCGCGCCGGACCCGGTGCGCGACATCGCGGAAGGCATTCCCTTGGCCATCTGCATCTGCGCCCTGCCGGATGGCGAAATCCTGTTCGCCAACGATGCCATGTCCGATCTGACCGGGGTGCTGCGGGCCAGCCTGTCCGGTCGTTCGCTGGGCGAGTTCTGTGCCGAGGCGCAGGACCGTGTGCGGCTGGAGCAGGCACTCCGCGACGGCCGCGCTTTCGACGCGGTCGAACTGCCGGCACGCCGCGACGATGGCGCAGTGCGCTGGGTGTCGGTGTCGGGGCGTCCGGACCTGTTCGGTGCGCGCCCGGCGCTGTTTGTGGTCTGCCATGACGTCACCGGCCAGAAGCAGGCGCAGCGTTCACTGGTCGCCAGCGAGCAGCGCTTCCGTGTATTGCTCGGTGCTTTGTCCGAAGCCGTGGTGCTGTACGACGCCGAAGCGCGGATGTTGACGTCCAACCGTGCCGCCGAGTCCTGTTCCTGGCTGGAGGCGGCGCACGCCGGTCTGCCCGGCGCACGCATGGACCGGAAGCTGTGCGACGAACAGGGGCGCCCGCTGCCGCATTCTCGGCATCCGGTCATGTTGTCGCTGTCCTGTGGCCAGCCGGCACACGATGTCGTGATGGGTGCGGAAGATGCGGGCGGCCAGATCCGCTGGCTGAACGTGAACACGCAGCCGCTGTTTCATGCCGGAGCCAGCCGGCCGTATGCGGTGGTCGCCTCGTACTGGGATCTGACGGCACGTATCCGGGCCGAACGAGCGTTGCGCGCGAGTGAGCAACGTTACGCGCTGGCGCTGCGCGGAATGAACGAAGGACTGATCGAATGGGTTGCCGGCGGCGATGCGCTGTATGCATCGCCGCGCCTGCTGCAGATCATGGGTCATGACGCCGGTGGCCGGCGCATCCGGGTCAAGGATTTCATCGCAGGCATCCATCCGGACGACAAGCCGGCCTGGTCGGCGGTGCTGTTCGATCTGATGCGTGGCCGCAGCGAGCATTTTCAGCAGGAGCTGCGCATGCGCCACGCCGATGGCAGCCATCACTGGTTCATGCTGCGCGGCGCCATGCAGCGCGATGCGCGTGGACGTGCACGCCGGGTGGTCGCGACCGTGGCTGACATTTCGGTGCGCAGGCGCCTGGAGCAGGCGGATGTCGCGGAGCGCGAACTGCTGTCGCTGGTCGCTGGCGGTGTTCCGTTGCGGCAGGTGATGGCGCGTCTGGCCATGTTGATCGAAGGATTGCTGGACACGGAAGCCCGTGTTGCCGTGCTTGTTTTCGATGGCGCACGCGACAAGGTCGTGGACGTGTCGGGCCCCGGTCTGTCGGAATCCTTCCGCGCCGGCATGGGCGAGCTGGCTGGCGACATGGTTGCGGAGTTCGTCAGGGACGGTGCCGGTCCGGTGATGTACGACGATGTGGCAAGCGTCGAGGCGCTAAAGCCCTGTCGGGCCCTGCTGTCGTCCGAGGGCGTGCGCGCGCTGTGGATGCTGCCGCTGGCCGGACGTGGCGGTGCGGCGCTGGGCTACCTGGCGGTGTATCACCGGCAGCCGTGGCGCCCGGGACGGTCCGATGAGGATGTGGTCGAACGGCTGGCCGACATCGCCCATCTGGCGCTCGAACGCGAGCGCGGTGCGCGCGAGGTCAGGGAACTGCACGAATCGCTGGAACGCCGCGTGGCCGAACGTACCGCAATGCTGGAACAGGCGAACCGGGAGCTCGAGGCCTTCTCCTATTCGGTATCGCACGATCTGCGCAGCCCGCTGCGCGCGATCAACGGCTTCGCCCATCTGCTGGCCGAGCACGCCGAGGCATCGCTGGACGAGGAGGGCAGGGACATGCTGGGGCGCATCGAGCGGGGGGCGACGCGCATGGGGCAGCTGATCGACGACATCCTGCATTTCTCGCGCGTCTCGCGTGTCGACATGGCGCATGCCGAAATCGACCTCGATGCCCTGGCCGCCACGGTGGCGGCCGACCTGCTCGAACAGTATCCCGGGACGCAGCTCGACATCGCGCCGATCGGCGTCACACAGGGCGATCAGGCCATGCTGCGGCAGGTTTTCGCCAACCTGATCGGCAACGCGATCAAATTCTCGTCGCGGGCGGCACAGCCAAGGGTGGAAATCTACGTCGCGGTCTTCGATGGCAGTCCGGCCATCTGCGTGCGCGACAATGGCGTGGGCTTCGACATGGCACACGCGGACCGGCTGTTCGGCGTGTTCCAGCGCATGCACGGCGTCGACGAGTTTCCCGGCACCGGGGTCGGCCTGGCCATCGTCAAACGCATCGTCGAGCGCCACGGCGGACGCATCTGGGTCGATGCGTCGCCCGGCAATGGCGCGACCTTCTGCTTCACGCTGGCCGATTTCACGCCCGCCGATGCGCTGCCCGGATCACCTGGCATCGCACGGACGGGTACCTGATCAGCCGGTCAGGCGCTGCAGTGCTTCGCGATACTTGTCGCCGGTGCGGGCGACGATGTCGGCCGGCAGGCGGGGGCCCGGCGCGGTCTTGTTCCAGTCCAGCGTTTCCAGATAGTCGCGCACGAACTGCTTGTCGAAGGACGGCGGGTTGACGCCCTCCTGATACTGGTCGGCCGGCCAGAAGCGTGACGAATCCGGGGTCAGTGCCTCGTCGATCAGGATCAGCTGACCGTCGCGGTCCAGTCCGAATTCGAACTTGGTGTCGGCGATGATGATGCCGCGGCTGCGAGCATAGTCCGACGCGGCGGTGTACAGCGCGATCGCCGTGTCTCGTACCTGCGCCGCCAGCTTTTCGCCGATCAGCACCTCGGTCTGCGCATAGCTGATGTTCTCGTCGTGGTCGCCGACCGCCGCCTTGGTGGCCGGCGTAAAGATCGGTGCCGGCAGCTTCGAGGCCATGCGCAGGCCGTGCGGCAGCTCCACGCCGCACACCGTGCCGGTGCGCGAATAGTCGGACCAGCCAGAACCGATCAGGTAGCCGCGCACCACGGCCTCGATCGGTAGCGGTTTGAGCCGGCGCACCACGATGGCCCGGCCTTCGACCTGATCGCGCTCGTCGGCCGCCACCACCGATTCCGGCGCGATGCCGGTCAGGTGGTTGACCGACACCGACGCCAGCCGGTCGAACCAGAAGTTCGACACCGCCGTCAGCACCTTGCCCTTGCCCGGAATCGGGTCGGGCAGGATGACGTCGAAGGCCGAGAGCCGGTCGGTCGTGACGATGAGCATCGTGTCGTGATCGATGGCGTAGATGTCGCGGACCTTGCCGCGCGCTATCAACGGCAGGCTCTTGATGCTTGATTCGAACAGTGCGTCGGCCATGTCTGTCATCACTTCACGAGCTGGGCGAGCTTTCCGCTGGCGTAGTCCTGGGCGATCTGCGCAAGCGGAATGGCCTTGATCTTGCCGGCCTGGCCTTCGCAGCCAAATTCGAGGTAGCGCTGCTTGCAGATGGCCTTGGCGGCTTCGCGCGCCGGCTTCAGCCACTCGCGGGCGTCGAACTTGTCCGGGTTTTCGGCCAGGAACTTGCGCACCGCACCGGTCATCGCTAGGCGGATGTCGGTGTCGATGTTGATCTTGCGCACGCCGTACTTGATCGCTTCCTGGATTTCCTCGACCGGCACGCCGTAGGTTTCCTTCATCTTGCCGCCGTACTGGTTGATGATCGCCAGCAACTCTTGCGGCACCGACGACGAACCGTGCATCACCAGGTGGGTGTTGGGAATGCGCGCGTGGATTTCCTTCACACGCGAGATCGCCAGGATGTCACCCGTGGGCTTGCGCGAGAACTTGTAGGCGCCATGGCTGGTGCCGATGGCAATGGCCAACGCGTCCAGCTGGGTGGCCTTCACGAACACGGCGGCCTCTTCCGGATCGGTCAGCATCTGGCTGTGGTCCAGCTTGCCTTCGGCGCCAATGCCGTCTTCCTCGCCGGCTTCACCGGTTTCCAGGTTGCCCAGGCAGCCCAGCTCGCCTTCCACGGTCACGCCCACCTTGTGGGCCATCTCGACCACCTTGCGGGTCACGTCGACGTTGTAGTCGAACGAGGCCGGGGTCTTGCCGTCTTCCATCAGCGAGCCGTCCATCATCACCGACCCAAAGCCCAGATCGATGGCGCCTTGGCAGATCTTGGGCGAAGTGCCATGGTCCTGGTGCATCACCAGGGGGATGTGCGGATACGCTTCCACCGCCGCCTGAATCAGGTGCTTGATGAAGGACTCTCCGGCGTACTTGCGCGCACCGGCCGACGCCTGCAGGATCACCGGGGCACCGACCTCATCCGCCGCTGCCATCACGGCCTGAACCTGCTCCAGGTTGTTGACGTTGAACGCCGGAATGCCGTAGTTGTTTTCAGCAGCGTGATCCAGCAGCTGACGCATCGAGACGAGTGCCATGAGTTCCCCAATAGCGGTGTGAGCAAAACAGAAGACGCGCGCACGCGCGTCTCAAACTGTGCGAGATTCTACCGAGAGCCGCGCTCCACCCCAAGCCCCCGAAGCGAACGCCGACGCATTTGCCGGGCTTCTCAGTGCACGGCGCAGACTTTGAGCATGTTGGTGCCCCCTGGCGTGCCCATCGGCTCCCCGCAGGTGATGGCGTAGGTATCGCCCGGGCGCAGCAGCCCGCGCTCCACCAGGAAGGTCTCGGCCTGGCGCAAGGCCTCGTCCCGATCCGCATAACTGGGCACCAACAGCGGGTGCACATTGCGGAACAAGGCCATCTTGCGCTGCGCAATGTCCCGCGCCGTCAGCGCAAAAATCGGCACATGGATGCGATGGCGGCTCATCCACAAGGCGGTCGAGCCTGACTCGGTCAACGCGATGATGGCCTTGCAGCCCAGGTGATAGGCCGTGAACAGCGCACCCATCGCGATCGACTGATCGATGCGACCAAAGGTCTTGTTGGTGAAATCCGCGTCCAGCGACACTTCCTCGGCGTGCTCGGCCTCCTGCACGATGTTGGCCATCTGCGCCACCGTCTCGACGGGATACTTGCCCGCAGCGGTCTCGGCACTCAGCATCACGGCATCGGTGCCGTCCAGCACCGCATTGGCCACGTCCGATACCTCCGCGCGCGTCGGCACGGGGTTGACGATCATCGACTCCATCATCTGCGTCGCGGTGATCACCACCTTGTCCATCTCACGCGCCATCTTGATCATGCGCTTTTGCAGGGCGGGCACCGTCGCATTGCCCACCTCGACAGCCAGGTCCCCACGCGCCACCATGATCCCATCCGACGCCTTCAGAATGCTTTCCAGATTCGGAATGGCCTCGCTGCGCTCGATCTTCGCAATCAGGGCCGGGCGGTGCTTCCAGGGCTCCCCCGCCACATTGCACAACTGGCGCGCCATCTCCATGTCCGTCGCACTCTTCGGAAACGACACGGCGATGTAATCGCACTGAAAGCTTGCCGCCGTCTTGATGTCGTCCATGTCCTTGGCCGTCAAGGCCGGCGCCGTCAACCCGCCCCCCTGCTTGTTGATGCCCTTGTTGTTGGACAGCTCACCGCCGAGCTTCACCACCGTGTGCACCGCCTCACCCTTGACCGCCTCGACGGTCAGCACAATCAGCCCGTCGTTGAGCAAAAGCGTGTCGCCCGGTTTCACATCTCGCGGCAACTCCTTGTAATCAAGCCCCACCCCTTGCAGATCCCCCAATTCGGTGCGACTGGCATCCAGAACGAAAGGCTGCCCCGGCTCCAGCATCACCTTGCCCTCAGCGAACTTCCCCACGCGAATCTTGGGCCCCTGCAGGTCTGCCATGATGGCAACCACCTTGCCCACGCGCAGCGCCGCCTCCCGCACCAGTTGCGCACGATCAATGTGATCCTGCGCCTTGCCATGCGAAAAGTTCAACCGGACCACATCGACACCGGCACGCAGCATTTGCTCCAGCACTTCTGGCGTCGAAGAGGCAGGACCCAGGGTGGCGACGATCTTGGTGGCACGCGGCATGTTCAAAGCTCAAGAGTGGTTGGTTCTCCCTCAGTGTCACACCAAACGCTTGGCCTGAAAATATCGCTTGCCCCCGCACGACATCACGCCCCCGTCGTGACGCCCGAACGCAACAACACCATGTCCCCGCCCGCTCTCCATCGCACCATCGTCTTTTCGCACGCCAACAGCTTCCCGGCGCGCACCTACCAGGCGCTCTTCGAGCGTTGGCAAGACCAGGGCTACACCGTCCACGCCATCGAGCAATACGGGCACGACCCTCGCTACCCGGTCACGCCCAACTGGCCACACCTCGTCACCCAGTTGCGCGACTTCATGACTCAAGAGGTCGGCCACCCCGCCTACCTCGTCGGACACTCACTGGGGGGTTACCTCAGCCTGATGCTGGCCAGTCAACACCCTCAATGGGCGCAAGGCGTGGTGGTGATGGACTCGCCCATCTTGCAAGGCTGGCGCAGCGCGGCCGTAGGCCTGGCCAAACGCATCCACCTCATCGACCGCGTCATGCCGACGCGCGTGGCCGCCCAGCGCACCCACGAGTGGCCCACTTTGCACGCAGCCCAGCAACACTTCGGCCTCAAACCCAAGTTTGCGGCCTTCCATCCCCGGGTCCTCCAGGACTACCTCTCACATGGGCTGGAAGCCCTGCCGGCGCATCCCACTTACCGCCTGCGCTACCAGCGTGACGTGGAAGCCGCCATTTACAGCACCATGCCGCACCGCCTGCTGGCCGCGTTTCAACAGCACCCGCACCAGTGCCCTCTGGCCTTCATCGCAGGCACCCATTCTCGCGAACTGCGCCGCGGCGGCCTGCACGGGGCTCGCCAGTTGGTCGGCGAGCACCTCAGCTGGGTCACAGGCAGCCACCTCTACCCCTTCGAGCGTCCCGAACACACCAGCGAAGAAGTCCTGCGCTGGCTCGCCCATTTCGAAGCGCTGCGTGCACCCTGAACGCCCACCGCCCCTCGGCATCGAAGAACTCATGCAGTTGCCCTTCGTTCGCAGTGACCAAACTAAGCTGGGACTGGCGGCACGTCACGGGCACCTGCAGGAGTTCGCCGATGCTGGGCGCACAAACAAACAGCCCCGACCTGTTGAGATCGGGGCTGTCAGGTTCAGCACATGGAGCGTGTACTGAAAATCAGCCCGCAGCGCGCTTGCTCAGGATCTCGAACGCCGGCAAGGTCTTGCCTTCCAGGATTTCCAGGAACGCGCCGCCACCCGTCGAGATGTAATTCACGTCCTTCTCGATGCCGTACTTCGCGATGGCCGCCAGCGTATCCCCACCGCCAGCAATGCTGAAAGCGGGGGACGCGGCAATGGCACGCGCGATCGTCTCGGTGCCATGCGAGAAGGCTTCAAACTCAAACACCCCCACCGGACCGTTCCAGACGATGGTGCCGGCGGACATCAACTGCTCAGCCAACTTGGCCGCCGTCTTCGGACCGATGTCCAGGATCATGTCATCGTCCGCGACCTCGTTGGCCGCCTTCACTGTCGCAGGCGCATCCGCCGCAAAAGTCTTGGCCACGACGACATCCTCAGGGATGGGCACCGCGGCACCGCGAGCCTTCATCGCCTCGATCACCGCCGTCGCCTCGCCCAACAGGTCCGGCTCAGCCAGCGATTTGCCGATCTTCAAACCGGCCGCCAACATGAAGGTGTTGGCAATCCCGCCGCCCACGATCAGACCGTCCACATTCTTGGCCAACGCCTGCAAAATGGTCAACTTGGTCGACACCTTCGAGCCCGCCACAATCGCCACCAGCGGACGCTTGGGCGCCTCCAGAGCCGTGTTGATCGCGTCGATCTCAGCGGCCAGCAAAGGCCCGGCGCAAGCCACCTTGGCAAACTGGGCGATCCCATAGGTCGTCCCCTCTGCACGGTGAGCCGTCCCGAACGCATCGTGCACAAAAATGTCGCACAAGGCCGCCAGCTTGCGAGCCAGCTCTTCGCTGTTCTTCTTTTCACCCTTGTTCAGGCGGCAGTTCTCCAGCAACACCACCTCACCGGGCTGGACGCTCACGCCATCCACCCAGTTGCTGATCAACTTGACCTCGCGCCCCAGCAACTCCCCCAGGCGCAGGGCCACGGGGGCAAGCGAATCCTCAGGCTTGAACTCACCCTCCGTCGGACGCCCGAGGTGCGACGTGACCATCACCGCCGCCCCAGCCTTCAGAGCCAACTCGATCGCCGGGACCGAGGCACGAATTCGGGTGTCCTCAGTGATGTTGCCCGCGTCATCTTGCGGAACGTTCAGGTCAGCGCGGATGAACACGCGCTGGCCAGCGACACGCCCTTCGGCCACAAGGTCTTCAAATCGGAGAATGTTCATGGTGGCAGCGCCTCAATGTCGAAAAGATGAAAACCGACATTGTAAAAAGGTCTGTGCGCTTTTGAGGGCAACTGACCCACCAAGGCGCAATCAGGCTGACGACACACCAGTTCTGGCTTCAGCCATCGACCTCTCCCTCCTCACTCGCCGCCGCCCTGCTTGGCCCCAGACGCCACGCCGGCATCGTCCTCAGGCAAGGCATCCGAGGCAGCCGCCTTGGCAGGCGGTTTCAACGGCACGCCCGTACGCGGTACGACCGGCGCAACGCCTTCGATCTTGTTCTCGCGCATGTATTCGTCCATCTCGCGCCAACCCTCGAACACAGCGGACTTGTCTGCCTTCGGATTGAGCAAATAGCAGTCCTCGATGGCACGCATCGCATGTCGACACGCAGCCCCAACTGCCTTCGCTTCGGCCCCCTTGCGCTGTGCCATCTTTTCTGGGGTGTCAATGCCCAGCTGGTCACACCCACCAAGCAAGCCCGCCACAATGACGGTGAAAGCCAAAACCTGGAATCTACGCATATCAGCCACCAACTGAGTCATGGTTCCTCCTTCACCAATCGGTGCAAGGCTGCCCACGGGAAAGATCACACAACGAGTACCCGGCAAAACGAGCGAACGCTGGACACTGTCATATCAGTGCATCACACGGTCACAGTCATCTACGAACAACTCGTCCAGAATCAGCGCATCCGGCTCCTCGCCTAGACTCCAGAACACCAGCAAAACCAAGACCTTGAAATCGTCCAGCGCGACGGGCCCCTTGGGTACCGCAGACACCCGATCCAGTACCACCTCGCGCAACCGAGGCGTCAACACACCTGCAGACACCAGGAACTGCAAGAAACCCAGCGCCTCGGAGCCCAAGCGATCCAGCTCGGTGTCGCAGTACACCCGTGTACTGCCCGCATCGGGCGAGACTACGTTCTCCTGAGTCAACGCCTGCAGGCCATCAAGCCAAACAAGCGCATCAGTAATCTCCTCCGGCTCAAACCCCAGTGCACTCAGCTTACGGGCCAACAACTCCGATTCGGGGCAAGCATCAGGACGCCAGTAGTGCTCGTATACATACACAAGTACATCAAACATAAGTTCACTATACTCCAGTCGAACACATCACACAGTCCGAGCCAGGCATACACGCCGGGCCCCTCTCGGGAGGTGTCATAGACGCAGGCACGTCATCCGCCATGCGCAAGCCACATTCCAACCGCGAGTGTTTGGGCGCAAGAGACGCTTGGCACTCTCTCCACCTGTTTGGAATGGCCGCAAGGGCAACGTCAAGACGTATGCGTCCGGTGAAGTCATCTTGATGATCAAACGCGTGACCCGCAACGATAGTGTCCACCAAGGAGATTAGTGGACACTATGCAAAGCACGCCAACGAAGCGCACGCGTCGATATCACCCGCCGGACTTCAAGCGTCAGGTTGTTGCAGCCAGCCAGCAACCTGGCGCGTCAGTGGCCGGGGTGGCACTGGCGCATGGGCTCAATGCAAACCTGGTTCGGCGCTGGATGAAGGAGGCGACCCCTGAAGTTGGCGCGCTCACCGTGACTGTCTCGGAACCCGCTGGCTTTGTATCCGTGCCGATGCACACCCCCAGTCTGAACTCGGTGACCACCGAACCGCGGCCGTCATCATGAGTCTGATCCAGTCGGCCAAGCTCAATGGCCACGATCCGCATGCCTCCCGAGTTCGACACCAAAATGCCGATTTCGCATTTTTGGTGAAGCCGCTTCCATGTGAATCAACGACTTATGCACATTTTTGCGGAAGTTTTGTAGTGGCAACTGCATGAATGCTTTGTAGTGGCGCAATTGGGGTGTTGCGCTATACTTGCGGCATGTTCATCAAGCTCACCCGCTCCAAAAGCCGCACCTACGCCCAGTTGGTCGAGTCCTTCCGTGACGAGCAAGGTCAGCCTCGCCAGCGCACGGTGGCCACTCTGGGTCGCGTTGATGAGGACGGCGGCACGGTCGATGCCGTGCTGCGCACCTTGCTTCGTGCCAAGGGCCGCAGCGGCGTCACATCACCACGCCCCAGGTGCGCTTTGAATCGGCCTTGGCGCTCGGTGATGTCTGGGCTCTTGATCAACTCTGGCGTGAACTGGGCTTTGACGCCCTGGCGGCGGTCTTCCGGCGTGCACGCTACACCACCCCCATCGAGCAGGCCATCCGTGTCATGGTCTTCAACCGCCTGTGCGATGCCGACTCCAAGCTGGGCACCCTGCGCTGGCTGCAAACCGTGAGCATGCCGGGAGTTGATGCCGACAAGCTCAGCCACCAGCAACTGCTGCGCAGCATGGATGCGCTCATGGACCACCAAGATGCCGTCAACGATACCGTGGCTCATCTGCTGCGCCCCTTGATCGATGAAGAGCTCTCGGTGGTCTTCTACGACCTGACCACCATCCGGGCGCAAGGCTTGAGTGAGCAAGGCGGTGATGTGCGCCGCTTCGGCATGTCCAAGGAGGGACTGATCGCCCGCCAGTTCATGCTGGGTGTGGTGCAAACAGCCGATGGCATGCCCATCCACCATGAGGTCTTTGCTGGCAACGCGGCCGAGGCGCCCACGCTGCTGCCCATGCTGGGCACCTTGCTCAAGCGCTATCCGCACATCCGGCGCCTGGTCATCGTGGCAGACCGGGGCCTGCTGTCGCTCGACAACGTCGCAGCCCTGTCTGAGCTGAAGCTGCCCAGCGGCCAGCCGATGGAATTCATCCTGGCGGTGCCGGGGCGGCGTTATAGCGAGTTCGCCGAAGTCCTGCAGGCCATGCAGGCCAAGATGGCCGACGCATCGTGTGAGGTCATTGAGGAAACCCGCTGGGGTGAGCATCGACTGGTGATCGCCCACGACCCCGTCACCGCGCAGGAGCAATCGGCCCAGCGGCAAGGCAAGATCGACGCATTGCACGTACGCGCTGCCGAACTGGCGGGCAAGCTCGATGCGCAAGACGATGGCGTGATGCGCCGCGGTCGCAAGCTCTCCGACAGTGGTGCCAAGGCGCGCTTCTTCCACGAGGTCAGCGACGCTCACCTCAGCCGCATCATCAAGGTCGACCTGCAGTCCGACGTGTTCACCTATGCGCTCGATACGCAGGCCCTGCAGCGTGCCGCACTCATGGACGGCAAGCTGATGCTGGTGACCAACGTGGCCGATCTCAGTGCCACCGAGGTCGTGCAGCGCTACAAGGCCTTGGCCGATATCGAGCGGGGCTTCAAGGTACTCAAGTCCGAGATCGAGATCGCCCCCGTCTTCCACCGTCTGCCCGAGCGCATCAAGGCCCACGCCAGCATCTGTGACGTGCCCCCTGCAGCCATACCAATCAGTTGGAGAGAGGTCCAGGGGTTTGCAGGTTAACTGATCCTGCGTCGGTGGTGGTTGGGTTTGAGTTGCGATGCTTGGCTGCAAATGCAGCCGGTGGGATTCTGCCAATCGTGCCGTGGGGACGCACCTCGTTGTAGTCTTGCCGCCAGATGGCGATGGCTTCACGGGCCTGGGCCAATGATTCGAACCAGTTCTCGTTGAGGCATTCATCCCGGAACTTGCCGTTGAAGCTTTCAATGTAGGCGTTCTGGGTTGGCTTGCCCGGTTGAATCAGGATGTGCTGGATGCCTCGTGCCTGCATCCATGCCATGAAGGCCCTGCATGTGAACTCCGGTCCGTTGTCGGTCCTGATGGCCTCTGGATAGCCCCTGAAGCGTGCAGCTCGCTCAAGGACTCTGGTGACGTACGCGCCAGGCATGGACAGGTCTACTGCGATGTCCACACATTCATGGCTGAAGTCGTCGGCAATGGTCAGGCACTTGATGCGCCTGCCGTTGCTCAATGAATCGCTGACAAAGTCCAGGCTCCATGTTTGATTGACCCGAGTTGCGGCCACCAGCGGCGTGCGCTCGCCTCGGTATCTCTTGCCCTTGTTGCGCTTACGTACGGCCAGGCCTTGCTCGCGGTAAAGCCGAAACACCTTCTTGTGGTTGGTGCCAGGAAACTCGCCCTGCAGCATGTCGTGCACACGGCGATACCCGAAGCGTCGCCGCTCCATGGCAACGGCCTGAATGCGTTCAGCCAGACGCGCCGTTTGCGCATCGGGTTGCGGTGGATGCCGCCAGGCATCTCGGGACAGCCCCACAAGACGACAAGCCCGGCGCTCAGAAATCTGGGTGTGCTCCAGCATCATGGCGATGGCCTTGCGCTTGCCTTGTGGGGCTAGCGCTTTACCCCGAAACCGACCTTGAGCGCCTCCAGGTCAAGGTGCGCTTCAGCCAGTAGCTTCTTGAGCCTGGCATTCTCGACTTCGAGATCCTTCAGGCGCCGAGCCTCATCAGCTTCCATGCCACCGTACTTGGTGCGCCACTTGTAGAAGGTGGGCTCGCTGAACCCGCCTTGGCGGCAGACCTCCTTGACCGGCAGGCCCGACTCGGCCTGCTTCAAGAATCCAATGATCTGCTGCTCGGTAAATCGACTCTTCCTCATGTCCGTCATTCTCCAGGTTGACGGACCTCACTTCCATTCAGGTGGTACGGCTATGAGGGAGCACGTCATCTGCTTCATGGCGCTGATCCTGTACCGGGTCATGCGCCAGCGCCTCAAACTCGCTGGCAGCCCGCTGAGCCCCGAAGCCGCGCTGGCCAGTCTGCGGCGCATTCAACGCCACAGCGTCAGCATCGACAACGGCGCACCTGTCTCAGGCATCTCCAGCATCAACCAAGATCAGGCCGCCACCATGGCCGCCTTGAAGGTCAAAAAGCTCAGCAACGAACTCCAGTTACCCCTCCTGTAGTGGCACGCTGACTAGGTCAACCTAGTCAAATCAACCACTTACAGCATTTGGTGTCGAACTCGGGTGCCCACGCACAAGGCCAGTCAGATTAGCGAGTTGCTGCCGCATCGCTGGGTGCCCGCGAGAAGCTGAATCCGGCGTGTTGACTGCGCGTCAACATGTGTTCGCCGGACGCATACGTCAAGACACCATGACGGTCAAAAGAAAGAAGCCAAAGTAGAAACAAAAAAAACCGGTTTCTTGCATCAGCAAGAAACCGGTTTCCTCATAGGTAGCCTGACGATGACCTACTTTCACACGGGAATCCGCACTATCATCGGCG
>JAHRYN010000006.1:0-94767 GCA_020621405.1 Betaproteobacteria bacterium
GAACTGCGTCATGTCGACGATCAGGTCGCGCACCACCGGCAGGCCGGGCAGCGGACGCAGAACGATGGGCGACGGCAGATCCTTCATGTCGGTCAGACAGGCCAGGCCGTTCTTGCCGTTGATGTTCATGGCGTCGGAACCGCACACGCCTTCGCGGCAGGAGCGGCGGAAGGACAGCGAGTCGTCCTTGTCCTTGAGCTTGACCAGGGCGTCGAGCAGCTTGCGTTCGGTGCCGTCGAGATCGAGCGAGATCGACTGCATGTAGGGCTTCTCGTCACGATCAGGGTCGTAGCGATAGATACTGAATTCGACAGTACGGGCGGTCATGCTGTGATCCTCAATAGGCGCGCTTCTTGAGCGCGATGGTATCGACGGTGAGCGGCGTCATGTTAACCGGCTTGTACTGGAGCTTGTCGCCGTCCTTGAACCACAGGGTGTGCTTGAGCCAGTTCGCGTCGTCACGGCCGTCCGGACGTTCCGGCGTATCGACGGCGTCGTCGCGCACGTGTGCGCCACGCGATTCGGTACGTGCATTGGCCGACACGATGGTGGCCTTCGCCACCTCGATCAGGTTGTCGAGTTCGAGCGCTTCGAGGCGCGCGGTGTTGAACACCTGCGACTTGTCCTTGATCTCGGTGCTGGCGACCTGCTTCGCGATATCGGTGATCTTGCTGACACCCTCTTCCAGCATGTTCTTGAAGCGGAACACGCCGCAGTGCGCCTGCATCGTGCGCTGCATCGCGAGACGGGTTTCGCCGACAGAGGTACCCCCGGTCTGCGTGTTCAGGCGGTTCAGGCGGGCCAGCGAGTAGTCGGCGGCGTTGGCCGGCAGCGGCTTGTGGGCCGCCGGCTGCGCCTTGATGTACTCGACCATCGATTCGCCCGACGACTTGCCGAACACCAGCAGGTCGAGCAGCGAGTTGGTACCGAGGCGGTTGGCGCCATGGACCGACGCACAGGCGCACTCGCCGGCAGCGTAGAAGCCACGCACCGGCTCGCTCATGTTGCCGTCCTTCGGCATCACGACTTCGCCGCGGTAGTTGGTCGGAATGCCGCCCATCTGGTAATGGCAGGTCGGCACCACCGGCAGCGGTTCCTTGATCGCGTCGACGCCGGCGAACTGGATGCCGATTTCGCGGATGCCCGGCAGGCGCTTCATGATGGTGGCCGGGTCGAGGTGGGTGATGTCCAGCATCACGTGGTCCTTGTTGGGACCGCAGCCGCGACCTTCGTTGATTTCCGTGACCATCGCGCGCGACACCACGTCACGCGACGCCAGATCCTTCGCGTTCGGCGCGTAGCGCTCCATGAAGCGCTCGCCATCCTTGTTGCGCAGAATGCCGCCTTCGCCGCGCACACCTTCGGTGATCAGCACGCCGGCGCCGGCGACGCCGGTCGGGTGGAACTGCCAGAACTCCATGTCTTCGAGCGGAATGCCGGCACGAGCCGCCATGCCGACACCGTCGCCGGTGTTGATGAAGGCATTGGTCGAGCTGTAGTAGATGCGGCCGGCGCCACCGGTGGCGAACAGCACCGCCTTGGCGTGGAAGATGAACACTTCGCCCGATTCCATTTCCATCGCGGTCACGCCGACGACATCACCCGCTTCGTCGCGGATCAGGTCGAGCGCCATCCATTCGATGAAGAACTGGGTGTTGGCCTTGACGTTGCGCTGGTACATCGCGTGCAGCATCGCGTGACCGGTACGGTCGGCCGCGGCGCAGGAACGGCGCACCGGCTTTTCGCCGAAGTTCGACATGTGGCCGCCGAACGGACGCTGATAGATCTTGCCGTTGTCGAGACGGTCAAACGGCATGCCGTAGTGTTCCAGTTCGACCACGACTTCATTGGCCTTGCGGCACATGAATTCGATGGCGTCCTGGTCACCGAGCCAGTCCGAACCCTTGACGGTGTCGTACATGTGCCAGTGCCAGTGATCCTCTTCAGAGTTGCCGAGCGAGGCGGCAACACCGCCCTGTGCCGCCACCGTGTGCGAGCGGGTCGGGAACACCTTGGACAGCACTGCGGTACGCAGGCCGGCTTCGGACAGCTGGATCGCTGCGCGCAGGCCGGCGCCGCCGGCACCGACGATGACTGCATCAAACTTGCGAATCGGTACGCTCACTTACAGTCTCCACAGAACTTGTGCTGCCCAGCCCAGATAGCCGATCAGCAGCAGCAGGGTCACCGCATGCAGCACGAGGCGCACGCTGGTGGGCTTGATGTAGTCCATATAGATGTCGCGCACGCCAACCCAGGCGTGGTACATCAGCGACGCAAAGAACAGGAAGGTCGCGAAGCGCATGAAGCCGCCTGCGAACAGGCCGTGCCAGTTCTCGTAGCTCAGCCCGCCCATCGACAGTGCGCCGATCGCGAAAATCAGCGTGTAGAGCGCCATCACCACCGCGGTGACGCGCTGCGCCAACCAGTCCTTCAGCCCGTAATGGGCGCCGACAACAACTCGATTCACCACAGTTTCACCCCCAGGATCACGGTAAGCGTCAGGCTGACGACCAGCACTGCGACCGAACTCTTGCGCGCGGCGGGAAGATCGGTCCCCTTGTTCAGGTCGAGCATCAGGAAGCGGATGCCGGCACAGAAATGATGCAGGTAGGCCCACATCAGGCCGAGCAGCAGCAGCTTGGCCAGCGGATGCCCCACCACCGAGCGGAAGGTGTCGAAACTTTCCGGCGATCCCAGACTGGTGGCGAAAAGCCACAGCAGCAGGGGAAGGCAGAGGAAAAGGCCTGCACCACTGACGCGGTGGAGGATGGACACGATGCCCGGAAGCGGCAGGCGTATCGCTGTCAGTTGCAGGTGCTTCGGTCGGGTCTTGCTGGCTGTATTGGCCATCTGGCTCGCTCTCCTAAAAAGATCGTTCAATCACCGGACTTCGCCGGCTCCATCAACTCAGTGTATTCAGATAGTAGTGATCTGCCGTCGAACACAGACCGCGCCGCCATTCGACCGGTTCGTCGTCGTAGGTGTAGGCCACGCGCTCGACCGACAGCAGCGGGCTGCCTTCGGGCACATCAAGATACTCCGCACTCTGCCGGTCGGCTGCGACCGCACGCAGACGCTCCTCCGCACGCACCATGCGCACGCCGAAGCGGGTTTCGAAAAACGAGTACAGCGACCCCTGGTGTTCCTTCAGCACGTCGAGATTGAGACCGGGGAACAGGTCGCCGCGCAGATAGATCTCGTCGATCACGACAGGTTTCCCCGCGAACTTGAGCAGACGGCGGACGATGATGATCTGCGACCCGACCTCGACATCCAGCGTACGGGCAACTTCCTGCCCGGCGCGCGCGCGCCAGCACTCAAGCGGAACGCTCTGCGAAGTCTCGATGCTGCCGTTGATCGGGGCCAGACGGAGGAAGCGGAAGAAGGCACGCGGATCGTGATGCGTCGCAACAAACGTACCTTTGCCCTGCTTGCGCACCAGAAGATTGTCCGACGCCATCTCGTCGATGGCCTTGCGCACCGTGCCCTGGCTTACGCTGAAGCGTTGGGCCAGTTCGGTTTCGCTCGGAATCGCCTCGCCGGGACGCCACTCGCCGCTCTGCAGAGCTTGCGTGAGCAACCCGCGTATCTGGCGATACAGGGGGCTGAAAGTGGGGGATTCCTGAGCCATTCAACAATTTCAGCACAGAATTGAAATCACGTCTACAACGTGTCTCATGTCTTATATATGATATAACTCGATACCGCACAAACAGGATACTGAACGTCGAGCCCTGTGCTTCGGCCGGGTGGACATTTTTGTGCTCTGTGTCAAAACTGCTGCGGCTCGATCATAATCCGGTCCGCGCACAACGCATCCGTCCCATCCTCAGACAGGAGATCTCAATGTCAAAGACGCCCCTCCGCGTCGCGGTGACCGGCGCTGCCGGTCAAATCGGCTACGCACTGCTTTTCCGCATCGCCAGCGGCGAAATGCTCGGCAAGGACCAGCCGGTCATTCTTCAATTGCTCGACCTGCCGCAAGCGCAAAAGGCGCTGACCGGCGTGATGATGGAACTGGACGACTGCGCATTCCCGCTGCTCGCCGGCATGATCGCCACCGATGACCCGAATGTCGCGTTCAAGGACGCCGACTTCGCGCTGCTCGTCGGCGCCCGCCCGCGCGGCCCCGGCATGGAACGCAAGGACCTGCTGACCGAAAACGCGAAGATCTTCACCGTTCAGGGTGCCGCCATCGGCGCACACGCCGCTCCGACCTGCAAGACGCTTGTCGTCGGCAACCCCTGCAACACCAACGCCTACATCGCGCTGAAGACCGCCGCCAAGGCCGGCAACCGCGTGCCGTCGAAGAACTTCACCGCCATGCTGCGCCTGGATCACAACCGTGCCCTGTCGCAACTGGCTGCCAAGATCAACCGCCCGGTCTCGTCGTTCAAGCAGATGGCCGTGTGGGGCAATCACAGCCCGACGATGTACGCCGACTACCGTTTCGCCACCTCGAACGGCGACAGCGTAGCCAAGCTGGTGAACGACCAGGAGTGGAACGCCAAGACCTTCCTGCCGACCGTCGGCAAGCGTGGCGCAGCCATCATCGAGGCACGTGGCCTGTCGTCGGCCGCTTCGGCCGCCAACGCCGCCATCGACCACATGCGCAACTGGCATCTGGGTTCGGACGGTGACTGGGTGACCATGGGCGTTCCGTCCGACGGTTCCTACGGCATCCCGGAAGGCCTGGTGTTCGGTTTCCCGTGCATCTGCGCCAACGGCGAGTACACCATCGTCAAGGGTCTGGAAATCGACGAATTCTCCAAGCCTTACGTCGCCAAGACGCTGGCCGAGCTGGAAGAGGAGCGCGCCGGCGTCGCCGACCTGCTCTGAACCCGTCGCAGTCTTGAAACGGAAGAAGCGGCCCGGTAACGTGGCCGCTTTTTTTATGACCGGAAAGTCCGCATGAGCGCAGCCCCCGTCCACCCGCGCGAAGTCCTGTATCAGGGTGACAAGTCCTTCCCCATCCTGCCGGCCGTCGACCACTACGCCGGTTCGGAAAAATTGATGCGCAAGGCACTGGCACTGCAGGCCGACCTCGGCCCGGTGTTCGACCTCACCTGCGACTGCGAGGACGGCGCCGCCGCCGGCAACGAGGAGGCGCATGTCCGCCTGTGCGCCGCCATCGTCAACAGCCCGGAAAACCTGCACGGCCGCATCGGCGTGCGTATCCACGACGTGACGCATGCGCATTGGCGCAATGACATGGAAGTGCTGGTTGGCGAGGCCGGTACGCGCCTGGCCTTCATCACGCTGCCCAAGGCACGCTCGGCCGACGACGTGCGCACGCAAATCGACCTGCTGCGCGACTGCGAACGCCGCGCCGGCCTGACCCGCGAAATTCCGGTTCACGTGCTGATCGAAAGTCACGGCGCACTGCGTGAGGTGTGGGACATCGCCGCGCTCGACCGGGTCGAATCCATCGACCTCGGACTGATGGATTTCGTCAGCGCCCACCACGGCGCGCTGCCGGGTGACGCAATGCGCAGTCCGCTGCAGTTCGAACACCCGCTGATCGTGCGCGCCAAGTGCGAGATCGCCGCAGCAGCCCTCGGCTGCGGCGTGGTACCGACGCACAACGTGACCACCGAAATCCGCGACATCGAATACATCCGCCGCGATGCCACGCGCGCGCGGCGCGAATTCGGCTTCCTGCGCATGTGGAGCATCCACCCGAACCAGATACTTCCGATCGTCGAGTCCATGCGTCCCGATTTCGGCGAGATCGAGGAAGCGATCGCCATAATTTGCGCTGCACAGGATGCAAGCTGGGGCCCGACGCGCCACAATGACACCCTGCACGACCGGGCGTCCTACCGTTACTACTGGGAACTGCTCGCGCGTGCGCATGCCACCGGCGCCGCCATTCCGGGTGACGTACGGAGCCGTTTCTTCTGACCGGACATGCCGCAGACCCCGCCCCGCTCCCGTGAATGTGCAGTGCTGTTTGCCGACCTGGTCGGCAGCACCCAGCTCTATGAGCGCATGGGCGACACCGCGGCGTTTGCGCTGATCGACCGCTGCCTGCGCAGCATGCGCGACGCCGTGACCGGCAGTTCCGGGCGCGTGATCAAGATGACCGGCGATGGCCTGCTGGCGACCTTCCGCGCCTGCGACCACGCGGCCGACACCTCGCTGGCGATCCATCGCGACATCAGCAACCTGCCGCTGGCCACGCATTTTTCACTCGGTGTGCGCACCGGTTTCCATTTCGGCCCGGTGCTCGAAACCGGCGACGACATCTTCGGCGAATCGGTGAACATCGCCGCGCGTCTGTCGGAACTGGCCACCCACGGTCGGGCCATCGTGTCGACCGAAGCGGCGGTACGGCTGAGCGAGCACTGGCAGGGCAAGGTCAGGCCGATGCCGCCACGCGTGGTCAAGGGTGTGGCGCGCTCGGTCGAACTGTGCGAACTGCGCTGCGACGAGTCAGATCACGTCACGCAGATCGGCGGGCTGACGCTCAATACCGGCAAGAAGGAAATGCGCGTCTATCACGGCGGACGCGTCTGGCTGCTCGGCGCCGAGCACCCGCGCCTGCGCATGGGCCGGGACGCGGGCGTCGACATCGCGATCAAGGATGCGCGCGCCTCGCGCCAGCACTGCGATCTCGAATTCCGGCGCGACCGCTTCATCCTGACCGACCGTTCGAGCAACGGCACCTTCGTCACCATCGAAGGCCGGCAGGAATTCGCGCTGACACGCGAGGAAGTCGTGGTCGATGGTCACGGCTGGCTTGCCTTCGGCTCGCCGCGCAGTGCCGCCAGCGACGTCGTCGAATTCTTCTGCCTGGGCTGAACCGGCCGACCTCACTGCGAATCCACTGCGACACCGACCTCCCCGAACCGCTTCTGCACACCGCGTCACGCGCTGCCGGCGACAGCACCGATTGCCATCCGGGGCGGCTAGCGGCTGACCAGCGTCAGCATCAGCGGCGTGCTCAGCGAAGCGAGTGCAGTCGACATCAGCAGGCTGCTGGCGACCGGCCCCTGCATGACCTGGAACTGGCGCGACATCAGGTAGACGTTGGCGCCGACCGACAGCGACGCGAGCAGCACCACCGCCTTCGTTTCCATCTCCGGCAGACCGAGCAGGACGGCTAGGCCCCACACCACCAGCGGATGCACCACCAGCTTGAGCGCGCTGATCGCCGCACTCTGCTGCCAGCCCTCGCGCACGCCGAATTCGGCCAGCCCCATGCCGAGTGCGATCAGTGACAGCGGGAGCGCGGCGTCGCCCAGCAGTTTCAGCGGCTGGTCGATCAATGCCGGCAGGGCAAGTCCAGTCAGACTGAACAGCGTGCCGGACAGGATGGCCGCGACCAGCGGATTGGTCAGCACGCCGCGCGCGGTCTTGCCGAATCCGGCCAGCGTCGGCGCACCGTGACGGGCCCATTCGACCGACACGGTTACCAGCGTCCATAGCGTCAGTGCGTTGAACACCACCACCAGCGCCGCCGATGGCATCGCCGCGTCGCCGAGCAACGTGCGGGTCAGCGGCAGGCCGAGCAGCACGTTGTTGGAAAACACGCCGCCCAGCGCGAACACCGACTGCGACACGCCATCGAGCCGGAACAGCCGGGCCGACAGCAGACGGCCGAGCACGAACACGATCAGACAGCCACCGAAGAAGGCCGCGAGCAGCCGCACGTCGACCGGCGGCAGGCTGGCGAAACCGCTCATCAGCCGGAACAGCATGGCCGGCAGCGCGATGCTGAACACGAACTTCGCCAGCGCGTCGGCCGCCGCCTTGTTCCAGCCGCCCCATTTCAGGATGGCGTAGCCGACGAACACCAGCACGAACAGCGGCGCGGCCAGCAGGATCTGCGTGATGACGTGCTGCATCAGCCTTCGTCCGGCAGCAGTTCTGCATCGCCGAGCTCGGCGCGTTCGATGCGCACGAACTGGCCGCTGATCTTGCGGCTGGTCACATGCACTTCCTGCACGTCCTCGTGCGCCTGGCGGATGTGGTTGGCCAGCTTCTGCATGCGCTCGTCGAAGCGCGTGAAGTCCTTCGCCAGCTTGCCTAGCGCATCGCGGATCACGTGTATCTGCTTGCGCGTCTCGACGTCCTTGAGCACGGCGCGCGCGGTGTTGAGCACCGCCATCAGCGTGGTCGGCGACACGATCCACACGCGCCTAGCCTGGGCATGGGCGACCACTTCGGCGTGATAGGCGTGGATTTCGGCAAACACCGCTTCGGCCGGAATGAACATCACTGCGCCGTCCGAGGTCTCGCCAGCGATGATGTATTTGGACGCGATGTCGTCAACATGCCGGCGCACGTCGCTGCGGAAGGCGTTCTGCGCGAGCTTGCGCTCCAGCTCGGACAGTTCGCGGTCGAACATGCGGTGGTAGTTTTCCAGCGGAAACTTCGAATCGACCGCCACCAGACCAGTCGGCTCCGGCAGCCGCAGCAGGCAGTCGGCGCGCACGCCCGACGACAGCGTAGCCTGGAATTCGAAGCTGTCCGGCGGCAGCGCGTTGCGCACCAGCGCCTCCAGCTGCACCTCACCGAAGGCGCCGCGCGATTTCTTGTCGCCGAGCAGTTCATGCAGGCTGACCACGCTGGTCGTCAGGCCGTCGATCTTCTTCTGCGCCTCGTCTATCGTGGCCAGCCGCGCCATCACGTTGGCGAAGGTTTCGTTGGTTTTGCGGAACCCCTCCTCCAGCCGCTCCTGCACGCGCCCGCCGAGCAGTTCCAGCCGCTCGTTGACCGTGCGGGTCAGCGATTCGATCGAACTGGTCAGCTGCACCGCGGCATTCTGCAGACCGTTCTGCAGCGACTCCTGCTGGGCGCGCGTCTGTTCGGCCAGCGTCGCCGCCATCTGTGCGACCAGTTCGGTGCGCAACGCTTCCTGCCGGGCATTCAGCGCCGCCGACAGCTCGGCCAGACGCGCCGCCATGTCTTCCCGGCTGCCGGACAGCGCAGCCTGCTGCGCCAGCTGCAGCGCCACCATCGCCTCGCGGGCCGCGCCAAGCTCATGCGTCGTGGCAACGCGCAGACGTTCGTTGGCATCGGCCTGCATGCCCACCACGCGCTCGGTCTGCCGCTGCAGCCCTTCGTGCAGCGCGGACAGCATCTGCTGCTGCCGCGCCTGCGCCGCCGTTTCCAGCGCCGCGCAGCTGGCCTCCAGACGCCTGGCCAGCGCGCCCGGAACGATCAGCAGACAGATGCCGAGGCCCAGCAGCAGCACGGCAGCAGCAATCAGCGAAAACCAGGGAATATCGACCACGTGAAGACCGATCGGGATGACGGGGGCAAGCGGCGCAGCGCATTCGTGCGCGCATCAAGTATACCAGCGCCCCCGTGTACGCCCGCCGCCCGGGCATTTGCGGCAGGCGTACACGCATTCAAGACCGGAGGCGTACTGCCGTTAAACAGGACAATTCCATTTTCTCCGAGCATGCTCCATGGCCCAGGCATCGTTAGCAGTCGCCCCGGACGTCGACCCCATGGACGTCGACCCGATACACGGCGCCGACATCGTGCACGGCCGGAGCGGCGTTTCTGCCCGCTATCGGGGGCTGACGCTGACCAGCCATTTCCAGCCCATCTTCAGCCTGTCTCACTGCCGCGCCATCGGCCACGAAGGCCTGCTGCGGGCGACCGATCAGGACCTGAATCCGGTCGCACCGGGGCGTGTCATCGCCGGAGCGACCCGCTACGAGGACTTGCGCTACCTCGACCAGCTGTGCCGCTACCTGCATGTGAACAACCACGTCGCCCAGGATACCAACGGTGGCTGGCTGTTCCTGAACATCCATCCGGAGGTCTTCCGCCGTGGCCCCGAGCTGGACCTGAGCGATTTCCTGCCGGAGCTGAGCGAACACCCTGATCTCGATGCACGGCGCATCGTCATCGAGGTCATGGAAAACGCGGTCTCGGACCAGAACGGCTTCACCCGCACGGTCGAATACCTGCGCGGACTTGGCTGCATGATCGCGCTGGACGACTTCGGCGCGGGACACTCGAATTTCGACCGCATCTGGTCGCTGCAGCCGGAAATCGTCAAGCTCGACCGCTCGTTCGCAATCAGCGCGGTCGATGACCCGTCGGCACGCCGTCTGCTGCCGCAGATCGTCAGCCTGATCCATGAAGCCGGGTCGCTGGTGCTGCTCGAAGGCGTCGAGACCGAAGCCCAGGCGCTGGCCGCGCTCGATTCCGACATCGACTTCGTGCAGGGTTTCTATTTCGCGATGCCGCAGGCCGCACCGGTCGATACGCGTCAGGTCAGTCCGATACTCAATGACCTGTGGGAGCGCTTCGACACGACGCGCGGCAGCGGCGTGTCGCGCTACCGCGAACTGATCGGTCCCTACATCCAGACCATGGGCGGCTGCGCCGTCCTGATGGAGGACGGCATGCCGATGGAAGAGGCCTGCCGTGCCTTCCTGCAGCTGGAACGTGCCGACTGCTGCTTCCTGCTCGACGGCGACGGCCGCCAGGTGGGACGCAACGTGAGGCCCGCCCGCGCCGCAGTCAACGAGGACAGCCAGTACCGCTCGCTGTCGATCAACCGGCATGCGCGCTGGTCGCGCCGCCCCTACTTCCGGCGCGCGATCGACCATCTGGGCAAGGTGCAGGTGACCCGTCCCTATCTGTCGATCTCGTCCGGCCTGCTGTGCGTGACCGTATCGGTCGCCTACCGCGACTGGAACGACGAGCTGCGCGTACTGTGCGGCGACCTGCACTGGCCGCAGGTGGTCTGAGGCCTGCTGCGTACGGGCGCGTCTTCACCGGACACGCCCGCATACCTGCCCTTCCCTTATTCAGCCCGCCCCGAAGCGCCTGCGCAGGCGCGACAGCATGCTTTCGCCACGCGGCTGCCGCATCAGCAGATAGACCGCCGGCACGACGAACATCGACAGCAGCGGTGCGGTCAGCATGCCGCCCACCATCGGCGCAGCGATCCGCTGCATCACCTCAGAGCCGGTGCCGGCGCCCCACATGATGGGCAGCAGGCCGGCCAGGATCACCGCGACCGTCATCGCCTTGGGCCGGACCCGCAGCACCGCGCCGTCGCGGATGGCCTCGATCAGATCCTCGCGGCTGATCCGCCCCTGCGCGATGCGATCGTCCCAGGCGTGCTTCAGATACAGCAGCATGATCACGCCGAATTCGGCCGACACGCCGGCCAGCGCGATGAAGCCGACCGCGCCCGCCACCGACAGGTTGTGCCCGAGCGCGTACAGCAGCCAGATGCCGCCGACCAGCGCGAACGGCAGCGTGGCCATGATCAGCAGCGCCTCATCGACGCGCCGGAAGGTCATCTGGAGCAGCACGAAGATGATCAGCAGCGTGAATGGCAGCACCACCTTGAGCCGGGCGGCGGCGCGCTCCAGATATTCGAACTGCCCCGACCACGAAACCGAATAGCCGGGCGGCAGCACCACCTTGTCGCCGACCGCGCGCTGCATGTCGCGCACCGCGCTGCCGAGGTCGCGACCGCGGATGTCCACATACACCCAGCCGGACAGCCGGGCGTTCTCGCTGCGCAGCATCGGCGGTCCGTCGGTGATGCGGATGCTTGCCACGTCGCCCAGCACAAGACGCGCGCCACGCTCGCTGACGATGGGCAGGGTGCGCAGCCGCTCCGGCGAGTCGCGCAGCTCGCGCGGATAGCGCACATTGATCGGGAAGCGCTGCAGCCCTTCCACCGTCTCGCCGACGTTGTCGCCGCCGATCGCCGTGGCGACGATCGCCTGCACGTCGGCAATGTTCATGCCGAAGCGCGCCGCCGCGTCGCGGTCGATGTCGATGTCCACATAGCGGCCGCCGGTGAGCCGTTCGGCCAGCGCGCTGCTGACGCCCGGCACGTCCTTGAGCACCTTTTCGATTTCGCCGGTCAGCCGGTCCAGGGTCGCCGGATCGCTGCCTGCAACCTTGACGCCGACCGGGCTCTTGATGCCGGTGGCCAGCATGTCGATGCGGTTGCGGATCGGCGGCACCCATATGTTGGCCAGTCCGGGCACCTTGACGATGCGGTCGAGTTCCTCGACCAGCTTGTCCTGCGTCATGCCGGGCCGCCACTGGGCCTTCGGCTTGAACCGGATGGTGGTTTCGAACATTTCCAGCGGCGCCGGATCGGTCGCGGTTTCGGCGCGCCCCGCCTTGCCGTAGACGCCAGCGACTTCCGGCACCGTCCGGATCAGCCGGTCGGTCTGCTGCAGCAGTTCGGCCGCCTTGGCCGCCGACAATCCGGGCAGCGCCGACGGCATGTAGAGCAGATCGCCCTCGTCCAGCCGCGGCATGAATTCGCTGCCGATGTGCTGCAGCGGCCACAGGCTCAGCAGCAGCGCGACGCCGGCCACCAGCAGCGTCAGTCGCGGCGCACGCAGCACCCTGTCGAGCAACGGCCGGTACAGCGCGATCAGCAGACGGCTCAACGGATTGCGCTGTTCGTCCGGAATGCGGCCGCGTATCAGATAGCCCATCAGCACCGGAATCAGCGTCACCGACAGGCCAGCCGCCGCCGCCATCGCATAGGTCTTGGTGAAGGCCAGCGGCGAGAACAGCCGTCCCTCCTGCGCTTCCAGCGTGAATACCGGGATGAAGGACAGCGTGATGATCAGCAGCGAAAAGAACAGCGCCGGCCCGACCTCGGCCGCCGAGTCGCCGATCACCCGCCAGCGCGCCTCGCGTTCCAACGCCTCGCCGGGGTGGTCGCGGCTCCAGTGTTCGAGGTGCTTGTGCGCGTTCTCTATCATCACCACCGCAGCGTCCACCATGGCGCCGATGGCGATCGCGATGCCGCCGAGCGACATGATGTTGGCGTTCACGCCCTGATGCTGCATGACGATGAAAGCGGCCAGAATGCCCAGTGGCAGCGACACGATGGCGACGAAGGCCGAGCGCAGGTGAAACAGGAAGATGAAGCAGACGACGGCGACGACGATGAATTCCTCGAGCAGCTTGTGGCCGAGGTTGTCGACGGCGCGCTCGATCAGCCCCGACCGGTCATAGGTCGGCACGACCTCGACGCCTCTGGGCAGACTGGCCTGCAGCTGCTGCAGTTTGGTCTTGACCGCGGCGATGGTCTGCAGCGCGTTGCGGCCGGAACGCATCACGATCACGCCACCGACAGCCTCGCCCTCGCCATCCAGCTCGCCGATGCCGCGGCGCATCTCGGGCCCGGTCTGGACGTGCGCCACGTCGCCCAGCCGCACCGACACGCCGGCGTTGGTGACAGTCAGCGGAATCCTGCGGAAATCGTCGAGCGACTGCAGATAGCCCGAGGCACGCACCATGTATTCGGCTTCGCCCATCTCAAGTACCGCACCACCGCTCTCCTGGTTGGCGTTGCGGATCGCCTCGACCACGCGGCCCTGCGGGATGGCGTAGGCGGCCAACCGGTCCGGGTCGAGCACCACCTGGTACTGGCGCACCATGCCGCCGATCGACGCCACTTCGGCCACGTCCGGCACGGTCTTCAGCTCGTACTTCAGGAACCAGTCCTGCAGCGCACGCAGCTGCGCAATGTCGAGGCTGCCGCTGCGGTCCACCAGTGCGTACTGGAATATCCAGCCGACGCCGGTCGCATCCGGTCCGAGCGCCGTTTTGGCCGCCGGTGGCAGGCGCGACTGCACCTGGTTGAGGTATTCGAGCACGCGCGAGCGCGCCCAGTACGGATCGGTGCCGTCCTCGAACAGCACATAGACGAAGGAATCGCCGAAGAAGGAATAGCCGCGCACCGTCTTCGCGCCCGGCACCGACAGCATGGTGGTGGTCAGCGGATAGGTGACCTGGTTCTCGACGATGCGCGGCGCCTGACCGGCCCAGGTGGTGCGGATGATGACCTGCACGTCGGACAGGTCGGGCAGCGCGTCCAGCGGCGTGCGCGACACGGAATACACACCCCAGGCACCCAGCGCAACGGTCGCCAGCAGCACCAGGAAACGGTTGGCGATCGACCAGCGGATGAGGCGGGCGATCATGGCCGGCTCCCGGCATGCGCGTCGTGGCTGCCCGCGGAATGAGCATCATGGCTCCCGGGATGTGCATCGTCCATCGGCGCCGCACCGGCACCTTCGTTCAGGCGCGCTTCAACGCCCTTCAGACTGGCTTCCGAGTCGATCAGGAACTGCGACGACACGACCACGCGCTGGCCGGCATGCAGTCCGCGTCTGATTTCGGTCCGGTCGCCACTGTCGATGCCGGCCTCGACCTCGACCGGCCGGAAATGGCCGCCGTCCTCGGCCAGCATCACGAGTACCCGCCGCCCGGTACGGATCAGCGCTTCGCTCGGCACCAGCAGCGCCGGCGCCGCATGCGGGCCGGCAAATCGCATCTGCACCGACATGCCGGGCATCAGCCGTCCGCCCGGATTCGCCAGTTCGAGCCGCACCTTCACCGTCCGCGTGGCCGGATCGACCTCGGGCAGGATGGCCTGCACCGTGCCGTCGAACACCGTGCCGGGCGCGGCCGGCGACGTCGCCCGCACCCGGCTGCCGGCACGCAGCGGCGCGACCCGGCTTTCCGGCACGGCGGCGTCGGCCCACACGGTGCCCAGACCGTTGATGCGGAACAGCGTGGCGCCAGGCATCACCGTCATGCCCTCGCGCACCGCCAGCTCGGTGACGACGCCGGCGATCGGCGCGGCCAGCACGATGCGCGGCTGTATCCGGCCGCCCTGCTCGACCTGCGCGATCTGCGCCTCGCTCATGCCGACCAGGCGCATGCGCTGGCGCGCAGCGTCGATCAGCGGCGCCATGTCGGTGCCGCCCATGCGCCGCACCGACAGGAATTCCTCCTGCGCCGCAACCCAGTCCGGCACATGCAGTTCGGCCAGCGCCTGCCCCCGGGACACGCGGTCCAGCGTGGCGCGCACCTGCAGCCGTTCGACATAGCCGGGCGTGCGCACTTGCACGACCGCCTGATCGCGTTCATTGAAGGCAACGCTGCCGGTGGCGGTGATTTCGGGCGACAGCGTGCCCTCGACCACCTCCGCGGTGCGCAGCCCAAGGTTCTGCCGGACGCGCGGACTGATCGCGACCGTACCCGCATCATCGGTGCCCTCGGCCGCGTCCGCATAGACCGGCGACAGCATCATGTCCATGAAGGGCGACTTGCCCGGCTGGTCGAACTTGTTGCCGGGCACCATCGGATCCTGGTAGTACAGGATCTTCCGTCCGTTGCGCGGATCGACGTCACCCGCCTTGAATCCCGCCGCCATGTGACGCCGCGTGGCGTCCTCACCGGTTTCGGCGGGAAGCGCTTCCTTCTCCGGCATGGCGGGTGTGGCAGCGACTGGCGCCGCCTTCATGCCGGCGTCCATTCCGGCCCGGAACAGGCCGTAGCCGGCTGCGCCGAGAACACCGGCGGCGATCAGGCCGAACACCATGGTCTTGATCTTCATGTTCATTTCTCCGTGAAGACCGAAGCGTGGCCCGATGCCAGCCCGGTCTGGCCGGCCGGCAGCAGGAAGTTGAGCTGCGCCCACAGCACCGCGGTTTCCAGTTCGAGCCGGAGCCGGTCCATGCGCACCTCGATTTCGGCGCGGCGCGCCTCCAGCACGGCGTCGAGCGGACCACTGCCGCCGCGGTAGGCGGCCAGCGCCGCCTTGCTGCGTTCGGCGGCCAGCGGCTGCAGCGTGGCGTCGTAGTGCGCCAGGCGGTCGCGGTTGCCCTGCCAGGCCTGCAGCCAGCCCTGCGTTTCGGCCAGACGCTCGCGCAGTACCTCCTCGCGCTCCGCCTGCACTTGCTCGACGCTGGCCAGCCGGGCCGCCAGTTCCCGGTCCTGCCGGTTCTTCTGGTCGAACTGCAGCGGGATCGAGAAGTTGATCGACACCATGTCGTCGTAGTTCGGGCCGCGCTTGCTGTACATCAGCTCGGCGCTCCAGTCGGCGCTCCGGCCGGCCAGCGCGATTTCGGCATCGGCACGAGCGACCGCCTCCTGTCCGCGCATGAGCGTTATCTGTGGGTGCTGCGTCAGCTGGCTTTCCAGTGCGGATGGATCGAGTTTCAGCGCGGCGACGGCCGGCGGCTCGCCCAGCGGCAGCGCGGCACCGTCACCGACCCATCGGGCCAGCCGCGTCCGGGCGGTTGCGACCTGCCGCTGCGTCTGGCGGATGCGGTCGCCGATCTGCGCCAGCGCCGAACGCGCGGCGAACACGTCGGCCTGCGATCCGCGCCCGCTGCGGTAGGCGGCATCTGCCGCCTCGACCTGCAGCGCGGTTTCGGCGCGCTGCGCCTGCAGCGCCTCGAGCATGCGCTCTTCGTAGTGGCGTTCCAGCCAGGCGGTCGCGGTATCGCGCTGCAGATTGATGACCGCCAGCGCGCGGCCGCTTTCGGCCAGCTCGGCCTCGCGGTCATAGCGGGCGGCACGTGCGCGCCGCTTGTCGGCGCCGGTGAATTCCTGCATCACGCCGACCGAGCGCATGGTCATGAAGTCACTGGTCAGGCTGAAGCTGTCCCGGCCCTCGATCGGCAGGTTGTTGACGCCCCCCTTGAGTACCGGATCCGGCAACTGCGCGGCAGCGACCGACATTTCGCGCGCCGCCCGCGCCGCGGCGTCCTGGGCGGCCGGCTGGCGCGAACGCTGCTCGGCCAGTGTGAGCGCCTGCTCGAAACCCAGGACTTCGCCCACCGCGAGCACGCTGCCGGACAGCGCGGGCCCGAGCGCCAGCAACAGCATCGCAGCACGCAGGCCTGCGGCCAGAGTTCGGGGCAAATTCTGCATGCCGCACACGGTGCGGCGAGGAAAAGAAAACGACATGACTGTCTCCGGACTGATCTCTGCAGATCCTGAGTGCGCCGGATGCAGGCGGCAAGGAGCCGTCGCTGGCGCGCGCAGGCAATGCGCCGGGCCGACCGTTCAGGTCGTGGCCGGCGTCCTCGGCGGAAATATCAGATGCGGAAGCAGCAGTGGAGGATGCTGTGCGGTGGCGGACCCGCCACCGGGAGAACATGCGGAACCGGCGAGTGCTCGCCGCGACGGGAGATTTCCGGAATCGCCGCCACCACGTAGAGGCTGTTCAGTACGGCGACCGGCAGCACCGGCGACCAGGTCTGGTCGCTCTGCTGGCCGTAGCGACAATGTTCGACGCACAGGTTCGGCACTGCCTCGCCGGCGCCCGCGCCCTTGCCGGCCCGCTCCGCCATCATCTGGTGGCAGGCAGCCGGCATGTCGCCCGACATGGCCTGTGTCATGGTCTGCCGGGCAGCCGACGCGACCGATGACGCACCCGGACAGGCGTAGGCCGCGACTGCCATCTGGGCAAACAGCAGCACACCCACCATCAGGCGGCAGATCAGTCGTTTGAGATCGGAGGCGGACATGGACGGGCTCGAAGGCGCTCAAGGCCGGACGGGTACGGACGGCCGCAGTTTGACCGGCTGCGGCGTCCACCGCAAGTCCGGGATGCAGGGGACGGCAACTGCCGCCCGGGTAGCGATTTCATCGCGCATGTATTGCAGAATAACAAGCGCACACAGTCGTGGATTGGCCTGCATCACTGACAGGAGATCACCATGGACACCTCGTTCCACCGCTTTTCCGAACTTTTCGCGCAGCTCGGTCTGCCTGCAGACGAACCGGGCATCCACAGCTTTCTCGCCGCGCATTCGCCGCTGCCGCCGAACATCCGGCTGGCCGATGCCACCTTCTGGACGCCATCCCAGGCCACGCTGCTGCGCGAGGAAATACTCGAGGACGCCGACTGGGCTGAAGTGGTGGACCGGCTCGACGCGGCACTGCGCGCCCCTACCTAGACACATCACATCGGCCGCCGTCACTGCGCGGCACGCAGGCTGGCCAGCGCTGGCGTACGCAGTGCGCCACGCAGGCCGAACAGGCCGGCGCCGGTCACCGCCAGAATGCTGAAGGCAACGCCCGCCAGCGGCTGCACCAGCGACGGCAGATAGGGCAGCTGGAATGCTTCGCGCGCCAGCAGCATGGTCAGCAGCACTGCGCCGGCCGCAGCCAGCACGCCGGCCAGCGCGCCCAGCACCGCGAATTCGGCCAGCAACGATGCACGCAGCTGCCGGTTGCGTGCGCCCAGCGTGCGCAGCACCGCCAGCTCGAAGCGGCGTTCGTCATGGGTCGCCTCGATCGCGGCGAACAGCACCATGACACCGGCCAGCAACGCAAAGCCGAATACCACGCTGACCGCCGCCGACAGCTGGTCCATCAGCGCGCGGAACTGGCGCACCACGGCATCGACGTCGATCGCGGTCAGGTTGGGAAAGCGCGCCACCAGCCCGTTGGTGAAGCCGGCCGCCGATGCCGGCAGATGGAAGGACGTGATGTAGCTCGCCGGAAATGACTCGAGCACGCCGGGCGAGGCGACGACGAAGAAATTGACGTTCATCGAATCCCATTCCAGTTCGCGCAGGCTCAGCACTTCCGCCTCGACCGGCTGACCGGCGATCTCGAACGCCAGACGGTCGCCAACTGTGATGCCGAGCGCCTTGGCCAGCCCCGACTCGACCGAAAATCCGGGCCGGTCGGCATGCCACGCACCTGCGACGATGCGGTTGCCCACCTGCAGCCGGTCCGACCAGGACAGGTTGAATTCGCGCTCGACCAGCCGCTTCGCCCGCATGCTGTCATAGCTGTCGGGCGACACCGCACGGCCGTTGATGCGCACCAGCCGCGCACGCGACATCGGCAGCAGCAGCGGATCGACCAGCCCGGCCGACGCGAACTGTTCGCGTACCGCGTCGCGCTGGTCGGGCTGGATGTTCATGACGAAGCGGTTCGGCGCATCGGCCGGCAGCCGGTTCTTCCAGGCGTCGAGCAGGTCGCCGCGCACGATCACCAGCAGCAGCACCGCAGTCAGACCCAGCCCGAGCGCGGCGATCTGCACCACCGACGCGACACGTCGCCGGGTCAGGCTGGCCAGGCCATAGCGCCAGCCGCCGGCCGCGTTGCCGCGCAGTCGCGCCACCGCGGCCAGCGCCCCCCAGGCCAGCACGGCGTACAGCGCGCAGGCCGTGACGAAGCCGCCGACCACGATCAGGCCGAGCGTGAGATCACCCGCCATCAGCACGATCAGCACCGACAGGCAGGCCAGCCCGAATGCGTAGGCGCCCCAGGACACGAGATCGGCGTCGTCCCACTCGCGGCGCAGCACGCGCAGCGTCGATACCCGGCGCAGCCGCAGCAGCTGTGGCCAGACGAAACCCAGCATCAGCGTCATGCCGACTGCAAAACCGTACAGCAGCGGCAGCGCGCCCGGCTGCGGCAGGCGGGTCGCGAACAGACCGGCCAGCAGCGCCTCGACGCCGAATTGCGTCAGATAGCCGACGGCGCAGCCGAGCGCGCTGGCGAGCACGCCGACCAGCGCGAATTCGATCAGGAACAGGCGGGTCAGCCGCGCCTGCGTGGCGCCCAGGCAGCGCATGACCGCGCAGCCGTCGAGATGGCGCTGCATGTAGCGCCGCGCCGACAGCCCGACCGCGACCGCGGCGAACACCACAGCCAGCATCGCCGCCAGACGCAGAAATTTCTGCGCCCGCTCGAGCGCGCCGCGCACCTCGGGCTGCGCGTCCTCGACATTCTCGATGCGCTGACCGCGCGCGAGCTGCGGCCTGAGCCAGGACGCGAAACCGCGCACCGCCGCGTCCTCGCCCGCCAGATGCAGCCGGTAGCTGATGCGGCTGCCCTCCTGTATCAGCCCGCTGGCCGACAGGTCGGCCGCGTTGAGCATCAGGCGCGGCACGATGGAAAAGAAATTCGCGCCGCGGTCCGACTCGAAGGTCAGCACCGCGGCGACCCGGAGCCTGAGGCTGCCGACGCCGACCATGTCGCCGGTGTGGACGCCCAGCGCGCTGGTGGCGCGCTCGTCCAGCCACACGGTGCCCGCAGCCGGCACTTCGTGTGTCACCGCGTCGGGTGCGTTCAGCGCCGGCGCGGTGCGCAGCGTGCCGCGCAGCGGATAGCCTTCGGACACCGCCTTGACGCCGACCAGCTGCGCATCGTCGGCGCTCGACGCCATGCTGGTGAAGCTCAGGGTGCCGGTCACGCGCAGGCCGCGTGCGCGCGCTTCGTCGGTCAGGCCTGCCGGCAGCGGCGTATCGGACACCACCCGCAGGTCGCCGCCGAGCAGCTGGTTCGCCTCGCTGACCACCGAACGCGACACGCGGTCGGTGAAGAAGGACACCGAGGTCAGCGCCGCCACGGCGACCAGCAGCGCCATGCCGAGGATGCGCAGTTCACCGGCGCGGTAGTCGCGCATCGCCATGCGCCAGGCAAGCATGAAATCAGACTTCATCGATGCGTTCCGTTCGGTTGGGTTGTTCGTCGTGCACAATGCGCGCCTTTCGCGCACGGCGGGATGGACCTCAGATGTCAGCAAACGATCTCGACAGTTTCGTTACAGCCGTCGCCGCCGGCGACCGGATTCCGGACCACGGCACGATGTTCAATCCGTGGGGCGACCACGACCCGGTGCACGATCTGTCGCCCGACGCACCGCGCATCCGCGCCGAACATCTGCACCGCTATCTGGCTGCCCGGCTGGGTCGCGCACGCGTGCTGCTGATCGCCGAGGCACCGAGCTACAGCGGCGCCAAGTTTTCCGGCATGGCCATGACCAGCGAACGCGACGTGCTGGCCGCACAGTCGGCCGGACGGGATCATGGCTGCTTCGACGGCCACTTCCGCCGCACCAGCCGCGAACTGCCGCAGCTGAAGAACCGCGACGGCATGCTGGAGCGTACCGCCAGCATCGTGTGGGGCGCGATGGCCGCGCATGGCTGGGCCGCAACCGATTTCGTGCTGTGGAATGCCGTGGCCTACCATCCGCATGCGGCAGGACAGCCGCTGACCAACCGCGCGCCGACCACCGCCGAACGGCGCGCACTGCGTCCGTTGCTGGAACAGTTCCTCGCGTTGTATCCCGGCCTGCCGCGTCTGGCCATCGGGCGCATCTGCCAGCAGAGCCTGGCCGACATGGGCATCGATGCATTGCCGGCACGCCATCCGAGCTACGGCGGAGCGCCCGAGTTCCGCGCGGCGGTGGCGGCGCTGCGTGACCGGCTCACTGCCGGGGCAGCTTGACGAAGCTATCCGGCAGCGCTTCGAAATTGCTGCGCCAGGGATTGATGTCCAGCCCGCCTCGTCGCGTGTAGTAGGCACAGACGGTCAGCAGTTCGGGCCGGCAGCGCGCCATCAGATCCATGTAGATGCGTTCGACGCAGTGCTCGTGGAAATCCGCGTGATTGCGGAAGGACACGACATAGCGCAGCAGACCTTCGCGGTCGATGCGCGGACCGCGGTAACGCACCATCAGCGAAGCCCAGTCAGGCTGCAGCGTGACCGGACAGTTGGATTTCAGCAGGTCGGAACGCAGGCATTCCTCGACGCTGTCACCGCCGGCCGAAAGCAGGTCGGCATCCGGCAGATAGCGGTTGAACGCGATGTCCTGCGCGTCGATCGACTCGCCTTCCGGCGCGCTGACGACCGCCGGCAGCGCATCCGGCGCATACAGCTCGACCATCACGCCCGACTGACAGGCCGCCGACAGATCGGTTTCGATCAGCGCGCGCACCGCTTCCAGCGACACCATGCGTTCGTTGTTGTAACCGTTCAGGTAGAGCTTCAGCGACTTGGATTCGACCATGAAGGGGCTGTCGGCCGGAATGTCGAAGCGGCCGATCGCCACCTGAGGCCGACCCTGTGCGTTCAGCCAGGACAGCTCCCAGGCGTGCCAGCGATCGGCGCCGGAGAACGGCAGCGGCTGCCCGTGAGCGATGCCCAGCGTCGCCCGGGACACTTCCCTCGATATCGGGAACAGCAGGCCGGCGTCGTAGCTGTCCGGATAGTCGGTCACGTGACCGAGCGGCGAGTCGGTGGGCGGCCGGTCCATGCTCATTGCCCCATCGCCGCTCGGATCAGCGCCGCGGCATCGGTGTTGTTGGCCTTGAGCGCCCAGTCGAGCGCGGTTTCGCCGTCACGGCCGCGTACGCGCGCGTCGGCGCGGGCTCGTAGCAGCACGCGCACCGCCTCGATATTGCTGCCGCGGGCCGCCAGCATCAGTGGCGTGGCGCCGTTCGGCGCCGGCGCATCGATCGGTGCGCCGCGCGCGATCAGTGCCTTCAGCGCGTCAGCGTGGCCCTGCATCGCCGCATAGTGCAGCGCCGACCAGCGGTCCGGATTGACCGGACTGGCGCCGGCCGCGAGCAGCACGTCGATCACCGCGACATGTCCGTTGAAGGCCGCCACCGCCAGCGCGGTCTCACCGACCGCATTGACGGCCTCGAGCTTGGCCCGGCGTGCCACCAGCGCCTTCACCAGGCCCGTGTAGCCGTTGCGCGCCGCAATGATGAGCAGCGTCTCGCCGCGCGGATCGACCGAATTCACGTCCAGCCCGCGATCGATGAAGCTGGTCACCGTCGGCGTGTCGCCCAGTTCCACCGCCTGCATCAGATCGTCGTAGCCGGCCGCACCTGCGCCGCCCGCAGCCATCACCATCAAGCCGAACAGCGCAACGCGCACCGCCTTCAGGCCGCTCTTCATGCCGCCACCTCGCAGCGCCCGGCCAGCCTTGCCGCATCGCTGAACAGGCGGAAAAAATTGTCGCTGGTCGCACGCGCCACGTCCTCGACCGCGACACCACGCACACGCGCCAGCTCGGCCGCGACATGCGGCACGAAGGACGGCTCGTTCATCTTGCCGCGATAGGGCACCGGCGCCAGATAGGGCGAGTCGGTCTCGATCAGCACCGACGCCATCGGTATCGCCTTGGCGACATCGCGCAGCGACTGCGCGTTCTTGAATGTGACGATGCCGGAAAACGAGATGCAGAAACCCATGTCGATCGCAGCTTCCGCAACTTCGAGCGACTCGGTGAAGCAGTGCATGACGCCGCCGACCTCGTGCGCCCGCTCCTCGCGCATGATGGCCAGCGTATCGGCTGCCGCAGAACGCGTATGCACGATCAGCGGCTTGCCGCACTCACGCGCTGCGCGGATGTGGGTACGGAAACGGTTGCGCTGCCACTCGAGATCGCCGGTCAGGCGGAAGTAGTCGAGCCCGGTTTCGCCGATCGCGACCACGCGCGGATGGGCGGACAGCTTCACCAGCTGCGCCACGTCCGGCTCGGTGACGTCCTCGTAATCAGGATGCACACCGAGCGAGGCGAACACGTTGGCGTGGCGCTCGGCCATCGCGGTCACGCGCGGCCATTGTTCGATATTGACCGACACGCACAGCGCGTGGCTGACCCGCTGCGCCTTCATGTTGGACAGCAGTTCGTCCTCGCGTACCGCAAGGTCGGGAAAGTCGATGTGGCAGTGTGAATCGATGAACATGAAAACCGTTGCGGGATTGATCAAAGGGTGTGCGTCTGACGGGTGGAACCGAGGTGGGCGCCGATGGCCGCCTCGATCTTGGCGCGCGCGGCACGACTGCTGTCGTCATCGCCGAAGCGCAGGCCCATGCCCTGCTGCTTGCCGCCCTGTGCATCGGCCGGCGTCACCCAGGCAACGGTGCCCTGTATCGGCAGTTTCGCCGGATCATCCATCAGCTGCAGCAGCAGGAAAACCTCGTCGCCGATACGGTAGCTGCGGTTGGTCGGCAGGAAGATGCCACCGCCCTTAAGGAAGGGCATGTAGGCCGCGTACAGCACCGACTTCGAATTGACGGCCAGTGACAGCACGGCGCGCCGGCTGCCCGTCTGTGTCTGCGGTTCGCTCATCTACGGCTCCTCGACCGGCCTTTCCGGCCCGGAAATCAACGCTGTGCCCGGAACAGTCGGGCATAGCGCATCAACATGTCTTCCAGGAACAGGCGGGCATTCAGCGGGTGATGCGCCAGTGCCCTGACCTTCAGCAATTCATTGTACCCACGCAAGACAGTGGCCACGTCGCTGCGTTCCGCCAGCGCCTGCAGTGCGGCGCGCCGACCGGTGAACACGCGCGGCGTGCCGGCCTGCGCCTGCAGCGCGAGATCGGCCATCCAGCGCTGCAGCCAGGTCACCAGCGTCGGCAGGTCGGTCAGTCCGGGCTCGCCCTTCTTGCGGCCCTGCAGCCAGCCGGCCCAACGTGCGGCCACTTCGAGCGGTGACGCCAGCGCGTTCTTCGATACATCATCGACAAATTGCGACTGGATTTGAGCGTCACGCGAGCCAGCCAGATCACGCGCATGCAGCGGCGCACCGGCACACAGCGCCAGCGCGTCACCGGCGTCGGCCACGCCCTGCCCGGCCAGCCAGGCCAGCGACTGTTCGATGGACGGCTGCTGGAAGGGCAGCAGCCGCGCCCTGCTGCGTATCGTTGGCAACAGGTTTCTAGGATGATCAGAAATCAATAGAAACAAAGTACCTGCCGGAGGTTCTTCAAGTATTTTGAGAAGTGAATTCGCCGATTCGGAATGCATCGCTTCGGCCGGATACAGCAGCACGATGCGGCGACCACCCTGATGCGATCCGACACCGAGCCGGTCGATCACCGAGCGCACCTGGGCGATGCGGATCAGTTTCGACTTCGCCTTGCCGCCTTCGGAATCGTCCGCCTCGTCACCCTCCTCGCCGTCATCGTCGAGCGCTTCGGGCCGGACCACCAGCAGATCCGGATGATTGCCGGTCGCGATCAGCCGGCAAGAGGCACACTCGCCGCATGCCTGTTCGCTGCCGCGGGCGCGCTCGCACAGCAGGCGCGCCGCCAGCGCCTCGGCAAACTCGCGCTTGCCCAGTCCGGCCGGCCCGGCCAGCAACAGTGCGTGCGGCAGCGTGTCCAGCGCCGACAGGAGCTGATTCCACTGCGATCTTAGCCAGTCGTAGATCATTTATTTACAGTAACTTGAAAGAATATCTTCAAGTTGAATGGAAACATCGGCCGGGGCGCGTGATGCGTCGAGCACGCGCAGGCGCTGCGGCTCTCCGGCCGCACGCGCGAGATAGGCTGTCCGCACGCGATTGAAGAAATCGGCCTGTTCGCGCTCGAAGCGATCCGGATCACCACCACTCGCGGCCAGACGCTGTGCCGCGACTTCGCACGGCAGGTCGAACAGCAGCGTCAGTCCCGGCTGCAGTCCGCGCTGTACCCAGTCTTCAAGCGCTTCGAGGCGTGCGACGTCGATGCCGCGTCCGCCGCCCTGATAGGCGAAGCTGGCATCGGTGAAGCGGTCGCACAGCACCCATTCACCACGCGCCAGCGCCGGTTCGATCACTTGCGCCAGATGTTCCCGCCGCGCCGCGAACATCAGCAGCGCTTCGGTATCGGCGTGCATGGCTTGGTGCAGCAGCAGCGCGCGCAGCGCTTCGCCGAGTGCGGTCCCGCCCGGTTCGCGCGTCAGCAGCACGACGTGGCCGCGCGCGCGCAGCCAGTCCGCCGCGTGCGCGATCTGCGTGCTCTTGCCGGCACCGTCCATGCCTTCGAATGTGATGAAGCGATTGTTTGGCATCGGAATTTCAGTTGTTTGCCGCCCTGGCCGGACGGCGCTGGTAACGGTTGACGGCCACCGTGTGCTCGGCCAGCGTACGCGAGAACACGCTGCTGCCATCACCGCGGGCGACGAAGTAATAGTACTGGGTCGGCGCCGGATTCAGCGCGGCGTCTATCGAGGCGCGTCCGGGCGAGGCGATCGGCGTCGGCGGAAGGCCGGTGCGCATATAGGTGTTGTAAGGCCCGTCATGCAGCAGATGGGCGCGCGTTAGATTGCCGTCGAAGCGTTCGCCCAGACCGTAGATCACGGTCGGATCGGTCTGCAGCGGCATGCCGGCATTCAGGCGATTGACGAAAACCGAGGCAATGGTGGCGCGGTCGCGCGCAACCCCGGTTTCCTTCTCGACGATGGACGCCATGACCAGCGCGTCCTGCGGCGACCTGTAGGGCAGGCCGGCCGCGCGCGCTGACCAGGCCTGTGTCAGCTGCGCGCGCATGGCGTGATGGGCACGTTTCAGTATGGCCAGATCGCTGTCGCCGACCGCGAACAGATAGGTGTCCGGGAAGAACCATCCTTCGGTGTAGCCGGCGTCGCTGCCGATGCGTTCGAGCACCTGCGCGTCGGTCAGGCCGGCGGCGTCCTGCGTCAGCTCGGTCTGGGCCGCCAGCGCGGCCCGGATCTGGCGCCAGGTCCAGCCCTCGATCAGCCGCACCTCACGCATGCGGGTGTCGCCGCGCGTCATCTTTTCCAGCAGTTCAACCGGCGTCAGCCCGCTGGCGAAGGCGTAGCTGCCCGCCTGCAGCCGCGTGCTGTCGACGGCAACACGGCCGATCAGCGCCAGCAGATGCGGTTCGACCGGCACGCCGGCATCGGCGATCTGGCGCGCCGCCTGACGCAGCGCGGTACCGGGACGCAAGGTGTATTCGCGATCATCGCCGGTCCAGACCAGCGGACGGTGTGCATACCAGACCAGCGCAGCGGGAACGAGGACCATCGTCAGCAACAGCAGGGCGAGCAGACGGACGAACAGGCGGGTCATGCAGACAGGGCGGACGCGACGGCACAGGGAAGGCCATATGTTAACCTCTGCCTGCGCTTTCCCCGTCTTCGAATTACGGCACACCATGACACTTACCGATCTCGTTCCGCCCGGCTCACTTGCCGACGACGGCCAGTCTTCCGCCCTGCAGGACGCCGCGACTGAAATGCTGGCCGCTCGCCAGGGCACCGTTCTGGTACCGCTGACGCATCTGTCCAGACTGCGCGCCGATGGCGACGATGCGGCCGCCTTCCTGCACAACCTGCTGACCCAGGACGTCAAGGGGCTACCTGCCGACGGCGTCCGCACGGCCGGTTTCTGCAGCCCGAAAGGCCGGCTGCTGGCCACCTTCACGCTGTGGCGCGAAGGCAGCGCCACGCTGCTGCAACTGCCGAAGGCACTGGCCGAACCGATGCGCAAGAAGCTGTCGATGTATGTGCTGCGCTCGAAAGTGATCTTGAGCGACGTCAGCGACGCACGACCGGCGCTCGGTCTGGCCGGTACGCAGGCGGTCGCTGCGCTGCAGGCTGCCGGACTCGACATTCCGGCCCAGGACATGGCGCAGACGACGACCGGCGACGTGAACGTGCTGCGTCTGGCGGCCGACCGCTTCGAAATCGTGCTGCCGGCCGACCGGCTGGAGGCACTGTGGGCAGCGCTGGCCGCCCATGCCACGCCGTCCGGGACCGCCGCGTGGCGCTGGTTCGACATACGAGACGGACTGGCCACCGTGTGGGCCGGCACACAGGAGGAATTCGTGCCGCAGATGGTCAATTTCGAGCTGACCGGCGGCGTGAACTTCAAGAAGGGCTGCTATCCGGGCCAGGAAATCGTCGCCCGCACGCAGTACCTGGGCAAGCTCAAGCGCCGCATGTATCGCGCCCATGCCGACTGCGCGCCACCCGCGCCGGGCACGCCGGTCTACGGCAGCGACACCAACGATCAGGCCTGCGGCGCCGTCGTCGATGCGGTGGCCGTACCGGACGGCGGTTGCGACCTGCTGGTGGTGGTGCAGATGTCCAGCGTCGACGCCGGTGCAGTGCGCCTGGCGAGCACGACCGGCACCGTACTGACCTTCGGCAATCTGCCCTACGCTTTCGCCGAGTAGCCCGCCCGTGCGCATCGACTATTTCATCTATTACCGCATCGACGCCGCCGACGAAGCCCGGCTGCTCGCGGCACTGGCCGGCATGCACGCCTCGCTGCACGCGGCGACCGGCATCGCGGGTCGCGTGCGCCGGCGACTGGACGATCCGCAGACCTGGATGGAGATCTACGAAGGCATCGGTGACCAGTGGACCTTCGAGATCGAACTGGGCAGCCACGTGCTCCGGCATGGCCTGCTCGACCTGCTGCCCGAAGGCAGCGTGCGCCACATGGAACGTTTCCGCGCTGCCTGAAACGAAGTGCCATGTGCCTGATCGTGCTCCGCTGGCAGTCCGGTTCGCTGATCGTGGCGGCCAACCGCGACGAATTCCATCACCGCCCGACCGCCCCGCTCGCCTTCTGGCCGGACGTGCCCGGCGTGCTGGCCGGACGCGATCTGCAGTCCGGTGGCACCTGGCTGGGCACGACCCGCGGCGGACGCTTTGCCGCGCTGACCAATTACCGGGATCCCTCGCGGCAGCGTGACGACGCGCGTTCGCGCGGCCATCTGGTGTCCGGCTTTCTGGCCGGCGATGAGGATGTACACCGCTATGCCGCGAGGGTGCAGCGCGAGGGCCGGGACTACAACGGTTTCAATCTGCTGCTGCATGACGGCACGTCGCTGCTCTGGATCGGTCATCAACCCGGGTCCGACGTCGCGGTCCGCGAACTCGCGCCGGGCGTGCACGCCTTGTCCAACCACCTGCCCGGCACGCCGTGGCCCAAGCTGCTGCGCGCCAGGACCGGTTTTACCGGCGCACTTGCGCTGCAGTCGGTACAGCGGGCGCTTTTCGACCGGCTGTTCGGGGTATTGAGTGATGAATCGCCGGCCGATGATGCCGACCTGCCGGACACCGGCGTCGGGCTCGAATGGGAACGCCGGCTGTCGCCAGTGTTCATCCGCGGCGATGCCTACGGCACCTGTTCCAGCGCCGTACTCGAGGTGACGGCGCAACGGATCGATTTCGAGGAACGCAGATATCGATCGGACGGGCAGTACACCGGCACGACCCGCATCGGCTTCGAGCGCTGAAAAACACCGCACAAGCGGCAGGAATCGCCCTCTTTTCGCGGGTTGCACGGTCAAGGTTCGGGGCTATTGTGCCGAAATCGCTGTCTGTTCCCGAAAAACTGGGCGTCCATGATGCAAGCCGCACCACTGCCGTCCTGCGAAGAGTCGCGTATTGCCGCGCTGCATGAAAGTGGCCTGCTCGACACGCCTGCCGAGTCGTCGTTCGATGATCTTGCGACGATCGCGGCACAGATCTGTGGCACCCCGATTGCGCTGATCAGTCTGGTCGACCGCGAGCGCCAATGGTTCAAGGCCCGGATCGGGCTGGACGCCACCGAAACGCCGCGCGACCTCGCGTTCTGTGCGCATGCCATCCTGCAGCCCGACGTGATGGTCGTCAGCGACGCGCTGTCGGATGACCGGTTCAGCGACAACCCGCTGGTGACCGGCGCGACCAACATCCGTTTCTACGCCGGCGCACCACTGGAGGTGACCGGCGGCCACCGCATCGGCACCCTGTGCGTGATCGACCATGTACCGCGGCAACTCGACGAAAGGCAGCGCAACAGCCTGGCCGCACTGGCCCGTCAGGTCGTGGCGCAGATCGAACTGCGCCGCAAGGTGACTGAATTGCAGGAAGCGACCGCGCGCCAGAGCCTGTTCGAACAGCAGCTGCAACGTTTCAACGACGAAATGATGGCGCTTATCGCGTTGCGTACCCGCGAACTGCAATCGGAACGCGACCGCGCCGAACTGTATTTCGACATCGCCGGCAACATGATGATGGTGACCGACACCGACGGCCGCATAGAACGCGCCAACCGCCGGGTGGCGGAAGTGCTGCGCCGCCCGGACAGTTCGTTGCAGGGCCGGGACTGGTTCGAACTGTGTTTTCCCGACGACGAACGCCCGCACGCGCGCCGGTTCTTCAGAAGCCTGATCGACGGAGAACACCCGGGCGACCGGCGCTTCCGGGGTCGCGTCATCACTGCGGACGGACGGATGCGGACCATCGCCTGGCACACCTCGCGACTGGTCGACAGCCAGGGTGCGACCACCGGCCTGCTCGGTATCGGCGAGGACATCACCGCGCGGCTCGAAGCGGAAGAACACCTGCGCCGGACGCTGGAAGAACTCGAGCGCAGCAATATGGCGCTGCAGCAGTTCGTTCATGTCGCGTCGCACGATCTGCGCGAGCCGATCAATTCGATACTCAATTTCGCCAAGCTGCTCATACGCGACCGCGGGCAGCAGGACGACGTCCGCACCGCCCGCTACGTCGACTTCATCCTGGCGGGCGGTCAGCGGCTGCGCAATCTGGTGGACGATCTGCTCGCTTATGTTCGGATGGACAACAGCGAAGCGCGCCTGGGACAGGTGGAACTGGATGAAACGCTGGAAGAAACCCGTCAGGCGCTGGCCGACGCCATCGAAAGAAGCGGAGCATCGCTGAAGTCGGAAGGATTGCCGGCGATACGCGGTGACCGCACGCTGATCGGACTGCTGCTGCAGAACCTGATCAGCAATGCGCTCAAGTTCCGGCGCGCCGGCGAAAAACCCCGGGTGACCGTCCGCGCCGAGTGCGATGCACGCGAATTGCGGATCTGCGTCATCGACAACGGCATCGGCATTCCGGACGGCTATCACGAGAAGATCTTCGGCGTGTTCCAGCGCCTGCACGCACGTTCGGAATACGAAGGCACCGGACTCGGCCTGGCCCTGTGCCGCCGGATCGCCGACATGCATGACGCCCGGCTGACCGTGCAGTCCGAAGAAGGACACGGCAGCTGCTTCACGCTGACCCTGCCGCTGTCCGCCATGCTGCCGGTCCGCTTGCTTGCCGTTCCGGAGGCCATCGCGTCATGAGCCCGCTGTTCCGAACGGTCATGCTGATCGACGACAGCGACGCCGACAACTTCTTCCACGGCATGCTGATCGAACGCTCGGGGCTGGCCTGCTGCGTCAAGGTGTTCGAGTGGGCCGAGAAGGCACTGAACTGGTTCCGCGACAATCCGCACCACGATGTCGATCTGGTGCTGCTGGACATCAACATGCCGCGCATGAACGGTTTCGAATTCCTCGACCTGTTCCACCGCCTGCCGCCGGAACATCAGGGCGATGCCGCGATCTGCATGCTCAGCTCATCGCCGCTGGAAAACGAGCGCGCACATGCGCTGCGCTACCCGCGGGTGGCCGAATTCATCGTCAAGCCCCTGGAAGAAGCCCGCCTGAGTCAGCTGGCCAGCGTCCGCACCATCCGCTGATGCGGGATGCCCACCTCGTCGAACACCGGGCCTTCCGCAACAAAACCGGCGCGTGCATAGAAACCGGCCGCATGAAGCTGCGCGTGCAACTGCAGCGCCTTCATGCCACGCCGTTGCGCTTCATCGACCAGCGCATCGAGCAGCGCCGCTCCGACACCGCTGCCACGCATCTGCGACAGCACAGCCATGCGCCCGATGTGGCCATCGGGCAGCAGCCTGCCGCAACCGACGGCATGACCATCGAGTACGGCCAGCGCGTGCACACTGGTCGCATCGTGTTCATCCCATTCGAGATGCTCAGGAATCCCCTGCTCGACGACGAATACGGCACGGCGTACCGCCTGCAGTCCTGAAAAAAGCGCCGGCCAGTCGCCCAGCGTGATGGTCACGCCACTCAATCGGTGATCTCAACCGGTGTGCCGGCGGCCACCAGATCGAACAGTTCGACGATGTCGCCGTTTCGCATGCGCACGCAGCCTATCGAGCCGGGTTCGCCCATGCGGGCGGTGTCGGGGCTGCCGTGCAGATAGATGAAGCGGCGCATGGTATCGACCTCGCCCAGCCGGTTGAAGCCGGGTTCGCAGCCGGACAGCCAGAGTATGCGGGTCAGTATCCAGTCGCGGCCCGGGCTGCTTTCCGCCAGTTCCGGCGACCACCGTTCGCCGGTCGGACGGCGGCGCACGAATACGGTGTTGACCGGCGATCCGGCACCGATGCGTGCCCGGATGACATGACGCCCGCGCGGCGTGCGGTAGCTGCCCCGCTGCTCGCCGGCACCGTTGCGCGCGGTCGACACCCGGTAGCGCCGGACGAGCGTGCCGGCGTCGTCATGCAGCGACAGCCACTGCGATGGAATGTCGATATGGATGCGCATCAGGCGGATTCGGTGCGGCGACGGCGGGCGGCAAAGAAGTCGCTCAGCGTGCGCCCGCACTCTTCGGCCAGCACGCCGGATTCCACGGTCGCGTGGTGATTCAGTCGCGGCTCGGCAAACAGGTCGGTCACGCTGCCGCAGGCGCCGGTCTTCGGGTCGCGTGCGCCGTACACGACGCGGGCGATGCGCGCGTGCTGGATCGCGCCGCTGCACATGGCGCACGGTTCCAGCGTCACGTAGAGCGTGCAGCCGGGCATGCGGTAGTTACCGAGCGTCTGACCGGCGGCCCGCAGCGCCATGACTTCGGCGTGCGCGGTCGGATCGCTGGACATGATGGGGCGGTTGAAGCCGCGGCCGACGATCTCGCCATCGCACACGATGACGGCGCCGACCGGCACCTCACCCAGCGAACCGGCCTCGCGCGCCAGCGCCAGGGCTTCATTCATGAAAGTCAGATCGGTTTCGGAAGTCATGACGCCTGCGCGAGCGGGATCAGCCCTGGCGCCCGTCGCTCGCCCGGACGCCAAAACGCAGCATCGAATCGACGCCGATGATCAGCGTCAGCGCCGAAATGAACAGCACCATGCCGGCGAAGCCGTGCAGGAAGCCCTGCCCCGCCTCGTCGCCGAAATGGAAGGTGATCAGCGTCAGCACCATCACGCGTATCACGTTGGCGCAGAAGGAAATCGGCACGATCAGTATCGCCAGCGTGAGATTGCGGGCAAAGGAATCATGACGCACCAGATTGAGGTAGAGCAGACCGAGCGCTTCGAGCGTGAACAGCGAGTGCAGCCCGGCGCAGGCGTCCGCCACCAGCAGCTGGTACTGCCCGATCACGAGGATGACGCCGGTGCGGGCGATCGGATAACCGACCGCGTACAGCACATGCTCGGCTGCCCAGGACACGGCCATCTTCATCGGCTGGGTCACGGTATCGACCAGCACACCCGGCAGCGGAATCATGAACAGCATGAAGAACAGCGGGAACCACAGCCGACCGAGCGTCGTCCGGCCGAAAAACAGCAGCAGCAGGCTCGCGATCATCGGAATCAGCGAACCGATCTCGAAGATCAGAATGTCCTGCGAACGCCCCACGACGTAGAGCAGCAGGGTGAAAACCAGCAGCGGCCAGCCCAGCCACGGCGCCGGCTCGTACCGGATGTCATCGGCGATCTCGTTCCATTTCGTGTACAGCAGCCAGATCGACACCGACAGCACGATGGGACCGTGCGCATTTTCGTCGGTGCTCCAGATGCCTCTGAACAGATCGTGGAAGCTCGGCCCGTACATCGCCGCCATGCCGGCCACGACCACCCAGAAGGGAGCCCAGCCGGGAGACAGCGCATGGACACCGATGCGCATCGGGTGTGGTGTAGACATGACGTGCAGACTCAGTACGGGATCGACGTCGCTGTGACCCGCTTCATCAGGGCTCGTTCATCACCGAACCGACGAGCGTCGCGCTCGCCATGATCAGTTCGTCGGCCAGCCGGCGCAGGCGCGAGGCGCGGCTGACGTTCTTGCGTGCCACCATCAGCGCTCCGCTGGCACGCACCGCGATCGTCTGCGCGTCGGCGTATTCCGCACCGGCCGGCGTATCGATGAGGATGACGTCGAAATCCTTGGCGAGCTGGCCCAGCAGCTGGCTGAACAAGGGTCGCGACAGCAGTTCCTGCGGATTGGGCGGCACGGCGCCGGCCGGCATCACGCACAGGTCGAGCAGCGCGGGCACGCGCTGCACGGCTTCCGGCCCGCCACGCCCGGCCAGCGTTTCCGACAGCCCGACACGGTTGTTGACCGAAAAGAGCGTGTGCTGACGCGGATTGCGCATGTCGGCATCGATCAGCAGCGTGCGCTCGCCGAGCTGGGAGAACACGACCGCCAGATTGGACGCCAGGAAACTGCGTCCTTCACCGCGTTCCGGGCTCACGATGGCCAGCGTCTTGCGTTCCGCCTCGACGTCGAACCAGCGCAGCATCAGCTGGCTGCGCAGCGCGCGAAGCTCTTCGACCTGATGGGTGAACGGGCGGTAGGCGGCGATCACCTCGTCGCTGACCGCACTTTCCCCCGGCTGCAGGAAGGGGTAGTCGAACTGCCTCGACAGCGCGAACTGGATGTCGGTTTCCTTGAGCAGGCCGAGCGAAATCGCGGCGTCACCGAAGCGCATGCCGCGTTCGCGCTGCGCCCTGAGTATGCGTTCCGCGCCATCCGGCGTCAGACGGCCGGAATCAATCAGGATTGCACCGATGGCACGGCCCGAGCCTGCGTCGATGGAGTTGGGTGCGTTCATTCAGATTTCCCTCAGGCCGCCGCCGCACGGGCGCGCTTCGCGCCCTTGCCGAATTTCACTGTCGAGATGAGGCCCAGAACCGGCACCCCGAGCAACTGCTGCAGATCGTCGTCGCCGCGCACACGCTGGTCGAGCAGTTCGAGCAGCAGCACGGTGCCGACCGCCAGCAGCGTGCCGAGGAATACCGCCACCAGCGTATTCAGAAGAAGCTTGGGGCTGGACGGATCGACCGGTTCGACGGCCGGGGTGAGCACGACGATGTTGGTCTGTGTCGTCTGGCTCTCGAGACTGGTCTGCGTGACGCGCTGCGCCACCGCATCGTAGGCACGCTGTGCGCTTTCGACTTCGCGCTGCAGCACCGCCAGATCGTCGCGCTGCTTCTTCAGCTCGAGCACCCTGTTCTTCTGGCTGGCCAGCGACGCCTTGATCTCGGCCTCGCGCTGCACGTTCACGCGGTTGCTGGTACCCAGCGTGCTGGCTACCTTCTTCATTTCGGCGTCGAGCTTGCTGCGCAGCGAGTCGACTTCGCCCTGCGCGCGCTGGTATTCCGGATGATTGCGACCGAAGCGCTGGCTGGTTTCGGACAGCCGCGCCTCGCCGCGTGCCAGTTCCGACTTCAGGCCGATGATCAGGGAGTTCTGCTGCACTTCCGGCAGCGTCTCTATCTGCGACTGGGCAACCTGGGCCTGACGCGACGAGCTGTCGCTGCGCTGCGCCTGGATCGCCGTCAGCTGGCTCGACAGTTCGGCCAGGCGGGCGCTTTCGATGTCCAGGCGTTCGTCGGTATTGACGATGCCCGTTTCCTTCTGGAACTCCGACAGACGGGTCTGCGCCTTTTCCAGGCCGTCACGCAGCGACTTCGATTGCCCGGCGAACCAGCTGGCGTACTGCTTGGCCGGTTCGATCTTCAGCTCCAGATTGGTGTCGATGTATGCCTGGGCAAAGGCATTGGCAACCGCTGCGGAGAATTTCGGATCCTGCCCGGTGAAGGAAATCGCGAGCACATTGGATTCGCGCGACGGCTTGACGTCGAGCTTCTTCTTCAGCAGATCGGCGAAATACGCTTCGATCGACCCCTTGCCCTCGGTCGCCTCACGCCACTGCTCCACCGCCTGCGGGCTCTTCTCGAAACCGAGCATTCGCACCACACGTTGCGCCACGCGATCGGACGTCACGATATCGACCTGGGTCGCCATATAGCCGGGCGTGACCAGGCCCGGCAGCGTGACGCCGAGTATCGGATCAGGCGATTTGACGTCGATCAGCACCGACACCGCGGACTCGTACTGCTTCGGCAGCACCAGGCTGACCGCCAGCGTGGTCGCAACCACGACGAGGAGCACCGCCAGACCGATCAGCCAGCGCGCGCGGAGAATGAGCAGGAATTGCTGGAAAGTCATGAATTCATCCGATCAGAAAAGGCTTTCGCGCACGTAGATCACGTCATCGGTCTGCAGCAGCAGCGCCATTTCGGGCTCGAGCACCTCGACCTCGCCGGACGCCTTGCGGCGGTTCAGCCTGATGCGCTTTTCGCTGCCGCGCAAGGTGACACCGCCGCCCAGCGCGAGTCCCTGCATGACCGACATGCCCCGCTCAAGGCGATAGGCACCGGGACGATTCACTTCGCCGTATATGTAAAAGACGGGTGCGCGATGGACGTACAGGATGTCCCCACCCTGCACCGGCACGTCGGACTTGATGCCTTCCGGCTGGAACAGCAAGGGAATGTCGATTTCAGCGCGGAACGGCTGACCGTTGCGAGTACCGACCACGGTCACGATATCCGCGCCATTGACCGATGCACCACCGGCAGTCGCGAGCATGTCGGTCACCTTGGTATCGGCGATCTCGATCGGATAACGCCCCGGGCGGTTGACCTGCCCGAGTACCGACACCTGATTGCCGCGGATCTGCATCAGCAGGACATTGACCTGCGGCTTCAGCACGAAACCGCCATCGCGCAGGCGCTGGGCAATGAGCTTCTCGGTCGCAGGCAGGGTCAGGCCGCCGACGCTCACGGCGCCGATCAGCGGATAGGTGATGCTGCCGTTCTCGGTAACCCGCGTATCCACGGTGAGGTCGGGATTCTGGAAAACGGTGATGCGGATGATGTCTCCCGCGCCCAGAACATATTCACGGGCATCCGCGGCACCCGCCGACGGAAGCAGCAACGCACCGAACCAGAATGCAATCAGCAGGCGTACGAATTTCGTCATTTTTGTGCGGTTCCAGGTAATCAGTCATGACCGCAGGGGCATCCAGCCAACACAGGCCCCTGCTGCCCGCAGCGGCTTACTTCAGGCCGGAAAGCCCCTTGTCCAGCGCAGGATCGTTGGACGACTGCGCTGCCGGAGCAGGCGCCGCCGCAGCGGGTGCCGTCGCCGGTTCGGCTTCGGGTGCCTTGAATTCCCCGACGTACTCGATCTTGCCTTTGGTGCGCAGATTCTTGATTTCCGTCTGGGCGATTTCGGACTTGCGCTGGTTGAGCAGGAACTGCTCGATGACCGGCTGTGCCGCTTTGGCGTCGACCGGCATGCTGCGCGACGCGGCAACTTCGAGGATGAGCGTGTTGTTGCCCGAACGGATGATGCCGATCTGACCATCCTTGAGCTGATGAATGTTCTTGACGATTTCCAGCGGCAATTGCTCGGCCGGCTTGGTCACCGCATTGGCGGTGTAGCGCACGTTCTCCGTACGCAGCCATTCGGCCAGCTCCTGCATGCTGCGCGGCTGCGCCATGTACTGCTGCAGCTTGGGCGCGAATTCCGCTCCGGCCTGAACAGCCAGTTCGCGCAGGCTGAAAATGCGGCGTTCGGCGAACAGTTCGGGATGTTTTGCGTAGTAGTCGGCGATCTCGGCATCGGTCGGCTTGGCAGCCGACGAGGACACCTGTTCGAGATAGGCGCGCGCCAGCACTTCGCGCCGCGCCGCCTCGATCGCCTGGAGCGTCTTAGGGTCACGGTCCAGCTTCTTCTCGAGCGCCTGCTGCACCAGCAGTTCCTGATCGATCAGCCGCTCCAGCACCTGACGGCTCGCAGCCTTCACCTGTTCAGGGCTCGTGGCGTTGGATTTCTGCATGACCTGATTGATCTGATGCACCGACACCTCACCGCTGTTAACCTTGGCGGCGACCTGTGTGGCGACCTTCTTGTCACCGCCTTCTCCACCGCATGCAACAAGAATTGCCGCAGCCATGATGGAAAGTGCGAGTGAGCGAACTGCTTGGTGTGACATGTTGTCCCCGAATTTTTGTTGCGAATTTGTGACACGCTGGCCGTCTGGCAAGATAGCCCAAGTCGCCAAGCATTAACAGTACCCGGCGCGTGTTACAGCGCCGTTGCGTGAAATGTTCCCGTAACGCTGCCGCGTTTTGACCGGCGCCGAACATCCTCATGGCAGACCGCAGAATTGGCCCATGTACGCGCCGCTCATCTGTCGCGCAGCCAGCCGGGACCGGCGCGCTAGAATCCTTGGCCCACTTCACACTCCACTTTGCCGACGCACCATGTCATTTCCGCCCGAAGCCTTCGTCGAGTCGCTGCGTACCTTCGCGCTGCACGAACGCATGGATCCCCTGATGTTGCTGTGCAAGCTGACGGAAGAATGCGGCGAACTGGCCGAAGCCGTGCTTGTGGCACGCGGTTTCAAGCCGCACAAGACACTCGAGGCGGATGCCGCCATCGCCGAAGCGGCCGACGTACTGATGTGTCTGCTGCTGTTGCTGGGCCGACTCTACCCGGAACGTTCGCCGGACCAGCTGGCCGCGCTGCTGGCCGCCCAGGCCGACGCGAAACTGGCGCGTTACGTGGCGCGCCAGCCCGCCCTGCCGGATCTGTAATCGTGCCGCTGTTCGAAGTCACCTCCCTGCTGGTCATCGGCGGCCTGATCTGGCTCTGGCTCGACAGCCTGAGCGCGCGGGAAATCGGCATGGAGGCGGGCCGCGCGGCCTGCCTGGCCGACGGCGCCCAGTTGCTCGACGACAGCGTCGCCATACGTTCGGCCTGGCTGGCGCGCGACGACGACGGCCAGATGCGCATCCGGCGCACCTATGGCTTCGAGTACAGCGACACCGGAAACAATCGCCGCCAGGGTTCGGTCACCCTGATCGGCAAGCGCGTCGTCACGCTCTACATCGCCCCCTATATAGTCTGATGCGGCGTCTGCCACGACCGACCACCGGATCCGCACCGTCCCGTTCATGACTTTCATACTGGATTTTTCATCCGCCGAGCGGATTCCGCACCGCCTGGTGTTCGGCACGCCATGCGAAATCGTCCGCGCCGATACCTCCGACCAGGTGCTGCCTGCACTGCGCCGCGTCGCACAGGCTGCACGGGACGGCCTGCACGCGGTCGGCCATATCGCCTATGAGGCGGCCCCCGCTTTCGAACGTTCCGCGCGCGTGCGCGAAGGCTGCCGCCTGCCGCTCGTCTGGTTCGGCCTGCACGCGGCACCGCTTGACGTCGGGCCGCACGTGCCGGAGCCGTTTTCGGTCTCCGACTGGACGCTGGACACGGCACGCGATCGATACGAGCTCGCGATCGATGAGATCCGCGCTGCGATACGGCGCGGCGATGCGTATCAGATGAATTACACGATACGGGCGCACGCCCGCTTCAGCGGCGATGCGCTGTCGTTCTACGAACATCTGCGCCTGGCGCAGCAGGCCGATTTCTGCGCCTACGCCGACATCGGCAGCCACCGCATCCTGTCGGCGTCACCCGAACTGTTCTTTTCCTGGCAGGACGGCGTGCTGACGACCCGCCCGATGAAGGGCACGGCCCGGCGCGGCCAGTTGCCGAGGGAGGACGCCGAACTCGCCCGCTGGCTGCGCGATTCGGAAAAGAACCGCGCGGAAAACCTGATGATCGTGGACCTCCTGCGCAACGACCTTTCCCGGCTGTCGATGCCGGGCGGCGTGCAGGTGCCGCGCCTGTTCTCCATCGAGAACTACCCGACAGTGCTGCAGATGACCTCGACGATCACCGCACGCACCCGACCGGAAATCACGCTGGAGGACGTGTTCGCCGCGCTGTTTCCGTGCGGATCGATCACCGGCGCGCCCAAGCTCAAGGCGATGGAAATCATCGCCGGCCTCGAGGATTCGCCGCGCGCCGTCTATTGCGGTGCGATCGGCCATGTCGCACCGGGAGGTGCCGCGCGTTTCAACGTCGCCATCCGCACCGTGACGCTCGACGTCGCGCGCGGCGAGATGGAGTGCGGCCTGGGCGGCGGCATCACCTGGGACTCGATCGCAGCCGAGGAGTACGCGGAGGTACAGACCAAGAGCCGCTTCCTGTCGCGCGTGGCCGGAGGCTTCGAACTGCTGGAAACGCTGCTGCTCGAGGACGGGAAATACACATTGCTCGACCGGCATCTGGCCCGCCTTGCGGCGTCGGCACGCCATTTCGGCTTCGCCGCCCCGGATGCGGCAGGCGCACGGCTCGAACAGTTCGCCAGCGCCAATCCGGCCGGCCGGTTGCGCGTGCGCCTGCTGTGTGCGCCGGACGGCAGCCTGCGCATCGAAGGCTCTCCTGCCGGTCCGCTCGAACAGGGCGGGCGGACGGTGCGCCTCGCGTCCGAACCGGTGTCGCGGGCCGAGCCTTTCCTGTATCACAAGACCACCCGCCGGGCGCTCTACGACGCGCACATGTCGCGCGATGCCGGCCCGACCTTCGACGTGCTGCTGTGGAACGACGCCGGCGAGCTGACCGAATTCACGCGCGGCAATCTGGTGCTGGATATCGACGGCGTGCGCGTGACGCCGCCGGTGACCAGCGGTCTGCTCGACGGCACGCTCAGACGCGATCTGGTCGAACGCGGGGAGTTGACCGAACGGGTACTCGTACGCAACGACCTGGCCCGCGCCCGCGCGATCTGGTTCATCAACAGCGTGCGCGGCTGGATGCCGGTCACCATAGACGCGTCACCGCTGAACCGCGATCCGGCACCGGTGCCCGCCTACGCCGATCCGTACGCCGGCACGTCGACCGCGGACTGATGCCACCGGTGCCGCAGCGGCTGCTCCTGTTGCTCCTGCTCGCCCAGCTTGCCGGCTGCAACGGCAGCTTTTCACCGCATTACTACTGGCAGGCGGCCGGTGGACAGCTCGAACTGTGGCGCCTCGCCCGACCGGTCGGCGAGGTCGGCGCCGACCCCGCCACACCGTCCGGGCTGCGCGAGCGCCTCGTGCTGGCCGGTGAAATACGCGACTGGGCAAGCCGGGAAATGGCGCTACCCGACAATGACAGCTACCGCCGCTATGCCGACCTCGGCCGACCTTTCGTGGTGTGGAACGTGTTCGCCGCAGACCCGCTGTCGGTGACGCCGCAGCGCTCATGCTTTCCGATCGCCGGCTGCGTCGGCTACCGCGGCTTCTTCCGCGAAGCGGACGCGCGCGCGCATGCCGACGTGCTGGCCGGAACGGGGCTCGACGTGCACGTCAGCGGCGTACCGGCGTATTCGACGCTGGGCTGGTTCGATGACCCGCTGCTGAATACCTTCATCAACTACCCTGAAACCGAACTCGTGCGGCTGATCGTGCACGAACTGGCGCATCAGGTCGTCTATGTACGCGACGACACCGAATTCAACGAGTCCTTCGCCAGCGCGGTCGAGGAAGAAGGCGTGCGGCGCTGGCTCGCCCGCCCCGGCCGGGACGGCGGGCGCGAAGGCTTCGAACGCATGCAGCGGCTGCGCGCAGACTTTGCCACCCTGGTACTCAAGTACCGTGACGCTCTGGACCGGCTTTACCGGTCCGAGCTCGGACACGACGACAAGCTGGCACGCAAGACCGAACTGATCCGGAATCTTGGCGACGAGTACCGCGCGATGCGCGACCGGGACTGGCAGGGATTCCGCGGCTACGATCGCTGGTTCGCGCAGGACATCAACAATGCAACTCTGGCGTCGATAGGCCTTTACAGCGGCGCCAAACCCGCCTTCACCCGGCTGATCGACAACTCGACCGACATGAACGAAGTTTGGAAAACCATGCACGAACTGGCACGCCTGCCGCGCGACGAACGTCGTGTCCGTCTGAATCTGCCACCTGCCCGGGACAGTGCGGAATGAAGGATCCCGATTTCGACCTGCTGTACGCGCTGGTGCGCACCATCGCCGATTTCCCGGCGCCCGGCATCCAGTTTCGCGACATCACGCCACTGCTGGCCGATGCGCGCGGTCTGACCTTGGCGCTGGACGGACTGGCTCACGACATCGCTCCGGGCAGCGTGGACGCCGTGGTCGCCATCGAGGCGCGCGGTTTCCTGCTGGCCGGTGCGCTGGCGCAGCGGCTGGGCTGCGGTCTGGTGCCGGTGCGCAAGCCGGGCAAGCTGCCCGGCGCCACACTGGGCATCGACTACGCGCTGGAATACGGCCGCGACCGACTCGAAATGCACGTCGGCGCGATCACACCGGGTGCGCGGGTGCTGGTGCTGGACGACCTGATCGCCACCGGTGGAACGGCGCTGGCCTGCGGCGAACTGGTGGAACGGGCCGGCGGACGGGTGACCGGATTCCGCTTCCTGATCGATCTGCCCGCGCTCGGCGGCAGCCGGCTGATCGCGGAGCGCGGCTGGCCAGCCCGGGCGCTGCTCAATTACCCGTAAAACCCGGCTTCAGAACACGTACTGCAGCGACATCGACACGCTGCGCACGCGGTACTGGTAGAACTGCACATTGGAATCCCGCTCGTCGTAGCGGGCTTCGGCGTTTGCGGACAGGTTGCGCAGGATGCTCCAGGTCGCGCCCAGGCTGTAGGTCGCCAGATCTTCCTGTCGTGGCGTGGCACTGATGCCGAACAGCGCGAGCGTGGCAGGACTGAGGCCCGACAGGATGGTCGAGCCCTGCGCATCGCGTGATACCCACTTCGCGAGACCATCGAAACGCAGTTTGGAGGTCGGCTGCCAGACCGGTGCGATGCTGTAGGTCGTGGTGCGGAAATAACTCGTGATGAAATCGTCGAGCGGACTGATCTGCCGCTCGGCCTTGAAGGTGACGCCGGTATGGCCGGTCGGCTGCCACTCCCAGCTCAGGCGCCCATACACGTCGTCGTAGTCGCGGTCCGGACGGTCATCGTGATCGCGGCTGGACTGACCGATTGCTGCGGACAATCGGGAATGCCCCACCGGTTGCCAGCTGATTCGCGCCTCGACGTCCTGTTGCGTATAGGAATTCGATGCACCAAGACCCGGCAGACGCTTCGGAAGGTTGCCATCCACGTTACGGCCAAGCAGTTCGAACGTGGTGCCGCCCCGTGTCGTGTAACGTACGCCGGCCTCCAGCCTGTCGAGATCGAGGTCGTTCGGTTCGCGCACCTTTGTGCTGTTGCGCTGCGTCTCATGACCCGCCGAGCCAAAAAGGGTCCAATAGGTGTCGATTTTGTAGGCGGCGTCGAATCGCGCAGCGTTTACATCAATCAGATTCTGTACCAGCTGGGTGGACCGGAAATCGCCGAAACCCGCCAGATAGCGACGGTTCGTGTAGCTGAGCTTGCCGGTAAGGTCGTTGCCGAGCACCCACTGCCAGCCGGCAGCCAGATTGTGGCCGTCGTAGTCCAGGTCGCCCAGCTTGTTGTAGCGGACCACGGACTGCGTCGCACTGGCGGTCAGCTTCTGGCGTCCGACCATCTTGTCGAAATTCAGTCCGACGTTGGCGATCCAGCTCGAGTCGGCGCGCGGCGCCTTCGGACCGAAAGCGGTCGGCTTGGCGCCATCAGGCAGATAGAACACATTGTCGAGGTATTGCCAGTTGACGGAGGTCACGAGGTTCAGGGCATCGTCCTCGTCGGCGTGCGCCACCATCGGTACCAGCAGCCCCAGCAGCAACCATCGGATGCGCAGTCGGGTTGAAATGTTATTGTTCATTGCGCAAAAGTATGGACGCAAGCTGTGACGCTTTTCTTTCCTGCAAGCAAATCGTAAAAATCGGAAAAACCCCTTCCGGTATTCTATCCGGCGTATTGCCAGCATTTTTCGCCAGCTTTTTCATTCTCGTTGAATTTCACCGGCTTCAATATCGATGCTCGCCAAGTTTGAGCGTAACACTTCCGTATTGCGGGCACCGCTAAGTCTTCCCGGAATGGTCGAGATGTTCCTCGATCCGTTCTCGCTCATCCTTTCGCTGATCGGCTGTGCGCTCTATTTCGACGACACGGTCGATGCGCGCTACGTCGTGCTGTCGCTGGTCGTGTTCTCGCTGTCCTTCCCCGGATCCTCGCTGCTCAGCATGCGACCGCGCCGGGTGGTACGGCAGACCGTGATCAACTGGCTGCTGATCGCCTTCATCCTGCTGTTTTTCGGCTATGCCAGCCAGTACATCGGCAATTTTCCATCCGAAGTTGTGCTTGCATGGCTTGTCGCGGCCCCGGTCACGCAACTGGTGGCCCATTTCAGCGCGCGTGCCTATCTGCGCCGGGCGGCCGCGCAGGAGGAAAACCAGACCCGCGTCATCGTCGTCGGCTGCAACGAGATCGGCGTTCGGCTGGCCGATCAGTTCGACGGCAACCCCTTCCTCGGCGTGCGCTGCATCGGCTACTTCGATGACCGTTCGCCGGAACGCATCACGCAGCTGAACAATCGCCCGCTGCTGGGCCGGCTCAAGGATCTTGCGGCCTACGTCAAGGCCAACCGGGTGGACCAGATCTATCTGGCGTTGCCGATGGCCAGCCAGCCACGCATCCTTTCGCTGCTGGACGACCTGAAGGACACCACCGCCAGCGTCTTCTTCGCACCGGACATTTTCGTGACCGACCTGATCCAGGGGCGCATGGACTACGTCGCCGGCGTGCCCGTCGTCGCGGTGTGCGATACCCCCTTCACCGGCATCAACGGCGTGGTCAAGCGCATCACGGACATCGTGCTGTCGATCGCGATACTGCTGCTCATTTCGCCCGTGCTGCTGGCCATCGTGATCGGCGTGAAGATGACGTCGCCCGGCCCGGTGCTGTTCCGGCAGCGGCGTTACGGTCTCGACGGGAAGGAAATCGTGGTCTACAAGTTCCGTTCGATGACCGTGCAGGAAGACGGCGGCGTCGTGCGCCAGGCTACGCGCAACGACCAGCGCATCACCCGGTTCGGCGGCTTCCTGCGCCGCAGCTCACTCGACGAACTGCCTCAGTTCATCAACGTGCTGCAGGGCCGCATGAGCATCGTCGGTCCGCGGCCGCACGCGGTTGCGCACAACGAAACCTACCGCAAGCTGATCAAGGGTTACATGGTCCGGCACAAGGTGAAGCCGGGTATCACCGGCTGGGCCCAGGTCAATGGCTACCGCGGCGAAACCGAGACAGTCGACAAGATGCAGAAGCGCATCGAGTTCGACCTCGAATACCTGCGCAACTGGTCGATCGGTCTGGATCTGTGGATCATCGTCAAGACGATTGCGGTGGTGTTCAGAGACCGCAATGCGTATTGACGCGATGAAACATCACCCTGCCGTACCCTGGCTTGCCGCGCTGGTGGCCGTATCGATGACGGCCGGTTTGCTCAGGCTCGGCGAAACATCCCTCGCCGTAGGCCTGATTCCCAGCCCATGGGACAAGCTTGCGCATGCACTGACCTTCGGCACGATCGCGCTGTCCCTGTGGCTGGCGGTACGCCAGCGCTGGCTCGGCGCCTGCGCTGGCGCCGCTTTTGCGATCGCCGTCTACGACGAATGGCGACAGCTGTATCTGCCGGGACGGGAAGCCGATCTGCTGGACCTTCTGGCCAACACCGTCGGCATCGTGCTGGCTGCGGTACTGGCAAATCGTTTGCGGACGGCTCTGCGATGAAGTGCCTGCTGTTTCTGATGCTGTCGTCGATCTGGTGCGCCGGCGCACAGGGCAGCGATGACGCCGACTACCGGCTGCAGCTGGACGAAGATGCGTCCTATCGGCTGTATCAGCCGGAGGCGCCGCGCATTTCCGACTACGCACGGCGACAGGCGCGACGCGCAGCGCTCGGTGCCCTGCCCTTCGCCACACAGATCGAGCAGGCAGCGGAAGCCGGCGGCATCGAACCGGAGCTGCTGCACGCGGTGGTGGATGCGGAGTCCGCCTACAACGCCCGTGCCGTGTCGCCCAGGGGCGCACTCGGGCTGGCCCAGCTGATGCCGGAAACCGCACGTGACTACGGTGTCGCCGATGCCTTCAGGCCGGCAGACAACCTGCGCGCAAGCGCCAGGCACCTGCGCAGCCTGCTGGACCGTTTCGGCAGGCTCGATCTCGTGCTGTCCGCGTACAACGCGGGCGCCGGCACCGTGAAGAAATATGGCGGTGTGCCGCCCTACCCGGAAACCCGTGCCTACGTGCCGCGCGTTTCTGACCGCTACGAAGCCCTGAAAAAGCTGTCGACGCCGGTCGCACCACCTCTTCCCGCAAGCCCTTACAGGTTGCGCGCCGACAGCACCGAGACGCGGCTCGTCCAGTCCGGCCTCTGATGCAGCAATCGCCTCCCGACGGCTGCCGGCCGGTACCGGTACGCGCCGCCATCATCGGCGGCGGACCGGCCGGTCTGATGGCTGCAGAGCAGCTGTCCGCAGCCGGCATCACGGTAGACCTGTACGACGGCAAGGCCTCGGTCGGCCGCAAGTTCCTGTTGGCCGGCAAGGGCGGCCTGAATCTCACGCACAGCGAGCCGCATGCGCAGTTCGTGCAGCGCTACCGCGAACGCAGTGATCAGGTCGGTCGCTGGCTGGCCGACTGGAGCGCCGACAGCCTGCGCGAGTGGGCCGCCGGACTCGGCGTCGACACCTTCATCGGCAGTTCGGGACGCGTGTTTCCTACCGACATGAAGGCAGCACCGCTGTTGCGCGCCTGGCTGACCAGACTGCGCGCACGCGGCGTCCGCTTTCACATGCACCACCGATGGACCGGCTGGGACGACGAAGGTTGTCTCCGCTTTGCCACTCCGCATGGCGAGACGGCCATCAGTGCTGAAGTCACCTTGCTGGCGCTCGGTGGCGCCAGCTGGCCGCAGCTTGGATCGGATGGGAAATGGGTTGAGCACCTGCAGTCAAGGGGTGTTCCGGTGTCTGCGCTGAGAGCCGCCAACTGCGGCTTCGATGTCGCGTGGAGCCGGCATTTCGCCGAGCGCCATGCCGGCGCGCCGCTGAAGAACGTGCGGATCGCATTCCGGGACGTCGCCGGCCATGCCGTCGAACGCACCGGCGAATGCCTGGTCAGCGCAAACGGTCTGGAAGGCAGCCTGATATACGCGCTGTCGGCACCGCTGCGTGAGCTGATCGAACGCAAAGGTCACGCCGACATCAGCCTCGACCTGCTGCCGGCGCACGATCCGGCGAAGGTGATGGCCGAAGCGGCCCACCCGCGCGGCGCACGTTCGCTGTCATCGCACCTGGCAGGGCGGCTCGGCGTGTCCGGCGCCCGTGCCGGATTGCTGTACGAAGTGCTGGACAAGGCCGCAATGGCCGATCCGACGCGCATTGCTGCCACGCTGAAGGCGCTGCCGCTGCGCCTGCTGGCCACCCGTCCGGTGGCCGAAGCGATCAGCACCGCGGGCGGCGTGCGCTTCGATGCGCTGGACGAACACCTGATGCTGAACGCACTGCCCGGCGTGTTCTGCGCCGGCGAAATGGTGGACTGGGAAGCACCGACCGGCGGCTATCTGCTGACCGCCGCCATGGCCGGCGGCCGCGTCGCGGCGGCCGGCATGCTGGCGCGCCTTCAGGCGGAGTGATAGGCGAGCACGCGCTCGACTTCGTTCTTCGACCCAAGGATGACCGGCACGCGCTGGTGCAGCTTTTCCGGCTGCACATCCAGAATGCGCTGATAACCCGTGGTCGCGGCACCGCCCGCCTGCTCGATCAGCATGGCCATCGGATTGGCTTCGTACATCAGGCGCAGCTTGCCCGGCTTGGTCGGGTCCTTGGTGTCCTTCGGATACAGGAAGATGCCGCCGCGGGTCAATATGCGATGCACGTCGGCGACCATCGAGCCGACCCAGCGCATGTTGAAATCCTTGCCGCGCGGACCGCCCTTGCCCTCGACCAGCTCGTCGATGTAGCGCTTCACCGGCGCTTCCCACCAGCGCGCGTTCGATGCGTTGATCGCGAATTCCTTGGTGTCCTCCGGAATGCGCATGTTTTCCGAGGTCATCACGAAACTGCCGGTTTCGCGGTCCAGCGTGAAGGCATGCACGCCTTCGCCCAGCGTCAGCACGAACTGGGTCGCCGAACCGTAGACTGCATAGCCGGCCACCAGTTGCTGGCAGCCCGGCTGCAGGAAGGCGCGCTCATCGACCGCTGCCGCACCGCCGTTGGCGAATTCGGGGCAGCGCAGCACGGAAAAGATGGTGCCGGTGGAAATATTGACGTCGATGTTCGACGAACCGTCCAGCGGATCGAACAGCAGCAGGTATTCACCCTTCGGATAGCGGTTCGGGATCTGGTGCGGCAAATCCATCTCTTCCGACGCCATCGCCGCCAGATGGCCACCCCACTCGTTGGCTTCGAGCAGGATTTCATTGGCGATCACGTCGAGCTTCTTCTGCACCTCGCCCTGAACGTTCTCCGCACCGGCCTCGCCGAGGGAGTTGGTCAGGCCACCCTTGCCCACCGCATTGCCGATGGCCTTGACCGCCCGGGCAACGACTTCGACCAGAAAGCGCAGTTCGGCGCTGATGCGTTCGCCGTTTCGCTGTTGCTGGATCAGGAACTGGCTCAGGGTGATGCGGGACATTGAATGCAACTCCTTGTTGGCGGAAAATGCATTATCGTGCACAGCACAATCAAGGGCGTCGCAGAATTTCACGCCTGCGTGGAATCTGCAGTCGCCGGAAACAATTCCAACCGGGAACCCCGGACTGAAAAACCGGTCCCGAGTGCGTCCTCCAAAACAAGAACCGCATGCACATCCTCGTTCTGGGTGCCGGCGTCGTCGGCATCACCTCCGCCTGGTATCTGCGTCAGGCCGGTCACACCGTATCCGTCGTCGATCGCCAGAGTCTGCCGGCGATGGAAACCAGTTTCGCCAACGGCGGACAGATATCCGTCAGCCACGCGGGCCCGTGGGCAACGCCGCAGGCACCTCTGATCGGCCTGCGCGGCATGGGCAAATCCAGCGCACCGGTACGCTTCTCGCCGACCGCCAACCACCGCCAGTGGCGCTGGATGGCAGCCTTCCTGCGCGAATGCACGCCCGGGCGCGTGCGGGCGAACACGGACATCCTGTCGCGGCTTGCAGTCAGCAGCCACGCGGAACTGCAGATGCTCCGACGTGCGTTGCAACTGGACTACGAACATTCGGAAAGCGGCATCCTTCACGTGTTCTCCAGCAAGCGCGAGTTCGAGCGCGCGCAGGCCCGGGCACGGACGCTGCAGGTGCACGGCATCCGCATGGAAACCTGCGATGTCGCACGCTGCATTGAAATCGAACCGGCGCTGGCGACCAGCCGCCGCCAGATCGTGGGCGGACTGCACGCGCCCAACGACGAAACCGGCGACGCCTGCGGCTTCACCCGAGCGCTGGCAACGGCCTGCGCCGACGCCGGCGTGACCTTCCATTTCGACACCACGGTCGACAGTCTCGATATCCACAACAGCACGGTGCGCGGCGTCGCGGTACGCGATGAACGCGGGGTGCGCGGACTGCTGCGTGCCGATCAGGTGGTCTGCGCGATGGGCACGCACACGCGCCGGCTGGTCGAACAGCACGGACCGCGCCCGGCGCTGTATCCGATCAAGGGATACTCGATCAGCTTTCCGGCCGGACCGAAAGCACCGAATGTCAGCGTCACCGACGAAGAGCACCGCATCGTGATGTCCAGGCTGGGCGGCACCATGCGGGTCGCCGGCATGGCGGAACTGGGCGGACAGACGATCACGATCGAACCGGAACGCGTGCGTCTGCTGACCGACCTGGCGCAGTCGCTGTGCCCGGACGCCGGAGATTTCAGCAAGGCGGAACCCTGGGCCGGACTGCGTCCCTGCACCCCGGGCAACGTTCCGCTGATCGGACGCAGCCGGACAAAAGGGCTTTGGTACAACACCGGCCATGGCTCGCTGGGCTGGACGCTGGCCTGCGGCTCGGCCCGCCTGCTCGTCGACCTGTTCGACAAGGGCAGCTCCGACATCGCCTTCCCCTGGCTGACCGGCAAGCGGCACTGAACGGATGAACTGCGGTGCCCGCGGCCGGGCACCGGTCAGGCCGGGTTCTCGAGTACGGTGAGCAGCGCCGACGTGTCCTTCATGGCGCCGCCCTGCGCCATCAATGCATTGAGCTGCTGCCACACTGATGCCGACAGCGGCATCGCCAGCCCCAGTCCGGCCGCCTCGGCCAGCACGATGCCCATGTCCTTGTGATGCAGCCGCGCCTGCACGCCGGCCGCGAAGTCGCGGCTTGCCATGCGCCCACCGAACAGCTCCAGCGCGCGCGAGCCGGCCGAACCATGCGACATCGCCTCGCGCACACAGCCGAAATCCACGCCATTGGCCTGAGCCAGCCGCGCGGCCTCGGCCGCCGCCTCGATGAAGGCGCACAGGATCAACTGGTTGCAGGCCTTGGTCACCTGCCCGGCACCACTCGGTCCGACATGCACCAGCGTGCGCCCGACCGCGGCAAGCAGCGGCCGCATGCGTTCGAACACCGCCGCATCGCCGCCGGCCATGATGGACAGCGTCGCCTCGATCGCGCCGCGCTCGCCGCCGGACACCGGCGCATCCAGCATGTCGATGCCGCGCGCGGCAAGCTCACACGCGATGTCGCGCGCGGCGGACGGTGCGATGGTGCTGTGGTCGATGAACACGCAGCCCGGCGGCGCACCTTCGATCACGCCGCCCGGCCCCAGCGCGACGGCGCGCACGTCGTCGCCACCGGTCACCACGCACATCACCGCGTCGGCACCGCGTGCGCAATCTGCCGGCGAATCCGCCGGCCGCGCACCGAGTTCGAGCAGCGGCTGCATCGAGGCGGCGCGGCGCGCCCATACCGTCACTTCATGTCCGGCACGCAGCAGGTTGCTGGCCATGGCGCGTCCCATCACGCCCAGGCCGATGAAACCGACCTTCATTTTTCGATGCCGCCCAGGCCTTCGACCACCTTGAGCATGGCGATCGAATCTTCCTCGCCCAGCCCCTGGCCGACCATGGCATTGAGCATCTGTGCCGCCGCGGCCGACGACGGCAGCGCCAGCCCCATGCGATGTGCCTCGTTCATCACGATGCGCAGATCCTTCTGGTGCATCCAGGACTTGAAGCCGGGCCGGAAATTGCGGTCCAGCATGCGCTGGCCGTGGTTTTCCAGGATGCGGCTGTAGGCAAAGCCGCCGAGCAGCGCCTCGCGCACGCGCGCCGCGTCGACCCCGCTCTTTTCGGCGAAGGCGAAGGCTTCGGCCAGCGCCAGCACACCGACGCCAGTGATGATCTGGTTGCAGGCCTTCGCCACCTGACCGGCACCGCTGTCACCGACGCGGGTGACGTTCCTGCCCATCAGCCGGAACAGCGGCAGCACACGTTCGAATGCAGCCTGCTCGCCGCCCGCCATGATGGTCAGTGCGGCGTTGATGGCACCGACCTCGCCGCCGGACACCGGGGCGTCGATCATCGACACGCCGGCCGCCGCCAGGCGGGCGGCGATCGAGCGCGCCGCCTCGGGTGCGATCGTGCTCATGTCGACGAAGATCATGCCGCTGCGCCCGGCCGCACCTTCGGCGATGCCACGCGGACCGAGCGCCAGCGCTTCGACGTCGGGCGCATCCGCCACCATGGTGAATACCACGTCGACCTCGCGCGCGACATCGGCCGCCGACGCATGCAGCGTGGCAGCAGTGTCGCGGAACGGGTCGAGCGCCTCCGGCCGACGCGCCCACAGATGCAGGCTGTGCCCGCCGTTCGCCAGATGCTGCGCCATCGGGCGCCCCATCAGGCCCAGACCGATAAAACCGACCTTCACATCCATCTCCTTGCCTGTTCATCCAACACGCCGCACACCGCAAGCGGTTCGTCCGGCACCACGCGTCCGACTATAACGCAGCGGCCGGCTGTGCCATCGCGGGCATAATCCGCGTCATGGACTACACCAAACTGATCAAGGAAATCGGCCGCGGCGCCAAGGGATCGCGCGCACTGTCGCGCGAGGATGCACAGGCGCTGTTCGCCGACATGCTGGATGGACGCGTGCCGCCGCTGCAGCTCGGCGCCATCGTGATGGCGATGCGCATCAAGAGCGAGGCGCTGGACGAACTACTGGGCTTCAAGGCCGCCATCGACGATCGTATCGCACACATCGACGCACCGGCCGGACCTCGCACCGTGGTGCTGCCGACCTACAACGGCGCCCGCCGCCGACCCAACCTGATGCCGCTGCTGGCGCTGATGCTGGCTCGGGAAGGCGTGCCGGTACTGATCCATGGCCATTTCGATTTCGAAACCCGCGCCGACCCCTTCGCGCTGCTCGCCGCACTCGATCTCCCGCTCGCCGACAGCCCGGAGCAGGCCGGCAGCCTGCTCGAAAGCCGGCGCATCGCCTGCATCCGGCTGGAAAAGCTGAGTCCGGGTCTGCATGCACTGTTGTCGCTGCGCACTGAACTTGGCGTGCGCAACGCAGGACATTCGATGGCGAAGATGATCGATCCTATGCCCGGCCGCAGCGTGCGTGTGGTGTCAGTCACGCATCCGGAGTATCTGGAGAAGATGGCGCACTTCCTGCGCCTGGATGGCGGCCGCTCGATGCTGCTGCGCGGCACCGAAGGCGAGGTCTACGCCAATCCGGCGCGCCGTCCGCAGATGACCGGCTTCGTCGACGACGACGAGAAGGTGCTGTGCGAGGCGGAAGAAGGCGGCGCACTGCTGACCCAGCCGGAAGCCGGCATCGATGCGGCCAGCAACGCGCAGATCATCTGCGACATGCTGGCCGGACTCATCCCGATACCGGACCCCTTGCGCGCCCAGTACGAGGCTTGCCAGGCGCTCAGCGCGGCCTGACGCCGCGCGGACAACAGACCTGATTCGCGTTCGCCAGCCAGGGTCCGGCGGACGCATGCCCTGTTGTACCGGCAGTCCGAAGCGTTCGCACCGCCGAACTCGCGCCGGCAGGCTCGGCTCAAGGCGCAACCGTCCTCCTCTCTGCCCGGCGTCCAGCAATTACGCTGTTCCGGCACATCAGCGTCCGGGCACCGCATCGCGGCCGGGCGTCGGACATCGAGTGCCGCATCGCACCAGCGAAGTGCGGAATGTCATGCGTATCGCCCCAGTAATGCGCACGCATCCAGCCCAACGCTCCCGGCCGCCGGCTCGAGGCGCGTCGGCACCGGGAGCAAATAAGCAGTTGAATATCAGCGTCTTGCAGAAATCACTCCTTCGTATTCCCGTCACGCCGGTCGCCTGGCCACTTTTTTGCTAGGAAGGGTGCGGGCTGAACGGGATCGGCGATTCGATCCCGGCAGGCCGACAGGTCAGGTTCAAGCCCGGGTCATCCTGGCGCAGGGACACCCCGCGAGTAACGCGGCTCCCTCCGCCGGATAGCAGGCCGAGCACACACGACGCAATGACGCGTCGTGCTCCGGCTGACACGTGGTCGCTGAAGCTGATCAAAAAAACCAACGCGGATGTTCCGCCAGAACAAGCAGCGTCGAACCGGGCCGGTTCGGCCTGCAGTCACCGCCGGCAACAGGTGCTTGTGCGCCCGCCCGGCCCGGCAGTACTCGGCTCAACGCCCAAAGACGGGCGAAGACCGACAGCAAAAATCCAGACCGGAGCGTTCCGGTCGCACGTGCTTTACCCGGAAGGCGCCAGCAATCCTGCAGGCGCGCGGTTCCGTTCGCCCGGAATCACTGCCGGATCGCAGGCCGCACGATTTGCGGTCAGTTCTTTTTGCGGGAATCGGGACATGCAGAAAAAACGTCTGGTCATGGTCGGCAACGGAATGGCGGGTTGCCGGACGCTGGAAGAGCTGCTCAGGATCGCGCCGGAGATGTACGACATCACGGTGTTCGGCGCCGAGCCGCATCCGAACTACAACCGCATCCTGCTGTCGCCGGTACTGGCCGGCGAAATGACAGTGCAGGACATCATCCTGAACGACTGGGACTGGTACCGCGACAATCAGATCACCCTGCATGCGGGCAGGAAGGTCGTGAAGATCGACCGCATCGCACGCAAGGTGATCGCCGACGACGGCACCGAAGCCGAGTACGACCGCCTGCTGTTGGCCACCGGTTCCAACCCCTTCATCCTGCCCGTGCCGGGCAAGGATCTGCCGGGCGTCATCGCCTACCGCGACATCGCCGACACCGACGCGATGATTGAGGCGGCGGCCACACGCCGGCATGCGGTGGTGATCGGTGCCGGCCTGCTGGGTCTGGAAGCGGCCAACGGCCTGGCGCTGCGCGGCATGGACGTGACCATCGTGCATCTGGGCGCCTGGATCATGGAACGCCAGCTCGACAAGCCGTCGGCCGACATGCTGCAGGCCTCGCTCGAAAAGAAGGGGCTGGCCTTCCTGCTGGAAAAGCAGACCGAATCGCTGATCGCCGGCGCCGACGGCCGGGTATCGGCGGTGCGCTTCAAGAGCGGCGAGACCATTCCGGCCGATCTGGTGGTGATGGCCGCCGGCATCCGCCCGAACACCGATCTGGCGGAGAAGGCCGGCCTGTACTGCAACCGCGGGCTGGTGGTCAATGACACGCTGCAGACCTATGACCCGAAGATCTACGCGGTCGGCGAATGCGTGAGCCATCGCGGCATCGCCTACGGTCTGGTCGCGCCGCTGTTCGAACAGGCCAAGGTGTGCGCCAACCACCTCGCGCAATACGGCATCGGCACCTACAAGGGCTCGGTGACCTCGACCAAGCTCAAGGTCACCGGCATCGACGTGTTTTCGGCCGGCAACTTCACCGGCGGGCCGGGCTGCGATGACATCGTGCTGCACGACCCGTCGGGCGGCGTCTACAAGCGCCTGGTGCTCGAAGGCGATCGCCTGGTCGGCGCCTGTCTGTATGGCGACACGGCCGACGGCTCCTGGTACTTCCAACTGATCAAGGATGGCCAGGACATCCATGCGGTGCGCGACCACCTGATGTTCGGCCAGAACCACCTCGGCGACGTCGGCCACAAGGGCCAGACGCAGGCCGCCTCGATGCCGGACACGGCCGAAGTGTGCGGCTGCAACGGCGTGTGCAAGGGCACCATCGTCAAGGCCATCAAGGAAAAGGGGCTGTTCTCGCTGGACGACGTGCGCAAGCACACCAAGGCGTCGAGTTCCTGCGGTTCCTGCACCGGACTGGTCGAACAGATACTGGCGTCCTGCGTGGGCGGCGCCTACCAACCCGCCAATTCCACGTCAAAGCCGATGTGCGGCTGCACCGACCGGAACCACGGCGACGTGCGCACGGCCATCCGCGAACGCCACTTCATCGACATCCCGACGGTGATGCGCGAACTGCAATGGACGACACCCAACGGCTGCGCCTCCTGCCGCCCGGCGCTGAACTACTACCTGACCTCGACCTGGCCGCACGAGGCGAAGGACGATCCGCAGAGCCGCTTCATCAACGAACGCGCGCACGCCAACATCCAGAAGGACGGCACCTACTCTGTGGTGCCGCGCATGTGGGGCGGACTGACCACGCCGGGCGAACTGCGTGCCATCGCCGACGCGGCCGAGAAATACAAGGTGCCAACGGTCAAGGTGACCGGCGGCCAGCGCATCGACCTGCTGGGCGTGAAGAAGGACGACCTGCCGGCGATGTGGGCCGACTTCGCCCAGGCCGGCATGGTGTCCGGCCATGCCTACGGCAAGAGCCTGCGCACGGTGAAGACCTGCGTCGGCGCCGAGCACTGCCGTTTCGGCACCCAGCTGTCGATGAGCATGGGCGTGAAGCTGGAAAAGATGCTGTTCGGCATGTACAGCCCGCACAAGGTCAAGCTCGCCGTATCCGGCTGCCCGCGCAACTGCGCCGAGGCCGGCATCAAGGACGTCGGTGTCATCGGCGTCGAATCCGGTTACGAAATCTATGTCGCTGGCAACGGCGGCATCAAGACCGAGGTTGCGCAGTATTTCTGCAAGGTCAGCAGCGACGAGGAAGTGATGGAGTACGCCGGCGCCTTCCTGCAGCTCTACCGCGAGGAAGGCTGGTACCTCGAACGCACGGTGCACTACATCGAGCGTGTCGGTCTGGACCACGTCAAGGGCAAGGTGGTCGAGGACGCCGAGAACCGCAAGGCACTGTACGACCGACTGCTGTTCGCGCTGCAGGACTACAAGGATCCGTGGCTCGAACGCGCCGAGGCCGACCGCAAGTCGGAACTCGGCCGCGAGTTCCGCACCATCGCGATCCGCGAAGCGATGAAGGCCTGACCGGCAGATGCAGGCTGAAAGATGCCGGGCGCGAGGAAGAGCGCCCGTCTTCAGCTTGCCGCTTGAATCTTGCAACTAGAGGCTGAAACCATGACGACTTCCGACTGGGCGCAGATCTGTGCGCTCGAAGACATTCCCCACCTGGGCTCGCGCGTCGTGCGCGCCGCCTCCGGCGACATCGCCCTCTTTCGCAACGAAGGCCGGGTATTCGCGGTGCATGACAAGTGCCCGCACAAGGGCGGCCCGCTGTCGCAGGGAATCATGCATGGCGACACGGTCACCTGCCCGCTGCACAGCTGGAAGATCCAGCTCGACACCGGCGCAGCGATCGCACCGGACGTCGGCTGCACCCGCCGCTTCGACGTGAAGGTCGAGAACGGACAGGTACTGCTGAAAGCCTGAACGCCTTGCCACGGCCGGCGCCGCGCAGGTGCCGTGCCGATCGATTCGACACACCATTCATTCAACACTGATCCCGAAGTACGTCTGCCCGCATCGACGCGCGCACGACGGATTCGTCACCGGGAGGTCTTCCGCCGATGGACAGGAAAGCATTTCTCAAGGCCGGCCACACGCCCACGCTGTTCGCCGCCTTTCTCTACTTCGATCTCGCCTTCATGGTGTGGGTGCTGCTGGGCCCGCTCGGCGTGCAGATCGCCCAGGACCTGCAGCTGACGCACGCGCAGAAGGGTTTCATGGTCGCCGTGCCGGTGCTGGCCGGCGCACTGCTGCGCATGCTGATGGGCGTGCTGGTCGACCACCTGCAGCCGAAGAAGGCCGGCGCCATCGGCCAGGTCATCGTCATCGCGGCGCTGCTGGCCGCCTGGCGCTTCGGCATCCACAGCTACGAGCAGGCGCTGCTGCTCGGCTGTTTCCTCGGTTTTGCCGGCGCCGCCTTCGCGGTCGCGCTGCCGCTGGCTTCGCGCTGGTATCCGCCGGAGCATCAGGGCACCGCGCTGGGCATCGCCGGTGCCGGCAACTCCGGCACTGCCCTGGCCGCGCTGTTCGCGCCGGGTCTGGCCGCGACCTTCGGCTGGACCAATGTGTTCGGGCTGGCGCTGATTCCGCTGATCGCCGTCTTCATCTTCTATCTGCTGGTGGCGAAGGACGCGCCGGAATGCCCGCCGCCGAAAACGATGGCCGAGTACCTGAAGGTGCTGAAGGACCGCGATGCCTGGTGGTTCATGTTCTTCTACAGCGTCACCTTCGGCGGTTTCGTCGGCCTGGCCTCGTCGCTGACCATCTACTTCAACACGCAGTACGGCCTGGACGCCAGGATGGCCGGCTACTTCACCGCCGCCTGCGTGTTCGCCGGTTCGCTGGTGCGCCCGGTCGGCGGCAACCTTGCCGATCGCATCGGCGGCATCCGCACGCTGACCGCGATGTACGTGATCGCGGCCGCCTTCCTGTTCGGCGTGAGCTTCGGCCTGCCGCAGGCCTGGATGGCGGTGGTCGTGTTCGTCGGCGCAATGCTGGCGCTGGGCATGGGCAACGGTGCAGTATTCCAGCTGGTGCCGCAGCGCTTCCGCCGCGAGATCGGCGTGATGACCGGTCTGGTCGGCATGGCCGGCGGCGTCGGCGGCTTCTACCTTGCGTCGTCGCTCGGCTATTCGCGTCAGGCCACCGGCAGCTACCAGACCGGTTTCATCGTCTTTGCGCTGCTGGCCGTGCTGGCGCTGATCGGGCTGACCCGGGTGAAGACGCGCTGGCGCACGACCTGGGGTGCGGCACACCTGACATCCGCACGCATCTGACGAACGGGACATCGCAATGACGCTGGGCGTTTCCATCGGTCAGTGTTCGATCGCCGGGCCGCGGCCGCGCAACGAGGATTTCGTCGGCGCGGTCACGCCGGTTGGCGAAACGCTGGACGCCAAGGGCGTGCTGCTGGCGGTGGCCGACGGCGTCGGCGGGCACGCCAAGGGCCGCGAGGCCGCCGAGTTCACCGTGCGCGGTCTGCTCAACGACTACTACGCCACCCCCGACACCTGGAGCATCGCGCAGTCGCTCGACCAGGTGCTGGGTGCGCTCAACCGCTGGCTGATCGCGCATGCGGCACGCACGCGTGAATCGGCCGGCATGGCCACCACACTGTCGGCGTTGGTGCTGCGCGGCACGCGCTGGCATCTGGCCCACGTCGGCGATTCGCGCATCTACCTGTATCGCGCCGGCACGCTGACCCAGCTGACCGAGGACCACACCTGGGCGCATCCCGAGCTGTCGAACGTGCTGCACCGCGCCATCGGCCTCGACGTGCGGCTGGCGGTGGATCACGCGGACGGCGAACTGGAGCTTGGCGACCGCTTCGTGCTGATGAGCGACGGCGTGTGGAACACGCTGCACGACGCCGGCATCGCCGCCATCCTGGCACGCGACGACGATACGGAGAGCACGGCGTCGGCGCTGGTGCTGCAGGCCGAGGCGCGCGGCGCGAACGACAACTGCACCGCACTGGTGGTGCGCATCGACACGCTGCCGCAGGCGGCACTGCGCGACCGGCTGGCCGAAGCGTCGGGCCTGGCGCTGCCGCCTCGCCTGCGCGTCGGCGACGAACTGGACGGACTGAAGGTCGAGGCGGTGCTGCACGAGTCGCGCGTGACGCTGCTCTACCGCGTCAGGGACATCGCCAGCGGAATGGTCATGGTGCTCAAGACGCTGCGCGAGGACGTGGACGACCCCGACGCGCTGGCCGCGCTGGTACACGAGGAATGGCTGACCCGGCGCGTGGTGTCGCCGCAGTTTCCGCAGGTGATCAGCCACGCGGGACGCAGCCGGCTGTACTACCTGATGAGCTGGCACGAGGGCGCCACGCTGCGTCAGCGGCTGGATTCAGGCCATCACTTCGCGATCGAGCAGGTCGTCCGCCTGGGCTGCGTGGTGCTGCGCGCGCTCGGCACGCTGCACCGTCTGGGCATCGTCCATCGCGACATCAAGCCGGACAACCTGCATCTGGACAGCCAGGGCACGCTGCGCGTGCTCGATCTGGGCGTGGCCGCCTCGGATGGCGAAGACTTCCGCGAAATCAACAACCCGGGCACGCCGAGCTACATGGCGCCCGAACTGTTTGCCGGATCGGCCGCCAGCGAGTCGAGCGACCTGTACGCGGTCGGCGTCACGCTGTACGAACTGCTGACCCGCCGCTATCCCTACGGCGAAATCGAGCCGTTCCAGAAACCGCGCTTCGGCGATGCGGTGCCGCTGACCCGCTACCGCCCGGACACTCCGGAGTGGCTGGAAGCGGTGCTGCTGAAGGCGGTGGCGCGCAATGCCGACGCGCGCTTCGAGACCGCGGAGGAATTCCTGCTGGCACTCGAACGCGGCGCCCACCGGCCGCTCGCCCTGCCCCGTCGCACACCGCTGATGGAACGCGCGCCGGTGCGCCTGCTGCGCATGCTGCTGGCCGTGTCGCTGCTGCTCAACCTCGTGCTGCTGTTCAAGCTGTTCGGTTGAACGGTGCATCCGGTACCCAGGCGCACCAGTGACAGGCGCCGCCCGGTCGGCATGCCCCGCTGCGGAGCACCCGGCGCAGCAGCGGAGGCAAAACCGCCCGCCCGCTGCGCCAAATCCGCGCTTCAGTAGCGTGGCATACCCCTTGCTAAATGTCTCACGGAGACAAAAATGACCCTGACACAACACGAAACCCGCTCGACCTGCTGCTACTGCGGCGTCGGGTGCGGCGTGATCATCGAACACGACGGCAGCCACATCATCGGCGTGAAGGGCGACCCGGACCATCCGGCCAATTTCGGCCGGCTATGCACCAAGGGTTCGACCCTGCATCTGAGCGCGCGCCCCGAGACGCGCGCGCTGCACCCCGAGCTGCGCGCCGAACGCGGGCTCGCGCGCAGCCGCGTGAGCTGGCCGGAAGCGCTCGACCATGCGGCGGAACGCTTCGCCGACATCATCCGCACGCACGGCCCGGACGCCGTCGCCTTCTACATTTCGGGCCAGCTGCTGACCGAGGACTACTACGTCTTCAACAAGCTGGCCAAGGGACTGATCGGCACCAACAACGTCGACACCAATTCGCGCCTGTGCATGAGTTCGGCGGTGTCGGCCTACAAGCAGACGCTGGGCGCCGACGCGCCGCCCTGCTCGTACGAGGACATCGACCACACCGACTGCCTGCTGATCGCCGGCGGCAATCCGGCCTACGCCCACCCCATCGTCTATCGACGCATCGAGGATGCGCGGCGCGCCAATCCGGCGATGAAGATGATCGTCATCGATCCGCGCCGCACCGACACCGCCAGCGACGCCGACCTGCACCTGCCGCTGCTGCCGGGCACCGACATCTGGCTGTACAACGCGATGCTGCACGTGCTGCTGTGGGAGGGTCACACCGACGACGAATTCATCCGCAACCACACCGAAGGCTTCGAGGCGCTGCGCCGGCACGTGCGCGACATCACGCCGGCAGTGGCGGCCGAGGTCTGCGGGTTGCGCGCCGAGGACATCGTCACCGCCGCCCAGTGGTTCGGCGAATCGAAGGCGGCCATGTCGATGTGGTGCCAGGGCCTGAACCAGTCGCACCACGGCACCCACAACGGCACCGCGCTGATCGCGCTGCATCTGGCCACCGGCCAGATCGGCCGGCCCGGCGCCGGTCCGTTCTCGCTGACCGGCCAGCCGAACGCCATGGGCGGACGCGAGGTCGGCGGCATGGCCAATCTGCTGTCGGCCCACCGCGACCTGGCGAACGCCGATCACCGCGCCGAGGTGGCGCATCTGTGGGGCATCGACGAGGTGCCGGCGCAGCCGGGACTGACCGCGGTCGAGCTGTTCGACGCGGTACGCGACGGCAAGGTGAAGGCGGTGTGGATCGCCTGCACCAACCCGGCGCAATCGATGCCCGACCAGACGCGCATCGTCGAAGCGCTGCAGAAGGCTGAATTCGTCGTGGTGCAGGACGCCTGCCGCAGCACCGAAACCGCGGCCTTCGCCGACCTGCTGCTGCCGGCGACGACCTGGGGCGAGAAGGAAGGCACGGTCACCAATTCCGAGCGCCGCATCACGCACGTGCGCGCCGCGCTGCCGGCGCCGGGCGAGGCGCGGGCCGACTGGGCGATCGCGTGCGATTTCGCCCGCGTGCTCGGCGCCAGACTCGGACGCCCGGCTGACGCACTGTTTCCCTATATGGATGTGGCGCAGGTGTTTGCCGAGCACGTGGCCAGCACGCGCGGACGGGATCTGGACATCACCGGCCTGGACTACGCCCGGCTCGACGCACTCGGCCCGCAGCAGTGGCCGTTCCCGGAAGGCGCCAACAGCGGCACCGGCCGCCTGTACGGCGACCGCCATTTCGCCACCGCCAGTGGCCGAGCGCGCTTCGTCGTGCCGGTCGCGACGACGACCGCCGAAAAGATCGACGCACGCTTTCCGCTGCACCTGAATACCGGCCGCCTGCGCGACCAGTGGCACGGCATGAGCCGCACCGGCCAGATCGCCCGGCTGTACAGCCATGTCGACGAAGCGCGCGTCGAAGTGCATGCCGACGACCTCGCACGGCGCGGTCTGGCCGACGGTGATCTGGTGCGGCTGAAGAGCCGGCGCGGCGAAATCGTGCTGCGCGCACATGCCAGCAGCGCCCAGCGCCCCGGCAGCGCCTTCGTCGCGATGCACTGGGGACGCAACATGCTGTCGAACAGCGGTGCCAATGCGCTGACCGCAGGCCAGGTCGATCCACACTCCCGGCAACCGGAACTCAAGCACGCCGCCATCCAGATGACGCGCGCCGATCTGCCCTATCAGGCGCTGCTGCTGCGCACCGAGACGAGCGACGAGGCGGCGCAGCGGAACACGCTGCTGCGCATGGAGGCGCTGGCGCCGCTGCTCTCACGCTTTGCCTACGCCACGCTGTCCATGGCCGGCCGCGACCGCCCCGCACTGGTGCTGCGCATCGCCCACGACGCGCCGATTCCCGATGTCTGGCTGGCGGAACTGGATCAGCTGTGCGGACTGGACCATCCGGCCTGCATCGTCTATCGCGACGCCCGGCGCGACATCACCAAGCGCGCGCTGATCGAGGACGGTCTGCTGGTCGGCATGCGGCTGACCGGCGAAATCGCTGCGGCAAGCTGGCTGCGCGAGGTGATGGTCGAGCGCCAGCCGACCGCCGAACTGCGCCGCTGGCTGTTCGCACCGCTGGCCACACCGCCGGTGGCGGCAAAAAGCCGCGGCCGCGTCGTGTGCAACTGTCTCGACGTGGCCGAACCCGACATCGAGCACGCGATCACCGGCGGCGCCGACCTGCAGTCGCTGCAGGACACCCTGCGCTGCGGCACGTCGTGCGGCTCGTGCGTACCTGAACTCAAACGCATGCTGTTCGCCAGGCGGCAGGCAGCATGAACCCGTCATCATGAGGATGGAGCGGCGCACACGATGTTGAGCCAACAGTCACTGACCGAAATGCTCTCCGCACTCGGACGTGGCGGCGAGAACGCCCGCGACCTCGCGGAAAGCGAGGCCTACAGCCTTTTCGCCGACATGCTCGACGGGCGGATTCCGGCGCTCGAACTGGGCGCCGTACTGGCGAGCCTGCGCTGGAAGAACGAATCGGCGGATGAACTGGCCGGCTTCGCGCGCGCGCTCAACGAACGTGTGCCGGTCATCGAACTGCCGCAGCACCGGCCGCGCATGGTCGTGATTCCGAGCTATGCCCGCGCCAGCAAGGCACCCAACCTGATGCCGCTGCTGGCACTGATGCTGACGCGCCTCGAAGTACCGGTGCTGGTGCATGGCCTGACCGCCGGCACCGGCACGCGCCCCGGCAGCCTGGACGTGCTCGCGCGGCTCGGAAGTGCACCGTGCGCCAGCCTGTCCGACGCGCAGACCACGCTGAATTCCGGCCGCTGTGCGGTGGTGCCGACGGAACTGCTCAATCCATCGCTGGACAGCCTGATCCGGCTGCGCGACCGCATGGGCAACCACAACACCGCACATCTCGTCGCGAAGCTGCTCGATCCGGCTCCGATGCGCAGCCTGCGCGTCATCTGCGTGGCCGATGCGCAGTTGCTGTCGCGCCTGCACGACATGTTTCTCGACACCCCCGAGCGCGCATTGCTGATGCGCGCGCCGGACGACGATTCCTTTGCCGACCCGATGCGCCGGCCGCGCATCCAGCTGTTCGAACACCTGTCAGCCCGCACGCTGTTCGAAGCCGAAACCGGCGCGCTGCCGCTGACCAATCCGCTGCCGCCCGCCGACGACATCGACGGCACCGCTGACTGCATCCGCGAAATGCTGGATGGCCACCGTGCCATTCCCCAGCCGGTGCTCAATCAGCTTGCCGCCTGCCTGTTCGGCAGCGGCTCGGCGCGCGACCTCACGCATGCCAAGGCCACGGTATCGCTCGGCCTGGCGCACGCAGCGCACTGAATTCGTCAGTCCCGGGGGTTGTTCGCCGCCAGCCAATCGAGGCAGCGCTGCCAGCCGTCCAGCGCTTCGGTCCTGCGATAGCTGGGGCGGTAGTCAGCATGGAAGGCGTGCGGTGCATCCGGATAGAGCACGATGTCCGATCGACGCGCTGCCGCGGACGGCGAATTGTTCAGCGCCACGCGCATCGCCTCGACGTCGCTGACCGGAATGCCCTGATCCTTGCCGCCATAGAGCCCGAGTACCGGAGCGCCCAGCGCATCGACCAGATCGAGCGGATGCTTGGGCGTCAGTGCGCCAGACGCGCCGGACAGGCGTCCGTACCACGCAACGCCGGCACGCAGAGCCGGCTGATGAGCCGCATACAGCCAGGTGATGCGCCCGCCCCAGCAGAAACCGGTGGCACTCAGCCGCGCCAGGTTGCCGCCGACCCGTCCGGCCCAGGCGACACAGGCGTCGAGGTCGGACATGACCTGTGCGTCACCGACCTGCGACACGATGCGTCCGATGATGTCCTGCACGTTCTCCAGCGCGGCCGGGTCACCCTGACGGAAATAAAGCTCGGGCGCGACAGCCAGATAGCCGGCATGCGCGAAACGCCGGCACACGTCGCGGATGTGCTCATGCACGCCGAAGATTTCCTGTATCACCAGCACGACCGGTGGCCGGGCACCGGACGCCGGTCTGGCGAAATACGCCGGCAGCTGGCGCGCATCGTCGGTGTCTATCCTGGCGGAACCGGTCACCAGACCGTCTGCCGGTGTCGTCACCACCTGCTGCGCGCTCACCGGCTGCACCGCCAGCGCAAAACCGGCGATGCCCGCGGCACGCAGGAAATCGCGTCGGTCGCGACAGTCGGGCGGCACCAGGACCTCATGGGATGCGTCCATGGCCGCTCAGCGCTTGATGAAACCCGGCTCGGGCGCAGGCGACGCCTGCGAGTACTGTTCGAGCTGGCGCGCCAGTTCCAGCCGGCCGGCTGCCGCGGCCTGCGGCACGTAGTTGCGGAACAGTTCGGCCACGGCGGCTCGCTCGCCACCCTGGAAGCGGTCCGCCATCGGCATCAGCCGCTCGATCGTCTGCACGCCTTCGGCCCACTTGTTCTGCGCCGCCAGAGCGATCGACAGTTCCGCAAGACGACGTGCCAGCGGAAGATCGGGCGTCTGGCCGGCACGTTTTTCCTCGATGGTCAGCGATTCGCGCAGCAGCTCTTCGGCACCGTCCCAGTTGCCCAGCATGCGCTTGAGCTGCGCGTAGTTGTACAGGCGCTGCGACTTTGCGTCGGTGGCGATCGCATTGACATCGGGATGGGTCAGCGACTTGTAGCAGAGCTCGTCCGCCAGTCCGATGTTGTTTTCGGCCCATGCGGCACGGCATTCGCGGAAAAATCGGTCCGACTGGTTTTCCGGCTCGGCTGCGGCCGCAGTGCCACCCAGCAGCGCGCAGGCGAGCGCCAGCGCCGGCACAAGACGATTCGTGGTTTTCATGTCGCAGCTCTCCTCGGTATGTCGTTGTTGCCTCATTCGAGGCGTCTTCTGAATATCCATTGCGTGGCGGTGGAGGCACCGGCATCCAGCGCATAGCCCTCCACCGCGAAATCGCGCAGTGCTTCGGCATCCTCGACCCGATGCTCGGCCGCGTAACGCGCCATCAGCCCGCGCGCCCGTTTGGCAAAGAAGCTGATGACCTTGTAGGCGCCGCCCTTCCAGTCCTGGAACACCGGCTGGATCACCTCCGCTTTCAGCACCGCACGCCTGACCGAGCGGAAATACTCGTCGCTGGCAAGGTTGACCAGCACCGGCCGTGCATCGTTCGCCAGCAGCGCGTTCAGCGCCTGCGCCGGCAGGTCGCCCCACCACGCGTAAAGATCCTTGCCGCGCGGATTGCCCAGACGGGTGCCCATTTCCAGCCGGTACGGCAGCATCAGATCGAGCGGCCGCAGCACGCCGTAAAGTCCGGACAGGATGCGCACATGCTGCTGCAGCCAGGCAAGGCCGCCCTCATCCAGCGAGCGTGCGTCCAGTCCTTCATAGACGTCGCCATTGAACGCCAGCACGGCCTGACGGGCGCGCGGCGCTGAATACGTCCTCGTCCATTCGGCGTAGCGCGTCGCGTTCAGCGCCGCCAGCGGATCTGAAATGCCCATCAGCGAGGCGATTTCGGCCGGACTTTTCTGCCGGAGTATCGACACGAGCGGTTCCGACTGGTCAAGGAAATCCGGCTGCGTGGAAGTGGGGGTCGCGAGCGGCGACTCGTAGTCCAGCGACTTGGCTGGCGACAGAACGATGATCATGAATGGATGGGAACGGTACCGACGTCCGGATGGTACGTGACCGGATCGAACCTGTGCGGTTTCGTCCGGTCGGAGTCATTCGGCAACCCGCGACGCGTATGCTCGTCGCTCCGGTTGCACGGAAGACATGGAGAAAACCACATCATGAATGACCCGAAGCCGGCTGCTCCGTCGTGCAGCGAAGAGGAATGGCGCAGCCGCCTCACCGACGAGCAGTACGAAATCACGCGCAAACACGGCACCGAACGCGCCTTCACCGGAAACTACTGGGACTGCAAGGTGGCGGGCACCTACCGCTGCGTCTGCTGCGGCGCCGATCTGTTCCGCTCGGAAACCAAGTTCGACTCCGGTACCGGATGGCCCAGCTTCCATTCGCCGCTGGCCGGCGCACCGGTCGGCACGAGCGAGGACAGAAGCCACTTCATGCGCCGTACCGAAGTCCATTGCGACCGCTGCAAGGCGCATCTGGGTCATGTATTCGAGGACGGCCCGGCACCGACCGGCCTGCGCTACTGCATCAATTCGGCGTCGCTTGCCCTGGCACCGGACGATGCAGTGCCTGGCGCGAAGCAGTGAATGCTCGGGCGACAAATAAAAACGGAGGCATCGCGTCGCGAAACCTCCGTTTTTACTGGCTTTGCCCGCATCCGACAGGTCGGCTGCGCCGGGCCATTCATCCGGGGACGCCACATCGCGGCAGCCCCGGGCAAGGAAACCGTTTACTTCTTGTTGATCGACTTCTTCAGTGCAGCGCCGGCAGTGAACTTGGCCGTCTTGGCTGCCGGGATCTTGATCGTGGCGCCGGTACGCGGATTGCGGCCGGTACGGGCTGCGCGCTTGCCAGTAGCGAAGGTACCGAAGCCCACCAGGGTCACTTTTCCACCCTTCTTGAGTTCGGTCGTGACGGACTCGAGGAAACCGTCGAGCAAACGGCCTGCAGCGGCCTTGGAAACGTCGGCTTTTTTGGCGAGTGCTTCGATCAGTTCTGCTTTGTTCATCTAAGTCTCCTTCTTGGTTGTACGCAAATGCGCGCGGGAAAACCTGACCGGATGATAGTGAGGCCGAGAGCGCTCCACAAGCGGCTATGCCGACTTTCTTCATGAATTCATGCGCCCTGCGAACACTTTTTCTCCGCCAAGCCAGTTCCATGCCCGTTTTTGTGTCGCCACAGCGATGTGGTTGGACACTGCAGTGAGCGAGGGGCATAATCCGCGACCATGAAATTTCTGTTTGATCTGCTGCCGGTCCTGCTGTTTTTCGCGGCCTACAAGGTCGCCATGGTGTCGCACGATGCATCGCACGCTCTGGCGGTGCAGTTCCTGGGCGACAACATCACTGCCGCGCAGGCGCCTATCCTGATCGCGACCGCAGTGGCGATCATCGCCACGGTCGGACAGGTCATCTGGGTGATGGCCCGTGGTCGCAAGGTCGACGTGATGCTGTGGGTCAGCCTGGCCATCATCGTGATCTTCGGCGGCGCGACGCTGATCTTCCACGACCCGACCTTCATCAAGTGGAAACCGACCGTGCTTTACTGGCTGTTCGCCGGCACGCTGGGCGGATCGGCTCTGTTTCTGAAACGGAACCTGATCCGGGCGCTGATGAAGGAGCAGGTCGAACTGCCTGATCCTGTCTGGTCCAGGCTCAATCTGTCGTGGATCTGTTTTTTCGCGGCGATGGGCGTGATCAACCTGTATGTCGCCTACAGCTACAGCGAGGAAACCTGGGTCGATTTCAAGCTCTATGGCGGCATGGGACTGATGCTGCTGTTCGTGCTCGGCCAGGGCTTCATGCTGTCGCGCCACATTGAACAAGAAACCCCCTGAGCAACCGAGGTCCGGATGTATTACGTATTGATGGGTGAAGACACCGCCGGCAGCCTCGAGCGTCGACTGAATGCGCGTCCGGGTCATCTGGCCCGACTGCAAGCCCTGCAGGACGAAGGCCGACTGCTTACTGCAGGTCCGCTGCCGGCCATCGATGCCAGCGACCCTGGCGCGGCGGGCTACACCGGCAGCCTGATCATCGCCCAGTTCGACTCGATCGACGATGCACGCGCCTGGGCCGACCAGGATCCCTACATGCTGGAAGGCGTGTTTGCGCGCGTGGACGTCAAGCCCTTCCGCAAGGTGTTTCCGGCGTGAGCCACGCAGCCGGGCTTGAAACAACCATGCGCCAGCGTCTGGCCACACTCGATCCGGTGTCGCTCGAACTGATCGACGAATCCCATCTGCACGCCGGTCATGCCGGCGCGCGCTCCGGCGGCCGGCACTACCGGCTGGGCATCACTTCCGCGCGTTTCCTCGGCTGCCGCACCTTAGAACGGCATCGCCTCATTTATGCTGCACTGGGTGACCTGATGCAGCAACACATCCACGCCTTGTCGATCACCGCCCGGACACCGGGCGAAGTCGTTCCGGACTGACCGGCAATATTTCGCTTGCACTACCTGGTATCCACCCGAAAGGTAACCTGATGAAACATACGTTCTCCGTCCTGTCCCTCGCCGTCATGACTGCTTTTGCGATGCCCGCCATGGCGCAGAAGGTCAAGGACAAGCCCGCCGCTGGCGCACCGGCCGCACCGGCGGCCGACGGCGTGCTCGCCACGGTCAACGGCAAGCCGATTCCGCAGGCCCGCGCCGACATCATGGTGCGCAACCAGGTGGCGCAGGGCCAGCAGGACGGTGATCAGTTGCGCCAGGCAGTGCGTGAGGAACTGGTTCGCCGCGAAGTGCTGACGCAGGCAGCGGCAGCCAAGGGCATGGACAAGAATCCGGCGCTGATCCAGCAGGCAGATCTGGCCCGTCAGGCCGTGCTGATCCAAGCCTACCTGCAGGATTACCTGAAGCAGCACCCGGTCACCGAGACCGCGATCAAGTCCGAATACGACAAGCTCAAGGTCGGCCTCGGCGACAAGGAATACAAGGCCCGCCACATCCTGGTCAAGACCGAGGAAAAGGCCAAGGAAATCATCGGCAAGCTGCAGGTCGGCGAGAAGTTCGAAGATCTGGTCAAGGATTCGGAAGATCCGGGCTCCAAGGGCAATGGCGGCGACCTCGGCTGGAGCGCGCCGGCGCAGTATGTGAAGTCGTTCGGCGAAGCGCTGGTCAAGCTGGAAAAGGGCAAGTTCACGCCGCAGCCGGTCCGCACCGACTTCGGCTATCACATCATCAAGCTCGACGACGTCCGCGACCTGAAACTGCCGTCGTATGATGAAGCCAAGGCACAGATCGGCCAGCGTCTGGAACAGGCGACCATCGCCGCGCACGTGAACGAACTGCGCCAGAAGGCCACCATCAAGTAAGCATGTCGTGCCCGCAGGCGGGGCGTGCTTGTCTCAACCCGAGTTCCGTCCGGCCGTAGATCCGGAGGACGGAACGAAGATGGAGGACGAGACATGTCCCGCACTGCCCCAAATACCGAAGATGCTGCGGAGCCGCTGTGGCGCCTGTTCTGGCGCTATGTCTGGCCCTTCCTGTACTTCCGCGACTGCACGCGCGGCAGCTGGCTCGAGCGTGTGCAGAGCTACCGGCACAACCGCTCGATGCGCCGCCACCTGCCGGGCTTCATCCTGAAGTGGCTGGTATTTACCGCATTCTTCTTCACCTTCGGCCGCTTCTTCGATGAGGCGGCAGGGCTGGTGATTCCGGCCGCGTGCTGCTTCGTCACCGGCACCTGGACCGGCGTCGTCGCCATCATCCTTGCCGTGGCGTGGGGCTGGCTGGAACGCTTTCCCGAACTGTATTGAGCGGCAGCGCCCGCCCCCGGATCCGCACGGACGGAGCCGGGACGCACGCCGCCGGTCGCACTCAGTCCTTTTTCAGGCGGGCTGCCTGCTGCGCGATGCGCACACCGAACTGGCGTGCGGTTTCAAGATCGCCCGGATGCATTTCGTCCACACCGCCGTCGGACGGTGACGACGCCATCGCACCGGCGAACGACCCCAGATAATTCAGGTCTTCGCGCTGCGCCGCCTTGGCGCTGTTCGGCATCATGCCGGTACCGACCCAGAGCATGTGGTGCTGCATGGCCAGCGTGATGAAGTAGTGCATCGTCGAATGCTTGTCGCCATTCATCGATGCGGAGTTGGTGAAACCGGCCGCCAGCTTGTCCTTCCACTTCTGCGCAAACCAGGGCTTGGAGCTGGCGTCGGCGAATTTCTTGAACTGCCAGGACACGCTGCCCATATAGGTTGGGCTGCCGAACACGATGGCATCCGCCGCCAGCAGCGTGTCCCAGGCAGCTTCCGGCAGATTGCCTTCGGCATCGATTTCCAGCAGCTGGACCTGCGCGGTTTCGGCCGCGCCCTGCGCCACTGATTGCGCCATGCGCCGAGTATGACCGTAGCCGCTGTGAACCACGATTGCAACGTTCGTCATCTTGCATTCCTTTCAGTCAGAGGATGGGTACACAGATCGAACAGCAGTGCGTGCGCCGCCTGTCCCTGCTCGATCAGAACTTCGTCTTCGCCGTCGATCTTCACTGCATCGCCGGCTTCAATACGTCGGCCGTTGACGGTCAGTACGCCGTCGATCAGATGCACGTAGGCCTTGCGACCTGCGGTCAGCCGGTGGTGCAGCGGTGCGTCGCCGGCTTCCAGCTGCAGCGCGTACAGCGCGACATCCGCACCGATGTCGAGCGCGCCGCCGTCACCATCCGGATTCACCAGCGGCTGCAGGCGACCGCGCCTTCCGGTCTCCGCGAAATGGCGTTGCGCATAGCCCGGCTGCATGCCGCGGGATTCCGGCAGCAGCCAGATCTGCAGCATGCGCACCGGCGTCGTCGTGCTGTAGTTGTATTCGCTGTGCTGGATGCCGCTGCCGGCGCTCATGCGCTGCACGTCGCCGGCACGCAGCAGGCCGGTGTTGCCGATCGAGTCGCGGTGGGTCAGTTCGCCGGCCAGCACGTAGGTGACGATTTCCATGTCGCGGTGCGGATGCGTGCCGAAACCACCGGCCGGCGCGATCGTGTCCTCGATCAGCGCACGCAGCACACCGAAGCCCATGTGCGCCGGATCGTAGTAGTCGGCGAACGAGAAGCTGAATCGCGACTGACCCCAGCCATGGTCGTCGTAGCCGCGGTCTGAAGATTTGCGCAGATCGATCATGCTGCATCTCCCTGATAGGTATCCCGATGGCTGGATTGTGGAGGCCAGCCACCGGCTGGTGGTGGCATGGCGCTGATATCATCGTTCGAAATATTTGAACGAGGAGCGGCCGTGAGCACATCCGATCACCCGTTGACGCCGGAGGCGATCCGGCTGATCGCCACCATCGACGAGGCGGGCAGCTTCGCCGCCGCGGCGCGCGTGCTCGGCAAGGTGCCGTCCGCGCTGAGCTACAACGTGCGTCAGCTCGAGGACGCGCTCGACGTGCTGCTGTTCGACCGCAGCAGCCGCACCGCGGTCATGACACCGGCCGGCCGCGAACTGCTGTCCGAAGGCCGGCGGCTGCTGCTGGAGCTGGATGCAGTCGCCAGCCGGGTCAAGCGGGTAGCCAGCGGCTGGGAGGGGCAACTGACCGTGGCGGCCAATGCACTGGTCTGCCCGCACACGCTGCTGGAACTGGTTGCGGCCTTCTTCGAACAGCGCGACGCCGCCGGCAAGCCGCCACCGACGCGGGTGCGGCTGCGCCAGGAGGTGCTGTCCGGTACCTGGGAGGCACTGCTGTCCGGCGCGGCCGACCTTGCCATCGGCGTCGACGCGGACGATTCACGGGCCACCGGCATACAGATCCGTCCGCTCGGCGAGCTGCGCTTCGTGTTCGTGGTCGCGCCGCATCACCCGCTGGCACGCACGGCCGAACCGCTGGATCCGCAGATCGTGCGCCAGCACCGCGCGGTGGCGATCGCCGACAGCGCGATGCGGCTGTCGCCCGCCTCGCGCAATCTGCTGCCGGGCCAGGAAGTGCTGACCGTACCGACGCTGGACATGAAGATCGACGCCCAGCTGCGCGGTCTGGGCTGCGGCTTCCTGCCAGAACCGAGGGTGCGTCGGCACATCGAAAGGGGCGAGCTGGTCGCACTGCGCACCGCCGACGAAAGACGGGCGCATTTCTCGATCGCCTGGCGCAGCGGCGGACAGCGCGGCCGGGCGCTCGACTGGTGGCTGCAACAGCTGGACAGCCCGCGTACGCGGCAGGCGCTGCTCGGCACCGCGGCACCGTGAAGACCGGACACATTCCGCTGACGCTGCTGACCGGCTTTCTGGGCAGCGGCAAGACGACGCTGCTGAACCGGCTGCTGGCGCAACCCGGCATGGCCGACACGCTGGTCATCATCAACGAGTACGGCGAAACCTCGCTCGACCATCTGCTGGTCACGCACAGCGCGGAACAGCAGGTGGTCGAACTGGCCGGCGGCTGCGTCTGCTGCACGGTACGCGGCGATCTGGCGCAGACCTTGCGCGATGCGCACTGGCGCTTCGCGCGCGCCGGACGACGGCAGTTCGAGCGCGTCGTGATCGAGACGACCGGCCTGGCCGATCCGGCACCTGTGCTGCGCACACTGATCCGGGACGAACGGATCAGTACTCGCTACCGGCTGGCCTCCACGCTGACCCTGGTCGATGCCGCCCATGCCGCAGCGACGCTGGCCGCCCAGCCCGAGGCTGTCCGTCAGATCGCCGCCGCCGACCGGCTGCTGATCAGCAAGTCCGACCTCGTGCCGGCAGATCAGGTCGAGGCGCTGCGGACGGCGCTGGCCGGCGTCAATCCGTTCGCGCCACAGATCGACCTGCAGCGCGAGCAGATCGACGCCAGTCTGCTGGCACCGCTTGCGACACCGCTGCCCCGTTACCTTCCCGCAGCGGAGGCCGGCCACGATGTGCGCGCCGACACCTTCAGCTTCGACCGGCCGCTGGCGCAGGCACACCTCGACGCATGGCTGGCCGACTGGCCGGCCATCGCCGGTCCCGGCCTGCTGCGCATGAAGGCGCTGCTCGACGTCGAAGGTCACTCGGCCCCGCTCGTCCTGCACGGCGTGCAGCACACGCTGCAACCGCCGTCATCGCTGGCGGCATGGCCCGACGGCGCCCGTGGCTCGACGCTGGTGTTCATCACCCGCGGCATCGCACCCGAAACACTGCGTGCCAGCGTGGAAAAGCTCGGCGCGGATTGAACCCGGCGGCAGTCACTTCGCTCACAATGCAGTCTTGTTGACGTTCCACACCCCATGCCCCAAGCCACCCGACGGCTCGATGAAATCGAGTTCGACAACCTGTTCGTGCGCAGCCTGCCGGCCGATCCGTCTGACCAGATCCGCTCGCGCCAGGTACGTGATGCCGCCTACACGCTGACGCCGCCGACACCGGTCGCCGCACCGCGCCTGCTCGGCTGGTCGGACCCACTGGCCGCGCAGCTCGGTCTGGCACGCCCGGCCGTGGTGGATGCGGTGGTCGAGGCACTGGCCGGCAACCGCGTGCTGCCCGGCATGCAGCCCTATTCCGCCCGCTACGGCGGCCACCAGTTCGGCAACTGGGCCGGCCAGCTCGGCGACGGACGCGCCATCACGCTGGGCGAAATGATCGACACCACCGGCCAGCGCCAGGAGCTGCAACTGAAAGGCGCAGGACCGACGCCGTATTCGCGCCGCGCCGACGGACGTGCCGTACTGCGCTCGTCGGTACGCGAATTCCTGTGCAGCGAGGCGATGTTCCACCTCGGCATTCCGACCACGCGCGCATTGAGCCTGGTCGCCACCGGCGACACGGTGGTGCGCGACATGTTCTACGACGGCCGGCCGGAAAACGAACCCGGCGCCATCGTCTGCCGCGTCGCACCCAGCTTCGTGCGCTTCGGCAACTTCGAAATCCTTGCTGCCAGCGACGAAGCCGTGCTGCTGCGCCAGCTGGCCGACTGGGTGATGCAGCATCACTATCCCGGCATCGGCACGTACGCCGACTGGTTCGCCGAAATCTGCCGCCGCACCGCGACGCTGATGGTCGACTGGATGCGCGTCGGCTTCGTGCACGGCGTCATGAACACCGACAACATGTCCATCCTCGGCCTGACCATCGACTACGGTCCCTACGGCTGGCTCGAAGGCGTGGACATGATGTGGACGCCGAACACCACCGACGCCCAGGGCCGGCGCTACTGCTACGGCCGCCAGCCGCAGATCGGCTACTGGAACCTGAGCCGCCTCGGCGCCGCGCTGGCGCCGCTGATCGACGACCCGGCGGCCATCGACGCCGCGCTGGAAGGCTACGAACAGACCTTCTCCGACGGCTGGACGCGCATGCTGGCCGACAAGCTCGGCCTGCCGCCTGACGGCGACGAGGCCGATCAGGACAGGCGCAGCCAGCTGTTCCAGCTGCTGCAGGCCGAGGAATGCGACTTCACGATCTTCTTCCGGAACCTAGCGCAGGTGCCGGTGGCCGCAGCACTGGCCGGCGATCCGGCCGCGCTCACACCGCTGGCCGACGCCTTCTACAGCGGTGACGGTCCATCCGCAGAACACGGCCGGGCCCTGCTCGACTGGCTGCAGGGCTGGGCGCAGTGCGTCATGGCCGGCGGTGAGCCGGACGCCGCACGCGTCGCCCGCATGAATGCCGCCAATCCGAAATACGTGCTGCGCAACTGGCTCGCCCAGCGCGCCATCGATGACGCCACGCAGGGTGACACCGCGATGATCGAGCGGCTGCTGCAGATGATCCGGCGCCCGTACGACGAACAACCCGATTTCAACGACCTGGCCGGCCGGCGCCCCGAATGGGCGCGTCACAAGCCCGGCTGTTCCGCACTGTCCTGCAGCTCATGACCATGAATACCGAAAGCCTGACCTCACATACCTTCCACGGACTCGCCTCCGGCCCGCGCCTGATCGTGCTGGGCGCCGTACACGGCAACGAAATCGGCGGCACGCGCGGCATCGAACGCGTACTCGATGAACTGGCGCGCGGCGACCTGGCCATCGTGCGCGGCACCGTCACTTTCGTGCCGGTCACCAATCCGCTGGCCTGGACGCTAGGCCGGCGCGCCGGCGACCGCAACCTGAACCGCAACCTGCGCCCGAACGACGCGCCGCAGGACTACGAAGACCGCATCGCCAACGTGCTGTGCCCGCTGCTGGCGCAGCACGACGTGCTGCTCGACCTGCATTCCTTCCACACCGGTGGCGAGCCGTTCGCGATGCTCGGCCCGCAGGACAACGATGGCACGCTGGAGCCATTCGCGCATGCGGCCGAAGAGGAAGCACTGGCGCTGCGCCTGGGCGCCCGGCGCGTGGTTGAGGGCTGGCTCGACACCTACGCCGCCGGCGTGCGCAAGCGGCTGGCGCGCACCGCGCCGACCGAACGCGCGCACCTGCTGTCCACCGACCCGGACTACGGTGTCGGCACCACCGAATACATGCGGCGCATGGGCGGCTACGCCATCACGCTCGAATGCGGCCAGCACGAAGACCCGCGCGCGCCCGAATTCGCCTGGCGCGCAATCCGCAACACGCTGGCCCATCTAGGTCTGGTCGATGAGGCAGCGCCGCCCGCGCGCGACGACGTCGAACTGCTGCGCCTGAGCGAGGTGATCGACCGGCTGCACGCCGACGACAGCTTCGCGCGCCCGTGGACCAGTTTCGATCCGGTACAAGCCGGCGACCTGATCGGCACACGGCATGACGGCACTCCGGTCAGCGCACCGCGCGACGGCTTCATCGTGTTTCCCAATCCCCTGGCGACGCCGGGCAACGAATGGTTCTACTTCGCGCAGCGCAGCGACCGGCCGCTCAAAGGCTGAGTAGCTGTGGCGCAAAACAGCGGCCAGGTAGGGAAACCTCGGCGGCGATCCCAGGCACCCGTTGCCGTGCCGATCAAGGAATGCCAGAATTGCATCGCAATTGCAACGCAAAAGGAACCAGAATGAAAAGCGCCACTTTTCCGTCATTGCGCGTCGCCCCGGAACTTCGCCAGGCCGCCGAACAGGTGCTGGAGGAAGGCGAGAGCCTTTCAAGCTTTGTTGAGGCGTCGATCCGCGAGAACATCATTCGCCGTCAGTTGCACGGCGAATTTCTCGCCCGCGGACTGGCTGCGCGCGAGCATGCACGCGAGACCGGTACCTATGCGAGCGCAGATGCCGTACTCGGACGGCTGGAAGAAATGCTGGCCTCGGCGAAGGCTGGCAAGTGAAGTATCGCATCCGCTTTGCAGAAGAAGCGGAAAACGATCTGGTCCGACTCTATGAGTTCGTACTGGCCCGGAGTGACGCCGACTGGACCTTGGCGGAGCGTGCGCTGGAGGCGATCAGGCATGCCGTCCGCAGTCTGGAATCAACGCCATTCAGCTTTCGCAAGGCGACTCCGGGCAATCCCTTCATTCGTGAGATCGTGATTCCGTTTGGCGCAAGCGGCTACGTCGCCCTGTACGAAATCGATCGCGATGAAACCGTCACCATTCTGGCGGTCAGGCATCAGCGCGAAGACGACTACCATTAAGGTTCCTGTCGTTTTTGCTACGTTCCCTGTTTTCCTTGTTCGGCCGGCAAGCGGCTGTATCGCAACGGGGCCGAGTGCACGATCAACGGCTACGCCGCCACGACATACGCGGGAGCCGAACGCGACTGCGTGCCGTGCCAACAGCGCACGCAGTGTCTGCGCACGCCGGACAAGACGAAGGTGAGGCAGGTTGCCTTCTTCCGCGGCAAGCGCGACGGCAACGAATCACACACCGAGCGGATGAAGCGGCGCATCGATTCGAGCGAGGGCAGACGGGTGATCGCCGCCCGGTTTGCCACCGTCGAACCGGTGTTCGGCAACCTGAGGCACAACAAACGGCTGGCCCGATTCACGCTGCGCGGGCGCCAGAAGGTCGATGGACAGTGGAAGCTGTACTGCCTGGTGCACAACATCGAGAAGCTGGGGCACCACGGATACGCGAATTAGGTAAGCTGCCGGGCGGAAGCGGTACCGCCGAAGGGGCGCCCGGCATCGGTCAGGGCAGACATCAGGGGACGACGATGAAGCGAAGATCGCGGGGCTGAAATGATGATGAAAGACTTCGAGCCGGCCAAGGCCGGATGCAACAGCTTGCCCCGGAATGGGGTATTTCTACAGCGTCGTTAGGCCTATGGTTTTTCAGAGAGTTACCTTTGAACGCTTATTCAAACCAGCTGGTTCATGCTTTGGCTTTGAGTCCGAGGGCAATCGATATTTCGATGTTGTCGTTCCTGGTCACCCAAGAATAGAGGAAGGCATGACCGTTATTGCACTCCTTGAATCTAAAAATACTTTTTGTAACAACGGTCTGTTGGGTTGGATCGATTGTAAAGATGGATCTATCGCTTGCGATAGTTTTGTAAAACATACAGCGTGGTGCATAACCTCTGCGTACTTTTCTGTAATGTTTCCGATTAGGGCTTATGCCATCATTGAACGCCCAACCGTCGCAGATTTTGTCGCATTGTTCACAGCAGTAATGTTTAGCGCGTCCTCCATATTTTTTTTGTATTCTGCTGCTAAAGCTTTTGTCGTTAAAAAAGCACTTATCAAAGTTCGCAATGCCAGCAACCTCGCTCCACCACCACCGGCCTAACAATTATGTCGAGAGGGACAGCCCACAAGCTGTGCTTGCGGTTTCCCTTCGCGGCTTCGCCGTTCCGGCGTCCCCTCACGTCAAACGTTGAGGCTGTAGAAAAACCTCTCATCTCCTCCGTCCGTTCACATGCCGTTGTTATGATTCCGCATCACCTTGCCGGAGCCCTGCGATGCCGCGATTCAAGACGCCCGACTGCGGCTTGAAACTCATCCCGGTCGATTTCGCACAGCGCAGCGACCGGCCGCTCAAAGGCTGAACGCAGACAAAAAAACCGGGGCTGAGCCCCGGTTTCGATTTGCAGCCACCCCGCGTTCAGGCTGTCACCGGCCTGGCCTGACCTCCGCCGTAGGACGAGAGCTGCGTCGGCTTGCCGCCGCGCTTCAGACGCACCGCACAGTACTTGAACTCCGGAATCTTGCCGTAGGGGTCGAGTGCCGGATTGGTCAGCATGTTGGCCGCCGCCTCGTAGTAGGCGAATGGAATGAACACGGCGCCGACCGGTACGTTGGCGTCGACGCGCGCGTACAGCGCGATCCTGCCGCGCCGCGACTCGACCGTGACCACCTCGCCCGGCTTGAGCTTGAGCGCGGTCATGTCCACCGGATTGATGGTCACCGTGGCGATCGGCTCGATGTTGTCGAGTACCGACGCCCGCCGCGTCATCGAGCCGGTGTGCCAGTGTTCGAGCTGGCGGCCGGTGATCAGCACCATCGGGAATTCCGAATCCGGCTTTTCATTGGCCGAAATGAGCTTGGCCGGCACCAGCTTGGCGCGGCCGGACTGGGTCGGGAAGCGGTCGATGAACACCACCTCGTCGCCCGGGTCGCCTTCCTGCTCGCACGGATAGGTGACCGAGTGCTCGGCCTCCAGCCTTTCCCAGGTGATGCCGGCAATCGAATGCATCGCCTGGCGCATTTCGTTGAACACGTCCTTCGGACCGTCGTAGTGCCAGTCCAGCCCGAGGCCCAGCGCCATCTGCTGGATGATCCACAGATCCTGGCGCGCGTCACCCGGCGGATCGATCGCCGCACGGCCCAGCTGCACCTGCCGGTCGGTGTTGGTGAAGGTGCCGGTCTTCTCGGGGAAGGCCGACGCCGGCAGCACCACGTCGGCGAAGTAGGCGGTTTCGGTCAGGAAGATGTCCTGCACCACCAGCCAGTCGAGCTTGGCCAGCGCATCGCGGGCATGGTCGACGTCCGGGTCGGACATGGCCGGGTTCTCGCCCATGATGTAGCAGCCATGCAGGCGGCCGGCATGGATGGCGTCCATGATCTCGACCACGGTCAGACCCGGATTGGCGTCCAGGCGCGTGCCCCACAGTTCCTCGAACCTGTTGCGTATGTTCTTGTTGGCGACCGCCTGGTAGTCCGGCAGCAGCATCGGGATCAGTCCGGCATCGGACGCACCCTGCACATTGTTCTGGCCGCGCAGCGGATGCAGGCCGGTACCGCGGCGGCCGATCTGGCCCGTCATCATGACCAGCGAAATCAGGCAGCGCGCGTTGTCGGTGCCATGCACGTGCTGCGACACGCCCATGCCCCACAGGATCATCGACGCCTTCGAGGTCGCGAACATGCGCGCCACGTCGCGCAGCGTGTCGGCCGGAATGCCGCAGATCTTCTCCATCCGCTCCGGACTGAAGTCGGCGACATTGCGCTTGAGTTCCTCGAAACCGGAGGTGCGGTCGGCGATGAAGGCCTCGTCCACCAGCCCTTCGTCGATGATCACATGCATCAGCGCGTTGAGCATCGCCACGTCGGTATCGGGCTTGAACTGCAGGAAGTGCGTGGCGTAGCGCTGCAGGTCGTTGCGGCGCGGGTCGCACACGATGAGGCGCGCGCCCTTCTTCACCGCGTTCTTGATCCAGGTCGCACCGACCGGGTGGTTGACCAGCGGATTGGCGCCGATCAGGAAGATCACGTCGGAATGCAGCACGTCGCGCAGCGGATTGGACACCGCGCCCGACCCGACCGCCTCCATCAGCGCGGCGACCGACGACGCATGGCACAGCCGCGTGCAGTGGTCGACGTTGTTGGTGCCGAAGCCGGTACGCACCAGCTTCTGGAACAGGTAGGCCTCCTCGTTGGAGCCCTTGGCCGAACCGAAACCGGCCAGCGCATTCGGTCCCTTGGCATCGCGGATTTCGCACAGCCGGCTGCTCGCCAGCGCCAGCGCCTCTTCCCAGGTCGCCTCGCGGAAGGCCGACAGCGGATTGCCCGGATCGACCACGAAGTCCTTGTGCTTGGGTGCGTCGGCGCGGCGGATCAGCGGCTTGGTCAGGCGCTGCGGGTGACGCGCGTAGTCGAAGCCGAAACGGCCCTTGACGCACAGCCGCTCCTCGTTGGCCGGGCCGTCGCGTCCGGTCACCATCAGGATGCGGTCGTCCTTGACGTGGTAGGTCAGCTGGCAGCCGACACCGCAGTACGGGCAGACCGAATCGACCTTCCTGTCGGCCTTGACCATGCCGACGCCGCCGGACGGCATCAGCGCCCCGGTCGGACAGGCCTGCACGCATTCGCCGCAGGCGACGCAGGTGGATGCGCCCATCGGATCGTCCTGATCGAACACGATCTTCGACGACGAACCGCGGAAGGCGTAGCCGATCACGTCATTGCCCTGCTCCTCGCGGCAGGCGCGCACGCAGCGGTTGCACTGGATGCAGGCGTCCAGGTTCACGCTCATCGCCGGATGCGAGTCATCGCAGGCCGGCTGCTCGCGGCCTTCGAAGCGCGATCCGGTCACGCCCAGCTTGTGTGCCCAGTGCGCCAGTTCCGAATCCGGCTTGTAGGTCTGCTCCGGCATGTCCGACAGCAGCAGTTCGACCACCATCTTCTGCGCCTTCACGGCACGTTCCGATTCGGCCTTCACTTTCATGCCGGGCGTCGGCGCACGGCAGCAGCTGGGGGCGAGCACGCGCTCGCCTTCGATCTCGACCACGCAGGCGCGGCAGTTGCCGTCCGGACGGTAGCCGTCCTTGTAGCAGAGGTGCGGGATGTCCACGCCCTGACGGGCGGCCGCCTGGATGATGGTTTCGCCCGGACGGGCCTTCATGGACTGGCCGTCGAGCGTGAATTCGATGGATTCGGCGATCACCGATGCGTCAATGGGGGCATTCATGTCGATTACCGTCCCTTCACTTGATTTCGTCAGGGAAATACTTGACCACGCAGCGCACCGGATTCGGTGCCGCCTGCCCCAGACCGCAGATCGACGCATCGACCATGGTCTGCGACAGCTCCTCGACCAGGCCGGTGTCCCACACCGGCTGGTCGATCAGCGTGTTCATCTTCGAGGTGCCGACGCGGCACGGCGTGCACTGCCCGCAGGACTCGTGCTCGAAGAAATGCATCATGCTGCGCGCCGCCTCGGTCGCCGTGTCCTGGTCGGACAGGATGATCACCGCCGCCGAGCCGATGAAGCAGCCATAGGGCTGCAGCGTGTCGAAGTCGAGCGGAATGTCGCCCATGCTCGCTGGCAGGATGCCGCCCGAGGCGCCGCCCGGCAGATAGCCGTAGAAGCTGTGCCCGTCGAGCATGCCGCCGCAGTATTCGTCTATCAGTTCGCGCACCGATATGCCGGCCGGCGCCAGATGCACGCCCGGCTTCTTCACGCGGCCCGACACCGAGAACGAGCGCAGGCCCTTGCGACCGTTGCGGCCATGGCTGGCGAACCAGTCCGGGCCTTTCTCGACGATGTCGCGCACCCAGTAGACGGTTTCCATATTGTGTTCGAGCGTCGGATAGCCGAACAGGCCGACCTGCGCCACATAGGGCGGGCGCAAGCGCGGCATGCCGCGCTTGCCTTCGATCGACTCGATCATCGCCGACTCCTCGCCGCAGATGTAGGCACCGGCACCGCGCCGCAGATGGATCGGCGGCAGCGCACACGGCGGATCGGCCAGTAGCTTCTTCAGTTCCTTCTGCAGGATTTCGCGCACATGCGCGTATTCGTCGCGCAGATAGATGTAGACCTCGCCGATGCCGACGCAGTACGCAGCGATCAGCATGCCTTCGAGGAAGCGGTGCGGGTCGCGCTCGAGATACCAGCGATCCTTGAAGGTGCCCGGTTCGCCCTCGTCGATATTGACCGCCATCATCCGCGGCGCCGCCTCGCTGCGCACGATGCGCCACTTGCGGCCGGCCGGAAAACCGGCGCCACCGAGGCCGCGCAGTCCGGAATGTTCCATCGCGGCAATGACCGACTCGGCGTCGCGCCGGCCTTCGACCAGATCGCGGAACAGCCGGTAGCCACCCGCCTTCACGTAGGCCTTGTAGCCGAGGTAGCGCGGCAGCGGATGCGTCGTTTCCTTCGTCTTGACCGCCGCCTTGACCGTTGCTTCTGTCGCGCCGGCAATCGCGTTCTGACCGACCACGACGACCGGCGCCTGCTCGCAGCGCCCGACGCAGGGCGCGGCAATGACCCGCACCTGGGTGCCGAGTATGCCCGGCAGCTTCTTCAGCAGCTGGTCGGCACCCGCCATCTGGCACGACAGCGTTTCGCACACGCGCACGGTCAGCAGCGGCGGTGCGGCCTCGCCTTCGCGAATGACGTCGAAGTGGTGATAGAAGGTCGCGACCTCATAGACCTCGGCCTGCGACATCTTCAGTTCCGCCGCCAGCGCGGCGAGATGGCGCGCATGCACCGCACCGATGTTGTCCTGCAGCAGATGCAGGCATTCGATCAGCAGATCGCGCCGCCGTGGCATCCGGCCCAGCAGCGCACGCACCTCGTCGACCGCCGACGGATCAAGCGCACGTCCCTTGGGCGTGGGCCTGACCATGCGGCGCATCTGTTCCAGCGGGATGGAGAACGGTTCCGACATTTACGTGTAATCCTCTTCGGTCAGTGCTGTCGTGCAACCTGCACGTTGCTGGGTTCCGCTTGTTCTTCCGGTTTGCCGCGTTTGCGCGATCTCGTGTCGATTCTTTCAATGCTCTGCAGCCGTATGGCCGAATTCCAGTTCTTCCCGGTGCAGGTAGGCGAAATGCACGTTGCGCCGGTGCCAGATCGCATAGCCGTACCAATTCCCGAATCCGGCAACCTCCACCTGATCCAGCGCATCCAGCAGACCGGTGCCGGCAGCGAACACTTCGCCCACCCGACCGATCAGCGCATCCAGATACCTGCGCGGCTCATCCAGCACCTCGCGCCCGCCCGGCGCGCCATGCGCCGGCACCACCTGGCGCGCACCCAGCGCCGCCAGTTCCGTCAGTGCATCCCGCCAGCCGGTCTCGTTCGCGTTGTACAGATCGGGCAGCCAGCCGGCCGCCCCCAGTTCGCCTGCAAACAGCGTTCCCGTCGCTTCGTCGAAGACCGCGGTCGCACCGGGCTGAAACGTGTGTCCGAAGTGCAGCAGTCGAATCCGGCGGCTGACACCGGTCAGATATCCCGACCGTTCGAACACCACCGTCGCCGCCACCGGTACCGTACCTGACATCATATTTTCGCCCAGCGCCGCGGTCAGACGCTCGACGCAGGTGTGGCAGCTCGCGCGGATGAAGCGGTCTGTTTCAACATGCGCTGTAACCGGCACACCTCGTGACACGAAAGCGCCATTGCCCAGTACGTGATCGCCGCCGCCATATAGATCCACTGCCGCGATGACCGGCCTGCCCAGCGTGCGCTCGACGAACTCGATCAGGTGGCGTGCAAAGCGGCGGCTGGTGCCGGTGCCGAGCAGCACGAGCCCATGTTCATCCTCGATCACGCCGATGTTCGACACGAAGCCGGCGTTGTCCGCGTTCGGCTCGAACCCCGGCGCGCGCAGCACATGCACCCCCGCCGCCAGGGTCTGCAACTGCAGCACCGGCATCGTCTGCGCGCCGGCCGATGACAGCGCAGCGGCAAAGACCACGAAAATCGCGATGACGCTGCGGATACCGCGGGAAACAATGCCCGGCACACCGAGGACACGCTTGATGGCCTGCAGCCGTGTGCTAGCCTTTTCAGCACACGTCAGGACAGAGCCGCAACGGCTCGTCGATAACAATGAAGGAGACCCGGCTTGAAATCGCATCGCTTCCACACCATCGCCGCCACGCTGGCCGCACTGATCACACCGGGAATCGCGCTGGCCCACGACTACCCGACCACATCGCGCGTCGAGTTCGCGCTCGAGTGCATGCAGACCTATGGCACCAGTCAGGAATACATCTACAAGTGTTCGTGTCTTATCGACGAAATCGCCGCGAAGCTGAGCCACGATGATTACGTCGAGCTGTCCAGCTTCAGCCGCGCCCAGGCGATGACCGGCGAGCGCGGCGGCATGTTCCGCGGCACGGACCAGACGAAAGATGCCATCAAGAAATATCTGGGCATCGTGAACGAGTCGAAGAAGCGCTGCTTCATCAAGTAGCCGGCCGGTGCCTCAGGAGCCGCGCAACGCCGGCTTGATCGCGATCGAGCTCTCGAAGCGCAGATCCTTCGAGTCGACGATCACCGCTTTCAGCTCGCCCTCCTTCCGCGGCACGAAGTAAAAGCGGAAGTTCGGGTTCTCGCTGATCGAGAAATCGACATCGGCCGTCATCACCGGCTCGCCTGCGTAGCTCACCTCGACCCGGCGCACGAAATGCGGCGGCACATACAGCCGTGTCACCTGGTCCATGGCCAGGCCCGAGGTGTTGGGATGGCTGATCATCAGCTGCACCACACTGGACTGACCGACGACCGGCGCCTCGTCGAGCCGGAACTTCATCCTGCCAAGACGCGCCAGCGCCTCCTCCATGTCCTTGCCAGCCGGCGCGGAACAGCCGCCGGATGCCTTCACGTAGCGGCGCGCGACATACACCTTGCCGTCGCTGGTTTCGGCCAGCGCACGCACCCAGCTGTAGGCCTCGATGCGCACGCGGGTCTCGATGTCGGCGCGCCCGGCCAGCGGCGTAAACGCGAAGGTGCCGCCGATCGGCGACGGATTCTCGTCGATCACCAGATGCACGCGGGTGACGTGCACGCCGCCCGGCAGCTGGCGGGTATGCACCGCGATCGGCACCACCGCCGCATCCTCGGCACGCACCGGCGTCTCAAGCTCGACCACCGAACCGGCGGTGTCTTCGATGACTTCGCGCTCACCGACCAGCAAGGTCTTCACCTTGCCCCAGATCGGCGTGTCCGACCCGTCATCGGCCGCCCGTGCGCCCGTCGCCCCGAGCATCAGGCATATCGCCAGAGCGCCTGCCAGACCTGGAACAGATTTCATCGCATTCTCCCCATGAACACCAGAACACCGACCGGCAGCGGACCCGCCTGCCGATGACCATCCGGCTTGAAGCATCGTTCCTGCACGGTCTTCCCGCTTCAGTCTTCCCACTCCAGCTCGGCAAACGCAGCGGTGACATTGCGCCGGTGAAACAGCTCGGACAGAGCCCAGTTCGCAGTCTGGTCCCGTGCCACCTCGTCGACCGCCTGCGACAGCGTACGCCCGGCCTTTATCGCCGCCTTCGTTTGATCGGCCAAGGCCCGCAGGTAGTTCCCCTGTTTCGCAAAGGCATCGCGCCATGCGGCTCCGGCATCACCGTGCCCGGACACCACCGCCTTGACGTCGGCAGCGGCCAGCGTGTCGGTCACCCGGATCCAGCCCGCCAGCTTGCCATCGACCACCGGCATGTGCTCCACGAACAGCAGATCGCCGGCGAACAGCGTGCCGCTCGCCTCGTCCAGCACCGTCAGGTCGTTGTCGGTGTGTGCAGTCGGCCACGCGCGCAGGTGCAGCATGCGGCCGCCGAGATCGAGCGTGTCCTGGTCGCTCACGGTGCGCGACGGCGGCACCAGTTCGATGCCGCGTCCGGTGTCGCCCATCAGGCGTTCGGCCGACGCGACATAGGTGCGGCCGCGCGCCGCGAGTGCCGCCGGCAGCCTCGCATGGCCGACGAAGACCGGCTTGTCGCCCAGAAAGGCCTGATTGCCCAGCAGGTGATCCGGGTGCACATGCGTATTGATGACATAGCAGACCGGCAGTGCCGTCACCGCACGCACGCTGGCGCGGAGTGCCTCGCCGACCGCCGGCGAGCCACCGGTGTCGATCACCGCGACGCACCGGCTGCCGACGACGAAACCGAGATTGGCGATCGCGCCGCGATTGTGGGCGTCCTGTTCGGCGGTCACGCCATTGAAGACATAGACGCCGCTCGCGATCTGCCTGACCGGCAATGCGGCTTCCGGCGCCGCCGATACCGCGCCCGAGCTCAGTGCGTATATCGCCGGCAAAAGCACGACTTCAGCAACGATGCGCCACATGCGCCATGAATGGCACGCTGCACCGTGCATCGATCCCGATTCACCGGCGCCCTGGCGGCGAAGTTTGCGCACAACTGCCTGCATCGTTAGCATTCGGCGTTGATCAGCGGACCAGAATAACAAATCCGGATGCAGCGCCCCACCCTCCAGCACGCCGTTTCATGCCTTCTGTTGGCGCCGTTTCTGGCGCTGACCGGTTGTGCCCTGCAACACGTCGAGCCTGAGCCGCTGAACCCGCAAGCCTCGCAATCCGCTCATCAGGAACGTTCGCTGGTCGATGACCGGACGCGAGATTTCCTTGCGCAACGCAATATCGACGTATCCGACTGGCCGCCCCAACGCTGGTCGCCGGAACTGCTCGCACTGGCCGCACTGGACCGGCATCCGGCCACCGCCCGGGCGCGGGCGCGCGCCGCGCTCGCACGGGCCGAACTGCAGACCGCCGGCCTGAAGCCCGCCAGTTCGCTGTCGCCGACACTGGAACGCCACAACCAGCACGACGCCGGCCAGTCGCCATGGAGCGTCGGGCTCGCGCTGGATCTGGCGGTGACCGGCGAGTCGGTGCGCGAGGCGCGCATCGACCGCGCGCGGCTGCTGGCCGACGCGGCGCTGCTCGAGGAAGCGGACGCCGCCTGGTCGATCCGCTCGGCCGCGCTGCGCGCGCAACTCGAACTGTGGTCGAGCAGCGCGGAGCTGAAGCTGCTCGACCAGCTGGTCGCAAACTCGCTGGAGGCGCAGCGCGTGATGCAGAAACGCCACGAACTGGGCGCCGCCGACGCACTCGACCTGGCAACCGTGCGCAGCGCCGCCGCGCAGGCCGAATCCCGCTTCGTGCAGGCCGAACAGCGCCGCCTGCGCGCCCGGGGCGATCTGACGCAGGCACTTGCGCTGCCACAGTCGGCGCTCGACGCACTGACGATGGACGACCGCGACTTCGAACAGCCGGCTGCACTGCCGGCAGCCGATGCCCTGCGCGCAAGCGCGACACTCGACCGCATCGACCTGCGTCGCGCACTGGCGCAGCACGCAGCGGCCGAAGCAGCGTTGCAGGTCGAGCTGCGCGCGCAGTATCCGGAAATCCGCATCCGTCCCGGACTGCTGTGGGACCAGGGCGCGATGGTGTGGCAGATGGGCGCATCGCTGCCGCTGTTTTCCGTCGAGCGCCAGGCCGGTCCGATCGCCGAAGCGGTGGCGCGGCGCGAAATCGCGGCGCAGGATTTCCTCGCCCTGCAGGCACAGGCGCTGGCCGCACTCGACGCCGCCCGCGCACGTCTGGCCGCCGCCCGCCTCGACACCGACAGCGCCGAGGCGGAACAGGACGAGGCGCGTCAGCAGGCGACGCGAACCGAACAGCGATTCAGGCGCGGCGACGCCGACCGGCTGGACCGCCTGCTCGCACGCAGCCGCGTGATCGAAGCGGAGCTTCGCGTGTTGCAGGCGCTCGGCCGCAGCGCGACGTCCCGGCTGGCGCTGGAGGACGCACTGCAACGCCCGCTCGCCCAGCTCAAACCACTCGAAATCGTCCGCCTCACATCGGAGAGCACGCCATGACGCCGGACAACGCAAACACCGCACCGCGGGCGCACATCGCCTACCGCCTGCTTTTCGTCATGGGCCTGCTGCTGATCGCCCTGGTCTGGGCGCTGATCTACTACGCGCGTGACGAATGGGCACTGCATGCGGCGCGCGAAGACGACGACATCGCCGTGCCATCGCTGGTCGAGCGCGACGACAGCGGACTGACCCGCGTCAAACTGACGGCGGCGGCCCAGACCGCAAGCGGCATCGAACTCGGACAGCCGCTGACCGTGCGTGCCGGCACCGAGCGCGAGGCGCAGGCCGTGGTGCTCGATCTGGAGCCGCTGTTCGCGCTGCGCAGCCAGCAGCAGGAAGCGCGCGCCGACATCGCCCGGCTGGCCTCACAGCTCGCGCGTTCGGAAGCGGAACGCGACCGGGTGCAGGCGCTGTTCAACGACGACCGCAACCTGTCGGAGCGGGCGCTGCAGGGCGCACGCAGCCAGGCCGAACAGGACCGCAGCGCGCTGGCCGCCGCGCGTGCGCGTGCCGACGGCCTGCACGCCCGCCTGGTCCAGGGCTGGGGCGTACTCGCCGGCAGCCCGTCCGGCGACGCACCGGCCGTGCTCGAACGCCTCGCCGACCGGCGCAGCGCACTGGTCGCCATCGCGCAGCGCGGCTCCGGCGAGCCGCCCACGCTGATGCAGCTGCGCCTGGCCGACAGCGAAAACGCGATCGAAGCCCGCCGCATCGGCCCGGCACCGCGCAGCCTGGCACAGAGTGCCGGCGAAACCTGGCTGTACGCGACCGAACGCGTGCTGCCGGCCGGCACCCGGCTGGCGGCACGCGGCGTCATCGGCAGCGCGACGCTGCATCTGGTGCCGAACGATGCGGTCGTGTGGTACGCCGGCCTGCCGTGGGTCTATGTGCGCGACGACGACGAACCGGAAGCCTTCACGCGGCAGGCCCTGCCGCACGATGCCCAGCGCCCGGACGGCTGGCTGGCGCCGGCGCTGGAGGACGATGCGCGCATCGTCACGCGCGGCGCGCAGCTGCTGCTGTCGGAAGAACTCAAGCACACGCTGGCCGACGAGAACAACGACTGAGCAATGACCGAGCACCACGCAGATCACGCCCACCTGGCGGCAATCCCATGATCGAAGCCATCGTCCGTTTCTCGGTACGCCGGCCGGGCATCGTGCTCGCGCTGTCGCTGGTGCTGGCGGTCTATGCGGTCACCCGCATGTTCGAAGCCCGGCTGGACGTGTTCCCGGAATTCGCACCGGCGCAGGTGGTGATACAGACCGAAGCGCCCGGACTGCCGGCCGATCTGGTCGAAACCCGCGTCAGCACGCCGATCGAGGCCGCGGTATCGGGCACGCGCGGCATCAGGGAACTGCGCTCGCAGTCCATTCCCGGCCTGTCGGTCGTGCACGTCATCTTCGACGAGAAATCGGACCTGTTCCGCAACCGCCAGCTGGTGGCCGAACGTCTGGCCACGCTGGGCGCCCTGCTGCCGGCCGGCGTGACGCCGGTGATCACGCCGCTGACCTCGTCGGCCAGCACGCTGCTGGGCGTCGGGCTCACCTCGGACAGCCGCTCGGCGATGGACGTGCGCTATCTGGTCGATTCGGTCGTGCGCCCGCACCTGCTGTCGGTGCAGGGCGTGGCCGACGTCAATGTATTCGGCGGCGAAGTGCGGCAGTGGCAGATACAGCTCGACCCGGCCCGGCTGCGCACGCTCGGCGTCACGCTGGCCGATGTCGAACAGGCGGCGCGCGGTGCGGCCACCGTGGCCGGTGCCGGCTTCGTCGAAAACGACAACCAGCGCCTGCTGATCGCCATCGACGCCACGCCGGCAACACCGCGCAGTCTGGAACAGCTCACGGTGACGCTGCCGGACGGACGTTCGCTGGCGCTGGGCGACGTCGGCCGCGTGCGCGAAGCCGCCGGTCCGTCGATCAGCGCGGCGCAGATCAACGGCACGCCGGGCGTGTTCATGATGGTGCAGGGCCAGCTCGGCGCCAACACGCTGGGCGTCACGCTGGAACTGGAAAAGGCGCTGGCCGAACTGGCGCCGCTGCTCGAACGCGAACACCTGACGCTGCATCCGGCGCTGTTCCGCCCGGCCAACTTCATCCAGACGGCGCTGGGCAACGTACGCGCCGACGTGATGATCGGTGCCTCGCTGGTGGTCATCGTGCTGTTCGTGTTCCTGTTCAACCTGCGCACCGCCTTCATTTCGGCGGTGGCCATTCCGCTGTCCCTGCTGGCAGCGGTGCTGGTGATGCTCGAATCCGGCGCCAGCCTGAACATCATGGTGCTGGGCGGCCTGGCGATCGCGCTCGGCGAGGTGGTCGACGACGCCATCATCGACTGCGAGAACATCTACCGCCGGCTGCGCGAGAACCGCCATCGCGACGCACCCGCCGCGTCCTGGAAGGTGGTGCTGGACGCGTCGATGGAGGTGCGCAGCTCGGTGGTGTACGCCACCTTCATCGTGGCACTGGTGTTCGTGCCGCTGCTGACCCTCTCGGGCGTGGCCGGCAAGCTGTTCGCGCCGCTGGGCACCGCCTACATCCTGGCCATCCTGGCGTCGCTGGTGGTCGCACTGACCGTCACGCCGGCGATGAGCTGGCTGCTGCTGGGCCGGCGTGACCTGCCGGACGACGATCCGCCACTGGTGCGCTGGCTGCGGCCGCGCTACGAGCGCACGCTGCGCGCCATCGAACGGCGGCCGCGCACGCTGATCGCCGGCGTCATGCTGTTCCTCGCGGCCGGCCTCGGCGTGCTGCCGCTGTTCGGCGGCGAATTCATTCCGCCGCTGAAGGAAGGCCACTACATCGTGCACCTGTCGGCCATCCCCGGCACGGCACCGGACGAGGTGCTGCGGGTCGGCCGCAAGATGACCGAGAAGATACTGGCCATCGACGGCGTGAAGTCGGTCGCCCAGTGGGTCGGCCGCGCACAGAATGGTGCCGATCCGTTCGGCCCGCACTACAGCGAGGTCGAGATCGAGATCGGCGCGCTCGACGGCCATGCGCAGTCACGCGTGCTGGCTGACATCCGGCGTACGGTCACCGGCGACGATGGCGACGAAGACCGCTCGGACGAGGAAGCGCAGAAATCGGTCGGCTTCCCCGGCCTGGCCTTTTCGGTCAATACCTTCCTGACCGAGCGCATCGGCGAAACCGAATCCGGTTTCCCGGCGACGCTGGTGGTGCAGGTGTTCGGCAGCAATCTGGACCGGCTAGACGCCGACGCCACCGCGGTCGCCACCGCGCTGGCGCGCGTCAGGGGAGCCACCGACGTACAGGTGCTGGCGCCACCCGGCACGCCGGAAATCGTCGTGCGGCCGCGCCTGGACAAGCTGGCGGTCTGGCGCCTGACACCGGAGGACGTGCTGACCGCGGCGACCACCGCATTCGCCGGCTTGAAGGTCAGCGAGGTCTATCGCGGCACGCTGGCCACACCGCTGGTGGTCACGCTCGACCCCGACCATCGCCGTTCGCCGGCGGAAATCGGGCGGCTGCCGCTGCGCACGCCGGATGGCCGCCTGGTCGAACTGCGCGACGTGGCCGACATCGCGGTCGAGAACGGCCGCTACAAGATCCTGCACGCCGGCGGCAAGCGGGTGCAGGCCATCACGGCCAACCTCGCCGCCGGCCAAGATCTGGCCGCCTTCAGCGACGCCGTGCATCGCACGCTGAAGAACGACGTGAAGCTCAGCGCCGGCAGCTACTACACGGTCACCGGCGCCGCCGAAGCACAGGCGCAGGCCCGGCGCGAACTGATCACGCACTCGGCGCTGGCCGCCGCCGCCATCGCCGTGCTGCTGATGCTGGCCTTCACCAACCTGCGCAATCTGGCGATCACCTTCGTGAACCTGCCGTTCGCGCTGATCGGCGGCGTACTCGCCGCACTGGCCGGCGGTGGCTGGCTGTCGCTGGGTTCGGTAGTCGGCTTCGTCACGCTGTTCGGCATCACGCTGCGCAATTCCATCATGCTGGCGTCGCACTACCAGCATCTGGTCGAGCGCGAGGGTCACCTGTGGAATGTCGACACCGCGATACTCGGCGCCGCACAGCGCCTGCCATCGATCCTGATGACGGCGCTGGTGACCGGACTGGGCCTGATGCCGCTGGTACTGGGATCGGGCGAACCCGGACGCGAGCTCGAAGGCCCGATGGCCGCCATCATCGTCGGCGGCCTGGCCACCTCGACCCTGCTCAATCTGCTGGTGCTGCCGACCCTGCTGCTGCATTACGGACGGTTCACTGCACCAGCCCGCGATTGACGAACACGTCGACGGATTTCAAAGTCTGGATCGCGAGCATGGCTCGCTCCTACAAAACCGTGCTGCACAGCGCTCTGTAGGAGCGAGCCATGCTCGCGATAACCCCACGTCAAATTGGCACCGGGCGCTGCTCCACGACCGAATCGCAACCCTGGATCGTTTCTGCCGCCTGCAGAAGCTCCCCGAATGCAAACCCGGTGACGTCTGCGCCTAAACTGCGAACCCTGCCGGCCCCGACACCATGATCCGCATCGTCCTCGACACCAACGCCGTGCTCGACCTGCTGCTGTGGCACAACCCCGAGCTGGACTGCGTCGCCCGCGCGCTGGCCGACGGCGGCGGGCGCCTGCTGTGCGACGACGCCTGTCTGCGCGAACTGCGTACCGTGCTGCGCTATCCGAAATTCGGTATCGACGAGACGCAGGCAGCCGCGCTGTACGACGCGTACTGCAGCCGCATCGAACTGCAGGCGATGCCGGAAACGCCCGATCCGACGTTGCCGCGCTGCCGTGACCGGGAGGACCAGAAATTCTTCGACCTGGCCGTGCGCACCGGCGCCGACCTGCTGGTGTCGCGCGACCGCGCGCTGCTCAGGCTCGGCCGTCATCGTCTGTGTCCGCCGCATTTGCGCGTGCTGAATCCGCCTGCGATGCAGCACCTGTTCGCCCCCGCGCCCGGCTCCGTGCCCTCCGTCTGAAGGCATCCGCACGGTTCAAGCTTTTCGCGATGCCGGGCCTGATGGCGCTGCGTATACTCCGCCCCGCCTGACCAGACGCGCGCAGACGCGTCACGCAAACCGGACTGCGCCAACGCCAGTCGATACCCAGAGAGAGGCTTCCCGATGTCACCTGCGCTCCGTCTTACCCCGCTCGCCCTTGCGCTCGCCCTGCTGGGCCAGAGTGCGCTCGCCGATGAACCCGTCCGCGCACCGACCGTCGTCGTCACCGGCACGCGCGTCGAGCAGAATTCCTTCGATCTGCCGATGGCGATCGATTCGGTCGATGCGACGACCATCCAGGACCAGCGTGCGACGGTGAATGTTTCCGAGGTGATCAACCGCGTGCCGGGCGTACTGTCGGCGGGCAAGGAAAACTACACGCAGGAACAGTCGCTGACCATCCGCGGCTTCGGCGCCCGCTCGCAGTTCGGCGTGCGCGGCGTGAAACTGTTCGCCGACGGCATTCCGGCCAGCACGCCGGACGGCCAGGGCGGCACCGGCCTGTTCGATCTGGCCTCGGCCGGACGCATCGAAGTGCTGCGCGGCCCCTTCTCCGCGCTGTACGGCAACCATTCCGGCGGCGTGGTGCAGCTGTTCACCGAGGACGGCCCCGAACACTTCACCGTCACGCCGAGCTTCCAGGCCGGCAGCTACGGCACCACACGCTACGGCCTGAAGTTCGGCGACACCGTCGGCAACTTCAACTACACGGCCAGCACGTCCCGCTTCGATACCGACGGCTATCGGGACTACAGCCGGTCGCAGAAGGAACAATCCAACTTCAAGGCGCGCTGGACGCTGGGCAACAAGAGCACGCTGACCGTCGTCGGCAACTATCTCGCACAGAGTGGCCAGGATCCGCTGGGTCTGACGCTGGCTCAACTGAAGGCCGACCGCAGGCAGCAAGGCGTGGCCTCGGCCGGTGCAGGCGACATCACCGCCGCCCAGTTCGGCGCCCGCCGCAGCCTGGACAACGCCCAAGGCGGTGTGGTGTTCGAGACCGCACTGACCGACATCGACACACTGCGCGCCATGTTCTATCTGGGCAATCGCAGCAACGCACAGTACCTGGCGATCAACACGACGACACAGAACAACATCCGTGCTTCGGGCGGATTGTCTACCTTCGATCGTGATTACTGGGGCACGAGCCTGCGCTGGACGCGCAAGCTGGACAAGGTGACCCTGACCGTCGGCGGCGAGTACGAACGGGCGGACGAAGACCGTCTGGGCTATCGCAACGACGGCGCAGGCAGCGAACTCTACGGCTCGCGCGGCGCGCTCAAGCGCGACGAGCGCAACGTCGCCGAACAGTCCGGCGTGTTCGCACAGGGCGAATGGAATGCCACGGACGTGCTCGCGCTGTCGGCCGGCGTGCGCTACACGCACGTGAAGTTCCGGTCCGACGACCGCTTCGTGTGTACGGTGATCGGCAGCACCTGCCCGGGAACCGCCAGCGGCAGCACGGTCAGCGCCAGCACGTTCAATCCGGACGACAGCGGCTCGATCAGCCACAGCGACTGGACCTCGGCCGTCGGCGCGCTGTGGAAGCTGACGCAGAGCACCAATCTGTACGCCAACGTCGGCCGGAGTTTCGAAGCACCGACCCTGATCGAACTGTCCTACCAGCCCGACCAGAGTGCCAGCGGCCTGAACTTCGGCCTGGAGCCGTCGACCAGCATGCAGTATGAGGTCGGCGTGAAGTCCTTCCTCACGGACGCCACCAAGGTCGAGGCTTCGGTGTTCTTCATCGACACCAAGAACGAGATCGTGGTGTTCAACAATGCCAGCGGCCGCGTGAGCTACCAGAATGCGGGCACGACCTCGCGCCGCGGCATGGAACTGAGCATCGATTCACGCCTGACCAGCAAGCTGGCGGCATATGGCGCACTGACGCTGCTCAACGCGGAATTCGACGACAGCTTCATGACCTGCGCGGTTGCGCGATGCACTCAGGGAACACCGACCGTCGCCAATCCGAACGGGCCGGTGCGGGTGAATTCCGGCAACAAGATCGCCGGCATCGCCAACAGGACGCTGTACGGCGAACTGACCTACCGCGAACCGTCCATCGGCTTCAGCGGCGCTGTCGAAGTACGTGCAAGCGGACGCATGTTCGCCGATGACACCAACAACGCACGCGTCGGCGGCTACACCATCACCAGCCTGCGCGGTGGCTTCAACCAGAAGGCCGGTGCGTGGAAATTCAATGAGTTTGTCCGCGTCGACAATCTGTTCGACAAGGAATACGTCGGCTCGGTCTACGTGAACGACGGCAACCAGCGCTACTACGCGCCGGCTGCCGAGCGCACCTGGCTGATCGGCATATCGGCTTCCTACACGCTGTAAGCCACCGGAGCCTGCGACAACCGGGGCAATGCGCGCATTGCATTGTCCCCGGTCGCGCGCACCAGTTCCGCGGGCTGCACGCCCCGGATGGCGGCGATGGTCTGCGCGATGCGGGCCAGATTCGCCGGTTCGTTGCGCCTGCCGGACGCGAATTCCGGCGGAATGTCCGGCGCATCGGTCTCCAGCACGATGGCGTCGAGCGGCAGTTCGGTCACCAGACGGCGCAGATTCAGCGCACGCGACCACGTGACCGCACCACCGAAGCCCAGCACGAAACCCAGCTTGATGAATTCGTCGGCCTGCTGACGGCTGCCGTTGAAGGCGTGCGCGATGCCGCCGGGGCCATTGCGCCCGAACACGGCGCGCAAGTGTTTCAGGATCCGGTCCTGGCTGCGCCGCACATGCAGCAGCACCGGCAGACCGAAGTCGCGCGCCAGCCCGAGCTGACGCACGAAAAAATCCTCCTGCAACTGCGGATCGATGCCGTCGACGAAGAAATCCAGTCCGATCTCGCCGACCGCGATGACGGCCGGGTCGTCCATCTCGAATGCCAGGCTGTCGATATCAGCCGGACCGGCCGCCGGAACGTACAGCGGATGGATGCCCAGCGCGTAACGCAGATCGGCATGGATGGCGCACAGCGCCCGCACCCGCGAAAACCCGCTCCGATCCACCGCCGGCAGCACCATGCAGCCGACACCCGCAGCGCGCGCACGCGCCAGCACCTCGTTGCGGTCGGCATCGAATTCGAAGGCGTCGAGATGACAGTGGGTATCGATCAGCACATCGCGCACGGCCTGGGGCAGAAGGCACAAGCATAACGCCCGTCACGGGGGCGACGGTGATCGCGATCATGAGCGGAGGTGCCGCGACATTTCTGCTGGCGCAAACCACGCTCGCGATTCCCCACCTCAATCCCGTGCCCGCCGCCGAGCCACGATCGCATCGCGACCATGGGTCGCTCCTACGGAACCCGCATCGCTTCCCCCGCAGGAGCGAGCCATGCTCGCTATTCCCCTCCTCAATCCCGCGCCCGCCGTCAATCCACGACCGCATCGCGACCATGGGTCGCTCCTACAGAACCCGCATCGCCCCCCGCAGGAGCGAGCCATGCTCGCGATTCCCCTCCTCAATCCCGCGCCCGCCGCCGATCCACGACCGCATCGCGACCATGGGTCGCTCCTACAGAACCCGCATCGCCCCCC
>JAHRYN010000006.1:94867-242663 GCA_020621405.1 Betaproteobacteria bacterium
GCAGGAGCGAGCCATGCTCGCGATTCCCCTCCTCAATCCCGCGCCCGCCGCCGAGCCACGATCGCATCGCGGCCATGGCTCGCTCCTGCAGAAAGAGCCTCGCGATCGCGTCCGGATTTGTGACTGCAACCGACTTTTGCCGGCGTTCAGCGCTTCTTTTTGCCCAGTTCGTTGCCGAGCGCACCACCGGCGATGGCGCCGCCGACCGTACCCAGCGTACTGCCGCCGGTCAGCACCGAACCCGCCACGCCGCCTGCCGCAGCACCGATCATCGCGTTGCTTTCACTCTTGGACATTCCGGCACAGGCGGTCAGTCCGACCACCATGCCAACCGTCGCCACGCATTTGAGAAGATCAACAGGCTTCAACATGAGTTCGCTCCATAGTCCGAAAACAGATCGCGCGGCGCACACACGATGTGCGCGCATCGCTTGCAGCAAGTCTAGGTCGCGGTCCGGGACGCCCTCGTCAGCCGCATGGATGGCGTCACGTCAGACATGACTGACGTCGGGCGACAGCGACGAACTGTCGACGCATCGGCGGACACCCTCGAACCAGTGCGCAAACGGACACTCGACGAACCGGTGCGGCAACATGCGAAACAGCCTCGTCTCGCGCGATGACGGCGTTTCGGCCACACCGGTCACCACCGACGCCGCGAACTCGCTGTAGGATCACCTCAGAAATCACCGCAGAATATTGATCGCCCATCGTCAGCCCTTTTTCGGGAGCGAACACCTTGATCAGACTGGCAACGGCATGCCGCATCGTTCTGCTGATGTTGCTCACCGGCCTCGCCGGCAGTGCATTTGCGGCAGACGCGCATGCGGGGCCGTTGCCCCGGAAGATCACGGTTGTCCTCGACGACAACTTTCCGCCCTACACCCTGCGCGATGCGTCCGGACAACTGCAGGGCCTGGTCAGGGATCGCTGGCGGCAGTGGCAGGAACAGACCGGCATCGAGGTCGAACTGCGCGGCATGGAGTGGGCACAGGCCCAGCAGGTCATGCGCGACGGGGGCGCCGACGTGATCGACACCATTTCGCGCACACCGGCGCGCGAGCCGCTTTACGACTTTTCCGCGCCCTATGCCGACCTCGACGTCATGCTGTACTTCCGCACCGAGCTGTCGGGCATCGTCGACGCCGCATCGAGCCGCAACTTCATCGTCGGCGTCAAGGACGGCGACCGCTGCGTCGAACAGCTGGCCGGGGCAGGATCGACCAACCTCGCACGTTTCCCGACCTACGCGCTGCTGGTAGCGGCAGCGGCGCACAGGGAGGTCGACGTTTTCTGCATGAACCAGCGGCCGGCGGAATACTTTCTCGCGAAAGCAGGCATCCGCCAAGCATTCCGCCATACCCAAACGATGTACACCAGTCAGTTCCACTGGGCCGTCAGAAAGGGCGATGCGCCGCTGTTGCGCATCATCAGCGACGGATTCGCACGCATCCCGCCTGAAGCCAGCCGCGAGCTGGAGGAAAAATGGTTCGGCTCCGCGGTCGAGGGCGTGTTGGCGCCCTATCTGCGCTACGGCGGCTACGGACTGCTCGCCTTGCTGGCGACCCTGCTCGTCATGGCTGCCTGGATCTATTCGATGCGAACCGCGGTCCGGCACAAGACCGCTGCGCTGGAAGAGGAGCGCGCACGTTTCAAGACCTTGTTCCAGACCTTGCCCGATCCGGCATGGCTCAAGAACCCGGATGGCGTGGTACTGGCCTGCAACGCGGCCTACGAGCACCTGCTCGGCAAGCCCGAGAGCGCGCTCATCGGCCAGCGGGATGAAGCGCTCATGGAACGGCAGCTGGCCGATGGCTTTCGGGAAAGCGACCGGCAGGCCATGGCCGCCGATGCGCCAATACGCTACGAGGAATGGCTGGACCTGCCGACGCTCGAACATCCGCGTCTGTTCCAGACAACCAAGACGAGAATGCATGACGCCGCCGGGCACCTGCTCGGCATACTCGGCGTGGCACGCGACATCACCGACCTGCACTCGATGCAGACCGCGCTCGGAGAGCGCATCCGGGAGCAGAAATGTCTGTATGCGATATTCCGTGCCAGCGACGACCTGCACCGGCCGCTGCCCGACATGCTGCAGGAGGTGACGTCACTTCTGCCCTCAGGCTGGCGCCATCCGCAGATCGCGGCGGCCTGCATCGACTGGTCGGGACAGCACTACGCCACGGCAGACCTGGACAGCGCGGTCATCCGCCTGAGCACCGATATCCGGATCGGGCCGCGGACGCTGGGACATATCACCGTCGCCTATCTGCAGCCGCTGCCCGACCACAATGGCGGCGATCCCTTCGTCGACGAGGAACGCGATCTGATCGAAGCGGTGGCCGAGCGGCTGGCCAGCGTGCATCAGCGCCGGGTGGCCGAAGATCACCTGAGCGAAAGCGAGGAGCGTTTCCGCAAGCTGTTCGAGGACACCCGTCAGGCCATCACGCTGGTCGAGGACGGCCGCTTCGTCGCCGCCAACAAGGCGTCGCTGGCCATGCTGCGCATCGATAGCGCCGGGGAGTTCCTCGGACGCACGCCGATCGACATTTCGCCGGTACAGCAACCCGATGGCCGGCTGTCGTCGGAAAAGGTGTTGGAGGTCATCCGCATCGCGCTGGAAAAGGGGTCGCACGAATTCGAGTGGGAGCACATCCGCGCCGATGGCGAACACTTCATCGCCCACGTGCTGCTGACTGCAATACGCCAGGGCAGCAAGAACCTGCTGCATGTCGTCTGGAACGACATCAGCGAACAGAAAAGGGCCGCAACCGAGCTGGACGCATACCGCCAGGAACTCGAGCAGCGTGTTGCGGCACGAACGGCGGAACTGCTGGCCATCAACGAAGAGCAGCAGGCGCTGTTCGACGCGGCAACCCTGGGCATCGTGCTGCTCAAGGACCGCACCGCGAGCCGCTGCAACCGGCGCATGCACGAAATGCTCGGTTGGCCGGACGGCGAACTGACGGGCCGGTCGACACGGGCCTGGTACGTCGATGACGCTGCCTTCAATGAAGTCTTCGACAAGGCCTACGAGGACATCCGGCAGGGCCTGACACATCATCGCGAACAGATGATGGTGCGGCGCGACGGCACCCGACTCTGGACGCGCATGACCGGTCGAGCGGTCGCGCCGGGCGATCCGGGCCGGGGCTCGGTATGGATCATCGACGACATCACGGCCGAGCGTGCCGCAGCCGAAGCGGTGCGTCTGGCCAACGAAGAACAGCAGGCGATCTTCGATGCCGCGACGGTCGGCATCGCGCTGACACGCGACCGTACGATCCAGCGCTGCAACCGCACGATGGAACGGATGTTCGGCTACGGCGCCGACGAAATGCGGGGGCTGAACATGCGCGCGGTGTACCCGGACGACACGACGTTCTCCGAAATCGACCAGCGGATCGCGGCCGATCTGGCACAGAAGGGGGCCTATCGGGAAGAACATGAAATGCTGCGCAAGGACGGCAGCCGCTTCTGGTGCCGCATGATGGTGCTGGCGATCGACCACAAGGATATGGGCAAGGGATTTGCCGGCACCTTCGAGGACATCACCGCCGAGCGGGCGGCCAACGCGGAGCTGGCGCAGACACGCCTGCTGGCGGAAGCCGGCGCCAGGGCGAAAAGCGACTTCCTGGCCAATATGAGCCACGAAATCCGGACGCCGATGAACGCGGTCATCGGCCTGACCCACCTTGCACTGAAGACCGGGCCGACAGCGCGACAGCGCGACTATTTGCTGAAGATCCAGCGATCGGGTCAGCATCTGCTGGGCATCATCAACGACATTCTCGATTTTTCGAAGATCGACGCCGGCAAGATGGCGGTCGAGCACGTCGAATTCGAACTGGAGCGGATACTCGACAATGTCGCCGGACTGGTCGCGGAAAAGGCTTCGGACAAGGGGCTGGAGCTGATCGTCGAGGTCGAGGACGACGTGCCCAACGATCTGATCGGGGACCCGCTGCGCATCAGTCAGGTATTGATCAACTACACCAACAACGCCGTGAAATTCACCACCCGCGGCGAAATCGGCATACATGTGCGCGTTGCCGAACGGATGGCGGACGACGTGCAGCTGCATTTCTCGGTACGCGACACCGGCATCGGCATCGACGAAGCGCAGCGTCAGACGCTGTTCCAGAGTTTCCAGCAGGCCGATACCTCGACCACACGCCGCTATGGCGGGACCGGGCTGGGCCTGGTCATCGCCAAGCGACTGGCCGAACTGATGGGTGGCGAGGTCGGTGTCGACAGCACGCCCGGCCAGGGGGCAACCTTCTGGTTCACCGCGCGCATGGGCCGGGGCCGCGACACGCGCGAACGCTTTCTGCCCAAGCCCGATCTGCGCGCACGCCGGATGCTGGTCGTCGACGACAACGAGCACGCGCGCAACGCGCTCGGCGACATGCTGCGCAGCATGACCTTCGTGGTGGGCAGCGCCGGATCCGGCCAGGCAGCCCTGGACGAGCTGGCGCGTGCCGCGTCGGCCGGCGAACCGTACGAAATCGTGTTTCTCGACTGGCAGATGCCCGGGATGGATGGCCTGGCCACTGCCCGGAAAATCAGCGAACTGCAGCTGCACACACCTCCCGTCGTACTGATGATCACCGCATACGGCCGGGACGAGCTGACGAGCGCCGCCGCACAGGCCGGAATCGAGGAAGTCCTGACCAAGCCGGTAAACCCGTCGCTGTTGTTCGACACCGTGATGCGGGTGTTCGGCGCTGCAGCCGACCTGCCGCAACGCACGCAACCGGACAGAACAGCCCCTGCGCCCGACATCACCGCCATCGCCGGAGCACGGATCCTGCTGGTCGAAGACAACGATCTGAACCAGGAGGTGGCAACCGAACTGCTGCACGAAGCCGGACTTCTGGTCGATCTGGCGCCCGATGGCTCGGTTGCGCTGGAGAAGGTCCAGCACAACAGCTACGACATCGTGCTGATGGACATGCAGATGCCGGTGATGGACGGACTCGCTGCCACACGCGAAATCCGCCGGCTTCCCGGCCAGAGGGATCTGCCCATCGTGGCGATGACCGCCAATGCCATGGCAGGTGACCGCGAGCGCTGCATCGACGCGGGCATGAACGACCACATCGCCAAACCGATCGACCCGGTGAATCTGATGGCCAAGTTGCTGCAGTGGATCAGGCCGCAGCATCTGAAGGCGCGCAACGGCAGCGGCGGAACCAGGGTCGGGCGCCCGGCGCCATCGGCCAGCATCCTGGAAGGCATCCCCGGACTGGACGTCGCCACTGGTCTGCGCCAGTCGATGGGGCGCGATGCGCTCTACCTGTCGCTGCTGTCCAGATTCGTCTCCGGGCAGGCGGATGCACCGTCACACATCGCCCGGCTGATTGGCGAATCGGACTGGCCGTCCGCGGAACTGGTCGCACATACGCTCAAGGGCGTCGCCGCCCAGATCGGCGCCGACGGCATTCGCATCATTGCCGAGCGGCTCGAACACGCGATCCGTCACCGCGAACCGGCACTGGCGCTGGATGAGATTCAGGCCGACCTCGCGGTCTCGTTGCCGGCACTGATCGCATCGATCAGAAGCCGCCTCCAGCCGCCTGACGCCACACCTGAGGCCGCGGCAGTCGATCAGGCGCAGTTGCGCCGGATCTGCGCGGCGCTGGCCGACAGGCTTAAAGACGACGATTTTTCCAGCCGGCAACTGCTGGATGCCAATGAGGCAATGTTGAGGATGGGATTGGGAGAACACTTCCCGCACATCGCCGAGGCCATTCGTGACTGCGATTTCGGTACCGCGCTCGAACGGCTCCGCGCGGCGCTGCCGTCGGGTTTGCCCGAAACGCCGCCCTGATCCGGGCCGTCCGCACCCACACGCCGCGAATGACGTGCAAGTGCGCACGGCGCACTGTTAAAATGCGCCCGCTGCCCGGGTGGTGAAATTGGTAGACACAAGGGACTTAAAGATTGAGCACCGGGCTGCGAAAGTACCCGCGTGAATCCCCTCAAATTCGGCGAACCCCCTGGCCACGGGCCGAGGCAACGCCGAGCCAAGCCCGGCGACGGGAAGGTGTAGAGACTAGACGGGGGGCACCTACAGCGCGTCGCGCCAGGGTGAAGGCATAGTCCAGCGCACGAACGGCGCAAGCCGGCGGTGAAAACCGTGGTGTGACGAAAATCCCTCGGCGCAAGCTGTACGGGTTCGACCCCCGTCCCGGGCACCAGATCAGAAGAAGTCCTCGAAACGGACCTGCCTGCGAGTCGCGCCCACTCCAAGTCCGGTGGATGCCGGAATTCGCGGGTGCTGCGGGAAACGACGGCGCACGGGCGACATCCGTCGGTCCTGCAGATCGTCGCTCACCGCTGGAATCGTATCCAGACCGCGCCGTCGGCAATTGCCCCGAACCGGCACCATCTCCACCGCATCTGATTCACTTTACTTTGACGTAGCGCCCTTGGCGTATTTCCGTGAAATACACCTGTCGCGTCGTGTCACCGTTGGCGTCAAAGGCAATCTGCTGCTGCAGGCCCTGATACGGGCCATTACGAAGCATGGAGGCCTTCATAGTTTCACCCGGACGCCGGCCGCTGAGCGCCTTCAGCACGACCGTCGCGGCATCGTAGGCGGATACGGAGCTGTAGCCGGGAGCACGCTGAAAATGTTTGAAATAGGCCTCGTCGAACTCGGAAAAACGGGCCGAGGTGTCATCCCGGTCAAAATTCTGGGCGATCAGCAGCCCCTCGACCACCGATCCGCCAAGATCGACCAAGTGCTCGGTCGCGGCCCACTCGGCAGCTCCGATCGGCAGTGCCGGCGCCTGCTTGCGGGCTTCCTGGGCCAGACGCGCCACGTCAAGGGCACCGGAAATGAAGAACAGGCTGTCGGGTCCGTCAGCCAGCATGGCTCTTATCACAGGTGCGAAATCGCGGTCCGGTACGGATTCGTACGGCACCGTCGACACCACCCCGGCACCCATCGACTCAGTGGCACTCCGGAACTCCGCCAGCCAGGATTCCGTGAAATTCCGGTTGCGCAGGTCATAGGCGACGGCAAATTTCCGCTGTCCTCTGTCGACCATGACCTTGGCGTAGTCCCGTGCGTTGTCGCGCGTTGTCCGGTTGATCCGGAACAGATTGTCGTCCTTGCCGTAGAAGGTCATGGACGTGATGGTCGGGCTGACCTGCAGGATCCCGGCTGCACCGGTGACCGGCAGCGTGGCCTCCGCCATGGAACTGGTAAACGGGCCGATGATCGCGGACACCCCGGCCGCCACCAGATCACGGGCGGCCCGGGCGGCCGTTTCCGGGTTCTGGGCATCGTCACGCGCAACCACTTCGACAATGCGCCCATCCAGGCCGCCGGCCCGGTTGAACTGTTCAACGGCCAGCGTAACGCCGCGCAACCCTGCCTGACCATTGTCCGAATTGGAGTCGGTCAGGCCGCCGATGAATCCTATGCGCACCGGTTCGTCGTTTCCGCACGCAACCAGCAGGCAACAGACCAAGCAGAGGAAAATCCTCTTGTGAGGCGTTGTTACGTCCATATCCAATTTAACAATGCGAGCAGACGCTTGATGAGATCATTTTTTCAGTAAACGGCATGAACCCACATCAAATAAGTACAACAAGGCGATGTGGAGTGTGAGCTTCGCGTCGAATCAATAAAACGTCCAGTACATGATTGCAAAACTGTTGAAACTCGGCTGGCATTCCTGGCAGGAATCACTTGCCTTCCGGCTTTCCGCCCTGGCCTTGGTGCCTTTGCTGCTGGCCCTGCCTGTCGTCGTTCTGGCGATCGCCCTGATCGGCACCTGGATCTCGGACACCCAAATCGCCGACACGCTCCGCGGCAATCTGACCGGCAGCGAAAACTACCTCGCGCAGTTGCGGGAACGTACGCGGCAGCAGATCGCCCAGTATGCAAAGTCCGAAAAGCTGGCGGAAATGCTTGATCGGCAGGCGAGCCAGCGGGATTTCGAGTCCTTACTGGATGGAAAGGTCAAGGAGTGGGGACTGAGCTATCTGATACTTGCCCAGCCTGATGGCAGGGTCATCGCATCCGGCTCGGGACTGAAGCCCGGCGGCCGGCTGCCCGATTCATTCGTGCTGCGACAGGCGCGCATCGGTATCTCAAATGCCGCAATCGAACGTTTCGAATCGGACCAGCTGAACCTGTTCATTCCGCCGTCAGCGACCAGCGCCACTGCGCTGAAATCCGTTCCCGGTGAAGAGCTGCGGGCAAGCTCCGCAACCACCTTGGTGATCAACGCCGCAGCCCACACCCCGCTGGCAGTCGACCGACCGGAGGCCATCCTGATCGGCGGAGTGACACTCAACGGCAACACGGCTCTCGTGGAGCACGTCAGGGAGATCATCTTTCCGGTGGTCTCGCACATGGCGGAAAGCGGCATGATCGCAATCCACTCGGGCGACATGATCGTCGCCCGAACGAGAAGACACTCCGAGTCAAGGCCCGTGCTGGGCTTCATACAACCGCAGGAAATCGCGCAGGCCGTACTGGAGCGGGGTCAGGTCTGGGCGGGCCGGATAGTCAGGGATGACGCGTCCTATACAGCGGCATTCAGCCCGATTCTGGATGGCGAAGGTCAGCGTGTCGGAATGCTGGGCGTGGCGCTGCCGGATCAGGCCTACCGCAACAACCGCCTGGTCCTGATTGCCTCGGTGATCGGTCTGTCGTCCCTCGCGATGCTCGCCATTTCGCTCGTCTTTCTTCGGGCAGGCAGGGGGCTCACCGGACGCATCCAGACCCTGAACACGGTAATGAGTTCGTTTCGTGACGGCGCCAGTCATGTCCGCGTAGGGCCGCTGCCTCCCGCGGACGAACTGGGCAGGCTTGCACTGAGTTTTGATCAGCTGCTCGAGACCATCAACGACCAGGAAACCCGATTGCGGGTTCGCAACGACGAACTGGTTCAGATGGGACAGGCATTGCATGCGCAGCATTCACGGCTGAATCAGGTTGTCGCGGGCACTCGAGCGGGCACCTGGGCGTGGAATGTCCGGACGGGGGAAACGCAGTTCAACGAACGCTGGGCTGAAATCCTCGGCTATACGCTGGACGAATTGCAGCCGGTGTCGATCAGAACGTGGGAAGGCTTGACCCACCCGGAAGATCTTGAACGATCCCGCGAAGCGTTGCAGCGTCACTTCAGCCACGAAAGCTCTCACTACGACCTGGAAGTCCGGATGCGGCACAAGGACGGACACTGGGTATGGGTGCATGACCGGGGCGCCGTGTCCGAATGGACCACGGACGGACGGCCGCTGTGGATGTACGGCACCCACCTGGATGTTTCCGAGAGGCACGAGGCAGAAGCGGAGCGAAACGCGCTGCTGTCCCGCCTGCAGCACTTGTCCTCCAACGTGCCCGGCTGCCTCTATCAATACACCATGCGCCCCGATGGCAGCGCCTTCTTCTCCCATGTGAGCCAGGGCATCGTGGATGTTTACGGCTGTACGCCGGAGGACGTGAGCGAAGACGCTGCCAAGGTGTTCGACCTGATCCATCCGGACGACCTGGAGGCCACGCGCGCCAGCATCATGCTTTCGGCGAAGCACCTGACGCCCTGGCGCGCAGTGTATCGGGTACGGCATCCGGTCAAGGGCGAGCGCTGGATCGAAGGCAGCGCATCGCCGGAGCGCAGCGATGACGCTGGCGTCACCTGGCACGGTTACCTGCGCGACGTGACCGAGCAACAGCAGGTCAGAGAGCAACTCAAGCTGGCGGCCAGTGTTTATGCGGCCAGCCACGAAGGCATCATCATCGCCGATGACCGGCAGCGGATCATCGACGTAAATCCGGCGTGCCTGCGCATCACCGGATACGGGCGTGAGGAATTGCTGGGTCAGACAACGGCCTTGCTGGACGTTGGACGACATTCGCCGGAGCTGTATCGGGAACAGGCAGCGGCACTTCTGCAGAACGGGAACTGGAAAGGCGAAGTCTCCATTCGAAACAAGAGCGGCGAGTGCGTGCCACAGCTCTGGTCCATTTCCGCCGTACTCGACGAGGCCGGTCACCTCAGTCACAGCGTCACGGTTCTGACCGACATCCGTCAATTGAAAGCCCAACAGGACGAACTTGACCGGATTGCAAACTATGATGCCCTGACCGGCATTCCGAATCGTCGACTTCTGAGGGACAGGCTGGCAAAAGCCATGGCCTATTCACGCCGCCACGGCACGCCTCTTGCAATCTGCATGATGGACCTCGACGGATTCAAACCGGTCAACGATACGTACGGGCACGGCGCCGGAGACCTGCTGCTGATAGAGATTGCGAACCGGCTGACGAAAGTGCTGCGCACCGATGACACCATTGCACGACTGGGCGGTGACGAGTTCGTACTGATCTTTAACGCCCCGGTCAGCACGGCGGTATTCGACCGCGTGCTGGAGACGGTCCGTGCGCCGGTGGACGTCGATGACGCGGTCGTTCACGTATCGGCGAGCATGGGCGTCGCATACTTCCACAAGGACCTCGACGACGGCGACCTGCTGCTCCGGGAAGCAGACCAGGCCCTGTATCAATCGAAGGAACGGGGGCGAAACCGCTACACGATATTCGTCAGGCCGGACGCCGTGACCGATGCAGAGGCAGCGAAATGAGCCGCCCCCTGCCTGCCGGCCATCGCGGTCCCGGGCACCTGACCCGGACAGCATCCTGACCAGTCAACTATTCGGACACGGACACATGATGGATACACGCTACCTTGATGATCTGATGGAAGGCGATACTTTCAAGACCGGCGGGGTCACGCTCACCGAAGCCGAAATCATCGACTTCGCCTGGCGCTACGACCCGCAGCCCTTCCATCTGGACGTCGGTGCGGCTGAAAAATCACCCTATGGCGGCCTGATAGCGAGTGGCTTCCAGTCGCTGGCCATCTGCTTCCGCCTGTTCATCCAGAGCGGCGTCTTCATGCAGTCCAGTCTCGGCGGCCCCGGCATCGACGACCTGCGCTGGCATGCGCCGGTGCGCCCCAACGACACGCTGCGCTGCGAGGTCGAGGTGCTTGAAGTGCGTCCTTCAAGCTCGAAGCCTGACCGCGGCATCGCGCGACTGCGCTATGAAGCAAAAAACCAGCGCGACGAGACGGTGCTGTCCTTCGTCATCATTCATCTGCTGCGCCGACGACTGCTAGGCAGCTAACCACGTCTGCACCTCCGCCACCGTAGGAATGCGACCACTGCTGACAACCTTTTCATTGATGACCAGCGAGGGCGAAGACATCACCTCGTAGGCAAGGATGTCCTTCATGTCGGTTACCTTGACGAACTCAGCCTCGATGCAGGCCTTGTCGGCGGCCTCGCGAGCCACGGCTTCGAGCTTCTTGCAGTTGGCGCAACCGGAACCGAGGATCTTGACGGTCAACATGGCATTTCTCCTTCATAACGGGTGATCAGACAATTCAGGTGGCAGCGATAGCGTGCCGGCGGTGACGCAGCCAAGCCAGTGCAGCGGCAATTACTGCAACGAACAGTCCGAGCGCAATCGCCAACGATCCCCAGTCCAGCCCATCCACCCATGCGCCGTACAGAAGTCCGGCGCAGACACTGAACACGGAAACCAGCCCCACATAGGCGGCAGTCTTGCCGCGCCCGATGATGGCGGACACCATCAGCATGCTCTGAAGACTCAGTTCGGGATCTGCCATCAGATAAGCCAGCAGCGGACCGGGGTGCATGCCGAGGTCCAGGAACATGCGAGCGACCGGCACTTCGACCAGTGTCGGAAAGTACATGAACACACCAAACCCGACCGCCACTGCGTTGGCCTGCAGCGTGTTGTCCCCGGCGACGGCTTCGATCCACTCCGGACGAATGATCTGGCGCACCATGCCCACCACGAAAACGCCCGCCACCAGCAGTACGAATATCTGCTTCACGAAACGCCAGGCTTCCCACAGCCATGAACGCCAGTCGTCAGCAGCAAGCTGGCGGGCGAAATGCCATACCGCCCACAATGTCAGCGCCACGGCGACCGCACGACCGGTCAATGCGACATCCAGACCGTTCGCCTGCGGGGTCAGACGCAATGCCGCGACCAGCAGCGTGGTTCCGGTCAGCCCCAAGGCCAGCCAGGTCCAGCGATTGGCGCCCTCGACGATGTCCTCCAGCCCTCTCCATGCGGTCACCGCGATCAACAGCAGCAGCACAATCAGCATCGAACCCTGAAAGCTCACACCTTCCTCGCCTTTGGCGGCATCGAAGGGTACCCACTGAAAAAGGGTGGTCTGCCATGCCTGCGCCCACGTCAGTGGCACATCAAGGGTCACCAGCGTGGCAGTGAGCGGCCACAGCTTCAGGGTACCCGCAATCAGCAGCGCGACAAGCGACAGCAGTACGCCCAGCGCGGCCGGCGCAATCGTCGCCTTGTCTGCAAAAAGGGTGTCGGTCTGCGCGTCGTGGCTGGCGTCGTCACGCCAGAAGATCATGGCCATCAGCATGCCGATACCGATGCCGAACAGCAGGCACAGCACGAAGCGCGCGATGGCAAATTCAGGCCCGAGGATGCTGCCAGTGTAGGCGAGCGCCATGATATTGCCGGCCGGGGCAAAGAACAGGAATGTGACTGCGGGGCCGATGCCGGCACCTTTGCGATAGATGCCGGCGAACAGCGGCACGATGGTGCATGAACAAACCGCAATCAAAGAACCTGCGACCGCAGCGGCAGGGTAAGACACATGCGCCGGTGTGTTGCGCCCGAGCCAGCGCGTGATGCTGGCTTTCGGTATCAGCGCGGCCATCGCACCGGCGATGAAGAATGCAGGCAGCAGACAGAGCAGCACATGCGCTGCCAGATACGAAGCAAGACTGCCGGCACCGCCATTGATCAGATTCAGTGCGAAATCCATGCGGCGTATATCCTCGAAAGCGGATCATCCATGTCCGGTTGACCGAAACAGTTACAGATTTCAGTGCATGTCAGCCAGCAGACTGCGGCGCAGGAAAAATTTGCGCAGTTCGCTGAACCACATGACCAGGCTGCTCATGGCAAGGCACAGCGCCCACTGATCGATGGCGAGCGGCACCGTACCGAAAGCCCCGTTCAGGAACGGCAACTGCACGACGGTGACCTGCAATATCAGCCCGGCCACGACTGCCAGCCACAGCCAGTGGTTTTCGAACATGTTGCGGAACGCACTGGCCGATTCTGAACGCGCGTTGAAGGCGTTGAAGAGTTGGGTCAGCACCAGCACCGTGAAGGCTGCAGTGCGTGCGGTATCCAGGCTTTGATCTCCAACAATAAAGCCGCCGGGCAACAGCATGTCCAGCGTCAGTAAAGTGGCCAGAGCGATGACCAGGCCAGTCTGGATCACGTCGGTCCACATCCGGCGATCGATGATGCGGTCATCCGGGCTGCGCGGACGTCGCGCCATCACGTCCTCGCTGTGCTCGTCAACGCCCATGGCAAGCGCCGGGCCGGAATCGGTAATGAGATTGATCCAGAGTATCTGGGTGGCCAGAAGCGGCACCACCACAGCGCCGTTGCTGTCGATCAGGCCTATGGCACGGGCGGCGACCACGCCGAGAAATACCGTCAGCACCTCACCCATATTGGACGACAGCAGATAGCGCAGAAACTTGCGGATGTTGTCCAATATGCCTCGCCCTTCGCGTACCGCGGCAACGATGGTGGCGAAGTTGTCGTCGGCCAGAATCATCTTACCGGCCTCCTTGGTGACTTCGGCACCGGTGATACCCATTGCCACACCGATGTCGGCTGACTTGAGCGCAGGAGCATCGTTGACGCCATCACCTGTCATGGCAACCACATGCCCCTGGGCTTGCAGCGCATCGACGATGCGCAATTTGTGTACCGGTGCCACGCGCGCGTAAACCGAGGTGGTACGCACCGCCTCGCCAAGTGCAGCATCATCCAGCCGGTCAAGCTGAGCCCCGGTCAGCGCGGTCGCACCGGCTTCGATGATGCCGAGGTCGGAAGCAATACGGGCCGCCGTACGCGGGTGGTCGCCGGTGATCATGATGACGCGGATACCGGCGCCGTGCGCCTCCCGAATGGCCTGCGCGGCTTCGGCACGGGGAGGATCGATGATACCGGCGGTACCGACGAAAATCAGGTTCTGCTCCAGCGCCTCCCCGTCCAGCAGGCTCTCATCCGGATTCAGCGGCCGATAGGCCACCGACAAGGTGCGCAGTGCCTGATCCGACAAGGTATTGACGTCGGCCAGCGCGCGGGCACGGGCGGCGGCCGTCATCGGCAGAACATCCAGCCCCACCCGCACTTGGATGCAGCGCTCCAGCAACACCTCCGGGGCACCCTTGGTAATGATCAGGCGCTCGTCGACGCGCTCGTGGTCGATGGCCAGTACGGACATCATCTTGCGGTCGGAAGTGAACGGGATGTCGCCGATACGTTCAAAACGCTGGCTGCGCCGCACATGGGCGCCCAGTTTGCGCTCGGCCACCAGGAATGCCGCTTCCGTCGGATCACCCTGGATCACCCAGGTGCCGTCAGGCGCCTGACGCAGATCAGCGTTGCCCGCCAGGCTGCCGCCACTGAGTATCACCACGACTTCGCTGTGCAGCGGACCGGCTTCCAACGGCTGGCCCTCGTGCCGCACCAACCCGTCAGGCGCGTACCCGACGCCCTCGGGACAACTGCAGCCGGAAGCGGTCAATATCCGCTCGATTGTCATCTCGGACCGGGTCAGCGTTCCGGTCTTGTCGGAACAGATGACCGAGGCCGAGCCCAGTGTCTCCACTGACGCCAGCTTCTTGACGATAGCCTTGTGTTTTGCCATGCGCTGCACGCCGATGGCGAGAACAAGGGACAGGATGGCGGGCAGCCCCTCGGGCACGGCTGCCACCGCCAGCGACACACCCAAAAACAGTACAGCGACGATATCGGCCGTGCCACGAAACTCTGTGGTGAGGAGTAGCGTCGTCACCACCACGACAGTGATCAGCAGGGCGGCCAGTCCCAGCATGCGCCCGATTTGCCGCACCTCTTTCTGCAACGGTGTGGATTGTTCGGGCGTGGTGTTGAGCAGTCGGGCGATTCCCCCAATTTCCGTCCCCATTCCCGTCGCCAGGACCAGCGCCGAACCGCTGCCTTGCACGACGGCCGTACCCTTGAACACCATATTGCAGCACTCCGCCAGCGACGGCGCCTCGGTAAGCGTTGCAGCACTTTTCAGTACTGACTCGCTCTCTCCCGTGAGCGACGCCTCCTGCACGCGCAAACCACTCACCCGCAGCAAACGCGCATCGGCACCGACGCTGTCGCCCTCCGACAGCATCAGCAGATCGCCGCAAACGAGTTCGGATACGGGTACCCTCACTGGCACACCATCGCGCATCACGGCCGCTGTCGTCACTGTCAGACGCGCCAGTACCGCCGCTGCTTGTTGAGAACGGTTTTCCTGCACGAATCCGAGCATGGCATTCAGCACCACGATAACCGTGATGACCAGGGCATCGACCGGCCAGCCAATCCAGCCCTCCAGCCCCCACGTGATCAGTGTGACGGCGACCGCCAGCAGCAGCAGGTAGACCAGAGGATCCCGGAATTGCGCTGCAAAGTGCCGCCAGGCAGACATCGGAGGCTCAGTGACAAGCTCATTGCGGCCATCCCGAGCCAGTCGTCGGACCGCTTCGGCGGTGGAAAGACCTCGCGTGACATCCGTGTCAAGTCTTTGGGCGACAACTTGCGCATCGAGTTGCCAGGGGCTCGAAACTATTGCGTCGGCCTTGGTCAAGATCGGCGATGGATCAGATGGAAGTCTGGCTGACACGCCGCATGAGGTCTTCGGCACTTTCCCTCCGCTCGCTGTAGCGATCGACGAGATAAGGCGCCACGTCACGGGTCAGCAGCGTGAACTTGACCAGTTCCTCCATCACATCCACCACCCGGTCGTAGTAGCTCGACTGCTTCATGCGATCGTTGTCGTCGAACTCCTGAAATGCCTTGGCAACCGAGGATTGGTTGGGAATAGTGATCATGCGCATCCAGCGTCCGAGCACCCGCATCTGGTTTACGGCGTTGAACGACTGCGAGCCACCGCACACCTGCATCACTGCCAGCGTCTTTCCCTGAGTCGGACGGATTGCGCCAATGCTCAACGGAATCCAGTCGATCTGCGCCTTCATGATGCCGGTCATCGCTCCGTGGCGCTCCGGTGAGCACCAGACCATGCCCTCGGCCCACGGGCACATTTCTCGCAATTCGGTCACCTTGGGGTGAGTTTCGGGCGCGTCGTCCGGCAAGGGCAAACCGCTGGGATTGAATATCCTGACCTCGCCCCCCATGGCTTGCAGCAGGCGCGCAGCCTCTTCCACCAGCAACCGGCTGAAGGCACGCAGGCGCAGCGACCCGTAGAGCAGCAGAAAGCGCGGAGCGTGGGTGGCAGGCGCAACCGGATGAAGCATTGCCGGATCAGGAACACGAAAGTGCGCTTGGGCAAGCTGAGGGAGATCAGCCAATGGCTTACTTGCTGCGTCAGACACGGCGGCGTCCCTCCGCATCGATGACGACTTCGCCATCTTCCTTGGCGAAAGGTGTCTGCTGCGGGTCGGGCAGGATGTCGAGCACCACTTCGGACGGCCGGCACAGGCGCACGCCGAGCGGCGTGACCACGATGGGCCGGTTGAGCAGAACCGGATGCTGTCCGATGAAGCCCAGCAGTTGTTCGTCGGTCCACTTCAGGTTGCCCAGATCGAGTTCTTCATAGGGCGTGCCCTTCTGGCGCAGCACGTCGCGCACCGTCGCTCCCATGCGCGACAGCAGCGACTTCAGCTCGTCCCGGTCCGGCGACGTCTTCAGATATTCGACAATCCTCGGTTCGGCACCGCTGTTGCGGATCAGCGCCAGCGTGTTGCGGGACGTGCCGCACGCCGGGTTGTGATAGATGACGATATCGGTCATGCAGGTTTCCTTTCCGTCTCGAATCAGGCGGGTTCCGTGTTGCCGAAGTACCGGCGCCTGAACCACAGCGACACATTGACCAGGCCGATCATGATCGGCACCTCGACCAGCGGCCCGATCACGGCAGCGAAAGCCGCGCCGGAGTCGATCCCGTAGACCGCGATCGCCACGGCGATGGCCAGTTCGAAGTTGTTGCTTGCCGCCGTGAATGAACAGGTCGCGCACTTCCGGTAGCCCGCCCCGATCCGTTTGGCCAGGAGGAAGGTCAGCAGGAACATGAGCAAGAAGTAGATCAGCAGCGGAATGGCGATCCTGACCACGTCCATCGGGATGGTGACGATCAGCTTTCCCTTCAGGCTGAACATCACGACGATGGTGAACAGCAGCGCAACCAGCGTGACTGGTCCGATCTTCGGCACGAAGCGCTCGTGGTACCACTGCTTCGACACGAATCTGAGCATGACGAAGCGCGTCAGCAGGCCGGCGACACACGGCACCCCCAGATACATCAGCACGGTGCGCGCGATCTGCCCGATCGAGATGTCGATGACCGAGCCGGAGAGTCCGAACAGCGGCGGCAGTACCGTGATGAAGAACCAGGCATACACGCTGTAGAACAGCACCTGGAAGATGGAATTGAAGGCCACCAGACCGGCCGCGTATTCGGTCGAACCCCGGGCGAGGTCGTTCCACACGATGACCATGGCGATGCAGGGTGCGATGCCGACGAGGATGAGGCCGACCATGTAGTCGGGGTGATCCGGCATGAAGATCACGGCCAGCGCGAACATGAGCGCAGGCCCGATCACCCAGCTCTGGAAGAAGGACAGTCCGAGCACCCGGAAATCGCGAAAGACGTCGGGCAGCTCCTCGTAGCGGACCTTGGCGAAAGGCGGATACATCATCAGGATCAGGCCGACGGCGATCGGGATGTTGGTGGTGCCGGTCTGGAAGCGATTGATGAAGTCACCGACGCCCGGCACGAAGAATCCCAGCCCGACGCCGAGCGCCATCGCGGCGAAAATCCAGAGCGTCAGATAGCGGTCCAGGAACGACAGTTTTTTCGTTATGTCAGTCACGGCTCACCTCGTTGGAATCAGGTTCTGCTGCCCTGCCGCGCTACACGTCGGCAGATTGCTGCCGATGGCCGGAAATCGCATCGGCAAAGAGAAGACGGTGCGGGTCGCCAGTACGAAGGAAGAGGTTTGCACTCAGGACTTGTCCGTCTTCGGCGCAATGGCCTTGACCACCTCGGTGGAACAGGACGACGCGGCGAGCAGATCGATACAACTGGCAGGATTGCCGGCACAGCATTCCTCTGTCAGATAGGCAATCAGCTCGAGCATCAGAGGAATGTTGGCCCGGTAGCGCTGAAATCGTCCCTCCTGCTCGACCGTCACCATGCCGGCATGCGCCAGCGCCTTGAGGTGAAAGGACAGGCTTGACGGGGCGAGATCGAGTGCGGACGCGATGTCGCCGGCCACCATGCCGTCCGGGCCTTGCCTTACCAGCAGCCGGAAGGCTTCGAGGCGCCAGCCGGACGAGAGGGATTCGAAAATCGAGGTCGCGGTTCTGGTTTCCATGCCCGAACCTTACAATATTTCAACGAACATTGAAACGATGACCGCTACTTGAGAAGCATCAGGCGGGCAGTCAGGGATCGACCGTCGTCCCTTCGTCAGTACTTGCCCCAACGGCGCATTCCGCCCACGGTACGTACCGCGGGCGGAATGACACCCACCGTCGTCAGGCCACGCGGCCAGCGCGGCGCAGGGTTTCGACGATCTGTTCGGTCTGGTCTGCCTGCGCGCCGGCGGGCACCGTGAGGATGCTGCCGGTCGCATCGAGCGCAACGCCGGTCGCGTCGGTAGCGACGCTCAGTTCGACCCGGTCGGCCGCCGGCAGTCCCGCCGCCACGCTCGCGGGCTGGGCCGAATCCGCATCGACGATCACGATCAGGCCGGCATCGAGCAGGATGCCGGCGATGCGCAGGAAATCGGCCGTCGCCGCCGGCAGCGTGATGGTGTGTCGGCCGATCGACATCAGCTTCTGTTCCAGACGACGCGCGTCCACACCTTCACCTGCCCACAGCACCAGCGGCGTCTGCTGCAGCGAGGCGGCACGCGCCTCGCGGTCTGTCGCACGCTGTGTCCAGTCGGGATCGGCGGTCTGCGAACGGCGCAGGGCGCCATGCAGCATGCCGGCGCCGACCGTGTTGTTGCTCAGGCGGTCGATCAGGATGAAGCTGCCGGTGTCGTGCACCGTTTCGTAGGGATCGAACGCGATCAGCCGGTCGGTCACCAGCGCGACGCGGGCGATCTCGTTCAATGCCAGCGAGGCGGTCGCGCTGCGCTCCAGCGTATTGACGTTGACGCGGTACTCGATCGCCCGGACCGTCGCACCGACGGTGCGCGCCCCGCTCTTCATCAGGTAGCTGCGGCCGGTGGACAGTGCGTCGTCGCTCATCCAGACCAGCGTCGCGTCGAAGGCGTCGCCGGCGCCGGCCGGCTGCGCTGCAGCGACGATCACGTCGCCACGGCTGCAGTCGATCTCGTCGGTCAGCGTCAGCGTGACCGACTGGCCGGCCACCGCTTCGGCCAGATCGCCGCCGGCAGTGACGATGCGTTCCACCGTGCTGTCACGCCCCGAGGGCTGCACGCGGATGCGGTCGCCCGGACGCACGGTGCCCGAGGCGATCATGCCGGAGAAACCGCGGAAATCCAGGTTCGGGCGGTTTACCCACTGCACCGGCAGACGGAACGGACCACTCTGCAGATCGTCCTCGATCTGCACGGTTTCCAGGTGCTCCATCAGCGCCGGGCCGGCATACCAGGGTGTGCGCTCGCTCTTGTCGGTGATGTTGTCGCCACGCAGCGCCGACATCGGAATGCACAGGATGTCCTCGAGACCGATCTGCGCCGCGAATTCGCGGTACTCGCGCTCGATGCGGTCGAACACGTCCTTCGAGAAGTCGACCAGGTCCATCTTGTTGATGGCGACGACCACGCGCTTGATGCCGATCAGTGACACCAGGAAGCTGTGGCGGCGGGTCTGGGTCTGCACGCCGTAGCGGGCGTCGACCAGAATGATGGCCAGGTCGGCAGTCGAGGCGCCGGTGACCATGTTGCGCGTGTACTGCTCGTGACCCGGCGTGTCGGCGACGATGAACTTGCGACGGTCGGTCGAGAAGAAGCGGTAGGCCACGTCGATCGTGATGCCCTGTTCGCGCTCGGCGGCCAGGCCGTCGACCAGCAATGCGAAGTCGAGGTCGCCGCCCTGGGTGCCGACCTTCTTCGAGTCGGCTTCGAGCGCGGCCAGCTGGTCCTCGAACAGCATTTTCGATTCGTACAGCAGGCGGCCGATCAGCGTGCTCTTGCCGTCGTCGACGCTGCCGCAGGTGATGAAGCGCAGCAGGCTCTTGTGCTCGTGCTGCTTGAGGTAGGCGCCGATGTCTTCGGCGATGAGGTCGGAAACGTGTGCCATCAGAAATACCCTTCCTGCTTCTTCTTTTCCATCGATCCGGTGGAATCGTGGTCGATCACGCGGCCCTGACGTTCCGATGTCGTGGTCAGCAGCATTTCCTGGATGATTTCGGTCAGCGTCGACGCAGTCGATTCGACCGCACCGGTCAGCGGATAGCAGCCCAGCGTACGAAAGCGCACGCTCTTCATCTGCGGCACCTCGCCCGGACGCAGGCGCATGCGCTCGTCGTCGACCATGATCAGCGTGCCGTCACGCTCAACCACCGGCCGTTCGGCCGCAAAGTACAGCGGCACGATGGGAATGTTTTCGAGATGGATGTACTGCCAGATGTCGAGCTCGGTCCAGTTCGAGATCGGGAACACGCGGATCGATTCACCCGGGTGCTTGCGCGCGTTGTACAGCTTCCACAGCTCCGGGCGCTGGCTCTTCGGGTCCCAGCGGTGCTGGGCGTTGCGGAACGAGAAGATGCGTTCCTTGGCACGCGACTTCTCCTCGTCGCGGCGGGCGCCCCCGAAGGCGGCATCGAACTTGTACTTGTCCAGCGCCTGCTTCAGGCCCTCGGTCTTCCACATGTCGGTGTGCAGCGCCGAACCGTGGTCGAACGGATTGATGTCGCGCGCCTTGGCTTCCGGATTGATGTGCACCAGCAGGTCCATGCCGAGCTTGCGCGCCATCGCGTCGCGGAACTCGTACATCGCCTTGAACTTCCAGGTGGTGTCGACATGCAGCAGCGGAAACGGCGGTACCGACGGATAGAAGGCCTTGGCCGCCAGGTGCAGCATGACGGCACTGTCCTTGCCGACCGAGTAGAGCATGACCGGGTTCTCGGCCTCGGCCGCCACCTCGCGCATGATGTGGATGCTCTCGGCTTCCAGCCGTTGCAGGTGGGTCAATGTAGTCATCGTGATGGGAAACCGGAAAGCAGGGGTTACGCGCCGGACGGCACGGGCAGACCGCGCAGGCGAAAGGAGCAGGATTTTACAGTGCCCGGGCCTCTGCGTGGCCGTCGTCGGCACACCTTGCCTGCCCGGATCGGCGCAAAACACGAGGTTTTCCGGTCAGCCGTCGCCACTGAAGCCTTGCGGCTGCTCCGGCGGCCGACCGGAACAGGGCCGTATCAGTCTTTGTGCGGCCGTTTTGCAGCGTCGCGGGCGGCTCTGACAAGCGCGACCATGCCACGACGGTCGGGGAAATTGATCACCACCGAAGCGGTGCGCCGGTCGACGAAGGCCGCGTTGCCACCGGCGATCACCTGGGCGACGACCGGACCCTGCGCCGCGATGGCATCGCAGACCAGTCCGGCCATGTCGTTGTGCATCTGCGAAATGATCTCGCACGACTGACGGGCGTGACCGGCGACCTGCCCGAACAGCGCACGGTAAAACCCGGGCAGCTGCCACATCGACGCCATCGCATCGCTTGCGCTCATCGGCACTTCGAGCAGACGTATCTGGTCGTTCAACACCGAGGCGACCATGTCGTTCTGCAGCTTGAGCAGCCGCTCGGTACTTTGCGCCATGATTTCCGCAAGACGGCGGGTGGGGTCGTCGCCGGACGAAAGGCGCGATCGGGCTGCATCTGAAGGAAGTACGTTTGACATGACATGATCTCCCGCTGCTCTGGATCGACGAGGAAATGAGCGCGCCTTCAACGGTCGCCGGCGCGCCAGGCCTTCCATCATAGGCGCCGATGGCCCGGCAGGCAGCGATTCCTTTCCCGGACGCGGCGCCTCAGGCCGACTCCGCCGGATCTGTCCCGGTGTCGAGCGCCACCTGATCCAGTGCAGTGCCGATCGCGCGGATCAGCACGTCGGCGGCCACCGGCTTGTACAACACTTCCAGTCCGCTGCGACGCGCCTGCAGCAGGCGGTCGGGTGCGGTATCGCCGGTGATCAGCAGCGCCGGTACCTCCCGCCCCAATGCGTCACGCAGCGCGCGCACCACCTCGACCCCGTCCTCGTCGTTGCGCAGGCGGAAATCGCAGACCACGGCGTCGATGCGTGCGCCCTCCTCCGGCTCCAGCCGGGTGGCAATGTCCAGCGCGGCAGCGCGGCCATCCGCCAGATGGACCTCGACCCCTTCGGCGCGCAGCACGGCAGCGCTGGACATGCGCACGCCTTCCTCGTCGTCGATGATCAGCACGCGGGCAGACTGCAGCACCGGGGCTCCGGCATCCTCGATCACGCGAACCGGCACCGGACCGGCTACCGGAACGGCCGCCGGCGCCAGCAGCCGGAACACGGTGCCATGGCCGGCGCGCGACGCGACGCTGACCGACAGCCCCATCAGCCCGGCCAGCCGGCGCACGATCGCCAGCCCCATGCCCAGCCCCTGTGCGCGATCGCGTTCGCGATTGCCGACCTGATAGAACTCCTCGAAGATGCGCGGCAATTCGTCATCGGCGATGCCGGCGCCGCTGTCCCACACCTCGATGCTCACCCGCGCACCCCGACGGCGCGCCGCCACCAGCACGCCGCCACGGACGGTGAACTTCAGTGCGTTATGCACCAGATTGCCAAGCAGGCGCTCAAGCAGCTGTGGATCGACGTGGATCCAGTGTCCGCCGGGTCGTACCGTCAGGGTCAGACCGCGCTCCTCGGCCTGGCCGGCGAAGGTCGCCTCGAGCGCACGGAACACATCGCTCACCGGCGTCGGCCTCATGCGTGCCTGCACGACGCCGGCGTCAAGCCTGGACACGTCGAGCATTTCGTTGAACGACGCTTCCAGCGCATTGACGCAGGCCATCAGGTTCTGCGCCAGCGGTTCTTCGGCACGGCCACGCAGGCGGGACGCCAGCGCACTGCCGAACAGGCCGAGCGAGTGCAGCGGCTGCCGCAGGTCGTGGCTGGCCGACGCGAAGAAGCGCGTGCGCTCGGCACTCGCGCGCTCGGCGATGTCGATCTGCACGCGCAGCTGCCGGGCCAGTTCTTCCTTCTCGTAACGGCTGCGCAGCGCTTCGGTCAGCAGACGGTGCTGCTGCAGGCCGAAATCGAGATTGACGTAAAGATAGACGAGCGCCGCCACACCCATGAACACATGCAGGATGTCGCCCTGCCACAGCATGGCGCTGGACAGGCCCAGCATGACCGGAATCGGAAAGCTGAGCAGCGCGCGGCGATGCGGCGCGAGCGAGGCGATCGATCCGGTGCTCATGCCCATCATGACCAGCATCATCAGTGCGGTCATCAGCACGTTGTCGTCCGGGAAGAACAGCCAGGGCGCAAGCCCCCAGATGGTGGCGTTGATCAGCAGCGCGTTGCTGTACCAGAGGCCGGCACGCGCGTGATCACGTGCATCGGGTGCGGTCTTCAGATAGCGGCGGCAGCCCAGATAGCGCCAGAGCTGGCAGCTGTGCAGCATGACCGCCCAGACCAGCGCACCCCGGTCGCCGGTATGGAACCAGGCGACCGACCAGAAGCCGAAACCGACCAGCAGTGCGCTGATGGCACCGCTCCAGCTGGTGCGCATCATGGAATCGACCTGTTCGCACAGGATGCGCTGCGCGATCCCTTCCGGGCCAGCGTATTCCCTGGCCTCGCCGGAGGCTGGCGACGTGAGTGTGTGCATCATGTCCCGGTGCCGTTGGGCGCACCCGGGCACCGGGCGTACCCATTTCGAGAGCGGCAAGCCGCGGTTTTCGAATGCTCGACGGCCGGAGAGGTCACGAAGGAGGCGAAGTGGTCGCCGGAAAAACAGGGGGAACGCAGTATCAGTGCCCCATCATGCGTCGTCAATGAAGGAATTCACCATCTGAATCATGAAGATAGAGACGTTATTTGACACAACTTCACGATCCTGGCGTAACGGCGGCCGGCGCTGCAGTCAAGAAGTCCGCCGTCCCCTCGTCACGGCAGATCCTGCGGCTGAAGCCGGAATGGCCGGGGTGCGAAGGCAAGATCGGCCGACGCGGCGGAATGATCGAACACCAGATCGGCGTTCATGCGCTCTGCCATGCCGGCACTGAACTGGCGCCGGCGCAGCCCGACCCTGAGGATGGCCACGGCGACGCGGAACAGCCACAGCGGAATGGTCGGCGTCCTCGGATGACGACCGCAGGCGGCACATATCCGCCGGACCATTTCGCGGTAGCCGAGCGTCTCGCCGCCGGACAGGTTGTAGGCACGGTTGGCGGCAGCCGGCGAACGCAGCGCAGCGAAGCAGGCGGCGGCAAGATCGTCCGCATGCAGCGGCTGGCGCAGGCCGGCCGCTGCACCGAGCACCGGAAAGAAGCCGAACCGGCGGACGAAGCGCGCCACGGCCGAAACGTTCCGGTCGCGCCCCAGGCCGTAGATCAGCGTCGGCCGCAGGATCACCCACTCGATGCCGCGGCTTTCGGCCCATTCCTGCAGGCAGCGCTCGCCGTCGACCAGGCGCTGCACGGTGGCGCGCTCGGCCGCATCGGACGACGTCGACTTGGTGAAACGGCTGGTCGAGGACAGCGCCACCACGCGACGCACACCGCTGGCTTCGAGCGCCGGAAAGTAGTCGGACAGGCACCACACCGGCGCAAGGCAGAGCCAAAGCGGCACGCCGGCGGGCGGCGCGGCGATGACGGTCGCCGTGCGGGCCCACCGCACGCCACCCTGCTCACCCTCTTCAGCACCGCGTGATAGCGCCAGCACCCGGCAGCCGGCAGCAACGCAACGCTCCAGCACGAAGCTGCCGGTCACGCTGGTCGCGCCCAGCACGCCGATCCATCCTTCCGGCACGCGCTCAGGCGTCACGGCCACCCATCCGGAACAGGCTGAAGGTGCGACGCGCCAGATGGTATGCGGATACCAGTCCGAACCTGAACCAGACACCGAAGGCGACGAGCCACATCAGGAAACCCGGATACTGGTGGCGGAAGAACTTGCGGTAGAACCGCATCATGCCGCGATGCTTGTGCCATTCGACGAAGAAGGGCCGGGTCCGGCTGCAGGCACCCAGCGCATGTTCGATGCGCGCCGACGGTACGAACATGATCTTCCATTCGCGCCGGCGAAAGCGCATGCACCAGTCCAGATCCTCGCAGTGCAGGAAATAGGCTTCGTCCCACAGACCGACGTCGGCCACCGCCTCCCGTCGAACCAGCATGCATGCGCCGGAAATCGCCTCGACTTCGATGGCCCGGTCAGGCAGCGGCTGCTTGTGCAGGTGGAAGTCGAAGAACAGCTTGGGCCAGCGCGCGGCAAAACGGCTCAGGCCGAAGGCGCGCACGAAGGAGCGCCACGGCGTCGGCACTGCCCGCCGCCCGCCCCCCTGTTCGGTGCCGTCGGCATTGAGCAGCAGCCCGCCAACCATGCCCGCCCGCGGGTCGCCGAGCAAGGCGGCCAGCAGTTCGGTGACGCCACCGGCCTCGATCCGACAGTCCGGATTCAGGAACAGCACGTACTCGCAACTCGCCTCGCCGAAGCCGATGTTGCAGGCCGCGGCAAAGCCGAGATTGCACGCATTGCGAACGACCCGCAGCGCCGGATTGCCGGCAAAAACCTGCTCGCACTCGGCCACGCTCGTGTCGGCCGACGCGTTGTCCACGACGACCACTTCGCGGACCTGGCGCAACGCGGCCTGCACACAATCGGTCAGCAGCCGACCGGCGTTGTAATTGACGACAATGACCGATACACAAGGCTTCGATGCGGACACGCCTTCAGGCTCTCTTTCGACATTCAGTTCCATCGGGAAGGTCATGATGCCTTACCCGTCCGGCGCGCACGCAGCGGTCCCATCAGAATGCGGCGGTCCAGCACCGCCCAGACGTCCGCCGCCGACGCGACCCGCGTGCGCTGAATCGACCGGCGCTGCCGCCACAGCATCGGCAGCGCGCGCAAGGCGTCGAACTTGGCGCGCCAGACATCGCCACCATGGCCCGCCAGCAGCGCACCGGCGAGGTAGGCGACATTCATCGTCACATGCAGCGGCAGCAGCAGCCAGAACAGCGGACCGGGCATGTTCTTGACGTAATTGAAAATCATGTTTCGCTGGCCGTGATACAGCGCAAAGGCGCTGCGCCGGCCGGTCAGCGCCGAACCGATGTGCAGCACCACCGCGTCCGGCACGTAACGGCAGCCGTGTCCGGCCAGGCGCAGCCGGAAGCCCAGATCGACGTCCTCGATGTAGCAGAAGAAGCCTTCGTCGAAACCGCCGCAACGCGTCAGCGCTTCGCGGCGATACATCGCCGCCGCCGCGCAGGGCGCGAACACCTCTTCCGGTGCCAGGAAACATCCGGCCGCCCTCCCGCCATGGCCGCGCCGTGCCGGCTTGCCGGCAATCGTCAGCGCGTCTCCGGCACCATCAAGCCGTTCCGGATCGGTGTGATCGAGCAGGCGGCTGGCGAAACTCGCGGCTGCCGGCCAGGCATGCGCGGCCGCCACCAGTGCGGCCAGCCAGCCAGCCGACGGATACGCATCGGGATTGAGCAGTGCGATGAACTCGACGTCCGCGCAGCGGGCGATGCCGACGTTGTTGGCTGCCGCGAAGCCCCGGTTGCTGTCGAGTTTCAGCAGTTCGCACCCGGCATGCGCGGCCACGATGGCATCCAGCCGCCCGGCGTCGGCACTGCCGTTGTCGACGATCAGCACGCGCCGGGGCCGCAGCGTCTGGCGGTCGAGCGCCGACAGCACGCCATCGAGCAGCGCCGCGGCATTCCACGTGACGATGATGACGGCGACGCCGGCCATTCAGCGGCGCCCGAACAGGTGAGCGAGCGGCGAACTGAAATAGCAGCGCCGCGCAAACGCGCGCAGCGCCGCCAGCGGCGATGTCCACGGGCTGCTCCTGCCGGTGTGCAGGCGCCGGTAGGGTGCGACGAACCGGCTGTCGGAAGCCCTCTGCCGACGCGACAGTGCGAGCGTGTCGTCGATGCCGGCATCGATCTGCTGCAGCAGCGAAGGACGTACGTGTCCGTCGCGCACCTCCCGTTCCAGTTCGTCGCGCGTGATGAATCCGGCCGCCAGCGCACGGCGCAGACAGGACACCCACAGGTGGCCCAGCGGATTGATGGCCGATATCCACGGCTGGGTGTTCATGTCGGTGTAGTGCAGCAGGCAGGTCTGCCCGGCTGCGAAATGTTCCAGCGAATTCCATTCCGGCGGAACGTCGAATCCGACCCGTGAGGCGACGCGCATCTCGTACATCAGGCCGGCGTAGTCCAGGCGTCCGGCATCCAGTTCGGCGACGATGTCGTCCACGTTCCAGCGCAGCGCTGCGCAGTCGAGCAGCATGACGCTGAACTGGCCGCGCCGGCCACGCTCGCCTTCACGGACCGTCTGCAGCGCACAGCCGTTGAAGTCCTGCTGCCACAGGCGCCCGATATCGACGAACACCTGCATGTCGGCGTCGAGATAGATCGCACGCCCGGCAAAGCCGCACAACTCGGGAATCAGGAAGCGCTGGAACGAAAACGGCGTGCGCGGGCGATTCGCCAGCAGCGCCGGCATCGGGATGGCGCGGTTGAAGGTGTGGATGGCGGCGAACTGCACCGGCAGGCCGCTCGTTTCCCGGATCGAGAATTCGAGCACCCGCATCGGCAGCCATTCGGCCCTGGTGCCGGCGACGAAGACCCTGACCGGGGCCGCATTCTGCTCGATATCCGGCTGCATGCAGTCTCCCTTCAATCAAACAGGCTCTTCATCGCCGCCACGACATGCGGCAGTTCGCCGCCTGCGTTCCGGTAACGTTCGACATAGCGGCGAACCACCGGATGGCCGGCAATGCGCCGCACCAGATCGGCGCTCAGCTGCGAGCGGTCGAAATGCAGCGCCGGATCATCGACCAGCACGCGGCCGTAGCTGAATCCGGCGCCCAGAAAACGGTTGATCGCCGCTACGCTGCGATCGAAACCGAACACCAGTTCTTCGTAGTGCAGGTGCATCACGTCGGTGCGGGCTTCGACCGCCTCGATGGCGACGAAGGCCTCGGCCCAAGCCTCGACCATGGCATCGAAATCGGTGATCGACTTCCACCAGTCGCGCCCCTGGCGAGCCGCCTCCAGCCGGCGCAGCATCGAATTGACGACGTCGAGCGGATTGCGGGTGATGTGCAGGTAGCGCACGCCCGGCAACGCCATGACGGCATCGAGTTCGCGCGCATAGCCGGGCACCTTGTCGCCCCAGATTTCCAGCGGCACGCCCGGATGCAGGGCGGCATGATGATGCTCGTAGATGAAGCGCAGGGTCGGCCATACGGCGCTGCGATCAAAGTTGTGGCTGTGGATGTTGTCCAGCGTCAGCGTCTCGCGCGGCGACAGTTCGCGCATGCCGTTCTGCAGCGCCTTGGCCCGACGCGAGCGGGTGTCGAGCAGCTTTTCCAGCGACTGTACGGCCTTGATCAGGTTCTCTTCCGACGAGATGAATACGCCCGGACTCGAATTGAGCATCTGCAGCAGCGCAGTCGTACCGCTGCGCGGGCTGCCGCCGATGAGCAGGGGACCGACGTTCATGACGCCGTCCGTGCAACTGGATTTTTCGTCATCGCGGGTATGCTCTGGCCTGCTTCACGCAGTACGCGGACGAGACCGCCGGACAACCGCAGCCGAGCTTTGCGGCTCGGTGCGAGGCATGACGCGGTGGCCACCACGTCGTCCAGGCCAAGGTGGTACGGGACACCGCCACGCGCATCGCTCCGCATGCCCTGAAGGCACCACATCCTGGCTGAAGCGGGCCGGCGGAAGGACGCATGGCTGCTGCAAAGCCGGATCGTGTGCATGAAAAACAATCCAATCCAATGATTACGAATCATATCGAGCATGAAGCATTCAGATGACACGGATGGCAGCCGCAGAACCGATGCCGACAGCAATCCGCCTGGAAGCCGGAAAAGCGGGAAATGATCCGGGAAATCGATTTTCCGTACCCTTCGGAGAAAGCTTTTGAACGTCAGTGAAATTTCGGATCACATCACGCTGTACAAACCGGACGACCGGGATATTCCGCCCTCCGGGCATGCCGTCATCGCCTTCGGCGGCATAAACCAGGGGCTGGGAATTCCGGTCTTCGAGTTCTTCAATACGCTTACATCCATAGGCGCGGATACCCTGTTCATCAGGGACCCGAGTCAAAGCTGGTATCAAAACGCCATCCCCGGCCTCGGCGACAACTGCATCGACACCGCAGAGACGATCCGGACCCAGTCGAACACACTGTTTCCAGACCGGAAGATAGTCACCCTCGGAAATTCCATGGGAGGCTACGCAGCCATGCTCTTTTCCTACCTGTGCGGATTCGGGAAGGCGCTGGCCTTTGCCCCGCAGACCTTCATCACACCGGCGTTGCGGGAACAATACGGCGACCTCCGATGGAAGAAACAGCTGGAGGAAATCAAGCACATTGCGGATGGCGATCTTGAATTCCTGACAAAGGCGCCCCACCCGCCCGAAATCAGGATTTACGCCGGCCGGGAAGAAGAACTGGACGCGCTTCACGCCAGGCGCCTTGCCGGAACGAGAAACATCGCCATCAATCTGATCGAAGGCAGCGGGCACAATATCTCCAGGTTTCTTCGCGAAAGCGGACAGCTCGAGGCGATCATCAAGGAAAGCCTCGCCTGATCTTCTTGCAGCGCCTTGCCCGGGATGGAGCACGGACACCGGCACAGCGCTTTGCGCAGAAAACCCGGACCGGTTCGCAGTCTCACGTGACGCCGCTCATTCGCCCGAATTGACAATGAAGGCCCGCCCGGCCCAGCTGTAGGTGAAGTAGTCGGAAACATGCAGGGCACTGCCGGCGCACCATTCATCGAAGGCCTTGTGCACGCCGCGATCCGGGCGTCCGCGATAGCAGAACCAGTCGTCGAACAGCAGCACCGCACCATCGGCCAGTCGTCCGTCGAGGAAATCCAGACACTCCTTCGCAGAGCTGTAGAGATCGCAGTCGATGTGGGCGATCGCGACACGCGCGCCGGACAGCTGGCGCAGCGTGGCATCGGCGACCAGCGATGCGGAAAAGAACCCCGGAATCAGCACCACATTGTCGACCGGCATGCCTTCACGCGCGATCTCGGCACGGACCTTCTGCGGATCGGTGTCGCCAAACTGGCCGGGCTGGAATACGCCATAACCGTCGAGATGGTCACCCTGCTCGAAGCTGGGCAGCCCTTCGAACGAATCGAAACCGACAAAGCGGCCGACATGACTGCGCCCGGTCTTCTTCTTCCATGCCAGATCCGACCGTATGGCTCGTGCCATGGACACGCCCTGGAAGACACCGAATTCGAAGTAATCGCCGTCGGTTTCCGACTTGTAGATGAATTCAAAAGCCTTATCGAGCGCCCCGGGTCTGTCAATTCCGCCAGCCATGCCTTGTCCCCGAAATATGTGTCTGCAAAACGACCTGCATTGATGTCATCGTCCGTTCTTCCTGCCGACCCACATGGCGTGCCAGTGCTCGCGCCAGCCGCCGAGCTGGTCGACCGGCGGAACATCGAGCTGATCGGGCAAGGTGCCGCCACGCTGATCCTTGCGGCGCGCCCGTGTGTCATAACCGGACAGCAGCGTGCTGACCTGTCCGGTTCGCTCGAACAGCAGCTTGAGCCCGGAGTGCGAGAAGCGCCAGTAATCCTCCGGAAACGGGTGGTAGCGCCACGCGAACGGCGCCAGATGCACCAGCAGTCCACCCGGCCGCGCAATGCGGACCATCTCACTGGCCGCGGCCCAGGGGTCTGCGACGTGTTCGAGCAGGTTCATCGAGAACACCACGTCGTAGCTGTCGCTTGGCACCTGCGGGCAGCCACAGATATCGCCGGCTATCGTCGCCTCACCCTCCGGCTCAAGGTCGAGGATGCAGTAGTCAAACCCGTCGGCGAGCGTCTGGCGCTCACCTTTGCGGCCGCCGACATCGAGGAAGGATTTCCCCGGGCCGGCTTCCGCCCTGATCAGCGCAAACGCGTCTTCGCGGTCGATCATGTTCAGATGCGGCGAATAAGCGCCTTCGTTCTGGACACGGAAAGCCTTGGCATTCGCCGGAATGGTCAGGGTGGGCTCGGTCGGCGCCGCGGACGCGGGGCGTTCCGGCGGCGGGGTCCTGCGGAAGAACGAGCGAAACTTCATCGGCAACTCACCCCAGTAGCGACGCATCATTGGCAAAAACGAAATTCGGTGGCTGATTCCGGTACGGCTCCTCAACCGGCGCATCGGCCTCGACCAGGCGGATGGTCCCTGTCGCCTTGTCGTAGTCGACACGGCGCACGCAAGAAAAATACGGCTTCAGCGCGTCGAGATATTCCCGGCGGAATTCCGGCTTGATCTCGAGAATCAATACGCGGGGCGGACGGCGGCTCAGCAGTTCGTGCGCCCCGCGGACGAAGTCGAGTTCGCCGCCTTCGATATCGACCTTCACATAGTCGAATCGGGCGTCCGGGAACAGTTCGTCGATCGCACGGATATCGACCTTCACCGACACAGGCTGGGCACCGAACACCTTGGGACGGATGCCGACCACCTCCGGATAGAGCGTCGACCCCTGGTGATGCGACACCGAAAGTATCAATCCGCCCTCACCCGATTTCTCGCCGATGGCGTACGGATAACAGTGCAGGTTCGGCGCCCGCAGCGCCTTCAGCCGATCGAAGATGACCGGGTTGGGTTCGAACGCATGCACTTCCCGCGCGCCGAGCGCAAGCAGATGCAGCGATACGAAGCCGATATTGGCTCCCAGATCGAGTGCCACGTCGCCCGGCCGCAGCAGGCGCTGTGCGATCGCGACATCGACATCGACATCGGCGATACCGTCGCGGGATTTCTCGAAATAGGAAATTTCGTGCTTGTTGTCGAGATGCAGGTCCAGCCTGTATCTGCCGATCGGAATGCGCGGCTGCCGCCGGTTTCCGAAAAGCCGGTTCCATATATTCATATTTGTCCCGAGCACCGGAAAGCGGGGCCCGACAGCCTGCCGGGAAAGTTCATTTCAGAATTCATAGCCACCCGCTTCGATGTCGGCAGCGAAGTATTTGCCGACGAATCCGATCGCCTCGTCGTCATAGTATTTCCGGTAATCACCGGCAGTGCGGAGGCGGTTCAGTTCCGGAATTTCGTCCGCACCGAGCCGCCTGAGGTATTCCATGTCCAGCCGTTCGAGCTTGAGCAGCCTGGTCACCCGCGAAACGCCGGCCGCGTCGCAACACCAGCTCATCTGTGATTTCCGGGTCGCCGGAACACCGTAGCGTTCCTCGTGCAGCCGGCTTTCCCTGAGCCAGCGGCTGAAGCCGAGGCCCTGCAATTCGTCAACGATCTGCCTGTCCTGCTCGTCGGAGATGCCCGCCTTCACGAATTCGCCCCGGGCGCGCTTCTCGATTCTCTGCCGCGCCACCGCCAGACGGAAATTGTATAGGGAGACCAGTCTGTCCCAGGGATTCCTGATGACCGCAATGATTTCGGCTCCGCCCATCCAGTGCTCGCCCATGAAACCTGCGAGATCGGCAACGCCTGCGTGGCTGTGCAGGTCGTGCGCCTTCGGGAGCCATCCATTCGTCTTGCCGGCGCGAGCCAGCGCAGTCCCGATCGACGTACCCGCCGACTTCGGGATATGGATGAACGCCAGCGGCGGTTCGGAAAAAAGAATCAGACCCAATGCAGTGCTCCGATGCCGACCCGGTCAGTCGATGAAAATCCAGTTGGCCTGCTTCTGCACCGCTGAGGCGTAGTACAGCTCTCCGGTCACCCGGAAGGTCAGCGCATCCGAAATGCACAGGTGTTCCCGGCCGTCCTCGCTCGAAACCAGAATCGACAGCGCGTACGCCCCCGGATTCAGTTCGGCCCGACCCAGTTCCGCTCGCAGCATTGCCGGTGAAGCCGGCCAGTGCAGTTCGCTGCGCACCGAGCTCCAGTCCATCAGCAACCCGCTGCTGGCATCCTTCAGCATGATGCGCAGCTGCGCGTTCCGGGGAATCTTCGACACATCCAGTTCGAGATCGATCGATTCGCCATATGCGATCCGGCAGCCAGGTTCCGTCTTTTCACCTGCGACCAGAAGCGTCATCCGGACCAGCTCCGGATTCAGTACATGCCGCCTGGCCTTGTCGTTGTTGTCGCCGAGTTTTTCCTGATACAGCGCAATCGCGTTCTGTATCTCGCCGTCGTACAGGACACGGCCCTTTTCCATGTACAGGCCACGGTTGCACATGCGCGCCACCTGACCGAGCGAATGGGAGACGAACAGCACTGCCGCATTGCGCGCCATGTCGTTGATGCGCTCGTAGCACTTGAGCCGGAAGCTCAGGTCGCCGACGGCAAGCACTTCGTCGATGATGAGTACGTCGGGCCGCATGACCGAGGACGCCGCGAAACCCAGCCGGGCACGCATGCCCGAACTGTAGAACTGCACCGGCGAATCGAAGAATTCGTCCAGTTCGGCGAATTCGGCGACGTCGCCCACATAGGTGTCGAGCGTCTTGCCGGTCATGTTCATCAGGCGGCCGCGCAGATGCACGTTTTCCCGTCCGGTCAGAGTGGGTTCGAAGCCGGCGCTCATTTCGAGCAGATGCCCGATCTGCCCACCGATGACGACCGATCCGGCATCCAGCTTGAGCTTGCCGGAAATGCATTTGAGCAGCGTGCTTTTGCCGGCGCCGTTCTGGCCGAGAATCCCCAGTATTTCGCCGCGACGCAATCTGAAGGAGACGTCCCGGACCGCCCAGAATTCCTGTGAATCGAGCCTGGTGCTGGCCGGTTCGCCTCCAATGTAGGAGCGGATCAGGCTGCGCGTACCGGAACGCAGCGACGCCTTGAGGTCCCTCGAGTACTTCTTTCCGACGCCGTCGACTGTCAGCAGGTAGTCCATCAGGCACCCAGCCTCTCAAGCAGGATGGGAACCTGGACCCTGAGCTGGCGCGCCGAGAACACGAGGATCGCAACACTGAGCACGGTCCAGACACACAGAGCGGGTGCATAGGTCGGCCACGCACCGGTCGCCGCATCCATCAGCGTCGCCAGCACCGGTGCCACCGGATTGACGCAGTTGATCCAGTACAGCAGCGAATCAGTCTGCTGCGTGGCCGGATAGAAGACCGGCGACAGCAGCACCAGCGGCAGATTGAGTGAGCCTATCGCCTTGCCGACGTCGGGATACAGAGCCGCCCACGGCGCCAGCAGCAGCCCCAGCGCCGCCGCACTGAGCAGCAGGCCGAACAGGCTCAGCAGGGTCCACGCCCAGGAAGCGGCATCCGGCGGAAAGCCCAGCCCGAGAAAAAGTATCGCCAGCAGCACGGTGACGAAGCGGATCGACAGGCCGAACGCCGCTTCGAAGATGACCGCCAGCACCAGCGGCTGCTCCGAAATGTTCAGCCCGCGCAGCAGCGACTTGCGCTTGCGGATCAGGTCCGACATTTCCTGCAGCAACTGGAACCAGCACTGCAGCAGGGTGACCCCCATGAAGGTGCGCAGCACCGCGAGCAGGTGGTGATCATCGGACGGGGAATTGCCCAGGACGCCTCGCCTGACCACCAGATAGCAGATTGCATACAGCACCGGAGTCAGGATTTCCCAGCTATATCCCAACAGGTGCTTGCGGGTCTGCAGGCGGATGTCCGAAGCAGCGATGGCCCAGGCCGTAAGAATGGAAGTTCTCAGCGATTTCGTCATGCACCCAGTTCCACGGCAACCGCCTGGGCAATGGCTTCAAGGCGTTCCATTGCCACCTCCTGATTCGACAGGTCGATCGCGTAGTCGCCCAGGAACCAGTCAACAAACGAACGGTAACGGAGTTCGAGCGCCTGCCTCTGGCCGGACGCGGCCTGACAGGCGGACCATGCGATATCGATATCCTCGGGAGTCGCGTGAATGCTCACTGCATCATATTCGGCACGGCCGAACGTAACCACCGGTTTGACATGCAGCAGAGCTTCAAAGCCAACTCCGCTGTTGATGGTAAAGACGGCCCTTGCCCCCGCAATGAGGTCGTGTACGTTGGCAGTACTCCAGTATCCGCCCTGCGCCTTCACTTTTTCGGAAAACGGTTTCATCAGTTTCTGGCTGACCGGATGAGGCTTGAATACGATCGGCACCCCGGAGCGGTTCGCCCACGCCAGGACTGCATCCACCACGTCAGCTTCCTCGAAATCGGAGAAATAACGGATCGACTGATCATGCGGTATCTGCAACGGGAAAAACACGTAATCACCACCAGGCAAATCGCCCGAGGACCGCAGGCGCCGATAGGAAAGAGAAGCCGGTTGCCCAAACTTGCTTTGCAGCAGTCCTGTCTGCAATTTCGACCGGTAGTCGTCGAATGCCCCCTTGCGGGCATCGGCGAAAACGGACTGATCGATCGGATAGGCCGAAGAAGAGGCACTCCACCCCTGATGGTTAACCACGAATACCCAGCGGAAATACTCCTGCATGTAGAACAGGATCTTTCTGTTTCCGACCTCGAAATCAAGGTGGCACCGATGGGGAATGAACGCGAGTTCGCAACCGATCCTGTCGATAAGGCCAGGCTGGATTTCCCCGGCGGGAATCTCATGCACGGCAACCCGAATTCCCTTGCGTTCGAGGGTATTTGCCAGAAGTATCGCGAAATGCTTCCAGCGCAGGCGGAGGTCAACCACATCCTCTTTGGAGACGGGAATAACGCTGTTCTCGTTGATTGCTTTCCAGGGCAGATCAAACCGCGGCTGGAATATCGCAACCCGGGGCCTTGACCATGGTGACCGTAGCGGCAGCACGCCCCCTTCCGCCAGCGATGACAGTTCTTCGGGGCGACGGTCTGACAGCATCTCCTTCATGAACTGGAACCGGGCGTCCTCCTTGCGGTCACCCTTGGCCGTCCAGACGATGCTCGAGCCGTGGAATTCCCAGTCCAGATATTCCTTCCGGATATGACCGACCTTGATTTGCCGATGTCTGCTGTTGAGTGCGTGCGAGAAAACTTCCTGATCGAGGTACCACGCTCCCGTCCCCTGCGCGAAACGCTCTGCAAGCATGTTTCGAACATCCTCGAGAAGATTCCGCACCTCCGCCGATGGACGGACAACTATGGCTCCATTCTTGATCTTTCTCTTCGGAGCGACTTCGTCTCTCAAGTGCTCGCTAAACAGCACCACATCCGCTTCCCCCTGCTCACTGAAACGGCAGTCGATGGGGTTCACGAAAAGACTGTCGGCATCCAGACACAGTATCGGCAATGATGTTGCAGCGATCAGATCCGGAAGCATCATGAAGCGCGCGCAGGCATAGTAGGTCCGGCGCAGATCTTCGGAAGGGAACTTAAAGTCGACCTCCTCGACTGTCGCGGCAAGTCGCGTGGAGAGCAGACGGCGCCCCAGATCTTCGACACGAGCAATGTCGTCGGAACCGGAATTGACCAGATGCAGGACAAACTGGTAGCCCGGCGAGAAGACATCAAGACTTCTGATCAGGGAAATTGCATAGTCAAGGTAGCCGGAATCACAGGCGCACGAGACGATCAGATTATCCGACTCCATGGGTTCGAGGCATCGAACCCATCGAGCTGAACGTCCAACCAGAAAATTATTCGCGTTCAACATATATCTATCGAAACCGTTCCCGCGGGCTCAGAGGTCATCACGCCGAAAATGCTCCCGGGATATTCCGTCCGCAGCCGTCCAGGCAATTACTGTCGTCGCATTGGAAAGCAGATGCGACGTGAAATATTTCTTCACGGAAAATATGCGGATACGCCCTTCGCTCTCGTATCGGCGCAGCAAACCGTAGAGATTCGAGTTCTGGTTCCGCTTTTCGGCAAACCGTCTGTTTTCCGCATCGACACGATCCATGAGATCTTTCCCGGCTGGTTCATCAAGCCATTTGTCGGATGCGAACTGAAAGCCGACGGGCTCCATGTGCACGCACACGCGGAAACCAGGAATTGCAAGAATCCGGTCAATCAGCGTGTCTGGCAGGACCGGAATCTGCTCGATACTGTGATGCGTGAAAACGCATGTCTCGGCATCGCCCTCCAGGCCGGAAAAATCGGCTTCGTAGTAATCGAAAGGGGATGAACGGATAGTCATTTCTGGCGCACAGGTCGCGCCAACCCGTTCCATGAGTTCACGCCCCGTCCTTGTCAGTTCAAAGCCCCAGTATTCCGCCGCCAGAGGCGCTCCGAACTTGTACAGGTTAAAGAGATTCTTGCCCCAACCCGATCCGAGCTCGATGATGCGGCGGCTTCCCGCTCCGAATATCGAGATCAATTCACGCATCTTCACGGAATCCGTCAGCAGCGTGACGACACGGGGATCGAGTTCGGACACCCTGATCAGTTGCCGATCAAGAAGATAACCGGTCTCGACCATCTTGCGTTCGTGCTGGGCGTACTTCTCGCGCAACATCTCATCTTCGAAATCAGGGCCAAAATTACGCCGCATGAACAGGTGTACGCGACTGAGATCGGTTTCCCCCTGCGCAAGCACACGGTCGAGCTTGTCGCTTACCCCTTGCCAGAGATGCTCGTACTGCCCCTCCACAAAGGAACGTCTAATTCCGGTATCCGCGGAGAACGAGGCATTGTCTTCCTGTACTCGTACGTCTGTCATTGTCGTGACCTTAAATGACTGATGCCTGAAAAAACCCAGGGATATGATTTTCCCGAACAGCCTGCAGGAAATGAAAAACGCGCACGCATCGATTCTTCAGTTGATTCCATTTTCCCGACTTCTTGCAAGCCGCAATGACTGCTCGCCAAGGAATCTCACGGGGTCTTCCTGGACAAAAAACAGCCCAATAGGTTCTCTACCATCTTCTCCTGAATCCAACGCCCATGCCTGCCCCGGGAGCAACCTCGATATCCGTTCAGTGAACGACAATCCGGCCCGAAAATCCGGTTTTCAGCGTGCCGACGGCGCGGATCACCAGGCAAGGTCAATGCAATCCGAGCATCTTTCGAAAAACGGAAGCAACAGAACTTTTTTGAGGAAAGCCATTTGAAAACGATTCCCCCGGCCGCTCGCGATATATTGTCGTGTGCTTGCCCCTGGGCTCGGCTGCAACCAATGAATCCTGAGCATTGGTATAGTAATACATCGCAATGCTCCTCCGGAAAACATTGTCCGGCAGAACCATCGGATCCGGGTGGCCATGAAAGGTATCCGAATCGGTTGAGAAGATAACCATCCGGTTGAATACCGGATCAAAACCCTTCACCTTCTTCAGCATATCCTTGGACCAGAGTTCGATCTGACCACCCCACTCCGGGCGCCATCCCTCATTCAGGTAAACAAGAACATTTATCCTTCTTCTCAACTTGAGTTTTTTATGGTAATTGAAGTCCGCATGGACTTTTAGGAATCCGCCCGAACCGGTGCAGTGAAGCCCTCCCCCGTACAGATAGGGGTCGGGAATCAAGCCATCGATTCCAGTCAACTCTTCCAGTGCAAGAAGGAAACCCGGGGAATTCAGGGCCAGAATGAACTCCCTGGTCACTTGGCCCATTTTCCCGATATCGGACTCATGCCCTTTGTAGCGGACCGTCTGCGCGCCGTTCTTTACGCTCAGTTCCCCGAGCGTTGGAAATTCATTCAGGACTTCATGCAGGACTGCCGGGTCAAACACATCATCAAAGCAAATGGAAGGAAAAGGCTCTGCGCTTCCATACGCCGCGGAATTCGACTTGCAAAGATCCAGAAAACCATCATCCGAAAACCGATTAAATATTTTCATATCCCACCCGACTGGAAAAATTCAATTCCGACCAGAACAGCAGAACTGTTCGGATAAAATCAGCCCAAAGAACGAGCCTGACAAAAAAACGTCTCATCAATCTGCAGGGCGAACCGGCAGAAGCGCCATTGCAACGAAGAAAGACTCCCTAACCCCCACTCCGTGAATCAGAGGAGTGACTCGAGCTTTTTCTCTTCGAATATTATGTTCCCCATGTACAGCGCACCAGCCCTGAGCAGATGGCCGTAGTCCCATATGAACAAGTCACCATCATCCGAAAGCAACTTGCAAGACTCGAAGGAATGACAGAACAGCCCCGTCCTATCCAGATAATGAACATTGTTCCTTGCGGAAAAATCCCGCATCTTGAAATTAAGAAGAAGCTTGTCCCGATTAACATACTTACGGGTGAGCGTAGTAACATCATCCTCGGGCGATCTCCTTGAAATGAACTTGTTCACATCTTCCTTGAACTCCACCGGAGGCCCCACGAGAATTACCTTACGCCCCCCACCCTTGATCTCATCGATTTCCGACTGGATGTCATCAAAATCACCGGACCAATGGCCCGCCAGAATTACCGCATCCACCGGATTCCGGACACCGAATTTTATCCCGTAATCAATCAGCTTCAGACAGCCTGCATCCGGGTCCTTGTATGACTTTCTGATCGGATTGCAACCTGCGCCGGTAACTTGCAGGAAGTTGATATCCTTGTGCGTCTCGCTCAGGGCGAAATACAAATCCGCCGCATGGCTATCGCCGACGATAAGAACATTTTTCTTACCCTCCTTGAAGGCCAGGCATGGCCCCATGCCCTGCTCGTACTCCTCGAACGACTGGCCACGTTTTTTATAGTAGCAGTAAGGAGAGCGAACGAACCTCATCCTGTCATCCCCCTGTTCTCTGCCATAATTTGGATTGGCCGATATTTTCTTGTCGTAAAGAGCAAGACTGGAAGATTGCGCCCCCACGATCTTCTGCATGGAATGAAAATAGTCTGTCTTGTACGTGGCAAAACCGATTGCCCCGACAAACACCATGAAAAACAACAGCACGAGTGATGAAAAACCCGGCGTCTTTCGACGATACCTGACAGGTTTTTCAATATATTCATAAGTGGCCCACGCAAGGAAAACGGAAGCCAGAACAAGAACAATCCTCACGCTTGCGCTGGGCGGATCTGTTTTGACTATTCTCGCAAATGACAGCAATGGCCAGTGCCACAGATACAGCGGGAAGCTGATCAAGCCCAGCCAGACGACCAGCCGATTCGACAGGAGTTTCTTGTTCAGCCATGCCGCCGGCCCGGCTGAAATTATCAGCACTGCTCCGATGACAGGAAGCAGAGCCAGGGCACCTGGAAAATCGGAATCGCTGGAAATACCGCCAACACTGCAGATGATCAGCAAGAAACCGGTCAGGGACTTCAGGTTTCCGGATACCGTACCACCGGCCCGGAAAGTCTCCTGCTTGCCCACCCTGGAGAACCAGACACCGAATCTTTCATTCAAAGCCGACAAGAACCCATTCCCGCGGAAATTCACCCATGCGAGAAAAGCACCACAGAGCAACTCCCAAAACCGCGTCTGGGGTGAATAGAACGTTGCAACGGCATTCTTCCCGACGCCCTTCATGTTCAGATAGAAAGATACGGCCAGAACACAGACCATGGACAGCACGACAACATTCCGCTTCATCGCTAGCCAGACGAGGACTGGCCATAGAATATAGAACTGCTCTTCTATCCCCAAGCTCCACAAATGCAGAAGGGGCTTTGTGTCTGCCGCATTATCGAAATAACCGGCTTCGCCCCAGAGAACAAAATTGGCCACAAATCCGGCACCACCAGCAATATGTTTTCCGAGTTGCCGGTATTCATCGGACAGAAGCACAAACCAGCCGAAACAATAACAACAGAACAAAACCAGAAGGAGTGCCGGGAAAATACGGGCGATCCGCCTGGCATAGAACTCATCCAGCCGGAAAACACCCGCCTGGATATTCTCGAACAGGATGGTGGAAATCAGGAACCCGGATATGACGAAAAAGACATCAACACCGACAAACCCCCCTCTGAACACATCAGGGAAGGCATGAAACGCGACAACGGAAAAAATTGACACTGCGCGCAGCCCATCGATATCACTTCGATACTGGGGATGCAGCAGATGTGTAGAACCATTTTTCATGCCGGCACAGTAAATAAATTTAGACAGAAAATAACAGGCAAGCTCTTTTCTGAACGCCCTCGAAACGCATTCGTCTCATCTGCGCCATGAGAACATGCGGACCGAGTACAACCTGACACACTTGCGACGAAACGCCGCACTCTGATTGCCAACACGCTCGACAGAAGCCACACCTTTCGCCACCCGAATACGTGGAAGAACAAAAACATCGCGATTGGATCTTCCGTCCCCACTCGCCGCCAATACTGCAATTCAATCTTCCAGATCCTGCCTCGCGAGAGAAACCAGGAAAAAACGGATGCGCCATCGGGGAGGACTTACTGTCGCGACGTTTTTGAAACCAGAACGATAGGGACACAATCAGCGTCTTTCGGACATTCTGCTTTTAACCTCGTGATTTCGCGCCATTCTCACGCGGATTTACGGCTTCAGTCGATGGCTGTTATTCATTTCCGCGCGACGATATGGTAGCGGTCCGCCTGTCCAGTTTTATCCATCTTCAGACGGAAGCGCAGCGCGAACAGGCAACTCAGCAGACCGTCGCCTGCAAGACCTTCCACGCACTCGTTCGACAGTGCGCCACGATCAACCCGCGTATAGGCCCAGCTTCGAACAAAGTCCTTGACCACAGGCTCCTGCATCACTTCGATGGACGTGAAACCGATTGATTCAAGCAGCTTCACCAGCTGTGCCGGCGGAATGAGGACAATATGCCTCGGACATTCCAGGCCCCACCAGGCTGAGCCGTAGCTGCCAGAAGATGGACCGTCCGGATTGGGAGTCGATATGTGGATGACACCTTGCGGCTCCAGCGCATCATAAACACGTGAAAGCGTCTCGCGAGGCCGATAAAGGTGTTCGACAACGTGATTGAGGCGGGCAAAACCGAACCGGCGCCCGGCAAGCAAACTCCAGGATGCTTCGCTCACGTCCAGGGTTTCATGTCCCCGACGAGCCGCCTCAGCCAGGGCTTGTCCTGAAAAATCCATGCCAAGCGTACTGCAGCCGAGCTTGCGCGCGCGATCCAGATACTTGCCCGATCCGCAGCCAAAATCCAGAATATTGCCGGCTGCCACCAGTTTCTTCTCGACCGATTTCATCCACTTCGAAAATGCGTCCATGCGGACGATACGACGTGACAGCCTGTCCAGCATGGCGTTGATCGATGCCGGCAAATGCGACAGCGTACGAGCGGCATGCTTGGACGCGTGAGGACCGTAAGCCGACGTATAGCATCTGTAGACGTCGGATTCGAGCGGACGCAACGATTGGAAAAGAGATCCGCAGTCGGTGCAGCGGCTATATTCGAACTCCTGATCAGTGGAGCGATATAGACGATCTCTTGCGGTTGCCCAGAGCTGGTTCCGATGATCGCCGCATGCAGGACATTCGCTTGTGCGTTCCGTGCCGATGGCTGAATTTTCACTCATTGAAAATGCTCCGCATTATTTCAAGCCGAGCTTTTTCCCGAAAAAACGCAGATTTTTTTCGAGAATGTAACGTGTGAGCTTCAGATAGCGGACGTTGTCCTGCATCAGCGAAAACCCCCTTGGAAGATCCTTGTTCTCGATGAATGTGGCAGCTCCAGTTTCAAGACAAAGCCGTTCAAAATCGAGCGAAGGGGCATCCAGTTTCACGAAGGGGTTCATCGTCACCACGTTCACACCCCTTTTCCTCAGGGCAGCCCGCACTTCGACGACACCTTCGTAATACTGCATGTATCGCACATCCGGGGACTCTCCCTTCCACTGGGTGTGCTGGTCGTGCGCGTGGTGGTTTTCGCCTATCGCTCCGTTGTCGCAGCCCACGAGGATGATGTTCTTCGCTCCCATGTTGGCAGCAAGATTCATCGCACTCTGCGAGATCGAGGTCCAGAGGTAGAGTTTATTTGGATGAGGCTTGAGCACCCAATCAAGCACGCGTCCGGCTTCGCTCGGCTCGTCCAGCCCTGAGATACTCGCGCGGCCGTCATTCTCGAAACCGAAGAAATGCCCCTCGCCATAATCGATTTCCTTGGCAGTGCATTGAGCCCTGATCTTTGAAGGCTTCGTGACCCACGTGATATTCGGCCTCGAAGCTTCCCCTTCCATGAATTCAGGGATGTTGAGCTTCGGCATCATGGTGATCGCGTATTTCGGTTCGAACACCTTCCATGCCTGATTCAGGCCGATTGTGATCTTGTCGCGCAGCAATTCAAGCGGAAACACCCGCAGGCTGGTTCCCGTTCCGACAATGTAAATGTCGCTACCGGCATGTCTGCCATACAACTCTTCTATTGATTTCATTTCTTCAGCATTCCATCTCACATTTCTTTGTCATGGCAGCAACAATCTGCAATGCGTCCTGCCGCACATCTTTTTCCCGGATGCGCTGTTCGAGCAGTTTCGGATCGAGATACCCGCTGTCCAGCGCGCCCTTCAGCAGTTCGAAAAAGAACGCTTCCTGGGCGGGATCGGGGTGGGGTTGATACCGCCCTGCCGTATCGTTTCCTGACTGTGCCGGACGAGAGGAAAATCCGAGACGACGCAGCGCACGGGCAAGCAGCGTGCCCTTCTCTTCTTCCTTCACGTGCGCAGCCTTCGTTGTCAGATCGAAATCGATCGGGAGGCCGGTCTTCCAGGGCTGGGTCAACCTTTCGGTCGTATGAAGCAGGCGGGTCTCTGGCATGAGCAGATCGAAGGAGTTCCACACCTCCCCGATTTCACCGATTGTCTCCGGGTCTTCATCCTTCAGTCCGATCCACGGACCGTAATCGAGCTTGCCCTCGAACATGCGCTCTATCTCGTCATTCCATCGCCAGTGCTTCAGTCGACTGCAGTCAAGCAGCATGACGCTGCTGGCATAGAAGGCATTCCCGTTGCCCTTGTACCCGTCCGATATGTTGCGGCAAAGAATCGCCTTGCCGCCCATGTCGGCCGTCAGAAGTTCATGAATGTCGCCGACCGCAAAGACATCCGGGTCGGTCACCAGAGCCCGTCCCTCGAACCCCATCAATTGAGGCACCATGCGGCGCAGCGGACTGAAGGACTGAAGATCTTCGTTAAGCCAGACCGCGTTCTTTCCCTTGCGCAGATAGGGCTGCCCCTGGCGTCTGTGCAGATGCGGCGTCTCTTCCAGCCGGATGAGCTTCACGTCGAACGCATCCGGATTGCGGGATGCCTTCTTCATCGAATACATGCCCACCAGGGCACCGACTATCTGCTTGTCGTTGGTGTGGATGAAAACCGTGGGTTTCTGGCTCATGAGTGGGTCCTCACATATTCCTGAAAAGATCGTCGACGATCCGTACAACCGAATCTGCCGGGTGAAGCGCGGCGGCGACAAAGCGCCCTGACTTCTGCTGCAGTGTTTGCCGCTCGGCATCGTCCCGCAGCATGTTCACGAAACGGAACCAGTCCTGTTCGACCGCGATGTCGAACAGTGGCGCATAGCGTGCGGTATCGACACCCGCCGAGACAAGTCCGACCGGCAGCCCGCGCTGCGCCGCATGTACGACCACGGAGGACGGTGTACTGATGATGCCGTCCAGGCCGGCAAGTATCCGGGCCAGCGATTCACCGGTTGCGGCATCACCATCCGGATCCACGAGGACGAGGTTGTCGATGCCGGCAAGCTCCCTGCTCTCACGGCTGGTCAGCCAGCGCCCGGCCGGATGCGTATGGACGACGAATCTGACATCGGTAAAGCGCTGCGCCAGCGCCGCCACGCCCGCCATGAAGAAGGCACGGTAGCTTTCAGGATACCGATGCCAGTGCAGGTTCTCGAAAATGCCGATGACCGGTTGCCGGGGCGTACCGGGATGCAACGCGGGGATTGCAGCCCGGGGCAGAGGCGGACCGCCCACCGGCAGACACTTGGCCGCAGTGGCCCGAGGCACCGTCGAACACAGGGTAGACATGTCTCCCCACAGGTAGACCCGCTTCGAAGCGAACCGGATCTTTCGTGCCGAATGCAGCCAGTCGTGATAGGTGAGGCCCGGCGCCTCGTAACCGTGCTGCATGGTTGCCGTGAACAAGCCAGCCGCCGCCCCCTTTCTCGCGAGCCGATGGGCGAAGCGGTGCGGCACAAGACTCGACTCGGACGCAAAGAGCAGAGCCTTGAGTGACGCCGGAAGCATGATCGTGTCGACATGCTCCGAACGTACCGGCAACAACCCCGCCCCCATGCCCGTCAGCTTGGCGCAGATATCCGCCGGATCCCCCGGGAGATCGAGGTTCACGATCCCGAGCACGCTGGTGCCGCGGGCCAGCGCCTCTTCGACCACAGGCCTGAGCAGAAGCCAGTCGAGAGGCATCTGGATGACGATGGCCAGCCGGTATTTACCCGGATCGCGGGGTGCGGCAACGCGTGCCGAATCGATCACTTCCTGCCAGCGATCGCCGATGATCCGTCCGCCGTAAAGCGAGTCGATGAACGCGCGTACCTTTTCCCTATCCACCAGTGCTTCAGGAGAACTCCCAAGACAGGTCCGGAGCCCCTCACGGAAATCACCGGGCGTCAGACAGGCATCCAGTTCCTGCAGCGCAGGCGTGCGCGTCGCAACCACCGGCACTCCGCTGAGCAGCGACAGAACGGCGCGGTTCGCCGATTTGCAGAGACTGAACGCATCGAGACTGTTCGGGATGATGGTCACCGCGGCGCGACGAAGTTCGGTCTGCACTGCATCGCTGGACCACTCGACGTAGCGGGACGGGATGGCCATGGGACGGACAAGCTGTTCATACTTGGCCGGGCTGTTGGTTACCACCACCAGTTCAACGTCGAATTCCGCGGCAATCGCTTCCAGATCCGCCTGAACGGTCAGCAGATCGACCACACCGAATCGTGCATAGCTGGCCCCGTGATGTCCGAACCAGAGTATCCGCTTCACCGGCAGGGTAACGATATTGGCTGCCTGACCGGTCGCAGCGGGTGCAGGAAGCCGCTGCGCCACGCGGCTATCAGGGTTCGGCCGCGATGCGAGCCGGCGCAGCAGTTGCTGCCGGCGCGATCGCAGGGCCAGACCTATTGCATTCAGCAGATAGGGGCCCAGCTCGGCCGTCCGCAGAATCCCCATCCGGCGTCTGAGCGATGTGAAGCGCCTTGCAGAGCGGGCGGAAATGCCTTCGCGTTCCCGATGCGCCGCCGCCCGCAGCTTGACGACCATCCTGGCGAGCAGCCGTTCGTCCTCGATGCCGTCCGGGATGACGAACACGCGGCATCCGTCGCCAAGCCGGCTCCGTACGACATCAGCCAGCGGTGCCGTCGTGACGACCACGGCCGATGCCAGAGCGGCCATCTGGTCGAAATGCAGCGCCGGCAGTGACGAACGCACGCCCGCTTTCTTGCCGTATCCCTCGATGAATATGTTGTCGCAGAGATCGATGACGACAGGAATACCGCGCTTGTGCGCCGCGCAGACGAGAAAAAAGTCATCCGGCGTAAAGCTCTTGACGATGACCAGGCAGTCCAGCCCCTGCAGATTGTCCGGCGAGGCATGAGAGAAGATGCGAGCATCCATTCCCCGCCCTTCCAGCTCGAGCACGGGGAGCATCGCACGATACCGAATGGACGCGACATCGGCCGACAGTTTCGCGACCTTCCAGCCAACCAGCTTGCGTTCAGGCATCACAGGCCCCGTTCGGCGAGGCAAAAATCCGTTCCTGCATTGGAATGAGCAATATGGAAATCCGAAAGGATAGCAGCCGGAATGAGGATGCCATCCGAATCGCGAAATGGTCATCCGGCGAACCGGCCTTCCGTGATCTGACGCCATTGCCTGTGTGCTGCGGCAACGTTGCCACGGCAGACAGATTATTGGGTACCCGATCCACCCGGTTGACCTGCGTCATCGATTCGATCCGGAAGCCGCAGTCGGAGCGGCCGAAGGCAACCCGGTCAAAATAAAAGGCCGGCTGCTGACGCAGCCGGCCTTAGTGTCTGGTGGAGAGGAGGAGGATCGAACTCCCGACCTTCGCATTGCGAACGCGACGCTCTCCCAGCTGAGCTACCCCCCCGACGAGCGCGGATTATAGAGCGCAGATGATCACTTGTGAAGGAACACGCACTGCCTGATCATGGTCGCAGGCACCTTACTTCCGACATCCGCGACACTCTCATGGATCCAGACAACACCTATCAGGATGACCGGCGCGCCTTTCTGCGCAAGGGTGCCGTGCTCGCCGTTGCGACGACACCAGCTCATTTCCTGCTGTCGGCGTGCACAACGCCCGGCCACTTCGACGCAGACGATGGCCGTATCGCTGCGACGATCCGCACAGGTGATGCCTGGGATTACGACGAACTGAACGGCTACAACCGCGAGCGTGTCGCGCAGATCCGCTATGTCGCCGAACGGGGTGATCCGCCCGCGCTGCGTGTCGAGGTGAAGGGCCGGCCTCTGAGCGGGCTGCGCAGCGGACAGGTCGAAGACCATGCCGCCCCTTGGGTGGTGAAGCAGGATGCGGTGTACGACTTCGAGAACCGCTATGACCCGCCACTGCCTCTGCTGCCGGCCCGGCTCGAGCCGGGCGCCAGCGAGACCTGGCAATCCATGGTGAAGCACGACGAGAAGGACCGCGCGCTGCGCTGGCACGTACAGATCGAGGCTCTCGGCATCGAACGCGTCAACGTGCCGGCCGGATCGTTCGATGCGCTGCCCGTGCGCAGAACCATCCGCTTCGAGCATCCCGATTTCTTCCGCACACTGTCGGAAAGAACGGAGACGCTGTGGTTCGTACCTGAAGTCAGGCGCTGGGTAAAGCGGGAATGGCGGGGTCAGTACCTGCAGAAGATGCGGCCCGACGCCCCGACGCTGCGCGAGGACTGGATCGTGTGGGAATTGACGCGCTTTACTGCGGCGTGATGCCGGCGCCCGCGAGCGCCCTGCCCAGCCGGTCATTGACAGCCGACCAGGCGCCGTCGTCCGGCGTCGCCTCGATGACAATCATCGCGGCGCCGCTGGCGTCCGCTTCGCGCATCGCCGCGTACAGGCCACGCGCATAGCCGGCCGGATCTGCCGGCAGCATGATCCACGGATGCGGACAGTCGGCGAGAGGCGGCTGGCTGTGGGCGATCACCGCGCAGCAACGCCCGCTGTGCCGGAAGGCATTCAGAAAGTCACGCAGGCGGGCTGCAGGAACCTTCTTCATCGCGGTGCGCGGGGCGTAGTGGGCGGCCAGTGAACCGGAAACGCGCGGAACGCTGCCTCCGGGCTGCGATGAACCCGGCACGGTCGGCATGCGCCCGATGACGGCCGCGATCTGTTCAGCGGAAATGGCACCGGGCCTCAGGATGCGCGGTACCTCGCCTGACAGGTCGAGGATGGTCGATTCGATGCCGACGTCGCAGGCGCCGCCGTCTAGCACGCAGACCGCGTCGCCGAATTCGTCCCGGACGTGAGCGGCGGTCGTCGGACTGATGCGTCCGAACCGGTTCGCCGACGGCGCTGCAACGCCGCCGCCGAACACCTTGAGCAGCTGCAGCGCAACCGGATGGGCCGGCACGCGCAGGCCTATCGTGTCCTGACCACCGGTCACCTCTGGCGGCACGTCGTCGTCGCGCTTCAGTATCAGCGTCAGAGGCCCCGGCCAGAAAGCGTGCGCCAACGCGATGGCCTCGCGCGGAATGTCGCGCGCCCAGTCCAGCATGCGTTCGGCATCCGGCAGATGGACGATCAGCGGATGGTCGGCCGGACGTCCCTTCGCCTCGAAGATGCGACGGACCGCCACCGGATTGCGTGCATCGGCCCCCAGTCCATAGACGGTTTCGGTCGGAAACGCGACCAGTTCGCCGGCACGCAGGCGCCGCGCCGCATCAGCGATTTCGTCGGCCGCCGGCATCACGACATTCAATCGACGATGCCGATGGCAGTGCGCGCATTCATGGCCAGATCGATCACCGGTTCGCCCAGTCCGCCCAGCACCGTGAAATGCCCCATTTTGCGGCCCGGCCGCGCGTGGTGCTTGCGGTAGAGGTGCAGCTTGAGCCCGGGCACGCGCAGCAGCCGCGACCACTCGGGCTCGTGCGAGTGATTGGCGTCCTTCCGGTACCAAAGGTCGCCCAGCAGATTGACCATGACCGCGCGCGAATGCTGACGCGCATCGCCAAGCGGCAGTCCGCACAGGATGCGCACCTGCTGCTCGAACTGACTGGTGACGCAGGCGTCTATCGTGTAGTGGCCGCTGTTGTGCGGCCGCGGTGCGATCTCGTTGACCAGCAACCGGCCTCCCGAAAGAAACAGCTCGACGCCCAGGATGCCGACATAGCCCAGCTCCGCCGCGATGCCGATCGCCATTTCGGTCGCCTCGGCCGCCAGCGCGCCGTCGATGCGGGCGGGGGCGATGCTGACATCGAGGATGCCGCCGGTATGGCTGTTCTCGGCCACCGGGAAAGGGGCGACGCGGCCCGCAGAATCACGCGCAAGTACGCACGATACTTCCATGTCCAGCGCCAGCATCTTTTCCAGCACGCAGGGCTCGCGCTTGAAGCCGTCGAAGGCGGCCTTGGCTTCGGCGACATTGGCCACGCGCGCCTGCCCCTTGCCGTCGTAACCGAAGCGCGCAACCTTCAGCACGGCCGGAAACAGCGCCGGGTCGGCAGCCTCGAGGTCAGTCATGGCGATGATGGTGGCGAACGGTCCGACCGCGAAGCCGCGATCAGACAGGAAGGTCTTTTCCGCGATGCGGTTCTGCGCGACCGCCACGCATTCGGCGTTCGGCCGGGTCGGGATGAACTTGGCCAGATGGTCCAGCGTATCAGCCGGCACATTCTCGAATTCGGTCGTGACCGCGGCGCAGGTCTGCGCCAGCCGCTCCAGCGCCTCGACATCGTCAAACGCGGCGCACAGGTGCTCGTCGGCCGCACGGCCAGCCGGGCTGTTGCGGTCGGGATCGAGCACTACCACGCGGTAGCCCATTTCATGCGCGGCGAGCACGAAGAAGCGGCCTAGCTGACCACCGCCAAGCATGCCCAGTGTCGCGGGAGGAAGGATCATGTGTAGCGACTCCGACAGATCCGGCTCACGCCGTCATCGGCCACCCATCGGGACCGAAACGGCGAATGAACGCGGATGAAATTCGAAATGCCGGGCACGGGACCGGAAGGTGATCCGCGGAACTCGGCCTGCATGCCGTCATCCGCAGCGGAGATCTCAGCCTTCGAGCGTCATGTCCAGCACGGTCTGCGTCTGCTTCGCGCGGAAGGCATCCAGCGCTTGCGCCAGATGCGCATCTTCCCCCGCCAGCAACGCAATCGCAAACAGTGCCGCGTTGGCGGCGCCCGCTTCGCCGATCGCGAATGTGGCGACCGGAACACCCTTGGGCATCTGGACGATGGACAGCAGCGAATCCATGCCATTGAGCGCGCGCGACTGCACCGGCACGCCCAGCACCGGAACCGCGGTCTTCGCCGCCAGCATCCCTGGCAGGTGCGCCGCCCCGCCGGCACCGGCGATGATGGCGCGCAGGCCGCGCTCTCGCGCAGTCTCGGCGTACGAAAACAACAAGTCAGGCGTGCGGTGTGCCGACACCACGCGGGCTTCAAACGGGACGCCGAACTGATCGAGCAGCACCGTCGCGGCGCGCAAGGTTTCCCAGTCGGAATTCGACCCCATCACCACACCGACCAGCGGCGGGCGGGCTGTTTCAGAAGAGCTCATCGAGAACATCCTCCGGCGGCCGGTTCCGCCCGGAAAAAGGCGCGGATTCTACACCCGCGGCGCCCTTAAATGAAAAAAGCGAAGGGGCACCGGTCACCCGGCACCCCTTCGCCTGCATGCTGTATGCGTTAAAGCTTAGTCGGCACGACGTGCGCGATCGCCACGACCGGCGCTGTGACCGCGATAACCGCCCTCACCGCGCGGAGCACCCGGACCGCTGCGACGCGGTGCGCCAGCCGGCTTGTTGCCCCAGCCGCCCGGACGTGCGCTCGAACCCGGACGCGCGCTGCGCGGTGCCGAAGTACGCGGTTGCACGCGCGGTTCCAGACCCGGAATCGTGTGCACCGGAATGGTGTGACGGATGAAACGTTCGATCGTCTTGACACGACGCACGTCATCGCCGGACGCCAGACTCACGGCGATGCCGCTGCGGCCGGCACGGCCGGTACGGCCGATGCGGTGAACATAGTCTTCCGCCGACTTCGGCAGGTCGAAATTGATCACGTGGCTGATGCCGGCAACGTCGATGCCGCGTGCGGCAACGTCGGTCGCCACCAGGATGCGCAACGCACCACGACGCAGATGACCCAGCGTGCGGTTACGTTCGCCCTGATGCATGTCGCCATGCAGCGCCGCAGCCAGGAAACCGTTTTCGCCCAGCGTTTCGGCGATCTGGTCGGCGTCGCGCTTGGTTGCGGTGAATACGATGGCCTGTTCGACGTCTTCACCACGCAGCAGGTGATCAAGCAGGCGCTGCTTGTGGCCCATGCCGTCGGCGAACAGCAGGCGCTGTTCGATCTTTTCATGCTGGGCAGCCGTCGCGACGATTTCGATGCGCTGCGCGTCGCGGGTCAGGCGCTCGGCCAGACGACAGACACGCGGCTCGAAGGTCGCCGAGAACAACAGCGTCTGACGGTTCTGCGGCAGGCGGTCGACGATGGCTTCGATGTCTTCGATGAAGCCCATGTCGAGCATGCGGTCAGCTTCGTCGAGCACCAGCATCTCGAGACGACCGAAATCGATGCGGCCGCTGTCCATCTGGTCGATCAGGCGACCCGGCGTGGCGACCAGCACTTCATACGGCTGGGCCAGCAGCTTGTTCTGCATGATGTACGACGTACCGCCGACGACGCTGACAGCCTTCGCGTAACGCAGGCCCTTGCCGTACTTGCGGCAGGCGTCCGTAACCTGGATCGCCAGTTCGCGCGTCGGAGTCAATACCAGAACGCGCGGTCCGCGGGCCTTGACCGACGATTCCTGCATCAGGCGATTGAGCGCCGGCCACATGAAGGCAGCGGTCTTGCCCGAACCGGTCTGCGAGGACACCATCAGGTCATGACCGGCCAGCGCAGCCGGAACAGCCTTTTGTTGCACCGCAGTAGGATTGGGGTAACCGGCCTCGACGATCGCGCCAAGAAGGGTTTCGTTAAGGCCCAGTTCTGAGAATTCCATGAATTTTTTCCACACAATGGCTACCCGCCACGCTGCTGGATGCAGTATGGAAGGAGCGGGTTGGTCGGGCGAAATCCCGACGTTCTATCGGCACTAACCGATCAACCACGCTTGACCAAACAGGCGGGAGAAAAAGACAGGCCAGGGACGATAACTTTGTGCCAGATGCACCGGTTGCCCGGAAGACCCACGAAGCGTGGGCACGCACTGCACGAGGACCCGAACCTTACAGACAGGCGCGTATGTTTGCAAGCGTTTTTTCGCATTGCAACATTTTCTGCCATCAACCGGGATCAGTTCTCTTGCATCGCTGTCTGGAATAGCCCTGGCGCTCGCTCCAACCCGCGCACATTCCTCGCGACGATTGCCTGCCGGAGAACATGCCCCGGCCAGCTCATCAGGCCTTGGACCAAAGGGTTCCACAGAATGGGGGCGCCTGATCCGCTACACCGTCCTTGCGACAAAGCGGCATCGACAGGCCGGGCCTCGCCGCTCCTGTATCCGAGAGACAGGCCCGGCCCTGACTCGTCTCATTGCATCGCGGTTGAATTCATCAGGAGAGCCGGCCAGAGGACGGCGATGGAAACCACCGAGGCGCCGACAGCAGGGATGAAAGGCGTATCGGAGTCATCCGGCGCGCAATTCCTGCGCCGGATACCCCGAGTGCGGTCAGTGTCCCTTGGCGTGTACTTCCCGCGCACGCTCCACCAGCGCATCCAATCCGAACTTCTTCAGTTTCAGATAAAGCGTGCTCTTGGCTATGCCCAGCGAGCGCGCGGCGAGCGCCATATTGCCCCGGCTGCCATCGATGGCGCCGAGAATCGCCTCACGTTCGGCTTCTTCCAGTCGCCGACTGTCTCCACGGGGTTCACCACCGTTGAACATCGAGTGTTCGGCCGTCGGCGGCGTATCGAAGATGCGGATTCCGCGGGTCGGTTCGGGTGCGATCAGCGCACGCGGCCGCTCTCCGGTCAGCAACATTGATTCGAGCACATTACGCAATTCACGCACATTGCCCGGCCAGGAGTACGACGACAGATCGGCGATTTCCGAGGCAGACAGCTGCGGCACCGGCACACCGTGGTGAAGTGCAAGCTTTTCGAGCAGCGCTCGAGACAGTACGGGAATGTCGGTCAGGCGATCGCGCAACGGCGGAATCCGTATGCTGGTGACTGCGACGCGATAATAAAGGTCCATCCGGAAGCGCCCATCGGTCACTTCCTTCCGCAGATCGCGATTGGTTGCCGTAATCAGCCGGAATTTCACCTTGCGAGGCGCGTTTTCTCCAAGGCGATATATTTCGCCCTCTTCCAGCACGCGCAACAGATGCGGCTGCATGTCGAGCGGCATTTCGCCCAACTCGTCGAGGAACAGCGTGCCACCGTTGGCGGCCTCGATCTTTCCCATCATTCCGCCCCGGCGGGCACCGGTGAAAGAACCTTCCGCATAGCCGAACAGTTCGGTCGCCAGCAGTTCACGGGACAGGCCACCGCAGTTCACAACGACAAACGGCGCCGATTTTGCGCTGCCGCAATCGTGGATACCCTTCGCGAACACTTCCTTGCCAACACCCGTTTCACCCAGCAGCAGCACGGGAACGTTGGACTTGGACAACTGGCGCGCACGCTCGACCGACTCGACCAGCACCGGATCCTTGCCCACCACGCAATCCAGCTTGCTGGCTTCATGCGGCATGCTATCCGTCGCGAACGCTGCTGCATTGCTGTGCAGCGGACGAGGCTTGAAGATCGGAATGGTCAGCAAGGTGCCGATGCGTTGTCCGTTGTCGAATACGGGCTCAAGCCATTCGGGGGCGATCCAGCCCTGAAGCCCGGCCGGCAGGCCATCGTCGGTGGCGTGACCAAGGGAGATCGAGGCAATGTCGAGCTTGCGCGAACCAATGCGTCCGCTGGCAAGCTGGTTCAGCGCCTCTTCCGCTCGCTCGTTGGCCTTGACCGGATTGCCGCGACGATCAAAAACGATGACACCATCCGAACTCGAATGCGTAAGCCGGTGCATGCATCGCTCCAGCAGGCGGAAACGGATGCTCATCTCGTGCTTCGCCAGCCGTCCTTCAATCTTGCTGGCCGTGGCAACAACCAGAGCCAGGCTGTGCCTGTTGTAGGTCTGCTGTAGCCCCGAAACGTCGATAGCACCCAGCACGCTGCTGTCGTAAGGATCGAGAATGACCGTTGAGGAGCAGGTCCAGCGCTTGATGCCGGCGCAATAGTGTTCTGCGGAGTGAATCTGAACCGGATGACGCACCGCAATCGCCGTACCGATGGCATTCGTGCCACAGGCCGTTTCGCTCCAGCTCGCACCTGGCGTCATGTTCATCGTCGCCCCCTCGTCACGAGTGGCGGGATCGCCTTCCAGACTCAGGATCGTTCCGCTGTGGTCGGTAAGCACCATGATAGTGCCGGTTTCCGCCAGAAAATCGCGCGCCATCGCCATTACGGGCGTACTCGCGCTGAGCAGGTCACCGTGCTTTTGCTGCAGCGAATAGAGCGAGTTTTCACTCAGCGGAGGCGGGGCTTGGTATTTCGCCGGATCAACGTGCGCGTTGAGGCAGCGACGCCAGGAATCGTCGATCAGCCTTCTGAGCGCATCTGAGCTGGATTCTTCCCCATTCAAGACTCGCTCCCAGTGTGTCATTACATCCTGATCACGTTCTGGCCGGGAAAACATCTGGCTTTGATCGTCGTCCCTCATTTCCATGGCCACCTCCTTTTTTGACTCGGAGGCAAACGGAAACCTGTTGCATCGCAACCGACAGTCGCAATGCAGCGATTTCCGACTCCTCCAGGACCAGCGTAGCGACGTACTTCGAGGTACACCGTCTCGCAGGCTTGTTTAAAAAATTTGCCACGCCGGCCTGAGAAGCCAGTCGAGTGAAACAGAAACCAGACCAACAAAAATCTGATTTCATTACTGCAAATCATAAGCTTAGTGCACAGCTTACTCCTGCCACAACTCCAGCGCCACCGCGGTCGCCTCACCGCCGCCGATGCAAAGACTCGCAACGCCACGGCGGCCACCGGAACGACGCAATGCACCGATCAGGGTCACCAGCAGACGCGCTCCGGTAGCTCCGATCGGGTGTCCGAGCGCACAAGCACCGCCATTCGGATTCACCTTCTCCGAATCGAGGTTCAGATCACGAATGGCCGCCAGGGTGACTACCGCAAACGCCTCGTTGATCTCGAAAAGGTCCACATCATCGGTCTTCCAGCCGCTGCGCTCCAGCACGGTACGAATGGAAAACGCAGGCGCCATCGGGAAACGGCGCGGTTCACCGGCATGGCTGGCATGCGCAACAAGCGTCGCCAGCGGCTTCAGACCGAGCGTTGCAGCACGGGAAGCGCGCATCAGCACCACTGCCGCCGCTCCGTCGGATATCGAACTCGAATTTGCCGCGGTAACCGTGCCGTCCGGACGGAAAGCGGGCTTCAAGGTCGGGATCTTTTCCGGTTTGGCAGATGACGATTGTTCGTCGCGGGCGACACTAACACGCTCGCCACGCACCTTTCCCGGAACACTTACGGGCGCAATTTCCCACTCGAACGCCCCGGACTGTTCAGCTTCGCGGGCACGCAGCAACGAGCGCAGAGCCCAGGCATCCTGATCTTCGCGGGAGAACTTATATTCTTCGGCACACTGTTCGGCAAAGATGCCCATCAGTGCGCCACGATCTTCGTATGCATCCTCGAGCCCGTCGAGGAACATGTGATCGATGACCCGATCATGGCCCAGGCGATAACCTGCGCGTGCCCGCGACAGGAGATAAGGCGCGTTGCTCATTGACTCCATGCCACCGGCGACGACGATTCCTGCCGACCCCGCGAGCAGTGAGTCATGCGCAAGCATTACGGCTTTCATGCCCGAGCCGCAAACCTTGCTTATCGTTGTGCAGGCCGACGAGTACGGCAGGCCGGCACCCAGCGCCGCCTGCCTCGCAGGGGCCTGTCCAAGCCCTGCAGGCAGCACGCAGCCCATGTACGCCTCATCAACATCGGCGGGCTGAACTCCGGCGCGCTGCACTGCAGACGTTATTGCGACCGCGCCAAGCTGCGGAGCACTCATCGCCGAAAGTGCCCCCTGGAATCCTCCCAGCGGGGTACGACTGACCGACACGATAACCACTGGATCATTAATCGTCTTCAACTTCGCGTCCTCGCTTCATGACACCGGAAAGCACTCGATACGTCGTGCACTCATTTCGGAGTTTCGACTGCTCCCAGGCCGACACAAACTTGCCGTCAGCCAGTTGCATCGGCCGGAAGTCTTCCATCTTCTGTCGAATGTTCACGTTGCAAACACCACGATCAAGACCGAAAAACGGACGGACCGAACAAACTCCTGTCCGATTTTACAACGTTCTGGTTTCGGACGCTCAAGCCCTTACTGTTCGGAGATTGACCACTTCGTCGATCGAGCGGGGATTTTCCATCGAAGACAGATCACCCATAGGTCTTCCTATGTAGGCGTTTCGCACGATTCGTCGTAGTACCTTACCGTTGCGGGTCTTCGGTATCTGCGCCAGCGCGTGGATGCGCGATGGCCGCAATGGTTTGCCGAGCAATCGGGCAACATGATCGGACAATTCGGCTTCCCATACGCTCCAGCCGGTATCCGGGCCACTGCGCATGTCGTGAAGCGTGACGAAGCACACCACCGCTTCGCCCTTGACCGCGTCGGGGACCCCGACTGCAACGGCCTCGGCAACCAGCGGATGGGAAACGAGCGCCGATTCGAATTCCGTCGGCCCGAGACGTTTGCCACCTATCTTTATCGTGTCGTCGCTCCGGCCATGTACGAACCAGTATCCGTCGCTATCAACGCTTGCCCAGTCGCCGTGTACCCACACCCCGGGAATCGACGACCAGTAACTTTCTTCGTAGCGTTCGTTGTCGTTCCAGAAGCCGTGGGTCATCCCAGGCCACGGCTGACGCAGTATGAGTTCACCGACACTGCCGCGTATGGGGCGTGCATCCGCATCGACCACATCGGCTGCCATGCCGGGAATCGGTCCGTTGAAACCACACGCCGTCTGCGGCAGGCCAGGAAAGCTGGCGAGAATGCCACCGCCGATTTCGGTACCACCGGAGTAATTGACTATAGGGCGACGGCTTTTGCCTATCGTTTCGAAAAGCCAAAGCCACGGGGTTTCATTCCAGGCTTCGCCGGTAGATCCGAATACTTTCAATGTGTCGATTGCACCCGGCGCCGGCAGCGCTTCGTGGCTCCCCATCAACAGGCGTACCAAGGTTGGCGAAAGCCCCAGATGCGTCACGCCATGACGCTGAACCGTACGCCACAAGCGCCCCGAATCGGGGTAATCGGGTGTGCCCTCGCACAACACAATTGTTCCACCGAGCAATAGAGTACCGAACACCATCCATGGGCCCATCAACCAGCCCATATCGGTTACCCACATCAATGTGTCGTCTTCGTCGAAGTCAAAGGCCATCGCGATGTCCTGCGCAGCCTTTACCGGGAGACCGGCATGCGTATGCACAACTCCTTTGGGTTTCCCTGTCGTACCCGACGTATAGATCAGCATGAGCGCCTGATCAGCCGGATAGGCCGCCTGGCCACGGTCATCAGGCGAGCGGTCGGTCAACGTGCGGTAATCGAGCACCCCGTAAGGACGCATTCCGGGGCGACGCACGTCGAGTCCCATCTTCAGTCGATCGACCACAACCACATGACGGACGGATTCACTTGCTTCGGCTGCCGCAAGCGCATCGCCCAGCATCCGGACCGGCCTTCCACGCCTGTGATATCCACTCGCGCATGCCAGTACGCAGGCTCCGGCGTCCCTAACACGCTGAGCTACCGAATCAGCCGAATAGCCTGAAAACATCGGTACGGAAATGATGCCCAAACGGGCCGCCGCAAGCATCATTACCGCGGCTTCCGGAATCATCGGCATGTAGATCGCCAGACGATCCCCTTTTTTCATCCCGAGTCCGCGCAGACCTGCGCAGACCCTCAATACCTCGTCGTCGAGTTCGCTATAAGAAATGCACCGTTCTTCACCGGCATCGCTTTCCCAGCGAATGGCGATTTTCCCCGGAGTGCGCCGGGCATGTTTTCCACAAATATTGTCAATCAGGTCCAGCCGGCCTCCGACGAACCACTCGGGCCACATGATGCCGGCAGACATATCAAGCGTCTTTTCATACGGTACGACCCAGTCAAGTCCGATTTCCTGGGTAACACGATCCCAGAAAGTCGTCATGTCGCTTTCCGCATCTTCCTGAAGCTGATCTAGCGAACCATAGCCATAACGTTCGATGAAACGGGCAAGCCGCGTACCCTTCCATTCGTAATCCGATGGCGTGAATACCTTCATGATCAGATCCTGTTCCTCGACAACCGGAAGAATCCGGTGACGCACTGGCCTCCCAGCCTGGGACAAACAGGGTTAAAAAAGCCCGCCCCCGCTGATTGCGGGAGCGGGCGAACATGCCGGGAGGAGGTACCAGCAATACTTTGAACTGCTGTTGCTTACTTGCCGGTAGCGACTTCTTCCAGCACGTTCAGCGACACGTCGGTTTCCTTGACACCCTTCGGGTTGGACTTCATGTTCGACGACCAGTTGGTGGCATGGCCACGCTTGACGTCGATGATGTGTCCGATGACAGGCATGACCGCCTTGTAGCCGTCGTCGCCGGTGTCAGGACGGTTCTGGAATATGAACATCTTCCAGAATTCGCCCTTGCGGTCGAGCGCGTAGCCCAGGTAGGGACGCGGGAAGTCGACTTCCATGTACACCACCTTCTTGCTGTACGGGTGTTCCGGCGGGCAGACGCCTTCGACCACGAACACTTCGCGCGGCTCCCAGCCCACGTCCGGCGCGGGGTTGAAGTGCGGCGGAATGTTGATGCCGATGCGCGGGAAGCGCTTGACCGGATCGTCAAACGACTGCTTGACGTCGACGCTCATTTCCGGGCTGTGCGCGATGGCCAGAATCCAGCGACGCTCGATCAGCTTGTTCGACAGGTACTTGGTCGGTGCTGCGTCCCAGATATCCCAGTCGTCGTACAGCTGGTCGGTACCGCCGATCGGGTCCATCCAGGCACCACCGGACAGACGGCGCACGCGGCGAACCGACTTCAGGTAGGCGTAGGAGTCGTCCGGCTTCTTCGAGTCAGGCTGGTTGTAACGCACCGAGAACAGGCCCAGACCGCGGATGTCCTGCGGGTAGGTCGCCACGAAGTAGGTCTTCTGCGAGATCGTGCCGTCGCCCACGGTGATCGGACCGCCGTCCAGACGGCCTTCCATGTAGTAACGACGGGACTGGAAGGCCTGAACGCGCTCGTAGCCCTTCTTTGCATCCAGGAAGGCCCAGGCGATGTCGCGCAGGTCCATCGTGGCGCCGTAGGTGGCTGCACGCAGATTCCAGATGATCTTGTCGCCGGCGTTCGGATCCTTCGGATCGATGGTGTCTGGCGGGAACAGCATGCCGGCCTGCCAGCCCGAGACCGTGCGGTCAGCCGGGTTGAACTTGACCACGCCGACGTTCTTCTTGGACCACTCCATGTACTTCGGGTCCATTTCGATCTTCTTCGAGTGCGCGAGCTTGATGGTCGTGTTGTAGTTCTTGATCATCCACTCGAGCTTTTCCGGAACCATGCTGGCGATGGTCTTGTTCTCGAAAGTCTCGTTCTTGATGCTGTCGAAGTTGTCCTTGTTGATGACGAAGCCTTCGTCAAGCTCCTTGGCCATCGTCTGGGCTGCGAACAGACCGAGCGCCAGCGCCACCGCACCCGCAACTCCGGTGCGAACAGCGTTGCGACGGGCTACTGCGTTGTTGATACTTTTCATCCTATCTGTCTCCTATGATCAGAACTGACGCGTAACACGCATCACGAGCTGGCTCGCATTGTCGAAGTAGCCGAACAGTTGCGAAGTACCGTTGGTGAACTGGCCCTTGTTGCTGTCGCGAGCCCAGAAAATATCTGCTTCGATCTTGGCGTTCCAGTTGGCATTCAGCACCAGGGAAACGGCCGGAATCGCGAAGCCACCACCGTTCGACAGGTCAAAACCGACAGCAAAGCTCGGATTGATTTCGTCGTTCTTGTAGTTAAGAACCGTGAATGCGGTCAGGATAGTGCTGTGCTCTTGCAGCTTCGTGCCAAATGCAAACAGACGGGCCAGATCTTCCTTGCCGCTGTAGTCGATGACCATCGTGTCGAACAGCTGAATCGACGACAACGAAGGACGCGAGGTATGCAGAATGTCCTCGAGCTTCAGGTTCTTGTCGATGCGCAGCATCGTCGTGAGCGTATCCTTGGTCTTAACGCCATCAAGACCAACACCTACGTTGCCCGGAATATTCGGAACACCGACGCCCGCCAAACCACCGCGACCGACGTTGTACGGCTGGTCGAACGTGTAAGCCACTTCGGCACTCAGAACTGCATCGAGCATTGCGCTGTAGCCGCTCACTGTCGCACCGACCACATCGATTTGCGGGTGGATCAGGTCGAAGAAACTGGCGTTGTCCGTACCGTTCGCCTTGACCGGGACACCCTTGTACGGATTGAACCTCGAGTTCGCAACCGGATCAGCCGAGAACGTCGTCAAGTAGGCAATCGAGTAATTCACATCGAAAGCCTCACCCTGCCAACGGATACCCCAAGTCACATCCCTCATGTCGCCTTCTTTGTGGCGGCAGTTGTTGCCAGTCACCTGGCTCAGGTCGTAACCACGGTACGGCTGGAAGAACCAGCGGCCACCCTTGATGTCATAGGTATTGCCGATGTCTTCGCAACGGTCCCAGCCCGGACGGATGTAAGCGGCGATAAGGCCGTTAGCTTCCGGAATACGGATCTTGGTCGACAACAGGATAAGGGGCTTGCGCCACTCTTCGTTCTCGTCTTCGAAGAACAGGCGCCAGCTCAGGTCGTAGCCGTGAATCAGGTCCATCGCGTGGAAGAAGTCCGACTCACCCCACACCAGTTGCTGCTTACCGAACTTGACAGTGATGCGGTCGCCGATCGGTGCTTCAACCCACAACTCGCGCATGTCCGCATTGTTGTAGTTTTCGGTGATGCTGTTGCCGCCATCCGTCGGAACGACAGAGCTGTGCTTGCGAAGATTTTCAAGGTCATTCAGGTAATTGGTCTTGAGTTCGCGATCAACGCGACCAATCGCCTTCCACTTCAGAGGACCAGTCCTCAGGTCGGCGTCCAGCAGCACGGAGCCGCGAACCATCGACAATTTACCGGCGCTGTCGTGACGCTGGTTTTTTGGAACATTGGCTGCCTTGAGTTCCGGCTGGTTTTCGAGGTTCATCGAAACCCAACCACGGGCATAACCGGACAGCGTGAAATCGATATCGCTGCCCAGCCAGTTGGTCTTGGACGCTTCCTCCGCGCCATGTGCGACGGGCATGCCCATCACTGCGAGCGCTGCTGCAACAGCCAGACCCGGTGCGGTCCGCCTGAAGATTCTGCTTCTTCTCATGTCTCCATTCCCTCCGTTTTGGCACTTCCAATGAGTCATCTGCTCACGCCAGGTGTGATCCTGAGATCAACACCCGGCGTGGCAAGCGACCCTCACACAACTACTGCAGCTTCCGCGGCGCGCTCAATCGGGCGCTCCTTGCTTCCGACGACGAACACCGGGCGGAACACATAAACGATAGCCGGCATGATGAACAACGCGCTGAAGGCAGAGATGAACAACCACAGTGCAATCAGCAGACCCATATCGGCTTGAAGTCTCAGCGAGGAGAAGCTCCACACACCCACACTGGTAATCAGCGTAAGAGCGGTCAGCAACACACCGCGACCTTGACTCTTCAGGCAGTGCAGAATTGCCTGTTCAACGTTGTCATGCAGGTGCAACTCTTCACGAATACCGTCGACGATGTAGAACGTGTAATCAACACCCAGACCAATACCCAACGCAACAACAGGAAGAGTATTGATGTTCATGCCGATTCCGTTGTACGCCATGTAGCTGAAGGTGATTGTATTCGACAGCATCACCGGAATCATGAAAAACACGCCGGCAACCATCGAACGGAAGCACACAGTGCAGCAAACAACCAACACCAGCAGTGCCAAGGCAATCGCTTCGATCTGGCCTGCGAGAATGATTTCATTGACGGCGGCAAGCACGCCAACGAGACCACCGGCAAGCAGGTAATCAGCCTTTTCGATCGGATTCTGCTTCACGTAGTCCTGCACACGAGCCACGGCGGTACGGATCGTTTCGCCCTGGTGGTCACGGAAGAACAAAGTGACCGCGCCGTTGAGCGCATCGCTGTCTGCGTAGCGAGCCATGTCACCCGGGTCGGAACCCGAAACGAACATATACGTCAGCTCGCCATTTTCGCCGGCATCGACACCAAGCTCACCATACATCGGGTTGCCTTCACGAAGAACACGACGCACCTGCGGGAGAATGTCTGCCAACGAAATGCTGCCGCCAACTTCCGGCTGCGACTCCATGTAGCGCTGGAAGTGCGCCATGCTCTCCAGAACTTCAGGCTCACGCATCGCGCCCTTTTCTTTGCCGGCAACCACGACGAACATCCGGTCCGAACCCTGGAACTGACGGTTGATGTCCGTTGCGTCACGGTTGTACTGCGAGTCCGGCCAAAGAATCGGCGAACCCGGATTCGCGTCACCCACCTTCAGGTTGAACGAATACCAGAGGGATACGCCGAAAACAACCAGAGCCAGACCAAGCACGACAAAACGAGCCGGCGTGACAACGATCTTGGCGCAAAGACTAAGAATGCCCACCAGAATCGGCTGGATATTGATCGGATGGACAAACTTGTGACCCAAAGAACCGTCGGCATTCTTGTGCGGCGTGAACCAGGACAGAAGAACCGGCGTCATGACCAGCGCACTGATCAGGATCGAGAAGATCCAGACGGTACCGATGTATGAAATCTTCTCAAGCATCGGAATCGGCGTCAGCGCAACCACAAGCACGCAACCTGCATCCGCCACGATAGCCAGCAAGCTGGGCTTGAACAGATGCTGGGCGCTGGAAATGGCCGCTGCCTGAGCGGTCGGAACCCCTTGCCCGATCATGTCATCGAAGCGCGAGATCAGCTGAACCGAGTTCGAAATTGCCTGAGCAGTAATCAGGAACGCGACCACGATGACGAGAGGGTCAAGATGGAAGCCCATGATCTTTGCAGAACCCAGAGCCCAGCATGCGCTGATGAGTGCAGCGATCAGAGGAACGAAGGTACCGTGCCAAGTTCTTGTGATCAGCAGAAGGATGAGCACCAGTGAAGCGATGGCGGTAAAGAAGATGCGGATCGTTTCGTCAAGATAGAAATTCACCCAACCGTACAGAACCGGCTCACCGACAACACGAACCTCAACGCCATCAATTTTTGATTCCTTGACCAAACCCATTACCTGTTCGAAGACCTTGCTGTAGTTGATTTCCGTATCAAGGAAGTCAGCCGTGATCAGCGTAGCCTTCAAATCCATGGACACGTAAGGTCCATAGATCAGCGGGTTGTTCAGCACCGACTCCCGCAGCAGCACCATTTCGGCATCGTCCTTCGGAAGCGACGGCCACATGATCGGCCGCGAAGCAACACCTTCCGTTGATGCACGAACTTCCTTGGTCTTCTTCGACGCGATGGAAACGATTTGGAAGGTATCGACCGCATCGACCTGCTGGAGGCCGACGGTAATTTTCTGCACCTTCTCAAGAACGTCCTTGCGGAAAATATCCCCATCCTTGACCTCGACCATGATGCTGATCATGTTCGAACCGCCAAAGGTCGACTTGAATTGCTGATTGACCTTTACGTAAGGATGATTCTTTGGCAACAGATCACTAAAAACAGTTTTGACTTCGACGAAGGTCGCCAAATAGGCCATCAACGCGGTCGCAATTGTGACCGCCAGGACAACCAGGACACGATTCTTAATCAGCAGAGCGAACAGATGTTCGATCTTGCTGAAGGTTTGATTTTTCACGCGAGTCTCCCTTTCCTGCTATCGACCAATGACAGTCAGCTTGTCACCTTCAAGAATTGCAAGGTTGGCGCCGGCCAGAAGATAATGCGAACCCACCTTTGCAATCTGGGTGCGCCATGCGACGTCACCTTGGGGCATACGGCTAACCTTCCACGCACTTGCCTCAGCGTCCGAAGTAGCCATCACACCCTTATCGCCGACCGCAACCCAAGCGTTGCCGTCCCAGAGGATGTCGAGGAAGTGCTCTTGCGTAAGATCGGGAATGGATTTCCAGGTCAGACCACCGTCAGCTGTCGTAAGGAGTGTTCCGGTAAGGCCCACGGCTACACCGTGCTGTGCATCCCGGAAAGTGACCGACATCAGACTGGATTTGTTTTCCGTTACAACAGGAACCCAGTTCGCACCACCATCTTCACTGCGCAGGATCGTGCCGCTTTCGCCGACAACCCATCCGTGCTGCCCGACGAAATATACGGAGTTGTAGCCCAAGTCACTTTCGGGAACAGCGCGGGTCCAGTTGGCACCCTTGTCGTCGGACTTGAACAGCCCTGCAAACTCCCCGACTGCCCATGCGGTATCGCCGAAAACGCGTACGCGGAAGAGCTTGTTCGGGTTTTCCGACTTCGGTGTGTTCGCCACTTTCCAGTTGGCGCCACCATCGGCCGTATACAGAATCAAGCCGGCGTTACCGGCGACGACAGCGGTCTGTGCATCCCAAGCTGCGATGCCCTGCAGATTGTTGAACGTCGGAGTGTTCTGCCTGACCCAGGTTTTGCCAGCATCATCGCTACGTACAATCTTACCGCCTGTGCCCGCGGCCCATGCGATTTGATCATTGAGGGTGACAAGGCTGAAGAAGTTGTCCCGACGCTCTACTGCCTTCGGTTCAACTTTAGTGATGACAGCTTCGGCTTTGACAAAAAAGCCGGCATAGAGCAGGCCGCCGATGATGATGATTGGGAGTAATTGAGTAATGACATTCAGTATTTTCTGAATGCCACCGCCGGAAGCTTTCGCCTGTTGCATCTTCACTCTCCTTCACGCGTCGTTTCGAGCATAGCGCGCGATGCTTTTCATGACCTGCCAATTAACGACACGACCGTCCCCTACGGCGGTGTAGAGCACATCGGCCCGATCGCTAATAACACAGGGTGTTTTGGAGGAACGCAGCCGGCTTGCGCCGGCTGCGAACTGGAGCCTGACCTCCTCCGGTCAGGCACCTGCACACCGATTAGGCGGCGCGCTCGGGTACGGGAAGACCGACCCACTCCTTGTAGAACGTTTCGATGTCCGGCTCGAAGTCATGGATCACCGGGTACCACGGAGTCGGGGCTTCGACGTCGTGCATCGTGCCGCAGCTCGGGCAGTAGTACTCACGGTAAACCTGCCACTTCGTATCCGGCGCCATCAGCGTCGGGTACACATCGGCCATCGCCTCTTCCGTGTCACGCACGTAGATGTTGGCGAACATCTTCCAGTTTTCCTTGTAGCCACAGAAGACGTGGCCGCAGTCACACTGGGTAACCCACTGCTTCGTCTTGGCGGACTGCACGATGTACATGTGCGGGCCCAGCGGCAGAACGATGCGGTCGGGGAATGTCACCTTCTTCTGCAGTGCTTCGAGGTACATGCTGAAGCGTGCCTTGTCCTTCGGCATCGACAGCATGCGGAAGGTCGTTTCCCAGTCGAGGGTGCCCTCGGCCAGGTGTGCTACTTGCTCTTTGTTGTAAGTCGACATTTACTACTCCTAGATTCGCTTTAACGTTCAGATCCGAAATTACTCTTCGACCTGGACGATGGTACGGACGTCGGGCATCAGCGACAGGTCCATGCGGTACTTGGAACCGTAGCACGGTACGCCCAGCTCGGATTCCGGCAGTTCCCAGTCAGCCGGCAGATCCCAGAAGCTCTTGAACTTGCTCAGGAACTTTTCCGACAGCGAGAAGCTGGTGGAGTACATGTGACGAACCGCTGCGATGGCGTGCTTGTTGATGATGCGTGAGCGCTCTTCCTTCATCCACTCGCGGGTCGGAACCGAGCGAGCGATACGCTCCTTGCGGAACGCGGCGCGACGAGCCTTGGTCTTGGCTTCATCAACCGACCAGACACCCTTTGCGTCCTGCGAGATCACAACTGCATAGACCTTCTCGGCAAATTCCGGCAGCAGGAACTTTTCGTTCAGGTCCTTGGCGATGGCCTTGATGTCGCGATCGATCGGATCGCCAAAGCCCGGGCCGCCACGCAGGTAGTTCAGGTACAGGTCGTGGTTGTCGTAGCAGTCTTCCGTCGTCATGCACTGGTTGTCGCGCTTGACGATTGCAGTCTGGTCGATGCTCTGCTCATAGACAGCCTTGCCCGGATCCAGGTCAGCACCCAGCGGCAGGGCTTCGCCCTTGGCGATACGACGCTCAAGGCCCGTCTTGTGGGCTTCGAAACGGTAGCCGGTTGCCGACGGGTAACCACCCATCAGACCCCAGTCACTGTTCATGTAGCCGTTGCCCATGAAGAACATCGTCCAGTCCTGAGCGTTCCACACCATGCGCAGGGTTTCGAAACCGCAGCCGCCACGGTACTTGCCGTAGCCACCGGAGTTCGCCTTGACGTTGCGGCCCAGGTACAGCAGCGGCTCAGCCATTTCCCAGATTTCGATGTCGCCCATGTCGCCTTCCGGATTCCAGATGGCGGCAGCGTGGTTCAGACCGTCCTTGACTGCGCAAGCACCGGTACCGCACGACGAAGCTTCAAAGCTGTTGACAGCGTGGATTTCGCCGTCCTGGTTGATACCGCCACCTTGCAGCCAGTTCGACGTGTTGGCGTTACCGGCATTGACTTCTTCGAGGTAGCCACGGCTGAAGTAAGCCTGCGACAGACCGCGCCACAGAGCCGACCAACCCGAAACCAAGAAGTGCCATGCGTAAGCGTGGCCGGTACGACGGTCATCCGGGTTGCACCATGCGCCCTTCGGCAGGTGGAACTCGGTCGCGTAGTACGCGCCGTCATTGATACGCTGCGTCGGAACGAGCGTCTGGCACATCATCACCCAGATGCCGCTGGTGAAAGCGACCTGGTGGGCGTTGAAGGTATGCCAGCCCCAACGGCTTGCACCTTCGAAGTCGAGGCGCCACTTGCCGTCCTTCTTGATCGTCATTTCGCACGGCGAGTGCATGATGGTGTCGAGCTTGGCGAAAGCGTTCGAAACCTGGATGTCCGGATGCGAGTACGGCACATCGACGAACGCAACCTTGCGATAAACGCCAGGCATCGTCATGTCCTTGATACGCATCATCAGGCCGCGACGACCTTCTTCGATGACTTCGTACGCAAACTTCTCGTAGTTTTCGATGCCGTCGGCAGCGATAACTTCTTCAACCAGTTCGCGGATCATGTGGCAACCGGCGATACGGGTCTTTTCGTCGAGAATCCAGTACTTCGGCGTACGAACCGAACGCTGGCTTTCGTGCAGCCAGTCGCGCAGCGGGGTGTCATTCACACCGGTCTTGCGGCAGGTGATCATGTAGCCGTCGCCGAAACGCTGCGTCTGACCCGTCGACATCGAACCCGGCGTAACAGCACCGGTGTCGATCACGTGCGTCACACCACCCACCCAGCCGATCAGGCGGCCGTCGTGGAAGATCGGAACGATGGTCGCGATGTCGCAGGGGTGAACGTTGCCGATCGAGCAGTCATTGTTCGTGAACATGTCGCCCGGGGCGATACCGGGATTGGCTTCCCAGTTGTTCTCGATCATGTACTTGATCGCAGCGCCCATCGTACCGACGTGAATAATGATGCCGGTCGAGGTCAGAATACAGTCGCCGACAGCGTTGTACAGCGTGAAGCACAGTTCGCCTTCTTGCTCGACGATCGGGCTGGCAGCAATCTTCTTCGCGGTTTCGCGAGCGTGCACCAAGCCACCACGCAGCTTCGAAAACAGCTTTTCGTAGCCGATCGGATCGCTTTCACGGAGTTCCAGCTTTTCCAGGCCGTTGTAGCAGCCCGTAGCCTTCGTACGCGCGGCGATATCAGCGCGGAACTGGGACAGGGTCTGGCCGTTCTTCAACAGATCGGCAAAACCGGTTTCAGTGTTACTCATCATATTCATAGTTGTTTCTCCTCACTTGACTTCTTTGAGATGGAACAGGCGGTGCTTGTCAACCGAAGTTGCAAAGCCGTCCGGGACGATGAACGTCGTCGAATCCGATTCGATGATAGCGGGGCCGACGATGTAGTTACCAGCCTTCAGCGACTCCATCTTGTAGATGACCGCATCAACGAACTTCTTGTGACGGTAGAACGGACGGGTGCCGATACGTGCTTCCGGCGGCGGCGTCGGGCCACCATCCGGATCTTCCGGCAGAACCGGCTTCTGGGTTGCAACCGTGCCGCGCATGATGGCGCCGGTAGCCGAGTTGCCCAGTTCCGGCGAGCGTGCCGAATTGGCATACACACGGCCGTAGGTGGTTTCGAAGGCTTCGACGATCTTGTCCCAGTCAGCGGCAGTCGCAGCGGAGGTGATCGGCGAGACGATTTCGAGGTCGTTCAGCTGGCCGGTGTACTGCATCTTGTAACCCGGGATCAGCAGCACATCTTCGGCCTTGTAGCCGTTGATGATGAACTCGTCGATAACCTTGGCGGCCAGTTCGGCCCATGCGCTTTGCAGGGTTTCGCAGGCGGCGATCTTGGCTGCGTCGTCAGCGTGTTGCGGGACAGCCAAGTCAACCGACTTGTCGTAGCGGTATTCGAAGTCGGCGCAAGCGCAACCGAAGGCGGAGAAGCCTGCGGCCCATGCCGGAACAACGACGTCCTTGAAGCCCACGCCTTCGGTGTAGCCGTAGGTGTGAACCGGGCCGGCGCCGCCGTACGAGAAGCAGGTGAATTCAGCCGGGTTGTAACCCTTGGCGCTGATGTTGGCGCGCAGGTATTCCGACAGCGTCAGGTCAAGCAGTTCGATAACGCCAGCTGCTGCGTCTTCAACCGACAGGCCCAGCGGATCAGCGATCTGTGCCTTGATGTGGTCACGGGCGCGCTGCACGTCGAGCTTGATCAGGCCGCCGAGGAAGTTGTTCGGGTTCAGGTAACCCAGCACAACGTGGCAGTCCGAAACCGAAACGGTATCCAGACCGCTTTCCGGCCAGCAGGTACCGACGCGATAACCCGCGCTGTCCGGACCCAGCTTGATCGACTTCGAGTACGGATCGATACGAACGAACGAACCGGCACCAGCACCCACGGAGTCCATCGCAACCAGCGGCAGCGACAGAACCAGACGGGCCATATCCGGGTCGGACTTGATTGCGAATTGACCCTTGGTGATCAGAGCCACGTCAAACGACGTGCCACCGATGTCCGAACATGCGATGTTTTCGTCACCGAGCGCATCACCCAGCAGCTTCGAACCGATCACGCCGCCGATCGGGCCGGACACGATGGTACGGGCCAGTTCCTTGGCCTTCCAGCTGATCGTGCCGCCGTGCGTAGCCATCACGCGCAGGTCGAACTTGGCACCGTGCTTCTTGAAACGGTCGCTCACCAGCTTCAGGGTCGCACGCGACGGCTCAGCACCGTAGGCTTCCAGAATCGTGGTGTTCATCCGGTGGCTTTCCTTACGCGACGGGTAGTAATCCACCGAGGCGAAAACCGGAATTTCAACGCCGAGCTTCTTCAGCTCATCCTTACATGCGTCACGAGCCTGTTGCTCGCTCAGCTCGTTCTTGTGCGACTGGAGCAAGCAGATGACGATCGCCTTGGAACCGGCTTCGACCAGCTCGCGGGTTGCCTGACGCACTTCTTCGACGCGCAGCGGGATCACGATCTTGCCCTGGACGTCGGTACGCTCCGTCACACCGCGGGTGCGCGAAACGGGAACCAGCGGCTCGTCGTAACGGTGGGTGTTCAGGTGGATACGATCTTCCAGCGCGTAGCCGAGGTAGCTCTGCAGCGCGCGGCCCATCGAGTGAATCTGCTCAAAACCCTTGTTGCAGATCAGGCCGACGTCCAGACCCTTGCGACCCAGCACACGATTCAACATCGCGGTGCCGGAGTAAACGCAGGTCACCAGCTCCGGGTACACGTCGTCAACTTCGCGGCCCCAGTGCGCCAGCGCATCAACTGAAGAGTTGTAGATCGCCAGGGACTCATCCCCGGGATTGCTCTGTGCCTTGCCAACCACAAAGCGTCCGTCTGCACGGACAAAGAAGGTGTCGGTCATGGTGCCGCCTGCATCAATACCCAGCACCTGAACCGACGAGTTGTCGATCGTCATCTCCACGTCTCCATTTAGATAGTCCAACAGTGTTCGCTTCCGGTCCGCCCGGACCGGCATTTCTTGATCGATCGGAAAGCAATCGAACGCATTAGCTCTGCAAGGATGGTGCCAGCGCGCAATCCGACACCTCATAAATACGCAATTCGTTGATTTAATGAACCTAGTTGTTTCTTACGCGAGGCTTACAAAAACACCGTACGGCGTCCGGACGGATGGAATTCGGACGCCTCCATCGCGTTCGACCGTCTTCCGGTCGGACAGTTACCTACACCTCGATTAGAATTGTTGCATCGCACAATTCAAAATCGCGCGCAAACGGCTTGCCCGCGTCAAATCCGCAAAATCTTCTTTTATTCGAAATGAATTTTTCAAACAAATACAGATATGCAGAATAGCTATAAAAAAGCGGGTTCGGGACGCAGAAATGGTGCACTGCACACTCTGCATGTGGGTTCGGTAAGATCTTCTCTGACCACCCGGCCCCGAATGGAAAAGCCGCAACTTTTTTCCGGAAGGTGGTAGTTCTACTCCGTACAGACCGACGCGGCACGACGCAGTGCACCATCCATCCGATGAGTGACGGTCACGCGCAATACCGGGAAGTCACGGCATATTCGTCATCGAATGACGATGGGCGGAGCGTCACACGTAACGTGCAGGGCGTCAGACAACCTTCCATCACCGCGGCGCCAGCCACAGGAATGCTGACTGGCCATCACCAATAGCCGCCTGAGCCGTCCCATTTCAAGCACCCTGGAACCCGATGAGCGGCAAACGCCTTGTCGCCGCAGGCGATCAGCGCAGAAGTATGGATTTGACCTGATAAACCGGCTCTGCCAGTTCGAACGAGCGAGGAACGAAGTATCCCCGCAGGCAGACATCGCGACCAGCCATGCGATCCACCGAGCGGCCCAGAGCGTCAAGGTTGGTCATATCGATCCCCGGACGAGGCGTGCCTGAGGACCCACGCCCGGCGGGCGATGTCCGCGATGCCGAAGTCGCCGGCAAGGTGATCAGAGGATTCAAGCTGACGGTCCATCACATCGAACAGCCAGAGCGTGTTCTGCCGGTCTGCAGGACGAGGCCCGCGAATGTCCGTCGAATTGCCGACCGGATGGGTCTCCAAGGGATCTGAAGCATCAACGCGCAGCATGACCCACTGCACCGCGCGTGCAAGTCCCCGCGGATCGGGCTGCAGCAGGCGATCCGTATTTTCGGGTAGCTAAACGAGAATTGCCGCGGCGTCGAAGACCGTACAGGCACCTTCGACATCGTGATCGATGATTGCAGGAACGCAACCAGACGGACTTGTGTGCAGAAAATCCGGCAGCAACGTGTTGTCGTGACACGACTTGAGTGCATGCACGACATAAGGGATGCCCAGTTCTTCGAACGCGATCGACACCTTCCAACCTTCCGACATCGGAGCGTTGTAAAGCTCGATCAAGCTGGGCATCCCTGCCGGGACTCCGGCCGAACTCAGGCTTTCGCGCTGGGGCGGGAACTGACTTCGTCGAACCAGCGCTTCAGGTTCTTGCAGTCGGCAGGAATGCCGATATCGGACCAGCCTGCAAACTCGATGCTGCAATAGAGCGTGCAATCGGCAATCGAGAACATGTCGCCCGCGATGAAGCGGTTGTTCGCCAGTTGCTGATCGAACTTGCGGAAGAAGATGTCCAGACGGGCGCGGCCACGCTCGACCAGGGCCGGAATCTGCGGCACCGGCGTTGCGAAACCGGGCAGGCCACGATCCCTGAACGCTTCGTGCGTATTCCGGAACACTTCACCCGCGGCCATCATGCCTTCGTCGAAGGCACGGCGTTCCCACATTTCGACGATCGAACGTTCGTAAGCATCGCGACCGAACATCGGGGGCGACGGATACAACTCGTCGAGATAACGGGAGATCGCGATCGACTCGCCGATCTGACGGCCGTCGTCGAGCTCCAGCATCGGCACCATGGCCTGCGGAAACTTGGCTACATATTCGGGCTTGAGGCGCAGGTCTTCACCACCGACTTCAATGATTTCGATATCCAGGCCCTTTTCGGCGATGCACATGCGGGCCCTTTTCGGGTTCGGTGCTGCGTGCCAGTCGTAGAACTTCATTTTTGTCATCCTCCTGAAGAAACTTCACAACGAATCGAAACGCTCAGCGAGATTCTTCGCCATGCAACGGGTGCCGACACAGGGCCGACGTCACTCACCGCAAACCCACCCTTTCCTCTGCCAACAGTTCTTCCGACAAACGGTGGCGACGGTCCCGGTCAACGACCCCACGCCGACTTAAGAACTGCCGAGGAAATCTTCATCAGGGTCTGCAGAGAATCGCTTGATGCTGGCGCGAAACGCCCGGTGCCGGCCATCGGATTCATCCGACGTGTCCTGACATGTTTCCGGGTGGCGCCAAGGCATCAGCCGCTGGTAGTTCGCCAACAGCTTCATGAAATGAGGAAGTGCCCGGCGCTGGGGCGATACGCCGTCGTAAAGCTTCATCAGCTCGCGCAGTTCGCGTTGATCGAACCCGAGCTGCACGGCAGCCGCAGCTATGACCAGGCGGTCGTCATCGTCACAGTGGTAGCTGCCCGCGCCCGCAGCAACGATGACACCGGTTTCTTCAAATGCGGCTATGTACTTGCGAGGTACGCCGTACGCCTCGACCAGACGGTCGAGGGTGATCGTACGGCTACCCGAGCCAGGTCGGGCGGTTGATCGCTCCGACATGGCGTCAGGTTTCAACAGAGCACCACGGGTGCCGTGTGGATGGGCGCGCCCGTCTTTTCCTGGACTTCCGTGATGGTCACACCGGGAGCCAGTTCACGCAGCTCCAGACCTTCCGGCGTGACAGCCAGTACGCACAGGTCGGTAATGATCATGTTGACGACGCCTACACCGGTCAGCGGCAGATCGCAGTTCTTCAGGATCTTGTGTTCGCCCGCACGGCTGCAGTGCTCCATCATCACGATGACACGACGCACGCCGGCCACCAGATCCATCGCACCGCCCATGCCCTTGACCAGCTTGCCCGGAATCATCCAGTTCGCCAGATCACCGTGCTCGCTGACCTGCATCGCGCCCAGGATGGCCAGGTTGATGTGACCGCCCCGGATCATGCCGAACGAATCGGCGCTGCTGAAGAAGCTGCTGCCGGGAATGGTGCTCACCGTCTGCTTGCCGGCATTGATCAGGTCGGCATCCACCTCGTCAGCCAACGGGAAGGGGCCGATGCCCAGCAGGCCGTTCTCGGACTGCAGCCACACTTCCATGCCTTCCGGAATGTGGTTCGCGACCAGGGTCGGCATGCCGATACCCAGATTCACGTAGTAGCCGTCACGCAGTTCGCGCGCGGCGCGGCTCGCCATTTCGTCTCGTGTCCAGGCCATGTTATTGCTGCCTTGTAGTGAGTTTTTCGATGCGCTTCAACGGTGCGCTGTTGAGGATGATGCGATGCACGAAGATGCCGGGCGTATGGATCTGATCCGGATCCAGCGCACCGGTCGGCACGATCTCCTCGACCTCGACCACCGTGGTGCGACCTGCGGTAGCCACCATCGGATTGAAATTGCGCGCGGTCTTGCGATAGATCAGATTGCCGGCTTCGTCCGCCTTCCATGCCTTCACCAACGACACGTCGGCCACCAGCGCATGCTCGAGCAGATAGAGGTGCCCGCCGAAGTCGCGGGTTTCCTTGCCATCGGCAATCGGCGTACCCACGCCGGTGCGCGTGTAGAAAGCCGGGATGCCTGCCCCGCCGGCACGCAGCTTTTCAGCCAGGCTGCCCTGCGGCGTCAATTCGACTTCAAGTTCTCCGGACAGCAACTGACGCTCGAATTCGGCGTTCTCGCCGACGTACGACGCGATCATGCGGCGCACCTGACGGTTGTCCAGCAGCTTGCCCAGACCGATGCCGTCGATACCGGCGTTGTTGCTGATCACGGTCAGATTGGTCGCACCGCTTCCGGCCACCGCATCGATCAGCATCTCCGGAATACCGCACAAACCGAAGCCTCCGACAGCCAGAGTCTGACCATCCGCCAACAATCCCTTGAGCGCGGATACCGCGTCGGGGTAAAGCTTTTTCATCTGCCTCCTCCTTGAACCTTCATGCGCTTTTGCTCGTGACTACCCTCAGCGGTAAGCCACCGATCAGCACAAGCCGACAGCAAAGCTTATGCCTGTCTTTTGATTTCGCATTGCAGCATTTTCAAGGACTTGTTTTGCAAGGACATCTACACACGACATGGAGCGTCGCAAGACAGATCGGACGAAGGACTGTCCGGAAATCATCCGCCGCAATCAGACAGGGTTCGACTTTCAGCCGACGCGTCGCATCCAAGATGTGGAACCTCGCGTAGAACAGTGAATCTCAGATGCCTTCGCCGCATCCGCACTGTCGTGTTCTGGCTGTCCTCCGCATAGGTCATCCAAACCCGGCGTGCACACGTCAGCCAAGGCGGATGGTTCTGCTGCCCTATCGCACTGGCCAGGGTGGATTGCAATGCACTTTCTTGTTCGATAAAAATTAAGGCTTACAACTGATCGCCCGTCCTGGTCATCCGTCTGACGGGATTGGCGCGTTCAGGTGTCGTGCACACCGGTCGCACACGCGCGCGTGAACGTGGTCGCAGGCCGGCGATCGTGCAGGACGAATGCAAGACTGCCGGAGCGATGAGACGCCTCGCCCCGGCAGCGCAACGAGGCATGGTCCGCCCGCATGATGGCGGACATGAAGGGAGGTCAAAGGATGGTCAAACAATCCTGCAGTCACACATCGACCACAGCACGCGCCTCAAGCCGCAGGGTCCGGGCGGCGTGCTTTCGGCGATGTTCCGTTTTGTCAGTCAGTTCTGATTCTGATCAAAGGAGTAGGAGACGATGAAAAGTATCAATAACGCAGTTGTCCGTCGCAAAACCGTTCGTACCGGCGTAGCAGGCGCGGTTGCACTGGCGCTCGGTCTGTTCGCAGCCCAGACGATGGCCAAGGAGCTTGACGAAGGCTTCGTCATCAACAAGGACAACTTCGACAGCATCAAGAACGAGACTTTCGAGAACAAGACCATCGCCAGCATGGTTCCGGAAAAGCTCGAGTGGATGATCAAGAACTACAACACGACCATCAAGCTCGCGCACTCGAAGAAGATCGAAATGGACCCGAAGTACATGGAGTGGTCCAAGAAGAACGTCGGCGTGGTCAAGTTCAACCCGGCTGACCGCACGGTCTCGGGCTGGCAGGCCGGCATGCTGTTCCCGCCAGACACCATCGATCCGAAGGATCCGAACGCCGGCGACAAGATCATCTGGAATCTGCGTGCAGCCACCTACGGCGCCACGATGGACCTGCGCGACATCGCCTGGGCCTTCCTGGATGCAAAGAAGGGCTACGAGCGCGTTCAGGCCTTCCAGTCCCGTCGTTACTACATGGAAGGCCGTCTGGACGGCGGTCCGATCACCGTGGGCGACGGCACGATCTCGCAGAAGACCTACTTCGTGGCGACCTACCCGCAGGACATCCGCGGTCTGGGCCTGTTCTCGGTGCGTTACAACCAGCCTGACTCGAAGAAGCCGGACGACTCCTACGCCTACCTGAAGTCGGTTCGCCGCGTGCGCCGTCTGTCCGGTGGTGCCTGGATGGACCCGATCGGCGGTACCGACCAGCTGTACGACGACTGGGATATCTGGGACGCAGCACCGACCAAGTACCTGTCGAACAAGCTGATCGAGCGTCGCTGGATTCTGGCCATCGCGCACAGCCCGGAAATGAGCGTCGACGTCAAGCAGTCGTTTGACGATCCGGTCAAGCGCTTCCCGCGCATCGGCATCAACATTCCGCCGCACTTCAACCCCGCGCCGGACGTGGGCTGGGAGCCGCGCGAAGTGTTCGTGGTCGAAGGCGTCTGCCCGCCGGAACACCCGTACAGCAAGAAGGTGGTGTACATGGAAGTCGACTTCCCGCGTCCCTACCTGGGCTACGCGCTCGACCGCAAGGGCGAATTCTGGAAGATGTTCATATTCCAGAACCGTCCTGACACCGGCGACGACGGCTACAAGGCGGTCATGCCTGTCATCGGACACATCATCGACGTCAAGCGTGGCCATGCCACCAACTGGTCGTCGAACATGAAGTCCAACCCGAAGGGTGTCAAGGAAACCGACGTGTCGCTGAACGTGCTGGAAGAAGTCGCTACCGGCAAGTAAGCAACAGCAGTTCAAAGTATTGCTGGTACCTCCTCCCGGCATGTTCGCCCGCTCCCGCAATCAGCGGGGGCGGGCTTTTCCCGGGCATGAAATCCGCGGTACCGACATCACCGGCAGTACGAAAATCAGCCGGTTTCCCCGGACGGAGTACGACTTTCAACCTTGGCAGTTCCGCAAAAAAACGACGCCATGCGGTTTGGGGTTGCATCAGTCGATGGCACGGCACATGCTTCGCCCACTAAGGGATTATACGGCCCCGAGCATTGCAGTACGACACGAACAACCAGGAGACGACGCATGTACACGAAGCAATTCCACGCCGATTCGATCGACTGGATTCCCAGCGGCATAGACGGTGTGAACTACAAGATACTGGATGGCGATCCGGCCACGATGGCGTCGGTCGTCGTGTACAAGTTCGAGCCCGGATCGGTCGTGCCGCACCACCTGCACACGCAGGCGGACGAAGTCGCTTACGTGCTCGACGGCGAGTTCATCGAAGGCGGTGTCGCCTACAAGGCCGGATCGGTGTTCGCGGCGCCGGCCGGCACGACGCACGGTCCGCATGAGACGAAGACCGGCGCAACCGTACTGTTCGTGCTGTCGCAGCAGCTGGATTTCATCGTCCAGTAAGCAGCAGCGGTTCTGGCCGTTGTCACGGCCAGAACCGGCATCAGCCGTCTTCTGGTTGCCTGAACGGGCGTTCGCGGCATTTCATTGCGTCGCCCCCTCTTCAGCACGGCGCCTCGCCTCGGCTTCCTCTTCCGATTCCTCGTCGCCGGCATTCACCGCCGGAAAGTCCAGCGGAACCTGCACCGCGAAGCTCTGCAATTGCGGTACCTGACCGGCCGCCGACTGCTTGTCCGGCGTATCGACCCGCGTCACGATCAGCTCGCGCGACTGTTCGCGACCGCTGTAGTCGAGCACCGTATTCATCACCACCTCGTGCAGCGGATCGCGCATGACGACGTAGGGATCGGTCACCAGCCGCCAGCCGTCGAGCCGCATGTTGCCGAACGTCTTGCCCGGATGATGCAGCTGAACGTCCGCGGGCAGCACGACCGTTGTCAGGTTGTCCATGTAGATGTTGCTGACCGGATTGATGAAGCGAGCGCGGTTTCCGACGCGGCCCTGATCGATGCGCAACCAGCCGCGATCCATTGTCACCTGCGCGTCGAGCGCGTCGAAACGTTCGAAATGCGCGCCGACCGGGCTGTCGATCTCCAGGTCGACCTGGCGCGCCGAAGCACCGTTGCGTCCGACGACCGTGATGTCCAGCGGGCCGTCGTCGCGCGTGTGCAGGATGTGCGCCTTCAGCGCCCCGACCTTGAACGACAGCGAACGCCCCGCGCTGACCGTGCCGAGATTCAGATCTTCGGCCGCGGACAGTGACAGCAGATCGCCGGTGATCCGGGTGACACTGACGCTGCCGATGTTGGACGCCAGCGTGATGCCGTTGCCAGCCGTCACCGCGTCCATGATGATGTCGCCTTCCGCCAGTATCGTCACCGCGCCATTGACCGCGCTTGCCTCGGTCACCGTGACGCGGCCGCCTGCGCCCAGATCGATGCTGCCGTGCGCGCTGCGAACGGTGCCGTCCAGGATGCTGCCTCCCGCGCCGATCCGGGCGTCGCGCATGGCGTCGATGCTGCCGACCTCGATGTCGTCGCGCTCGTCGATGTGGACACCGCCGGCCGTACTGATCGCATCGATCTTCGCGATATCCGTTTCCAGTGCGTCTGGCACCGACGTCGGCGCCCCGCCGTTCCAGCTCGCGTCGCCTATGCCACCCGGCGCAGTCAGCGTGACACCGGCGCCCGGCGTCGCCGCGACCAGATCGTAGCCGCCGATATCGCCACCGTCGAAGATGCGGCCGCCGGACGTGATGCGCAGCGCCCCCGCGGTCGCGTTGTGCGTCGCCTCGATGCGTCCGACCACGATATCGCCTTCGGCGTCGATGGCGACCGTGCCATCGGCCGAACGCAGCAATGCGCCGTCCGTCATCAGGTATCGGCCGGTATCGATCGTGATGTCGCCCTTCGCCTCGACCGCGCCGTCCTGCCGCAGGTCACCGACCGGCACCGTCACCGACACGGCACCGCCGGAGCCGATGTGTCCGATCCGCAGATCGGACGACAGGTCGGGGTCGGCCGCCGCAATGGCCGACAGATGCACGTCACCTGCCGCATCGACGTTGACCGCGTGACCGTTGCCCGCCGACACGAACATGGCCTGCCCCGGGGCGCCGACATCGCCGCCGGACGCGGTCAGGTCGATGTCGCCATCGACGCTGTTCAGTGCCACGATGCGCTGGCTGCCGCGCGCGTCGATGATGCTGCCGGCGCTGCCCAGATGGATGCCGCCGCTGAGGGCGAACATTTCCGCCACCCGCATCGGGCCGCTCAGCTCATCGAGCCAGATGCCGGTGGCGGCACGGGCGGTCAGCACCGCCGCGTCGCCGAGATCGAGGCGTACCGGATGCGCCGCACTGCCGATGCTGCCGCCCCCCGCTTCTATGATGGTGTTGCCACCGCGCAGGTTGGCATCGGTGCCGCCGCCGGCATCGAACACGCTGCCGGCCACTTTGAGGCGGATGGTCTTGCTGTAATCGACGCCGTGCCCGGTGGCGTCGAGCGACACCAGATTGATGTCACCGGGCAGCACCGTGCCGTTGCGGTCGTAATCGTCGGCGCCGAGGAAGACATGGCCGCGCGCATTGACCGTGACACTGCCGCCCGCCATGGTCGCGATGTCGACGTCGTCGCGCTTCAGCACGGTGGCGGTCTTCGCCACCGGGTCGATCGCCACGTCGTCCGCTTCGGCCGCCGCCAGGGCGCGCCGCTGGTCGGGGTCCAGCGTGCTGGGGCTGGCGATGCTGACCGTGAACTGTCCTTCGTTGCGCCCCACCCCTCCATTGGCGCCCGCAGCGTTGAGCACGATGTGCCGGCCGACCACATTGGGCTGCTCGATGCGGGTTTCGGTGTCCGACGTCGACTTGTTGTAGATCGCTGCACTGACACCGTAGCGCACCTGGTTGTCGCTCCAGACGTGCGTGCCGTCGGCGATGCCGGCCATCACCGCATCACGGTCGGTCGAACCGATGTAGCGGAAGTCGGCGCTGTAATTGGTGCCCGTGCCGGTCTCCAGCACAATGCCCAGTCCGCCCAGCTTTTCGTGCAGCGTACGCAGGCGCTGCGAGGCGGCGGCCGGGTCGTAGGCGTCCGCACGATAGACATAGTGGCCGGCGCTGGCCGGATCCTCGACCAGCGTCACGTGGCGCAGCGACCAGTATTCGCGGTACTCGCGATCCACCCCTGCGCGGTGCGCCTTCAGCGCGTCGGCCAGACTGTCGGCGGCACCGTCGGCGGCGCGCAGGCGCAGGTTGTTCCACAGCTGGTCGAGTTCCGTCTCGGCCCGCGTATCGCGGGTTTCGTTGCGGTTGCCATCAACGATGCGGCCATCGCTGGCCGTCAGCGTGACATCGCCAGTCAACGATTCGATCTTGTCGAGCTGCATGTCGCCGGACGGCTGCATCAGGTTGATGCTGCCGCTGGCCGTGGCACGCAGGCCGCCCTGGGGCGTGGCTTCGGTCTGCACGACGAGTGCCTGGGCGCCGGTACCGATGCGGCCGGACAGCGACAGCAGCTCGACGCCACCGCCCTGCACGCGCACTGCATCGCCGCTGCCCGCGGCAAGGATGTCGCCATCGGCCTGCAGGAAGACGTGACCGGCATCGTCGGTGCGTGCCTGCTGCACGCGCATGTCACCCGTAAGCGCCCGCAGACCGATGTCACCCTGCGCGCTGACCGCGTCGATCACGCCACCGCCCAGCATGTTGACCTGCAGCGGCGCCAGCGCATTGCCGATACCGCTGGCGGCACGCATCGTCAGGCTCTGCGCGGTGATGGTGCCGCGCGCACCCTCGGCGGTGATCGCACCGCCGGTCAGACCGCTGCCTGCGGTGGCGTCCAGCGAGACGGTACCGGTGCGGTTGATCAGGCTGCCGGCCAGGATGATGCCGGACAGGCTGCGGATGTCGACCTGGCCCTGGTCGTAGCCGATGAAGCTGATCGGGATCGAGTAGTCGCCCTTGATCGTGTGCGTGTTGTAGCGCTTCTTGCCGATATCGGACCAGACCTCGTAGGTGTGCCACTTCCAGATGCAGAAGAACCACGAGCACTTCGACCGTTCCTTCGACCAGCTGTTGTAGTCGGTCGTCACGTCGCGCCGCTGGTAACGGTAGGCCGCGTTGCCGAGGCTGGTGTCGATCTTCGTGTATTCGCCCTGCATCAGCGGCGTCACATCGGGGTATTCGACGTAGGCGGTGCGGTCGGCCAGCGACCAGCTGCCCGGGAAGAACCAGAACTTGGTTTCCTTCTCGTAGCGCGCGTAAGTGTTGGTCGTGCTGCGCTGGCCGGTCACCCAGGTGTAGGTCTGGCCCTGAACTGGCGCGTAGCCAGTGTCGCGGGTATTGGCCAGATCGGCGTAGGTCGCCACCGTCTTTTCCACCAGCTTGTCGCCAGAAGACGTCTTTTCGGTGGTGACGATGACGTCGCGCGTCTGCACGTCGGTGCCGACGCGCGTGACGATGCGGGTGACCGGAGTCAGCCCGTTGTAGTGGGCCAGCGCTGCCGTATCCGGTGCCGCGGGTCCGGTCACGATGGCGCCGCGGTCGGCGTTGGCGTGCGGGTCCCAGCGGCGCAGGTAGTCGGTGATGCGCACGCGGCCTTCGATGTCATTGCCGGTGTCCAGCCCGGTGATCACCAGATCGTAGCCGCTCAGATTGTTGATGCTGAAGCGGCCGTAGCCGTCCATCGCCGCGATGCGCCCGCCGCCGGTATTCAGTATTTCACCGAGCAGTTCGAGCTTGCCGCCCTCCACCTTCACCGGTTCGAGCTCGATGCGGTTCTGCTCGGCATTGAAGAAGGCGACGATGTTGCCGGCGGTATTGCTGATCCGGAAGCGCGGGTCGGCCGGCTTCATGCCCAGGGCGACCAGTGCGTCGTAATTCGCCTTGGCCTGGGCCAGGGTGGTCGCCGTCCGGTACGGTCCGATGTTCAGGTTCACCCGCGCCGCATCGTCTATGGTGACGGAGCGATCCTGCAGGCCGCTCTGCAGCAGGCCGTTGATGTTCAGATAGCGCGCGCTGATGAAGACGTTGTTGCCGGCGATGGTCGGCGCACCGTTGCCGACCCGCTGCGCGCTCGACGAACCGCTGAACAGACCGCCGTCCTCGAAGTCGTTCGCGGTGCCGCCACTGGTGCCGCCGGGCGTGCGCGTGCCGCCCCACAGGTCGCGCGGATTGCCGGCCGTGTGATAGAAGGCCGATGGCGAACTGAACACGAAATCGCGCCCGGCCGTGATGTTGATCGTGTCGGCCTGGATGTTCGGCGCAGTCAGCGGATTCAGCGGATCCTTCGGCTGCACCAGCACGCTGCCGCGCTCGCTCTGGATCGTCACCGAACCAAGCAGGTTGCTGACGTCGCCGACCACCTCGATGTCGGGTGCACGGGTATCGAGGTCGGCCGGCACATAAGTGTTGCGCACTTCGATGGCCGGCACGTCCGAATCCGGCGCGATGCCGGCCTTGCCGAAGGCGGCCGTGCCGCCGCTGTTGCGCGCGTTCAGCGCGGCATTGACCTGCGCCGTCGTCGGGGTGCTGCCCGGCGTATTCAGAATGGCCACGCCGTTGAGCGTCAGCCGGCCGGTCGCATCCTCGGGAATGGCCAGCGCATCGGTGCGCAGGAAGGCGGTACTGCTGTTCAGGATTTCTATCTTCGCGTCACCGCGCGCAAGCAGCTGGCCGCCGCCGGCGAGATAGTCGCCCGTCACGTTGATGTTGCCGCCGCGTGCCCGGATTTCCGGCAGGATGATGAAGGCGGCGTCGGTGACCGACGCCGTCGCGCCTCCGCTCGGGAACAGGCTGGCGAGCTGCTGCTCGAGGAAGTTGATTTCGGCGCTCAGCGCCGCCACCGTCTCCGGATTGCTGGCATCGGCACCGCTGCTGGTCCGGCCCTGGTACTGGCCGCGTATTTCCTTCAGCCGGTCTATGCGCGTCTGCAGATTGTCCTGCAGGTTTTCGATGCGCGCCGTCGGCATGTCGATGCCTTCGCTGCGCGTGATCCAGTACTGCTTCGTATAGGTGTCGTAGGTGCAGCCGGCTGTACCCGGTGTCTGGCACTTCGATGCCTGACCGTCGCGCGGCACCTGCGTGCTCACGGTGACCGACACGGCCCCGCCGCCAGGATCGGTTTCGCTGATCGTCATGCGCTGCTGGTTGTGGATGCCGGCATCGATCGAACCGTTCACGGTCGCACCGGCACTTGAATGTTCGATGCTGCGGCCGCTGTTCTGCTCGATCGACACATCGCCGCCGCCAAACAGATTGCTGATGCCGCTGGCGATCGCACTGGCCGCCTGGCTGTACAGGTCGCGCGCGACGCCGTGGCCGTCGATCAGGTGCCCGAAGCCCTTGTCCGCGATCAGGTTCACGTCCATGACGCTGCGCAGCGTGCCGTCGACGACGATGCGGTTGTTCTGGGTCAGCAGGCCGTCCGCCCCCCAGTCCAGACCGGGAATCGGTATCAGCGAGTTGTTGTAGAGGTCGGTGCGCGCTACCGACGAAAATCTGTTGCGCACGCCTGTGGCGTCGCGTCCGGCACCGAGGTTGATGTCGCCGTCGGCGCGGATGTCCGAACCGGCACCGACCGCAGCCGTCGAGTAGCTGCGGATGTCCGACTTCGAGTAGCCGTCCGCGTAGGCTGCAAGCCCCCATGTCTTCGAACTGGCGCGTGCCTCGACGTCACTGCGTTCACGCGCAGCAAGGTCGAAGTCACCCACGGTATCGATCACGACATTGCGCCCGACGCGCGCTTCCGTGCGTCCGCCGTCGCCTTGGGCGATCGGGTTGGCATTCACTTCGACGATGGATTCGGCGTCGGCCGCGCTGATCGCGCCGCCCGCCTCCAGCTTGGCGCGGTCGCGCAGCATCACGTCCGACACCGCGTTGAAGCGGGTGCGCCCGGCATCATCCGGATCGCCCAGCACATGCACCTGCGCGCTGTTGCCGACGTCGACCAGCGTGATGTTGTCCACCCGCGTCGTACTGGATCCGGCCGCACCGCCCGCCACACCGCCGGCGCCGGCGAACACGTTGAAAACGTCGACCGTCCTGCCACCCTCGACACGGGTGATCCAGGGCTTGCGTGTCTGGTTCAGCGCACTGACGTCCAGATCCCATGTACGCAGCCTGGCATCGGCGCGGATGCCGGCGACCACCCGGGCATCGATGTCGTTGTAGGCCAGCGCACCGCTGGCGCCGACCACGCCGGCGGCCAGCGAATCGACGCGGGTATTGAAGGTCGCCGTGTGATCGGCGTGCACCTCGATGCGTCCCTGTGCAGCCGTCTTCAGCACCTCGGCGGCCGTGCCACCGCCGAGCAGCGCCTGCGTATCGGACAGGTTGCGCGTAGACGCCGACGCGGCAGCGCCGCCGATGATGCCGCCCGAACCGGCCACCGCGTCGGCATGGGTGGTGTCATCGCCGGTGGCGAGCACGGTGAGCGAGGCGCCGACGGTTCCTGTGTTGTTGTTGTCGATCGACGCCAGCGTCACCGAATTCGCGTCGGCCGAGGCGAGATTGGCACCCAGCGCGAGCAGGCCGCCAACCGTCACGCCGCTGGTTTCCGCAGTCTGGCGCGTCTGGTTCGAGGCCGTGACCGAGGTCGCATCGCCGATATCGAAGGTGTTGTCGCCGCCGATCAGCGCATTGACGCGGGCATTGCTGCCGGCGACTGAATTGCTGCCATTGGCGCTGACCAGCAGCGAGCCGCCGGTGGCATTGGCATAGGAATACGCGGTGTTGGCCAGGCCGGGCAGCAGGGTCGCCGCATTCAGCGACAGGCTGCCGGCCGTGATGCCGTTGTGGCGACCGACCGTGGCGAAAGATTGCGTCGCGGCCGTCGCCTGCGCCAGCGATACGCCGATCGACACCGCGAGCGAGCCGTTGTAGCCCCGGGCGACCGCACTGACCTGCGGCGTGCTGCGTGCCGCCACCGACACGGCCGATCCGGGCGCCGTCACCGTCACCCGGTCGGCGATGCCGGCTCTGGCCGTACCGCTGGCGCTGGCCGTCGCTTCGGAACCGGAACCTGCAGCCACGCCGCCCGAACCAGCGGTCGCCTGCGCGCTGACAGTGTCGCCGCGCACCGCTTCGATTTCGAATACGCCACCGGAGGTGGTGACGCCCGTGGCTGCCGCTGCGACCTTGGCATCCGCTGCGCCGACCTGCGCCGTGGTCGTGCCGGTCTTTTCCGCCCGCGACTTGACGATGCCCGCCGCGACGACACCGACCGCATAGCCCTGCGCGCTCGAATGCGCATCCATCGCGTCGCCCGCATGCACCCGCACGTCACCTGCCGCGGAACCGACGGTGGCATTCGTGCCGTCGCCCAGTTTCGCTTCGACCGTATTGGCCAGATCGGCGGTGGCCACGGAGGCGCCGACGCCGACCAGTCCGCCCGCGGCCTGGAAGCTCGATACGCTCACCGCCTCGCTGCCGGTATCCAGACGGCCGGTGTCCGCGCTCAGTTCGATGTCGCCACCATCAGCCTGCAGCGTGATCTTGCCGGCGGTCGTCGCGCGCACATCGTGACGCACGTCGAGCACACCGACTGCCGCGCCGACGCCCGCCACACCGCCGACGGCCAGACCGCCGGCCTTCACGTCCACCCGGTCCAGTTCGCTTGCGCCGATGCGGATGTTGCCGCCGGCCTGCAACGTGTCGCGCGTGCCATCGGTGTCGATGATGCGCGCACGCGTCGCGCCATCCGGCGCCTGGGCGATGTCATCCCTGGCCGCGACCTTTGCGCGGCCGTTGACGCCGCTGATGTCGTCCTCGGAAAAGCTGTCGGTGGCCCGCATGTTGCCGCCGCTGTCGCTGGTCGACAGCCGGTCTTCATTCGAGAAATCCTGCGCCGTACCCAGCGTGCCCTGGCTGCCGTCCTTCTTGCTGTCCAGCTCGCCGGATGCATCGCCGTTCAGGCCGGCGTTGAGCAGGGTCACCGCCGCAGCGCCGCCGATGCCGACGGTGCCGCCGGCGCCCAGCGCAGCAGCGACATTGGTCAGCCGGCGATGGGCGGTGGCGCTGACCGCGATGTCCTGATCGACATGGACGTCACTGTCCTGGATCGTTGCTGTCGTCGTGTTGTCGATCTTGGTGATCGATGCCCCGGCGCCGGCACCCGCCAGCCCACCGACTGCCGCGGCGCCGGCGTGACTCTCGGTCACGACCGAGTCGGTCGCGCTCACCGCCAGCCCGCCCGACCGGTCGCTTGCGCTGCCGACACGACTGTCGATCACCGACGCCTCCGTCGTGCTGTCGATGATGCCGACCGCCACCGCGCCGGCCACACCTGCGGTGCCGCCACCGGCGCCGCCGATGGCCCAGGTGCGCATGTCGGTCGCGTTGCCCGCGGTCACATTCACCTGGCCATCGGCATCGACCGCGGCGTCCTCGATGCGCGCGCGCGTAGTGCTGGTGTCCAGACCGACCGCGAAGGTGCCGGCCAGCGCGGCGCCACCCACGGCCAAGCCACCGCCGGTGACGAAGAAGGTCGAGCCGTGGTGGGCTGCGACGTCGAGTGCGCCGACATCGAAGGTCGCTCCGGTTACGTAGGCGTCGGTCGTGCTGGTGAACTTGGCGACCGAACCGCTGCCGACCGCAGCGACCACGCCACCGGCACCGCCGACGACCACCGACGACACGCCTTGCGCCGACAGCGCGTCGACGGTTGCCGCACCCTTCGCATCGACCACGGTCGTCGCGCCGCTCACGCCGGCGGTGGTGTTGCGCTCGAACACATTGACGTCGGCCGAGGCACCGAGGCCGGCGGCGCCGACCGCGATCGAGCCGATGAAGGTGTTGCCGTAGGCATGATCCGCCGCCCGAATGCTGACCGCCTGCGCGGCCGAAGCCGTCGTGTTGTCGCCGCCGTTGAGCACCGCATCGCTCACCGTGGCCGAAGTCTGCCCGCCGATCAGATTGACGCTGGCGGTCACGGCCACACCCGCGTACAGGCCGCCGGCGACGTTGGCCACCGCAGTCGTCGTCTGGTGCGTGGCCAGCGCATTCACCGCAATGCCGCGCACGTCTTCCTTGCCGCGCGATGCCGTCAGGTCGGGTGCATGGAAGGGATTGGACGACGAATAGCCACCGCCCTTGGTGCTCATCCGGTCGATGCTGGCATGCAGATCGGCATCGGCGACCACGCCGGTATTCACGCTGACGCCGGTCCCCTGCTTCGCCCGCGCCGCCACCCGACTCCCCTTGATCGCCGCTTCGGTAGTGCCGGAAATGTCGTTCACCGTCACCGACGCACCGACACCGGCGGCCGCCAGACCGATGCCGGCGGCACCCGCCAGCACCGAAATCCTGTCGTCGGCTTCAGCCAGCACGGCGACATCATCGCGTGCCTCGATCACGGCACCGTTCTCGATCAGCGCACGCGTATCGGAACCGAGCAGATTGACCGCGACCGAACCGCCGACGCCGACCTTGACGCCGGCACCCACACCGACCGACGCAGTCTTGATGGTGGCCAGCGAATCGGCGCTGATGACCACGCTGGCGACGTCGAAGCCGTCCGCCGTCTTCTTGCCGGACACACGGGCGAGCGTCACGTTGTCGATGTCGTTGACCGCGACCGCGGCGCCGAATCCGGCCGACAGGCCCAGACCGACGCCACCGGCCAGCGACTCGATGGTCGTGGTGTCGGTCGCGCTGACCGTCACGTCGGCGGCCGAGGCGTCGACGTCCGAGTCGACGATTTCAGCTTTCGTGCTGGTGCCGTCGGTGAAGTTGGTCGATGCCGAACCGGCGCCGCCGAAGTCCTTCGCCAGTCCGCCGGCGACCGAGGCGGACCGGATGGTCGACGCGTTGCTGGCGGTCAGCGTCAGCGACGCCACGCTGGCACCGGTCGGATCGGTCACCAGCGCATCCTCGAGCGCCGCCCGCGTCTGGTTGCCGATGTCGTTGTACGCGACGGCCACACCGATGCCCGCCGTGCTGAGCGAAAACCCGACCGCACCGGCGAGCGACTCTATGGTCGACAGGTCGCTGGCCGTCAGTGCGATGGCACCGCCCGACTTCAGCGTGACCGTGTCCGCCAGCGCGCGCGTTTCGTTGGTGATCGAGTTGATGGTGACCGCTCCGCTCAGCGACACGCCATTCGACGCACCCAGCGAGGCGGCGACCGACACGATGCCGTTGTCGCTGGTCGCACTGGCGGAGATGCCGTTGCCACCGCGCACCACCTCTTCGTCGCTGTCAGTGCTGTCGCCGAGCAGTTCGGCGACGGTGTCGGAATCCACCGTCGAGATCGCGACCGCGGCGCCGAAGCCGGCCTTGCCGCCATAGCTCGCCGCGCCGGCCACGCTGCGGATGTCCGATTCGTCGCGTGAGGTCAGCGTCACGGTGCCGCCGGTATCGACGCCGGCGCTGTCGATGGTCACGCGCGTGTCGTTGTCGACATTGCTGTAGGCCACCGAACCGGCGGCGCCGACCTTCTGTCCGGTCGCCACGCCAGCTGCGATCGACCACATCGCACCGCTGTTGGTGGCGGTGAGCAGGACATTGCCGGCACCGGACAGCGTCAGCGAGGTCCGGGCAATGGCGGCCTGCGTGATCTTGTCCAGCTGGTTCCAGGTGAAGGCGCCGCCCAGACCCGCCTTCTTGCCGCTGCCGACGGTCAGCGCACCGGCGCCGGCCAAGGCCAGTGCGCTGTCGCCCGAGCTCAGGCTCAGACCGTGCGACAGCACAACCGTCCGGTCGGTCACCAGATCGGCATCGACGTCGATGCCGAGCGATGATCCAGCCTTCCCCTGCACCGCCACGCTGGCGAGGTCGGAGACCGCGGCGACGGTCGTGTCGGTGATCGTGTTGATCGACACCGCCGCCGAAATGCCGATGCCGGACTTGCCCTGCTCGCCGGCATCCTTGGCGTTGGTTTTCTTGCCGTCGCCGCCCGGTTTTCCGTCGCTGCTTTCATCCGAGCCTGCCGGCAGCGAGCCGGCGACGGAGAACGCGCCCTGCGTGGCATCGGAAACCGCTTTCAGATAGACATTGCCGCTGGCCGTGAGCGTACCGCCGGTGCCGGTTTCAAGCAGCCGGTTGCCGATCAGCGCGCGCGTGTCGCGGTCGAGATCGTTCACAGCGATCGAGAAACCGATGCCGACGCTGCCCGAACGCGCAATGCCGCCTGCGACATTGATGGACATGCTGTTGTCGGTCGCCTGCAGCACGACGTCGCGCGCATTGACGGTGGAGCCCGACGCGATCTGGGCAGTCGTGCGGAAGGTGGTGTCGATCAGCGAGAAGGCGCCCTGGATCGACACCTTGCCGGCCTTGCCCGCCGCTTCGGCGATGACGATCTGGTCGAAATCGGTGTCCGCCAGCACGGCGAGACCATCGGCACGCACCGTCGCACCGCGCGCGACCGTCGCATCGGCGCCGCCGGTCAGCGTCAGCTGGTGGTAGGAACCGCCAAACCCGGCCGCGGCACTGTTCGCGCCACCGTCCGGAAGCGCGGTCAGATCGATTTCCGGCACGCCCACAAGGTTGAGCAGCGCATGCCCGGCGTGCGCCGACACGGTGACGTCCTGCGCCCCGGTCACCGGCGTGGTGCCGGCGTTGATCTGCGCCGAACCGATCTTCGCATTGGCCTGACTGTCGAGAGTGAAATGGTCGACCGCGCCAGCGAAGGACAGCCGCTCGCTCTCGACGCCACTCTGCACCCACGACGTCGCATTGATCGGACTGCCGATCAGGCCGTACAGCGTGGTTCCGAAGGTCTCCCACGCATCGACCTCGCTCCAGCCCTTGTCCAGTAGTGCAACGTAGGCGTCATAGCCATCTATCCACTGCTGCCAGAACGGCGTCAGCGAGGTGTCGGCCGCTACGGTGATGGCGCCTGCGGCATTCACCACCGCGCCGTCACCGATCAGCGCGTCGGTGCGGTGGTGCATGTCGATCATGGCGATCGAACCGGACACCGCGATCTGCTTCTTTTCCTCGGTGTTCTTCGACGGCGCATTCGGATCGGGCTTTTCCAGCGCGCGCTCGTCGACCGCTGCCGAGGTCGAGAACGACAGCGCCTCCTCGGCACGCGCCAGCACATCGACCCGGCCGCGCGAGGTCACGTTCGCGCTGCCGGCAATTTCCGCCTTCACGTTATTGGTGTTGTCGATCCACGCGAAGGACGCCGACAGGCCGAACTTGCCGCTCGAACCGCTGCGCGCATCGGTGCTCGGCACGCCTGCAACGAAGGAGGTCAGCGCTTCGAACAGCGCCACGTCGATCGGGCGGGCGTTGCTGAATCCCTCTTCCGGATTCGGGTCGCCTGCCGTTCCGGCGGCGGCCGATACCTCGGTCTGCGCGTCATCGCCCAGCGATGCCTTCACCGCCACCTTGCCGGCGTCGGTCACCGTGCCGCCGAGCGAGGCGGTCATCGTCGTGTGGTTCACCGACACCGCAATGCCGGACGACGCCATACCGTCCTTGAAGGAACTGCCGTTGGCCGACACGGTGATCGACTTCGCACCGGTCGCTTCCACATCGAGCGAAGCGGCACGCTCGATCGTCGCCGTGCTGCTCACCGTCGTTTCGGCACGCTGGTTCGATACCCCGACGGCAAAGGCGAAGTTCGCGTACTTGCTCGCCGACGACAGCATGTTGTTGTAGTGGCCGGTGTTGATGGTGTCCACCTTCACCAGCAGCAGGCTGTCGGCCTGGGAACGGAGCGTCATCGCGCCGCCGGACGCCAGCGTGGCGCTGCGGATATCGACGGTCGCCAGCGCATCGGTTTCGCCGTAGCCGATGCCGAGGACGGAACCGACCACCCGCATCGAGGCGTCGGTCTGGGCGATGGATTCGATCGTCAGATCGCCGCTCGCCTCTATCCGGGCGCCACCATCGACCGACACCGTCGCGTGCGCCACCGACACGGTCGCATCAACCGCCAGTGCCAGATCGTCGAGAAAACCCAGCACCGCGTCGGCGTATTCATTGCCGGTCCACACCCACTTGTCGTTGGCCGTGGCCCTCAGCGTGATCGCGCGCCCCTTGATGATGGCGTTGCTGACCGTGATCGACGCGATGGAATCGTCGACCGACCCGAGGATGGGGGTAGACTGGTTGTCCGTGGCCAGCAGCTTCACATCACCGGCGGCAAAACCGTTGGTTGCATGCGCCAGTATCTTGCTTCCGGACCTGAGGTCGATGTGCCGGGCTTCGAAGGTGATGTTCCCCGAAGCCGCGATCGAGGCGCCGGTCAGATGGCTCGCGGCATCGCTGCCCGCGACACGGCGACTGGACACGGTGACGTTCTCGCTGACCGTGATCGTGTCGTCCGCCTGCAGCAGCAGGTCGGCACCGGTCGGCGCCGGCACGCCGGCTGGCAGCGTTGCATAACCGTCGGCACCGCGCAGCAGGTTCGCCAGGACCGAAATGTTCGTGGGGTCTATCAGCACCCGGCCTGCGACGCCGCCCCGACCGTCGGCGAGGAACTGACCGCCGGCCAGTTGCACCGTGTCCTTCGCCGAGAACTCGATGAAGCCGCCGTCTCCCGTCCGGCCCGCGCTCGCGTCCAGCACCGCGCCGCTGCGCAGCACCGCATTGCGCTGCGCCAGCGCGTCGATCCGCCCACCGTCCGAATCCGCTCCGTCGCCCGCCGCCGTCACCATCGCATTGACGTCGACCATGAGGTCGCGCCCGGCGCGCACATCGATCCCGCCGCCCGCCGTGCCCGCTCCGCCCCGCGCGTCCAGACGACCCGACACTGCAATGTCCTCGACCGCTTCGATGAAGATTCGTCCCGACTTCTCCACCAGCCGGCTGCCCACGGCGACGCCTTGCGCATTGACCACGTCGCTGAAGTCCGGCGCACGGCCCTCGAAGCGCGCTCCGGTCAGCACCTGACCGGCCACGCTCACCGTGCCCGCCGCCAGACTCACCGACTCGGCCGCGTTGATCCGCCCGTCTATCCGGATCACCCCACTGGCCGACAGCGGCGCGCTGCCGCTCAGCAACTGGCCGACCGCGCCCGCGTCCGGCGTGCCCGAGGCACCGAAGAAGCCATCGACGAAACCCTGCGTCGGCGTGCTCACCGACAGCGAACCGACATTGACCACGCCGCTGCCGCCAACCACGAAGCCGTGCGGATTGGCGAAATACACATTCCCGCCTATCCGCCCGTCGCGGATCGCGTTCACCGTCCCGTCGATGTCCGTGCGCGTGTCGCGCACGATATTGACCAGATTCAGCGCCCCCGTCGGCACGTGCAGGTTCGCTGTCTGCCCGGCATTCACGCTGAAGCTGCGGAACGAGTTGAAACCCGTGGCCCCCGCAACCGTCCCGGTACGGATGTCCGTCACCGCGCCGGCCGTCGTCACCGTCGTCAGCGTCCTCCCGTCCACCTGGATCGCCTGACCCCACGCCTGCGACGACAGCAGCAGCGGTACGCTCGCAAGACCAGCAAGCGCGCGATGCTGGAACCTCAATGCCGCGGCCAGCACACGCAGGCGGGGCAACTCATGGCACAAGCAGGTTCTTTTCATCGCAGATTCCTCTCGACAATTGTCTCCAACTGTCAATCTGCGCTTGTAGGAATTCTTCTTACTTGATCTTGAGCAATAGTGGAGGTCTTACCGACTGGTAATTCGCAACCGTCGGTCGGACAGGCGGCCCGATCAGCGACGGCCACACTGGATTCGACCGGCTGACAAAGACATGTCCGCGGCAGGAACGGACGCTGGAAGTACCAAGAGAAAATGGAAGCAAACGGCCGCAGCAGGGCGACACGTTGCTACCCGAGCTGCACCACGCGGATGGCCAGCGATGCCTGCACGAGGCGCACGGCCCTGCGGCCGATCATCTCCACCCGGCGGCGGCCTGAACGTTCCCGACGTCGCTAATCCGGCCGCGAACCACCCGAGGTCGCAACGCAGCCCACTGCCAGGCGCGGTAGCCCATCGCGGCATCAGGGCATCAGGGCATCAGAACACCTGGGCAACCAGCTGAACGTTGATGTAGTAACCACGCGGATCCTGCTCGCGGTCGCGTATCGGCAGGCCTAACGTGATGCGTGCCGACAGGTTGTCCTTGAAGCCAACGTTCAGGCCCCAGCCATAGCCGGCCAGGGTATCGGTTCCGCGGGTCGATCCGACCGGCCGGAACGGCTTGGTGGCGCCGTAATCGACGAAGGCGAAGCCACTGGTGCACAGACCGGCCAGCGGCAGCTGCGGCAGCGGGTGGTGCAGTTCGAGCGACGCCGTGATGCCCTTGTCGCCGCTGAACAGGCCGGTCTGATAGCCACGCACGCTGCCGTCACCACCGATCAGGAACTGTTCGCTCGACGTCAGGTTGTCATCGGTCGTGTACTGGAACGCGGTGTTCGCATGCACCGACCAGCCGTCCGAAAAGTCCTGCACACGGCGCAGCGAACCACGCCAGATGTCGAATTTCGTCGACACGACGTCGCTGATCGCCTTCGCACTGCCGTGCGAATAAGTCAGCGAGCCACTCCAGATCCGGTCCGCTTCCCACCACTGTCCGTCGATGCCCAGCGAGCCGTCGACGATGTCGGTCGACTGGAAACGGCGGCTCTCGATCCAGCTGTCGGTGGTGCGCGTCTTGGCGCCGGCCAGCACGTCGAGTTGATACTGGCGCCCCATCAGCAGCGGATGCCGCAGCAGCGCGGTCCATGCCGTCGACTCGCCGCTGATGTGCAGTCGTGAGAAGGGGCCGTTGACGATGCGCGTCTGGTCGTTGAACCAGGACACCGTCAGACGCGTCCCTTTTGTCCAGATCGGAACGCTGTAGGACGCCGATCCACCGAGATGCCCTTCGGCGCCGACGACAGTGAAGCCCAGCGAGTCGCGCCGGCCGAACAGGCTGCGGTTTTGGTAGAACACGCCCAGCCGGTACACGCCGGTGGCCTGGCTGCCGCTGGTATCGGAGAAGATGCGCAGCTCATGCCGGGGCGGCTCGGTCAGCGTCAGCGCCACATCGGTTTCGGCGAACTTCGCACCCGGCTTCAGTTCGGCCCGCATCTGCACGTCCTGGCTGCGGTTGAAGCGCAGCATGCTTTCTTCCAGCGCGCTCACGTCCGCCAGATCGCCCGGTTTCTGGCCGATCCGGTCCGTCAGGAAAATTTCATCGGTCGATGCGTTGCCACTGACCGTAATGCGCCCGACGCGGCCCTCGACCAGCTTGATGTTCAGCACGCCGTCCGCCACTTCCTGCGCCGGCAGGATCGCCTGGGCTGTCGGAACACCGCGCTGCCGGTAGATTTCGTTGATGCGGTCGACCAGCGCCTGCACGTCGGCCAGCGTCACTTCCCGGCCTTCCAGCCCGGCCGCCAGTTCGCGCAGCGCCTGTTCGGACAGCAACTCGGACTGCGTGAAATCGATGTGCTTGAGCAGGAAACGGCTGCCGCCGGGTGCCGGGCGAGCAGGCGCACGCTTGATCGCGTCCTGGTCCACCGCCGGTTCGCCATCCGGACGGCGCTCGCCCTCCTCGCGCAACCGTCGTTCCATCTCCCGTGAACGTTCCTGGATCACGCCCGGATCGGCCGAAGGCGGGATCACCGGCACGCTTTGCGCGGACGCGACACCTGCCGTCAGCGCCAGCCCGGCCGCCAGCCAGTTCAACCGCACACCGCGCGCCGCCTGCCTGCCCCTTGTCGAACGACTCACTGCGTCACTCCTTCTTCTGCGCGGCGCCTTGCTTCGGCGTCCTCTTCGGATTCTTCATCCCCGGAATTCACGGCCGGGATATCGAGCGGTACATTCACCGCGAAGCTCGGCATCTGCGGTACCTGCGCCGCCGCCGTCTGCTTGTCTGGCGTGCTGATACGGGTCACGATCAGCTCGCGCGACTCTTCTCGTCCGCTCGAGTCCGGCCTCGACGGATTCACCACTTCGTGCAGCGGATCCCGCGTCAGCACCGTCAGGTCCGTCGTCAGACGCCACTGGTCCAGAACGAGGTTCGCGAATTGCTTGCCCGGCGCGTTCAGCTGCACGTCGGCCGGCTGGGTCACGGTCGTCACGTTGTCCATATAGACATGGGTGACCGGATTGATGAAGTGCGCGCGGTTCTCGATGCGCCCGTCCAGGATTTCCAGCCAGCCCCGTTCCGTCACGATACGCGCGTCCAGTGCGTCCAGATGATCAAAGCTTACGCCCACCGGGCTGTCTATGGTCAGATCCACCCAGCGCGCCGGGGCGCCGTGCGAACCGACCGCACGCATCAGCAACGGGCCAGCGGTGCCGGTGTGCAGCACGCGCGCCGTGATCGACTCGGTGTTGAAGAACATCTTCGACTTCGCACTCAGCGTACCCAGATCCAGATCGCCCTTGCCGGATATCGACAGCGTATCGCCGGAAATGCGCTTGACGCTGACCCGGCCGTTGATCGCTTCCAGTGTGACGCCCTGACCTGCGGTCACGGCATCCATCAGGATGTCCTGCTCGGCGATGATGGTCGCGTTGCCCGCGACGGCCGTGGCCTCCCGCACCGTAACGCTGTGGCCGGCACGCAGATCGAGGTTGCCGCGCGCAGCGTAGACGCTGTCACCGCTGATGTCGCCACCGACCGCCTTCATCGCTACGTCCTGGCCTGCAGTCACCGCATCGATCGCGATGCCCTGTCCGGCCTCGACTGCGACGCTGCCTTCGTCCGCCATCACCGTCTGCAGCGTCACGTCCCGACCGGCCTGCACATCTACATTGCCCTGCGACGACCGGACGCCCTGCCCCTTCACCGAACCACCGGCCTGCACCGACACATCCTGCAGCGCAGTGATCGAACCGATCTCGAGATCGTCCTTGTCGTTGATCGACACGCCGCCGGCAGTGGCCATCGCATCGATCTTCGCGATGTCGGTTTCCAGCGCGTCCGGCGTCGCCTGCGGCTGACCGTTGTTCCAGGTCGCGCTGCCGATGCCGCCGGCAGCTTCGAGCACCACGCCGGCACCGGCGGTCGCCGCCACCAGATCGTAGACGCCGGCATCGCCGCCGTCGTAGATGCTGCCGCCGCTGCGGATGCGCAGTGCCTGCGCGGTCGCGTTGTGCTGCGCCTCGATCCGGCCGACCACCACGTCGCCCTTGCTGTCGATGTCGATATGGCCGTCGTGCGACAGCAAGGTCGCGCCATCGGCCATCAGGTAGCGCGCCGCCGTGATGTCGATGTCACCGCCCGCTTCGACCCGATTCGCATCCTGCACCAGATCGCCAGCCGCATCGATGCCCAGCCTGCCGCCGGCCGTGACCTGACCGAGATGGAGTTCGCCATCTGTCTTGAACATCACGTCGCCGGCCGACGCGCTGGCGTGCGTCACGTTGATGCGGCTGTCCATGCCGCGCACGTATATGCCCTGCGGCGCTTCGAGTTCCACCGAACCATCCGGCGAACTGCCGATGTCGAGGTAATCGAGTTCGCTGCCGCCGCTGCCTATCGTCGTCGCGGCCGAAAGTTTCAGGTAGCGGGCCTGGATGTCGCGCTGCAGGTCGGGCGTCAGCTCGACCAGCGCACCGGCCGAGCGGATGCGGGCAAGGCCCGGCGAATAGATCTGCTCGATGCGCAGATCGCCGCCGACGTTGGCCAGATAGAGGTTGCCGCCGGCACGCGCGGTCACGGCGGCGTTGTCCGCCACACGCACCAGCACGTCGAGCGCGTCCTCGCCCAGATCGCCGTGTCCGGCCTCCAGAGTCACGTTGCGTGACTTGACCGCCTCGACGCCGGCTGCAGCCGCGCTGCGCAGCGCACCGGCCGTCTTCAGCCTGACGTCGGCCGGCGTGACGATGGACGCCACGCGGACATCCTCTTCCGAACCCAGATAGATGCTGTCGGTCGCCCGCGCGGTGATCGCACCGTTGTTGACCAGCGTGAAGTCCACGTCGTCCTTGCGCAGGATGGTGATCGTCTTGGCCGAGATGTCGACACGTACGTCGGCACGTTCGGCGGCGATCAGCGCCAGCTGATCGCTTTCCGACCAGGCGCCCGGATTCGTGCCTATCGTCAGCGCGGCGCTGTCCTTGCCGATGCCGCGGGCGGCGATCAGCTGGATGTTGCGGCCGGCCACATTGGCTTCCTCGATCAGCACCTCGGTATCGGACGTGTCCTTGAACAGGCCCGCAGCGACGCGATTGGTGATTTCGCCCGCCGTCCAGGTACCGCCCTCGCGCAGCGCATTGGCGCGCGTCGCATCCTGGGTGGCAACGTTGTAGCTGTAGGTGCGGTTGAAGGTGCCGGCATTGCCGGTGCCGAATTCGGCGGCTGCCTGGTGATAGAAGGCCGTGCGCTGATCCTGGTAGGTGGCGATTTCGGCATCCCCCCAGTTGTTGGAGGTGCGCAGCACGTTCGCGGTCTTCGTGTCGAGCACGAACTTGAAATCCGGGTCGTAGGCCGACGCCGTGAATCCCAGCGACTTGCCGCTCGAATCGAAGGTTTCCTTCAGGCCGCGCATCTGCCAGTACTGCAGGTAGTCCTGCTTCTTCTGCTTGTTGTAGGCATCCAGCGTGTCGTCCATGCTCTTGGTGGCACCGGACGTTGCCGTCAGGCGCGCGCGCTGCGCGGCCGCCAGCAGTTGCGTCTTGGTCTCGACATCGACCTGCTGCGCGCTGTTGACGTCGACGATCGAGCCGTTGAGCGATTCCAGGCGCACGTCTCCGGCCAGCGAGGCGACCGACCGCAAACGCAGGTCGCCGTCGTTCTCGGTCAATCCGATATCCCCTGCCGCCTTGCCTTCGACCCAGCCATCGGCTGCTTTCACGTCTATCACCAGCGGATCCGCGGTGCTGCCTATCCGGCCGTTCTCCGATACGAGCCGGACGTAGCCGGCCGTTATGTCGGTGGTCGATCCGTTGGTATTCACCAGATCGGCATCGGCCTTCAGGTCGACCAGACCGCTGTTGCTGGCGGTGACGGTGCCGATGCGCATGTCGCCCTTGGTCTCCCACAGCGCAACGCCGCCCTTGACCGCACTGGCGTTCAGCACGCCACCCACCGTCTGGTCGATCTTCAGATAGCTGCTGCCATTCAGTCCCGGACCGCCGATCGAGCCGTCGGTCGCGGTCAGCGTCAGGTTGCCTGCCAGCAGCTGTGCCTGATCCCCGCCGGTGATGCTTTTTCCGGTCAGCGAAGTGTTGCCGGTCAGGTTGCGCACCGTCGCCTGCAGCGCGAGCGCACCCTTGTTGGTCACGGTCAGCGCGCCGGTGTCGTGACCGATGAAATTGATGTTGATGCCCTTGGACGCATTAAGGCTATGGACGAAATAATTCTTTTCGGTCCACCACCAGTCCTTCTGCGAACGGTAGATCTTGGCGTAGCAATCCCCCACGAGACCACAGTCCGTCCACCAGCTACCGACCACATTCGGCTTGTCGACACCCTGGGTCGTGACTCCGGTTCTGGTCTTGGTGAAATCGAGAATGTAATCGGCGGTGCGGGAGTCCTGGGCCAGCCAGTCACCACTGATGCGGTCTGCGCGGGATGATGTCGTATCACCGCCGGAGCGGGAGCCCGGATCCTTGGCCAGCGCATCGAGGAAGTCGAGATCAAGCGGCACCTTCCTGTCATAGGTTTCCCACTTGTGGATGTCGTAGGTCTCCGCGTTGATCCACTTGAAGCGGCGCTGCTCGCGCGGGTTGTACACCGCCGAGCGGCCTTCCGGATCGGTCGTGACCGTCACGTCAGGCCGCAGCACGTCATTCCCTTCATTCGTGTACGTGTAGGTGACCTGACCGTTGACGCGCGAAATCACCGTCTCCTGCGGCTTGCCGTTGAATTTGGTGCTGGTGTCGATGATCTTGATCCGGCCGGCGACGCCCGAACCGGTATCCAGCCGGTTGAGCGCGAAATCGGCGCCCGAGGTGTTGTTGATGTCGATGCGGCCATAGCCGTCGAGCACGTTCAGCTGGCCGTTGCCGGTGCTGAAGATGTCGCCGTAGAACTGCATGTAGCCGCCCTCGACCTGGATCGAGCCCAGTTCGAGGCGGTTGTTGACGCTGTCCCAGCGCACCTTGGGGCGGAAGATTTCCGGCACCGTCTTGCCGCTCGAGGTCATGTCGAGCGCGATCCAGTCGCCGCCCGCGCTCTTGGCGCTCGCCAGCGTGGCACTGCCGATCGAAATGCTGTAGTCGGCCAGACCGCTCTGGATCAGGCCATTGATGTTCAGCTTCTCGCCGCTGATGAACACATTGTTGCCGGCGATCGTGGCGCCATTGGCGGTCAGTCCGGCACTGGCCACCGAATAGCTCTGGGTTTCGGTGGACCAGGGATTCTTCGAGTACGCACTGCCGGCGACGGGGTGATCCGACTTGGCCTGGGCCTCGTAGAACTGCTGCAGGCCATTGACGAAATTGCCGGCCTGGTTGTAGTAGCCCGCGATCGCCCTGTCGAGCGACGGGTCACCGGCCTGGTGCGTGAAACCCAGCGTGAAGGTCTTGATGAAGTCGCCCTTGGTGGCGATATCGACCGTCTGCGCAACCACGTTCGACGCGACCAGCACCGAACCCGTGCTCTGAATGCGCACGATGCCGCGGCTGTTCGACAGATCGCCGTCGACATGGATTTCCGGCTTGATCGTGTTCAGGTTGACCGGATCCTCGAAAGTGTTCTTCAGCAGGATGATCGGGTCCGGCGAGTTCGTCCGGTCGAGCAGATTGCCGGAGGCGAAGCTCGCGACCTGGCCATACTGGTTGCGCGCGTTGATTTCCGCCGTGGAACTGACGCGCACCCCATTGAGCGTGATCAGGCCGCCGGCCTCGCCCGGAATGCACAGTGCCGCGCCGCAGTCGAGCGCCGCAACGCCGGCCTTGACCCGCACGAACTGGTTGGCCGGGTTGATGACTTCGATGATCGAGTCGCCCGGCGCGAGCAGTTCGGCGCTGGCCGAACCCTTGAGCCACTTGCCAGTGATGCTGATGTTGCCGGTGTAGGCGGCGGCCGGATTGACGTCGACGAAATTGACCTTCGCGCCGACACCCATCTGGCTCTTGCGTGCCTGCAGTATCTGGATGTCGTTGAGGAAGCCGTTGGCGACGTCCGGGTTGTCATCCTTGTATTCGTCGTAACGTGCCTGCAGGTAGTCGATGCGGTCCTGGATTTCCCGGTCCAGCGCGACATTGTTGCGGCGCGTGAACGACATGTTCTCGGACTGTCGCTTGACGCTGCCATCGGCGTTGAATTCCAGGTACTGGTGGTGGTGGGTGCCCGCAAACACGGTGCCATTGACCTCGACACCGGAGCGCGAATCGTCGTGCGTGCTGCCGCCCTTGATGTCCAGGCTGATGTCGTCGTCGAAAATCTTGCCCAGCGCTTCCAGCGCTTCGCGGTAGAGGTCGGTGCCGCTGCCGTAGCCGCGCGTGACGTGAGTGCCCTCGCCCGCCTTCAAGTCGATGTCCTTGACCGAGGCGACCGCGGCGCGCGCGATCTGCTGGTCGCGGATATCGGTCAGTCCGGTGATGTCTCCATCGTAAGCGGCGATGGTGATGCGGTTGTCCTGGCGGATCTCCCCATGCGCTTCCGGCGTACTGTTGATCGGGATGACCGTCTTGTTCCACAGCCGGGTTTCGGCGTCGGCATCGAGATTGTTGTTGTAGCCGGCGAACAGCCGGATGTTCTCGTCCGACTGCAGCCGGGCGCCATTCAGATTGATCTTGTTGCCGGTCAGGATGCGCGACAGCGTCTCGCCCGACGGCGCACCTGCGAGGCCGTAGGTCTTGCTCTGCGCCTCGGTATCGACGACCGCTTCGGTGTGCGCATCGAGCACGATATCGCCGTCGCTGCGCAGCAGCGTGCCGGCACCCACTGTCACGTCGGCATCGTTGCGGTCTGCCCGGATGTAGGACTCGGTGTGCGCGATCGCAATCGCGCCGCCGGTATCCAGCAGCACCGCGTCGTACACGTCGACGTCGTTCTTCGCGCCGATGCGGATGGCGCCGGAATTCAGACCCGCCACGCTGGTGTCGATGAAGGCATTGCTGCCGATGACGACATGGGTGTCGTTGTGGATGGTCGAATAGCTCGCGCCGGAAGCGCCGGACAGGATGCCGCCGGAGGCCGCCTGCACCGTCCAGTCGGCACCGGCCGAGCCCTTGGTGACCACGGTTTCGGCGTTCATGTCGAAGGTCTGCGCCTTTTCGAAGCGCGCGCCGTTCGCCAGTTCGGCCGTCGTGGTGTTGTCCACCGTGTTGGTGACCCAGGCGCCTGAGTAGCCGGCGACCGATGCAGAGGTGCTGTCGGCGGTGCCCTGGAAATCGGTCGTGTGCTTGGCGTCGATATCCACCGTCGCACTGCGTATCGTGCCGCCGATGCGCGTGATCGTGACCGAATCGGCATCGTTGGTCACGCTGGCCGCCAGCAGCACGCCCAGACCACCGGCACCGGATTTCGATGCGGCATCAAGTTCGTCATGACCTTCGGCGCGTGCGATGAAGCTGCCCGCCGTGATGGTACCCGCGCCGATCAGCGCCTCGGTGCGGCTATTGACCACCGTATCCGCGCTGTTGCCGCCGGCCGCGACGATGCCGACGCTGATGCCCGACACATTGCTGTAGGCGCTGACCGTCGATTTCGACAGCACGTCGAAGGCGCCGCCCAGGGTGATCGTGTGTCCGGTTCCCATCTGCACCAGCGTCTTCGACAGCACGTCAGCCGACGACTCACTCGCCGCCGCACCCACCAGCGCACCGCCACCGGCAGCCAGAGAATCCGCACTGGCTGTCTTCTTCCCGCTGCGGGACAGCGTCTGCGCCTTCAGCGACAGGCTGCCTGCAGTCACGTCGAACTGATCGCCGACGACGACCGACGTATTCGTATTGACCGTGGCATCGGCCAGCGACACGCCGATCGACAGTCCTGCCGAGACCGCGATGCCGGTCGAATCCGCTTCGGCCAGCGGATCGCTTTCGGCGCGTATCTGCGCCAGACCGCCCTTTGCAGTGAGCTTGACCTTGTTGCCCACGGTCGCATGCGCACCCGAGGTGTCGCTGACATTCGAATCTGCACCAGCGCCCGACACGATGCCGCCGGCGGCGGCGATCACGCTGGCACCCGAGGTCGTGCGCGACTGTCCATGCACGTCGAGCGACTGCGCCGTGATCTCGGTGTCGTCGAGCAGCTCCGCCTCGGCGCGGCTGGTTTCATCGACGTAGGCAATCGCCGCACCGATGCCGACCACGCCGACCGCCGCCGCGCCGCCTTCAGCGTTCAGGTTGTGGTCTACCTTCGCATTGACCACCACGTCGCCGCTGCCTGCATTGACGACTCCGCCGAGACTGGCCTTCGCGCTGGATGACTTCTGGTGCCATGCGAAGCTGGCTGCCAGACCGGCTACGCCAGCACCGCCCGCGTAGGTGCGCAGCTTGGATTCGCTGGGCTGGTCATCGGTGGCGGTGACGCGCACGTCGCCACCGGCCGTCGTGCCGCCGGCCAGCGAAGCCACGGTGCGGTCGCCGACGATGGAAATCGCGATGCCACCGCCGAGCGATACGCCACCCGATACCGCGGCCCCGACCGCATTGGCGTCGGTATCGGTTTGGTTGTGCGCCGCGACCTGAACATCGCCCTTCGCGTCCAGTGTGGCGCCGCTGGCCACCCGGGCGGCGGCCGAGGTGTTGGCCGGCGTCGCCGACATGTCGCCGGACACATTGATGCGGCGGCGTGCTGCATCGGCACGGGCGGCCGACGCATTCGCCGAATCGGTATCGCTGTCGATCTGGTTGCCGGTGGCGCTGCGCGAGGCAAGCTGGCTCGCCTTGTCGACCGAGCCGGTCGTGTTGTCGCGCGCATCGCCGTCCGGACGCGTACCGACTGAAATGACCGACACCGCGCCGGCGATGCCCGCCGTCATGCCGCCGGCCGCCGCCACCGTGGTCGAGGCGACGCTGCGCGTGCTGTCGGCGGTGATCGAGATGTCGCCATCGGCCGTGATGCTGGCGTCCTTGGCGACAGTCGCCGATGCACCGCTGCGGATCAGCACCACATCGACCGCGGCGCCGACGCCAACGCCGCCGAGGCCGACACCAAGACCGCCCACCTTGTTGTCTACCGACATGCTGTCGTTGGCACGCAGCGTCACGTCCTGCGCGTCGGTGCCGCCGAAGGCAGTGTCGGAATTGATCTCGACGCCAGTGCCGACTTCGGCGTCCGTCGTGCCTTTCGCCACCACCACATTGATGGTGCCGGCGATGCCGGCACCGCCGGCCGCAGCCGCCGTGGCCGCATAGACGCCCTGGCTGAAGGACGAATCGGCATTGATATAGGTCGCACCGTCCGCGTCGAGACGGCTGTTGCCGGTGACGCTGGCCAGCGTGTTCTGTTCGATCACGGTCACCGCGGCAGTGATACCGACACCGGCCACACCGCTGACCGCCAGCGCACCGGCGTTGATATTCACCGTCGACGATTCGGTCGCCTCGACCTTGATGCCACCCTTGGACTCAAGATCCGAATTCTTGACCAGCGCCTGCGTCGTGCCGTCTACCAGCAGCACGCCTATGGTGCCTGCCAAACCGGCATAGGTGCCGCCACCCACGGCAACGATGGCCTGCTCGAACCGGCTGCTGGCGCCAGCGTCAATGGTGACTGCCTTCTTCGCCTTGATGGTCGCGTCTTCGGCACGGGCCGTCGTGGTGTGCGTCACCACCGCCGTATCCGCCGCACCGCCGATGCCGGCATCACCGCCGACCGCCGCGCCGCCGGTGCCCGAACCGATCTGGTCATGGTGGTATGCCGCTACGCGCGCTTCCTGTTCGCCGCCGCCCAGAGAGGCGTTCAGCGTCGCGTGATCGGTCACCTCGGCGGTGGTGCTGCCGCCCAGCATGGCGATGCCCACCGTCGCAGCGACTGCGGCATTGCCGCCGCCGGCCGCACTCAGCGCAAAGTTCTCGACCAGTGCGGTCGAAGACGCCACCACAGCGACGCCCCGGATGTTGTCCTTCAGCTGACGGCCGGACAGTGGCTGCTGCGACGGCAGCTTGCTCGTGTCGTACGGCGTCAGCGCGCCGTTGTCGATCTGCGCCGCCAGACCGTTGCCGAGCGCCGTCACCGTGGTGCCGGTGCCGGTCACCTGGGCATGCGTGGTCGACGTGATGTCGTTAAAGGCGATGCCGCCGGCGCCACCGAAGGTGCCGCCGAAAGCGACGCTGCCGGCACGCGACTTGATCAGGTCATCCGCCTGCGCGGTGATCAGTGCATTGCCTGACGCCTGCACCGACGCGCCGCCGGCAATGCGTGCAGTCGTGTCGCCACCGGCCGTATTCACTGCGATCGAGCCGGCAAAGCCGGCCGTGCCGGCGCCCGAACCGGCGATCGCCCACACGTCCAGCGTGCCGCTGCGCTCGGCATCGACGATCAGGTTGGCCGCGTTCACGCTGCCACCGGTCAGTTCCGCCTTCACCCCGCCGCCGATGTTGTTGTACGAACCGGCCGCGCCGACTGCCGCTGTTCCGGCGCCGCTCGCTGCACCGGTGATGGACAGGATTTCCGAGGTGTCGGTCGCGCGGATCGTGACGTTGCCGCTGGCGCCCAGCGCAGCCGTATGCGACGACGCCGTGGTCTGGCTGGTAATGGTGTTGATGCCCAGCGATCCGCTGACGCCGACCTTGGCCGAGCCACTGCCCGCGGCCGCGATGGCCTGGATGTCGGCATCCTCGGTCGCCTCGATGCGCACACTCTTGCCGTTCGCGCTGCCGCCGTCGATGGTGGCGACGGTTTCGTTGCCGATCTCGTTGTAGGCGCCGGCGATGCCGACACCGGCCGAGCTGGTCGACAGCGCGACGCTGCCGGCAATCGACAGGATGGACGACACGTCGTCGGCATCCAGATTGATCGCATCGGACGATGTCAGCACCACACCCGACGAGGCGGCGCGGGTCTGGTTGGTGATGATGTTGACCGTGACCGAACCGGTCGCGGTGACGCCCTGCGAGGCGCCGATGGCTGCCGCGACCGACACGATGTCGTTGTCGCTGGTCGCGCTGGCCGACACGCCGGCACCGCCATGCACCGTCTGGCCGCTGCCACGGAATTCGGCCAGCGTGTCCGAATCGACGGTCGAGATCGCCACGCCGGCACCGATGCCGGCCTTGCCGCCATAGCTGGCCGCGCCGGCGACGCTGCGGATATCGGAATCGTCCTTCGCCACCAGCGACACCGTGCCGCCCGCATCGACAGCGGCCGTATCGATGGCCGCCTCGGTCACGTTATCAATATTGCTGTAGGCCACGGAACCGGCCACGCCGACCTTCTGGCCACTGGCCGCTCCGGCCGACACCGACCACATCGGGCCGGTGTTCCGGGCGTCGAGCAGCACGCCGCCCGAACCGCCCACGGTGACTTTCGTGCCGGCGATGGTCGCGCGGGTGATCTTTTCCAGTTGGTTCCAGGTGAAGGCACCGGCCAGACCGGCACTCTTGCCGCTGCCCACCGTCAGCGAACCGGCACCGGCCAGCGCCAGTGCGTCATTGCGCGCCTTGGCGCTCAGCCCCTGCGTGAGCGAAACCGAAGAATCGCTGGTGCCATCGGCGTCGGTATCGATGGCCACGGTCGATGCGGAAGCGCCCAGCGTCGATACCGACGTCAGGCCGGAGATGCCGGCGACCGTCGTGTCGTCGATCAGATTGATCGACACCGAGGCCGAAATGCCGACACCGGACGAGCCCTGCTTGCCTTTGTCGGCCGAATTGGTCGATTTGCCGTCGCCGCCGGTCTTGCCGTCGGTCTTCTGGTCGCCGGATGGCCCCGAGCCAGCAATGGTAAAGGCACCCTGGGTCGAGCCGGACTGCGCCTCGAGCCACACATTGCCGTGGGCGGTCAGCGAACCGCCGGTCACGGATTCGGTGGAGCGGTTGCCGATCAGCGCGCGGGTATCGCGATCGAGATCGTTGATGGCGATCGAGAAGCCGATGCCGACGCTGCCCGAGCGGGCCACGCCGCCCGCGATGTTGATCACCAGGCTGTCGTCGAGCGCCTGCACGACCGCGTTGTTCACGTCGAGCGTGCTGCCGGACGCGATCTGCGCAATGGTGCTGATGTCGCTGTTGATCAGCGAGAACGCGCCATTGATCGACACCTTGCCGGCCTTGCCGGCCGCTTCGGTGACCGTCACCTGATCGAAGTTCGTGTTGGCCAGCACCACCACGTCGTCGGCATGCACGGTCGCGCCCCGCGCGACCGTGGCATCGGCGCCGCCGGTCAGGTTCAGTTGATGGTAGGAGCCGCCGAAACCCGCGCTGCCGCTGTCCGTGTTGCCCGAAGTGATGGTGGACGGATCGAATTCCGGCACACCGACCAGATTGAGCAGGCCGTGGCTGGCCTTGGCCGACACGGTCAGGTCCTGTGCCGAAGTCGGCGATGCCACGCTGGCGTTGATGCTGGCCGATCCCACGCGGGCGGTGGCCTTGCTGTCGAGCGAGAAGAAATCGACCGCTCCGGCAAAGGACAGCTTTTCGCTCTCGACTGCGGTCTGCACCCACGAGGTTGCATTGGCCGGGTCGGAGATGATGTCCTTCAGTTTGCTGCCGAGATTCAGGTAGGCGTTCGCGTCCTTCCAGTTCATGGTGCTCAGCGCTTCATACGCGGTCACCCACTGCTGCCAGAACGGCGTGATCACGGTGTTCGCGGACACGGTCACCGCGCCGTCCGTGCTGATCACTGCACCATCGCCGATCAGCGCGTCAGCGTGGTGATCCATGTCGATCACGGCCACCGATGCGGAAATCGCGATCTTCTTCTTTTCATCCGGCGGGTTCGGATCGCCCGGCAACTGAGTATCCAGCTCGCGCTGATCGACCGCCGCCGAGGTTTCATACGACACCGACTCTTCAGCGGTCGCCAGCACGCTGAGGCTGCCGGGTGTCGTCACATGCGTGCCGCCGGCCACCTGCGCCTTGATGTTGTTCTTGTTCTCGACCCAGGCAAACGCCGCCGACAACCCGAGCTTGCTGCTCGATCCGCTGCGTTCATCGGTACTGGGGACTGCCGAGACGAAATCGGACAGTTTTTCGAACAGGATTTCGTCGACCGGCCGGGCACTGGTGATCGACTCCCGCAGATCGGGCGCGCCGCCGGTGCCGGCAGCCGCCGACACTTCGGTTTCGGCGTCGGCACTCAATGCGGCCTTGACCGTCACTTGAGCGGCATTGACCTGGCCGCCGAGCGTGGCGGTCATCGTGGTGTCGGTAATGGCAACCGAAATGCCGGCGGACGCCATGCCGTCCTTGAATGAACCGCCGCTGGCCGCGACCGAATGCGACTTGGCGCCGGTCGCCTCGACATCGAGCGACGAGGCGCGGGTGATGGTGGCGTCGCTGCCGACCGTCGTTTCCGACACCTGCTTGCCGATGCCCACGGCAAATGCGAAGTTGGCGTATTTGCTGGCCGACGACAGCGCATTGTTGAAGGTACCGGAGTTGACGGTATCGACCTTGACCGTGAGCGTGCTGTCCGCCTCGGATTTCAGCGTCATTGCGCCGGTCGAACCGAGCGTTGCACGGCCGATGTTCACCTTTGCCTGTGCATCGGTCTCGCCGTAACCGAAGCCGACCACCGAACTGACCACACGCATCGTCGCGTCGGCCTTGGCCACCGACTGCACGTCCAGCGTTCCGCTGGCGTCGATGTTCGTCCCGTTGATCAGGTCGACCGTGGCATGCGCGGTCGAGAACGTGACGTTGGCACCGACCCGCAGACTGCCGAGAAAGTCGAGCACGGTGTCACCGTACTCGTTGCCGGTCCACACCCACTTGTCGTTGGCTTCCGCCTTGATCTTGACGTCGCTGCCGCGAATCACCGAATTGCTGATGCTGATCGACGCGATCGAGTCCTCGACCGAACCGAAGACCGGCGTGGACTGGTTGTCGGTCGCCAGAATGCTGACCTTGCCCGCGCTGAAGCCGCCGTCTGCGTTTGCCAGCACCTGCGTGCCGTTCTTCAGTTCGATCTTCTTGGACGTGAGCCTGATTTCGCCGGAATCGCCGGCGGACAAGGCTGCCTGATGATTTGCCCGCGAGTCTCCACCGTTGACCACGCGTGACGACAGGAACACGTTGTCCAGAATGATTTCGGTGTCGGCCTTCAGTTCGAGCAGCGCGCCATGCGAGTACATGTCGAAGCTCGAACCGGTCCACTGCAGCTTGTCCGGGTCGATCAGGATGTGGCCCGCTGCACCGCCGGTCCCGGCCGAGGCGCGGAACAGGCCGCCGGAAATCGACACCGTGTCCTTCGCCGAGAATTCGATGAAGCCGCCGTCGCCCGTCCGGCCCGCGCTCGCGTCCAGCACCGCGCCGCTGCGCAGCACCGCATTGCGCTGCGCCAGCGCGTCGATCCGCCCACCGTCCGAATCCGCTCCGTCGCCCGCCGCCGTCACCATCGCATTGACGTCGACCATGAGGTCGCGCCCGGCGCGCACATCGATCCCGCCGCCCGCCGTGCCCGCTCCGCCCCGCGCGTCCAGACGACCCGACACTGCAATGTCCTCGACCGCTTCGATGAAGATTCGTCCCGACTTCTCCACCAGCCGGCTGCCCACGGCGACGCCTTGCGCATTGACCACGTCGCTGAAGTCCGGCGCACGGCCCTCGAAGCGCGCTCCGGTCAGCACCTGACCGGCCACGCTCACCGTGCCCGCCGCCAGACTCACCGACTCGGCCGCGTTGATCCGCCCGTCTATCCGGATCACCCCACTGGCCGACAGCGGCGCGCTGCCGCTCAGCAACTGGCCGACCGCGCCCGCGTCCGGCGTGCCCGAGGCACCGAAGAAGCCATCGACGAAACCCTGCGTCGGCGTGCTCACCGACAGCGAACCGACATTGACCACGCCGCTGCCGCCAACCACGAAGCCGTGCGGATTGGCGAAATACACATTCCCGCCTATCCGCCCGTCGCGGATCGCGTTCACCGTCCCGTCGATGTCCGTGCGCGTGTCGCGCACGATATTGACCAGATTCAGCGCCCCCGTCGGCACGTGCAGGTTCGCTGTCTGCCCGGCATTCACGCTGAAGCTGCGGAACGAGTTGAAACCCGTGGCCCCCGCAACCGTCCCGGTACGGATGTCCGTCACCGCGCCGGCCGTCGTCACCGTCGTCAGCGTCCTCCCGTCCACCTGGATCGCCTGACCCCACGCCTGCGACGACAGCAGCAGCGGTACGCTCGCAAGACCAGCAAGCCAGGCCTGCGGGGTACTGCTCAGGGCAGCGGCGATTCTGCGCAGTTTCGGCTGGCTGCTGCGGTTTCTCGATGTTTTCATGGAGGCACTCCCGGGGGGATATCAGTCTCTGCGGACGGTTATCGATGTAAGAATTCTTCCTACATGATTGTAAGCAGATGTAGCAGGCATGCGACAGGATCATTCACGCCGGTTCGCGGACAAAACCCACGACTCCGGAACGATGGGCCCTCAGCACTCCGGCTGTTGCGACAAGCCTGCAGCCGGCCGGTATGGCAGGTGGCAGACGCATCAGCCGAAAATCAGTCCTGCATTGGACCGCGCTGCAGCATTACGGGTAAATACGCACTAGCGCGTAGGACATGCGGGAACCCGGCGCGAAGTGCGCACAAGCTCACACCTCTGACAGACGCTGCCTCACCGCCCAGGCCACCAGCTCGGCTGCATTGCGCAGCCCGAGCTTGCGGGCGATGTTTTCGCGGTGCTTGCGCACCGTATGTTCGGAAATGCCCAGCTCCCGGCCGATCAGCTTGCTCGACAGACCGCGTCCGACGCGGGTGGCGATCTCGAATTCACGCGCAGTCAGGCTTTCGCGCGTTGCACTGCGGTCACCGACATCGCCGAACAGGGTCGCCAGTTCGGGGCTGACGTAATAGCCACCTTCGCCGACGGTCAGGATCGCCGCCACCAGCGCATCGGCGTCATCGGTCTTCAGCACGTAGCCGTGCGCGCCGAAAGCCAGTGCCGATTCGACCGCAGCAGCATCCTGACGCGCGGTCACCACCAGCACGCGGGTGGGCAGCTCGGCGGCGGCGATCGCCTGCATCACTTCCAGCCCGTCCAGCCTGGGCAGTCCGAGGTCGAGCAAGAGCACGTCGGGCGACAGTTCGCGCGACAGCCGCAGCGCGCCCTCGCCGTCGCCGGTCTCGCCCAGCCAGCGCAGGCGCGGCACGCGCGACAGCATGAGGCGCAGCCCCTGGCGCACCAGCGCGTGGTCTTCGGCAACGACGATGCTAATCTCGCGGGCTTCCATGCGCCGGAAAATACCATGGTAATGACGTCGATTCCGCTCGAAGCACGCGCGGTCCAGTCCGAAGCCGACGCCGACCGGGATGCGGTGCGGCGCGATCTGCTCGGCGTGCTGTTCGGGCATACGCCGACCGTCGTCGCCGGCAACATCGCAGTGTCGACCACGGCAGCCAGCGTGCTGGTCAGTGCAGGCGGACATCCGGCAGTCTGGTTCTGGCTGACCGCCATATTCGTACTGGTCGCATTGCGTGCCGGAGCGGTCTATTGGGCACGCCCACGGCTGGCTGAGCTGGCCGGCAAGGATCTCGACCGCATGGAATGGCTGCAGATCGTCATGGCCGGCCTGACCGGACTGGCCTGGGGTCTGTTGCCCTGGCTGGGCTACGAAGGACGCGATCCGTTCATGGATTTCTTCAGTGTCGCCATGTTGTCCGGCATGGCCGGCGGCGCCATGACGTCGACCACGGCATTGCCGCGCGCACTCAATCTCTATCTGCTGTGCGCGCTCGGCCCCTTCATCGTCAAGTCGGCACTGATCGGCGGCATCATCAACATCGCCGGCGGCGTCACCATCTTCTTCTACATGGGCGTGCTGATCTCCTTCAGTCGCAGCGCCCACGCCAGCATGCGCGACGCGCTGCTGCTGACCCGCCAGAATGCGCGTCTGGCCGATACGCTGCGGCGCGAACGCGACGCAGTCCAGGCCGCGATGCGCGCCAAGGACCTGTTCCTTGCCGGCGTCACCCACGACCTGCGCCAGCCGGTACACGCGGTCGGCCTGCACATGCGCTATCTGCGTTCCCTCGAACCGCAGGAACTGGATCAGGGCACGGTGCATGAAGCCTGTGCCGGCGTCGATGCCGCCGTGCATGCGATGAGCAGTCAGCTGTCGCGCCTGATCGAGCTGTCGCGTCTGGAAGCCGGCGAGGCACGGGTGGCGCGCCGGGCGCTGCCGCTGACCGACATCCTGGCCAGTTGCGCCGCTCAGTTCGGACCACTGGCCCGCGAAAAGGGCCTGCAGCTGGACCTGCGACCGACAACCGCCCTGGTCGACAGCGACGCGAGGATGCTGCAGTCCATCCTCGACAATCTGGTGTCGAATGCCGTGCGCTATACCGATGCCGGCCGCGTGCTGATCGCCGTACGCCGGCGCCGGCACGCAATCGAGCTGCAGGTCTGGGATACCGGGCCGGGCATACCGGACGAACTGATTCCCCAGATATTCATCGCCTACCGCCGCTTCGACGACCGTCAGTCCCGTCACGGCGAGGGCCAGGGTCTGGGCCTCGCACTGGCCAGCAAGCAGGCGGAACTGCTCGGCCACACCATCCGGACATGTTCGCGCGTCGGTCACGGCAGCCTGTTCGCCCTGCATCTGCCGCGCATCGAACCGGACCGGGGTTGATCCGGTCGAATGGCGAACGGGGCAAAACACATTTCATTGATCTGCGTCATGCGCCGGCTGCCCCGCGCCGCGTGTCGATGCCGATGGCGGATCCGGACAACGCGCGAAAACCTCTGCTGCGAAGGCTCCCACGCATTTTGATCGGGCTGCGAATTCCACGGCCGGCATGGCTTCCAGTGCCATGGTGCACCGCAATCGCCCGGCCCGCCGTACGCATCGCACGCAGCGCCAGCAGGCACGCGGGCGACCGCCCGGACAGCACTCTGTCAAGGCTGTTGCGCACTTGTGGCAAAGCGTAAAGTTCCGCCGATTCACGTCAGGAGACACCCCGCCATGCAACAGATCGATCTGGTTCCGATGACCGAGGAAGAAAAAATCGCCTGCCTGCCGGAGCAGGAAATCTCGGGAGAGGTGCTGGTCGAGAAGTACGCCAAGGGCGGCGAAACCACGGTGGCGGAAGTGCGCCGCCGCGTGGCCCGGGCACTCGCCCAGGCCGAGGACGAAGACCGCCGCGCACACTGGGAAGCGAAATTCCTCGACGCGCAGGAACGCGGTTTCGTGCCGGCAGGACGCATCAGCTCGGCCGCCGGCACCAACCTGACCGCCACCCTGATCAACTGCTTCGTGCAGCCGGTCGGCGACTCGATCACCGAGATCGAGGACCAGCGCCCCGGCATCTACACCGCACTGGCGCAGGCGGCCGAAACCATGCGCCGCGGTGGCGGCGTCGGTTACGATTTTTCCAGCATCCGTCCGGTCGGCGCACGGGTGCGCGGCACGCAGTCGCGCGCCTCCGGCCCGGTCAGCTACATGCGCGTATTCGACCGCTCGTGCGAAACCGTCGAGTCGGCAGGCAGCCGGCGCGGTGCGCAGATGGGTGTGCTGCGCTGCGATCACCCGGACATCGAACAGTTCATCCACGCCAAGGACCATGGCGATCTGAGCAACTTCAACGTGTCGGTCGGCGTGACCGACACGTTCATGAAGGCCGTCGAAGCCGACACCACGGTGGACCTGGTGCACAAGGCCGAGCCGGCCTCCGACATCAAGGCCGCCGGCGCCTATCAGCGCGAGGACGGCATGTGGGTCTACAGCAAGCCGCGGGCGCGCGAGCTGTGGGACCAGATCATGCGCTCGACCTATGATCACGCCGAGCCGGGCATCCTGTTCCTGGACCGCATCAACCGCGACAACAATCTCTACTACTGCGAAAGCATCGAAGCCACCAATCCGTGTGCCGAACAGCCGCTGCCGCCGTACGGCTGCTGCGACCTGGGTTCGATCAACCTGACCCGCTTCGTGAAGAAGCCGTTCAGCGAAGCCGCCGAATTCGACTTCGACGGCTTCGCCGAGGTGTGCGCCGTAGCCATCCGCATGCTGGACAACGTGCTCGAAGTGACGCACTGGCCGCTGCCGCAGCAGCACGACGAAGCCATGGCCAAGCGCCGCGTCGGCCTCGGCTTCACCGGTCTGGGCGACGCGCTGATCATGCTGCGCCAACGCTACGACACGCAGGAAGCGCGCCTGATGGCCTCGCGCATTTCCGAGGTCATGCGCGACACGTCCTACCTCGCTTCGGTCGAACTGGCCAAGGAACGCGGCAGCTTCCCGCTGTTCAACGCCGACATGTACCTGGCCGGCGGCAACTTCGCGTCGCGCCTGCCGGCCGACGTGAAGGAGCAGATCCGCAAGAACGGCCTGCGCAACTCGCACCTGCTGTCGATCGCGCCGACCGGCACCATTTCGCTGGCCTTCGCCGACAACGCCAGCAACGGCATCGAACCGCCGTTCTCCTGGACCTACACGCGCAAGAAGCGCATGGCCGACGGCACCTTCAAGGAATACGCGGTCGAGGACTACGCCTGGCGCATGTACAAGCACCTCGGCGGCGACGTGAACAAGCTGCCGCCCTGGTTCGTCACCGCGCTGGAAATTTCCGCCGCCGCGCACAAGGACATGGTGGCGGCCGTCGCGCCCTACATCGACACCTCGATTTCCAAGACGGTGAACGTGCCGGCCGACTACCCCTACGCCGACTTCGAGGACCTCTACCTCGCCGCGTGGAAGTCCGGCCTCAAGGGTCTGGCCACCTACCGGCCGAACAGCGTGCTGGGCAGCGTGCTGTCGGTCGACACGCCGAAGACGGAAGAGAAGAAGCAGCCGAACGACGTCGAAATCATTTCGGGCGCCAACCAGCGCCTGTCGATCGGCGCACTGCCGGCACCGGTTCTGTCCAGCCTGCGCTGGCCCGGCCGGCCGGACATGACCGACGGCAATCCGAGCTGGACCTACATGCTGAAGACGCCGGGCGGCGAGTTCGCGCTGTTCGTCGGCCACACCGAAAGCGAAGGTCCGGACGGCCGCCTGCAGACCCTGCCGTTCGAGGTGTGGGTCAATGGCGCCGACCAGCCGCGCGGCCTGGGCGCCGTCGCCAAGACGCTGTCGATGGACATGCGCGCCAACGATCCGGGCTGGCTCAAGCTCAAGCTCGACGTGCTGGCGCGCACCGCCAGCGACCAGGGCTTCGACATGCCGATGCCGCCCAGCGGCGAGCACCGTCGCATGCCGGGCGTGGTCGCCGCCTTCGCCAACGTCATCCGCTACCGCTGCGACAAGCTGGGTGCCATCGAGCGCGCTGCGCCGACCCCGGTGCTCGACACCCTGTTCGCGCTGCAGGAACCGAAGACCGGCACCGACGGCACGCTGAGCTGGACGGTGGACATCGCCAACCCGGCCACCGGCGAAGACTTCGTGCTCGGCCTGAAGGAAGTCACGCTGCCCGGTGGCGAAACCCGGCCGTACTCGGTCTGGCTGTCGGGCAACTACCCGAGGGCGCTGGACGGCCTGACCCGCATCCTGGCGCTCGACATGCGCGTGATGGACCCGGCCTGGATAGGCATGAAGCTGCGCAAGCTGATCAGCTACCCGGAACCGCTGGGCGACTTCATGGCCTTCGTGCCCGGCACCCGCCGCCAGCAGAACTGGCCGTCGACGGTGGCCTACGTCGCCCGCCTGATCATCCACCGCTACGCCATGCTCGGCATCCTCGACGAGGACGGCTATCCGACCCGCGAAATGGGCATCCTCGAAGCCCCGCGCGACGACAGCGAACCGCGCCTGATGCAGGGCGCGCTGTGCGGCGAGTGCGGCAACCAGTCGGTCATCCGCAAGGACGGCTGCGATTTCTGCACGGCCTGCGGCGCGGTCGGCAGCTGCGGCTAATACGGCGGATGGCGTCCACCGTCACGGGCCGCCGGTGATCCGGCGCCCGGCGGGTGATGGATCCCGGCGGCAACGGAAAAAGAGAAAGGCCCATCGATCGATGGGCCTTTCTCTTTCGTATCGGAAAATCACGGTGCCGCACGCCATTGCTTCAGCTCCCGCGAACCGTCCCCGATCCGGAATCCACCTTCCTCGCGACGAAGTACAGTTCCGGCATCAGCCATGAACCGAACAGCGGAAACGGGCTGGCGGAGGTCTTTTCCAGCCGGAATTTCTGCCGGATGCTTGTCCCGAGGCTGCGGAAATCGAAGCCGGTATGCTGACGATGGAATTCCAGTCCGGGCGAAATCTCGGATACCGGCCGGTCCTTCGGCGGACAGAACAGGGATGAGCGCACGACATTCCTGACGTTCGCGTCGAATGCGCCATACCGGCGCGACATCCTGAACACGCCCTTGTAGAGCGCGGGAAAGCCGATCTCGACCGGCACACCGATGACAGCCAGCCCGTCCGGCTTCAGCAGATCGTGAATGGCCTGCAGCGCGTCTGCGGTTTCGCGCGGCGGCAGATGTTCGAACACTTCGAGACAGAACACCACATCCATCGTGCCGCTTTCGATGCCGCGCAGATCCTCGAAAAATTCGGTACCTGCGACCGCCTTCAGATTTTTCCGTGCCTCGAGCATCAGGCTGTGTTTGGGCTCGTAACAGACGAGCCTGGCATCGCGGTAGCACTCCGCCAGCAGCTTGCACAGTTCGCCGTTGCCCGCGCCGAAGTCGCAGATCGCCGCGGGTGCCCGCACGGTGCGCCGGCACAGTTCGATCGCGAAAGCGAGCCTGTGCCGCTGCAGCCAGCGTTTGACCGGATTCCTGTCCCTGAATGTGATTTCCGCGTATGACATGTATTTGATGTGAGTCCGCTGCCAGGCCGGCGGCCATCCCTGCCACCCTCCGGGCAGGACTGCGCCCGGTGCGCGCGCACTATACCCGCTTAGCAAGGCCGGCCCGCAACCGCCGGCGTACTGTCGGCCTGTCTTACACCTTCTTCTTGCGGCTGAAACAAAGGCCTTGAAAATCAGTACCCGAAAAGCATCGGCACGATTTTTGCAATGAAACCCGGGGATGTATTCCGCTCCGCCGCGCAGGCAGGAGGTCAGACAAAAAAGAGGTATACAAAATGTCCGTACGTCGTTCGATAGTCTTGATGGGCCTGTTGTCGCAGGCGATTCTGGCGGGCCAGGCGCTGGCCGCCCCGGTGACCTGGGTGGACTGGACCAGCGGTGCGGCCGGCGCAAGCGGCACGGCCACCGGCACGCTTGATCTTGGCGGCACCGTGGTGGATGTCAGCTACAGCGGTGAAGTGGCCTTCATCCAGACTGCAGGCGGCATCAATTACTGGAATCCGTCATCGCCCTACGTGAGCAGCCTGGTCGACAACGCACCGGGCACGACCGACATCATCGCGCTGTCTTCGGCCACGTCCAAGACGCTCACATTTTCAGCGCCGGTGCAGGACCTGTTCTTCGCGGTGGTGAGCCTGAACGGCAACGGCTACCGCTTCGACAAGGATTTCGAGGTCGTCGGCTACGGCCCGGGCTACTGGGGCAACGGCACGCTGACCCGGGTCGACCTCGGCAACGGGCAGTTCCAGCTCAATGGCAGCGGCGAACCGCACGGCGTCATCCGCTTCACCGGCGCGGTCAGTTCGATCACCTGGACCAGCCTGACCAACGAGAACTGGAACGGATTCACCGTCGGCACCTACGGTATCGCACCGGCTGTGCCGGAACCGGAAACCTGGGCGCTGCTGCTGGCCGGTCTGGGACTGGTCGGACTGTCGGCACGGCGTCGCATTCCGGCCTGATTCTGGCCTGATTCCGGCCCGCATCGGGCGACTCACCATGCGAAGGGCCGCTTATGCGGCCCTTGTCGTTTCTGCCCGCCTCGGCGACTTTCGCTGCCGCAGTCCCCGTGTCCTTACCTCAGCCTCACCACGTGGTCCGACTCACCCTTCCTGACCTCGACCACCGCATCGAGCGCCTTGAGCATTTCTGACATGTTGGCGTGGCCGTAGTCCTTGGTGTCGAAGGTCGGGTCCAGGCGCTTGATCATCGGCAGGATGGTCGCCTTGTTCACCCAGGCTTCGCCCTTGGTTTCGGCCAGCAGACGCACCGCGCGCCTGAGCATGTCGGAAGCCGGGTCGGACGAGGATTCCGGCAGCACGATCAGGCCTTCGCCGTTCTGCGGCACGGCCACCGTTGCCGACTCCTCGACCAGATTCTCGTAATACCGGAATTCGTGACAGCTTTTCGCCCAGTGACGGTTGGTCGACTTGCGCGTACCGACGCCGACTAGCGTGCGGCCGGCCGCCTTGATCTTCTGTGCAACCGGCATGAAGTCGCTGTCGCCGCCGACGATGATGATGGAGCCGATATGGCGGAAGCGGCTGATGTCCTCGGTCGCATCGAGACAGAGCTTGATGTCGGCGCCGTTCTTCGCCGATGCGCCGGGCGGGAACAGCTGTATCAGCTCGATCGAGGTCTGCAGCAGCACGTCGCGGTAACGACCGAAGTACTGCCAGTTGCAGTAGGCGCGGTTGATCGCGATCGGTCCGAAAGACGCACCGAGCTCGACGATGGCCTGAATGTCGACCAGCGGCTCCTGCACCTTGAAGCGCGAATCCGGCTTGCTGTAATACCCCTCGCCGAAGCGGTCTTCGGCCAGACTGGCGTGCAGGTTCTCGAAGTCCCAGTACATGGCGACCGACCTGTTTTCTTCTATCAGACTACGATTCAACGTCTGCTCCCTGCATGGTTCCGATTGGCCCGCCATGATGCCCGTAACCACGCCACCACGGTGCGAAACGACAGGGGCTGGCCCTGCCGCCTTCTCTGAAGTAAAGTCCGGATAACCGTTGAAGCCGTATCGAAGGCAGTTCCTCTTGCGAGGCGCTGCCTTTTTGCTTTGATGGCGTTGTACCGGGTGCGACCCGGACGCGTACCCCTTGATCCAGTCCCGCAACAGGAGTCATCCCATGGAACCTTCACCGACCATCACCATGTCCAGCCTCGACATCGCACGCCTGCACCGCCTGCTGGACCAGGCGGCTTACCGGCATCTGCCGGGTGCCGATAACCTGCGCGACGAACTCGATCGCGCCGTTCCGGTAGCACCGGTCGACGTTCCGCCAGACATCGTCACGATGAATTCGACCGTGCGCTTCATCGACGACTCGAACGGCAGCACGCTCGAACTCAAGCTGGTCTATCCGGAAGAGAGTGGCAGTCCCGGCACGGTATCCGTGCTGGCGCCCATCGGCAGCGCATTGCTCGGGCTTTCCGTGGGTCAGTCGATTCCGTGGCAGGTACCCGGCGGCAGGCAGATACAGTTACGCGTACTCGAGGTGCTGATGCAGCCCGAATCGATGGGCGACTACCTCAGCTGAATTCCGTTCCGCGATCAACGCGGAGCGCTCGCCCCTCGGCGGACACGCCGTCAGCGGACCACGCTGACGGCGACTCCCAGCTGCCGGCCCAGCGCCTCGGCCATCCTGCGGGCGGCGTCCCGGCTGACCAGACCACCGATCACGACCTGGTAGACATAGCCTGCGTCACCCGGAAGCACGTTGATGCGCGCCGGATAACCGGCGGCGCTGGCGCGGTCATACAGATTCAGCGCGTCGGCTTCGCTGCCGGCGTCGCCCAGCCGCAGCAGACTGCGCCCGGTCGCCGAAATGGCCGCCGCCCCCGGCAGGATGTCGGTCTCGCTCGCCCACTCCTTCAGCTGCGCCGGATCGACCGGTGCCACCGGCGCCGGGGCCGCGCCCTTGTCGGCAACGAAGAAGGTCATCGCATCAGCCATGTCGACCGCGTCATCCAGCGCGGAATGGCGTACCTGCACATGACCTTCGATCAGGCAGACCAGATCCTTTTCCGCCGAACTGCGGCCCCACACGTCGGTTCCGCGTATGCCCACGGTCGCTGCGCCGACACGGATGCGCACATCGCGCTGCCGGGTCTTCGCCAGCAGGCCGGTGGTGAAGCGGAAAGCACCGGTCAGCACGTCCAGCGCACCACGGTAGAAGGTGTCCGGGCGCGTACCGGTGGAATAGAAATTGATCTTCGCCGAGGCACCGAGCTTGACCATGCTGCCTTCGGCCAGCTTCAGATAGGCCTTGGCCCCCTCTCCGGTGCTGATCAGGTCGCCATTGCGCAGGTCCTGCCCCGGACGCAATGGCCGCGTGACGTTGTCCCGGGTCAGGAAGGCCGGCGACTGCACGGCATCGACCACCGCCGGCGGTGGTGCCGCTGTCGCGACCAGAGCCCAGCCGGCTGTGACCAGCCCGGCAAGAACCTTGCGGAATGATTTGCGCATGTCGCCTTCTCCGGTGACCGGGCCAGGGCATCTGCGCCGCCCGATCGGTTGTTGAATCCGGCCTGCCGCCGGGCGCCGCCTGCCCGCCTCGGACGGACGCGTAACGATACTGGTTTCCCGTGTTTCAGGGCGCCGGCCAGCCGGCGCAGGCCCGAAAAAAAGCCGGCTCCACGCCGGCTTCCTCTTCCCTGCCCCGCGACGCTTTCAGCGACGGCGTGCCGCCACGCCGATCAGACCGAGGCCGGCCAGCATCAGCGCAACGGTTTCGGGCTCCGGCACCGGCGCCGCGACACCGCTGAAGCTCATTTCCGACACCGAGTAAGCGCCATCGCCGGCCACCGCGTAGATGCGTGCGTAGCGGGCCGCAGTCGCGGGGAAATCGATGGTTGCCTGATATTCAGAATTGCCGGCGACGCTGGAAATGATTTCGCTGCCGAAATTGGACTGACCTTCGAACGCCAGGTTGGTGAACAGCGTATTCCACTGCGTGCCATTGACCGACACCTGCACCTGGTAGAAGTCATTGTGATCCACGCCCAGCAGCACGTCGGTCAGCGTGTAGAGCTTGCCGAAGTCGAGCGTGAAGGTCGCACCGGCAGAACCTTCCTGGCCGGACCAGGACACGGAACTGATGGTGTAGAGGGTCAGTTCGGGTGCCGCATAGCCATTGGCCAGGATGCCCAGATCCGGGCCATCCACCGAATAGACGCCGGTGCCGCTGGCATTGGTCGGCGTGATCGGACCGGCTGCCCAGGCGGACGAGGCCAGTACGAGCGAAGCGGCGACAAGTATCGATTTCATCTGCATTCTTTCCTTAAAAAACACGCTGGAAGCGGGAAAGCAAGATACGAACCTGACCAGCAAGTCTTTGATTCCATGGAATCGAATCAGGCGATGCGCTCCCCGGTGTCAAATTCTTCGACGCGCTGTGCGGCGACACACGCTGCGATCGCGCGCTGTACATGCCGGACAGCCCGGACATGCCTTATCGCCCGCGTTCTGCTTGAATGAATGTCCGGAGTCCGGATTTCCGGCCACACGGCAGCCGGTGTCGGCATACGCTTGATGCGCGCCCCGACCCGCAACTGCCGATCCTGCGCATGCACACCAGGGAGAACCGAGATGCTTCTGAACAAGGCAAATGAAAGGACATGGACACCGACCGACCATGCCGGCATCGAACGCAGCCTGTTCCGCACCAACGATGAGGGCGGTCGCTCGTCGGTGGTCCGGCTCACCGGCGGCTCGCGCTTCCCGCGCCACACGCATCTCGGCCACGAGGAGGTGCTGGTGCTGGCCGGTTCGGTAACGATAGGCGGCGTCGAACTGGGCACCGGCGATTACCTGTTTACGCAGGGCGGCGAGGAGCACGACGTGGTCGCGCTGACCGATGCTGTCATCTTCGTATCGTCGCAGAAGGCCACGCCGCTGGTCGCCTGACGTCCGGTCCTGCCGGCAGGACCGGACGTGCAGCAAGTCCTGCCCCGGTCGCCGGGACGGCAGCGTTTGCGGGCAAAATACACGCCGCGACCACCGCCGGCCCTCCATCGCCCGTTCATCCATGCACGTCCCCGCCCTGCTCCGGCCCTCCCCCGCGCTGTCCCGCCATCTGAGAAGCCATCACGCGATCAGCGGACTGGGCTGCGCCTTCGGCGTGCTGCTGCTGACGCTGCTGACCTACGTACTGCTGGGTTCGCGTGCAGCCATCGCGGTATCGGCCGGTGCGCTGGTGGTTAGCGTGGCCGATCTGCCGCTGCCCGGCCGCAACAAGCTGCCACTGCTGCTGGCCAACCTGCTGCAGGCACCGCTGGTCACCGCGCTGATCGAACAGACTCATCCCTACCCGGTACCGCTCGGCGCCGCGATACTGCTGATCAGCTTCGCCTCGGCCATGGTCACCGCTTGGGGCCGGTTCTCGCTGCCGCTCGGTTACGGCATGGTGCTGGTGCTGGCGTTCTCGCTGGCCCGGCCCGACATGACGCCGCACGAACTGCTGGTCCATCTCGGCCTGCAGGCCTGCGGCGGCGTGCTCTACATCGGCTACGCCATGCTGCTGGCCCGGCTGCTCGACATGCCGATGCGGCGCCGGGCGCTGGCCGACGCGCTGTACGGCTTTTCCGACTACCTGCGCTGCAAGGCCGACGTGTTCGATCCGGCGCAGCCGCTCGACGAGGTGTACGCGAACCTGGTGCGCCAGCAGTCGCGCTTTGCCGAGAAACTGCAGACGGCGCGCGATTTCGTGCTCGACGAGCGGCACACGCCGCAGCAGGACGCGCTGGCCGCCGGCATGTTCGCGCTGATGGACGTGCACGAGGACGTGCTGTCGAGCCAGGCCGACTATGCCGTGCTGCGCGCGCGTTTCGGCGACCACCCGGTGATGCGCCTGCTGGCTGCGATGACCAAGAGCGGCGCCGACGATGTCGCACGCATCGCCGACTCCGGGCTGCACGCCGGCGCAAGTGTCCTGTCCGACGCGCCCTACCGCAATACGCGGCCGGCCATCGAACGCGCGCTGCACGCACTCAGGCAGGACACAACGCCGGACAAGGCCGCGTCGCTGGCCGTACTGGACGAGATCTACGCCAAACTGGGTTCCGGCATCGACGGACTGCGCCGCTGCGAGGCGCTGCTGCGCGCGGCCACGCCGGGCTCGGCGCCGGTCGGCGCCGACATGCGGCGCTTCCTGTCGCACTCCAGTTTCGCGCCGAAGGCGCTGCGGGCCGAATTCCGGCTCGATTCGCCGGTACTGCGCTACGCGCTGCGGCTGACGCTGGCGATGCTGGCCGGCTACCTGCTGTCGCTCCATCTGCCCTACGCCACGCACGGCTACTGGATATTCCTGACCACCGCGCTGGTCATGCGCGCCAGCTTCAGCCAGACGCGGCGCCGGCAGACCGACCGTATGGTCGGCAACGCGCTCGGCTGCGTGTTCACCGCGCTGCTGCTGCATTGGGTGTCCTCGACCACTGCGCTGGTGCTGGTCATCTTCGTCTGCATCGCGATCGCGCACGCCTTCATTTCCGAGCGCTACCGCTACACCGTAACCGCTGGCTGCGTGATGGCGCTGCTGCAGCTGCACCTGATCGCCCCCGGTACCTTCCACATCGCCGAGCGGCTGTTCGACACCACCATCGGCGTCGCGCTGGCCTATGTCTTCAGCCGCGTGCTGCCGAGCTGGGAACGGCACAGCGTCCCGGCATTGAGAAACCGGCTGCTGACCGCGCTGCGTTCCTACATACCGCGGGCACTGAACCTGCAGGGCAACGATCTGCGCTACCGCTTCGCGCGGCGCCAGGTGCATGAAGCGCTGGCCGCGCTGTCGGAGGCGGTCGTGCGCATGCACGACGAACCGAGCGCGCAGCGTCTGCCGCTGGCCACGCTGATCGTGCTGACCACGCAGAGCTATCTGCTGATGACCCACCTCGCCGCCGCGCGACGCCTGATCGCCCAGCGCAGCGACGATGCGGACGGTGACGGATTGGCTGCGATGATGGAAGAGGCCAGCCGCCGGCTGACCGAAGTACTCGATCCGCAGCGCCCGGACACGCCACCCGCCGAGGCGCCGGCCGGTGCATCGGCGCTGGACCTGCGGCTGGCCAGGGCCGACGCCGACATCCGCGCCCTGATGCACGCCGCACGCGAACTCGGCGCCACCTGAACACGGCACGCGGGTACCTGCTGCCTCATCTGTCAGGCACCTCCACCCAGGCCAGCGGCAGGCCGCCGGTGACCCGCACGACCTGATCCACGGTCAGCCGGAGCAGCCGCTGCGCACCGTCGAATGCCGCAAGTTCGGGCCCGTCCCAGATCAGCCTGGCTGTCACCGCGACGTGCAGCAGATCGCCGCGTTCGAAATCGATGAACAGCAGGCCGGCGCGCGGATCGACCTGCAGATTGCCCAGCGTGTTGAAGAAGAAGTTGCCGGCGTAGTCGGGCAACGTCAGCGTGCGTTCGTCGTCCACGCACACGAAACCCGCCGCACCGCCGCGATGCGATACATCGACGCCGCTGGCCGGATGACGGCTAGCGATGAACAGCGTGTCGGCCGCCGCCACCTGCGCGCGCGCCGGCGCATCGAGCGCAGCCATGTGTTCGACCTCGCCCAGCGTCGCCGCGTCATCCAGAAAGAAGGCCTGGCGCGTGCGGATGTATTTCGGGCAGTTGCCGAAGCTCTGCTCGACGCGCACGTCGAAGCCGTCGGTATCGACCCGACCGACCACACCATTCATCCGGTTGCGCCGCCGCGTGTGCGCTTCGATGCCGAGCAGGCCCAGCGGCGCACCGGGCGCCAGATGTGCGGCCAGCGGACTGCCAGGCAGCGGCCGGGCACGTACCGTCAGCCGGCGCGGATCGGGCGAACCGGCAAAGCCCGGCGGACCGGTCAGCAGCGACGCCCACGGCTGGCCATCATCGTCGGCGCTGCCGACGATCAGGAAGGGCAGCTGCGCGAAGAAGTCGCGGTGCTGGTCCGGCATGAAGTTGCGGATGACGCGCGGGCCGATGTCCGCCATGCGCCCGCCGACGCCGGCTTTCCGTTGCAGCGCGCGCTCGCCTTCATGGAAGGTGGCAAGGTGTTCAGACGAATCGGTCATGGCGGGTCTCCCGTCAAACATGGCTCAGGCGCGCAGGCCGACCGCCGACGCCGGCATCGGCACGAAGCCGGGCAGCGCCTCGACGCGCGCCAGCCAGGCGCGCACGTCCGGATAGGCCTCGAGCGACACATTGCCCTCCGGCGCATGGGCGACGTAGGTGTAGATCGCCACGTCGGCGATGGTCGGCCGCGAGCCGACCAGCCAGTCCCGCGCGGCCAGCTCGCGCTGCAGCACGGCCAGCAGCGCGTGCGAGCGCGCGATCGCCTGATCCGCATCCAGACTGGCCCGGAACAGCGTCACCAGGCGCGCCGCCGCCGGGCCGAAAGCGACCTGCCCCGAAGCGACCGACAGCCAACGTTGCACCTCGGCCGCGCCAGCCGGGTCCTGCGGCAGCCACGTACCCGGCGCATAACGGCTCGCCAGATAGACCAGGATGGCGGTCGAATCGGCGACGACCACCTCGCCGTCCTCGATCACCGGCACCTGGCCGAAGGCATTCTTCGCCAGAAATTCCGGCTGCTTGTGCGCACCGGCGGCGAGATCGACCTGCCGGAACTCGAACAGCAGGCCGAGCAGCGACAGGAACAGTTCGGCACGGTGGCTGTGGCCGGACAGCCTGAAGCCGTGCAGCACGATGGGAGATGCCGGGGCACGGAGGTCGGGCGCGTTCATGGTGAATCCTTTCCGGGTCAGGGTGGTGCCGCACCTTGCAGCACCTGGACCCAGTATGTTTGCTGCGCCTTCAGCAATAAATGGATCAAATCTGATATGACCAATCCAAAAAACGAACTAATCTGAGTGCATGGACAAGCTCAAGGCGATGGCAACCTTCGTGCAGATCGCCGAACACGGCAGCCTGACCGCGGCCGCGCGCGCGATGGACAGTTCGCTGCCGGCAGTGGTGCGCACGCTGGCCGCGCTCGAAGCGCATCTGAGGGTACGGCTGTTCAACCGCACCACGCGCCGCATCGCGCTGACCGACGAAGGCCGGCGCTATCTCGACAGCTGCCGGCGGGTGCTGTCGGCGATCAGCGACGCGGAAACCGAGCTGAACGAAGGCGCAGCCGAACCCGCCGGCCCCCTGCTGGTGACCGCGCCGGTGCAGTTCGGCCAGATGTACGTCGCCCCGGCCGTCACCCGCTTCGCGCTGCGCCATCCGCAGGTCGACTGCCGCGTCATGCTGACCGACAGCGTCGTCAGCATGGTCGACCAGGGCATCGACGTCGGGCTGCGCATCGGCGCGCTGGAAGATTCGACGCTGGTCGCCCAGACCCTGGGCAGCATCCGGCGCGTGGTCGTGGCCAGCCCTGACTTTCTGGCCGCGCACGGCACGCCGGCGCACCCGCAGGAACTGGCCGGCGCGCGCTGCGTGCGCTTCACCGGCGGCAGCGCGCCCTGGTGGACCTTCCACGACGGCGAGCGGCGGCTGCAGGTCACCGCCGGCGGCAATCTCGAGTTCAACCACATCGCACCAGCCACCGACGCCTGCGCTGCCGGCGCCGGCTTCGGCATGTTCATGTCCTACCAGGTGGCGTCGCTGGTCGCCGCCGGCCGGCTGGTCATCGTGCTGGCAGCCTTCGAGCCGCCGCCGCGCCCGGTCAGCATCGTCTATCCGCACGCGCGCGGACTGCCGATGCGCACCCGTCTGTTCATCGACTGGCTCAGACAGGACCTGACCGCCCGCGCCGGACCGGGCGGACCGTTCGACGCGCCGGCCTGAGCGGCGGGCACCGATCCGGCAGCGCGCGCGTCATCGGGCACAATGCGGGCTGAAGCATCCGGAAGAACCGCTGCGTGCCGTCTGAACCCGCGCGCACCTGCGACGTCGAACGCGTTCCTGCAGGTGCCCGTACCGACCGAAGCTTGCGACATGAGCGCGATACCTCCCGCTGATACGCTGCCCCCAGCCCACCCGCCGGAGAACAACAACGAGATGAATGCCCATCAGGACACGCTGTTCCTGCGCTCGCCCCGGCTCGACACGCCCGACGCCGGCGCGATGCGCGCGAGCCTGCGCGACTACTTCCACACCACCTTCAGCCGCTACGAACAGCTGTTCGAGGTGCTGACCTGCGACGACGCGTACTACAAAAAGCCGATCGCGCTGCGTCACCCGCTGATCTTCTATCTGGGCCACACCGCCACCTTCTTCATCAACAAGATGCTGCTGGCCGGTCTGATCGCCGAACGCATTGATCCGCGCCTGGAATCGATGTTCGCGGTCGGCGTGGACGAAATGAGCTGGGACGACCTGAACGAGGCGCACTACGACTGGCCGACCGTGGCCGAGGTACGCGCCTACCGCAACGCGGTGCGCCAGGTGGTCGACCGCGTCATCCACGAAGCGCCGCTCGACACACCGATAGGCTGGGACAACCCGTGGTGGGTCGTCATCATGGGCGTCGAGCACGAGCGCATCCACCTTGAAACCTCGTCGGTGCTGATACGCCAGAGCCGGCTCGACTTCGTGCGCACGCACGCCGCATGGGAACCCTGCCGCGACGCCGGCGAGGCACCGCCGAACACGCTGCTGCCGGTCGCTGCCGGCCGCACCCGGCTCGGCCGCCGGCGCGACGACCCGATCTACGGCTGGGACAACGAATACGAAACGCGCGAGGTCGAGGTCGCCGCCTTCCAGGCCAGCCGCCATCTGGTCAGCAACCGCGAATTCCTCGCCTTCATCGACGACGGCGGCTACACGACCGATGCCTGGTGGGACGACGAAGGCCTGGGTTGGCGCACCTTCCGCCGCACCGGCCACCCCGAATTCTGGGTGCCCGCGGCCGATGGCTGGCGGCTGCGGCTGATGCTCGAGGAAGTACCGATGCCGTGGAACTGGCCAGTCGAAACCAACTGCCACGAGGCACGCGCCTTCTGCCGCTGGCTGGCGGCGCGCAGCGGACAGCGCGTGCGACTGCCGACCGAGGACGAGTGGTACCGGCTGTACGACGCGGCCGGCGTCGCCGAAGTGCCGACCGCCCGCCCGGCCGGCGCCAATCTGCAGCTCGACCACGGCGCCTCGTCCTGTCCGGTGGACCGCTTCGCCCACGGCGACTTCTTCGACGTGGTCGGCAACGTCTGGCAATGGACCGAAACGCCGATCTACCCGTTCGCCGGTTTCGACGTCCACCCGACCTACGACGATTTCTCGACACCCACCTTCGACGGCCGGCACAACCTGATCAAGGGCGGGTCGTGGATTTCCTGCGGCAACGAGGCGACGCGCGCATCGCGCTACGCCTTCCGCCGCCATTTCTTCCAGCATGCGGGGTTCCGATACGTGGTCAGCGATGCACCGGCGAGCGCGCCGAATGTCTATTACGAAAGCGACCGGCAGCTGTCCGAGTACGCCGAATTCCACTACGGCGACGAATGCTTCGGCGTGCCCAACTTCCCGCAGGCGCTGGCGCGCATCGCCATCGAGGCGATGGGCGACCGCCCGGCGCGGCGCGCGCTCGATCTGGGCTGCGCCACCGGCCGCTCGACCTTCGAACTGGCGCGCCACTTCGGGCACGTGACCGGCGTCGACTTCTCGGCCCGCTTCATCAACGCCGGCGTGCACCTGGCCGAACAGGGCGAACTGCGCTACACGCTGCCGGACGAAGGCGAACTGGTGTCCTACCGCACGCGCCGCCTGTCCGACCTCGGTCTCGACGACGTGCGCGGCAAGGTCGATTTCATGCAGGGCGACGCCTGCAACCTGAAACCGGTGCTCACCGGCTACGACCTCATCCTGGCCGCCAACCTGATCGACCGGCTGTACGACCCGGCAGCCTTCCTGAACGCCGTGCATGAACGGCTGAACATCGGCGGCGTGCTGCTGATCAGCTCGCCCTACACCTGGCTGGAAGAACACACGCGGCGCGAGCACTGGCTGGGCGGCTTCAAGAAGGACGGCGAAAGCTGGACCACGCTCGACGCGCTGAAGGCGCTGCTCGGCGTGCACTTCCGCATGCTGGGCGCGCCGCGCGATGTGCCCTTCGTCATCCGCGAGACGCGGCGCAAGCACCAGCACACGCTGGCCGAAGTCACCTTGTGGGAGCGCGTGCGCTGAAACCGGACTTCGACTTCGACCGCGTCATCGCGCGCGACGGCACCGCCAGCGTCAAGCACGACGGCCGTGCGGCGGTGTTCGGCACCGACGCGGTCACGCCGCTGTGGGTGGCCGACATGGACTTCGCCGCGCCGCCCGCGGTGGTGGACGCCCTCACCGCCCGCGCGCAGCACCCGGTCTATGGCTACACGCTGTATCCGGATGGCGCCTTCGACGCGCTGACCCGCTGGCTGGCCGCGCGCCACGGCTGGACGGTGGCGCGCGAGCAGGTCTACATGTGCCCGGGCGTCGTGCCCACGCTGTACGCCGCGGTGCAGGCCTTCACGAAGCCCGGCGACAACGTCATCGTGCAGCCGCCGGTCTATCCTCCCTTCTTCTCGGCCATCCGCGACACCGGCCGGCGCGTCGTCGAAAACCCGCTGATCGAGCGCGACGGGCGCTGGACCATGGATTTCGACCAGCTCGAACACTGCGCCGCGCGCGCCGGCTCGAAGCTGCTGCTGCTGTGCTCGCCGCACAACCCGGTCGGTCGCGTGTGGTCGCACGAAGAGCTGGACACCCTGCTCGCCATCGCGCGCCGGCACGGCCTGGTGGTGCTGGCCGACGAAATCCACGCCGACCTGCTCTACCCCGGCGTGCGCCACGTGCCGCTGGCCACGCTCGCCCGCGCCGGCGACCGCGTGCTGACTACGGTGGCGCCGAGCAAGACCTTCAACGTGCCGGGGCTCGGCCTGTCGGCGCTAATTGCGGAAGACGCCGACCGCGAGGCGATCGGGCGCGTGTTCGGCGGGCTGCACGTCAGCGCGTCCAACCCGTTCAGCGTCGCCGCCTTCGAAGCCGCCTACCGCGACGGCGGCCCCTGGCTCGACGCGCTGATGGGCTACCTCGAAACCACGCGCGACGAAGCCATCGCCCACATCACGCACGCCATGCCCGGCATCCATCCGGTCGCGCCGGAAGGCACCTACCTGATGTGGCTGGACTGCCGCGGACTGGGCCTGGACGACAGCGCGCTGCGCCGCTTCTTCATCCGCGACGCCGGCCTCGGCCTGAACCCCGGCATCAGCTTCGGCACCGGCGGCAGCGGCCACATGCGCCTCAACCTCGCCTCGCCCCGCGCCGTCATCCGCACCGCACTCGAACGTCTCGAAGCGGCGCTGCGTGTTCTGATGTCACGGTAGTACGACCGGCGGCAGCCATCGATCGGTGCAGCGGGTGGCCGGCCGCATGGACGCATTTGAGCAGCGCGACATCCGTATCCCGCAGGCCAGAATACCGCTTGAGCAGGTCACGCAGCCAGCTGCGGCATGATCAATCCCGGGGAGTGATGGAACCTTGATTCCATGGGGTTTAGTTGCGTGTCAATATTCGAATTGACGCGAGTCAATGCGACGCCTTTCCGTGAGCTGTAGCGTCTGAACTGTAAAATTGGTTTGCCGATATATCTTATTCGGATTCGGTATTCCAGACTTCTGCCCTCAACCACAAATGGCTGGCACCTGCAGTGGACATGACAACGCGGATCACCGAACAGGACATCGACTACCGCGCCATTGTTGAAAACCTGCCCGGTCTCTTTGTGATTCTGGATGACGCACTGACGATTGTAGGTGTCAGTGATGCCTATAACCGGTCCACCATGACCCGGCGCGACGAGATGCTCGGCAGGAGCATGTTTGAAGTATTCCCCGACAACCCGGACGATCCGTCAGCGGATGGCGCTCGCAACCTCCATGCATCACTTCGTCGAGTGCAGAAGTCTGCGGTACCGGACACGATGGCTGTTCAGAAATACGATGTTCGCAGACCCCTGCAGGAAGGTGGCGGCTTCGAGGAACGTTATTGGTCGGTGATCAACGCCCCGGTCCTGAGTGCAGACGGGCATATTCGCTACATCATTCACAAGGCGGAAGACGTTACGGAATTCATCCTGATTAAACAAAAAGGATTGGAACAGAAGCGTTGTATCGAGGGGGTAACCGAGAGGGCGGAGCGAATGGAAGCAGAAATCTTCGAGCGCTCACGTGAAGTTGCCGCAGCGAGTGCCCAGCTCAAGACAGCCAATCAGGAACTGGAAGAAGCGAAGGTCGCTGCCGAAGCAGCCAACCTTGCCAAAAGTGCATTTCTCGCGACCATGAGCCACGAGATCCGCACGCCGATGAACGGTGTGCTGGGGATGGCCAGCCTGCTGCGGCGGACCAGATTGGACATTAAGCAAGTTCAGTTCGTCGACACTATCGAAGCCTCTGGCAAACACCTGCTTGCCATCATCAATGACATCCTCGACTTTTCCAAGATTGAGGCCGGCAAGATCCAGCTAGCCAGCCAAGACTTTCCCCTCACCGACCTTATCCATGAGACCTGGGCGCTCATCGGAGATCGGGCCGATGAGAAAGCCCTGGAGTTGAAGACCGTCTGCGATCACACCGGTCTTGTCCTGCGTGGCGACAAGACCCGCCTCGAACAGGCACTGGTGAATTTTCTTGGCAATGCCGTCAAATTCACGGAGACGGGAAGCATCACGCTCTGCTGCCGGATAGAGGAGGAAACACCATCCGGCTATCTGATGCGCTTCGAGGTATCAGACACTGGCATCGGAATGACGCAGGAGCAGCAAGAACGGATATTTGACGCGTTCGAACAGGCTGACAGCAGCACCAGCCGCAAGTATCAGGGAACCGGACTGGGGCTGGCGATCACGAAACGTATCGCACAACTGATGGGCGGTGAAGCGGGCGTCACGAGCGCCCCTGGTGAGGGCAGCACCTTTTGGCTCACCTGCCGGCTTGGCAAGGGGCAATACGCCAGACCCGGTTCCGCTCCGATCACCGAAGCTGCCGAGGTGATCCTGACGCGTGAATACCAAGGACGAAAAATTCTGGTCGTCGATGACGAACCGATCAATCGGGAAATCATTGACATCATGCTGAAAGATGTCGGACTTGAAGTCGACTCCGCCTCGGACGGCGCAGAAGCGCTGATGAAGGTCCGGCAAGGAGACTACGACGTCGTGCTCATGGACATGCAGATGTCCGGTACTGGACGGACTCAATGCGACGAAGGAACTGCGTACCCTGCATGACAAGGGGAACCTGGTCATCATCGCCTTGACAGCGAACGCCTTCGCCGAAGACCGTCAAAGATGCCTGGATGCCGGGATGAATGATTTCATCGCCAAGCCTTTCGAACACAAGGATGTGTTCGAGAAGCTGCTGCGATGGTTCAGGGAATCGAATCGCTGACACGCTTCGGTCCGCAATTGAGGGAACGTAAGCAAATTCGTACCACCCCGGTCTCACCGGAGATCATTCATGACCACGCCCACCGCCAGTGAAGCACGGGCCAATCCGTATCGCCTCATTGATCAGGCGGCCAAGTCGCATCAGCCGATCCATATCGCCGGCAAGCGCATGCGTGCGGTTCTGCTGTCGGACGAGGATCGACAGGCCATGCAGGAAACGCTGTACCTCTTGTCCGTCCCCGGCATGCGCGACTCCATCGGGGCCGGCATGGCCGAGTCTCTTGTCGACCGTGCGAGCGAACTCGACTGATGATCAGGCAGGTCGTTTTTCGCCCGGCACACCGGGAAGGATGCGAAGAAGCTGACTGCCCCCGGCCTTAAACCAAAGGCCGGCACACTGCTCGCCACCCTGGCGAACGATCCGTTCCAGAATCCTCCGCCCCATGAAATTCTCGTGGGCGATCTTGCCGGCACCCTTGCCGGCACCTGTTCCCGACGCATCGATATCCAGCACCACCTGGGTTACGAGGTGTTCAACGCGGAGCGGATCGTTCGTGTACTCGGGATGTGGTCGCACCATGAATGACAGCGGCCGGACGCTCGACTTGGCCCCGCCCGCATTGCCATCCGCACTTTCCCGATTTCTTGCTGTCCCGGCTGCGCACGCTACCCCGGCACGAAAGCGACCGGTCAGCTTCATCCGTCGGGAGCCCACCTCAACTCCCTGCCCTCCGATCATTGATGAGGCATTCGCGGACCGCGATTCATCATGCCAAACACGATGATCGCGAGGGCTGCCATGGCCAGCCAGGGGAGAAGCATGAGGTTCAGCGTCTTCCAGCCAAGCACCTGCTGCATCCAGCCCGCGCTGAGCGAACACGTCAGCCCGACAAGGAAAATGGTCATGTCGTTGGTGGCCTGGGCCTTGCCCTTCTCGGCGGCCCGGTAGGTCGTGGTCAGCAGCGTCGTGCCTCCGATGTAGAGGAAGTTCCAGCCGACCCCCAGCAGCACCAGAGCGCTGGCGAAGGATGAAAAACCCGTGCCGGAACACGACATCAGCACATGTCCGGCGAGCAGTGCCACACCGGTCAGCATGACCGGGAAAACGCCAAGCCGCGCGATCAGTGCGCCGGTGAAGAACGAGGGCAGGAACATGCCCAGCACATGGAACTGGATGACGGTGGAGGTCGCCGCGAGTGCGTGGTGATGGTGCGACATCGCGATCGGCGTGGCCGTCATGCCGAGAATCATGACGCCGTAGCCCGTGACGGCGCAGAAGAGCGCGACCAGATAGACCGGCTGGCGCACGATTTTCAGCCACGGACGACTTTCCGCCGGTTCAACGATATGGACTCTGGGTTCCGGCATGCGCAGGGGGACCAGCATGAGCGCCCCGAGCGCTGATGCTGCGGCAACGATCAGGAACGATCCTGCAAATGCGGGCGCCAGCAGAGGGCCGCCGATGCGGCCTAGGAACGGCCCCAGAAAGGCGGCGACGATGCCGCCTCCGAGGACGAGGGAAATGGCGCGAGGGCGGAAGGCCGCGTCTGCGACTTCACTGGCGGCAAAGCGATAGAACTGCGCAAACGACTGGTAGGTGCCGACCAGGAAGGTGCCGGCAGACAGTACCGGAAGCATTCCCAGCCAGACGCCCATGGCGGCGACCAGCCCGCCCAGCGCACCCAGAATGGCCCCCAGGATGAAGCCGTTGCGGCGCCCCACGCGGGACATCAGACCGGAAGCCGGGAAGGTACCGACGGCGGTGCCCAGAAACATCGTGGCGATCGGAATGGTGGCCCATTCGGGGCGACTGGAAATCTGGCTACCGGCCAGCCCCCCGACGGTCATGACAAGTGCCGATACGGTTTGAAAAATCGCCTGCGCAATCGCCAGCGTAAGGACTTGCCGATGCGGGGAGTGGGTGATCACGGCCTGGTTCATTGCATGTGCGGGGGCATCGCCAAAGGACCGCAAGACTAAACGCCTTAAATCATGAAATAAAATGGTGTGTTTTCATGAATACATGAACAGGAATCATCAATGCTGGACCGACAACATCTGACGATACTGCTGGAAGTGGATCGTCTGGGCAGTCTCACGGCAGCGGCCCACCACCTGAATCTGACGCAATCCGCGCTGAGCCACACGATACGCAAACTCGAAGCGCAGCACGGCGTGAAGCTCTGGGTGAAGCAGGGGCGGAATCTTTGCCTGACTCAGGCGGGCAACCATCTGCTGAACCTGGCCCGGCGCCTGTTGCCGCAGATCGAGGATGCCGAGCGCGTGCTGCAGGATTTCTCGGCCGGCCGGCGCGGTGCCCTCCGCCTCGGCATGGAGTGCTATCCCTGCCAGAAATGGCTGATGGGCATCACCGCGAAATACCTGAGAGCCTGGCCGGATGTCGATCTCGACCTCAACACGGCCTTCCGCTTTGACGGCGTCGAGGCGCTGCTGGCACATGACATCGACGTGCTGATCACGCCGGACCCGGTCGATCGTCCCGAACTCCGATTCGTACCCGTTTTCGATTACGAGCTGGTTTTGGTGATCCATGAATCACACCGCCTCGCGACGACCGGAACTGCCAGTCCCGTCGATTTCATCGACGAGGAACTGATCACCATGCCGGTCGCGCTGGACAGGCTGGATGTCTTTACCCGCTTCCTCCTGCCGGCGCATGTCCGCCCGCGCCGCATGCGAACCGCAGAAACCGCCGAACTCATGCTGCAACTGGTGGCCAACGGACGTGGTGTCTGTGTTCTGCCGGACTGGATCGTGCGGCAGGATGGCGCAGAGCTGCCTGTACGCTCGGTTCGCCTCGGATCGGACCGGGGGCTGGAAAAGAGCATCCATGTCGGGTTTCGCCGGACTGACGAGGATGTCGCCTATTTGACGGGCTTTCTGACTCTGGCCGGGGAAACCCGCGGGTAACGCGCCACGGTGCGGGTCGGTCGCCCGCCGGTGCCGAGTGGCCCCTTTCTGGTCACCCCCGTTCAATCGAGTCAGCCGGTGGCATCATGGGCGCGCTCGAACAGGCCATATCGGAGGCAGCTGACCATGTCCGTCTTTCGCAAGGATCAGAACCGGATCCACAGCATGCAGGGCAACCACATCGCGGGTGTGGCCACGCCATCGGGTGGCGCGAAGCAGGTCGAGGTGTGGCAGGGCAGCATGGACGCCGGCGCCGCCACTCCGCCGCACAGCCACACGACGGAGGAAGTGGTCGTGTGGCTCAGCGGCAGCGGACGTGCCGTGGTCGGCGGCCGCGAACTGCAGTACCAGGCTGGCGACACGTTGATCCTGCCGGCCGGCGAGGTGCACCAGATCTTCGCGGAAACCCGCTCGGAATTCGTGTCCGCGATGCCGGCCGGCGGTACGGTGGCACTGCCGGACGGTGTCGTGATGGATCTGCCCTGGCGACAATGAGCGGCTTGCACGGGCATTCGCCGCAGGCGCCCCGCCACTGACCGGCCGCCGACCGGATTCCTGCGCCAGCGCCAACGACATGCCGATCACGCCATTCCACTTCGGGCCCGGCGCCGCACTCCATGCGGCCGCACCCGCACAGGTCAGCTTTCTCGCCTTCTGCGCGGCCAACGTGCTGATCGATATCGAGCCGCTGTACTTCATGCTCACGCATCAGGATCGCCTGCACCGCTTCTTCCACACCTGTGTGGGCGCCTTGCTGGTGGCGCTGGCCACCGTTGTGCTGTTTCTTGCCTGCCAGCGGGTAGCTCGCCGGGTGCGGCTGCCGGATCCGTTCGGCTGGCAGAGCCTGGGCCACCGGGCACTGGCGCTCGGCGCGGCGACGGGAAGCGCGTCGCACATCGTGCTGGACAGCGTGATGCATGCCGACATCACGCCGTTCGCGCCATTCAGCGACGCCAACCCGCTGCTGCGGATGATTTCGCTGCCGGCGCTGCACGGGTTCTGCGTGGCATGCGGCGCGGTTGCGCTGGTCGTCCTCGGCATCCGGCGGCTGATGCAACGGTCGGAAAACTGACGCACCGGCCGCGGATCAACCCTGCGCCGCCAGACTGCGCCTGAACAGCGCCAGCGACAGCACGAAAAACACGGCGGCGATTGCTGCGATGGCGAGCAGGCTGGGCCACACCACGTCCAGCCCGGCGCCGCGGTAAAGCACGGCCTGCGCGAAGCTGACGAAGTGCGTGGTCGGCGCCGCGAGCATGATGTCCTGCACCGGCCCGGGCATGCTTTCGCGCGGCGTCATGCCGCCGGACAGCAGTTCCAGCGGCAGCACGACCAGAATCATCATCAGGCCGAGCTGGGGCATGTTGCGCGACAGCGTGCCGATGAAGATGCCGAGCGAGGTGGTGGCCAGCAGCTGCAGCAGCGCGCCGGCCATGAACAGCGGAATCGATCCGGCGATCGGCACGCCCAGCGCGCCTTCGATGACGAAGTACAGCGACAGCCCGACCGCGATCCACACTACCAGCGCCATCGCCCACACCTTGGCCAGCATGATTTCGAAGGCGCCCAGCGGCATCACCATCAGGTGTTCCAGCGTGCCGTGCTCGCGCTCGCGGATCAGCGCGGCGCCGGTCAGGATGACCGACAGCATGGTCACGTTGTTGATCATTTCCATCACGCTGCCGAACCAGGAACTGGTCAGGTTCGGGTTGAACAGGATGGTCGGCACCAGCCTGACCGGCGACACCGCTTCCGCACGCCGGTGCTGCACGAATTCGCCCACCTCGCCGAGCACGATGTTCTGGATGTAGCCGGCGCCGATGAACGCCTGGCTCACGCGCATGGCGTCGATGTTCACCTGGATGCCCGGCTGCTGTCCGGCCAGCACGTCGCGCTCGAAATCGGGCGGAATGTTGAGCACGAAGGTGTAGGCGCCGGCATCGAGCACGGCATCGATCTGCGACCCGGCGATCATGTCCGGACGCTTGAAGTAAGGGCCGTAGAACGCGCCGGCGATGCGCGCGGACAGCACCGACTGGTCCTCGTCGACGATGGCGATCGGGGCGTTGTGCAGCTCCTGCGAGGTGGCCGTCGACGCCGTGTAGATGCCGCCGCTGAACGCCCAGGCGATCATGATCAGCAGCACCTTGTCGTTCCACAGACTCAGCAGCTCCTTCACGCCGAGCCGCCAGGCATTGAGCAGGCGGATCTTCATCAGCGCTCCTGCTTCTTCAGCAACAGCACGCTGATCACCGTGAGCACCGGCACGAAGGCGAGCAGTGCAAGGAAGTCGGTGCGCAGGTCTTCGAATTCGAGCGCCTTGGTGAACAGGCCGCGGCTGATGTTCAGGAAATAGGTCGCCGGGAAGAAGGTACCGATCATGCGGCCGGCGCCTTCCAGCGACGACACCGGGTGGGTCAGCCCGGAAAACGTGACGGTGGCCAGCATCGTGATCACCGCCGTCGCGGCCAGCGCGGCGATCTGCGTGCGCGCGAACGACGACATCAGCAGGCCGAGTCCGGTGGTCGTGGTGACGAAGATGAGCGCGGCGGCGCTGAGCGTGAACAGGCTGCCCTTGAGCGGTACCTCGAACACATACACCGCCAGCGCGACCAGTCCGAAGAAGCTGATCATGCTGACGCCGATATAGGGCAGCTGCTTGCCGAGCAGGAATTCGAGCCGGGTGACCGGCGTGGCGTACAGATTGGTGATCGAACCCAGTTCCTTCTCGCGCACCACGCCGACCGCCATCAGGAGGGCCGGAATGAAGGTGAGCAGCAGCGGGATGACCGCCGGCACCATCGCGAAGACGCTCCTGAACTCCTGGTTGTAGCGATAGCGCATGTCCAGCCGCGCCGGCTGCGGCGACGCCACCCGCGCGTTTTCGCGGGCCGCCTGCTGCAGGAAGTCCACATGCATGCCCTGCACGTAGCCGAGCGTGGTTTCGGCGCGGAACGGCATGGCGCCGTCGACCCAGACGCCGATGTCGACGCCCTGTCCGCGCCGCAGGTCGCGCCCGAAACCGGACGGGATCTCCAGCGCCACGCTCAGTTCGCCCGCCCGCATGCGGCGGTCGAGTTCCGCGCTGCTGGTCAGCGGCGGCTGCACCAGGAAATAACGGGAACCGGCCATATCCTGGATGTAGGAACGGCTCTCCGGCGACTGGTCGCGGTCGAGCACAGCGAACTTCAGGTCTTCGACGTCCATCGAAATGCCGTAGCCGAGGATGAGCACCAGAATCAGCGAACCGAGCAGCGCGAAGGTCAGCCGCACCGGATCGCGCATGACTTCGAGCCACTCGCGCCGTGCATAGGCGAACAGCCGCAGCGGGCTGAAGGCACGCGATTCGGACTCCACCGCAACAGCGGCAGCCGACGGCACGACAACCGGCTGTCCGGACACGCCGCGCGCGCCCTGCTCCGGCTGGGCGCCGGCCGTCGCCTCTTCCAGATAGGCGATGAAGGCGTCTTCGAGCTTCGCCGCACCGCGCGCCGCCATCAGCGCCGCCGGCGTATCGCTGGCGAGCACGCGGCCGGCGTGCATCAGCGAAATGCGGTCGCAGCGCTCGCCCTCGTTCATGAAGTGGGTGGACACGAAGATGGTCACGCCATCCTTGCGCGACAGATCGACCAGCAGATGCCAGAAACCGTCGCGCGCGACCGGGTCGACGCCCGAGGTCGGCTCGTCGAGTATCAGCATGTCGGGCCTGTGGATGACCGCGACCGCGAGCGACAGGCGCTGGCGGATGCCCAGCGGCAGGCCGGTCGTCTGCATGTCCAGGTACTCGCCGAGCTCGAAGCGATCGACCATCTCGCGCACGCGGGCGTCGATGGTGTCGGCCGGCAGGTGGAACAGCTGCGCGTGCAGCACCAGGTTCTGCCGCACGCTCAGTTCGCCATACAGCGAGAAGCCCTGAGTCATGAAGCCGACGCGCCGGCGCGTGTCCAGATCGCGGGTGTCCACCTCGCGGCCGAACAGCAGCGCACGGCCCGAGCTGGGTGGCAGCAGGCCGGTCAGCATCTTCATGGTGGTGGTCTTGCCGCAGCCGTTGGAACCGAGGAAGCCGAAGATTTCGCCGCGCCCGATCTCGAATCCGACGTTGTCGACCGCGGTGAAATCGCCGAACTTCATGGTCAGCGCTTCGGCCACGATGGCCGGCCCGTCCGTCCGCACGACGCGCGGCGGCACCACCAGCACCTCGTGGCCGACCCGTTTTTCCGCTGGCAACAGCGCGATGAAGGCATCGTCGAGATCGCGGGTGGCGGTGCGTTCCAGCAGTTCGGCCGGGCTGCCGGTCGCCAGCACGCGGCCGTCGTCCATCGCCACCAGCCAGTCGAAACCTTCCGCCTCGCCCATGTAGGCGCTGGACACCAGCACGCTCATGCCGGGCCGGCGCGCGCGGATGCGCTCGATCAGCTGCCAGAACTGGCGGCGCGACAGCGGATCGACGCCGGTGGTCGGCTCGTCGAGTATCAGCAGGTCGGGATCGTGGATCAGCGCGCAGCACAGGCCGAGCTTCTGCTTCATGCCGCCGGACAGCTTGCCGGCCGGGCGGTCGCGGAAAGGCGCCAGCCCGGTGCTGTCGAGCAGCTCGGCGATGCGCGCCTCGCGCACCTGAGTCGCGTGGCCGAACAGCCGGCCGAAGAAGTCGACGTTCTCGAACACCGACAGCGTCATGTATAGATTCCTGCCCAGCCCCTGCGGCATGTAGGCGATGCGTGGGCACACGGTGGCACGGTGGCGGCGGCTGTGCATGTCGCCACCCAGCACCTCGACCCTGCCCTGCTGGATCACGCGCACGCCGGCCACCAGTGCCAGCAGGCTGGACTTGCCGACGCCGTCCGGCCCGATCAGGCCGACCATTTTCCCGGCCGGAATGTCGACATCGATCCGGTCCAGCGCCGTCGTGCTGCCGTAATGCAGGCCGACGCCGGACAGTCGCGCGACGCTGTCTGCGGTCATTGCTTCGCCGGCATGCCGATCAGCGGCGGCAGCGTGGCCGGCCACGGCGAATCGGCGTCGAGCCGCACCCAGGCGACACCGGGCAGGCCGGTCTTGACCTGCTTGGCGTAGGCGCGCAGCAGGTCCGGCGCGATCTTCACGCGCACGCGGAACATCAGTTTTTCGCGCTCGGTGCGCGTTTCGACCGACTTGGGCGTGAACTGCGCCTCCGGCGACACGAAGCTGACCGTGGCCGGAATCGAAATGTCGGGCCGCACGTCGAGCACGATGCGCGCCTCGCTGCCGATGGCCACGCGCCCGGCCTGCGCGGTCGGCAGGAATACCGTCATGTAGACATCGGTGATGTCGAGCAGCGTGACCACCTTGCCGCCGGCCGCCAGCACCTCGCCCGGTTCGGCCAGCCGGTACAGCACGCGGCCGTCGGACGGTGCGACCAGAACCGCGTCGCGCAGATCGACGCGGATGCGCTCGACCCGCGCCTGTGCCGCCTCGACTGCCGACTGCGCCTGCATGACGTTGGCGCGCGCGGCTTCGGTGGCGGACTGCGCGCCGCGCAGCTGCGAGCTGGCCGCACGGGTGGCGTCGAGCGCCGACTGCCGGTTGGTGCGGTCGACGTCAAGCTTCTGTGCCGAGATGAAGCCCTTGTCGATCAGCTGCTGCGTGCGCTGGATGTCCTTTTCCGCCAGCGCGAGCTGGCTTTCGCGCTGTGACACCACCGAACCGGCGGTCGCCGCCTCGCTGCGCCGCTGGTCGACGCCGGCAGCCGCGACCGACTGGGCGTGCCGTGCCTGCACGACCTGCGCTTCGGCCAGATGCAGTTCCGCCTCCAGCGCGCGCACGTCCATGCGCGCCAGTTCCTGACCGGCACGGACGTCGTCGCCTTCGCGCACTGTCACGCCGTCCAGACGGCCGCCGGTCTTGGTCGCGACATCGACTTCGGTGGCTTCGATGCGGCCATTGCCGGACGCGAAGGCGCTGACCGCAGGCGGCACACGGAAGTGTTTCCAGGCGAGGAATCCGGCAATGGCGAGTGCCGCAACGGCGATCAGCAGCAGCCACGGACGGGAACGAGTGTCAGTCATGCAGGCGATCCGGCGAAGGTTCTGAAGGGAATCAGCCGGGCAGCATGCCCGGCGATTTCTTCAATTCTGCATGCATCGACGGCGCCCGTCTTGATTTGTCGCAACGCAGCACGTCACCGCGTCGCATCCTGCGGTCGCGATGGCGCGGGGCTCAGACCTGCGGCGAGCCCTGCAATGCCAGACAGACCTGCAGGATCAGCAGGAAGGCATGGGGAAAGGCGACGGTCGGTTTCAGCGCGGCGCGCGCATATTCGGCCAGCAGACCGGCGGCGCCCGGGCGCCCGGCCAGCCATTCCGTGTGCAGCTGGCAGGCCGCCAGCGGCGACGCATCGTCCGCGATCAGGGTTTCGACCTTGAGGATGCGTTCGCCCAGACGCGCCTGCACGGTGCGCGCCATGGCTTCCATCACCCAGGTGACCAGCAGCAGCGGCGCGACCTCTTCCAGCGGCAGCGCGTACACCGCCGCCAGTGCCGCCAGCCCGACGGCGGCGAACTTGATCCACAGTGCGCTGGTTTCGTGCCGCTCGTGGTCGCGCTGCAGGGTTGCCCATTCGAGCTGGAGTGCGGAGGCGTGCGGATGGTCCATGTTGTTCCCGGATCGGATGCCGCGGCCGGACGATCGGCGCACGGTGACGGGACGCAGCTTAGCGGTGTAACGGGCCGGCCGCGCGGCACTGTTCGCCGGCCGGCGCACAAAAAAAAACGGCGGGCACTCGGCCCGCCGTCTTTTCAGTCAGCCGCGCAGATCAGCGGTTGGCGACGTACATCGTGATTTCAAAGCCGAAACGCAGGTCGGTAGCCTTCGGGGTCGTCCAGTTCATGTGAATCTCCTCGTTGTTTGCTTGTCGGCACGGCGACGCGCCGTGGTTGAGAGAGATAGTGCGCCGGCCGCACACACGCAACCTCGCGCCACTCGTGAAAGAAGCCTCATGATTTTCTTGAGCGCAGATCGCGGAGCACATCGCGGAACACATCGGGCAGCATGCAGTTCTGCAGGCTGCGCTGGGCGAACAGGAAGCGGCCGTCGCAGACGAAGCCCAGTTCCTGCCAGTCGACCGCGTCGTTGAGCAGATTGGCCGCCGCCCGCAGGTCGATCGCCGGATCGCGGGCGAACAGCGCGAGCACCGAGCCGTCGTAGTGCGGACAGTCGTGAAGGAAGAACGGCCGCGCCTTGCGTGTCTTGCTGTTGACATAGATGCGCGGTGCGTCCGAGCGATGGTGCACGCGCCCCCACTGCCACCAGTTGTGCTCGCCGAAAGGACGCACCCGCCGGGCCAGCAGCCTGGGCTTGTGCTGCGCCAGCCAGTCATTGCGCACGTCGAAGAAGGCGCGTCGGGTCAGCCCGGTGTCGACGGTGCTGGAACAGACAAATTCCATATTGCCGTGCGGATGCACGAACACGTCGTCGGCACCCGACACGGCGCCGACGCGCACGTCGAACAGCGACGCCAGCGGCACGCCGTAGTCGCCACGCAGGAACATCAGCTGACCGCGCTCGCAGTGGAAGCGCCGGCCGTCGTGCATGCGCCGGTCCATGCGCCCCTTCTCGAAGCGGAACACCGCGCAGTTCGGCACATAGGCGCCGAACAGGCGGGCGTCGCCGGTCTCGATGAAGTCGGTGATGCTGCCCTGTTCGAACAGCCAGGCATTGAGCCGGCGCGCGGCGGTGAGCTTGATGAAGTCGCGCGGCACGATGAATATCAGCTCGCCACCCGGCTTCAGGTGGCGCACGCACTTCTCGATGAAGAACAGGTAGAGGTTGCTGCGCCGGTCGAACAGCGTGCTGTCAAGCCGCTCGCGCGTCGCCGGCAGGATGTCCTGATGGCGCACATAGGGCGGATTGCCGATGACGGTATCGAACTGCTCGGTCAGCGGATAGGCGAAGAAATCCATCACCTGCGCGCCGGCCGGCGCCACCGACGGATCGAGTTCGAGCGCGGTGCAGCCGGGCAGATGCCGGGCGAAGGCGCCGTCGCCGGCCGACGGTTCGAGCACGCGGCCGGCATTGCGCCGCAGCGCGAGCATCCGCCCGACCATGTCGTCGCGGGTGAACACCTGTCCCAGGCGCTCCACCCGGTGTATCCGATCATCCATGGCGTGATTGTCCCATGACCATGTGTCGGCGCAGCATGTGACGCGCCATGGCATCAGCTACCATCAGCCCCCGATCGATTCACGCGACCAGACACCTGCCCATGCTGCATCCGCCGATAGAACCGTACGACTCGGGCTGGCTCGACGTCGGGCACGGGCACCGCATCCATTACGAGCAGTGCGGCAATCCGGACGGCCAGCCGGCGCTGTACCTGCACGGCGGCCCGGGCTCGGGCTGCTCGCCGCGCCAGCGCCGCTTCTTCGATCCGGCGCGCCACCGCATCGTGCTGTTCGACCAGCGCGGCTGCGGCCTGAGCACACCGCTGGGCGAAACCCGGCACAACCACACCGACGCGCTGGTGGAGGACATCGAGGCGCTGCGCCGCCATCTGGGCATCGCGCGCTGGCTGGTGTTCGGCGGATCCTGGGGCTCGACGCTGGCGGCGGTGTGGGCGGCACGCCACCGCGACGCCTGCAGCGGACTCATCCTGCGCGGCATGTTTCTGGCCGGCCGCGCCGACGTCGACTGGTTCTTCCACGGCGCGGCGGCCGTGGCGCCGCAGGCACACGCCGCGCTGATGCAGGCGCTGCCGGCGCGCTGGCGCGACCGGCCGGTGGCATGGCTGGACCGCGTGTTCTCGTCCGGCGACGGCGCACGCATCGACCGCGCTGTCGAGGCCTGGCGCAACTACGAGCACGCGCTCGGCAACTGGCCGGACACGACAACGCCAGCGCCGCCCACGGATGAAGAGTGGCCGCTGCTGCGCGCCCGCTATCGCGTGCAGTCGCACTACCTGGCGCAGCGCTGCTTCCTCGGCGAGGCGAAGGTGCTGGATGCCGTCGCGCGCCTGCACGGACTGCCGGTGGCCATCGTGCACGGCAGCCAGGACATGGTGTGCCGGCCGCAGAACGCCTGGCGCGCCCACCACACGCTGCGCGGCAGCCGGCTGGCCTGGGCACAGGGCGCCGGTCACGACCCCTTCCATCCAGCCAGTCTGGCGCTGCTCCGGTCGGCCATCGACGCCCATGCGCGCGACGGCCATTTCGACGCCTGGCCCGGAGCGCTGTCTTGAGCCTGCGGCTGAAGCTCAACCTGCTGATCGCGCTGGTCATCATCACCTTCACCAGCACGATGCTGACCATGGAGCTGATGGGTACGCGCAGCGCGGTCGGCGAGGAAATCGAGGCGGCCAACCGGGTGGCGACGCAGCTGCTGACGCGCGTCACGCTGATCTACGCCGACACCGGCGCACCGGCGCTGGTGGATTTCCTGATCCGGCTGGGCCGCGTGCGCGCCACCGAAATCCGTCTGTTCGGCAGTGACCAGAGCCTGCTCTACACCTCGCCACCGTCGCAGTACAAGGCTGGCCGCGAGGCGCCCGAATGGTATTCACGGCTCATCCTGCCCAAGCGGCCGCGCCAGGAGATCACGCTATCCGACGGTGCGACGCTGGTGGTCGAAGCCGACGCCTCGCGCGCGATACTCGACGGCTGGGACGACGCGATGACGCTGCTGATGGCGGGTTCCATCGCCATGCTGCTGGGCAACGGCTTGGTGTTCTGGCTGGTCGGCCGCGCCACACGTCCGTTCGCCACCATCCTGCGCGGACTCGAACACATGCGTGCCGGCGACTACCACACCCGGCTGCCGGCGCTGCCGGGACGCGAAGCCGGTTCGATGGCGCAGGCCTTCAACCGCATGGCGCAGTCGATCGAGGACAATATGAACGCCCGCCAGGAAGCGCTGGAAGCGCGCAGCCACCTCGAGGAAAACCGCGAACTGACGCAGTTCATCCAGAGCCGCATCGAGGAGGAGCGACGCGACATCGCGCGCGAGCTGCACGACGAGATGGGCCAGGCGGTCACTGCCATCAAGAGCATGGGGCTGTCCATCGTGCGACGCGACGACAGGACCGATGCACGCAGCGCCGAGGCGGCGCGGCTCATCGTCGACACCGCCGACCACCTGTACGACGTGATGCACAGCATCATCCCGCGTCTGCGGCCGCTGGCACTGGACAATCTCGGTCTGGCCGACGCGCTGGAGGATCTGGTCGCTGGCTGGCAGCGTCACCATCCCGACATGCAGTTCGAACTGTCGATGGCCGGCCTGCCGGACTCACCGGGCGACTCGCTGAAGCTGGCGGCCTACCGCATCGTGCAGGAAGCGGTGACCAATGCGCTCAAGCATGCCGGTGCGCAAAAGATCGTCGTTTCGCTGCACGGGTCGGAACAGTGGCTCGATCTTGCGGTCGAGGATGATGGTGCCGGACTGGCCGACGGCTGGGCACAGAAGCGCGGCCATCACGGCGTGCGCGGCATGCGCGAGCGCGCACAGGCGCTGGGCGGGGAGCTGGATCTGGCTGCGCGCGAAGGCGGCGGCACCCGGGTCGCGGCGCGCCTGCCGCTCGAATAGAAAAGAAGAAACATCGGTCGCATGAAGCGGCCGGCCTGCGGTTCAGCAAGGGAGACAAGGGATGGGCCCGATCAGGGTGATGCTGGTCGATGACCACGCAGTCGTGAGGATGGGATTCAAGCTGCTGCTGGCCGCCTGCGAGGACATCGAGGTGATCGGCGAGGCGGACAGTGGCGAGACCGCCTATGTGCGCTATGCCGAGCTGAAGCCCGATGTCGTCGTGATGGACCTGTCGATGCCCGGCATGGGCGGCATCGAGGCGGTGCGGCGGCTGACCGCGCGCGACAAGGGCGTGCGCATCCTGGCGCTGTCGGCGCACGAGGACACCGCGCATCCGAAGCGCGTGCTCAAGGCCGGCGCCACCGGCTACCTGTCCAAGCGCGGCGCGCCGGAGGCGCTGATCGACGCCGTGCGCACGGTAGCCACCGGGCGCATGTATCTGGATGCGGAAATTGCGCAGAAGCTGGCGATGCAGGACGTGACAGGCGCCCAGAACCCGGTCGAGGCGCTGTCCGAACGCGAGTTCGAGGTATTCATCCATCTCGCGCGCGGCCAGTCGGTGAACCAGATCGCCGAAACGCTGCACCTGTCGGCGTCGACCGTAGGCACCCACCTGTACAACATCAAGCAGAAGCTGGGCGCGTCCAATCAGGCGGAACTGACGCTGATCGCGCTGCGCAACGGGCTGATCGAAGCCTGAACCCGGCAGCGCGCACGGACATGGTGCGCACAGCCTCATCCTGATGCCTGACACCGGCCCGTACCTGTTGCGGGCTGTGACAGTAAGGCAGGTGTTCCGCAGAGCGACAGGCCTGCTGCCTGTCCGCCCGGATATTCCGCACCGCACCAATACGGCGTCGCTGCACGGTTTCCACCCGCCCCGGGTCGGAATCACCGCATACATAGAAATATCTCGACCAAACATCACTGCGCCGAACCTGCGATCTGGCACGGTTCGCGCTTGAAATGCTGCGACGCACCAATTAATTCGAAACCCACAGGTTCCCGACACATGTTCCGCTGGTTCACCTGCAGACACCGGCCGGCATTCACCATCCGGCCGCCCGCAAGGAGGTCATCATGCGTATTCTCGGATTGCTGCTCATGCTTTCGATCGCGCCCGGCGCGCAGGCCAGCGCGGAACGCTACATCCAGTTCTCGATGCACATGGTGAAGATACTCGCCGCCAATCCGGATGGCCGGATCAACACCGGCACCGGCGTACAACTCGACGCACAGCATGTGGTCACCAGCTGCCACGTGGTGGGCCACGCCGTCAGCGTCATCGTTGCGCGTGGCAGCACCGGCGTCGCGGCCCGCGCGCAATCGGTCGATACCCGCCATGACCTCTGTCTGCTGGGCGTCGCGCAGCCGCTGGGCAGTCCGGTCGACAGGGTTGCACCGCGTTCGCTGAAGGTTGGCGACGAGGTCCATGCGATGGGATTTTCCGGCGGCAAGGCACTGTCGATGAGTACCGGTCATGTCACCGCACTGCACGACATGGACGAGGCCGCGGTGATCGAGACCGACGCACAGTTCCAGCAGGGTGCGTCCGGCGGCGCGCTGTTCGACGCCGACGGCCATCTGGTCGGCGTGCTCACCTTCTTCATTCCGGGATTGCAGCGGCACTTCGCCGTTCCGGTCGAATGGCTCGATCCGGGACTCGCCCACCCAGCCGAAGTCGAGTTGCCGATCAGCTCGTCCGTCGCGCCGTTCTGGGCGGCCGGTGACGCCGAAAAGCCCTACTTCCTGCGTGCGATACAGCATGAGAACGACCACGACTGGCAACGCCTGCAGGCCGTGACGAAGGAATGGGCGGCAGCCGAACCGGGCAACGGTGCGGCGATCGAGGCCGCAGTGCGCGCCAGCCGGCTGCCGGCGCCGCCACAGTGAGCCAAGCCTGTCGGCATTCAGCAGTGGCGCACGCCTGAATGCCGGCAGACCCCGGTAAACGAAAAAACGCCGGACCGGTCACCCGGTCCGGCGTCTGATCCGCTTCAGCGTACTGCAGCGACCTGCTGTACCTGAGCAGCCGGCGCGGCGGAGTGCTGTGTCGCATCGGCCGGCGCGGAGGCGCTCGGCAGCAGCGGCACGATCAGCAGCGCGACGATGTTGATGATCTTGATCAGCGGATTGACCGCAGGGCCGGCCGTGTCCTTGTACGGATCGCCGACCGTGTCGCCGGTCACCGCCGCCTTGTGCGCCTCGGAGCCCTTGCCGCCGAAGTGGCCGTCCTCGATGTACTTCTTCGCGTTGTCCCAGGCACCACCGCCAGTGGTCATCGAGATCGCGACGAACAGGCCGGTCACGATGGTGCCCATCAGCAGGCCGCCCAGTGCCTGCACGCCGGCTTCGGGGCCCATCAGGAAGGCCATGCCGAACGCGACGACCACCGGCACCAGCACCGGCAGCAGCGACGGGATCATCATTTCCTTGATCGCCGCCACGGTCAGCATGTCGACTGCGCGCGAGTAGTCGGGCTTGGCCGTGCCTTCCATGATGCCGGCGATTTCCTTGAACTGGCGGCGCACCTCGACCACGACCGCACCGGCCGAACGACCGACCGCTTCCATCGCCATCGCACCGAACAGATAGGGAATCAGGCCACCGATGAACAGGCCGATGATGACTGCGGGATTTGCCAGATCGAAGCTCACGTGGTGTCCGGCGGCTTCGAGCGCGTGGGTGTAGTCGGCGAACAGCACGAGCGCTGCCAGACCGGCCGAGCCGATGGCATAACCCTTGGTCACTGCCTTGGTCGTGTTGCCCACGGCGTCGAGCGGGTCGGTTACGGCACGCACCGAATCCGGCAGTTCCGACATCTCGGCGATGCCGCCCGCGTTGTCGGTGATCGGACCGTAGGCGTCGAGTGCGACGATGATGCCGGACATGCTGAGCATCGAGGTCGCGGCGATCGCGATGCCGTACAGGCCACCCATCGTGTAGGCCGCCCAGATGGCTGCGCACACCGCCAGCACCGGCAGCGCGCACGACTTCATCGACACGCCGAGGCCGGCGATGATGTTGGTGCCGTGGCCGGTGGTCGAAGCTTCCGCGATATGGCGCACCGGCTTGAACTCGGTACTGGTGTAGTACTCGGTGATCACCACCATCAGGCCGGTCAGCACGAGACCGACGACGGCCGCACCGTACAGGCGCAGCTGTGCGCCGTCGGCAATGCCCATCGCCGCGTTCAGCGCATCGTCCGGCATCAGCGCCGTGGTCAGCGGATAGAAGGCGATCAGCGCCAGCACGCCGGCGACGATCAGGCCGCGGTACAGGCCGTTCATGATCTTCTGGCCCGGCTTGGTCTTGACGAACAGGCAGCCGATGATGGACGCGATGATCGAGAAACCACCCAGCGCGAGCGGGTAGATGACCGCCGCTTCGGCATTCGACTTCAGCAGCAGCGCACCGAGCAGCATGGTGGCCACGGTCGTCACCGCGTAGGTCTCGAACAGGTCGGCCGCCATGCCGGCGCAGTCGCCGACG
>JAHRYN010000007.1 GCA_020621405.1 Betaproteobacteria bacterium
AATTAAACCACATGCTCCACCGCTTGTGCGGGCCCCCGTCAATTCCTTTGAGTTTTAATCTTGCGACCGTACTCCCCAGGCGGAATGCTTAATCCGTTAGGTGTGTCACCGACAAGCATGCTTGCCGACGACTGGCATTCATCGTTTACGGCGTGGACTACCAGGGTATCTAATCCTGTTTGCTCCCCACGCTTTCGTGCCTCAGTGTCAGTGTTGGCCCAGGCAGTCGCCTTCGCCACGGATGTTCCTCCTGATCTCTACGCATTTCACTGCTACACCAGGAATTCCACTACCCTCTGCCACACTCTAGCTTGCCAGTATCCAGTGCCATTCCCAGGTTGAGCCCAGGGCTTTCACATCAGACTTAACAAACCACCTACGCACGCTTTACGCCCAGTAATTCCGAGTAACGCTTGCACCCTTCGTATTACCGCGGCTGCTGGCACGAAGTTAGCCGGTGCTTATTCTTTGGGTACCGTCAGAACAATCAGGTATTAACCGACTGCTTTTCTTCCCCAACAAAAGAGCTTTACAACCCGAGGGCCTTCTTCACTCACGCGGCATGGCTGGATCAGGCTTGCGCCCATTGTCCAATATTCCCTACTGCTGCCTCCCGTAGGAGTCTGGGCCGTGTCTCAGTCCCAGTGTGGCTGATCATCCTCTCAGACCAGCTACAGATCGTTGCCTTGGTAGGCCTTTACCCCACCAACTAGCTAATCTGACATCGGCCACTCCAATCGCGCGAGGTCTTGCGATCCCCCGCTTTCTCCCTCAGGACGTATGCGGTATTAGCACTTCTTTCGAAGTGTTATCCCCCACGACTGGGCATGTTCCGATGTATTACTCACCCGTTCGCCGCTCGCCACCAGGGTTGCCCCCGTGCTGCCGCTCGACTTGCATGTGTAAAGCATTCCGCCAGCGTTCAATCTGAGCCAGGATCAAACTCTTCAGTTTAATTCCCAAAACTCAACAGAATTCACAGGTATAAGCTTTCGCTTAAAACCTCTTGATTCGTATGAGCACTTCATCTCGTTGTCATGCACGCTTCAATCACCCCAGGTTGCCCTGAAACGACATCTGCGCGCCGTTACAACTGAATCGCGCCCACACCTATCGGCTGTTTATCTTTTTAAAGAGCTTCGCTGCTGAGCAACGAGAGGTGCGCATTCTACGGATAATTTCGAGTCGGTCAACACCTTGGCGAAAGAAAATCGACTATTTTTTGAAACCCGACCACGTCAGACAGCAAGAAATATTCAAGAACAATAAAAAGGTGATTTTAAATCAATCATCTAGGTCGAAAAATCTACCTGACGACAATCCTGCAATATTTTCTCTTTCCCACCTGAGCCACGACGTTGGCGCCTGCAGGTAGCGTCAGCCCCCGATCGGACACCTTCTCGCCGTCCAGACGCACCCCGCCCTGATCGATCATGCGCAAGGCCTCCGACGTGGTGGCGGTCAGGCCGGACAGCCTGAGCGCCTGCGCGATGCCGAGCCCGGCCTCCGGGGCATCCAGCACGACTTCCGCCAGATCTTCGGGCACACCACCCTGCCTGAACCGCGCCTCGAAGTCAGCCAGCGCAGCCTCGGCAGCCGAGGCACCGTGAAACCTGGCGACAATCTCCTGCGCGAGCATCACCTTCACGTCACGCGGATTGCGGCCAGCCGCGACCTCCGACCTCAGCCCCCCGATCTCCTGCGTGCTCCGGAAAGACAGCAGTTCGAAATATCGCCACATGAGCGTGTCGGAAACGGACATCAACTTGCCGAAGATTTCGGTGGCTGGCTCCGACACCCCGATGTAGTTGCCCAGCGACTTGGACATCTTGTTGACGCCATCCAGCCCTTCGAGTAACGGCATCATCAGGACGACCTGCTGCGGCTGGCCATACTGCTTCTGCAATTCCCGCCCCATCAGCAGGTTGAACTTCTGGTCCGTACCACCCAGTTCGACGTCCGCCTTCAGTGCAACGGAGTCATAGCCCTGGCAAAGCGGATAAAGAAACTCGTGGATCGCGATCGGCTGGTTGCCGGCGTAGCGTTTGGCGAAATCATCCCGCTCCAGCATTCTCGCGACGGTATGCCGCGACGCCAGCCGGATCATGCCTTCAGCGCCCAGCTGGTTCATCCATGTCGAGTTGAACACGACGTCCATCCGCTGAGGGTCAAGTATCTTGTTGACCTGCTCCTGATAGGTCAGCGCATTCTCCTGAACCTGTTCGGGAGAGAGCGGCGGCCGGGTTACGTTCTTGCCGGTGGGATCACCGATGGCACCGGTGAAGTCTCCGATCAGGAAAAGAATGTGATGCCCGAGATCCTGGAAGTGCTTGAGCTTGTTCAGCAGCACCGTGTGACCGAGATGGAGGTCGGGTGCGGTAGGATCGAAGCCGGCCTTGATGCGGAGTGGCCGCCCGGATTTCAGTTTTTCGATCAATTCCACCTCTGGGAGCAGTTCTTCAACTCCCCGCTTGATCAACGCCAACGCTTGTTCCGCTTCTGACATGACAAAACCCCGAATACCCGTGCCGGGCAGATTCGACAACAACGCCTGCAGGCACGCAAAGCGGGCGATGTTAACGCATGCCAGCCGTCCCATCGTCGGGAGGCGTCATGACTGATCTCTACATCGGGATCATGTCGGGCACCAGCCTGGACGGAGTGGACGCCGTGCTTGCCGACTTTTCCGGCGTACGACCGAAGCAGATCGCCCAAGCCAACCGGCCTTTTTCCAGCGCATTGCGCAGCGATCTGCTTGCGCTTTGCCAGAGCGGCGCCGACGAAATCCATCGATCACAGCTGGCGGCCTCGGCACTGGCTGCCCTGTACGCCGGCGTCGTGGCCGATACGCTCAAGACGGCAGGCGCGAGGAGCACGGAAATACAGGCCATCGGATGCCACGGGCAGACCGTCCGGCACATGCCGGCATACGGTTATTCCCTGCAGATCAATGCGCCGGCGCTACTGGCAGAAAAGACCGGCATCCGCGTGGTGTCGGATTTCCGCGTCCGCGACATAGCAGCCGGGGGCGAAGGGGCTCCGCTGGTGCCGGCGTTTCACGCCCGCATGTTTGCCGATCAGAAGCTGATACGGGTTGTACTCAACCTCGGCGGCATGTCGAACGTGACCTTGCTCGAGCCCGGCAAACCCGTGCGCGGCTTCGACTGCGGCCCCGCCAACATCCTGATGGATGCCTGGATCGAAAGGCAACTCGGATTCCGCTATGACGCATCCGGTCGCTGGGCTGCCAGTGGCCAAACGGATCCGGAACTGCTGAACCGGATGCTGGCTCATCCGTTCTTTGCACTCCCGCCGCCGAAGAGCTGCGGCAGGGAACAGTTCAATCTGGGATGGCTGACGGCGATGATGAGGCCCGATCTTCGCCCCGAAGACGTACAGGCGACACTGGCGGATCTGACTGCCCGATCAATCACAGACGCGCTGCGAAGCGCATCGATCACGCCCGACGAAATCGCCGTGTGCGGCGGCGGTGCCTGCAACACGCACGTAATGCACAGGCTGGAACAGATGAGCGGCGTCCGGGTATTCCCGACCTCCGACTGGGGCATCGCCCCCGAAACCGTCGAGTCGCTTGCCTTCGCCTGGCTGGCGCGCTGCGCCCTGAACGGAGAACCGGGCAACCTTCCGGATGTCACCGGAGCCAGCGGACCCCGCGTACTGGGCGCCATCTGGCCCGCCTAGGGCCGGCGCCCCGATCAGACACCCTCCGGCTGGCAGGCGCGCTCGCGCCGGCCGAAGGCCATCGATCCGCGCCTGCCGTGCAGGCAAAAGTCAGGCCGAAAACGACGAACCGCAGCCACAGGTCGAAGTGGCGTTCGGATTCTTGATCACGAACTGCGCCCCTTCGAGGCCTTCGCTGTAATCGATTTCCGCACCTACCAGGTACTGGTAGCTCATCGGATCGATCAGCAGCGTCACGCCATCCTTCACGAGCGCGGTGTCGTCTTCGTTGGTCACCTCGTCAAAAGTGAAGCCGTACTGGAAGCCCGAGCAACCACCGCCCGACACGAAGACACGCAGCTTGAGGTCAGGATTACCCTCCTCAATGATCAATTCCTTCACCTTGTTGGCGGCACTGTCGGTAAACAGCAGCGGCATCGGCATTTCAGTCACGGCATTCATGAATCAACACTCCTTGTACAAAACAATCCGTGGCAACACTCAGCTGCCACTGGCCAATTTCAGTTCAACTGCACGCGGAACCGCGCTCTGATGCTCCAACTGTCCCTTCACGATAGCACCGAGGTGCACTTCCAGCCTGTTGTAGACAACATCTCCAACAATTCGTGCCTGAGGCTGCAATTCGAGGAACTCGCTTGAGGTGATCGGTCCATTGATCGCACCGTTGATCATCGCGTGCGTCACCGTCACGGCACCCTCGATACGCGCGTGCTCGCTCAGCACCAGCGTGCTTGCGTCGTTTCCGTCAGCCTGCACATTGCCGATCACTTCTCCGTCGACGCGGAGTCCGCCACGGAAATGAATGTCGCCGCACACACGCGTCCCCGCACCGATCAGACTGTCGATGCGACGGCTGGGCTTACCCGATTTCTTGCCGAACATGCTATCCCCCCGTACCCGGGCAGTCGTCAGACTGCTGCGGTCGCCCGCGCCCTGATCTGCCCATCCTGCAGGAAACGTACCTCGACCGACTTGAGCGTTGCACCGGCCGGAATGGCGATCACGCCATCGATACGCTGAAAATGCCGGAAAGTGACACGATACGAGGTATTCCCCGAATCCGGCGGGAATGTGATGTTAGCACCTCGCCCCTGTCGGTCAATCATCGCAACAATTTCATAGGAACCGCGTGCGTCCTGCTCCGCCTTGCCGCCCTGGCGCACGATGAGCATCCGGTAACGATAACGTCCGGCCTCTCGGTCCGGCTCAAGCACCAGGCGATTGATCCGGAAACCTGCCGCGGCGCTGGTCGCGCCTGCCAGACCTTCGAACACCATCATGTCTTCCCGCAGCCTGCCGTTTTCGCTTTCGAGCGACCGTATCTGCGCAGTCAATTGCTGTTGCGCGGTACGCTCGATCTGCAGATTGCTGTGCGCCGCATCCGCCTGCTGGCGCACGCTGGCAAGTTCTGTCTCGAGACCCGCCACACGCTGGCGCAACACCGACACCTCCGACTGCATGCCGGACACATCCAACCCGACCCAGCCGCGACCAGCCTCGTAGATACCCCGCCCCACCATCAGCGCAAGCGTGATCCCGCCGGTCAGCGCGAGCACCTTCAGATACCAGGGCGCGTGCGAACGGACCGCAACCTGCCGGGCTGCGATGCCGTAGCGCGAACGCAGCCGGCGAGCCTTTACGGCAAGACCGGAACGAGTTCTAGACCACACGACTCGTCGAATCCGAACATCAGGTTCAGGTTCTGCACCGCTTGGCCGGCAGCGCCTTTGACCAGATTGTCGATGACCGACAGCACCACGACGGTGTCACCACCCTGCGGGCGATGCACGGCGATCCGGCACATGTTGGATGCGCGAACCGAACGTGTTTCCGGATGACTGCCCGACGGAAGCACATCGACGAACCGCTCGTTCGCGTACCGCTGCTCGTACAACGACTGCAGATCAGCGCACTCGGCATTGAGGCGCGCGTAAAGGGTGGCGTGAATCCCCCTGATCAATGGTGTCAGATGCGGCACGAAGGTAAGCCCCACATCTCGCGATGCAACCGCCGACAAGCCCTGACGGATTTCCGGCAGATGGCGATGACCGCCGACACCGTAGGCCTTGAAGTTGTCAGACGCCTCGGCAAAGAGCGTATGCACTTCAGCCTTGCGCCCGGCGCCCGACACACCCGATTTCGCATCGGCAATGAGCCCTCCGAGATCAACGACGCCCGCTTCGATCAACGGGATGAAGCCCAGCTGCACCGCCGTCGGGTAACACCCCGGATTGGCTACCAGCCGGGCCGTACGGATCTGCTCGCGATTGACCTCGGGCAGCCCATACACGGCCTGTTCGAGCAGATGCGGGCACGCATGTGACATGCCGTACCACTTTCCCCAGTCAGTCGCATCCTTCAGGCGGAAGTCGGCCGCGAGATCGATCACCTTGACACCGGCGTCCAGCAAGGCAGGCACTTGTTGCATCGCGATGCCGTTGGGCGTAGCGAAAAACACCGCATCGCACTCATCCAGACCAGCCTGGGCGGGATCGGAGAACGCCAGCCCGACATGGCCACGCAGGCTCGGAAACATGTCGGCCACCGGCTTGCCGGCGTCTCCGCGCGATGTGATCGCCTTGAGTTCAACCTCAGGATGCCGCGCCAGCAGACGCAACAACTCCACGCCGGTGTAACCCGTGCCGCCAACGATACCAACCCTTATTGCCACCTTGAATCTCCTGTCGTTCCCTCGGGTGCGGGCAAACAATCACCGCAGCCTGCGAAGGCGGCATCATGCCAGAAATGAAAAAAGCCACCTCGCGGGCGGCTTTTTCCAACTGCAACAACAAACGCCAGATCAGCGCTTGGAGAACTGCTTGCGGCGACGTGCCTTGTGGAAACCCACCTTCTTGCGCTCGACTTCACGTGCATCACGCGTCACGAACCCAGCCTTGCTCAGGGCCGGCTTGAGCGTCGCATCGTAGTCGATGAGCGCACGGGTGATGCCGTGGCGCACTGCGCCGGCCTGACCCGACTCACCGCCGCCAGTGACATTCACCATGATGTCGAAGGTGCTGACATGCTCGGTGAGTTCCAGCGGCTGGCGCACGACCATGCGACCGGTTTCGCGCGAGAAGAACTCGTCAACCGGCTTGTCGTTCACGACAATCGCACCCTTGCCCGGACGCAGGAACACGCGGGCTACCGCAGTCTTGCGGCGGCCGGTGCCGTAGTAATAATCAACGTTGTAAGCCATGACTTATCTGTCCTCAGATGTCGAGCGCTTTGGGCTGCTGCGCGGCGTGCGGATGTTCCGTGCCGGCGTAGCACTTCAGCTTCTTGAGCATCGCGTAACCCAGCGGACCCTTGGGCAGCATGCCCTTGACCGCCTTTTCCAGCACGCGTGCCGGGAAGCGTTGCTGCAGCTTCGTGAAATTGGTTTCGTAGATACCGCCCGGGTAACCCGAATGACGGTAGTACTTCTTGTCCTGAGCCTTGTCTCCGGTCACGCGCAGCTTCTCGACATTGACGACGACTATGTAGTCACCGGTATCCACGTGAGGGGTGAAGATTGGCTTGTGCTTGCCGCGCAGACGGTGCGCGATCTCGCTGGCAAGGCGCCCGAGCACCTTGTCAGAGGCATCGACAACGTACCAGTCGCGCTCGACTTCGTGCGGCTTGGCTGAAAAGGTTTTCATCTCGAACGTCCCATGATTTCGGGCGAGATCGCCCAAAAGCCGGCAAATATAACTTGCGGATTACCCTGTGTCAACGCCCTGAAGTGGAATAAAAAAAGCGCGACTCATGAGAGTCGCGCTAAATCCACACCAAAGGAGGAGGGTGGAGGAGACACTGGGGCCAGGCAACCGATCGACTGGCGCCAAAAGCATGAATCGATTATTGACCACGGGAATAAGGTACGCAAGGTTTTTTTGCGACGCACAAGCCTTGCCAAGCCCTTAAAAAGTGGAAAAACCGAACAAAAGACCAAGCCGAACAAATAAAATACTCATAAAATTCATGAAATTAATAACAAAACTATCCTCTTCGATCCCGGGCAGAGCCATCCTAGAATCAGTCCAAAGGTAGTAATTGCCGCATTGCAGCAAACCAATCCAGGTCCGATCGCCGGGCCGCTCGGATTACAATCCGGGGCATCGGATCAGGAGGCAACGAGATGGAATGCGTGGTGAAGTGGCTGGACGGAGTGAGCTTCGTGGCGGAAACAGGATCCGGTCACATGCTCAACATGGATGGCGCACCGGAAGCCGGAGGCAGAAATCTTGCGCCGCGCCCGATGGAGCTGCTGCTGGCAGGAACCGGCGGTTGCACGGCCTTCGACGTGATGCTCATCCTGAAGAAGGGCCGTCAGCAGGTTACCGGCTGCGAGGTCAGCCTGCAGGCAGACAGGGCGCCCGAAGACCCGAAGGTATTCACCCGCATCGCCTTCCACTTCAAAGTCAGCGGACATGGTCTGAAGCCCGAAGCCGTCGAGCGCGCAATCCATCTGTCAGCGGAGAAATACTGCTCCGCTTCCATCATGCTGGGACAGATGGCGAAGATGGAACATACGTGGGAAATCATAGAAACAGCCGCGGCCTGACACACTCGGCCATCGCCGGCCGGATCACACGTAATACGCCAGTCCTGTCATGACGCGCGACGCGCTGCGCATTGCGATCCGGACAAACGCCGGAAGCTCGGCTGCGCCAAGGCGCTCGGCGGTACGCGCATGCTCTTGCTCGTCCTGACGCATCTGATCGAGGATGCGCCAGGACTTCTGGTCCGCCGGCGGCAGGCGGTCGATATGACTCTGCAGATGAGCCTCCACCTGCTTCTCTGTTTCGGCGAGGAATCCGAGATTCCACTTGTCGCCGATCAGCCCGGCAGAAACCCCCATCAACAGAGCACCGCCATACCAAAGCGGGTTGAGCAGGCTGGTGCGCCCGCCCAGCTCGGCAATGCGCCCCTCGGTCCAGCACAGATGTTCCGTTTCCTCGATGGCTGCATGCCGCAGCGCGCCCCTGACTGACGGATCACGACTGGTCAGCGCCTGCCCCTGGTAAAGCGCCTGTGCACAGATTTCGCCCACATGATTGATCCGCATCAGGGCGCCGACCTGGCGACGCTGTGCTTCATCAAGCACCGGTTCCGGCAACTCTGCGCCAGGAACCGGACGGTGCGACCGTGCGGGCGCCGCCAAGGTGCGCAGCGCGCGATCAAGTTCGGTAATCAGGCGATCGAGCATGTGATTGCAAGAAGCGTAATGAAAAGGAAAGCGTTTAACGATAGCCGTTCAGCGGCGTTCCCTCGCGGGCAGTGAAACTGCGCGCAAGCGCCTCGAGCGACTCTCGCGGCTTCATCGGAAAACCGGACGAACACAGAAGTCCCGAGTAAAGAATCTCGTGATAGGCGTTGAACCGGTTGCCGGTACTGACCGATACCCAGCGCTTGTCGCGCGAAGGCGCCCACTGCTGCCCGGACCGCAGATAGGCGAAGGTACGCCGCTCCGCGGTGGTACAGCGGATGGCTTCGACCGCTATGTTCTCGACACCACCGGCGGTCAGAACACGTGACACGAAGCGAGTGATGAGGTCCTTGCCTACAGTCAGGCTGTCCCGCGCCAGAAAGTAGCGGTTGCGCGTTTCGACCCCGACATAGAACTCCACCCAGTTTGACGCAACGGCCACGTCAGGCAGCGGGGGCTCCTCCTCCTTTGCCGCTCCGGATGTGGCATCCCCGCCTTCGAAGAAGACATCCGGCTTTTGCCAGTTCGTGATCTGCGCAAGCGCGGCGGAACACGAACCCAGCAGACAAAGCGCCGGCAGTACTCGCCGGAAAAAACGCAAATCCATTCTCAAATTACCAGGTCATCGAGCAAGGACACCCGCAGCGCATCGGCAACGGGATCAACACTTGTACGGTAATGCGGATGGTCGATGCCGGCCGACAGCGACGCTCCGCCACGCAACGCGCCCTTCATTGCAGCCGTCAGCTCGAACCGGAGGAAATGAACCGCCGAAGCTTTCACGGCAGGTTCGCCATCCAGATCCTCGTCGGCCGCAGCATAGACCGCAGGTTGGCCGGCCACACGGATCCAGGTGCGATCCTCGATGCCGACCAGTTGCGACAGCCTGACCTTGCGTTCCGCTTCGTCAGGGTATTCGATCAACATCGTTGCCTTGAAATTGCTGCCATCCGGCACCAGCGGATTGTAGACGCCAAGCTCCCCGAGGATGCCCTCCTCTTCGAAGATGCGTTCGATGCGGAGCATTTCCTGCACCTGGAAGCGGATCGTGAGTTCATCCTCGAACAGCAGCGTCACATGCCCGCCGAGATGCAGCGTGCGCAGACGCTGATGCGCGATCACCCTGCTGCGGAACAGCGGGCGCTCCTTCGAATACTGCTCCAGACTCATCAAGCTGTCGCGCCGGATCCGCGGCATCGAATCGACCTCCGGTCAATCGACGAGTCCGTCCAGCGCCTTCTGGAAACGGCTGGCATGCGAGCGCTCCGCCTTCGCCAGCGTTTCAAACCAGCTGGCAATTTCCTCGAACCCCTCCTCGCGCGCCACCTTGGCCATGCCCGGATACATGTCCGTATATTCCTGCGTCTCGCCTGCGATCGCCGCTTTCAGATTGTCGCGGGTCGTCCCGATCGGCAGTCCGGTGGACGGATCGCCGCACGCTTCGAGATATTCCAGATGGCCGTGGGCGTGCCCAGTTTCACCTTCGGCGGTCGAGCGGAACACAAGAGCGATGTCCGGTTGCCCTTCCACGTCCGCCTTCGCCGCAAAGTAGGTGTAGCGACGGTTTGCCTGCGCCTCGCTGGCGAACGCGCGCAACAGGTTGCCGGCAGTCTTCGAACCCTTCAGCTGCATGAAAATAACCTCCAGAAATGGCATTGACCGCACGCGCCGGCCGACATTTCTCGTGACCGATGGGGAATGTGCGCCCGCATCCAGTGTATGCCCGCAACACTACAGGCTGGACATGATCAGGGCGATGACGGCACCGAATCCGCGTGCGGATCTGGCGCGAGGACATCCTGCGGCTTGGCTTCGTCGTCATGTAGCGAGGAGCTGAACACACCCCGCGCACGGACATTGCGGAAAGCGAGGCGCGCAAGTTCTGTCAGCGCCTGCTGGTAGACCTGACGCTTGAATTCGATGACCGTGTCGAGCGGAATCCAGTAGTCGTGCCAGCGCCAGGCATCGAATTCCGGATGATCGGTCGCACGCAGACAGACGTCGCAATCGCGGCCGACCATGCGCAGCAGATACCAGATCTGCTTCTGGCCACGATAGGCGCTGCGCCACTCGCGCCGCACCCAGTTGCGCGGAACGTCGTAACGCAACCAGTCGCGCGTGCGCCCGACGATGCGTACATGTTGCGGACGTAGCCCCAACTCTTCCCAGAGCTCGCGGTACATCGCCTGTTCCGGCGATTCACCGTGATTGATGCCGCCCTGGGGAAACTGCCAGGCGTGCTCGCCTATCCGTTTGCCCCAGAAGACTTCATTGCGCCCGTTGATGAGGATGATGCCGACGTTCGGGCGGTAACCTTCCCGGTCGAGCATGGTTGAACCCGCTTGGTGAGATTTTCCGTGGATTCTTCCACAATTCCGGGCCAAATTGAAGCGAGCGCTCAAGCTTCGGCCAATACCGGCGGAACGGCTAGAATCGCGGGCTTATCGTCAGCTCACCCACGGATTCCAGACATTCATGTACGCCAGCAAATTTTTCATTTCCACGCTCAAGGAAGCGCCCTCCGACGCCGAGGTCGTTTCGCACCGTCTGATGACGCGTGCCGGCATGATCCGCAAGCTCGCCGGCGGCATCTACAACTACATGCCGATGGGTCTGCGGGTGATCCGCAAGATCGAGGGCATCATCCGCGACGAAATGAACCAGGCCGGCGCGATCGAACTGCTGATGCCGCTGATCCAGCCGGCCGAACTGTGGCAGGAGACTGGCCGCTGGGACAAGATGGGGCCGGAAATGCTGCGCGTTAAGGACCGGCACGACCGCGATTTCATCATCCAGCCGACGTCCGAAGAGGTGGTGACCGACATCGCGCGCGCCGAAATCCACAGCTGGCGCCAGTTGCCGAAGAATTTCTATCACATCCAGACCAAGTTCCGCGACGAGCGCCGGCCGCGCTTCGGCGTGATGCGCGGCCGCGAATTCACGATGAAGGACGCCTACTCCTTCGATCGTGACGACGAGGCCGCCGGCCGCAGCTACGACACGATGTTCGACACCTACCTGCGCATCTTCCGTCGTCTCGGACTGGAATTCCGCGCGGTCGCCGCCGACACCGGCGCCATCGGCGGCTCGCGCAGCCACGAATTCCAGGTCATCGCCGACACCGGCGAGGACCTGATCGCCTGGTGTCCGGATTCCGACTACGCCGCCAATATCGAGCTGGCCCAGGCCGTACCGCTGCTTCCGGCGCGCGCCGCCGCGACCCAAGCGCTGACGCGCATTGCCACGCCGGCAACCGTTCGCTGCGAGGACGTGGCCAAGCTGCTCGGCGCCCCGATCACCCGCACGGTCAAGTCGGTGGTCGTCGCGGCCGAAAAGGAAGGCAAGACCGAACTGTGGCTGCTCATGCTGCGTGGTGACCACGAACTGAACGAAGTGAAGGCCTCCAAGCTGCCGGGACTGAAGGACGGCTTCCGTTTTGCGACCGAAGCCGAAATCGTCGAGCACTTCGGCTGCGTGCCGGGTTTCCTCGGCCCGATCGGGCTGAAGAAACCGGTACACGTCGTGGCCGACCTGACGGTGGCCAATATGAGCGACTTCATCACTGGCGCCAACGAAGCCGATGCGCATCTGACCGGCGCGAACTGGGGCCGCGACCTGCCGGAACCGGAATGCATCGCCGACCTGCGTAACGTGGTCGAGGGCGATCCGTCACCGGACGGCAAGGGCACGCTGTCGATCCAGCGCGGCATCGAGGTCGGCCATGTGTTCTTCCTCGGCACCAGGTACTCGGAAGCGATGAACTGCACCTATCTCGACGAGACCGGCAAGCCGCGCGTCATGGTGATGGGCTGCTACGGCATCGGCGTGACGCGGCTGGTCGGTGCCGCGATCGAACAGAACCACGACGAACGCGGCATCATCTGGCCGCAGTCGATCGCGCCGTTCGAAGTGGTGATCTGCCCGGTCGGCTGGAGCAAGTCGGAACAGGTACGGGCGACTGCACAGCAATTGCACGACGAACTGACGGCGCAGGGTTTCGACGTCATCCTCGACGACCGCGACGAGCGTCCTGGCGTGATGTTCGCGGAGTGGGAACTGATAGGCGTGCCGCACCGGATCACGGTCGGCGAACGCGGCCTGAAGGAAGGCGTGATCGAGTATCAGGGACGGCGTGACAGCGCGGCGCAGAAGGTCGCGCCGGATGCCGTGCTCGGTTTGCTTGGAGCACCGGTAAGGTAATGATGCGTAAAGTACGGCAGGTGATGTTCGGCGCACTGCTTGCCCTCGGGGCAAGCAGTGCGCTTGCGTCCCAGCAGTACGAACCGCTTGCCGCCAGTGTGCAGGCGGCACTGCACTTGGCCATCAGCGACCGTGCCGCACCGGACCTGCCGGCCTTCGCCTCACCGCAGCGGCAGATCTGGCTGAACGAAATGTCCGGCCGCCTGGCCAAGCGCATGCCGGACGACGCCGGCCGCATGGAATTCCTGCGTACCGTGCATTACGAAGCCACGCGTGCGGGCCTCGACCCGCAGCTGGTACTCGGACTGATTCAGGTCGAGAGTGGCTTCCGCAAGTACGCGGTATCGACTTCGGGGGCGCGCGGCTACATGCAGGTGATGCCGTTCTGGGTGAAACTCATCGGTACCGAGGAAAGCAACCTGTTCCACCTGCGCACGAACCTGCGCTTCGGCTGCACCATCCTGCGCCACTACCTCGACATCGAGCGGGGCAACCTGTTCCGCGCCCTGGGCCGCTACAACGGCAGCCTGGGTCAGGCCGACTATCCGAACATGGTGCGCGGCGCCTGGGAACGCCACTGGTCCTGGCCGACGCTAACCGCCAGCAATCCCTGATCCGGCCGGACGTCCGGCTTCGGACAGCAGCCGCCACTCGATCACCTGGGCCACCAGCTCGGCCAGCGACGCGGCCCGCATCTTGTCCATCATGCGGGCCCGATGCTGCTCCACGGTCTTCATGCTGATGCCCAGATCGGTTGCTATCGAACTGTTCTGACGCCCCGCCACGACCCGGTCAAGCACTTCCCGCTCGCGCGGCGTCAGACTGGACAGCGCTTCGCCCAGCGCATGCAGCCGTGACCGCCGCAACAGGTGGGCGCGATGCACCGCAAGTGCCTCGACCACGCGCTCGCGCAGCAGCACCGGATCGATCGGCCGGATCAGGAAATCGATGGCACCGGCGCGCATCGCCCGCACCGCCAGCGAAATATCGCACGGTCCGGCCACGAACAGCATCGAAGCACGGTTGCCGACGGAGTGCAGGATGTGCTGCAGATCGAGGCCGCTGTCCGATACCGCATTCGCCACCACGCAGCCAGCGTTGGTGATGGCATCCCGGCTCTGCAGGAAGGCATCGGCACCGGCGAACGCCTCGACTTCGATCCTGAGCGGCGCAAGCGCAAGGCACAGCATGCGGCGCACTGCATCGTCGTCCTCGACCACACAGACCAGATCACGTGGCATCGGACGCTCCCGCGAAGACCCCGGTCAGCGCATGCCCGGCAGCATGCCCTTCATGCTGCGCATCATCTTCTGCATGCCGCCGCGCGAGAACTGTTTCATCATCTTCTGCGTCTGTTCGAACTGATTGAGCAGGCGGTTAACCTCCTGCACGCTGGTGCCGGAGCCGGCCGCGATACGACGCTTGCGGTTTGCCTTGATCAGTTCCGGCTTGCTGCGCTCGGTCGGCGTCATCGAATTGATGATGCCCTCGATGCGGCGGATCGCCTTGTCGTCCTGGCCCCCCTGCAGCTGCTGGGCGGCGCCGGCAAACTGCGCCGGCAGCTTGTCCATCAGCGCCGACAGCCCGCCCATCTTGCGCATCTGCGCGATCTGCAGCTTGAAGTCGTTGAGGTCGAAGCCCTTGCCGCTCTTGAGCTTCTGCGCCAGATCCTTGGCCTGATCCTCGTCGACCTGGCGGCGTGCTTCCTCGACCAGACCGAGGATGTCGCCCATGCCCAGAATGCGCGAGGCCATGCGCTGCGGATGGAATTCCTCCAGTCCGCTGAGCTTTTCGCCGACGCCGGCAAATTTCAGCGGCGCGCCGGTGACATGGCGCACCGACAGCGCCGCACCACCGCGCGCATCGCCATCGAGCTTGGTCAGCACGACACCGGTCAGCGGCAGCGCTTCCTTGAAGGCCTTCGCGGTATTGACCGCATCCTGGCCGAGCATCGCGTCGACCACGAACAGCGTTTCGATCGGCTTGATCGCCTCATGCAGGGCGCGGATTTCGTCCATCATCGGCTGATCGATGGCCAACCGGCCCGCGGTATCGACCAGCAGCACGTCGAAATAGCGCGTCTTGGCGAACTCGACCGCCGCCCGGGCGATATCCACCGGCTTCTGTTCCGGCGTGGACGGGAAGAATTCGGCTTCCGCCTGACCGGTGACGGTACGAAGCTGCTCGATGGCGGCCGGCCGATAGACGTCGCAGGACACCGTCAGCACCTTCTTCTTCTGCGTCTCCTTCAGCCACTTGGCCAGCTTGCCGACGGTGGTCGTCTTGCCGGCGCCCTGCAGGCCGGCCATCAGGATGATGGCCGGCGGCTGCGTCGCAAAGTTCAGGCTGGCCGAGGCGCCACCCATCAGCGCGGCCAGTTCGTCATGCACCACGCCTACCAGCGCCTGGCCCGGCGTCAACGATCCGACGACTTCCTGACCGACCGCCTTTTCACGGATCCGGGCGACCAGCTCCTTGACCACCGGCAGCGCGACGTCGGCCTCGAGCAGCGCCATGCGCACTTCGCGCAGCATGTCCGCAATGTTGTCTTCGGTCAGCCGTGCCTGCCCGCGCAGGGTTTTGACGACCTTGGCGAGCCGTTGGGTGAGGTTGTCTAGCATGTCAGAGCAGCGTGCGCCTTGGGTTAAACTCGGAGCAATGATTCTAATCGAACTGCTTCCATCCGCCCTGTATGCCTTCCTGGCGCTGTGGTTCATGCGCACGGCTGCAAGCGGACGGCCGGCACTGACATCCGCTGGCGGCATCCGTTCGACAGGGCTTGCGGCAGCACTGCTGATCCATGCGCTGGTGCTGTCGCACCAGATCTTTCCCGACGGTCAGATGCGCTTCGGCGCCGGCGACGCACTCGCCGTCATGACCTGGCTGGCACTGATCTTCTACTGGGTCGAAAGCCTGTCGTCCCGGCTGGATGGCCTGCACACGCTGGCACTGCCGGTCGCAGCGCTGTGCGCGGTGATTCCGGTGCTCTGGCCGGCACGCCACACCATAGGCAATGCGGACGACCTGCTGTTCCGAGTCCACTTCGTGATGGCGATGACCGCCTACAGCCTGTTCACGCTGGCCGCACTGCACGCGATGCTGATGGCCGCGGTCGAACGCAGCCTGCACAGGGGACGACTGATGCGCCTGCTGGACAACATGCCGCCGCTGCTGGTGATGGAAAGCCTGCTGTTCCGCCTGATCACGGTGGCCTTCGTGCTGCTCAGCGCCACGCTGGTCAGCGGCATCGCCTTCTCGGAAGAGGTGTTCGGCAAGCCGCTCACCTTCAACCACAAGACGGTGTTCGCAATCGCGTCCTGGGTGGTGTTCGGCACGCTGCTCGCGGGGCGGCATTTCCGCGGCTGGCGCGGGCGCTTGGCGCTGCGCTGGACACTGGGCGGATTTTTCGTGCTGCTGCTGGCCTACATCGGCACGAGTTTCGTACTCGAGGTCGTGCTCGGCCGCACCTGAGCGATGGATTCGATCACCCTCTCCGGTCAGCTCTGGATTCTGGCCGTACTGCTCGTCCTGTCGGGTTTCTTCTCGATGGCGGAAACCGCGATGATGGCCTGCAACCGCTACCGGCTGAAGGCGGCGGCCCAGGCCGGATCGCGCGGCGCGCAGCACGCGCTCGATCTGCTTGCCCAGACCGACAAGCTGCTTGGCGTCATCCTGCTGTTCAACAACCTGGTCAATGCGGCCGCCGCCACGCTGACCGGCGTCATCGCGATCGACCTGTTCGGCGACGGCGAACTGACGCTGGGCCTGGGCACGCTGCTGGTCACCTTCCTGATCCTGGTGTTTTCCGAAATCACACCCAAGGTGGTGGGCGCCGGCTACGCCAATGCGATCGCCCCGATCGTCGCCTTCATCCTGTCGCCGCTGCTGAAGGTTTTCTACCCGGTGGTGTGGACCGTCAATCTTTTCGTGTCCGGACTGCTGGCAATCACCCGGCTGCGCCCCGGCAGCAGCGAGGAAGGGCAGACGCTGTCGGCGGACGAACTGCGCGCGCTGATGACCGAGTCCGGCCATTTCATTCCGGCGGCACACCGGCGCATCCTGATCAATCTGTTCGAACTCGAGGACGTGACAGTCGAGGACGTGATGACGCCGCGCAACCAGATCGAGGCCATCGACCTCGATCAGCCGCTGGAGGTGATCCAGCACCAGATCGCGACCAGCCATCACGGACGCGTGCCCGTGTTCGCCGGCGATCTGGACCGCGTGCTCGGCGTGCTGCCGCAGCGGCGCGTGGTCAGCGCACTGTCGACCGGTGACCTGGACAAGGACGAAATCCGCTCGCTGCTGACCAAGCCCTACTTCGTGCCGTCGGCGACGCCGCTGTACAGCCAGCTGCAGTTCTTCCAGGAGAACCGGCAGCGGCTGGCGCTGGTCGTCAATGAATATGGCGAAGTGGAAGGACTGGTCGCGCTGGAGGACATCATCGAGGAAATCGTCGGCAAGTTCACCACCGGCCAGCCCGGCAGTTCGGTATCGCTGGCTTGGGCCGGCGACAACGTGATCGTCGACGGCGGACGCAGCCTGCGGGAGCTGAATGCGAAGTTGGGCCTAAACCTGCCGCTCGACGGGCCGAAAACACTGAATGGCCTGCTGCTCGAACATCTGCAGGACATTCCGGAATCAGGCGTGTCGGTGCGCATCGGCAACGTGGCAATGGAAATCCTGCATACGGAGGACCGCATGGTGCGCAGCATCCGTCTGTTCAAGCCGGTCGGACAAACGCTGCCGTAAGCGGCAGAAACCGTTTACTTATCAAGCCTGAATCGTCATCATCGAAGACGATACATCAACATTAGACGGACACCTCCAACCTCCTGACCATGGCTGCCACTGCAAAAAGCTCACTGTCGGGTCTGGCGCGCGCACTGGCGCAGCAAGGCCGTCTGACTGAAGCAGAGGCAAACACGCTGACGCGCGAAGGCGACCAGTCCGGCGGCGGATTCGTGTCGGCGCTGGTGGCCAGCGGCAAGCTCAGTGCGCGGGATACCGCTCTTTTTGCGTCGGAAACCTTCGGCTACCCGCTGCTCGATCTCGCCCAGTTCGATCCAGACCAGTTCCCGGCAGACGCGATCGACAAGAAGCTGATGCGCACCCACCGCGTGCTGGCGCTGAAAAAGCGCGGCAACCGGCTGGCGGTGGCCATCGCCGACCCGTCCAACCTGCGGGCGATCGATGAAGTGCGTTTCCAGACCGGTCTTGCGGTCGATCCGGTGGTGGTCGAGACCGACAAGCTGTTCACGCTGGTGGACAAGCTGTCGGAGTCGGTCGAAAGCACGCTCGAGTCGATCTCGTCGGTCGACTTCGACTTCGAAGGCGAAATGGCGCCGGACGAAGAGGCCGCCAACAACGACACCGGCTCGCTCGAGATCGACGACGCGCCGGTGGTACGCTTCATCCAGAAGATCCTGCTCGACGCGATCAACGAGGGCGCGTCCGACGTCCATTTCGAGCCTTACGAAAAGTACTACCGCATCCGTTACCGCACCGACGGCGTGCTGCGCGAGATCACCCAGCCACCACTGGTGCTGCGCGAGAAGATCGCGTCGCGCATCAAGGTCATTTCCAGGCTGGACATCTCGGAGAAGCGGATTCCGCAGGACGGCCGGATGAAATTCGTGCTGTCGAAGACGCGCGCCATCGATTTCCGGGTCAGCACATTGCCGACGCTGCATGGCGAAAAGATCGTCATGCGTATCCTGGATCCCAGTTCGGCGATGCTGGGCATCGACGCGCTTGGTTACGAACCCGAGCAGCGGGCGGCGCTGATGTTCGCGGTGGAACGGCCTTACGGCATGGTGCTGGTGACCGGACCGACCGGTTCGGGCAAGACCGTGTCGCTGTATACCTGTCTGAACATCCTGAACAAGCCCGGCGTGAACATCTCGACCGCCGAGGACCCGGCCGAAATCAACCTGCCCGGCGTCAATCAGGTGAATGTCAATGACAAGGCTGGACTGACTTTCGCCGCTGCGCTGAAGTCCTTCCTGCGGCAGGATCCTGACGTGATCATGGTGGGCGAGATCCGCGACCTGGAAACGGCCGAAATATCGATCAAGGCGGCCCAGACTGGCCACCTCGTGCTGTCTACGCTGCACACCAACGATGCGCCGACCACGCTCGACCGCATGCGCAACATGGGCATCGCGGCCTTCAATATCGCGTCCAGCGTCATATTGATCACCGCCCAGCGCCTGGCGCGCCGTTTATGCTCCTGCAAGCAGCCCATGGAAATCCCGGTGGAGGCGCTGCTTGAGGCCGGCTACACCGAGGAGGAACTGGACGGTTCGTGGCAGCCTTACGGACCGATCGGCTGCGAACGCTGCAAGGGCAGCGGCTACAAGGGGCGGGTCGGCATCTATCAGGTGATGCCGATCTCGGACGAAATTGCGCATATCATCATGACCAACGGCAATTCGATCGACATCGCGGCCCAGGCGCGCCGCGAGGGCGTCAAGGATCTGCGGCAGTCCGGGCTGCTGAAGGTCCGTCAGGGCGTCACCTCACTGGCCGAAGTACTGGCCTGCACCAACGAATGAACGGGTCCGGCATCGTCTGCTGGAACGGCATGAACGGGAAACCCCCGCAAGGAGCTTGATTTGGCCACCGCAACGCGATCCGCACGCAAGGACAGCGGTTCCAAGGAACAGGTGTACAACTGGGAAGGCAAGGACAAGAGCGGCAAGGTCGTGCGCGGCGAAATGCGCGCAGGCGGCGAAGCCATGATCCAGGCCACCCTGCGCCGCCAGGGCATTCTCGTCACCAAGGTCAAGAAGCGCAGCTTCGGACGGGGCGGCAAGGTCACCGAAAAGGACATCACGCTGTTTACCCGCCAGCTGGCAACCATGATGAAGGCCGGCGTACCGCTGCTGCAGGCCTTCGACATCGTCGGCAAGGGTGCGGCCAACGGCGCCGTTTCGCGGCTGCTTGGCGACATCCGGCTCGAAGTCGAATCCGGTTCCAGCCTGAACCAGGCCTTCCGCAAGTACCCGCAGCACTTTGACCAGCTGTTCTGCAATCTGGTCGCAGCCGGCGAACAGGCCGGCATTCTGGACAACCTGCTCGACCGGCTCGCCACCTACCGCGAGAAGATTCTGGCCATCAAGGGCAAGATCAAGTCGGCGATGTTCTATCCGATCGCCGTGATGGTGGTCGCAATCGTGATTACCGCGGTCATCATGATTTTCGTGATTCCGGAGTTCAAGAAGGTGTTCGCCAGCTTTGGTGCCGACCTGCCGGCGCCGACCGTGTTCGTGATCGCGGTATCGGACGCCTTCGTCCAATACTCGTATCTGATATTCGGTGCCCTGTTTGCCGCCTTCGCCGGCTTCGCCTACATGCTCAAACGGTCACTGCCGCTGCAGATCGCGGTGGACCGGACGATGCTCAAGCTGCCCATCCTCGGCGAAATCATCCGCAAGGCCACCATCGCCCGCTGGGCGCGCACGCTGTCGACCATGTTCGCCGCCGGCGTCCCGCTGGTCGAAGCGCTTGATTCGGTCGGCGGCGCAGCCGGCAACCACATATACAAGACCGCCACCAAGCAGATCCAGTCGGAAGTCAGCACCGGCACCAGCCTCACGGTGGCGATGCAGAACACGGCCGTGTTTCCGGTGATGGTGATCCAGATGGCGTCCATTGGAGAGGAATCCGGCCAGCTCGACTCGATGCTGTCCAAGGTCGCGGATTTCTTCGAACAGGAGGTGGATGACTCGGTGGAAGCCATGTCCAGCCTGCTCGAACCGCTCATCATGGTGGTACTCGGCACCCTCATCGGCGGCTTGGTCGTCGCCATGTACCTGCCGATCTTCAAGGTCGCCCAGTCGGTCTGAACGAAGTACTGCACCGTGACTGAACTTGACCTGCTGGCCCGGACCGGGCCCCTGGTGCTGCTGTGCGGCCTGATCGGTCTGGCCGTCGGCAGCTTTCTCAACGTGGTCATCCATCGCCTGCCACTGATGATGGAGCGCGACTGGGCGGCGCAATGCGCCGAGCTCCAGGGAACCGTGCTGGCGGAGACCGAGGCGCTGAGCCTGATGAAGCCTCGCTCGCGCTGCCCTGCGTGCGGTCACGGCATCACGGCGCTGGAAAACATCCCGCTGTTGTCCTGGCTGCTGCTCAAGGGACGCTGCAGCGCCTGTGGCACCCGGATCAGCGCCCGCTACCCGCTGGTCGAATTGCTGACCGGCGTGCTCAGCGCCGCCTGTGCATGGAAATTCGGCCCGACGACGATTCTGGTCGGCGCGCTGGTCTTTGTCTGGGCGCTGGTCGCCCTGACTTTCATCGACCTGGACACCCAACTGCTGCCGGACAGCATCACTCTGCCGCTGCTCTGGGCCGGCCTGCTGCTCAATCTCAATGGTGGAATGACGGATCTGGCATCCGCGGTCAGCGGTGCGATCGTCGGATATCTGGTGCTATGGACGGTTTACTGGGCCTTCAAGCTGATCACTGGCAAGGAGGGCATGGGCTACGGCGACTTCAAGCTGCTGGCCGCGACCGGCGCCTTTCTTGGCTGGCAGATGCTGCCTGTCGTGATCCTGCTGTCGTCGCTGGTCGGCGCGGTGGTCGGCATCGCGATGATCGCGCTGCGCTCGCACGGTCGCGACATCCCGATCCCGTTCGGCCCCTATCTGGCGGCCGCCGGCGTCATCGCGCTGTTTTTCGGCCAGGCGATAAATCAGGCCTATCTCGGCTCCTTCTAGGGCTTGAATCCATCGCCCTGCCGCCTCATTTTCATGCCATTGCACACGCACGTAAATGTGCATGTGCAACAATGCCTTAGTCTATACTTTCGCGTTTTCCGGAGCTTCAGATGCCCATTTACGGTTACCGCTGCTCGTCCTGCGGCTTTGAGAAGGACGTGATGCAGAAGATCAGTGAAGCACCGCTGACGACCTGTCCGTCGTGCGGCGCATCGACCTTTGCCAAACAGATGTCGGCCGCCGGCTTCCAGCTCAAGGGCAGCGGCTGGTACGCCACCGACTTCAAGGGGAGTGCCAAGCCCGTCAGCGGAGGCGCGGCCAGCACGGCGGCACCTGCCGCGTCACCCGGCGAATCCACGGCCTCGACCGACAGCAGCGCCTCGCCGCCGAAGGCCTGCGGCGGCCCCTGCGCGTGCCATTGATGAAGCGTTACTTCATCACCGGACTGCTGATCTGGATTCCGCTGGCCATCACGATCTGGGTACTGGCGTGGATTCTGGGGACGCTGGACTCGACCATGCTGCTGGTGCCGACCCCGTGGCGGCCGGAACAGCTGTTCGGATTCAGGATCCCGGGGCTGGGTGTCATTCTGACCACACTGATCATCCTGACCAGCGGCGTGATCGGCCACAACATCATCGGCCAGCGCCTGCTGCGGTACTGGGAACGGATGCTGTCGCGCATACCGGTCGTGAAGTCGATCTACAACGGCGTCAAGCAGGTGTCGGACACGCTGTTTTCCAGTTCGGGTGAAGCCTTCCGCAAGGCGCTGCTGGTCGAGTATCCGCGCAGCGGCAGCTGGACCATCGCCTTCATGACCGGACAGCCGGGCGGCGATGTCGCCAATCACCTGAGCGACCACATCAGCGTTTACGTGCCGACAACACCGAATCCGACCTCCGGCTTCTTCCTGATGGTGGCACGTACCAACGTGATCGAACTCGACATGACGGTGGACGAAGCCCTCAAGTACATCGTGTCGATGGGCGTCGTCCCGCCGCCGCGCAAGACCAAGACACCCGTTGCCGTAATACCCGCACTAGACAATTGACACCGGGGTGCCAAGCACCCCGCCTTTTTCCCGGAATCAAATCATGCGCACGCAATACTGCGGCCTGCTCGACGCGGGCTACCTTGACCAGACCGTCACGCTGTTCGGCTGGGCCCACCGCCGGCGCGACCACGGCGGTGTCATCTTCATCGACCTGCGCGACCGCGAAGGGCTGGTGCAGATCGTGTGCGACCCAGACCGCGCGGAAACCTTCGCCGTCGCTGAATCGGTCCGCAACGAGTTCTGCCTGAAGGTGACCGGCCGCGTGCGCCGCCGCCCGGAAGGCACGACCAACGCCAACCTGGTGTCGGGCCAGATCGAAGTGCTGGCACATGAAGTCGAGGTGCTGAACCCGTCGGTCACGCCGCCCTTCCCTCTGGACGACGAGAATCTGTCGGAAACGGTGCGCCTGACGCATCGCGTGATCGACCTGCGCCGCCCGGCGATGCAGAAGAACATGATGCTGCGCTACAAGACCGCAATGGCCTTCCGCCGCTTCCTCGACGACAAGGGCTTCATCGACATCGAAACGCCGATGCTGACCAAGAGCACGCCGGAAGGCGCACGCGACTATCTGGTGCCCAGCCGCGTGCACGACGGCCAGTTCTTTGCGCTGCCGCAGTCGCCGCAGCTGTTCAAGCAGCTGTTGATGGTGGCTGGCTACGACCGCTACTACCAGCTCACCAAGTGCTTCCGCGACGAAGACCTGCGCGCCGACCGCCAGCCGGAATTCACCCAGGTCGATATCGAGACCAGCTTCCTGACCGAGCACGAAATCACCGCGATGATGGAAGACATGATCCGTTATGTCTTCCGCGAGGCGCTGGCGGTGGAGCTGCCGTCGCCCTTCCCGCGCATGAGCTACGCCGAGGCGATGACCCGCTTCGGTTCGGACAAGCCCGACCTGCGCGTGACGCTGGAGCTGGTGGATGTCGCCGACGCGGTCAAGGACGTCGCGTTCAAGGTGTTCTCGGGCCCGGCCAACGATCCGGCAGGCCGCGTCACCGCACTGCGCATTCCGGGCGGTACCTCGCTCACGCGCGGCGAGATCGACGGCTACACCGAATTCGTCAAGATCTACGGCGCCAAGGGCCTGGCCTACATCAAGGTCAATGACGTCACGAAGCTCAACGAGGAAGGCCTGCAGTCACCCATCGTCAAGAACCTGAGCGAAGCTTCGCTGAAGGCCATCATCGAGCGCACTGGCGCACAGAGCGGCGACCTGATTTTCTTCGGTTCCGATCGCGCCAAGGTGGTGTCGGACGCGCTCGGTGCGCTGCGCCTGAAGATCGGCCACGAAAAGGGCTTCGTCACCGGCGACGCCTGGCGTCCGCTGTGGGTGGTCGACTTCCCGATGTTCGAGTACGACGACGACGAAAAGCGCTGGAACGCCTGCCACCACCCCTTCACCAGCCCGAAGGACGAGCACATCGCACTGCTGAAGACCGATCCGGGCAAGTGCCTGGCCAAGGCCTACGACCTGGCGCTGAACGGCTGGGAAATCGGCGGCGGCTCGGTGCGTATCCACTCGGCCTCGGTGCAGGAAACCGTGTTCGAGGCGCTCAACATCGGCCCGGAGGAACAGCAGCTCAAGTTCGGCTTCCTGCTCGACGCGCTGAAGTACGGCGCGCCGCCGCATGGCGGTCTCGCCTTCGGCCTGGACCGCATCGTCACGATGATGACCGGCGCCGAATCGATCCGCGACGTGATCGCCTTCCCCAAGACCCAGCGCGCACAGTGCCTGCTGACCCAGGCACCGAGCCCGGTGGACGAACGCCAGCTGCGTGAACTGCACATCCGTCTGCGCAACACGGCGAAGCCCGACGCGGCACAGTGAGCGGCATGCGATGACGCGCCACCTGCGACACTGGCCGGTACGCGCGACGCTGCTCGCCGCGTTCTGGCTGGTCGCCAGCGGGTTCGCGCCCCCCGAAGTCGCGCTCGAGCGCCTGCCGCCGGAAACGGCGCAGACGCTGAGCCTGATCAGACAGGGCGGTCCCTTCCCCTACCGGCGCGACGGCGTGGTGTTCCAGAATCGGGAACAGCGCCTGCCGGTGCGCCCGCGCTCGTACTACCGCGAATACACCGTACCGACGCCGGGCCTGGACCATCGCGGCGCGCGACGCATCATCGCCGGCAGCGGCCCGGACAACGATGTCCGCCGCTCGGGCGAGTACTACTACACCGGCGATCACTACCGCAGCTTCCGCCGCATCAAGGAGTAAGTCATGCCCTCCCTGCCACCGCCCTCGCCGATGGAGGCGCGACTGCTCGACGCCTCGCGCAGCGGCCTGTTCTGTGCCCAGCCGACCGCCATTTCGCGCGCCGTCCGCGCACTGGGCGACAGCGACTTCCGGCTGGTGGAACTCGACATCAAGGGCGCACGCGACCGCGCCACACTGCTGCAGGCCTTCGCGCTGGCCTTCGAGTTCCCGGCCACCTTCGGACACAACCTCGACGCGCTCGGCGACAGCCTGGGCGACCTGTCCTGGCTGCCGGCCGGCGGCTACCTGCTGGTTCTGAGCGGCTGCGCCAAGCCGATCGAACACTGCAAAGCGGATTTCGACGCCATCGTCGAGGTGCTGGATGACGTGTCGGCCGAGTGGCGCGACCGCGGCACGCCGTTCTGGGTGCTGTTCGACCAGCCACACCCCCGCGCACGCTCGTTCATGGCCAGCGCATGAAGCGACCGCAGTCGGTTCTGGTGCTGATCCACAGCCCGGAAGGCGACATCCTGCTGATCGAACGCGCGAAGCACCCCGGCTTCTGGCAGTCGGTGACCGGCAGTGTCGAACCCGGAGAATCGCTGCTCGACGCGGCCCGGCGCGAAGTCGCCGAGGAAACCGGCATCGTGGCGCCGGCGGAGCGGTTCGACCGCTGGCATCACAGCAGCCGCTTCGAGATTTTCCCGATCTGGCGCCAGCGCTACGCACCCGGCGTCACCCACAACACCGAACACATGTTCAGCCTGTGCGTGCCGCGCAACACGCCGGTCACGCTGGCGCCGGACGAGCACCGCGCCTGGCGCTGGCTGCCTTGGCGCGAAGCGCTCGATGCCGTGTTCTCATGGACCAACCGTGACGCGATACGGATGTTGACCCAGCGCAAGATGCTGCGTGCGGGAGGGTCTTGAATTCATCTGAGTCATCCTTAATTTCAGTGCATGCGGGACAGCTCCGCTCTCAGACAAGGAAAGGACGAAATGATGAATCAAATGACCCGTTGGGACCCTTTTGAGAACCTTTTGAAGGATTTTCGCGGCTTGGTGCTGCAGCCGGTCGACCTGTCCGCCGGCAACCCGGACGTGCCGGTGCTGAAGATAGACGTGAAGGAAGACAGCGACGCCTACACGGTCCATGCCGATCTGCCCGGCGTGCCGAAGGACGACATCCACGTCAATATCGAAGGTGCCGTGGTATCGATCAGCGCCGAGAAGAAGCGTGTGGTCGAGAACAGGGAAGGCGAGCGCGTACTGCGGTCCGAACGTCATTACGGCAAGGTGTCGCGCAGCTTCCAGCTGGGGCAGGAAATCGACGAGTCGCGCGCCCAGGCAAAGTTCTCGGACGGTGTGCTCGAACTGACGCTGCCGAAGAAGGTGGCCGTGGCCGCTCGCAAACTGAAGATCCAGTAATCGGGCACCCGGCTGGCGCTTCGAAAGGGCGGGCACGTGATGTGCCCGCTTTTTGTTTGTGCAGTGCAAGGCTAGAATCCACGCCCATCGCAACCTGTCCGTCGAGCCCGAAAATGTCCCTGACCTCCGCACTCACGTCCGGCATCACGCCCCACGCCAAGGCTGCCGTGCTGTCCGAAGCCCTGCCCTACATCCGGCGCTTCCAGGACAAGACCATCGTCATCAAGTACGGCGGCAACGCCATGACCGACCCGGCGCTGAAGCTGGGTTTCGCACGCGATGTGACGCTGCTCAAGCTGGTCGGCATGAACCCGGTGGTGGTGCACGGCGGCGGCCCGCAGATCGACGATCTGCTCAAGCGCGTCGGCAAGCAGGGCACCTTCGTGCAGGGCATGCGCGTCACCGACGAAGAGACGATGGACATCGTCGAAATGGTGCTCGGCGGCCACGTGAACAAGGACATCGTCAACCTGATCAATCAGGCCGGCGGCAAGGCGGTCGGCCTGACCGGGCAGGACGGCTCCTTCATCCGCGCCACCAAGCTGATGATGCCGAACAAGGACAAGCCGGACGAAATGCTGGACATCGGCCTGGTCGGCGACATTTCGTCGATCGATCCGACCATCATCAACTTCCTCGACAGCGGCGACTTCATCCCGGTGATCGCGCCGATCGGCGTCGGCCCTGACGGCGAGAGCTACAACATCAACGCCGACGTCGTCGCCGGCAAGCTGGCGGAAATCCTGAAGGCGGAAAAGCTCATCCTGCTGACCAACACGCCGGGCGTGCTGGACAAGGACGGCAATCTGCTGACCGGCATCACGCCGCGCGACGTCGACATGATGATCGAGGACGGCACGCTGTCGGGCGGCATGCTGCCGAAGATCGGCTCGGCGCTGGATGCCGCACGCAGCGGCGTCAAGAGCGTGCACATCATCGACGGCCGCGTGCCCAACGCGCTGCTGCTCGAAGTGCTGACCAATGACGGTGTCGGCACGCTGATCAAGAGCAAGTGAGCATCGCGCATCGTGCCGCGGACACCGGCCACGGGCCGGTGTGGCTGTTCGACCTGGACAACACGCTGCACGATGCCAACCCGCACGTATTTCCGCACCTGAACCGGGCGATGACCGCCTGGCTGATGGCGGAACTGGATCTGGACGAGACCGACGCCAACCGCCTGCGCATCCATTACTGGCATCGCTACGGCGCCACGCTGCTCGGCCTGATGCGCCACCACGGCACGCAGCCGCGGCACTTCCTGCACGGCACGCATGATGTCGAGGCGCTGCGCCCCGGCATCGTATTCGACCGCGCGCTGCGCCATGTGCTGCGCCGGCTGCCCGGCCGCAAGATCGTATTCACCAACGGCCCGCTGCACTACGCCGAAGCGGTGCTGGACGCGATGGGCATGCGCCCGCTGTTCGATTCGATCCACGCGATCGAGCATTCGCGCTACGCGCCGAAGCCGCGCATCGCCGGCTTCCTGCGCCTGTTGCGCGACAACCGGCTGACCGCGTCGCGCTGCATCATGGTCGAGGACACCGCCGCCAACCTGCGCACGGCCAGACAGCTGGGCATGCGCACGGTATGGATCAGCCGCAGCGCCGCCCACCATTCCTATGTGGACCTGCGGCTGAGCTCGGCACTGCAGCTGCCGCGCGCGCTCAGGTTTCTTTGAGCCAGCGGGCGGCGTCGAGCGCGTAGTAGGTCAGGATGCCGTCCGCACCGGCGCGCTTGAACGCCAGCAAGGCTTCCATCGCGGTAGCGCGTTCGTCCAGCCAGCCATTGGCGACCGCCGCCTTGAGCATCGCGTATTCGCCGCTGACCTGGTAGGCGTAGGTCGGCACCGCCAGCTCGCTCTTGACCCGGCGCACGATGTCCAAATAGGGCATGCCGGGCTTCACCATGACCATGTCAGCGCCTTCGGCGATGTCGAGCGACACTTCACGGATCGCCTCGTCGCTGTTCGCCGGGTCCATCTGGTACGTGTACTTGTTGCCCTTGCCCAAATTGCCGGCCGAGCCCACGGCATCGCGGAACGGCCCGTAGAAGGCCGATGCGTACTTGGCCGAGTAGGCAAGGATGCGCGTGTGGATCAGGCGGTGCGCATCGAGTTCGAAGCGGATGCGGCCGATGCGGCCGTCCATCATGTCGGATGGCGCGACCACGTCGGCGCCGGCCTGGGCATGGCACAGCGCCTGTTTCGCCAGCGCCTCCAGCGTCTCGTCGTTCATCACGTAGCCGGACGCGTCGATCAGCCCGTCCTGCCCGTGGCTGGTGTAGGGGTCGAGCGCAACGTCGGTGATCACGCCCAGCTCCGGGAAACGCTGCTTCAACGCGCGCACGGTACGCGGCACCAGCCCGTCGGGATTCCACGCCTCGGCCGCGTCGTCGGTCTTCAGGCCGGAATCGATGACCGGAAACAGCGCCAGCGCCGGCACGCCGAGCGCAACCGCCTGTTCCGCCACACCCAGCAGCAGATCGACGCTGACCCGGCTGACGCCCGGCATCGACGCCACCGCCTCGCTGCGGGTCGGACCGTCGAGCACGAACACCGGATAGATCAGATCGTCGGCACTGAGCCTATGCTCGCGCATCAGGCGACGGGAGAAGTCATCACGGCGCATGCGGCGCATGCGGGTGGACGGAAAATGGCTGGCGGGAGGAAAGGACATCGTGAATACCCGTGACGCAAAGCGCCGATGATAGTACGGGCAGCCGGCGCACCACCTTGCCGGAACGCAAGGAAAATACGCGAACGGAACTTGGCCCGGGCCGACCGGTCTGAGCTTGCGACGGCGAGAACCGTCACCCGCTTCACCTCCCTGAGCGGGTGCTTCTTCAAGAGGCGTTTTCAGCCCACGGCTTTATCCCCTTTGGCCGTGGGCTTTTCTTTTTCCCGCTTGCGCCGGTGCAGTTCAGCCAGCGACCGGCCCGGCCCCCGGCAAGGCGGCGGCCAGCCATGGCGCCACCACTGCTTCCACTTCCTCGACGCCAGTCTTCTTCAGGCTGGAAAACAGCTGCACCGTGACCTGATCGCCCATGCCCGACAGCTGGCGGCGCACGTCCGTCAGCGTCGCCGCCTGCGCGCTGCGCGTCAGCTTGTCGGCCTTGGTCAGCAGCACATGCATCGGCTTTCCGCTGACCGAGAACCACTGGATCATGTTCCAGTCGAGTTCGGTCAACGGGTGGCGCGAATCCATGATGAGCACCAGGCCGACCAGGCTTTCACGCTCCTTCAGGTAACGTTCTATCAAAGCCGCCCAGGCGCGGCGCACCTCGATCGGCACCTGGGCATAACCGTAACCCGGCAGATCGACCAGAAAACCGCCCCTGACCAGCTTGAAGTAGTTGATCAGCTGGGTGCGCCCCGGAGTCTTGCTGACGAAAGCCAGGCGGGTGTGGCCGACCAGCGTATTGATGGCACTGGATTTTCCGGCATTGGAACGGCCGGCGAATGCGATTTCCGGGCCGGCCGAGGCCGGCAGACCGGAGGGCTTCGCCACCGAAATGTGAAACGCGGCACCACGGAAGAGTGAGGACAAATCTATTTCGCGCAATGCGCGCCCAGGAAAACACGGTAAAATGAGGAGTTTACTGTATCAGTGTCTTTTATCCCGACACCCCATCCGGGTTCACCGCTCAAGGATTGTCATGCGCTCGTTCAAAACTCTTGCTATCGCCCTGTCCCTGACTTTCGTTTCCGCCAGCGCGCTGGCAGCTGAAGAACACGCTGCCGAAAAGGCACAACCCAAGGCTGACGCTGCTGCCGGCAAGGCGATCGCGTCGCAGGTCTGCGCCGCCTGTCATGGCGCGGACGGCAACAGCACGATTTCGGTCAACCCGAAGCTGGCCGGTCAGCATCCGGAATACATCTACAAGCAGCTGTCGAACTTCAAGGGCAAGGACGGCAAGCCGGCCGAGCGCGTCAATCCGATCATGGGTGGCATGGTCGCCGGCCTGTCGGACGCCGACATGCGCAACGTCGCTGCCTACTACGCCAGCCAGACGCAGACGCCGGCCACCGCCAAGGGCAACCGCGAAAGCATCGAGCTGGGCCAGAAGATCTGGCGCGGCGGCGACCAGAGCAAAGGCCTGCCCGCCTGTTCCGGCTGCCACGGCCCGGCCGGTGCCGGCCTGCCCGCGATGTACCCGCGTGTCGGCGGCCAGCATGCCGACTACACCGAAGCCCAGCTGAAGACTTTCCGTGTCGGCGAGCGCGCCAACGACCCGGCCAAGATGATGCGCATGATCGCGGTCAAGATGACCGACGCTGAAATCAAGGCAGTGTCCGACTACGCCGCCGGCCTGCGCTGAACGCCGGTCTGTACGCAGCATCCGGAAGCCCGCCGCAAGGCGGGCTTTTGTTTTTCCGGCTTCAGTTTTCCGAATGCACCCGCCGACCGGTAAGCCGAGCCAGTTCCTGTTCGGAAAAGCCGGCAGCGAGCCGGGCGCCGTTATTGACCGGCGGCTGCAGGCGCGGCGCCTCGAATTCGTCGAACAGGCGCAGGAAGGTTGGCTCGGCGTCGAGCCCGCGCTGAGCGCACAGATGGCGGAACCAGCGGTCACCGACCGCGACGTGCGTGATTTCATCGGCCAGCACGATGTCGAGGATGGTCAGCGCAGCGGTATCGCCGACGGCACTCAGCTTGGCCATGATGGGCGGTGTGGCATCCAGCCCGCGCGCCTCGAGCACGCGTGGCACCAGCGCCATGCGCGCCAGCGCGTCGCCGGCGGTGCGGCACGCCATGTCCCACAGACCGGCATGCGCCGGAAAGTCGCCATAGTCGTGGCCGAGCGAACGCAGATGCGCGCGCAGCAGGCCGAAATGGCGCGCCTCGTCGGCCGCCACGCGCAGCCAGTCACCGAGATAGGCGTCGGGCAGGTCGCGGAAGCGCCAGGCGGCGTCGAGCGCCAGATTGATCGCGGTGAATTCGATGTGGCAGATGGCGTGGATCATCGCCGCGTGCCCTTCGCGGCTGCCCATGCGGCGCGAACGCAGCGCCGACGGCTCCACCAGTCCGGGCAGCGCCGGCCGGCCGGCGTCATCGACGGCGTGCGGCGCCGGCGCCGTGCGGTCGAACACCGTACCGTCCTGCCAGTCGCGCCACAGCGCTTCGACCGCGTCGCACTTGGCGTCCGGAACCGCTTGCATCAGCGCGTCGAGCAGTTCGGCAAAAATCTTTCTGTTCATCGGTGGTCACAAGGTAAGGTCGCGGCAGTGCTGCCGGTCTCATGAAGCGTACAACGAGGAGTGACCCCATGCTGATCAAACGCCCGGCCGACATCGCACCGTCGGAAATCACGCCGCGCAGCCTGTTCGACGGCCGCCGCGACTTCATACGCGCAGCCGGACTCGGTGCCGGCGCCGCCCTGCTGGGCGGCGTACTGCCCGTTCCGGCACATGCACAGACCGCCGCCCGCGGTGCGAAACTGGGCCCGCTCGCGCGCAGCGCCTTTTCGACCGACGAGAAGCTGAACGACTATCAGGACATCACCGGCTACTGCAATTTCTACGAATTCGGCACTGACAAGGGCGATCCGGCGCGCAACGCCCACCGCATGACGACCCGGCCATGGACGGTGAGCCTGGAAGGCATGGTGCAGAAACCGAAGACGCTGGCAATCGAGGACGTGCTCAGGCTGGCGCCGCTGGAAGAGCGCATCTACCGGCTGCGCTGCGTCGAAGCGTGGTCCATGGTGGTGCCCTGGGTCGGCATTCCGATGTCGGCGCTGCTCAAGCAGGTCGAGCCGCTGACCGGCGCGAAGTACGTCGAATTCGTCACCTATCACAACCCGAAGGAAATGCCGGGCACATTGCTGCCGGTACTCGACTGGCCCTATGTCGAGGGCCTGCGCCTGGACGAAGCCATGCATCCGCTGACCCTGCTGGCGGTCGGCCTGTACGGCGAGGTGCTGCCCAACCAGAACGGCGCGCCGATGCGCCTCATCGTGCCCTGGAAGTACGGTTTCAAGAGCGCCAAGTCCATCGTGAAGATCCGCTTCACCGACAAGGAACCGCTCAGCGCCTGGACACGGGCCAACGGCCGCGAGTACGGCTTCTACTCGAACGTGAATCCCGAAGTCGACCATCCGCGCTGGAGTCAGGCGCGCGAGCGGCGCCTGGGCGAATTCACAAAGCGCAAGACGCTGATGTTCAACGGCTACGGCGATCAGGTGGCGTCGCTGTACACCGGCATGGACCTGAAGAAGTACTTCTGACGTGCCGGCACACATTTCCATGGCGGCAGCGCAGGGACATGCCTGGCGCAGATTCAACCCCGGTCGCACGCAGTTCGCATGGCTGTGGCGCGCGGTATGGCTCGCCTGCCTGCTGCCGCTGCTGTGGCTGATCGCCGCCGGCCTGAGCGACACGCTGGGCGCCAATCCGATCGAGTACATCACGCGCGCCACCGGCGACTGGACGCTGCGCATGCTGATGATCACGCTGACCGTGACGCCGCTGCGCCAGCTCACAGGCTGGCACTGGCTGGTGCGGCTGCGCCGCACGCTGGGGCTGTACGCCTTCTTCTATGCCTGCCTGCACCTGACGACCTATGTCTGGCTCGACCAGTTCTTCGACATCGGCGAAATCGTCAAAGACATCGTCAAGCGTCCCTTCATCACGGTCGGCTTCGGCGCCTTCGTGCTGCTGCTGCCGCTGGCGGCCACGTCAACCAACGGCATGATCCGCCGCCTCGGCGGACGCGCCTGGCAGCGCCTGCACCGCCTGATCTATGCCATCGGCACGCTGGGCGTGGTGCACTACTGGTGGCTGGTGAAGAAGGACATCACCGAGCCGGTGATCTATGCGTCCGTCCTCGCCGTACTGCTCGGCGCGCGCGTCTGGCACGCGCGCCGCATGCATCGATCCGTTCAGGCGATGACGCTGCCGGACGGTGTCAGCTGAACCTGCGGCGGGCAATGCCCGCGACACCGGCCAGACCCGCCAGCATCAGCATCCAGCTCTCCGGTTCCGGCACCGCAGCCGTGTAGGCCACGGACCCGGCACCGGACTTTCCTGCCGCGGTGTCGTAGGCGAAGAAGGCCTCGCCGACGCTGCGATAACCGGCGACCAGCGAAAACTGCGGGTCGCCGGCATTCACGGTAAAGCTGACACCGAGAAACGTGCCGTCGAAAAATGCGGCCTCAGGCGCTGCGGCGGCGTTACCCAGGGTGTGGTGCTGACCGAGAAAGTCGAGCGCGATCGATCCGAGCGCAATCCATTCCTCGCCGACGCCGGTCAGGTCGGAATCGTCGAAACTCAGGTTGCCGGAGAATATCTGGTTAAGGAAGGCGCCGGAATCGGTCACGCCGTCGAAGGTGTAGGACTGCACGACCGCCTGTGCCGGCAGGGCGACAGCGACGGCGGCCGCCAGCAACGCATTTCGTACAAAGCTGTTCATCATTTTTTCCCCGGTTGTCCGCAAGACCCGGTTACAGGCCGAGATCCCGCGCGAAATCGATCTGCGACGCAGTCCGGCCGCGCAGCGTAACGAGCGGGCGCAGGGCGCCGGCTCCGGCACGGCCGTCGGCATCGATCTGCACGCTGACGCCACTGTTGGTATCGACCAGTTGCACGTAGCCACCGGTCCGGGCCACGGTCCGGGAAATGCCGAGCGACGCCAGCAGCGCGCTCAGGTCCAGGCGGTCGGTGCCCGGCGCGAAGTCGGTGATGGTGTCAATGCCGTCGCGCAGGCTGCGATAGACGAACAGGTCGGCGCCGGCACCACCGGTCAGGACGTCGGCACCGTCACCACCGGTGATCACGTCATCGCCCGGCGTGCCGCCCAGTACGTCGCGGCCGGCGGTGCCATTGACCGGATGCAGCAGCGAGAAGCCGATGACGACCGGATCATGGTCGGACGCACGGTAGGGCGTCGGCGCATAGAGATCCTGCGGCTTGAACTCGGTGTTGTAGTCGATCACCGACGGCTCGTCTGTGTTGATGTGCCACTGGGTAAAGCCGGAAACGCGTGCTGCCAGGCTGGCGGTGGCCAGCGCGTGATCGAGCTGGCCGCTCTCGCCGTCGAAGGTGTAGGTATAGGGCAGGGTGACGCTGGCGGCGAGGTTGACCATGCCGGCGCCGGTCAGCGCATTGACCGGATCTTCCTTGCCGTAGGAATTCAGGTCGCCGATCATCAGCACGTCGCCCGATCCGCTGGTGGCCGACAGGGTCTGCACGAAGGTGGTCAGGGCATTCGCCTGACTGACGCGCAATGCATTCCAGCAGCCCTGGCCATCCCCCTGGTCGACATTGGCACCGCTCGGGCTGCCGCATGACTTCGACTTGAAATGGTTGACCACGACACTGAAGCGCTCTCCGCTGGCGACGGCGAACGTCTGTGCCAGCGGCGGCCGGTTGTGGATCGGATTGGTGTCGCTGAGCGCCGGATTGACCGTCGACACGCGCGCCGGCTTGTAGATCATCGCCACGCGGATGGCATCCGTGCCGGTACCGCCGGCAGGCAGGCCGACGGCCGCATAGACGGAAGCACCGTAGGCGGCATTCAGCGCCGTGACGAGGTTCTGCACCGCCACCTGACCGTTGTTCTCGATTTCCATCAGTCCGACCACATCGGCATCGATGGCACGCAGCGCACTGACGATCTTGTCGCGCTGGCGGGTGAATTCGGCCGTACTGTTGGCGCCGCGGCAGTCGTTGACCGTACCGCTCGGAAAGCACGACGATCCGGCCTGATCCAGCGTGGTGAAGTAGTTCAGCACGTTGAAGCTGGCCACCCGCACATTGCCCCCGACGGCAGCCGGTGCGGCGGTGCGCGGGTTGTCGCGCGAGAACACCGGCGTTACGGTCGGATGCAGCTTGTAGTCGCGCGGACCGGGGTTGCCGGACGTAATCAGTCCGTGATCGATGACGCCGGTCAGGCCGGCGACCGTGTCGCCGGCGCGCAGCGTATTGCCGGTGCCGATGAAAGGAATCGGGTTCGGGTTCTGCGCGCTGGAACCGTCATCGAGCACGATGCGGCGGCGGGCGTTGGCATCACGCAGCGCAATCGCTTCCTGTGTGCCGGCCGGATAACGGTTGGTCGGTATCTCCATGCGCCCTTCGGCGGACAGCGTGACCTGGCCGTAGCGGCCCTGGAAGTAATTCTGCGACACGGTCAGCGGCGTGACGATGCGCACCAGCATGCCTTCGTAGCGCTCGAGGTCACCCTCGACCGCTTCCGGCAGCACGACGTCGGTCGGCGCGACCGCATGGCCGCTGCCCAGCACCTGCACCGCGGCGGGCGACACCAGTTCGGTCACGGTGTTGAATTCGCTGACGGTGGCGTTCAGGCGCAGCTTCTGGCCGGTCTGTACCGTGGTCAGGGCGGGCGCGAAGACGAAGACGCCGTCCGAGGTCGATGCATCGCCATCGCCGGTCTCGTCCTGCAGGTAGAAACCGGACAGGCCCGGGAACACGGCGGTCACGATGCCTTCGGTCGTGACCGTCAGTCCGGCCTTCGGGCTGACGTCACCGCTGCCCTGTATCTGCGGAATGGACGTGATCGCCGCCACAGCCGCGATCGTGATGTCCGCGGTGCAGTTGGCGCTCTGGGCTTCGTTGTTGGTGAAACGGATGCCGATCGGATAGCTGCCGGCAGCAGTGCCCGCTGCGACAGAGACGCGAGTCGTTGCGCTGGCGCCGTCGCTGGATGCCGCGCTGACTGCATCCAGCGTGATGCCGGCCGGCAGCGTGCCGATGACGGCAATGCCGTCGACCGTGCTGTCGGCGTCCGACGCGCTGATCGCCACGCTGCCGGCCGTGCCGGCGCTCAGGCTCAGCGCCGGGCAGCTGGTGACGATGGGCGCGTTCACCGACGCACCGCCGCAGCTGTTCAGCGGCGATGCGCTGTTGCGCGGCGCCGGCGTGCCAGCCGCGAAATCCGTCGCGTTGTTGTTGCCGTCGGTACAGCCACCCGCAGCGCGCAGGCCGGCCGTGGTGTTGCTCAGCGCCACCATCGGACCGGTTTCGGAGCAGTTCGTGCTGGTACCGTAGCCGAGGATATCGATGACGTTTGCGGTCGGGCAGACCGTGCCGGTCGTCAGATCCGCTGTGCCATTGACCAGCACGAGCTTGCCCGCGGTCGCGGACATCGCGATCGAACCGATCGCATCGGGCGTCGGCAGCGACGCCGCGCCGCCGGCTCCCTGCGCCAACTGGATCAGGAAGTACTGGCCCGGCTGCAGCAGGGTGGCCGGCAGGACAAGCTTGTTGTTCCAAGTCGTTCCGGCCGCCGAGGCGTACTGCAGCGACAGTCCGGAAAGCGATACCGGCGCATCACCGCGGTTGAACAGTTCGACGAAATCATTCTTCAGCGTGGCCCCACTGTTGCCGCCGCCCCCGTAGGCCTGGCTGATCACCACCTGGCCGGCCGCCTGCGCAGCCGGCGCGAACAGCGCCGGGGCGGCAAACAGGCAGGGCAGGATGAGGGAAAGCATGCGCTTTTTCTGCGGGGTCGAATTCATGGGCCTTGCTCCGGATCAGTCGTGAATCCTCCGCCGGACAGGCGAACAGGATCGGGAGCGCCAGCTTAGGCAGCGAAGGTTACCGCGCCATGGCCGGGATTGCGCCGGCGTTAGGCCGAAAGGACTAGATGTGAAGAGTCAAGAGGTTGTTTTGCGAGACGGGACAGGGGCACTTGGCAAGCGATACCGCGTTGAGGTCGGCGCCAGGTGTGGAAGAGGTTCCAGAGAGGCAGCCCGGCCTTGCCCTTGGTCCGTGGTCGATAGGCTCGGGGAATGTGTGCTGGATTCCCGGCTCGGTGCAGGTCTGACCGAAAGCACGCGGAGGGTTGCGTGTCAGCCCGTGCCGCTCAACTGCGTGCCCGCAGGCGCCGGGTGCGAAAGGTGCCCCAGCCGCTGTTGAAAACAGATTTCATGAACGCCGATAGCCCACTTTCGCCCGGGTGCGGCTCGCAACCTTTTGCAATGCGCTTGATCTGACGCGTGTACCAAAGGATCTCCATCAGCCCCATGCGATCAATCGGCTTGATGCCGGTCGTTATCGGGCGTACCTGCTGCAGGCTGTCGCGCCCTTGCAGCAAGGCGATGGGTGCATCGGGATCGATGGCCAGCAATCGCGCCAGGCCCACGATGTCCAGTGCATTGGAGTGCAAGGCAGCGTTCATGCCGGCCGCTGTGCGGAAACCACCGGTCACCATCAGCGGCACTTTCACTGCGGCACGCACCCTCTCGGCGAATTCGAGGAAGTAGGCTTCGCGGGCCACGGTGGACGCCTTCCTCGGCTCTTGCATCGTGCCGCTCATGGCGGGTGCCTCGTAGGTGCCGCCGGAAATCTCGATCAGGTCGATGCCCGCATCGGCCAGTGCGCGGATCGTCTCGATCGATTCTTCTTCGGTAAAGCCGCCATGCTGGAAGTCGGCCGAGTTGAGCTTGATCCCCACCGGGAAGTCAGGACCGACCTGGCGGCGGATTTCCGCATAGACGGCCAGCACGAATCGCCGCCGCTTCTCGGGTGTGCCGCCCCACTCGTCGCTACGGCGGTTGTGATGCGGCGAGAGGAACTGGCTGACCAGATAACCATGCGCGCCGTGAATCTCCACGCCGCTGAACCCAGCCTTCTTGCAGATGGCCGCACTGCGCCCGAAACGTGCGATGAAGTCCTGGATTTCCGCCGTGGAGGCTTCGCGCGGCGTCTCGAAAAACGCTGCCATGTCCTCGCGGAAGGGTACCGCCGAGGGCGCGAGGTTGTACGCATTCAGCCCCTTGGTCGACTGCTTGCCCGGATGGTTGAGCTGCGCCCAGATGGCCGCCCCCTGCGCCGTCGCCGCTTGAGCCCACTGGCGCAGGACAGGCAAGTCCGCTTCGTCCTCGATCACCACATTGCCGGGCTCACCCAGTGCGCGGCGGTCGATCATCACGTTGCCGGTCATGATCAAGCCCAGTCCCGAGGCGGCCCAGCGCCGGTACAACCGAACCAGTCCCAGGGTCGGCCGATTGTCATAGGTGCCCAACGTCTCGCTCATTGCCGCCTTGGCGAGCCGATTGCGCAGTACGGCGCCATTGGGCAGGCGCAGCGGTTGGTTCAGCAGGTCGGCTTCCATGGGCGCCTCGGAATGCGGTGCGGTCATAGGGGAAGATCACCTTCGGCGGTTGCAGGAATGCCGTCAGACACTGGAATTACATCACTTCCAGGAAATCGCCAATGACGGTCAACAACAGATCGGGTCTGGGCAGCAAGGTGGGTTTCGGTCATGGCTGTTTCCGCAGGATGGGGGGACTCAGGCGCGATACCGCTCAGCCGCATGCGCTTGCCGCAGGTCGGACATCAGTCCTAGGCGCACACCATCCAGTGCATCCCAACGCTCGGCCACGTGCAGCGGCGGTATCGTGACCAGCTCTCGGCGGTCGAAGCCGACCAGTGCCGCATCGACCAGTTCACCCACTTCCATCACCTCGGGGAGCATGTTGACGTCGATGCCGGCACGCTCCCAAATCTCCGTGCGGGTCGATGCCGGCAGTACGGCTTGCACGTAGACGCCCTTGGGCGACAACTCCAGGCTCAGACCCTGCGACAGAAAAAGTACGAAAGCCTTGGTTGCACCGTAGACCGTCATGCCGAACTCGGGTGCGAAACCCACTACCGATCCGATGTTGACGATTGCTCCGGTACCGGACTGCACGAGGCGCGGCGCGACCGCGGCGGCGAGCCGCGTCAGCGCCGTGGTGTTGAGCGTGATCAGGCGTTCGATACTCTCCGCGGTCTGCTGCATGAAGCCGCCCGCCTGAGCCATGCCGGCGTTGTTGATCAGAATCTCGATCCTTTCGTCATAGCGCAGGCGAGTTTCAATCACGGCCAGGTCGGTGGACCGGGTCAGATCGGCCTGCAGCACATCGACGGCCACTTGGCATTCCTCTCTCAGCCGCTCTGCAAGGGCATCCAGGCGTGCCTTGTCGCGTGCCACCAGCACAAGATCGTGGCCGCGGCGGGCAAAGCGCTCGGCGTAAGTAGCGCCGATACCGCTGGAGGCACCGGTAATGAGGACAGTCGAAAGCGTGGTCATGGATATTTTCCTTTTCAGGCGTTGTTCTGACGGGATGTCAGCAGGGGCGTGCTTCAGCCGCAGATCGTCGGGTAATCGATGTAGCCCGCCGCGCCGCCGCCATAGAGCGTGGCCGGGTTGAGCTGCGCCAGTGGTGCGCCGGTCTTCAGGCGTTGGACCAGATCGGGGTTGCTGATGAACGGACGACCGAAGGCGAAGAGGTCTGCCTTGCCTTCGGTAAGCCGGGCGATGGCAAATTCCAGGTCGTAGCCGTTGTTGGCCAGGTAGGTCTGCCGGAAGCGACTGCGCAGCGCGTCGTAATCAAACGGAGCGACATCGCGCGGGCCACCGGTCGCGCCTTCGACCACGTGCAGATAGACGATGCCCAGCGCACTGAGCTGCTCGACGATGTAGTCGTACTGCGGCTGCGGATCGCTGCAGGAGATGTCGTTGGCCGGCGACACAGGCGAGATGCGTACCCCGACGCGGTCGGCACCGATTTCCTTCACCACGGCGGCGACAACTTCCAGCAACAGGCGCGCGCGATTCTCGATGGAGCCACCGTAGGCGTCGGTGCGCCGGTTGGCCCCGTCCTTGATGAACTGCTCCAGCAGATAGCCGTTGGCGCCGTGGATTTCCACGCCGTCGAAGCCGGCGGCAATCGCGTTGGCTGCCGCTTGGCGGAAGTCGTTCACGATGACCGGCAGTTCGTCGAGTTCCAGAGCGCGCGGCTCCGACACATCGACAAATCCGTTGTTGACGAAAGTCTTCGTCGCGGCGCGGAGTGCCGAAGGCGCGACTGGCGCTGCGCCGCCAGGCTGAACGTCGATATGCGAGACGCGGCCCACATGCCAGAGCTGGACAAAGATGCGCCCACCCTTGGCATGCACCGCATTCGTGACCTTGCGCCAGCCGGCAATTTGCTCCGGCGTGTACAGGCCGGGGGTGTCCTGATAGCCCTGAGCCTGGGCGGAAATCTGGGTGGCCTCGGTGACGATCAGGCCGGCCGAGGCGCGCTGGGCGTAGTAGGTCGCGGCCAGTTCGCTGGGCACCAATCCGTCGCCCGCACGATTACGGGTCAGAGGTGCCATGACGATGCGATTGGCGAGTGTCAGATTACCCAGGACATACGGTTCGAAAAGCGCTTTTTTGGTCATGCTTTTTCGGCTTCATGTGTTGGAATGTCGCTTAATGATGATGACCGTAATCCACCATGTCAACAATTTGATTACGATCGTCATCAATGTATAGTGAAGCCCTCATGCAGGCAAAATTCACCGTGGAAAAGACATGAAGGTCACCAAGGCACAGGCGCAGGCCAACCGGGGGCACGTCGTTGAAACGGCATCCGCCCTGTTTCGGGAGCGCGGCTACGATGGGGTTGGCGTTGCCGATCTGATGGCCGCTGCCGGCTTCACCCACGGCGGCTTCTACAAACACTTCCGCTCCAAGGCCGACCTGATGGCGGAAGCGGCAGCCTGCGGCATCGCGCAGACTGCCGCGATGACCGCTGGCGTGGACATTCCGGAATTCGTACGGCGGTATCTTTCCCGCCAGCACCGTGACACCCGAGCAACCGGCTGCACGATGGCGGCGCTGGGCGGAGACGCCGCGCGCCATCCGGAAGCGGTCCGGACCACGTTTGCGACCGGCATCGAGAGCATGCTGGCTGCGCTGACCCCCGCGGACATTTCGTTGGACGGTGCGGACGCAGGTCAAGCGCGCGCCAAGACCCTCGACATGCTGGCGCACGCGGTCGGTGCCATTGTCATGTCGCGTGCCTGCCCTGACGATTCGCCGCTGGCCGACGAAATCCTGGCGGTTTGCCGCGACAATATCCTCGCGTCACTGAGCCCATCCACGACAGCGCGCACGCCGGCGAAGTCCTCTGATTAAAGGTTCGACCGTGAACATCCTCTATCTGGAAGACCTCGCACCGGGGCAGCGTTTCGCCGGCAATACGTGCATCCGTATCGAGGAGAGCCGAGTCCGGACGTTCGCATCGGAATTCGATCCTCAACCCTTTCATCTCGACGAAGGCGCTGCGAGCGCCTCGATCTTCCGCGGTCTGGCTGCCAGTGGCTGGCACACAGCCGCGGTGACCATGCGCTTACTCGTGGACAGCGAGTTCCGGCCCGCAGGCGGCATCGTCGGCGCCGGCTTCGACGAACTGCGCTGGCCGCGGCCGGTGCGGCCGGGCGATGAGTTGCGCGTGGAAGGCGAAGTGCTGGAAGTACGGCCGTCGAAGTCACGGCCGGAGCAGGGTCTGATCAAGGTGCGCACGAACACGCTGAATCAGAACGGGGAAATCGTCCAGACCTTCGTCGGCAATCTGGTGGTTCGGAGTCGGTCAGCGACGTCGCCTGAGTCGTAGCACGAGTCTCTCCGTGTCATCGGAGCGAAGCATGCGATACACAGCCTTTGGCAGGACAGGCCTGCAGGTATCGCAGGCCGCATGGGGCACGGGCAACTGCGGCACCGGCAGGCGCGCTATGGGGCCGCGCCCAACGCCAACCAACGGGTTAGCGGGAACAGTCGCAAGACGCTGATCGCTTCCGTGGTGGCCCGCCGCAAGCGACTCAGGACGGACAGAATCGACATCTGCCAGCCCCCCCTGATAGCGTCACTCCCATCGAGGAGATCATCCACGGACTCGATGATTCACCGGCGGCCTCCGCGCTCGAACTTGATGATGGCGCGGCCGTCCTCGGTCTGCTTCGGCTCGCCGCGCCAGGCATGGCCGTAGATGATTTCCATGGTCGCGGGCAGCCGCCCGTCCTGGCGCAGGCGCATCAGCGCCTCATCGAGCCGGCGGCTGCGGCGCGGCGTCATCAGGCCGCGCGGACGCGCCGTCAGCGCGCAGTGGCTGCCGGTGTCGGCGAGGTCGCGATACAGCCCGGCGGCGGCCTCGAAAGTGAGCGTGATGTGTTCCATGTCCATCACCGGTTCGGCAAATCCGGCCTCGACCAGCATGTCGCCGACGTCGTGCATGTCGATGAACCGATGCACGCGTCCGGGCAGGCCAGCCGCATCGAGCGCTGCGCGCAGTTCGCGCAGCGTGTCCGGACCCAGCATCGAGAACATGAACAGTCCGCCGACGCGCACGCAGCGCTGCACCTCGCGCAGCGCCTGCGGCAGGTCGGGCAGCCAGTGCAGCGCCATGTTGGACCACACCATGTCCATGCTGCGCGGCGCGATCGGCAGCCGGGCGATGTCGGCGCGCACCAGCGAGTTCTGGCTGCCGCCCAGCACGCCGGGCAGCCAGCGCCGCCAGCGCGGCGTGCGCTCGGCCGCCAGCGCCAGCATGGCGGCCGAGCGGTCGAGACCGACCATCCGGGTGTCGGGGTAGCGTGCGCGCAGCGGTTGCAGGTCGGCCCCGGTGCCGCAGCCCAGATCGAGCAGTCGTGCCGGCTTAAGCGTCACCATGTCGAGCCGCTCTGCCATGCGGCGTGCCACTTCCCGATGCAGCACGGCCGCTTCGTCGAAGCGGCCCGCCGCACGCTCGAAACCGCGCGCGACAGCGCGCGGATCGAGTGCGAAGTCGGGCGGAACCGGCGCGGCGATAGCGGACGACTCCGGGGTCAGACCGACTTGACGCCCAGCCGCTCGAACAGGCGGCGGTCGTTTTCGGCCTGCGGGTTGCCGGTGGTCAGCAGCTTGTCGCCGTAGAAGATCGAATTCGCGCCGGCGAGGAAGCACAGCGACTGCATTTCGTCGCTCATCGCTTCGCGGCCGGCCGACAGGCGGACGTAGCTTTTCGGCATCGTGATGCGGGCAGCCGCGATGGTGCGCACGAACTCGAATGGATCGAGATCCGGTGCGTCGGCCAGCGGCGTGCCTTCGACCTTGACCAGATTGTTGATCGGCACCGACTCCGGCGGCGTGTCCATGCTGGCCAGCGTGGCGATCAGGCCGGCGCGCGCACGGCGCGATTCGCCCATGCCGACGATGCCGCCGCAGCACACATTCATGCCGGCTTCGCGCACCGCCTCCAGCGTGTCGAAGCGGTCTTCCTGCGTGCGCGTGCCGATCACCTCGCCGTAGAAGTCGGGCGCGGTGTCGATGTTGTGGTTGTAGTAGTCCAGGCCAGCCTTCTTCAGCGTCTCCGCCTGGCCTTCACGCAGCAACCCGAGCGTGGCGCAGGTTTCCAGGCCGAGGCCCTTCACCGCCGAAATCATTTCGGCGACCTGCTCGACATCGCGGTCCTTCGGGCCGCGCCAGGCGGCACCCATGCAGAAGCGGGTCGCGCCGGCATCGCGCGCGGCGCGCGCGGCGGCCAGAACGTCGTCGATCGGCAGCAGGTCCTGACTGGTGACGCCGGTGTCATGGCGCACCGACTGCGGGCAGTAGCCGCAGTCTTCGGGACAGCCACCGGTCTTGATCGACAGCAGGGTGGATCGCTGTATGGCATTGGGATCAAAATGCTCGCGATGCACCTGCTGGGCGCGGAACATCAGATCGGCAAACGGCAGTTCGAACAGCGCCTCGACCTGGGCCGTGGTCCAGCGCGCGGCGGACTGGGAACGGGAGGTGGGCGGCATATGGATGACTTGAGTATGCATGGGTCTGTGACAGACGGGCGCGAACGCGCCGGAACGACGAAGCCGCCATTTTCTTCGAAAAAGGGGCGGGAATGTTGCACCGCGTAATTTCCGACCTGGGCAGCCGTCTTGGCGCCGCGTTGCGTGCCGCACTGCTGCCGCAGGACTGCCGGCTGTGCGGCCTGCCATCGGGCGATGCGCTGCTGTGCGACGGCTGCCGCGCCGACCTGCCCCGGCTGCCGGCGGCGCACTGCCCGGTGTGTGCGCTGCCGGTACCGGGCGCCCAGGTGTGCGGCCGCTGCCTGAAGAAGCCGCCGGCATTTGACGCCACGCTGGCCGTATGGGCGTACGAGGCACCGGCGGACGGACTGATCCACGCACTGAAATTCCGCGCCCAGCTGCCACTGGCCAACTGGTTCGCACAGGAGCTGCTGGCGCTCGGCCTGCCACCGGCGGATCTGCTGCTGGCCATGCCGCTGCATCCGCGCCGGTTGTCCGAACGCGGCTTCAACCAGTCGGTCGAGATCGCACGCCATCTGGCCCGGATCGGCGACCTGCGCTTCGACGCCTTCGGTCTCGCACGCGTCCACGACACGCCGCCGCAGCGCGAACTGGCGTGGTCGCAGCGGCGACGCAATGTGCGCGGCGCGTTCGTGGTGAGCGCAGAGGTTGCCGGCCGGCACGTTGCCGTGGTCGACGACGTGCTGACCACCGGTGCCAGCCTGCACGAAGTGGCCCGGGCACTGAAGGCGGCCGGCGCGCTGACGGTGACCAATCTGGTGCTCGCCCGCACGCCGAAGCTGCGCGGCAGGTGAGAAGCCTCACTCAGGATCGGCGTGGACAACGGCGACATCGGAGACTGACCTGCCTTTTCCGCGCCATCCGCGGCAGAATCCGGCTCCTCGACCGCTCACGGCAGCCCATGTTCCACATCGTCCTCTATCAGCCGGAAATCCCGCCCAACACCGGCAACGTGATGCGCCTGTGCGCCAATGGCGGCTTCCGGCTGCATCTGGTCAAGCCGCTGGGCTTCGAGATCACCGACAAGCACCTGGCACGCGCCGGCATGGATTACCGCGATCTGGTGAATGTGACGGTGCATGAGGACTGGGCCGCGCTGTCGGCCGCCCTGGCTCTGCAACCGGAGGATCCGCGGCTGTATGCGCTGAGCACGCGAGGACGGGTGGCGCACACGGCACCGCAGTATCAGGCCGGCGACATCTTTCTGTTCGGACAGGAGACCGCCGGACTGCCCGGCGCCCTGCTGGACACGATTGCGCCGGCCCGGCGCCTGCGCATCCCGATGCGCCCGGACTGCCGCAGCCTGAACCTGAGCAACGCGGTCGCCATCGTGGCCTACGAAGCCTGGCGGCAGCACGGCTTCGTAGGCGCACTGGCGCCGGACTAGGGTCTGTCGGCGCTAGGTTTCGACCTTCGGATCGCGCGACAGCAGCATTTCGACCGCACTGGCCGCAGCCATCCGGCCATCCAGCACGGCGGCAACCGCCTGCGTGATCGGCATGTCTACCTTGAGTCGCTGCGCCAGCGCGTCGGCTTCACGCGCGGTCGGCACGCCTTCGGCGACGTGGCCGAGCGTGGCGAGCACGTCACCGAGCGAATGTCCCTGCGACAGCAGCAGACCGACGCGACGATTGCGCGACAGGTCGCCGGTGCAGGTCAGTATCAGGTCGCCCACGCCAGCCAGCCCCATGAAGGTCTGATGGCGGCCGCCGAGCGCCACACCGAGCCGGGCGATTTCCGCCAGCCCGCGGGTGATCAGCGCGGCACGGGCATTCGAGCCGAAGCCGAGCCCGTCGCAGACGCCAGTCGCGATGGCCATGACGTTCTTGACCGCTCCGCCGACCTCTACGCCGGTCTGGTCATCATTGGCGTACAGCCGCAGGCGCCGGCTGTGCAGCGTGGCAACGATGGAACTGGCGAAGGAAAGATCGCCGCTGGCCACCGTGATCGCCGTCGGCAGTCCGCGCGCCACTTCGATCGCGAAGCTGGGGCCGCTGAAGGCGCCGTGCGGCAGGTCCGGCGGCAGCACCTCGCGCGCCACCTGATGCGGCAGCAGGCCGCTGCCCTGTTCGAAACCCTTGCACGCCCACAGTACCGCCGGTGCGGCAGAACGGGCCACTGCCTGAAGCGTGGTGCGCAGACCGATGATCGGCGTCGCGACCAGCGCCAGATCGCAGCCATCGAGCGCGGCCTGGATGTCGTCGAATACGGATATGCCGGACGGCAGCGCGATGCCCGGCATGAAGCGCTCGTTGGCATGCGTCGCGCGCAACTCGGCCGCCTGCAGCGGATCGCGCGTCCACAGGCGGACTTCATGTTCCGCGGCGTAGGCAACGGCAAGCGCCGTGCCCCAGGCGCCAGCACCCAGCACACACAGTTTCATGGACGACGAACCAGGCTCAAAGCCCCCAGACCTGGGAGATGCGGATGAAGCCGCTCTGGCCGTCGCGATGCTTCACGCGCGCCCAGCCGGCAGCTACGGGTTCCGCAGACGGCACGGGTTCGAGCAGCACGCGCCGCTCGGCCTCGAACACCAGCGGCGCCGAATCTTCCGCGCGCGCCAGCACCCTGGCCCGCTCCACCGTGACGATGACCGTACGCTGCGCCACCAGTGCCGAGGACTCGACCCAGGCCAGCATGCCACCCGGTTCGCGCACCTTGACCCAGCCAGCCTGGGACCGCACGACCTCGACCGGCGTCTGGCGCGCGATCACGAACTGCTGGCGAGCCTGCCGCGACGGCGCGTCGTACATCACCGCGACATCGGACAGGGAACGGAATTCGATGCCCGCCGCCAACGCGGCGAGCGGGCAGACGGACGCGGCAAATGCCGCGAGCGCAGCCTTGAACTTCACTGAACGGTCGCGCCGTTCTGACCGTCGCCAGCCTGATTGCGCTGCTGGTAGATCGCTTCGAAATTGACCGGAGCGAGCACGACCGGCGGGAAACCGGCGCGATTGACCGCATCCGACACGCATTCGCGGGCATACGGGAACAGGATGTTCGGGCAGGCGATGCCCAGGATGGGCTGCAGGTCTTCAGCCGGCACGTTGCGGATCTGGAACACGCCCGCCTGACGCACTTCCACCAGGAACATGGTCTTTTCCTCGATCTTGGCCGTCACGGTCACGGTCAGCGTCACGTTGTAGACGCCTTCCTGCACCGTCTTGCCCTCGGTCTGCAGCTGGATCTGCACGGACGGGTTCTCACGGACCAGGAAAATCTCGGGCGCGTTCGGGACTTCGAGCGACAGGTCCTTGACGTAGACCTTCTCGATGGTGAACACGGGGCCCGTGGGCTGTTGGGGTTGCGTTGCTTCTTCGGCCATTTTTCACATCTCGGTTGGGGGTTAACGCTGCAAAACCCGGCATTACGCCTGCAGCAGGGGGTCCAGCTTGCCTTCGCGGTCGAGCGCTTGAAGATCGTCGCACCCACCCACGTGGAAATCGTCGATGTAGATCTGCGGCACGGTACGGCGGCCGGTTTTCTCCATCATTTCGCTGCGCAGCTGCGGGTCGGTGTCGATGCGGATCTTTTCGATCTCCTCGACACCCTTGCTGCGCAGCAGCCGTTCGGCCTGCGCGCAATACGGGCAGAAGCCGCTTGTATACATCAGCACGCGTGCCATGACATCACTTCTTTGTCAGCGGCAGGCCGGCCTGTTCCCAGGCGCCGGTCCCGCCATCGAGGGCGAACACCTTGTCGAAACCGGCCTTGCGCAGCGTCGAGCAGGTGGAGGACGAGCGGTGACCGCTGGCACAGGCGATGATGATCGGGCGCGCCTTGAATTTTTCGAGTTCGGTCAGGCGCTGCGCAATCTGCCCGAACGGAATGTGCCGGGCACCGCCGATGTGTCCGCCATCCCACTCGGCCTGTTCGCGCACGTCGATCACCAGCGCGTCCTCGCGATTGATCAGCTGCGTCGCCTGGGCCGGTGACAGCCGGGGGCCGGACACCCGCTGGCGCAGGGTCATGATGATGAGGCCGATGCCGCTCATTGCGGCAGTGATGGCCCAGATGTAGTTCTGCGTGAGGAATTCCATGGGAGGTACGGGGCAGCCGGTAATGTAGTCAGGACAGACGCTTCCGGAACCGGTTCCGCGACCCTGTCGGGCCGGGACGGCGACGCATGCGTTCCGAAACGTTGTGGGGTGTCGAATTTTTACGGGACTGCGGTCGGCGTTTTCTGGGAAAATGCGCATTTTAGCCCAAGCGCGGGCAGCCCACCTACAGGCCGGGAATCGGCTCTGGAACACGCCGCACCGGGACGCCGCGCATTACACAAGACCACCATCCCATGTACAAGCTCGTTCTGCTGCGCCACGGCGAATCCGTCTGGAACAAGGAAAACCGCTTCACCGGCTGGACCGACGTCGGTCTGACCGACAAGGGCGAAATCGAGGCGCGCGAAGCCGGCCGCCTGCTGCACCGTGAATCCTACCGTTTCGACGTCGCCTTCACCTCGGTGCTCAAGCGCGCCAACAAGACGCTGTACGTCGTGCTCGAGCAGATGAACCTGATGTGGATACCGATCCGCCCGACCTGGCGCCTGAACGAGCGCCACTATGGCGCGCTGCAGGGTCTGGACAAGGGCCAGACGGCGCAGAAGTTCGGCGAGGAACAGGTGCTGGTGTGGCGTCGTTCCTACGACACCCCGCCGCCGGCACTGGACGAGGACGACCCGCGTCTGGACCGCAAGAATCCGCGCTACGCCGACGTACCGGACGGCGAATTTCCGCGGACCGAATGCCTGAAGGACACGGTAGCCCGCGTGCTGCCCTTCTGGAACGACGAGATCGCACCGCAGATCCGCGCCGGCAAGAACGTGCTGATCGCCGCCCACGGCAACAGCATCCGCGCGCTGATCAAATACCTCGACAACGTGTCGGAGAAGGACATTCTCGGTCTGAACATTCCGACGGCCCAGCCGCTGGTGTATGAACTCGACGAAAATCTGAAGCCTATCCGCCACTACTACCTCGGCGACCAGGAAGCCATCAAGGCCGCCATCGAGGCGGTGGCCAACCAGAGCCGCGCAGTGCCGCAGCGCCAGCGTCCGCCGATTCCGGACACCGAGGAAGCGCAGTCCGAACCGCGTTCGCCGTGGATGGAGTGAAGGGCTGGCTGATCCCGCTGTTGCTGTGCGCCCTGCCGGGCGCCGCCCTCGCAGAGCGCGCAGTCCAATCCAGCCCGGAACAGCTGCGCGCGCTGCAGCAGCGTATGGAAGCGCTGCGCGACGAACTCAACCAGTCCGAAAACGCACAGCGCGAGGCACGTGACGAGCTGCGCGGCTCGGAAAAGGCCATCTCGGACGCCACGCGCGCGCTGCGCGACATCAGCAGCCAGCGCAAGGAGGTCGAGGCCATCCTTGTGCAGACCCGGAACAGCGTCAAGGCCGGCGAAGACCTGCTACAGGTTCAGCAGGCCCAACTCGCCCGGCTGCTGCGCGGACACCAGCGGGCCGGCGAAGCCGACGCGCTGCGCCATCTTCTGTCCGGCAGCGATCCCAACCAGAGTGCGCGTGACCTGCAGTACCTGCGCAGCCTCTCGCGCAGCCAGCTCACGCTGATGAACACCCACCGCGACACGCTCACCCGGCAACGCGAGCTGGTCGCCCGGCAGGATGCGCAGCTGGAGCAGCTGCGCACACTGGAAGAGCAACAGGCGCGCGAGCACGCCAGACTGCAGTCCGAACACGACGTACGGCGCAAGGTACTCGAGCGCATCTCGACGCAACTGCGCACCGAACGGCAGGAACTGGCAACGCTGAAGCGGGACGAAGCGCGGCTCGGCCGGTTGATCGAATCGCTGTCGAAGAAGAGTGTGCGCACGCCGGCACGCCCGCAGACAAATCAGGCAGCCAGCGCAACGCCATCGACCGACGCCGCCGAAACCCGTGGTGCGAACGACAGCGGCCCGGCCGTACACGCAACGCCGATCGACAATGGCGGCCAGCCCTTCCCGAAACTCCGCGGCAAACTTCCATGGCCGGCGACCGGCGAACTTGCGCGCCGCTTCGGTGCCCAAGGCAGCGATGGCGGCACGCCGCTGCGCGGTATCTTCATCCGGGCGGCATCGGGAGACGTGCGCGCGGTCGCGGGCGGCACCGTGGTTTTCGCCGACTGGCTGCGCGGCTTCGGCAACCTGATCATCGTCGATCACGGCGACCATTACCTGAGCATCTATGGCAACAACGAGGCACTGCTGAAACAGGTCGGTGCGACTGTGCGCGGCGGCGACACGATCGCCTCGATCGGCAGCAGCGGTGGGGCTTCGGAATCGGGTTTATACTTTGAATTGCGGCATCAGGGGCAGGCGCTGGACCCGTTGAAATGGGTATCCCGCTAGCGTCCGGGCCGGTACACACGCGGAGTGCATTCGATGCAAAAGAAGTTGCAGCAAACCGGGCTGGTCATGATTGGACTGTGCGCCGGCGTACTGCTCAGTCTCAATTTCTCCGCCAATGCGAACAAGCCGATCGGTTCCACGCTGCCGGTCGAAGAGCTGCGTCAGTTTGCCGACGTGCTCAACGCGGTCAAGACCGGATACGTCGAACCGGTCGATGACAAGAAACTGATCACGCATGCCATCAGCGGCATGCTGTCGGGGCTCGACCCGCATTCCGCCTATCTGGACCAGGACGCGTTCAAGGACCTGCAGGCCGGCACCCAGGGCGAATTCGGTGGCCTCGGCATCGAGGTGGGCATGGAAGATGGCTTCGTGAAGGTGGTGTCCCCGATCGAGGACACGCCTGCCTTCCGCGCCGGCATCAAATCCGGCGACCTGATCATCAAGCTAGACGACACCTCGACCAAGGGCCTGTCGCTCGGCGATGCCGTCAAGCGCATGCGCGGCAAACCTGCCACCAGCATCCGGCTGACCATCGCACGCAAGGGCGAAACCAAGCCGATCGAAGTCACGCTGACGCGCGAAGTCATCAAGGTGCAGAGCGTGAAATCGAAGCTGGTCGAACCCGGCTACGGCTATCTGCGCCTGACCCAGTTCCAGGAGCAAAGCGCCGAAGATCTGGCCAAGGCCATCGGCAAGCTCTACAAGGACGGCGAACTGAAGGGACTGGTGCTGGACCTGCGCAACGATCCAGGTGGCCTGCTGCACGGAGCGGTCGGCGTGTCCGCCGCCTTCCTGCCGCCGAAGGCGCTGGTGGTGTCGACCGACGGCCGGACCGAAGACGCGAAACGCCGCTTCATCGCATCGCCCGAGGATTATCTGCGCGGAACGCGCGACGACTATCTGCAGACACTGCCGGCGGGTGCCAAATCGGTGCCGCTGGTGGTGTTGGTCAATTCAGGTTCGGCGTCGGCCTCGGAAATCGTCGCCGGCGCGCTGCAGGACCACAAGCGCGCAGTCATCATGGGCACGCAGACCTTCGGCAAGGGATCGGTGCAGACCATCATGCCGCTGGCCAACAACACCGCGATCAAGCTGACCACCGCGCGCTACTACACGCCGAACGGGCGCTCGATACAGGCCAAGGGCATCGTGCCCGACATCATGGTCGAGGAAACAGCCAACGGCACGACCGGCCTGCGCTTGCGCGAAGCGGATCTGGATCGCCATCTGGACAACGACAAGGAAGCTCTGGAGCCGGCCGCCAAGCCGGATTCCGCCGCCAAGCCCAAATCCAGGCCGAAGACCGACCCGCAGAAGGAAGACGAGGAGGACGCCAGACAGTCGGCGCCTTTCGAGTTTGCAACGAAATCGGATTACCAGTTCATCCAGGCCTTGAATCTGCTGAAGGGTTTGCAGATCATCCAGAAAAACTGAGTGCAGGCCGCCGCTGGCGGCAGGAGCTTGATCATGGTTGCGCAGGCACGTCAGCGTCGTTTCGGTCGCGAGCACCGCGCTCCGCGCAAGCCCGGCTACGGACCGCAGGCCGGACTGATGAAGCACCGGGAACTGCGCTTCGGCAAGCACAGTGCCAGCCGGATCGACGAAGCGGGCGCGCTGCTGGCATCGGTACGCGGCATCCGGATCACCGGCAGGCGCGGCCATGCACTGGCCATCGAATACAGCCTGACCGAGCACAGCTTCCGCAGCGTGGAGGCAGTACTGCATTCGCAGGGCTTTGCTCTTGATTCGTCGCTGGCCATGCGGCTGCTTCGCGCACTGCTGAATTTCTGCGAGGACACGCAGTTGCGCAATCTGCAGCAGCCGGAACGGCTGATCAAGAAATCCAATGAAATCTATGTCAAGGCCTGGCAGCACCACCCGCACGGCGACCACGACGACACACCGGCCGAGTTGCGGGAATACCGCTGACCCCTCCACCTGACCGAACACCGGGCCCGAACAGGCCCGCCCTCCCCGCATGAACGACCAGCAACTGCTGCGCTACAGCCGGCACATCCTGCTTGACCAGATCGGCATCGAAGGACAGGAGCGACTGCTGTCGGCGCGTGCGCTGATCGTCGGCGCCGGCGGCCTCGGCTGTCCGGCCGCCCTCTACATGGCCGCTGCCGGCGTCGGCACATTGGTGATCGCGGACGACGACGAGGTCGACCTGACCAATCTGCAGCGCCAGATCCTGCACCGCGAGCATTCGGTCGGACGGGCAAAGGTCGAATCGGCGCGCGAATCGCTGCTCGACATCAACCCCGGCGTGCAGGTGATCGCGCTGAAGCAGCGTCTGCAGGGCGACGACCTGACGGCACAGATCGCGGCCGCCGACGTGGTGCTCGACTGCAGCGACAACTTCGCGACCCGGCACGCGATCAATCGCGCCTGCGTCAATACGCGCACACCGCTGGTTTCGGGTGCGGCCATCCGCTTCGACGGGCAGGTCTCCGTGTTCGACAGCCGCGAGACCGACGCGCCCTGCTACCACTGCCTGTTTCCCGAGGGCGGCGAAGCAGAGGAAGTGCGCTGTGCGGTGATGGGGGTGTTCGCGCCACTGACCGGCATCATCGGCAGCGTACAGGCGGCCGAAGCGCTGAAACTGCTGGCGCAGACCGGCCGCTCTCTGGCCGGCCGGCTGCTGCTGCTCGACGCACTGGGCATGGAATGGCGCAGCATTTCGCTGCCGCGTGACCCTGGTTGCCCGGTCTGTGGCGGAACTGCAGCTACCTGACTGGCGCAGGATCAGGCGCGGTTCCGCGCCTTTCCTTTTCCGACAACAGCGCTACTCACGATGCGCGGCATCGTGGAACGGCCCTCGGCACCGAACGGAACGCGCTCATTACCGTACGGCAGGCATCGGAATATCAGCCGCGCCGCCACGAAAGCAGCACGGAAATGAGTACCAGCACGGTCAGCCACAGCAGTGACCACTCCGGAATGCCGAGACCGAAGATCGGCGGCAGCTTGGCACCACAAGCGCCATCGGCGAAAAACACCTGCGGCAGCCATTGCGCCGGCGGCAGGCTGTTGACGAAATCCTCGACGACGTCGATGCCGCAACTGACCGACGGGTGATACACCACATAGACATGGCGGGCGGCCACTGCGACGCCGGCACCGGCGATCAGCGCTGAAACCCACAGGCCGCTGCGCGCCAGCGCACCGCCGAACAGGCCGCTGAGCAGGAAGAAAACGCCGGCGCCAGCAAAAGCGTAGCGCTGCAGGATGCACAGCGGGCAGGGCGCCAGGCGCTCGACATGCTGCAAATAGAGTGCAACGGCGACCAGACCGAAGCAGAGATAGGACAGCAGGAACAGCAGGCGCGTGCGGGCTATGGGCGTCATCGGAAAAGAGTGGGATTCAGGCAGGACAAGCGCGCCGCGGCGCGCTCAAAGTACATAGCGGGCGAGGTCCTCGCTCTGGGACAGTTCCCCCAGACGGACGTCGACGTACGCGGCATCGACGGTCAGCGAACTGGCATGCCGGCCGGCGTCGAACGACACTTCTTCCAGCAGCTTTTCCATCACCGTGTGCAGGCGGCGCGCACCGATGTTCTCGGTACGTTCGTTGACCGACCACGCCACTTCGGCCAGCCGGCGGATGCCGTCCGGCGTGAAGTCCAGTGCCACGCCGTCAGTCGCCAGCAGCGCAATGTACTGCCGCGTCAGGCAGGCGTCGGTACCGGTCAGGATGCGTTCGAAATCCCCGACCGACAGGGAATCCAGCTCAACGCGGATCGGAAAGCGGCCCTGCAGCTCGGGAATCAGATCGCTCGGGCGGGACAGGTGGAAAGCGCCGCTGGCGATGAACAGGATGTGGTCGGTCTTCACCATGCCGTACTTGGTCGAAATCGTCGTGCCTTCGACCAGCGGCAGCAGGTCCCGCTGCACGCCCTGACGCGACACGTCTGCACCGCCGGTATCGGACCGGGTGGCGATCTTGTCGATTTCGTCGAGAAACACGATGCCGTGCTGCTCAACCGCGATCTGGGCCTGCTGCTTGACCTCGTCCTCGTTGACCAGCCGTGCCGCTTCCTCATCGGTCAGCACGCGCATGGCTTCGCGGATGGTCATCTTGCGGCTGCGGCGACGCTGGTTGCCGACGCTCTGGAACATCGACTGCAGCTGACCGGTCAGTTCCTCCATGCCGGGCGGGGTCATGATTTCCATCGCCGCCGGCGCCACGGCAACCTCGATCTCGATTTCCTTGTCATCGAGTTCGCCTTCGCGCAGCTTCTTGCGGAATTTCTGCCGCGTGCCACTCTCGTCAGCGGTCGGCGCGTCGACGCCGAAACCGACCGGACGCGCAGGCGGCAGCAGCACGTCGAGTATCCGGTCCTCCGCCGCGTCCTCGGCACGTGTACGTGCCGCCTTCATCGCTCGCTCGCGCAGATCCTTGATGGCGATTTCCATCAGGTCGCGGATGATGCTGTCGACGTCGCGTCCGACATAGCCCACTTCGGTGAACTTGGTCGCCTCGACCTTGATGAAGGGTGCATTCGCCAGCCTTGCCAGCCGGCGCGCGATTTCCGTCTTGCCGACACCGGTCGGCCCGATCATCAGGATGTTCTTCGGCGTGATTTCGGTGCGCAGCGGCTCGGCCACCTGCGCGCGGCGCCAGCGGTTGCGCAGCGCCACGGCGACCGAGCGCTTGGCGCGCGTCTGGCCGACGATGTGTTTGTCCAGCTCGGAAACGATTTCTGAAGGTGTCATGGCAAGACTCGAAGCGGACCGGGACGGATCACCAGTCGATCACCTCGATGGTATGGCTCTGGTTGGTATAGATGCACAGGTCGCCGGCAATGCCGAGCGATTTCGAGATCACTTCGCGTGCCGACAGTTCGGTGTTTTCGATCAGCGCACGGGCCGCCGCCTGCGCGTAAGCGCCACCCGAGCCTATGGCAACGATTCCGCCCTCGGGTTCCAGCACGTCGCCATTGCCGGTGATGATCAGTGACGATTCGCGATCGGCCACCGCCAGCATTGCTTCCAGCCGGCGCAGCATGCGATCGGTGCGCCAGTCCTTGGCCAGTTCGACTGCACTGCGCAGCAGATTGCCCTGGTGCTTCTCCAGCTTGGCCTCGAAACGCTCGAACAGCGTGAAGGCATCAGCAGTGCCGCCGGCGAAGCCGGCAAGGATGCGCCCCTGATAGAGACGACGCACCTTGCGGGCAGTCGCCTTGACGACGATGTTGCCCAGTGTCACCTGGCCGTCGCCGCCCAGTGCAACCTGTCCGGGGCGACGAACCGACAGGATGGTCGTACCGTGAAACTGTTCCATGCCCATTCCTGAAATATCGCGAGAAGGCCGCGTACTTTAACGCATCGCGGACAAGCGCCCGACGCCGCTAGAAGCGGCGTTGCTGGATCTCCGCCACCGCCGCCACGCCGATCAGCTGGAACAGCGCGGCCACCATGGGCCGCACGTCCACGAAGCGCGGTTGCCGGCCGGTGGCCTGTATCGCGGTGATGACGTTGAACAGCAATCCGGCGCTGATGAAGTCCATGCGTCGCAGCTCGGAACAGTCGACCTTGAGCACGCCGGGCGGATGGTCGCCCGAGGTCAGGACCGAAAACGCGTCCTGCTTGGCGCCGGTGATTTCACCCCGCAGCGCCAGCGCGGTCTGCGGCTCCGGCGCCACGGTTCCAGCCGCCGCAGGTGCAACCACCGAGGACACCCAGCGGTCATCCCAGGACGGCGGCGACTGTTCGAAGGTCACCGCATACTGGATTGCAAATTCCTCGAAAGAGGCCTCGTCGCCCAGCTGCTGCAGGGTTTCCAGATAGAGCAGCCACTGGGCGGAACCTTCCGCCTTGCCCGGCACGACACGCGGCGCGAGCAGATCGCGCAGTGCGGTCGCGTTGATCATGGCGATGCCGTGACCGCTGCGCCGGACCCTGATGAAGGCCTCGGCCAGCAGGCGCGCACCTTCGTCGTCGACATCCTGCACCCGCCCGACATCCAGTCGCAGCACCGGCGTCTTGCAGCCGAGGCGGTCGAACTGATCGATCATCGCGCGGCTGGCTTCGCACAGCTTGCCCGACAGGGTCAGCGTCGGCGGACCGCCGACCGCACCCTTTGCCGGGCTGGCCGGCCAGGTCGGCGCCGAACGCTCGAAACGTTCGGCGTAGGCCAGTGCATGGGCGTCGAAGGCGTCACAGCGGCCCAGCGCATGGCACAGGTCGAACAGCATGGCCCAAACCTGCTCGGTCGAACCGCCCAGATCGTCGAAAGTCGCCCGTTCCAGCGCAGCCAGCGCCGCTTCGTCATCGCCGTTGGCAAACATGATGGCGGCTTCTTCAACCACCGGGTGCAGGCCGGCTGACACGTCCTGCACCTCGAGTTCGCCCTTGCCCATGCGCCGGGCGCCCTCCAGCGGATCACGCGAAATGAAGTCGAGCGAAATCAGCCCGGCCGAATCCGGTCCGCTGGCCGGCAGCAGCGAGGGCGCGACCGGTGCAGCCTGCGCACCCGGTACCGGGCGAGCGACAGCACCGGCCGGCTGGACAGGTTTGCGTGTCTCGACCTGCGGTGCAGGTGATTTCTTGAAGAATGAAAAAGCCACTTGGCGAGGGAATCCGGTTCAACCCGATCAGGGTTAACGGCAGGAAACAGGATAAGTCGACACGAAGGTTAACTGTAACCCCCTATTCAGGGATGTGGTGCGGGCAAGCCGTAACGATACGTGACAGGCGACGCGTCGCTGCATGGCGCCCGCCGCACCGCCACTCGCTCAGAAGGAGGCTCTTAGTCCCGCCATCACACCGCGTCCGGGCAGCGGCGCCATGTCCTTCAGGAAGGACACGTGGTTGCGCGCCTCGGTGTCGAACAGGTTGTTGCCGCGCAGCCAGGCTTCCCAGCCGATGCCGGCCGCGGTGAATCCGTAGCTGGCGAAGGCGTTGACCAGCACATAGCCGGCAGTCGGCGTACCGCTCGCATCCACACGATCCTGACGGCGCACACCCTGGGTTTCCAGCCGCAGCTGCAGCGTGTCGTGCAGCCAGTCGAGTGCCACCATGCCGCGCAGCGGCGGAATGCGCGGCAGTGGCTCTCCGGTGTCGCGATTGGTGGCACGCACCGCGTCCGCCTGCAGATCCAGATGCAGCTCGCCGGCACAACGGCACAGCAGCAGGCGCGCCTGGGCCTCGAAACCGCTGAATTTCGCCGGCACCGCCTGATAGACGAATTCGGGCAGTTCGCCTGCCGGATTGATCAATCCATCCGCATCGCGCCGGATGCCCGTACCCGACAGCGCGATGAAGTTGCTGAAGCGGCTGTGGAAGACGCCGATGCTGCCGCTGTGATCGCCCTGCTTCACGCGCAGTTGCAGGTCTACTGAATTCGACCGCTCCTTGCCCAGTGCCGCATTGCCGAGCTCGTAATTGCCGGTGGCCGCGTGCGGGCCGTCCGCGAACAGCTCGTAGAAGGTCGGCGCGCGCTCCGTATGCGCCAGCTGGCTGGCGAGCGAGAACACCTCGTTCAGCGGATAGACCACGCCGACCGCCGCGCTGCGCGCGGTGAAGCGCCGCTGCCGCGCCGGATCGAAGCGCGGCGTGCCGGGCGCGTTCGCGTCATCCGGTCCGCCACCGTCGGAACCGACCTTCACCCGCTCGATGCGCCCGCCGAACGTGAGCTTGAGGTCGCCGACCCGCGTCTCCTCGAACAGGAACAGCGCGCGCGCGTCGGTGTCGGTCGATGGCACGAAGGCCTCGTCGCCGCGTGCCTCGAAGCTGCTGCGTTCGATCTGCAGGCCGAAGGTGCCGCGCCAGTCGCCAAGCGGCGCATGACTCGCTTCGAGGCGGAAATCATTGCCCCGGGTGGCGAAGCGGGTGGCAGGCGTACCGCCATCCAGTTCGGTGTGCGTGTAGTCGGCATGGCCGAAATGGAATTTCACGCCGGAAATGAAGCCGTCGAGATCGCGCGCCTCGCCGGCGAAGTCCCAGCGTTCGCTGTGCATGTCTATCGTGACGTGCGGTTCGGCGACCGTGCCGTAATCCGAATCGTAGACACCGTAGGACAGGCCGACGTAGCCACCGTCTCCGGCGAACGATGCACCGACACCGCCGCCTTCGCTGTCGGCCGCCGAGTTGCGCAACCTGGATGCGCCGGAACTGTCGGGGATGCGCAGGTCGCTGGTGCGACGGCGGAAGCCGTCGACATGCAGATTCAGACCGGCGCCGCCGAATTCCGCTCGCCCGGCCAGCGCGCGGGTCGAATCCGCCCCGCCGAGCACCGTCTCGGCCCGCCCGCCGATGCCATCAACCGCCGACTGCGGGATGCGATTGTCCAGCGTATTGACCACGCCGCCGACCGCATTGCCGCCATACATCAGCGCCGCCGGGCCACGCACGACCTCGACCCGCTCGATGACCAGCGGATCAATGGTCACCGCATGATCGAAGGACAGCGACGACGCATCCAGCGACGCGCCGCCATTGCCCAGCAGTCGCACCCGGTCGCCGTCCATGCCGCGAATGACCGGGCGGCTGGAATTGGGGCCGAAATAGGTCGAGCTGACGCCGGGCAGGTTGCCGACGGTCTCGCCCAGCGTGCTGGCACCACGCAGGGTGAGCGCGTGATCGTCCATCACGGAAACCGGGCTGGCCAGCCCGGACGGGTCACTGCCCAGCGGATTGCCGGTCACGACGACCGCAGGCAGTTCCTTCACCGCCTGCGCCAATGCCGGAACCGAAACAAGAACTGTCGAAGCGGCCACAACGGCGCTTCGTAACGGGTGCGAAAACATGGAATCTCCCTGCGCCCAAAGGGCGCTGACCCGCACGCACGGCAGTGCGGACCGGTCGGTCGCTGAATGGATGTCGCGCCTGACGGCGCACGGACTCAGAGCAGGGAGATCGGGGGCGGACCGTGGGCGCGCGGCTCGGGCGACGTACTGCCGCCCGATTGCAGCGCCAGGGGCGCACGGTAGACGTGGGATAGACAGGATTCCGGCGGGCGCGGCGGCGTACCAGAGAAACAGGTGGCGAAGGTGTGCGCCGACAGACAGCCGACGCAAGCCAGCGCGTGATCACCGCCGTTGCCGCTGCCATCCTGCTGCAGCTGCGCAATGGCCGCACCGCCGGCCGGGAGATGCTCGAAGGCATGGACGAGCGCGGCGTGCTGCGCCCCGATCAGGCACAGCAGGAACAGAACCAGCCGCAACATGGACAGGCGCCGCATCAGTGCATGCCCGCGCGGAAAATCAGTCGCCGTACAGCTTCTGCAGACGCTCGCGACGCTCCTGCGCCTCGATCGTCAGCGTTGCGGTCGGACGGGCAAGCAGGCGCGGAATGCCGATCGGCTCGCCGGTTTCGTCGCAGTAGCCGTACTCGCCGGCATCAATGCGGTCGATCGCCTGCTCGATCTTCTTCAGCAGCTTGCGTTCACGGTCGCGTGCGCGCAGTTCCAGCGTGTGCTCCTCTTCCACCGTGGCACGGTCGGCCGGATCGGACACGTTGTCGACCTCGCGCATGTGCTCAACGGTTTCATCGGCCTTGCGCAGGATGTCGTCACGCATGCGGGCGAGCAGATCGCGGAAAAATGCGAGCTGCGCCTCGTTCATGTATTCCTTGTCCGACATCTTCATCAGGTCGGCTTCGGTCAGCGGCTTGTCGGCCTTGCTGGCATTCTTGGTGGCCATCCGCAAGAACTCCCGGGATTGGAAAGACGAGCAGGATACCAATGTTTCGCAAAAAAACGACAGCCAGTATCACTCGGCGCGCACAAGCAATCCCTTGAGATACTCGCCTTCGGGAAAAGCCAGGCCCACCGCGTGGTCCGCCCCCGCCGACAGGCGGCGCAGCACGCGCGCCGACACGCCGGCATCACCCGCCGCATCGGCCACGATGCCCTGGAAAAAACCGGCATCGACACCGCCCGAACAGGAGTAGGTCATCAGCAGACCGCCCGGCGACAGCAGGCGGAACCCGAGCAGGTTGATGTCCTTGTAGGCGCGGGCCGCGGACTTGGCGTGCGCCGCCGACGGTGCGAACTTGGGCGGATCGAGCACGATCAGGTCGAACTTGCGGCCTTCCGCGCGCAGCGCACGCAGATGCTGGAACACGTCGGCCTCCAGCCAGTGCGCCCGCGCTGCATCCAGCTGCGGATTGTGCGCGAGGTTACGGCGCGCCATGTCGAGCGCCGGGCCGGACGAATCGATCGACAGCACCTCGGCCGCGCCGCCGGCCAGCGCGTGCAGCGAAAAACCGCCGGTGTAGCAGAAGCAGTTCAGCACACGCCGGTCGCGCGCCAGTTCCCCGCACAGACGCCGGTTGTCGCGCTGGTCAAGATAGAAGCCGGTCTTGTGACCGCCTGCCACATCCACTTCGATGCGGACACCGAACTCGTCTATCACCGGACGTGGCATTTCACCGTCACCGGCCAGCCAGCCGGTGCGCGGCTCCAGTCCCTCGAGCGCACGCACGTCGGAGTCGGAACGCTCGTAGATGCGGCCGATACCGGTCGCACGGGTCAGCGCGTCGGCGATCGATGCCCGCCATTTCTCGCCGCCGGCGCTGGTGATCTGCAGCACGATCACGTCGCCGTAGCGATCCGCGATCACGCCCGGCAGGCCGTCCGACTCGCCGTGCAGCAGGCGGATGCCGCCGTCCGGACCGAACTCTCGCGCCAGCTCCGGCAGGTCGCGCCGCTGCGCCACGGCCCGTACCACGGTGCGGCGGAAAAACGCATCGTCGATCGACTCGTCGCCGAAGGTCCACATGCGGGCGCGTATCTGCGACGCCGGCGAAAAGGCGGCGCGCCCAAGCGCGCGGCCGCCCTGCGTCTGCACCAGAACGGTGTCGCCCGGACGGGCACGGCCTTCCAACCGGTCGACCGAGCCGGCGAATATCCATGGATGCCGGCGCAGCACCGAGCGTTCGCGGCCCGGGGCGAGGATGAGGGTTGCCATCGTGTCAGCGCGTCCAGCTCAGCCGAGCTCGCGGATCAGCGATGCGCCCAGCAGTTCGCCGATGCGTTCGAGATACAGCGTACCCATGTCCGGCACGAAACGCTCGATGTCGTCTGCACCGAGCGCCAGCAGGCCGACGGTGCGCGATTCCCGGCGCAGCGGAATCAGCGCCATCGATTGCACGGCAGGCGCCGCATCGCCGAACCACGCCAGCACGCCCAGATCGTTGACCGGGCCGCAGTACGGTTCGCGGCTGTCGTTGGCAAACACGCGGATGGCTTCGTCCACCGGTGCGAATACTTCGCTGTCGCGGGTGAGCACGCTGTTCCACATGCGCAACGCCATATGCGGCACCGCGAACGCCTCGGCCAGCTGCTCGCGCAGCGCCAGCATCACTGCGTCGAAACTACCGGCCGTCAGCAGCGCGATCGACAGCGCGTGCACGCGCGTCGAAATGAGGTCGTTTTCTTCGCCGAAGTGCAGCAGCTCGGCCAGCTTCAGCTCCAGCGTCTTGGCCTTTTCGCGCAGCGTCAGTATCTGCCGCTCGGTGATCGATATGGCGCGTCCGCCATGCGGATGCGGGACATAGAGCTGCGCCAGCAGGTCGTGGTAATCGTCGAAAAACTGCGGATGATCCTGCAGGTAACGCGCGACGTCGTCGGCTCTCATGCCTTGATTACTCCAGATGGATGTCTGCTTCAAAAACCGTGACCGCCGGGCCGGTCATGAAGACCGGTTCACCTTCGCCGGCCCAGGCGATATTCAGTTCGCCGCCGCGGGTGGCTACCCGCACCGGACTTTCCAGCAGGTTGCGCACGATGCCGGCCACCACCGCTGCGCAGGCGCCGGTACCGCAGGCCAGCGTTTCGCCGGCACCACGCTCGTATACGCGCAGCCGGATGTGGTGTGCATCGACCACCTGCATGAAGCCGGCGTTCACACGCGCCGGAAAGCGCGGGTGCGACTCGATCAGCGGCCCCATCTGCGCCACCGGCGCCTTGTCGATGTCGGCCACGACCTGCACCGCGTGCGGGTTGCCCATCGATACCGCGGTGATCGCCAGCCGGGCACCCGCCACGTCGAGCGGCTGCACTCGGGCGTCGGACGCCGACTCGAACGGGATGCGCGCCGGTTCGAACACCGGCACCCCCATGTTCACGGTCACCGTGTCGTCGTCCTCGCAGCGCAGCGTGATCACTCCGCTTTTGGTCTCGACGCGGATTTCCCGCTTGTCGGTCAGCCCCTGCTCGCGCACGAAGCGCACGAAGCAGCGCGCACCGTTGCCGCACTGTTCGACTTCACTGCCGTCGGCGTTGAAGATGCGGTAGCGGAAATCCACGCCCGCCTGCTGAGCAGGTTCAACCAGCAACAGCTGATCACAGCCGACGCCGAAGTGGCGGTCGGCCAGGAAACGCACGCGCTCCGGCGTCAGGTCCACCTGCTGGCCGATGCCGTCGATGACCACGAAGTCATTGCCCAGCCCGTGCATCTTGGAAAAACGGATCTTCATTCGCTCACCATCGAAACGTAGTCACGCCACACGCAGCGGTTCATCACCACGGTCAGCCCGGCATCCCTGGCACGCTGCGCCGCCGCCTCGTCGATCACACCGTCCTGCAGCCAGATTGCCGGCAATCCGAGCGCGATGCAGCGATCGACCACCGCACCGACGCGCTGCGGCGCAAGGAACACGTCGACCAGATCCACCGTCTGCCGCAGTGCCTGCGGAATGTCGTCGAGCGAGCTGAAGGCCGGCTCGCCGAGTACCTCGGATACGACCGGCCTGACCGGCACGATGCGCCAGCCGAAGCCCTGCATGGCGCGCGCCACGCGATGGCTGGGACGGGACGGATTCGGTGACAGGCCGACCACGGCGACCGTGCGTACCGAGCGCAGCAGTGCAGCGATGGCCTGTGGCGTGGGGTTTTCGAACATCCGCGCATTCTACAGGGCGGGTCGCTGCACGCCCGGCGGGCACTTGTAGCGCTTGTAGCCCCAGATGTACTGCGCCGGGTAGCGGCGCACCAGCGCCTCGACATTGCGGTTGATCGCCTCGACCCGGGCGCGCGTGTCACCGGTCACCGGCACCTCCGGCTGCAGAAAATGCAGGTGAAAACCCCGGCCGGCGGGAAGACGTTCGGCAAACACCATCAGCACGCCGGCCGCGACGTCGGTCAACCGCGCCGCCAGCGTCATCGTGTAGGCCGGCCGTCCGAAGAAATCCACCCACAGTCCCTCGCCATTGCCCGGCACCTGATCGGGCAGGATGCCGACCATGCCGCCGTCACGCAGGGTGCGCAGCAACCGGCGCACGCCGCCGGCGTCGGCTGCTGCCAGCGACACGCCGCCGCCCCGCCGACCCTTTTCCATCAGCGGGCCCAGCCAGGCCTGGCGCGGTGCCCGGTACAGCACGGTGATCGGGATGCGCGAACCGATCAGCTGCGCCGCGACCTCGAACGCCCCCATGTGCGGCGTCAGCAGCACCACGCCGCGACCGGTGGCGTGCAGCGCCTCTACATGCTCCCAGCCGCTGACCTCGACCACGCGGGCCAGCACCTCGGCACGCGGACGCCGCCACACCCAGGGCAGTTCCAATATCACGCGCCCGGCGTGGGCGGCCGCGTTGGCGATCAGCGCCTCGTCGGCGTCCGGAATCGCGGCCAGCAGGTTGCGTTCGAATTCCTGCCGGAACTTGGCGGAATGGCGACGCATCAAACGCCCGACGACCGCACCGACGGCCTGCAAAAAACCGAGAGGCAGGCGCGACAGCGCCCCGAAAACGGCTTCGACAGCCCTGCTTGCGACGACGGACATGGCAAAAAGCGTGATGCACCGGAACGGACGAACGCGGTAGACTACTGGTTCCGCCGAGTTAAACGAGACAACTTGCAGGGCGGATTAAAAATACTGCTAAAGCGTCGCCTGCTCGCTTCCCGGAGCCGGTTCGACGAACCGGAAACAGGGATATATCAAGGAGCAGCCGCATGTCAGATTACTTCTTCACCTCGGAATCCGTATCGGAAGGCCACCCCGACAAGGTGTCCGACCAGATTTCCGACGCCATCCTCGACGCCATCCTGGCGCAGGACCCGACCGCCCGCGTCGCCGCGGAAACGCTGTGCAACACCGGTCTGGTCGTGCTGGCCGGCGAAATCACGACCACCGCCAACGTCGATTACATCCACGTCGCGCGCGACGCGATCAAGCGCATCGGCTACGACAACACCGAATACGGCATCGACTACAAGGGCTGCGCGGTGCTGGTGGCCTACGACAAGCAGAGCCCTGACATCGCGCAGGGCGTGGATCGCGCCAGCGACGACTACCTGAACCAGGGTGCCGGCGACCAGGGTCTGATGTTCGGCTACGCCTGCGACGAAACTCCGGTGCTGATGCCGCTGGCCATCCACCTGTCGCACCGTCTGGTCGAGCGCCAGTCGCACCTGCGCAAGGACGGCCGCCTGCCCTGGCTGCGCCCGGACGCCAAGAGCCAGGTCACGATCCGCTATGTCGACGGCAAGCCGCACAGCGTGGACACGGTCGTGCTGTCCACACAGCACTCGCCCGACATGTCGCTCGAGGCGATCCGCGAGGCGGTGATCGAGGACATCATCAAGCCGGTGCTGCCGCCGGAACTGATCAAGGGCGAAATCAAGTATCTGGTGAACCCGACCGGCCGCTTCGTCATCGGCGGTCCGCAGGGCGACTGCGGCCTGACCGGCCGCAAGATCATCGTCGACACCTACGGCGGTGCCGCACCGCACGGTGGCGGTGCGTTCTCAGGCAAGGACCCGTCCAAGGTCGACCGCTCGGCCGCCTACGCCGGCCGCTACGTGGCGAAGAACATCGTCGCCGCCGGACTGGCCACGCGCTGCCAGATCCAGGTCAGCTACGCCATCGGCGTCGCCAGGCCGACCAGCGTGATGGTCGAAACCTTCGGTACCGGCAAGGTTTCGAACGAACGTCTGACCGAACTGGTGCTCAAGCACTTCGACCTGCGCCCGAAGGGCATCGTGCAGATGCTCGACCTTCTGCGCCCGATCTACCAGAAGACCGCTGCCTACGGCCACTTCGGCCGCGACGAGCCGGAATTCACCTGGGAAGCGATCGACAAGGCGGCCGCGCTGCGGGCGGACGCGGGACTTTGATCGCCTGACCAAGCGCATCTGCAATGAAAAGGGCCGCATGCGCGGCCCTTTTCATTTTCAGCTCCGGACGGCTTACTCGACCGGATGCCTCCCGGCGAACGCATCCACGCTGTTTTCGGCGATGCGCGTCCACAGGTGCTGTGCCGAGCGGAAACGGTTCCACGGCTCGAAAACCTTGCGGAACTGCGGATTGGCGGCTGCGATTTCGCGGTACAGCGCGAAGGTTTCCTTCTGGCAGGCCAGCAGGATGTCGCGCGGGAACACGCGCAGCTGCGCGCCGCCGTCGATCAGCTTCTTCATCGCCACCGGATTGCGCGCGTCATAGCGTGCCTGCATGCCGAGATGGGCCGCCGCACAGGCCGCTTCCAGCACATGGCGATACTCGACCGGCAACGCGTCGTAGGCCTGCCGGTTCACGTAGATCGACACCTGCGCACCAGGCTCGCCCCAGCCGGGATAGTAGTAATAGGGCGCGACCTTGTAGAAGCCGAACTTCAGGTCGTCATACGGCCCGACCCATTCGGCCGCATCGATGGCGCCCTTTTCCAGTGCCGGATAGACGTCGGCGCCGGGAATCTGCTGTGGAATCACGCCCAGACGCGACACCACCTGACCGGCCAGGCCGCTGATGCGCATCTTCAGCCCCCGGAGGTCCGCCACAGTGCGGATTTCGCGGCGGAACCAGCCGCCCATCTGCGCACCGGTGTTGCCGCACGGGAAGTTCACGATGTTGTAGCCGGCGAACAGTTCGCGCATCAGCGCCAGACCGCCGCCGTCGGCCATCCACGCCGCCTGCTGGCGACCGTTCAGGCCGAACGGCATCGCGCAGTCGAAGGCGAAGGTAGGGTCCTTTCCGATGTAGTAGTAGGACGCCGAGTGGCCGCATTCGACCGTGCCCTCGCGGGCCGCATCGAGCACGCCATAGGGCGGCACCAGCTCGTTGGCTGCGAACACCTGGATCTGGAAACGGCCGCCGGTCGCCGCTGCGACCTGCTGTGCCACCATTTCGGCCGAACCATAGATGGTGTCGAGCAGCTTCGGAAAGCTGGACACCAGCCGCCAGCGTATCGCCGGCTGCGCGCTGACCACCGCCGGCGCGGCCACCAGCGCGGCCGGAGCAGCCTGCAGGAAGCGACGACGGCTCACGCCCCGGCGACCCTCATGCGGTCGATCAGGATGGATCCGCTCTGCTTCGATCCGCGGATCAGCGCGTCGGCGCCGACTTCCTTGATGCCCATGAACATGTCCTTCAGATTGCCGGCGATGGTGATCTCCTGCACCGGATAGGCGATCTCACCGTTCTCGATCCAGTAGCCGGCAGCGCCGCGCGAATAGTCGCCGGTCACGTAATTGACGCCGTGGCCCAGCAGTTCGGTCACCAGCAGGCCGCGCTTGATCGAGCCGATCATGTCGGCCAGGCTGCGCTTGCCCGAATGCAGGATGAGGTTGTGCGAGCCACCGGCATTGCCGGTGGTCTGCATGCCCAGCTTGCGCGCCGAATAGGTGCCGAGGAAGTAGCCGTTGAGCACGCCGTTCTCGACCACCTCGCGGTCCCGCGTCGCCACGCCGTCGTCATCGAACATGCCGGACCCCATCGCGCGCGGGATGTGCGGACGCTCGGACACGTTGATCAGCGGCGAGAAGATCTGCTTTCCCAGGCTGTCGAGCAGGAAGGACGACTTGCGGTACAGCGATCCGCCGCTCGCCGCCTGCACGAAGTGGCCGAGCAGACCGATCGCCAGCGGCGCCTCGAACAGCACCGGCACACGGGTGGTCTTGACGCGCCGGGCACCGAGCCGAGCCAGCGCGCGCTGCGCCGCGTAATTGCCGATCGCCTCCGGCGGCGGCAGTTCGTCGGCCGAACGACGGCTGGCGTACCAGTCCTCGCGCTGCATCGCGTCGCCTTCGCCGGCGATCACCGAGCAGCTGATGTACTGGCGCGTGCTGGCGTAGCCGGCCATGAAACCCAGGCTGTTGGCGGAAATGAACTGAGACTGCTGGGCCGACACCGAGCCGCCCTCGGAATTGCGGATGTCGGGCGAGGTCGCGAATGCCGCATCCTCGCAGCGCCGGGCCAGATCGATCGCCTGCTCGACCGGCAGTTCCCACGGATGGAACAGGTCGAGATCGCGGAACTCGCTTGCCATCAGTGCGGCGTCGGGCAGGCCGGCGCAATCGTCCTCCGCGGTGAAGCGGGCGATCGACAGTGCCGCATCGACGGTGGCGCGCATCGCATCACGCGAGAAGTCGCTGGAACTGGCGTAGCCCTTGCGCTGGCCGACATAGACGGTCACGCCTATGCCCTTGTCGCGGTTGTACTCGATGGTTTCCACCTCGCCCTTGCGCACCGTGACCGACTGCCCGAATCCTTCGGACACATCGACTTCGGCTGCGGTGGCGCCGCCGGCACGGGCGTGGTCGAGCAGATCCTGCGCAATCTCGCGCATGCTGCCGTCGGTATAGCTGAAACCCTGTCGGGACATGAGGAAGCCTATCTTGCAGTCAAACTCGGTTTATGGCGTCCGGCCGGAACATGGCGCACAGCCGGGCGTGATGCGGCAAAGCTGCAATAATAGCCGCTTGCCAAGCTTCGCCCCGCCCCATGCGCCCGAAATCCATATCGACCCATACCGAACCCGACGACGAGCCGCAGTACGACGGCCCGAGCAAGAGCCAGAGAAAGCGCGAATCGCATGCGCTGCAGGACATCGGCGCGCAGCTGGTCGAGCTGTCCGCCACCCAGCTCAAGCGCATCGAGATGCCGGACAACCTGCGCCTCGCGATCGAGGAAACACAACGCACGCGCAGCCGCGAGGGCCTGCGCCGGCAGATGCAGTACATCGGCAAGGTGATGCGCGGCATCGACACCGCACCGCTGGTCGAAGCGCTCGACGCGATACGCGGCGTATCGGCCCGTGCGGTAGCGCGCGAACAGATGCTGGAGCGCATGCGCGAACGCTTCCTCGCCGACGAACAGGTTCTTGGCGACATCGCCTCACAATGGCCGGGCGCCGACCTGACGCACCTGCGCACCCTGCGCCGCAACGCGCTGCGCGAACGCGAACAGAACAAGCCGCCGCGCGCCTTCCGCGAAATCTTCCGCGTGCTGCGCCAGCTGGAACACGGCAGCGCGGCCGAAACCGATCCTGATCTTGAAGAGGAAATCGACGACGATGAATGAACAAGCGGATCTGCTGACGGTCGGCCTGGTATCGGTGTCCGACCGCGCCTCGACCGGCGTCTACCAGGACCAGGGCATTCCGGCACTGGAAGACTGGCTGTCGGGCGCAGTCGCCAACCCGGTCATCTTCGAAACACGGCTGATTCCGGACGAACAGGCGCAGATCGAGGCCACGCTGATCGACCTGTGCGACAACGCAGGCTGCGATCTGGTGCTGACCACCGGCGGCACCGGCCCGGCACCGCGCGATGTGACGCCGGATGCCACCGCGGCCGTGGCGCACAAGCTGATGCCGGGCTTCGGCGAACAGATGCGCCAGATCAGCCTGCGCTTCGTGCCGACCGCCATCCTGTCGCGCCAGACCGGCGCGATCCGCGGCAAGACATTGATCCTGAATCTGCCCGGCCAACCGAAGTCGATCCGGGAAACCCTGGAAGGCGTGAAGGATGCCGAAGGCCATCAGGTGGTACCGGGCATCTTCGCCGCTGTACCCTACTGTGTCGACCTGATCGGCGGCGCCTACATCGAGACCAACGATGCGGTCGTGAAGGCGTTCCGGCCCAAGTCGGCGATCCGCCCCCCGCGCGGCTAGGCGCGTGCAGGCCCGCGACGACGCGGGCTTACGGCACCTGCGAGTAGTGCATGCGTGTCGCCACGCTGGCCGCATGCGCGGCCAGGCGCGGGCCGAACTGCTTTTCGTACTTGCGCGGATTGGGCAGCATCACCGCCAGCCGCGCCGCCTGTTCCGGCCCGAGCTGGGCGGCGCTGATGCGGTAGTAGCGCTGTGCCGCCGCCTCGGCACCGAACACGCCGTCACCCCACTCGACCACGTTCAGATAGATTTCCAGGATGCGCCGCTTGTCCATCACCGCCTCCATCATGAAGGTGATGACGGCCTCCTGCCCCTTGCGCAGATAGCTGCGGCTCGGGCTGAGGAACAGGTTCTTCGCCAGCTGCTGGCTGATGGTCGAACCACCGACCGCGGCGCGGCCGCGCTTGCGGTTCTTTTCCATCGCACGCTGGATCGCATCCCAGTCGAAGCCTTCGTGATCGACGAAGCCGTCGTCCTCGGACGCGACCACCGCCCGCTTGAGCTGCACCGAGATGCGCTCGTACGGCACCCACTGCCAGCGCAGCTGCGCGTCCGGCTGGCGTTCCCTCAGTTCGGCCAGGCGCAGCGACATGAAACTGGTTTCCGACGGATTGAAGCGCGTCCACCACAGCAGGTGGCCGAACACCCATAGCTGGTAGGCGAGCACCAGCAGCACCAGGCCGGCCAGCAGCCACTTCAGTCCCCGCATCAGTCCGCGCATGACGGTATCGCCGCTCAGTCCAGCGGCGGCGTGGCCGCGCGCAGCTGTGCTCTTACCGGCGCCGTATCGGGCCGCACGCCGCGCCACAGCGCGAAGGCCTCGGCTGCCTGTTCGACCAGCATGCCCAGGCCATCGGCGACACGGGCGGCGCCCTGCGCGCGCGCCTGCCCGAGAAACGCCGTCAGGCCCCGGCCATACACCATGTCGTAGGCGAGGCTGCCCGGCGCGTACAGTCCCGCCGGCAGTGGCGGCGCCTGGTTACTGAGGCTGGCGCTGGTGGCATTGATCACCACGTCGTAAGCCGCGCCTGCTGCGTCGTGCCAGCCACCGGCACCCAGCGCGCCGCGTGCATCATGGCCGGCGAAATGCACCTGCAACGCGCAGGCACGCTCGGCCGTGCGATTGGCGATGAACAGCCGCGACACGCCCGCTTCAAGCAACGGCAGCACCACGCCGCGCGCGGCGCCGCCAGCACCGAGCAGCAGCACGCGCGCACCGTCGAGCCGGCAGCCCAGCCACTCGAGATCGCGTACCAGACCGGCACCGTCGGTGTTGTCGCCGGCGATGGCTTCACCCCCGATGACGAAAGTATTCACTGCGCCGGCCAGGCGCGCGCGTTCGCTCAGGCTGTCGGCCAGACGCCAGGCCTCTTCCTTGAACGGTACGGTGATGTTGAGCCCGCGACCGCCGGCGGCACGGAACGCGGCGACGGTCGCGGCAAAACCATCGAGCGGCGCCAGCAGCGCTTCGTAGCTCATGTCTTGGCCGGTCTGAGCGGCAAAGGCGGCATGGATGGACGGCGACTTGCTGTGCGCAATGGGGTGGCCGATGACGGCGTAACGGTCGGTCATGGGGGAATGCCTGGCGGAAATGCCTAACGTGATTCGAGCTGGTCGCCCTGGGTGAAGCTCCAGGTGCGGGTGATCGACAGAATTTCGAACTCGCGCCGGATGTCCGGCGGGAAGGGTGCGTAGGGTGCTGCCATGCGCACGATGCGGATCGCCGCCTCGTCGAGCAGCGACTGGCCCGACGAGCGATTCAGCTCGATGTGCTCGATCTCGCCGTCAGAGCGGATTTCGACGGTCAGCGTCAGGTTGCCGTAGACGCGACCGCGCGCGGCACTCGGATAGTTCAGGTTGCCGATGCGTTCGACCTTCTGTCGCCAGTCCTCGATGTACTGCGCGAACCGGTATTCCTTGGTGCGCGCACCGACGAACTTCTTGCGCGGACGCTTGTTGTAGTCATCGACATCGCGCGCGATCTCCGCTTCCATGCGCGCCATCGCCATCGCCCGCGCGGCGAGGTCATCGCCAGTCAGCGCGTGCAGCGGCTGTGGCGTGGGCTCGAGCTGTTCGAGCTTGCGTTCGTCCGAGCGCACCTCGGACTTCGCCGGGGCATTTGACAGCAGCTTCTGCTGCACCGTCTCGAGCTCCTGCACCCGCTGCTGCGTGTCCACCAGCTGGTCTCCGGCCTTGTCGCGCCGGCTGGCCGGCAGCGGCGTCTTCGCCCGGCGGTCCTGGTCGGTGTTGCCACCACCATCGAGGTTGGCCTGCGCCAGTGCCTGCGCCTCCGCCGGCTTCTGCTTGCTGCGCGCGTTGACCAGCACGACCTCGAGCGCCTGGTCGCGCGCCTTCTGTTTAGGCTTGATGTCGGGTACGAAATTGATCGCCAGCACGAAGGCATGCACCAGGATGGATATCGCAATGCCGACCGCCAGCGGCGGCAGCGGCGGTTCGCCTGCAGCAGCAATCGGGTGGATGCGATCGGTCAGCACCGCGCGTTCACGTGTTCTGGCGGCATCTGGCTGCTTGCTGACGACTGCACTTTTTCTCGGCATGGGGCGGGATTTTACAGTCGGGCGGTGAATTACCGCCGCCCGACCGACAATCTTGATTGCGAACGGCGCCGGAGCACCGGCGGGCTCGCCTATACTCCGGCGTTTTGTGCGCTGCAAACTCCATGGATCCCCTGCTGATCAAGGCCCTGATACTCGGCGTCATCGAAGGACTGACCGAATTCCTGCCGATCTCCAGTACCGGTCACCTGATCATCGCCGGCAGCCTGCTGGGCTACACCGATGACACCAGCCGCGTCTTCAAGATCGTCATCCAGTTGGCCGCGATACTGGCCATCTGCTGGGAATACCGCCGCAAGATAGTCGACGTCTGCTCCGGACTCGGCCGCGAACGCCAGTCCAACCGCTTCGTGCTGCTGCTGCTGATCGCCTTCCTGCCCGCCGCGGTACTCGGCTTCCTGTTCCACGGCATCATCAAGACCTATCTGTTCAACCCGCTCACCGTGGCCGGCGCACTGATCGTCGGCGGCGTGGTGATACTGCTGATCGAGCGGCGCGCTCACACGCCGCGCTTCAACACGGTGGAAGACATGGACTGGCGCGTCGCACTGAAGGTCGGCTTCGCGCAGTCGCTGGCGATGTTCCCGGGCGTGTCGCGCTCGGGCGCGACCATCATGGGCGGGCTGATGCTCGGCCTGTCGCGCCGCGCCGCCACGGAATTCAGCTTCTTCCTGGCAATCCCGACCATGTTCGCGGCCACCGCCTACGACGTGTACAAGAACTGGTCGCTGCTGCACGCCAGCGACCTGCCGGTGTTCGCTACCGGCTTCGCAGCCTCCTTCGTCGCCGCGTTCTTCAGCGTGCGCTGGCTGCTGCGCTACATCTCGAGCCACACCTTCGAACTGTTCGCCTGGTACCGCATCGCCTTCGGCCTGCTGGTACTGGCCAGCGCCTTCGGCGGCTGGGTGGACTGGAGCGATCACTGATGCAGAAGCTGCTGTATCTGCACGGCTTCCGGTCCGGACCGCAGTCGGTCAAGGTACAGCAGTTGCGCGCTCACCTCGCTCGCCGCGGACGCACCGACGACCTGTGGTGCGAACAGCTGCCGCCGGGCCCGCTCGACGCCATCGCGCTGATCGAATCGGTACTGCTGCCCGCGCTGCAGACAGGTACCGACGTATCGCTGGCCGGCTCGTCGCTGGGCGGCTTCTATGCGCTCCACCTGGCGGAAAAGCATGGCCTGCGCGCAGCGCTGATCAATCCGGCGGTGGTCGCGCCACTGTCGCTCGGCGACTACGTCGGCGAACACGCCCACATGTACACCGGCGAACCCTTCCGGTTCGAGCAGCGCCATGTCGAGGAACTGCGTACGCTGGATGTCGCCCGGGTCACGCGCCCCGAGCGCTATCTGGTGCTGCTGGAAACCGGTGACGAGGTACTGGACTGGTGGCAGGCGGTACTGAAGCTGCGCGGTGCGAACATGATCATCCACGCCGGCGGTGATCACGGCCTGCAGAGCTTTGCCGGGGAACTGACCCGGTTTACGGATTTCCTGCTGCCCGAAGGCTGAGCGCGGCAACGCGCCCGCAGGCGGTCGCCTCAGCGGAAGTCGCTAACCCGGAAACGCGCCAGATCGAAATTGCTGCCACGCTCTATGAGTTCGACCGGATCGAGACGCACGTGGCGGCCATTGATCGACGCGTGCAACGGATATTCGGCCGAATAGCCTGTGCCATTGATCGCCAGACGCACGACGGTACCGCTGATCGGATCATCCAGCGCAACCGCCTCGCCGCTGTTGCGCTCGGAAAAGACCTCCAGCGGACGCGCCTGGGTCGACAGCGTCTCGATTCCGACCGTGCCGCGCGCATCGCGGCCGCGCAGGTAGCGCCGCACCACACCCACCAGCCAGTTGTCGCCGCCCGACGGCTGCATGCCGACCAGCGACCCCACACGTACCCATTCAGCACTGGCGGTGGGCGCGGTCGCGCCGATGCCGCCGAGGCTGGCATCCGACATTTCCCAGCGGTAGATGACGGCCTCGTCGCGCGCGCCGCGCAGCACGTGGTGCAGATGCTTGATGCCATTGGCGACAGCCAGTGCGCCGCCGAGCGAATGCCGGCGATACTGGCGGGTCGGCGGATCGAGCGCCCAGTTGGTCGCGAGGTGGCGCATCAGTGCCGCCATCTGCTTGTGATCCGGCATGTCGTCGAAATTCACGGTATCGGGCGTTTCCCCGGCCTCGATCCGGCGCGCCAGCGCAAGCGCCGCATCGGCAGCAGCGATGCCGGAAAAGTAACGAATTCCGTCCACCTGCCGCGGCGTGCGCACCAGGCGCAGCGGCGGGGCCGGCTGATTGGCGTCCAGCCAGTGCGTGCTGCCGCGTTCGATGGCGCCCGCCAGCGAATAACGGGCGGCGAAGTAGCCGGTCAGCTGTTCGGCCACCCGCACGCCGACCGGCACCAGTCCTTCGGGTGCCGCGACGTGCAGCGCGATCAGACGGAGGTATTCGCGTTCGACCGAGGTGGCCGCTTCGTCCGCCGCATTGACGACCTCGCGCGCTTCCGCACCCGATGCCTGGGCCAGCAGGTAGGCCTGGCCGGCGACCTGCCACAGCCCGGCGTCCACCGGACCGTTGTGATACACGTCCCACTTGAAGCGCTGCCGGCACGAGCGCACGGTGCGCGAGGCCAGTCGCGACAGTCCGCTCAGTACGGACGCCTGCGCCGGATCCGACACGTAACGATCGAGCGCCACTTCATAGGCACCCGAGAGGACTGACCAGAAGTCGCGACCGGTGCGCCACACGACATCCTTGCCTTCAGGCTGTTCGACATAGACGCTGTCGAGCTTGCGCAGATGCGGCTGAGCGCTTGAATCGAACTGGTAAAGCAGATTGACATGGTGCGCGAGATCGATGTTCGGGGCGTCGCTGACCGACTCGATCCATCCGGTCAGCTCGTTTATCGCCAGATCCGGCTGGGCAGCGGCAATTTCGGCCAGCACGCGCCGCAACTCGGCCGGGTTGCCGAGCACACTTGCCGGTGATGAAGAAAAAACGCCGAACATACCTGCCACCTCCGCGGTTCGGGACGATTCCCGACTCGTGCAAATTTTGAAGCGCCTCTGCGGGCATCCGCTCACTGCCGGCCGGCTGCGCTACCGCGCGTGCCGAACGGCGCACTCGTCTACAATCCCGACCCTCTAGCGTAACGCGACTGCGCAATATTTTCCATGCAGCAATATCACGACCTCATGCGTCATGTGCTGGAACACGGCGCCATCAAGGCCGACCGTACCGGTACGGGCACCCGTTCGGTGTTCGGCTGGCAGATGCGTTTCGATCTGGCCGGAGGCTTTCCGGTCCTGACCACGAAAAAGCTGCACCTGCGCTCCATCATCGTCGAGCTGCTGTGGTTCCTGCGCGGCGACACCAACATCGCGTGGCTGAAGGAGCACGGCGTCAGCATCTGGAACGAGTGGGCCGACGAGAACGGCGAACTGGGGCCGGTATACGGTGCGCAATGGCGCAGCTGGCCGACGCCGGACGGCGGTCACATCGATCAGATCACCGAACTTCTGGCAGGGCTGCGCAACAACCCCGACTCGCGCCGCCACATCGTCAGCGCGTGGAACCCGGCCAGCATCCCGGCGATGAAGCTGCCACCCTGCCACGCACTGTTCCAGTTCTATGTCGCCGACGGCAGATTGTCGTGCCAGCTGTACCAGCGGAGCGCAGACATATTTCTCGGAGTGCCTTTCAATATCGCAAGTTACGCGCTGCTGACGATGATGGTGGCCCAGGTGTGCGGACTGCAGCCGGGCGAATTCATCCACACCCTGGGCGACGCGCACCTGTATTCGAACCACCTGGATCAGGCGCGCCTGCAGCTCGAACGCGCGCCGAAGCCGCTGCCGACGATGTGGATCAACCCGGCGGTGACCGATCTGTTCGCCTTCCGGCCGGAAGACTTCCGGCTCGACGGCTACGAACCGTGGCCGCACATCCCGGCACCGGTGGCGGTATGAAGCGGCCACAGCTTTCGCTGATCGCCGCGCTGGCGGCCAACGGCACGATAGGCCGCGACAACGCGATGCCCTGGCATCTGCCGGAAGACCTGAAACGCTTCCGCGCACTCACCACCGGCCACCCCATCATCATGGGCCGCAAGACCTGGGATTCGCTCGGCCGGCCGCTGCCCGGACGCACCAGCATCGTGGTGAGCCGGCAGACCGGGCTGATCATTCCGGGCGCCGTGGTCGTGTCGTCGCTGGATGCGGCGATCGATGCTGCCGCTGCGGCGGAAGGCGGCGACCACGCCTTCGTGATCGGCGGCGCCCAGCTGTACGCGCAGGCATTGCCGCATGTCGACCGGCTGCTGCTGACGGAAATCGCGGACGCCTTCGACGGCGACACCGTGTTTCCAGCGTTCGACCGCAGCGACTGGATCGAGACTGTACGGGAACAGGGCGTCAGCGCAGCAGGCCTGCGCTACGCCTTCGCCGACTACCGCCGGCGCGGCTGATCAGTCGCGCACGCAGTCGACCGCGTAGTCCAGCGTGTCGCCTTCGCCGGTGCCAACCAGGCCGTGGATGTCGGTCTCGAAGCCGGGGAAGGCGCGGTTGAACTCACGCGCGAAGCGCAGGTAATTGACGATGGTGCGGTTGAAGCGCTCACCCGGAATCAGCAGCGGGATGCCCGGCGGGTAGGGCGTCAGCAGCACGCTGGTGATGCGGCCTTCCAGCTGGTCGATGTCCACACGGTCGATCTCGCGATGCGCCATTTTCGCCCAGGCGTCGGCCGGTTTCATCGCCGGTTCCATCGGCGACAGGTACATCTCTGTGGTCAGGCGCGCGATGTCGTGCTTCTTGTACATCTCGTGGATGCGCACGCACAGATCGCGCAGGCCGACCCGCTCGTAGCGCGGATGCGCCGCGACGAATTCCGGCATCACGCGCCACAGCGGCTGGTTGTTGTCGTAGTCGTCCTTGAACTGCTGCAGCTCGGTCACCAGCGTGTTCCAGCGACCCTTGGTGATGCCGATCGTGAACATGATGAAGAAGCTGTACAGCCCGGTCTTCTCGACGATGATGCCGTGCTCGGCCAGGTAGCGGGTCAGGATGCCGGCCGGAATGCCCCAGTCGGCGAAGTCACCATCGACGTCCAGCCCCGGCGTGATCACCGTGGCCTTGATCGGATCGAGCATGTTGAAGCCTTCGGCCAGATCGCCGAAACCGTGCCAGCGCTCGCCGGCACGCAGCGTCCAGTCGTCGCAGGTGCCCAGCCCCTCCTCCGCCAGATGTTCGGGGCCCCACACCTTGAACCACCAGTCGACGCCGAATTCCTCGTCCACCTTGCGCATGGCGCGGCGGAATTCGGCCGCTTCGGCCAGTGACTCCTCGACCAGCGCGGTACCGCCCGGCGGTTCCATCATCGCGGCGGCGACGTCGCACGAGGCGATGATCGCGTACTGCGGGCTGGTGGACGTATGCATCAGGTAGGCCTCGTTGAACACGTCGCGATCGAGCGAACGGGTCTGCGAGTCCTGCACCAGGATCTGTGACGCCTGCGACAGGCCGGCCAGCAGCTTGTGCGTCGACTGCGTGGCGAAGATCATCGAATCCTTGCAGCGCGGGCGGCCCTCGCCGATCGCGTGATAGTCGCCGTAGAAATCGTGGAAGGACGCGTGCGGCAGCCAGGCCTCGTCGAAGTGCAGGGTGTCGATCTCGCCGTCGAGCACGTCCTTGATCGCCTCGACGTTGTAGAGAATGCCGTCGTAGGTGGACTGCGTGATGGTCAGGATGCGCGGCTTCTTGTTGCCGACCGCGCGGGCGAACGGATTGGCCTCGATCTTGGCGCGGATCACGTCCGGGCTGAACTCGGACAGCGGGATCGGACCGATGATGCCGTAGTGGTTGCGCGTCGGTGTCAGGAAGACCGGAATCGCACCGGTCATGATGATGGAGTGCAGGATGGACTTGTGGCAGTTGCGGTCCACCACCACGATGTCGTCCGGCGCGACGGTCGAGTGCCACACCATCTTGTTCGACGTCGAGGTGCCGTTGGTGACAAAGAACAGGTGGTCGGCGTGGAAGATGCGCGCCGCGTTGCGCTCGCTGGCCGCCACCGGTCCGGTATGGTCGAGCAGCTGACCCAGTTCCTCGACCGCGTTGCACACGTCGGCACGCAGCATGTTCTCGCCGAAGAACTGGTGGAACATGCGGCCGACCGGGCTCTTCAGGAAGGCGACGCCACCGGAGTGGCCCGGGCAATGCCACGAGTAGGAGCCGTCCTGCGCGTAGTGCGTCAGCGCCCGGAAGAAGGGCGGCGGCAGCGAATCGAGATAGGCGCGGGCCTCGCGCACGATGTAGCGCGCGACGAATTCCGGCGTGTCCTCGAACATGTGGATGAAGCCGTGCAGCTCACGCAGGATGTCGTTCGTGATGTGGCGCGTGGTGCGCGTCTCGCCGTAGAGAAAAATGGGGATGTCGGCGTTGCGGCGCCGGATCTCGGCGACGAAATCACGCAGGTTCTGCAGCACCGCCTGGATTTCCTCGTCGCTGCCGCCACCGAACTCCTCGTCGTCGATCGACAGGATGAAGGTGGATGCACGACTCTGCTGCTGCGCGAACGAGGTCAGGTCGCCATAGCTGGTGACCCCCAGTATCGTCAGCCCTTCCTTTTCGATCGCCTCGGCCAGCGCGCGGATGCCCAGTCCGGAGGCGTTCTCGGAGCGGAAATCCTCGTCGATGATGATGATCGGAAACTCGAAACGCATGGCACCGGCCCGTCGAAGTAAAAGGGGGCACCACTGTCGGCGCCCCGGGGCTGCAGCGACGCTGCAGACTTGAAGCGCGCGATGGTATCAGTTCGAGATTTCAAAACAATCGGGGCCGCACAAGGCGGCCCCGATCATTGGCAAAAGAGGCGTGGCGCTCAACAGATGCGACGGCGGGCGACGGCACCGACCACCAGCAAACCGGCCAGAATCATCACCGACGACGACGGTTCCGGCACCGCCAGAACAGGCGCCGGCAGATGCGGCACCGGCGGCTGCGGTGCGCTGACCACCGACGACAGGAACTCGACGCGCAGTCCGGTCGGGCTGCTGACCGGGTGCGGCAGGTTGGTCACGAAGAAATCGAGGGTGTTAACACCGGCAACAAAGCCCTGGCTGGCCGAGAAATCGGTCCAGTTGCTCTTCCTGACGCCGGTTTCGATCAGATTTCCGTTGAGATGGATGTAACCGCTGTCATCGGCTGCCCAGCGGCCGGCAAACGACGCCGAGGCGGCATCGAAACCGGTCAGATCGAAAGTCAGCGTCCACTTGTACAGGCCACTGCTCGTCCGGTCGTAGCTGGCGGCGGCGTTGGCCGACGGCGTCAGCCATGCGGAGGTTGCCGTGTTGGCAACCCAGGCCGGCACCGGGCGCACGACGCCGGTGACCACGCCGAACCCGCCGGTACCGGTCGCGCTGCCGCTGACCGAGCTGAAAGCATAGTGCGTATCGACCACACCACCTGCCAGACCGGCGCCGGTATTGACCAGACCGTCGATCCACGACGCGCCGATATCGGCCGACGCGGCAAGCGACGTCAGTGCCAGGCCCGATACTGCGAGAAATTTCTTGATCACGATGCGCTCCGCTCTGCTGCTGTTCAATGTGGAGCGGAGTCTAGGGAGAGCAGCGGATGCAATCCGTTCAGGAATTCACGCTTTGCTGACAACGGTCGGGGCTGCCCGCCGAAAAAACAGCCACAACCATATGATTAAAATGAATATTTAAACAAAAACCAATTTCTGCAGCGCAACAGAAAGTGACCGTGTTTAACAGTCCGCCGGCGCAAAACTCAGATTTTCGGCAGCGTCACGCCGGTCTGGCCCTGGTATTTGCCGCCGCGGTCGCGGTATGAAGTGTCGCAGGGCTCGTCGGATTCGAAGAACAGCATCTGCGCCACGCCCTCGTTCGCGTAGATGCGGGCGGGCAGCGGCGTGGTGTTGGAGAACTCGAGCGTGACGTGGCCTTCCCACTCCGGTTCGAGCGGCGTCACGTTGACGATGATGCCGCAGCGCGCATAGGTGCTCTTGCCGAGACAGACGACCAGCACGTTGCGCGGAATGCGGAAGTACTCGACGGTGCGCGCCAGCGCGAAGGAGTTCGGCGGGATGATGCAGGAGTCGCCTTCCATCTCGACGAAGGAATTCGGATCGAAGGCCTTCGGGTCGACGATGGTCGAGTTGATGTTCGTGAATACCTTGAATTCCGACGAACAGCGCACGTCGTAGCCATAGCTCGACGTGCCGTAGGACACGATGCGCCGGCCTTCGACATGCCGGACCTGACCCGGCTCGAACGGATCGATCATCTGATGTTCCTGCGCCATGCGGCGTATCCAGCGGTCGGCCTTGATGCTCATCTGAGTGCCCTCGTTGCGTGCGCACGGCCCCGGTGCGGGCCTGCGAAAAGGCGCAATTGTTGCAAAAAAGCGCGCGGCCCGTTGACCTTCCGGTCAACGGGCCGCCTCTCTGCTGGCGGCAGGGCTCAGGTCAGCATGTCGGCCCAGATGTTCTTCGCCCAGGACAACGCGAACCTGCCCTCCGCTTCGGTCGGTGCCGGCGACAGACCGCCGGCTCCCTTGACCGGCTGCACCAGCCGGGTGGCAGGATCCCAGGCATGGACCGACGACACGTGCACCGCGCTGATGTTGTCGATGAAGCTGTAGCAGGTGTTCATCACCAGCGGCGCATCCGGTGGCGGCAGTCCGGACAGCAGATTGACGATCGCTGCCGCCGCCAGCTTGGCGTGCTGGTTTGCCATGTGTCCTGACTTGGGCATGGTCGGCGCCGGGAAGATGGCATCGCCGATCACGTGTACGCCCGGCGTACCGGTCGCTTCCATGGTCAGCCAGTCGATGTCCACCCAGCGCTGGTTGACCAGCTTCAGCCCGGCATTGACCGCGATGTCGCCGGCGCGATGCGGCGGCACCACGTTCAGCACGTCGGCCTTGACCTTGTCGAATTCGAGCACGGCCGTACGGCCGGCGACATCGACGTCGCGCAATTCGCTCTGCGGACGGTATTCGATGATGCCTTTGTAGTGGTCGGCCCAGGCCTTCATGAACAGGCCCTTCTTCGACACGATGTCCTCGTTCGCATCGAGCACCAGCACCTTGGAGCGCGGTTTGGCCTGCTTCAGATACCAGGCGACGGTGCTGGCACGCTCGTACGGTCCGGGTGGGCAGCGGTAGGGCGCCTTCGGAATGGTCAGCGCAAACACGCCACCGTCCGGCATCGCCTCCAGCTGCCGGCGCAGCGCGACAGTCTGCGGTCCGGCCTTCCACGCGTGCAGGATGGCCTGCCGCGCGGCCACCGGTTGCAGACCCGGCAGGTCGTCGTAGAGGAAATCGACGCCGGGCGACAGCACCAGCCTGTCCCAGGCAAGATCGCCGCCGCGGGCGAGCCTGACCAACCTCCTGTCGGCATCGACCGCCGTCACCTCGTCCTGCACCACAGTGACGCCGTATTTCGCCAGTCCCTCGTAGCCGAGGGTGATGTCCGACAGCTGCTTCTCGCCCGCCAGCACGAGATTGGAGATCGGGCACGACACGAAGGCCGCGTTGCGCTCGACCAGCGTCACGCGGATGCCACCACCCCACAGCGCGATGTACTTGGCCGCGGTGGCGCCGCCGAAACCGCCGCCCACCACGACCACATGACCCCGACCCTTGCCGGTCGCGGCGCAGCCATGGAGTGCCGCCAGCGCCGACAGGCCGAGCGCGCCCTGCATGAATTCCCGGCGTCCGATGCTCATCGCTCACCTCCGGCCGGCTTGCGCGACGCGAAGTAGTCGGCGATCAGCGCCAGCTGTTCGTCGCTGTAGCCCTTCGATATCTGGTGCATGATCGTCGCCGGCTTCGCGCCGCTGCGGAATTCGCCGATCCGCGCCAGCAGCCGGTCCCTGGGCATGCCGGCCAGCGAGGCCGTACCGCCGACGCTGTTGCCGTCGGTGCCGTGACAACCGGCGCAACCGGCCGCGAGATTGCGCCCGAGATTGGGGTCGGCCGCCCATGCGCCGGAACACGCAAGACCGAGCACCAGTGCGCCGGCCACTTTCCATTCTTCCATCGTCATCCCCCAGTAGTCGCAAGCCATCCGGCGGGCAACGCGCGACGCGTCGATGCGCCAAATCCCGCAGACCCTAAACAAAAACCGCACCACGCTCAAATACACATTCCCGAAAAGCTTATGCCGATTATCGACGCCGGTTGTCCGGCCGGCAGATCACGGCCCCTGGAACAAGCGGCAGACGGCGGGTTCCTATTGCAGGGACGCTGGCGACAGGGTATTCATGGCCGCCTTAAAGAGACGGCAAGGACGGAAGGCATGCAGCGCAGAGACGTACTCAGGGCGGGAGGGGCAGGCACGCTGTTCGCCGTGCTGGCTGGCGCCGGACTGATCACGCCGGAACAAGCGCACGCGGCATCGGCCGACCGTGCCGCATTTGCCGCGACCACGATGGAAGAGGCATTGACGGCGCTCGGCGCCGGCCGACCTGCGATCACGCAGGACCTCCGGATCCAGGCGCCCGACGTGGCGGAAAACGGCGCCGTGGTGCCGGTGACGGTCACCAGCGCGCTGCCTGGCACGACGTCGATCGCGCTGCTGGTCGAACGCAACCGCACGATGCTGGCCGCCAGCTTCATCCTGCCCGACGGCACGCTGCCGACAATCAACACACGCATCAAGATGGCGGAAAGTTCCGACGTGTACGCGCTGGTCAATGCCGGCGGCCGCTTCTACATGACGTCGCGCGAAATCAAGGTGACGCAGGGCGGCTGCGGCGGCTGACGCCGCCCGTCCCCTGCATCGACGAGGAAGGAAACATGTCAGGCCCGACCCGCATACGCGCCACCGGCACCGGCGGCGAAACCGAAGTGAAGATACTGATGAGCCACGACATGGAGACCGGTCAGCGCAAGGAAGCGTCCGGCGCGCTGGTGCCGGCCCATCACATCACCGAAGTGACGGTGACGCACAACGGCCGCGTCGTGCTGTCGGCGCAGTTCGGCACCGCCGTGTCGAAGAATCCCTATCTGCAGTTCAGGTTCCGCGGCGGCGCAAAGGGCGACACCGTCGGCGTGCGCTGGCTGGACAATCTGGGCGGGCGGCGCAGCGACGAGGTTGCAATCACCTGAGCACGACGCCTGAACGCGATTGCGCAGGCCCGGCAGCCGTTCAGGTGTTCTGCACGACGATGCTGGGGAACTTGGCGCTCATGTCCTTGCCCTTGTCCGCAACCTTCACCGCCACCTTGCGCGCGATCTCGCGATAGATCTCGGCGACGCGGCCATCCGGGTCGGACACCACGGTCGGCTTGCCGGAGTCGGCCTGTTCGCGGATCTGCATCGCCAGCGGCAGCGAACCGAGCACTTCCAGACCGTAGTCGCCGGCCATGCGCGCACCGCCGCCCTCGCCGAAGATGTGTTCCTCGTGGCCGCACTTCGAACAGGTGTGAATGCTCATGTTCTCGACGATGCCGAGGATGGGGATACCCACCTTCTCGAACATCTTCAGTCCCTTGCGCGCATCGAGCAGCGCGATGTCCTGCGGTGTCGTGACGATGACCGCCCCGGTGACCGGCACCTTCTGCGCCAGCGTGAGCTGGATGTCGCCGGTACCCGGCGGCATGTCGATCACCAGGTAGTCGACGTCTTCCCAGCGGGTTTCGGTCAGCAGCTGTTCCAGCGCCGACGTGACCATCGGACCGCGCCACACCATGGGGGTCTCGACGTCGATCAGGAAACCGATAGACATCGCCTGGATGCCATAGGCAATCATCGGCGACAGCGACTTGCCGTCGGGCGAATCCGGGCGGCCGGTGATGCCCAGCATCTGCGGCTGCGATGGGCCGTAGATGTCGGCATCAAGCAGACCCACTGTGGCGCCCTCGGCGGCCAGCGCCAGCGCCAGATTGACGGCGGTCGTGCTCTTGCCGACACCGCCCTTGCCGGACGCCACCGCGATGATGTTCTTGACGCCCGGCAGCAGCTTCACGCCGCGCTGCACCGTGTGCGACACGATCTTCTGCGTGACGCTGACACTGACGTTTCCGATGCCCGGAATCGCGCGCAGGCAGGCGATCGCCATGCGGCGCAGGCCATCCATCTGGCTCTTCGCCGGATAGCCCAGCTCGATGTCCACCGACACGTCCGCGCCATCGACACGGATGTTGCGCGCACTGCGCGTGCTGACGAAATCCTTGCCGGTATTGGGATCGATCAGTTCCTTGAGCGCATTCTGGACCTGGACTTCACTGATGGACATGTTGACTCCGTACGGTGATGCGGGTGTGCCGGCGCGCTCGACGCGTGCCCCGGCACTGGAATACCCGATTGATTTACTCCAGTTTAACCGATCCGGCGCCATCCACATCCCGGAAGCAGCCGTCCGGGCAGTAGAATTGCCGGTTTTCCGCAACGCCAGCCACCATGTCCCGCCGCCGCCTGCTCGTCACCAGCGCCCTGCCGTACGCCAACGGCGCCATTCACCTCGGCCATCTGGTCGAGTACATCCAGACCGACATCTGGGTGCGCTTCCAGCGCATGCGCGGCCACGAGGTGCATTACGTCGGCGCGGACGACCAGCACGGCACGCCCATCATGCTGCGCGCCGAGAAGGAAGGCATCACGCCGCGCCAGCTGGTGGAGCGCGTACTGCACGAACATGCGCGCGACTTCTTCGGCGGCCTCGACACGCTGGCCGCCTGGCGGCAGGGCAAGGGCGAACTGGGCGGCTTCCTGGTCAGTTTCGACAACTATCACGAGACCGACTCCGACGAGAACCGCGCCTTCTGCGAGGACATCTACGGCAAGCTCAAGGCCGGCGACCTGATCGCGCAGCGCTCGGTCGAGCAGTTCTACGACCCGGTGAAGGAAATGTTCCTGCCGGACCGCTTCATCAAGGGCGAGTGCCCGAAGTGCGGCGCCAAGGACCAGTACGGCGACTCCTGCGAGGTGTGCGGCGCCACCTACGCGCCGACCGAACTGAAGAACGCTTACTCGGTGGTGTCCGGCGCCGCACCCGAACGGCGCGCCAGCGAACACCACTTCTTCCGGCTGTCGGCGCCGCAGTGCGAACAGTTCCTGCGCGACTTCACGCAGGGCTCGAACCGGCTGCAGCCGGAAGCCGCCAACAAGATGAAGGAATGGCTGGGCGAGCCGGGCGACAACCGCCTGTCCGACTGGGACATTTCGCGTGACGCGCCCTATTTCGGCTTCCGCATCCCGGGCACCGACAACAAGTTCTTCTACGTCTGGCTGGACGCCCCGGTCGGCTACTTCGGCAGCTTCCGCAACTACGTGGCGAAGCAGCAGGCACTCGGCAACGCGATCAGCGAAGCCGACTTCCTCGACGCCGCCGGTGCGAAGGCGGCAGGCACCGAGATGGTGCACTTCATCGGCAAGGACATCCTGTACTTCCACGCGCTGTTCTGGCCGGCCATGCTGGAGCACTCCGGCTACCGCACGCCGACCCAGATCAATGCGCACGGCTTCCTGACGGTCAATGGCGAGAAGATGAGCAAGAGCCGCGGCACCTTCATCACCGCGCAGAGCTACCTCGACCTCGGCCTGAATCCGGAATGGCTGCGCTACTACTACGCCGCCAAGCTGAACGGTTCGATGGAGGACATCGATCTCAACCTCGACGACTTCGTCGCGCGGGTCAATTCCGATCTGGTCGGCAAGTACATCAACATAGCCAGCCGCTGCGCCGGTTTCATCAGCAAGCGCTTCGGTGGCAGGCTGTCGGCGCCGACCGTGCCCTTCCACTGGCACGAGGTATCGATCCGCGACGCCTACGAGTCGCGCGACTACGCCCGCGCGCTGCGCGAGGTGATGGCCTATGCCGATCAGGCCAATGTGTTCGTCAATGACCACGCACCCTGGGTGCTGGCCAAGCAGGACGGCCAGGACGAGAAGCTGCAGTCGGTGTGCAGCACCGCGATCGAACTGTTCCGCCAGCTCACCGTGCTGCTCAAGCCTGTACTGCCGCACCTCGCAGCCGAGGTCGAACGCTTCCTCGGCATCGCAGCGATGGGCTGGGACGACTTCGGCAACGCGCTGACCGCTGGCCACCCGATCAACGACTACAAGCACCTGATGACCCGCATCGACCCGAAACAGGTGATCGCGCTGGTCGACGCCAACAAGGAATCACTCGTGATCACGCAAACCCCGGCCCCGGCTGCCGAACCCGCAAAGAGCGAAACCATCAAGAAGGCAGAGGTCGCAGCGCCGGCCACCGGCGGCGAGCACATTTCGATCGACGACTTTTCGAAGGTCGAACTGCGCATCGCGAAAATCGTCGCCGCCGACCACGTCGAGGGCGCGGACAAGCTGCTGCGCCTGCAGTTGGATATCGGCGAAGAGAAACCGCGCCAAGTATTCGCCGGCATCAAGTCGGCCTACGACCCGGCGCTGCTGGTCGGCCGGCTGACCGTGATGGTGGCCAACCTGGCGCCGCGCAAGATGAAATTCGGCATGTCCGAGGGCATGGTGCTGGCCGCCTCCGACGACAGGGGCGAAGTGCCGGGCCTGTTCATCCTGTCGCCGGACAGTGGCGCCACGCCAGGCATGCGGGTCAAGTAGGCATGGAACCGGAACTCGAAGCGCTGCACTTCGCCATCCGCGGACGCGTGCAGGGGGTCGGCTTCCGCTACGCCATGGTGACCGAGGCGAGCCGCCTCGGTCTGACCGGCTGGGTGCGCAACCGGCGCGACGGCTCGGTCGAGGCCTTCGCCTGCGGCGTGCCGCCGGCGCTGGACGCACTGGTGCAGTGGGCCGAGCGCGGTCCGGCCGGTGCCCGCATCGACGAATGCCTGATCGCGCCGGTGGCGGCCGACGCCGCACTGCACGACTTCTCGCAATGGGCGACGGTCGGCGATCCAGCCTGAAAAGAAGGCCTGAAATCAGCTCCGGATGGTGCACTGCCGCCATCGCAGTGCGGCAAGACTTCCGTTTCCGACAGGTCTAGTCTCCTGCCCCAGGCGCGCGCACGGACGCGACCCACACTGTGGAGGAGACAACCATGCTGCCAATGGAGGAAGCGTGTTTCCGCGCTGTGTTGCGCGCCTGCCAGGATCACGCCGACGCCCTGCTGGCGCGCGGCGCATCACCCCGGCCGACCGCACTGGTGGCCCATGTCGAACGCGGCCGCATCCGGGACGCCGCGCTCGCGCGCATGGACACGCTGGACGAGTCCGCGGTCACCCGCTTCGTGCAGGAAACCGTCGCGCAACCGGAGGTGGACGTGGTCGGCCTCAGCTGCGTGCTGCGTCTGGCCGAATTCGACGACGACACGCCGGATTGCCTGCCGGTCACACGCGACGTCGTGCTGATCTACCTGGTGTCGAAGGAACGCGAGACCTGGGTCGCCAACGATATCGACCAATCGGGCCGCCGGCTGACGCGCGGCTCGCTCGACCTGACACGCGGCAGCAACACCTTCATTGCGGCACCGGCGCGGATGCACTGATCCGGCACGCTGTGCCGACGCAGCAACGCAGCGCCGGGGGCACGCCTGCCACGCGCCCTCTCTGACCCTGCGGAAGGCAGGCGCAAGAACCGTAAATCTTTCCAGGTCAGACACCCGGAGAGAACCTTGAAGGTCACCGCCAGCAGCATCCAGCTCGACAGCTCGCATACTGAAACCCGCCGGCTCGAAGTCACGGAACGCCTCGACATGTGGGTCGGCGACCGACGACCGGCAGGCAATTCGCCAAAGGGCGACGCGGTCACCCTGTCGGACGAGGCCCGGGCCGCGCAGCAGGCCGACCCGCTCGACGGCACCGACGACAATGTGCGCAACGATCCACGGCTGTCGCTGCTGATCATGCTGATAGAAAAGATCACCGGCCGGCCGGTGCGCTGGCTGCAGGCGTCGGACCTGCAGGCACCGCCCGCCACTACGACCGGTACGACCGCCGCGCCCGAAGCGCCGCAGCGCGCCGGCTACGGCATCGAATACGACTACCACGCCGAATACAGCGAATCGGAAAGCACCACATTCGCTGCCGAAGGCGTGGTGCGCACCGCCGACGGCCGGGACATCCGCTTCACGCTCGAAACCTCGCTGTCGCGCAGCTTCAGCGCCCGGGAAAATATCTCGCTGCGCGCCGGCGACGCCGTGCTCAAGGATCCGCTGATGCTCGACTTCGCCGGTCCCGCGTCGAGCTTGTCGGACCTGCGTTTCGCCTTCGATCTCGACGCCGACGGCACGAAGGAACAGGTGCCGTTGCCCGGCGGCCGCGGCATGCTTGCCTTCGACCGCGACGGCAACGGCCGCATCGACGACGGCCGCGAGCTGTTCGGCCCGACCACCGGCCAGGGCTTCGAGGAACTTGCCGCACTCGATGCCGACGGCAACGGCTGGCTGGATGAAGCCGATCCCGCCTTTGCCCACCTGCGACTGTGGCGCCCGGACGCCAGCGGTGTCGGCACGCTGCAGACCATGAAGGACGCCAATGCCGGCGCCTTCTGGCTGGGCCGCGTCGATACGCCGTTCAGCCTGCGCGGCGCCGACAACGAAGTGCTCGGCCAGATGCGCGCCAGCAGCGTGTATCTGCGCGAGGATGGCACGGCAGGCACGGTGAGCCAGGTCGATCTGAGCGTCTAGGAGAGCCTTGGTCGGGCGCCTTCAATGCGGCGCTGCCAGCGACCCCGGATCGAGCCTGACCTCGAATTCGACCGCCTGCAGCCGCCGGCCCTGCGCGTCGAGCAGTTCCAGGCGCTGAACGCCGGGACGCGGACTCCACAACGCGCGGCCCTCGACCGCCGGCAGCGTTTCACCGTTGATAGCCCAGCCCAGGCCCGGCAGCGCCGGCCGCGCCTCCAGCAGCAGCGACTGCCGGCCGGCCGGCACGCTGGCGCTGACCAGCTTCACGCCGAATGTCGGCAGCACGATGTGCGGCGCATCCAGGTGACTCGAAGAAGCATCGACGAACCCCTGCTGCGTGCCCGGCAGGAAGAACTCCTCACGCGTCGCCTCGATTTCCGGTTCGAAATGCACCCAGGCCGACTCCACTCCGGCCGGCAGCGCCGGCGCTTCCACGGGTGAGGCATCGAGCGCCGCAACGACCGCCTGCCATACGGCGGCGGCCGGACGCGGCGAGCGCAGCGCGACGGTGTAGCGGCGGGTGAAACCGACCGCCCACCAGGTGGAACGATCGGGCGCACGCGCGCTCATCAGAGCCGACCACGGCCGCGGCTCGCCACCCGCGGTGCGGAAGGACAGCAGGTCGCCGACCAGCCATGCCACGGCGGACGGCCACAGCCTGCGGCCGGGGCGTTCCTGATCCATGCCGCGCTGCGCCGGCGGTTCAAGCGACCAGGGGCTCCACACGCCGTCGTTGGCGAAGACACGGTAGGCGTTGGCCAGTTCGGCCAGACCGACGCGGCCACCCGCCGCCGATACCGCATCAAGCCCGTGCGCGTGCAGCACGCTGCCCAGCACGTCGTCGCCCACCATCGCACGCACGCGCAGCGCCGGAATGTCGGCCGCCAGCGCCAGCGCGCTGCGCACACTCAGCATGCCGCGCGATTCACCCTCCGCCTGGCCGGGCAACAGCGGCAGCGCCAGCAACGCCGGACTGTCGTCCAGCACCGATGCCGCCGTGAGCCAGCGCTGTTCGATCGCCGTGCCGTACAGGAAAGGCTGCAGCACGCCGCCGGCCGGCAGGCGCCGCAGCACCGCGTCGGCGTCGTCCGGACCGCCACCCCACACCAGCACCTCGCCGCTGGCGTTGTCGAGCACGACCACCGCGCTGTCCGGGCGCTCGCGGCCGAGCGCCAGCAGCACGCGATGCTGCAGCCGGGCATCCAGCGTGGTCATGCGCTGTTCGCCCGGCTCCTTCAGCAGACGGCGCGCCAGCGCCGGTGCGTCCTGCCAGCGCGGCTCCAGACGGTAGCGGCGCGCAAGCACGCGGTCGGCCAGCGCGCGGATGTCGTCGCAGGCCGGCGCCGGCTTCAGGCGCAGTGCAACGGCACAGGCGCGCACCGCCACGCGGTCGGCGCTGGCGTTCGGGCCGCGCAGCAGCGCGGCCAGCAGCACCGCTTCACGCGCGTCGACCGCATCCGGATCTTTGCCGAACAGGCCGCGCGCTGCCGCCGAAATGCCGCGCAGCTCGCCGCGGAACGGCGCCAGATTGAAATACGCCTCGAGTATCTGCGCCTTGGTCCAGCGCCGTTCGATGTCGCGCGCGGCGGCGCCCTGATCCCACTTCTGGCCGACGCTGCGGCGCGTGCCCTGCAGGCGCAGCGCCGGATCGATCAGCCCGGCCAGTTGCATGGTCAACGTCGAGGCACCGCGCGGACGCCGGCCTTCGAGCGTGCGCCACAGATTGTCCCAGGTGGCGCCGGCCAGCGCCTGCCAGTCGACGCCGCCATGCTCCAGGAATCGCTTGTCCTCGGCCACCAGCAGCGCACGCACCAGCGGCGGCGACAGCGCACGCGCGCTCACCCAGTCCAGCCGGCGTTCGTCGAAATCGACGCGCACTTCCGACACGGGCTGGCCGGTACGGTCGAGCAGACGCGCCTCGGACGAGCGCCAGCTGTCGCGCACCGTTTCGAAGTCGGGCGCGGAAGCCTGCGCGGTGCCGGCCAGCAGCAGTGCAGCGCCAGCGAACAGGCCGCGCAGCAGATGCGCGCCGGCGCTCAGGTGACGACCCTCAGTTCGCGCACAGCGAGCATTTGTCGCCCGAGGCCTGGCGCTCCACCGTCACGCGCGCCAGCTGTGGCAGTTGCGGCTGCAGTGCGCGCCAGATGAAGTGGCAGAGGTTTTCCAGCGTGGCCGGACCGAGGCCGGCCATCTCGTCGAGGAAGCGGTGGTCGAGCTGGTCGCGCACGCCGGCCAGCGCGGCGCGCAGCACCGCCAGATCGACCAGCATGCCGCTCGCCGGATCGGGTTCGCCGCGCAGCATCACTTCGGCGTGATAGGTGTGGCCGTGGATGCGCAGACTGGAGTCGCGCAGGCCGGATTCATTTTCCAGCGTGCGGCGCAGCGTATGGGCGGCTTCGAAGAAGAAGCGCTGACTGAGTTCGACGACCATCTCGTAAATCCGGAAAGAACCGGCGTTCAGCGTATGCCGACCGCCTTGTGCGTCTGCACGCTGAGACGCCAGCGGGGATGGCGCAGGCACCAGTCTATCGCCCAGCGGCTGTTGTCGGCGGCAAGCAGGTTGTCCATCGGCTGCACCAGGAAGTGCTCGAAATCCCAGGCCTCCATCGCAGCCATGTCGAGTTCCGGTTGCGGCACCACGACCTTCAGCTCGTGACCGCGCCGCTGCACCACCTCGTTGCCGGCCTTCGGGCTGACGCAGATCCAGTCCAGTCCGTCCGGCGCCATGACCGTGCCATTGGTTTCGACCGCAATCTCGAAGCCAGCGTCATGCAGCGCATCGATCAGCGGCCGGTCGACCTGCAGCAGCGGCTCGCCGCCGGTCAGCACCGCCAGCGGCCGCCCGCCATCGCCCGAACGGCAGCCGGCGATCGCGGCCGCCAGCGCCTGCGCGTCGTCATAGCGACCACCCAGCGTACCGTCCGTGCCGACGAAGTCGGTATCGCAGAAGCGGCACTGTGCCGCATCACGATCGGCTTCGCGCCCGCTCCACAGGTTGCAGCCGGCAAAACGGCAGAACACCGCCGCACGGCCGGCATTGAGTCCCTCGCCCTGCAGGGTGTAAAAGATTTCCTTGACCTGATATGCCACGGCGCCTGTTGATGCAGTGCAAAACGCGTTAGGGTAGGGGTTGCCGACCCTGAATTCAAGGCTGGCAATTACCCAGAACCTTCGAATCGATAGACCAGACGATGACCGACGCCACCAGCGACCAGCCTTACGCCGACCTGACCCCGGAAGCTGTGCTCGACGCGCTCGAAGCCGCCGGCTACGCAGTCGACGGCCGGCTGCTCGCGCTGAACAGCTTCGAAAATCGCGTCTATCAGGTCGGCCTCGACGAGGGTGCGCCGATGATCGCCAAGTTCTACCGGCCGGCGCGCTGGACCGACGAAGCCATCCTCGAGGAACACGCCTTCTGCCTGGAACTGGCGGCGCACGAAATCCCGGTGGTGGCTCCGCTCGAACTGCCCGGCGGCGGCACGCTGATGACGCACGCCGGCTATCGCTTCGCGGTGTTTCCGCGTCGCGGCGGACGCGCGCCCGAACTGGATCGCCCGGACACGCTGGAATGGATAGGCCGCTTCATGGGTCGCATCCACGCGCTCGGCGCCGTCCGGCCCTACATCCACCGCCCGACGCTGGACATCGCCAGCTTCGGCGACGAGCCGGCAGCCTATGTGCTGCAGCACGGCTTCGTGCCGCCCGAACTGGCAAGCGTCTATCGTGGCGTCACCGCGCAGGCGCTCGACGGCGTGCGGGTCATCTTCGAGCGCTGCGGCGCGGTGCGACGCATCCGCACGCACGGCGACTGCCACGTCGGCAACATGCTGTGGGTCGAGGGTCAGGGGCCGCACTTCGTCGACTTCGACGACAGCCGCATGGCCCCGGCCATCCAGGACCTGTGGATGCTGCTGTCCGGCGAACGCGCCGATCGTGCGCGTCAGTTCGCCGACGTGTTGGCCGGCTATGAAGAGTTCTGCGAATTCGATCCGCGCGAACTGCAGCTGATCGAGGCGCTGCGCACCCTGCGGCTGATCCATCACAGCGGCTGGATCGCGCGCCGTTGGCAGGACCCGGCCTTTCCGACCGCGTTCCCGTGGTTCGACACGCCGCGCTACTGGGAGTCGCGCATCCTCGAACTGCGCGAACAGATCGCCGCGATGGACGAACCGCCGCTGTGGCTGGTGCCCGGCATGCGCTGAACACGCGCTGTCCTGTGGCGCGGCGGGTCAGCCCGCCGTCAGCGTCATCAGGATGTCGGCGTACCAGGCGCAATTCAGGCCCAGCGCCTCATCCACCTTCAGGTCGCGCGTGCCGACGTCGAGACGTGCGGAGTGCACGCCGAGCAGCATCCACGGCAGGTCACCGGGCTCCGAGTTGCCATCCGGCAGGCGCATGACGACCGGCGCGCCGCTGGTGCCGCGGTGCGTGCGCGCATCGGTCAGGAAATAGCCCTCGCCCTGGAAGCGCAGGCCGAACGACGACGCCACCACCGCGTGACGCACCACCGGCATGTGATGCAACGTATCGTGGAAACCCAGCGGAAAGCCCACCACGAGCAGCGAACTGCCGACCTCGATCTGCTCCGGACCGTGATGCAGATTGGCCGGCGTGAACGCGCGATAGACAGTGTGCGCGGGCAATGCCGCGCGTTCGATCTCGATCACCGCCACATCGATCGCGCCGGCGACGTCCTTGCCCTGGCGCCAGATGCTCCGGCCGCCGCGGTACAGCGGAATCGAAAAGCCGGTCGACGCCGCCAGATTGTCCGGATTGGTGTGCAGTTCGATCACCAGCCTGTCCGGGAAATGCCTGCTCGGCTCGTCGATCACCACATGCCTGCTGGTGACCAGAAAGAGCCGTGCGTCGCGTTCGAAGAAGAAGCCGCTGGCATTGGTCAGCATGCACTCGCCGGACAGCGTGCATACGCGCGCCGCAGTAAGCAGGATGGGTTCGATCACGGACATTTCGCTGCGTGGATGAGGGCGGTCCTTGCGGCCACCCGGCGCTGCGCGCGGACGGACCAGGCAGGCCTGAACGGACATTGTGCCCGTTCCGCACAGGCAGCGTAGAAACCGCACGGCTGGCCGAATGGCAAGCAGACCGGTCGAATACAGGGCATAGTGTCAAGAGGCGAGCATCGAACGAAACCACGTCCGGTCGCTCTGCCGCTGTTCCAGGTATTCCTTCTTCATCATTCCGACAACGGCGCCCGGGGTTGCCCGCGCATCTGGCCGCGAGGCAGACACCCCGACCTCCCGGACGCCGCAGGACATCGAAGGTGCGGGCACGCTGCCCGGCCTCCGGCCCGAAATATCGGCAGGCCCGAAGTCCGGCCTGTCGAATGGATTCTGAAGCTGGCAGGCACCGCCTGCCATGCCGCCCGCCTCACCGTGGCGCCTTGCCGGCCCGCGCACGGCAGATCAGCCCGTCATCACCCCGGACGACGCCGGTCCGGCCGGATTTTCCGGACAAGACTTTCAATTGGAGAAATGGCCATGGCCAAAGAAGAACTCATCGACATGAACGGCGTGGTAACCGAAGTGCTGCCCGACTCTCGCTTCCGCGTCACGCTGGAAAACGGTCACCAGATCGTCGCCTACACCTCGGGCAAGATGCGCAAGCACCACATCCGCATCCTGGCCGGCGACAAGGTCGCGCTGGAACTGTCGCCCTACGACTTCAGCAAGGGCCGCATCACCTTCCGCGAAATCGAAGGTCGTGGTCCGTCGACCTCGGCACCGCGCCGGCGCGTTCACTGAGACCGCGACAGCGCGGTTCAACGCAGCACCACGACCAGCGCCGCCCCGTCTCCTGACGGCGCAGCGCTTGTCTGTCAATCAGCGTCCGCGCATCTTGCGCTTGCGCTCGTGCAGTTCCTGCGCTTCCAGCGACAGCGTCGCTGTAGGGCGCGCCAGCAGCCGTGCGATACCGATCGGATCGCCGGAAAACTCGCACCAGCCATAGCTGCCGTCGTCGATGCGCGCGAGCGCCTCGTCTATCGTGTGCAGATGTTTGCGTTCGCGGTCGCGCACGCGCAGTTCGAGCGAATGGTCCTCTTCCAGCGATGCCCGGTCGGATGGATCCGGCGTGCGCTCGAATTCGTGCAGATGCTGGGTCGTCTCGAGTGCGGCCTGCAGCAGCGAATCGCGCTCCGCCCGCAGCCGGTCGCGGAAGAACACGAGCTGTTCGGGTGACATGTACTCGGAATCGGGAGCTGCCAGAAGCGCCGCTTCCTCGCGGGAAACGACCGCGGAGGTATGGGTGGGGGCAATCATCATGGTCTGCCTCCTTTGGGTGTGGGCTGCTCGGGAAAGAATGCGCCGCGCCCGATACAGGCAACACGCGTGTCGGGCCGGAACCCCGGTCGACCCGACTGCAACCGCGCAGCACCATGCATGCGCGGCGATGCCCACGATACACGGCAAATGCTACGCACGCGGATCTTTGCAGCGCGCGGCTGCCGGACCACGTCACGCACGGCACCGGTTTATCGCCGCCTCACGTCCATGCCTGCAAAAGGCGGCGCAGAAACGACGCGGCCCCACGCCGGCAGAAGCGCGGAGCCGCATCAGACCAGTACATCAGGCCTTTTCGTTGATGATGCTGCCTACGGTCTGGCCTGAAGAATTGACCGTTGGTTTCGGCGCCTGAACGGATCGGGCAGCATCGTCGGCATCACCGTCGTTCTTCACGTCACGCCCGGCGCGATGCGCCTCGCCCGCCTCCGACTGCGGCCGGACCGACTGCGTATAGGCGTTCCCGCCCGATCCCACTGAATTGACTGACACGCTGCTCTCCCATTGATCCTGCCGAGGTGCCGGCGGCGTCCTGCATGGACAACGGCGCTCCGGCGCGGCGCCTTGATGGCCGCCGTTGTAATGATATGTTTCCGCCGATGTACCGATACCTGCAACGACAGACCCGCTGGTCGTCGCCCGACCAACCGGTTTTCCGGCGTCTGGAAAACCGTGCGCGCGCCCGGCACGGCCGTTACATCATCACGCCGCCGACCAGCCTGGACGGCACAGGCAAGCACTACATGGGGCGCGAGATTTCCGACGTGATGGGCTGGCAGGCGTCGGCCTGGCTGGAGCGCGAGGAGCGCGAGAGCGAGGAGCGCACCGACCTGCTGCTGCAGGCGCTCGACCTGAGGCCGGGCATGACCGTTGCCGACATCGGCGCCGGCACCGGCTACCTGTCGCGGCTGATGGCGCCGGCGGTTCTGCCGGGTGGCCGGATACTGGCGGTCGATGTGCAGCCGATGATGGTGCGCATGCTGCAGCGCCTGACCCGGCTGGACGGGCTTGGCCATATCGAACCGTCGCGCTGCGCCGAACACGACGTGCAGCTGCCGGAAAATTCGGTCGACATGGCGGTCATGCTCGATGTCTACCATGAACTGGCCTGCCCGCATGAAATGCTGGCCAGCATCGTGCGCACACTCAAACCCGGGGCACGCCTGGTGTTCGTCGAATTCAAGGCCGAAGACCCGGACATTCCCATCAAGCCGCTGCACAAGATGAGCGAGGCGCGGGTGCGCCGCGAAGCCGCCGTGCACCGGCTGGTGTGGGAATGCACGCTGGAGCACCTGCCGTGGCAGCACATCGTGATGTTCCGCAAGCGGACTTGATGCCATCCACCCCCATCCGGAGCGCGTGTGTCGCACCGGGCGTCATCCGTTCTGTATATTCCGCCCACCTTCGAACCGCCACCCGGGATCATCCGTGCTGAAGCTACTCCACACCGCCGACTGGCAGATCGGCAAGCAATTCGGCCAGTTCGAGCCGGACGAAGCCGCGCTGCTGGCCGATGCACGCTTTGCCGCGATCGAGCGGCTGGCGCAGCTGGCGGCCGTTCAGGGCATGCATATGGTGCTGGTCGCCGGCGACGTGTTCGACGCGCAGGGCGTGAGCGACAAGACCATCCACCGTCTGTTCCACAGCATGCGCGGCTACACCGGGCCGTGGATCATGATTCCGGGCAACCACGATGCCGCACTGTCGGAATCGGTATGGACGCGCGCCGCGCGGCTGGGCGCGATGCCGGCCAATGTGCACGCCTGCCTGCGCGCCGAACCGCTGCTGCTCGACGCCGCCGGCGTTGCGGTGCTGCCGGCGCCGCTGACGCAGCGCCTGACCCACACCGACCTGACCGAATGGTTCGCCGGCACCGCGACACCCGCCGGCATGTACCGCATCGGCCTGGCACACGGCAGCGTGCAGGGCATCCTGGCCGAAGGCATCGACTCGACCAACCCGATCGCCGCCGACCGCGCCGCACAGGCCGGCCTCGACTATCTGGCGCTGGGCGACTGGCATGGCTGCAGGCAGGTCGACGCGCGCACCTGGTACAGCGGCACGCCGGAGACCGACCGCTTCCGCGCCAACGAATCCGGCCACGCACTGATCGTCGAACTGGCTGCGCCGGGCGCTGAACCCGCGGTGACGCGGGTGGCGACCGGCCTGTACCACTGGCGCAGCGATGCGGCGACGCTGCAGGTCGCCAGCGACATCGAGCCGCTGCTGTCGCGGCTGTCCGTACTCGACGCCCATGACGTCGTGCAACTGGCGGTCGACGGCCAGACCGACCTCGCCGGCCACGCTCGCCTGTGCGAGGCAATCGCGGCGGCTCAGGGTCGCGCGCGCAGTCTGCTGGCCAACCTCGATGCGCTGCGCATCGAGCCGACCGACGACGACATCGACGCACTCGCCGCCGACGGTTACCTGGGCGAAGTGATCGACGAACTGCGCGCCGGCCAGAGCGGCGCCGACGCCGACCTGTCGCGCGACGCGCTGGTGCTGCTGGCCGGCATCCTCGCCCAGCGCCGCGACGCGGCCGGAGGCGCACGATGAAACTGACGCGCCTCCGCATCGAGCAGTTCAGGCAGTTCCGCCAACCGCTGGAAATCCGCGATCTTGCCGACGGCATCAACCTGTTCTCCGGGCCGAACGAAGCCGGCAAGAGCACCATTGTCGCGGCCATCCGCGCCGCCTTCTTCGAGCGCCACCGCTCCGGCAGCGTGGACGACCTGCGCCCGTGGGGCGACGGCTCGGCCTCGCCATCGGTCGAACTGGATTTTGAACTCGGCGGCACCGCCTGCCGCCTGCACAAGAGCTTCCTCGGCCGCAAGCGCTGCTCGCTGCAGGTCGGCACGCAGCAGCTGGACGGCGCCGACGCCGAAGACCGATTGGCCGAACTGCTCGGCTTCCGTCATGCCGGCCGCGGCGCCAGTGCCGCCGAGCACTGGGGCATTCCCGGCCTGCTGTGGATAGAGCAGGGTGCGGCGCACGACATCCGCGACCCGGTTGCACACGCGACCGACCATCTGCGCGGCGCGCTCAATGCCTCGCTGGGCGAGGTGGCGAGCAGCGGCGGCGACGAGGTGACCGATCAGGTCGAGGCACTGCGCAACGAACTGCTGACGCCGGCCAACGCGAGCCCGCGCGGCGCCTACGGCGACGCGCTCAGACAGGAAGCCGAACTCGCCACGGGCATCGCGGCACTGGATGGCGACATCGCCACCTATCGGCAGAAGGTCGACCGGCTGGCCGCACTGCGCCGCGAACACGACGCCGACGAGGCGGAAAAGCCCTGGCTGGAATTCCGTGCGAAGGAACAGGCCGCCCGCATCCGCCTCGATGAGGCCAGCACGCTGGCGGCGAAGCTGGCCGAGGAACAGCGGCGCGCACGGCAGATCGAGGACACGCTGACCCCGCTGCGCGCGCAGCTCGACGGTTTCGCCATGCAGGAGCAGACCGCCGCCAGGCGACGGACAGAGCTCGATACCGCTGGCGAAAACCTGCGTGCCACGCAAGCGCTCGTCCAGCAGTGGCGCAGCCGCAACAGTGACGCCGGCACACGCTACGAACAGGCGCGGCTGACGCTGAACCGTGCGCGCCAGCGCGACATCCGGCAGACGCTGACACGCGAGCAGGCCGAACTGCAGCGCCGGCTCGAAGCGGCCGTCGCGACGCTGAGGCAGGCCGACGCCGAACACGGCCGGCTGCGCGCGGCACAGCAGCAGATGGCCGCCACCGGCATGCGCGCCGCCGACCTGACTGCGCTGCGCGACCAGCAGCGCCAGATCAGGGAGCTGCGGCTGCGGCAGGACGCGACAGCCACCCGGCTCTCCTTCACGCTGGACGAAGGCCGCAGCATCACCATAGACACCGACACGGTGCGAGGCAGCGGCGAACGCCTGCTGGTCGAGGCCACCACGGTGACGCTGCCCGGCCTGGGCCGGCTCAACGTCGCTCCCGGCGGCACCGATCTGGCCGACCTGGGCCGTCAGGAAGCCGCACTGTGCGACAGCCACGCCGCATTGCTGCTGCGACTCGGCGTCGACTCGCTGGAAACGGCCGAAGCACGCACGCAGACCCACGCGCAGCACCAGTCCGATGCGCGGACGGCCGAAGCTGCACTGAAGGCCCACGCACCGCAAGGCCTGGACGCACTGCGCGCCGCCATCGCCGCGCTCGAAGCCCGCAGCAGCGAAATCACCGCCGCGCTCGGGCGCCTGCCCGACGACGATGACACCGGTACCGACCTGCCGGGAATCAGCGAGGCCGAATCCCTGGAAGTTGCGGCACGCGCGTCGGCGGCCGACAGCGCAGCCCGGCTGGCGGCTGCCGAACTCGCCGCCGGCAACGCGCAGGCAGTGGCCGAAGCGGCCGCTCGCGAACAGCAGGCAGCACAGGCCGCACTGGACGCACCCGACCGCGCCGCGCGTCTCGCCGCGGCACAGGCCGCGCTGCTCGACGCCCGCGCCGGGCAGGCCGAGGCGGCTGCCAGCATCCTGGCACTCGGTATTCGCTGTGCCGAAGCACGCACCGACATACTCGCGCAGGACGTCGAGCGTTTCGGGCGCAGCGCCGAACAACTGGAAAAGAGCTGCAACCAGCGCCGCGACGAACTGACCCGGCTCGACGTCGAACTGCAGACCGCTGGCGCGATGGGACTGGACGAACGTCGCGCCGGGCTGGCACGCGACCACGCGCAGGCGGTGCGCCGGGTCGACCAGCTGCGCCGCCGGGCCGCCGCTCTCGACCACCTGCTGAGCCTGCTGCGCGACAAGCGCCGCAGGCTCACGCAGAAGCTGCAGGCACCGCTGCAGAAGCACCTGAACCACTACCTGCAGCTGCTTTTTCCGCAGGCCCGTCTGGAGATCGACGAAAACCTCAGCCCCGGCCAACTGACCCGCAGTGGCGGCAACGGGCAGGAAACCGGCGACTTCGAGGCGCTGAGCTTCGGCGCGCGCGAACAGATGGGCGTCATCTGCCGGCTCGCCTACGCCGATCTGCTGCGGGAGGCCGGTCGGCCGACGCTGATCATCCTTGACGACGCGCTGGTACACAGCGATGAAGCCCGGCTGACCCAGATGAAGCGCGTGCTGTTCGACGCCGCCACGCGGCACCAGATACTGCTGTTCACCTGCCACCCGGCCAACTGGCGCGACCTCGGCGTCGGCGCACGTTCGCTGGACGATCTGCGCGCCGGCTGATGCGGCCCTCGCCGCCGCATCGTGCTCAGCCGCGGGCTGACCTCATCCGTGCCAGTTCGAGCGCCAGTTCCGGCGCGCCCGACACCGACACGTCAACCGGCACGCCGGGCGCCACCTCACCGCGGCCCGGCCCATGCTCGTCCGGCCGCGCGATGAAGGCGGTCCGCAGGCCGGCCGCTGCGGCCGCCGCGAGATCCGACGAATGCGCTGCCACCATCATGGTCTGTTCCGGCGCGAGATCGAACGCCTCGGCGGCCGCCAGATAGACCGCCGCATTCGGCTTGTAGTCGCGCGCGACTTCCGCGCCGAGTATCGCGTCCCACGGAAATCCGTTGCGCCGCGCCAGATCGACCATCAGCGAAATGTTGCCGTTCGAACACGGCGCCAGAAGGTAGTCGGCGCGCAGGGTCCTCAGACCGGGTGCGACGTCGGGCCAGGCATCGAGCCGGTGCCAGGCCAGGTTCAGTTCGTGACGCACCGGCTCGCCGACGTGGTCGATGCCGAATTCACCGAGAATCAGGTCGAGGTTGCGGCGATGCAGGAGATCGAGCTTGCAGAAAGGCACGCGTCCGCTCCTGACCTCTTCCATCGCCGGCTGGTAATGGCCGCGCCAGGCGTCGGCAAAGGCGAGCCAGTCGATCGAGATGCCGAGCGGCGACAGCCGTTCTTCCGACTCCCTGGCGATCGAGGTGCGCCAATCGACCAATGTGCCGAACACGTCGAAAATCAGGGCTTTGACATCATTCATCGCGAGTCGGGAGAAGGGGATCGGGAAAACGGGGCCCGGTCGGCCGGCCGGCGCGGCCATTCCGACACTCCGATTCTCCATCACGCGCCGTTTGCCTATCAAGCGCCGGCCCTGCGCTCCCGCGCCGGATCAGCGGCAGCACGCCCTGTTCAGCGCCTGCGGGCAGCGATGCCGATCAGACCGAGGCCTGCAAGCATCAGTACATAGGTTTCCGGCTCGGGCACCGACGGAATCAGCGGTGCAGCCTGAATCTGCGTGACCCGGACATTGTCCAGACCGACGCCCAGACTGCTGGACGCGAGGCTCAGCGAGCTGCGCAGGTCCAGCGTGGTCGAGGCAGCCGTGGCCACGAAGTCGAAGGATTTCGTTTCCCAGTCGCTGCCCGGCGCCGCCAACCCGAGCACATTGGTGAAACTGTGCGTCGTCGTATCGCCCGACACCTTCAGATCGACGATGACGTTGCCGAACGAGCCCTGGCCAGCAACGTAAAAGGCTCCGATGTCGAATTCCACCCTGTAGGTTGCACCGACATCGGTGCCGAAGGCATTCGACACGACACCGCCACCACGACCGACGACGCCGGTCAGTTCAAGGAACTGGTGGCCTTCCGACGCCGCGACACCGCCACCACCGAATGCCGCCGTGTCCTGGAACGATATCTGGTTGCCGACCACAGTCCAACCGGTAATGCTTGTATCGCCGACATTCTTGAGCACCCAGCTCGCGACGTCCGGGCTTTCAAAGCCACCGTTCACCACCAGATTTGCCGCCACGGTCGCCGACGCTGGAGCAGACATCAGGCCCAGGATCGACGAACACAGAACAACAGGCAGTATTGCGTGAGGGAAGCGCATGGTCGGAACTGGAACAGAAGGTAAGGACACGATGTACAGCACAAGACATGCCAGAACAGTAACCCACTGATATCCATCATCTTGATGGCACAGCCTTCCTCTGGCGCAGCAGCACTGTAAAACAGTCCGACATCCGGTCGCCGCATGGGGCCGGCGCATCCGCGTGCGAGCGAACCAGCAACCGATCTCCGACGAGAATCATCGTCATACGCGCACCACATAAGGTTTCGACGGCCTGCTGCTAGACTGCAGCTGCTGTCGCGCCCCCCCCCCTTCCCGATCGTCCGAACGGAGAACAAACATGGATAACGCACTCGGTTTCGATTTCAACCAGTTCCTGACCCTTTACCTGATCCCGCTCGGATGGAAGCTGGCGGGCGCGATCGCGCTGTGGATACTCGGCGGCTGGGTGATCAACATCATCGGCAACCTGTCGCACCGCGGCATGACGCAGTCCAAGGTCGAACCGACGCTGATCCGCTATGTCGAGGCGACACTGCGCATCGCGATGCGTGTCGTGCTGGTGATCGTCATACTCGGCGTCTGCGGCATCGAAACCACCAGCTTCGCCGCACTGCTGGCCGCCGCCGGCATCGCCATCGGCGCGGCCTGGAGCGGCCTGCTCGCCAACTTCGCGGCGGGCGCCTTCCTGATCATCCTGCGGCCCTTCAAGGTCGGCGACTTCGTATCGGGCGCCGGCATCACCGGCACGGTCAAGGAAATCGGCCTGTTCGCGACCACCATCGACCAGCCGGACAACGTGCGCACCACGGTCGGCAACAACAAGCTGTTCTCGGACAACATCGTCAACTACACCTCCAACCCGTTCCGCCGCGTCGATCTGCAGGCCCAGCTGGCGCACAGCGTCGACCCCAAGCAGGCGATGGACGCACTGCGCGCGCGCATCGTGCAGATTCCGAATGTGCTGAGCGATCCGGCACCGGACGTCGAGATACTCGAATTCAACGCTGCCGGCACCCGCCTCGTGGTGCGCCCGTACTGCAACAACGACCACTACTGGCAGGTGTATTTCGACACCAACAAGGCGATGGCGGAAGTCGGTGCGGCGAACAACTGGCCGATCCCGGCGCCGCACCAGGTGATGCGCCAGCCGGGCTGACGCACCGTACGCCGCTGCACGGTCAGCCGGAATGGCCGTCGCAGCGGCGTCAGCACCCCTGTCACCATCTGAGCGGACGTTTGCCTCACCAGACAAGCGCCTGCCTCAAGCCTGCGTCCGCGCACCACGAGTCAGCGTCTCAGGGCCCCGAACAGTCCGCCGCCGCTGCGCGACCCTCGGCAACGTACGCACCGTCCCGGATGAACAAACTTTAATGTGGGTTTAATTCCCACAAACCGGCTCGCCGGTATGCTGCGGCCATCGTCGGAACTACGACGGCGCACGTGCGCGGACGTCAGGTTCGGCACGTCCAGACACCTCGAACCGGAATCCAACAGAACAAACACACCCTGGCGCTGGTGCTGGCGGCCTTCTGCACGCAGGCATCCGCTCAGAACCTGCTGCTCAACGGCGATTTCGCACAAACCTACGCGCCGCAGATCGGCATCAACAAGAGCCTGCCGACAAGCTGGTCCGGGCTGCAGGGGCAAACCGACAATGCCTCGGTGGTGGATGGCACGCTGCTCTTCAGCACCTCCGGCACGCACAGCGCAACACTGCACAAGTACTACGTCTACCAGAGCTTCGATGCCGGCCCGGGCGGCGACTTCCTGCTCACGTTCGACTACCAGTTGCGCAATTCCTACTCGGGCTATGTCACGAACGGCGCCAACGTGGTCATCGACAACTGGTACACCACGCCCACCTCGGGGCCCAATACCGTCTTTTCCGAAACCTACGGCCACGACTTCAGCCAGAACGGCGCGAACTACGGCCAGTGGAAGATCGGGCAGTCGGTAAGGCTGAACCTGGGCGCAGGCCAGCACACGCTGTATCTGGGCACGCTCGGGCCATCGAGGAGCGGGGATCAGGCAGCTGTCATCTACGACAACGTCTCGCTGTCCGCGGTTGTCGCCAGCGTGCCGGAACTGGAAAGTCATGCGATGTTCCTGTCCGGTCTGAGCCTGATCGGCGTCATGGTCTGGCGTCGGGCCCGGCGCTGCTGAACACACACCGGCCGCGGACTGCCGCACCGTACCGTTCCTTCCCCCAGCGACCGCGGCGCTTGCCTCGGCCGGGCACGTCTGCCCGGCCTGAAAGGCCTGCTTGCACTTGCATCGACGGAACACCCCGGAGCACGCCTACAATCGCGAGCAGCTTGCCGTTACGACCACATCGCACCCTGACACCCTGCGCCTGCCCGCATGAACCGCCCTCAGTCGAACGAACAGCGCGAACATGACTTCACGATGCATGTGTTCTCAATCTCCGCCGGCATGGTCGGGGTATGCCTGACCGCAATCGGCATACTGCGGCTGATCACCAGCCAGACGCGCATCGAAACCATCGGCGACGAAATGCTCGCCGCCGACGCGGTGCTGTTCGTGCTGTGCTGCTTCCTGTCGTTCTGGTCGTTCAAGACGACAGGTCCGACGCTGCGCCGCACCTTGCGGCTGGCCATCGATGGACTGTTCATGCTCGCACTGAGCATCATGGTGCTGGTATGCACGGTGATCGCCTATGCGATCGCCTGACGGCGTCCGCGCCATCGCGGCGCTGGAGGCCGCCAAGGGCGCACTGGTACTGATCGCCGGCTGCGGCCTGCTGTCGCTGGTCCATCATGATGCGCAACGGCTCGCCGAAGCGCTGGTGGCGCACATGCACCTGAATCCGGCCAGCCACTACCCGCAGATCTTCATTTCTGCCGCGGCGCGGCTGTCGGACAGCCGTCTGATACTGCTCGCCGGTGGCGCGGCGCTGTACTCGCTGGTCAGATTCGTCGAAGCCTGGGGTCTGTGGCGCCGGCTGCGCTGGGCAGAATGGTTTGCCGCAGTCAGCGGCGCCATCTACCTGCCGTTCGAAGCCTATGAACTGCTGGAACGCATGGACTGGACCAGCGCCGTCGCATTGGTCGTGAACCTGCTGGTGGTGGCACTCATGTACCGCGCGCTGCGGCAGTCGCAGCAGCGGAACGCAGCCCGCAATCAGCCGAGCACGTAGTCCTTCATGTCGGGTGTGCGCACCGACTTCACGTATTCGCGCGTGAAACCGGGAAACAGCGCAACCACGCGACCGTTCTCCATGCGGTACCAGCTGCGGCACTGCGCCCACACCGAATCGCCAAGCCTTTCCTGCAGCCCGCGGTTGTGTTCGCGCAGCACCTCGGCACGAACGTCTATCCAGCGGTGACCGCCGGCGCGCACAGCCTTCATGCAGGCGATCGCGTGCTGCACCTCGGGTTCGATGTAAAGCAGCGTCGACGTGTGCCCGGTGGCGGTGTTCGGCCCGAGCATCAGGAACATGTTCGGGAAGCCCGACACCGTGATGCCGTGATAGGCCTCGGGACCGTTGGCCCAGGCATCACGCAGCGTGCGGCCCTGCACGCCGGTGACCTGTACCGACGACAGCAGATGCACCGCATCGAAGCCGGTAGCGCAGACCAGCGCGTCTATGGTCCGCTCGCGCCCGTCGGCGGTGACGATGCCGTCTGCCGTGATGCGCTCGATGGCGTCGGTCACCAGCTCGACATTCGGTCGCACCAGAGCCGGGTAGTAGTCGTTCGAATAGATGATGCGCTTGCAGCCCAGCGGGTACGGCGGCTCGAGCTTGCGGCGCATCGCTTCGTCCGGAACCTGCTTCTTCAGGTGCGTGGCGGCCGTCTTCAGCATGCTGCGGCGAGCCAGCGTGCCCTCGTCGAAACCGCGCCGGCCGACTTCCAGCAGTTGCATCCAGCTCTTGCGCACCAGCGCCGCATAGGGCGGAAAGTGCGCCAGCAGTCGGTCGAGCACGTTGTAGGGCCGGTCCATGCGCGGCAGCACCCAGTTCGCGGTGCGCTGGAACAGGTGCAGCTGCTGCGCCTGTTCGGCCACCGGCGGTACCAGCTGCGATGAGGTCGAGCCGGTGCCGATCACCGCCACCCGTTTGCCCGCCATCTCGTAGTCATGGTCCCAGCGCGCCGAATGCAGGCGCTTGCCCCGGAAGTCGTCCAGACCCGGAATGTCGGGCCAGCGCAGCTGGCTCAGCGGCCCGGTGCTGCAGACGAAGAAGCGCGAACGCAGGCTGTCGCCGCGGTCGGTCGCGAACTGCCACTCGCCGGTGGATTCGTCGAAACGCGCCTCGGTCAGACTGGTGGCCAGCCGGATGTGACCGAGCAGGTCATGGCGCTCCGCCACCTGCTGCATGTAGGCCTGGATTTCCGGCGCCGACGCAAAGCGCCGCGACCAGTCCGGATTGGGTGCGAACGAGAAGGAATACACCGGCGACGGCACGTCGACATGGGCGCCCGGATAGGTGTTGTCCCACCAGGTGCCGCCGAGTCCATCCTGCTTTTCCAGGATGACGAAATCCTCGATGCCGGCCTTCTTCAGCTGGATGGCCATGCACAGGCCCGACATGCCGGCGCCGAGGATGACCACTTCGTGCGTTGACCGGGTCGGCGCAGTCGCACTCGCCAGCGGCTTGAGGATGAAGCGGGCGATGCGCGAGATCGCCTCGTCGGCACTGCGCAGCGCACCGGCCTGCATCTGAAACACATGCCAGCGCTTTTCGGTGATTTCGCAGCGGACATCTACGCCGGCCGCTTCCATGGCGTCGTGCATCTGCAGCGCCTGCCCGTACAGCAGTTCGTCGGTGCCGACCTGTATCAGCGTCGGCGGCAGGCCGCGCAGATCCGCGTTCAGCGGCGACGCCAGCGGCGTGGCGGGCGGCGTGTCACCGAGATAGCGGGCCGCACAGGCGCCCGCCCAGCCCGGGCTCAGCATCGCCTCGCCCGGCAATTCCGGTATCGGCTTGCCGTGGATTTCCAGATCGCACCAGGGCGACAGCAGCACCAGCGAGGCCGGCGTCGGCGCCCCCGTATCACGCAGTGAAAGTGCTGTGGCCAGCGCAAGACCGCCACCGGCCGAATCGCCTGCCACGATCACCGGTCCATCGGCACACAGTGCGCGAAAGGCCGCGACGGCATCGTCGATCGCCGCCGGAAAGCGGTGTTCCGGCGCCAGCCGGTAGTCGAGCGAAAACACCGGCAGCCCGGTCGCCAGCGCGATGCGCGAGGTCAGACCGCGATGCGTGGCCGGCGAACCGAGGCAGTAGGCACCGCCATGCAGATAGAGCACGACGCCGGGCTTGGCCGGCGACACGTCCTTGCGGCGCAGCCATTCGCCGGGTACACCGCCGGCTTCGCCCGGTTCGACCGACACCATGGACGGTATGAGCGCACCGCGCGCCAGCGTTTCCAGCCGATGGCGCTGGGATTCGATCGTTGCGTCGGGCGTGAATACCGGTTTGACCAGCATCTGCAACGACCCCCGGAATATCCAGGCCATCAGCGCTTCGGCGACACCACGCGGGGTGTGGGTGGTCAGCATGCAGAACTCCAGGTCAGCGAATTGATTTTCTCGGATAGCGCATCAACCGCGGCCTGGCCACCCGGCACGGTAGTCCGTGCACGCTTTTTCCTTCGTACGAAAGCGTGCACCGGTCCGTCAGTCGTCGATGAACTGCAGCCGCGCGAGCTTTGCGTACAGACCGTCTTTTACCAGCAATTCCGCGTGTGTGCCGGTCTCGACTGCGCGCCCCTGGTCGAGCACGACGATGCGGTCGGCACGCTGCACGGTCGCCAGTCGATGCGCCACCACCAGCGTGGTGCGGCTGGCCATCAGCGGCGCCAGCGCGGCCTGCACCATGCGCTCGCTCTCGGCATCCAGCGCCGACGTCGCTTCGTCCAGCAGCAGTATCGGCCGGTCGGCCAGGATGGCCCGGGCGATCGCGATGCGCTGGCGCTGGCCGCCCGACAGGCGCACGCCGCGTTCACCCAGCTGGCTGTCGTAGCCACCGGGCAGTTCGCGGATGAAGGCGTCGGCAAACGCCGCCTCGCAGGCGGCGCGCACTTCGTCGTCGGTCGCCTGCGGACGCGCGTAGCGCACGTTGTCGGCCACGCTGGCGGCGAACACCACCGCTTCCTGCGGCACCAGCGCGATGCGCGCACGCAGCTCGGCCGGATCGGCCTGCGCCAGCGGCACGCCGTCGATCTCGACCCGACCGGACTGCGGATCGTAGAAACGCAGCAACAACTGGAACAGCGTGGACTTGCCGGCGCCGGACGGACCGACCAGCGCCACCGTCTCCCCGGCGCGCACCTCGAGGCTGAAGCCATCGAGCGCTGGACTGTCCGGCCGGCTCGGGTAGCAGAAACGCACATCGCGAAACGCAAGGTCGCCGCGCGCCGGAACCGGCAGCGCGACCGGCCGTGCCGGCGCGGTGATTTCGGGCTGCGTGTCGAGCAGTTCGATCAACCGCTCGGTGGCGCCGGCGGCGCGCTGGAGCTCACCCCACACCTCCGACAGCGCACCGACCGAACTGGCGACCATGGCCGCATAGAACACGAAGGCCGACAGTTCGCCGGCGGTCAGCCGGCCGGCCAGCACGTCGTGCCCGCCGACCCACAGGATGACCGACACCGAACCGAACACCAGCAGGATGACCATGACGATCATCAGCGCCGAATGCCGGTAGCGGCGCACACCGGTGTCGAAGCTGCGTTCGACCAGACCGGCGAAGTGACGCCGGTCCGCGTCCTCGTGGCCGCAGGCCTGCACGATGCGGATGGCGTGCACGCTCTCGTCGACATGGGTGCCGAGATCGGCCACCCGTGCCTGCCGCTCGCGCGACAGCGCGCGCACCCGGCGGCCGAACAGCACGATGGGCGCGACCACCAGCGGCACGCCGGCCAGCACCAGCAGGGTCAGCCGGCCGCTGGTCAGCGCCAGCATGACCAGCCCGCCGGCCAGCAGCAGGGTGTTGCGCAGCGCGATCGACAGGGTCGAACCGACCACGTTCTCGATCTGCGCGGTGTCGTTGGTCAGCCGGGAAATGACCTCGCCGGTACGCCCCGCCTCGAAGTAGGACGGCGGCAGCGACAGCAGATGGGCGTAGACGCGCGTGCGCAGATCGGCCGCCACCCGTTCGCCCAGCCAGGACACGTTGTAGAAGCGCATCCAGGTCGCGCCGGCCAGCACCACCACCAGCACCAGCGAGCCGGCCAGCGCACGGTCCAGCCACTGCGCGTCGCCGGCGGCGAAACCCTGGTCGATCACGCTGCGCAGACCCTGGCCGAGCGCCAGCGCCGCAGCCGCAGCCACCACCAGTCCGGTCGCCGCCAGCAGCAGACGGCGACGGTGCGGCCTCACCAGTTCCAGCATCACCTGCCGCGCACGGCGCACATCACTCACGCAGATCACTCCTTGTCGGATCGAATTTGTTGTATATTCCGGCCCCTACCCAAGTGCGCGGGTGGCGAAATTGGTAGACGCGCTGTCTTGAGGGGGCAGTGCCGCAAGGCGTAAGAGTTCGAGTCTCTTTCCGCGCACCACACCTTCCGCATCTCGCGATGCATATGTCCCGAGCCGTTCCGGTCCGGGAAGTTTCACCGGTACGATTCCGCAGCACGCTGCGCCCGTTTATGTATCGGGCTGCGTTCCGCGCGGCGTCGTCACCAACCATCTCATCGACCGCAGATCCGGACCGGGCGATAGGCGTAGCATGATGCCTTTCGCACCTCCTCTTCCGCTCCGCATGAACGACACCCAATCCCCGCAACGCCGTCTGGCTCTGGTCATCGACGCCGACAACGCACAGCCCTCGCTGATCCAGCCGGTACTGCTCGCCGCCGCTTCGCGTGGCCGCGTGACGGTACGCCGCATCTACGGCGACTGGACCTCGCCCAACATGGCGAGCTGGAAGGCACACCTGCTCGATCACTCGATCCGGCCGATCCAGCAGTTTCGCATCGTCGGCGGCAAGAACGCCACCGACAGCGCGATGATCATCGACGCGATGGACCTGCTGCACTCCGGTCTGGTCGACGGCTTCTGCATCGTGTCCAGCGACTCCGATTTCACGTCCCTGGCGCGCCGCATCCAGGAAAGCGGGCTGTTCGTGATGGGCGTCGGCCGCCGCACCACGCCGGTCGCCTTCCAGCGCGCCTGCGAGGAATTCGTGTTCACCGACGACATGCGAGCCTCGCCCGCACCGGCCGCCTCTTCGGGCCGGACACCGCGCAAGCAGCCGGCAGCCCCGGTCACGCCGGCGCGCGCCGAGCCGCCACGCCGGCCACGTCACGCACAGCCGGACGCACAGATACTGGAACTGCTGGCACAGGGCATACGCTCTGCCACCGACGAGGACAGCGGCTGGGCCGGCATCGGCCGCGTCGGCCAGGTCGTGCGCCAGTACGAACCCGGATTCAGCAACAAGGACTACGGCCACGCCACGCTGTCCGGACTGCTGGAAAGCCAGCCCGCACTGTTCCGGCTGCGCAAGGGCGACAACGGACAGGCGCAGGTGCAGCTGATCGAAAGACCGGTCGAGCGTGCACCGGAGGCAGCCCCGGAGGAGACCACCGGCACCGCAACACCGGCCAAGGCTCGCCGCAGCCGGCAGCCGCGCAAGCCGGCTGCGGCCGAACCCGCTGCAGCGCCTGCACCGGAAGCAGCGGCGCCGGTCACGGCTGAAGCACCGGCAGCGGACGCTGCCAGCGAGCCAAAGCCGGCCAAGCCGCGCGCACCGCGCCGCAGCCGCGCCCGCAAGCCGGCGGCAACCGGCGGCGAATAAGCACCATTGCCGCAGCGCCCCCTGCCCGCGTCAGCCATTCGGCGGCGCAGGCGGCGGGGCAGCGCCGTCGTCGGGCGTGTTCTTCGGCGGCCAGAAGAAGTCGCGCGGCCGGGTCAGGAAGCGTTCCGCCAGCTTCACCGACAGCCCGCTCGTGTCTTCGTGCCGGATGCCGCGCGAACGCAGCGCCACCTTCATCGCCAGGCTGAAGCTCACCATCAGATTGGTCAGGCCGACCAGCATGACGCCCACGGCACAGATAACGATGTCCTGCCAGGCCACCCTGAAATCGAGCGATTCCAGGCCATACGCAAGATTGGCCGATGCGAAGGCGACGTGGCGTATGTCCAGCGGCATGCCCAGCATCTTGCCGACGATGGGGGTGCAGCCGAGCATGCAGCCGAACAGGAAGTTGCCGGCGAGCGCGCCCAGATTGTGTTCGACATAGTCGGCCAGCCGCCCGAGCCGCGACTCGCCCAACCAACGGCGCAGCCATTTGACGCGGCGCAGCCGCTCCGGCACGCGGTGGTACAGCGACTGGTTGTCGTAGTAGCCGGAAATCAGACCGCTCAGAAACAGGAACACGCCGGCAATTGCAGCATGCACCAGCGCCAGGCTCTGCCAGGGATGCAGTTCGTGCAGCAGGTGCTCGCCCTTGGCCTGGCTCACCGGATGCCAGTCCAGGAACTGTCCGGTCGTCATCGCGATCGCCAGCGCGGTCAGGAAGCCGATCGACACATTGCCGGCGATCGATATCCACTGCGTCCGGCTGACCTGAGCCGCCAGATCGACCAGCACGCCCAGCCGGGCGTCGCGGCTCTGCTTGCCGTCGAGCGAAGCTGCCAGCGTGGCGGCCGTCATTGCCGGCTGCTTGGTGGCGATGGTCAGGTGCAGCAGATGCACGATCACGAAACCCAGACCGTAGTTCAGGCTGTATGCGACCGCCTCCCACACCGGCGGCAGATGCAGTTTGGCGGTCAGTATCTTGATCATCGCCATGGCGCCGATGATCAGGCCGGCCCCGGCGGCGGCGCGGAACATGCCGAAGAACTCGCCGCGCGTGCCGGTGACATAGTGCTCGCCCGACTTGCTGGCCTGCTCGGTCACGCGCCGGGCCAGCAGCTGCGTGGTGCCGGCAAACAGGTCGCGCAGGCTGTGCCGGCGGTTTTCCTGCTGCACCAGCTGCACGAAGAAGGCGGTGGCGCGCCGGCGCAGCGTGGCGGCGTCATCGGCGGCATCGGGCAGCGCCAGCGTGCGCAGCAGGCGCAGGCGTTCGGCGATCTGCTCGATGCGGGCAAGCACGAACACCAGATTCACGCCCACACCCGCCTCGCGCGAGCGTTTCCGGATGGTATCGACATAGCGGTCGCACTGGCCGAGCAGCACTTCCAGGTGTCCGTCATGCGCGTCCGGCGCGCCAGCCGCCGCGTGACGGGCGATCAGCGCGCCCACCTCGTCGCTCTGCGCCAGAAAGGGCGATTCGTGCCGTGCCAGCGCCGGCATGTAGCGCAGCAGTGCCGGCTCCATGCCGAGTGCGGCCAGCCGGTGCGAAGCCATGCGCATCGCCTCGAACAGTTCATGCCGGAACTGCTGCCGCGCCGGTGCAAAGCCCTCGCCATCGACATCCAGCAGCTCGAGCAGCGCCTGCCAGTCTTCCTCCGGAATCGCGGCCAGCCATTCGCCGTCACCCGTATCGTCGAACACCTGGCTGAACAGGTCGCGCAGGAAATCCGGGTCGATCGCGGGCGGCAGCAGGCGGCCGAACAGGCGGCTCGCCAGCCCGGTGAAGAAGCCCTGATTCGCCAGCACGCCGGATTCGGAGTACAGCGTGCGATGCATGCGCGAGGTCAGCAGGGCATTCAGGTAGGAGGACAATGCCGCCGCCAGATCAGATCGGCCGGCCAGCAGACGCAGCAGGGCACGCAGGCGCGATGCGGCTGCCGCCACACCCTCACGTCCGTGCGGACGGATCAATGCGATCAGGCGCGTGATCCGGTCGCCGGATACGTCGCCGGGATGACGCGCGATGTCTTCGAGCAGTGCCAGCAGCTCATCGGCGCGTGAACTGCTGGATGAATTCATCATCTGGCCATGCTGGACCATAAACGGGACCTCGTCTGTAGGACCCGGCGCCCTGGTCGATCAGGCCGGCTGTGGCATTGCCGGTGAGGCCGGCGATGCCAGGCGGCCATCGACCAGTTCGATGCGCCGGTCGCAGCGTGCCGCCAGCCGGGGATCGTGCGTCACGATCAGGCAGGCGCTGCCGCGTTCTCGGTTGAATTCGCGCAGCAGCGCGAAAATGTCGTCGGCGGTATGAGTATCCAGATTGCCGGTCGGTTCATCGGCCAGTATCAGGCGCGGCGAGCGCGACAGCGCACGCGCGATCGCCACCCGCTGCTGCTGGCCGCCGGACATCTGGTTCGCCTTCTTGTACTCGTGTCCCCGGAGTCCGACCCGCAGCAGCAGGTCGAGCGCGATCGCCTCGGCTTCCGCTGTCGCGACGCCCTGTTCGATGATGGACGGCATCATCACGTTCTCCAGCGCGGTGAAGGCCGGCAGCAGATGATGGAACTGGAATACGAAACCGATATGACGGCCGCGCAGCACGGTCAGCGCCTGTTCGTTCATTCCGGTGGTCGACTGGCCGGCGACCACCAGCTCACCCGAGGTTGCCGGTTCGAGCAGGCCGATCAGGTTCAGCAGCGTGCTCTTGCCGGAACCGCTCGGCCCGATCAGCGCACAGAACTCGCCCTCGGCCAGTTCGAGGTCGATGCCGTGCAGCACCTCGGTTTCCACCGGCGTGCCGACACCGTAGGACTTGCGCAGGCCGCGCATCGAAATGATGGCCGGATTCATGACCGTATCGCCTGTACCGGATCCATCTTGGCGGCGCGCCGTGCCGGAATCAGCGCCGCCAGGACACCCACGACCAGCGCGATGCCGGCGGCCGACAGCGCGATGCCGGTGTCGAGCTGCGGCTGGAACAGCGGTGCGCCGTCGCCGGTGCGATAGACACTGGAGAAGAACTGCAGCAGTCCCCAGGCCAGCCCGACGCCGGACAGTGCGCCGACAAAGCCGACCAGCGCACCCTGCAGCAGGAAAACCCCCATGATGCGGTTGGAACTGGTGCCCATCGCACGCAGGATGCCGATCTCCTTCTGCTTCTGCACCACGCTGACCACCAGCACGCTCGATATGCCGAGCGCGACGATGATGATGACGAAGCTGCGGATCAGGTTGTTCGACACCGTCTGGTTGCGCAGCGCCGCCAGCAGCTGCGAGTTGGTCGTCATCCAGCTTTCGACCGTGAGCCCGCTGCCGGCCTGCAGCCGCTCGGCCACGTCCTGGGCGTCGAAGATGTCGGCCACCGTGATGTCGATGTTGGACACGCCGCCGGGCAGGTCGAGCAGCGACTGCGCCAGCTTCATTGTCGTGAATACCCAGCGCCGGTTCAGGTCCTTGTTGCCGATGTCGAACAGGCCGGCCACCTGCAGCAGTTCGTCGCGTCCACCGGCGGCGCGCAGGAACACCTTGTCGCCCACCGTGACGCCGAGGTCCTTCGCCAGTTCGGTGCCGATGATGGCGTTGGTCCCCTCGACCTGAAACTTGCCGCGTGTCATGTAGGTGTCCATCTTGACCACCCGCCGGTAGCGGTCGGGATCCATGCCGACCAGCGCCACCGACTTGCTGGCACGTCCGCGCAACGCGAACGCCGGACCGCTGACCACCGGCGACACGGCCACCACGCGCGGCTGCGCCTCGGCCAGCGTGACCAGCGCCTCCCACTGATCGATCGAGCGCAGCCGCTGCGCACGCGGTTCGATCACCGCGGTGCTGGCCGGATTCGCGCTCGCGCGCAGATTGACCTCTTCCAGCGGCCGCATGACCACGTGCGCCTGACTGCCCAGCACGCGATCTATGATGGTTGCCTGCAGCTGCGAGATCAACTGAGACAGGAACACGATGACCGCGACGCCGCCGGTCACGCCGAGCAGGATGAGCGCGGTCTGCATGCGCCCCTCGCGCAGGAAGCGCAGCGCGACCAGGAATTCGAACGGAAGCCGCGGGCGTGCCACCGCCTATCGCCCCATATTGGGCACGGTGCCCGGCTTCCCACGCGGCGGCTTGATGCGCACCGCATCGCCATCGAGCGCACCGCCGGCCGGCAGGATGGCGACGTCGCCCTCGGCCACACCATCGGTGACCTCGATCAGGCCGATACCGTGCAAGCCGGTCTTCACCGGCACCTTCACCGCATGTCCATTGCGCGTGAGCAGTACCCAGGGCTCGGCGGTCTCCGCGTCGCGCACCGCTTCCAGCGGCAGCGCGAGCGCGGCATCGCGGCGGCCGATGACGACCTCGACCGACACCGTCATGTCCGGTTTCAGATAGGCCGGCGGCTCCGGCACGCGCAGCCTTACTTCCACCGTGCCGCGCTGCGCATCGACCGCCGGCGAGATGTAATACACGACCGCATCGAAGGGCTGGCCCGGGAAGGCATCGGCCACCGCCTGCGCACGCGCATCGAGTCGCAGATGACGCAGGTTCTTTTCGTCCAGCGTCGCGTAGATGCGCGTCTCGCCCGACTGTGCCAGGGTCAGCAGTGCCTTGCCGGCCTGCGCCGCGTCGCCCGGTTCTACGTCCCGCGCCAGCACCAGCGCATCGACCGGCGCACGCAGCGTCAGCAGTTCGCGCCGCGCCTCGGCCGACGCCAGCGCCGCCTGCGACTGCGCCAGACGCGCCTGCACGCCCTGCCGTTCGGCGCCGCGCGGCGAATTGGAATCACGCTGCGCCTGCGCGGTGCGCAGCTGGGCACGCGCCGTCTCCAGCTGGCGCGCCGCCTCGTCCAGCTTCGACGGCGAGAAGAACTGCTGCGCCACCAGTGCCTGCGCGCGCTGGTATTCGGCCTCGGCCACGCGCAGGTTGGCCTGCGCCTGGCGCACCGACTGCTCGGCCACCGGCAGTGTCACGGCGTCAGTCTGCACCAGGCGCGCCTGCGCCTCCTGGATCTGGGTACGCGCCTGTTCCACCGCCGCATCGGCATCGGTCGCACGCAGCCGGACCAGCACGTCGCCGGCCTTGACCAGCGCGCCTTCGCGCACCGTCACCTGATCGACGATGGCGGTCAGCTGGGTACCGAGCGCGATACGGGCCGGCGTGGCGATGCGGCCGGTCGCCACCACGCTCTGGGTCAGCGGCGCCCGCGTCACGGTCACGACATCGACCGCAATGCCGCGCGGCCAGAAGAACACGGCGACAAGCACCGCTGCCAGCAGCAGCAGTGCAATCAGATGGCGGGATTTCATGTGCAGGAAACCAGTGGAAATCGGTGAAAGGTCAGTCGGCTGCCGAAAGCAGATCCTCTATCAGAGCGTCGAGCGTGGTGCGGTCCGGCGCACCGATGTAGCGTTTGACGATGCGCCCCTGCCGATCGATCAGGTAACTGGTCGGCGTGGCATTGACGCCACCGAAGCTGCGCGCGAGCGCGCCGACCGGATCGAAGCCTACGCGAAACGGCAGTGCCTCGCGACGGGCGAACGCCTGCACCTGATCGGGCGCGTCGTAGGACATGGCGACTGCCACCACGTCGAGGCCGCGCGCGTGATAGCGCTCGTGGGTGGCGGCCAGCGCCGGCATGCCGCGGATGCACGGTGCGCACGAGGTCGACCAGAAGTTGAGCAGACGCACATTCCCCTGCGGCTGCGCGAAATCCACCTGACCGCCGTCGAGCATGGCCACCTGCATGGCCGGCGCATGCTCCGGAAAACCATTGCCACGCAAAGCGAACACCAGCGCCAGCAATGCCGCCAGCACTATCGGCGACATCCATTTGCGGGACATAATCGTCATTCGTTCAAACACTGAGGTTCCAGCCATGCGCGCAATTGTCGGTTTTGTAGCCTGTCTTGTCATGTGCACCCAGGTATGGGCGCTGTCGCTGTCCGACCTTACCGACAAGGATGCAGGCGGCGGTCTGAAGGAAGCGCTGACCCAGGGCGCGTCGAAAGCGGTGGACCTGCTGGGCAAGCAGGACGGTTTCCTGAAGAACAAGCAGGTGAAGATCCCGATGCCGGACGGCCTGCGCCAGGCGGAAAAGGTGATGCGCACCTTCGGCATGAAGAAGCAGGCCGACGAACTGATCACCGCGATGAACCGCGCGGCCGAGGCCGCCGTGCCGGAAGCGAAGACGCTGCTGGTCGGCGCGGTCAGGGATATGAGTGTCGACGACGCCAAGAAGATCCTGACCGGCGGCGATACGGCGGGCACCGAGTACTTCAAGGACAAGACCTCGGCCCAGCTGAAGGAAAAGTTCAAGCCCATCGTGCAGAAGGCGATGGAAAAGGTGGGCCTGGCCAAGACCTACGACAAGTTCGCGTCCAAGGGCGCCCAGTACGGCGTGATCAGCAAGGAAGACGCCGACATCGACAACTACGTGACGCAGAAGACGCTGGACGGCCTGTTCACGATGGTGGCCGAGGAAGAGAAGGCGATACGCAAGAATCCGGTCGGCGCGGCTGGCAGTCTGGCGAAGAAGGTATTCGGCGCACTCGGCCAGTAAGCACCGGGACCGGCGGCCGTCCTGCCGCCGGCAATCCGCTTGCAACCGATGTGAAAAGGCCACTCCCGATCCGTGATCGGGAGTGGCCTTTTCCATGTCCGTCCGTCGCCGGACGGACCGCCGCGCGATCAGTAGCGGTAGTGGTCCGGCTTGTACGGGCCTTCCGGCGCCACGCCGATGTAGCGCGCCTGCGTGTCGGTCAGCTCGGTCAGCTGCGCATTGAGCTTCTTCAGCTGCAGACGCGCGACCTTTTCGTCCAGGTGCTTGGGCAGCGTGTAGACGCCGACCGGGTACTTCGAGGTCTCGCAGAACAGCTCGATCTGGGCGATGGTCTGGTTGGCGAAGGAACTGGACATCACGTAGGACGGATGACCGGTGCCGCAGCCCAGATTCACGAGGCGACCGCGCGCCAGCAGGATGATGCGGCGACCCGACGGGAAGATCACGTGATCGACCTGCGGCTTGATCTCGTCCCAGCGGTACTGCTCGAGCGAGGCGACGTCGATCTCGTTGTCGAAGTGGCCGATGTTGCAGACGATGGCCTGGTCCTTCATCTTCAGCATGTGTTCATGCGTGATCACATGGAAGTTGCCGGTCGCGGTCACGAAGATGTCGCCGTGCTCGCAGGCGTAGTCCATGGTCACCACGCGGTAGCCTTCCATCGCCGCCTGCAGCGCGCAGATCGGATCGATTTCGGTCACCCACACCTGAGCCGACAGCGCGCGCAGCGCCTGTGCCGATCCCTTGCCCACGTCGCCGTAGCCGGCCACGACAGCAACCTTGCCGGCGACCATCACGTCGGTGGCGCGCTTGATGCCATCGACCAGCGATTCGCGGCAGCCATACAGGTTGTCGAACTTCGACTTGGTAACCGAATCATTGACGTTGATGCCCGGGAAGGCGAGACGGCCTTCCTTGTGCATCTGGTACAGCCGGTGCACGCCGGTCGTGGTTTCCTCGGTCACACCTTTGATGTGGCCGATGCGCTTCGAATACCAGTTCGGATCACGCGCCAGCGTGGTCTTGATCGCGTTGAACAGGCAGACCTCTTCCTCGCTCGCCGGGTGATGCAACGCGGTCGGATCGGTTTCGGCCCGGGTGCCCAGATGCAGCAGCAGCGTCGCATCGCCGCCGTCGTCGAGAATCATGTTGCTGTAGCCGCCATCCGGCCACTCGAAGATGCGGTGCGTGTAGTCCCAGTACTCTTCCAGCGATTCGCCCTTGACCGCGAACACCGGCGTGCCGTTGGCTGCGATGGCGGCGGCGGCGTGGTCCTGCGTCGAATAGATGTTGCACGAAGCCCAGCGCACTTCGGCGCCGAGCGCTTCCAGCGTCTCGATCAGCACGGCCGTCTGGATCGTCATGTGCAGGCTGCCGGTGATGCGCGCGCCGCGCAGCGGCTGCTGCGTCGCGTATTCCTCGCGGATCGCCATCAGGCCGGGCATTTCGGTCTCTGCGATGGCGATTTCCTTGCGTCCCCAGTCGGCCAGCGACAGGTCGGCAATCACGTAATCCTTGAGTTCGGTGGGGGCGTTCATCTGCGGGCTCCTTTGCAATCGGCAGGCTTGCTCACCTGCCGTCCGCCGCCGGACTATTCCGGCATCGCGGGTTCAGGTGAGCGCCGTTGCAAAATGCCCGCGACCATGGCGGTCTGGCGGGGTCCGAGCCTGGGGGCCTTGCGGCACCTCGCAGCGCTCCTCGGAAAGATGCGGATTATAGCGACAGAGGACGCGTGATGCGCCTGTCTGCCACCGCCAGGTTCGGATGCCTCTGGCGGGAAAACATTGCCGCAACCATTTACGGCGATTCACGGCGGAACTTTAGAACTTTGTCAGCCGGCCGGGCTGCCGCTGAACCACCACCATCCGGCACAGCCGAGCGCCAGCGCGACGACGGCCGCGACGGCCAGATTGCGCTGCAGCGCGTAACGCTCCAGCCGGACCAGCGGTGTCCGGTACGCGATGTAGAGGAAACCGCCGGCGAACAGCGCCAGCACGCCGAGCAAGGTCCAGCGGTTGCCCAGCCGCCCGGCGGCGCGCAGCAGGGTGCCGCAGACCAGGATCAGCGCGAACTGCAGCAGCAGCGACAGTGGCGTGATGCCGGTACGCGAGCGGCCGCCGCAGGCCGGGCAGACGACCGGCGCTTTGGCCCGCGCGGCAAGCCTGGCCAGACGGCCGATGGTGTCCCGCCCGCAGTGCGGACAGCGTGAAAGTACGGCCAAGCTACTTGCCCGACAGGAAGGCGGCGCGCTGCACCGGGTCTGGGATGTCGCGTGCCAGCTCCTCCAGCAGCGCCTGTTCGGTGGCGGTCCGCTTCAGCGCGCGGCCGACCAGGATGCGCGCCATCGGACCGATGAGCCGCGCCAGCCGGCGTTCGATGTCGGCGATGACCTGTTCGTCCAGCGGACGCCCGCCGGCCGCACGCGTCCGGCCCGACGTACTGCCTGACGGCGGCGCGGCGCGACGGGAAGCGGACACTGACGACGACACCGACGCCTGGATGCTGGCCGAGGCGGACGCCGCGACGTGGCGCTGCGCCTCGATCAGGAAACCGGCGCGCTGCGCTTCGTTCGGTATGTGCTGCGCCAGTTGCTCGATCAGTTGTGCCGGCGCGCGCACCCTTGGCGCGATGCGCGACACCAGAACACGGGCCATCGGCCCGATGTGGCGCGCCAGCAGCGCTTCGAGCATCGGTGTCAGCGCGTCATTCCCGATGCCGGGCTGAGCGTCGTCGACGCGTCGCGTGATGCCGCTGCGGCTGTCGAGTTCGAACACCTCCTGACTGCGCGATGCGATCTCGACACGCTGGCCGGTGATGTGCAGTCCGTCCGGCGCGCCGCTGCCGAGCGCCGACACGGTTTCGTAATAGGCCCGCGACACCAGTACCTGCCCCGAATAAGCCAGTTCGGCCAGCGCACGCGCCGCGTCGAGACCGTCGCCATACAGGTCGAGCGCACCGCTGTTGGCGCGCGCCACCCGCACCGGCCCGAGGTTGATGCCCTGCTTGAGTCCGCCGCCGGCATCGCCGAATCCGTCCACGAAATCCAGCTTGCGCAGGCGCTGGGCGACCACGCAGGCATCTTCCGGCTGGCCGAGCAGGCACAGCGCGGCGCCATCCGCGGTGTCGTGGATGAGCCGGCTGTCCGCGTCGACCGAGCGCGCGGCGCGCGCCAGGGCCTCGTCCAGTTGGGACTTGCAGGCCAGCCGCTGCGCGGTATCGAGTTCGACGCTGCGGTCGATCTGCGCATACAGCACGCTGCACACGATGGTGCGACGCTCTTCCGAGGCACCGCTGGCCCGTACCGTCGGAGCAGCCGGTGCAGCCTGCGCCGTCCCGGCGGCCAGCGGACCGCGCGCGGCAGGCGCCGCCATGAACACGCGGCGGAAGTCGGCGACGTTGCGCGGACGGCGCGAATCGTGCGGTTCCAGCCCCCAGTCGATGGCGCGCAGCAGCGAAGCGCCGAACACCGAGGCGTCGGCCGCGCGCGACGCCGGCTGCAGCGGATCGTTGTGCACGCGCGCCGCGGATTCCACCGGACGCTGGCCGGTGACCAGCCAGTACATGACCGCGGCCAGCGCGTAGATGTCGGTCCACGGCCCCTGGTTGCCGTGCGAGTGGTACTGCTCGAACGGCGCGAAACCCGGCGTGACGATGGCCGTCAGCGTGTGTTCGGTGTCGTGGTAGCGGCGTGCCGCGCCGAAGTCGAGCAGCACCGGCGTACCGTCGTCGCGGATGCAGATGTTGGGCGGCTTGATGTCACGGTGCAGGAAACCACCGTCGTGGATCACCTGCAGGCCTTCGAGCAGCGGACGCACGATGGCCAGCAGCGTCGCCTTGTCCATCGGTGCGTTGCGCTCGCGCACCCACTGGTTCAGTGGCCGGCCCTGCTCGTAGTCCATCACCATGTAGGCGCTGCCGTTCGCCTCGAAGAAGCGGCTGACGCGCACGATGTGCGGATGGCGAAAATTGGCCAGCGCGCGTGATTCATCCAGGAAACGGCGCAGGCCCTGCTCGAACATTTCGACAGCCGGGCCGCTGCGCGGCATCACGCGCTGGCCGTCGCCGCGCACCGCAATGTCGGTCGGCAGGAACTCCTTGATCGCCACCTTGCAGTCGAGCAGCGTGTCGTGTGCGAGATAGGTCAGTCCGAAGCCGCCGCCGCCGAGCAGCGATTCGATGCGGTATTCGTTGAGCGCCCAGCCGGTCGGCAGTGCGCCCGGACTGGCATTCGCGGTGGGCATGAAACCGGCGCCTGCCAGTACCTCGGCCACCACGCTGTCCTCGGTGAAGGCCTCGTCGTCTGCGCCGAACGGCTGCGACGGATCGGCGGGTCCGGTCGCCACCGCTCAGCTGTCTATCATGCGCATCGCAGTTTCCAGGCTGCGACGCATGCGATTGAAGGATGCACCGAGCACCGACACCTCGTCGCGACCGTTATCGCCGAACTCCGGTACCGAGAAGTCGCCGGTACTGACCTGGTCGGCCGCCGCAGACATGCGCGCGACCGGGCGGATGATCAGCCATTCCAGCATCAGGTTCAGCGCCAGCATGACGAACACGAACACGCCGAGCAGCGACAGCATGAAGGTGTTGAAGGCACGGTCGGCATTGCCGACCGGCACCGCCATCGGCACCGACACCACCTGCGCACCGATGATTTCGTTGATCTTCCAGCCGAAGCCGTTGGCTTCGCCGTACACCTTCACCATGGTCGGCGGCGCGCTGGCCGCCGAGTTGTGGCAGGCCAGACAGGCCGGATTGCTGATCTTGATCGGTCGCGCGATATACATGTGGCGACCGGTCGGCGTATCGCGTTCGCCGGTCAGTTCCGTCGTGCCGTCCGCATTGCGGAAGCTGGTGACGATGTCGGCTTCCCAGTCGGACGCCCTGTCACGCGGATTGGTCGGATTCAGCGTCGCTTCCTTGTACGCGTATTCCGGGTGGTTCTTGCGCAATTCGTTCAGCGTTTCGGTCGCCGCGTACGCCGGCACCGTCTGCGGCAGGAAGCGCTCGGCCAGCATCGGATCGAGGTGTGGCTTGATCTGGCCGACCGTATAGCTGCGAATGGCCAGCGCCGTTTCCATCATCAGCCGTGCGTTGCGCTCGACCTCGGCCCGTGCATTTTCGTGCAGCAGCCGGTGCGACAGCGCCGCGCAGGCCGCGAGACCGATGGCAAAAACGCCGATCAGCACAAGGTTGAACTTGAGTCTGAGTCCCATCTTCTTATGGCTTCCCGGTTCCGAGGGTGCGGCGCGCGACGCCGGCCGGACACAGACCTTTCGTCATATGCCGGAACGGATTGTAAGTCATTGATGCAACGGAAAGATGAAACACACACCGGCCATGACCAGGTGTCACGGACCTGCAATGCTCAGCCGCCGATGCTTGCGTACGGCCCACGGTGCATCCACCACCATGCGATGGCCGCGACGGACAGCGCCCACAGCAGCAGGACGCACACCCCGGCGATCCAGTTGGCTGGCAGCGTGCCCTCGCGCGCCCGCGCACGAGCCGCGTCCATCACGTCATGCGGAATCATGGCCCGCGCCAGCCAGATGCCCAGCGGCAGCAGCACCAGCTCGTCGAGCAGGCCGAATACCGGGATGAAATCGGGGATCAGGTCGATCGGGCTGGCCGCGTAGGCGAGCAGGAACAGCAGCAGTATCTTCGCCCGTCGCGGCGTGCGCGTGTCCTGTGCGGCAATGGCAAGGGCCATCAATTCCAGCTTGATGGCGCTGATGCGGCTGCGGATGGAATCGGAGAGGCCCATTTCTGATCGCCGTTGAATACGACGTTAAAGTAGCACGATATCAAACTGCTCCTGCGAGTAGCTTGACTCGGCATGCAACGAAATGGGCTTGCCGATGAAATCCGACAGCATCGCCAGCGCCTGCGACTCCTCCTCAAGGAAGAGGTCGACCACCTTCGGATGGGCCAGGATGCGGAATTCCCGCGCGTTGAACTGGCGCGCTTCGCGCAGCAGTTCGCGCAGGATGTCGAAACTCATGGTCTGCGCAGTCTTGACCTCGCCGCGTCCGCCGCAGGTCGGACAGGCCTCGCACAGGATGTGGGCGATCGATTCGCGCGTGCGCTTGCGCGTCATTTCGACCAGACCGAGCGAGGTGAAGCCATTGACCGAAATCTTGGTGTGGTCGCGCGCCAGTGCCTTGTTCAGTTCGGCCAGCACCTGCGCACGGTGCTCGTCGCTTTCCATGTCGATGAAGTCGATCAGGATGATGCCGCCCAGATTGCGCAACCGGAGGTGACGCGCGATCTGGTGCGCCGCCTCCAGATTGGTCTTGAAGATGGTTTCGTCGAAATTGCGCGAACCGACGAAACCGCCGGTATTCACGTCTATGGTGGTCATCGCCTCGGTCTGGTCGAAGATCAGGTAGCCACCCGACTTCAGATCGACGCGCCGGGCGAGCGCCTTCTCGATCTCCTCCTCGACGCTGTGCAGCTCGAACAGCGGCCGCTCGCCGGTGTAGTGCTCGAGCAGGCGTGTCTGCTGCGGCATGTATTCCTCGGCGAAGGCGCGCAGCTTCACGTAGTTCTCGCGCGAATCGACCTGGATGCTCTGCGTCTCCGCACAGGCCAGATCACGCAGCACGCGCTGGCCCAGTGTCAGGTCCTCGAACACCAGGAAGGGCGGCTTCGCGGTTTTTGCGCGGTTGCGGATTTCCTGCCAGATCTTGCGCAGATAGGCGATGTCGGCGGCCAGTTCCTCGTCGGTCGCCGTTTCCGCCATGGTGCGCACGATGTAGCCACCGGGGTCCTCCTGCGGCAGCAACGCATGGATGCGTGCGCGCAGCGCCTCGCGCTCCTCGGCCGCCTCGATGCGCTGGGAAATGCCGACATGACGGTCCTGCGGCAGATGCACCAGCAGACGGCCGGCGATGCTGATCTGCGTCGACATGCGCGCGCCCTTGGTGCCGATCGGATCCTTCAGCGCCTGCACCAGCACGTTCTGGCCTTCGGTCAGGATGCGTTCGATCGGCTTCGGCGATTCGCCGTTCTGGCGCGCCTCCCAGATGTCGGCGACGTGCAGGAAGGCGGTGCGTTCCAGCCCGACGTCGATGAAGGCCGACTGCATGCCCGGCAGCACACGCACCACCCGGCCCAGATAGATGTTGCCGACGATGCCGCGCGCACCGCTGCGCTCGATGTGCAATTCCTGCACTGCCCCCTGCTGCAGCAGCGCGACGCGGGTTTCCTGCGGTGTGAAGTTGATGAGGAACTGGTCATTCATGGCAGCGCAGACGGGAAGTGTGGGGAATTCAGATATCCATGCCGAAGCGGCGCAACAGCTGCCAGGTTTCGTTCAGCGGCAGTCCGACGATGCCGGTGTACGACCCTTCGACATGTTCGACGAAGGCACCGGCCCGGCCCTGTATGCCGTAGGCGCCCGCCTTGTCCATGGGTTCGCCGCTGAGGACGTAGCGTTCGATGTCACGCGGTTCGAGCCTGGCGAAACGCACGGTGGACACGGACAGCATGTGCTCCAGCCGCCGGCTGTCGCTGACGGCCACCGCGGTCAGCACCCGGTGACTGCGGCCGGACAGTCGGGCCAGCATGCGCGCCGCGTCGTCGGCATCGGCCGGCTTGCCGAGTATTTCGCCATCGACTTCCACCGTGGTGTCCGCCGACAGCACCAGCCCGGCCGACAGCTTGCGCCAGCCTAGCCGTTTCTCGCCGCCCAGCGCCTTGGCACGGGCGACCCGCACCACATAGCTGTCGGCATCCTCGCCGGGGCGCACGTCTTCCGACACGTCGATGTCCTCGCGCGGCAGGCCGCGGAAGGGCAGCAGCAGGAAGGAGACGCCGATCTGCGTCAGCAGCTCCCGCCGGCGCGGGCTGCGCGACGCAAGGTAAAGAAGGGGAGGAACGGTGTTCAGAAGACTCATTTCAATGAATTCGCGTCGCGCCACCAGTCGGACAGCCCCTGTGGAGGGGTGAAGCAGGGGTTTCGCAGCGCATGCGCTGCGCCTGCTGAACGGCCCGGCCGTGCAAAGCCGGAGCGGTTCGAACACCGTGAGCGTGGGGGCGTTTCATTCGCGATGGTAGGGATGGTTGGCTTCGAGGCTCACGGCACGATACAACGCTTCAGCCAGCAGCAGGCGGGCGAGCGCATGCGGCAGCGTCAGGCTGGACAGGCGGATCAGCTCGTGCGCGCGCGACTTCAGCGCCGGCGACAGACCATCGGGACCGCCGATCAGCAGCGCCACGTCGTCGCCTTCGCCGCGCCAGCGGCGCAGCCGCGCGGCCAGCGCCACGGTCGTCAGATCGTCGCCGCGTTCATCCAGCGCCACGATGCGCGCGCGCGCCGGCAGCGCCTGCTCGATGCGCACGCGTTCCGCTTCGAGCAGTGCCTCGACCGGTTTGCCCTGGGTGCGAGGCTCGGCCTTGACCTCGACGATGGTCAGCGGCGATTCGCGCGGCATGCGGCGGGCGAATTCCTGCACGCCCGCGTCGACCCAATCGGGCATGCGGTGCCCGACGCAGATCACCAGCAGTTTCAACGCGTGCCCGGTCCGGTACCGCGCGCATGCACGCCGGCCGCGCGGGCGGCGGCGGACTTGTCCGACGGCTTGGCCGTACCCGACCACAGCTCTTCGAGGTTGTAGTAGGCGCGCACCGCCGGCTGCATCACATGCACCACGATGTCACCGAGGTCCACCAGCACCCACTCGCCGGTTTCCTCGCCCTCGACACTGATCACGGTGGCGCCGGCTTCCCTGACCTTCTCCTGCACGTTGCGCGCGAGCGAACGGGTCTGCCGGTTCGAGTCACCGCTGGCAATGATCAGGCGGTCGAACAGCGAATTGAACTTCGAGGTGTCTATCACCTCGATGTCCTTGGCCTTGATGTCTTCCAGCGCATCGACCACCAGCGCCTGCAGTTTGTTGATTTCCATATGTTTTCTCAGTAGAGCCGATGATGGCTGATGTAATCCAGTACGGCGTCCGGTGCAAGATAGCGGCAGCTCGCGCCACGCGCCAGCCGCGCCCTCAGGTCGGTGGCCGATATCGCCAGCGGCGTCATGTCGAAACAGACGATGGCGCCGCCGGGCGCGGCACGCAGAGCATCCGCACTGTCGCGGCGGCGTGCCGCCAGTTCCGCGGCCAGCGCGTCGTTGAGAACGGCGGCGTCCGCTGCCTGGCCTGCGCGCGTCGCAAGGCCGACATGCACGAGGTCCAGCAGTTCGCGCCAGCGCTGCCAGGTGTGCAGCCGGCTGAAGGCGTCGGCGCCCAGTAGCAGCACCAGCGGCCGCTGCGAGCCCAGTACGGCGCGCAGCGACGACACGGTCTCCACGGTATAGCCGGGGCGGCCGGATCGCGCCTCAATGTCGTCGACCTCGAACAGCGGGTTCGACGCCACCGCACGGCGCACCATTTCGAGCCGGTGCGCGGCATCCGTGCGCAGCTCGTCGCGGTGCCAGGGCCGGCCGGCCGGAATCCAGCGCACGCGGCCGAGCTGCAGCGATTCACGCGCTTCCTCGGCCAGCCGCAGGTGGCCGACATGGACCGGATCGAAGGTACCGCCGAACAGCCCGAGCGGCGCGTCCTCACTCATCGCCGGAGCCGTTTTCCGGCACGGGATCGGGTTCTGCCGCCGGCGACTGCGCGAACACCTGCTGGAAACTCACATACAGGCTGGCCGCCAGCGTCGGCACCAGCACGAACAGCAGCAGCATGCGCAGACCGATGCGCAGCACGCTGCCCAGACCGCCACCGTCGCCGATGGACTGCACGACGAGCAGCGGCAACGCGACGCCCAGCATTGCCCCGCCGGCGAAATAGACGATGAAGGCACCGCTGTTGCGCAACACCGCCACCGAACCGAAGAACAGCGATTTTCCGAGCGGCAGGTTCTGCGTGGCGATCAGATAGGGCGGAAACCACATGATCAGGATCAGCGGCAGCACCATCGGCAGCAGCTGCAGCAGGGTACGCGTGAACTGCTCCTCGTCGGCATCCGGCGCCGGCAGCTCGGGCGCCGGGAACAGCAGGGTATGGATCAGCACCACGACCAGCGAACCGGCCAGATGGACGCAACCCAGCTTCACCAGCGTACGGGTATTGCTGGCCAGGCCGGTCTGCAGCGCCTCGGTCGACACGTCAAGCTTGCGATCGACGATGCGTGCGCCATTGAACACGATGACCGACATGATCGGCAGGCAGAGCGCGACCAGCACCGGACCGATCAGCGGAATGATGTTGAGGAACACCATCAGCAGCAGATAGGTCATGGTCAGCGCCGTCATCAGCGGCGGATTGCGCCGGTACAGCGCGAAACCGCCGCTGATCCAGGACCAGCCGGCCCGTGCAGGCAGGACCCGGGCCTGCAGATTTACCGCCACGGCAGGGCGTCACCCGCGCGGACGCGCGCATTCAGGATGTCGCGGAAGCGCTTCGGGTCATGCGTATGCACCATCTCGCCGCCGCGCGGCATGTGGAAGTCGTACAGCCGCGACAGCCAGAAGCGCAGTGCCGCACCGCGCAGCATCAGCGGCCAGGCACGCTGCTCGGCCGCTGACAGCGCGCGCTCGCCATGGTAGGCACCGAGCATCGCCTCTGCCTTTTCGGTCACCAGTTCGCCGGCATCGTCCGAACACCAGTCATTCAGCGTCACCGCCAGATCGAACAGCAGGTAGTCGTCGCCGGCGAAATAGAAGTCGATGATGCCGCCGACCCGCTCACCGTCCATCAGGCAGTTGTCGCGGAACAGGTCGGCATGCACCACACCCGACGGCAGCTCCGCACAGACACCCTGCTCACGCGCTGCGCGCTGGAAGGCAATTTCGTTCTCCAGCAGGGCGCGCTCGCCGGCGTCGAGGAAATCCAGCAGCACCGGCGCGGTCTGCAGCCACCAGTCGTAGCCGCGCGGGTTGGCGAAGCGGCGGCCATAGCTCTGGCCGGCCACGTGCATCGCGGCCAGCATGCTGCCGATGGCCGCACAGTGCGCCGGCTGCGGCGCCATCTGCGACCGGCCAGCCAGCCGGGTCGCCAGCATCGCAGGCTTGCCGTTGATCATGCCCAGGTATTCGTTGTCGCGATCGGCGATCGGCGCCGGGCACGGAATGCCGTGGCGCGACAGGTGGGCCATCAGATGCACATAGAACGGCAGTTCGGCGCGCGTGAGCTTCTCGAACAGCGTCAGCACGTAGCGACCGTGCGAAGTGTCGACGAAGTAGTTCGTGTTTTCGATGCCGGCCGGAATCCCCTCCAGCGACAGCAGATGGCCGATGGAGTAATTCTTCAGCCAGTCGCGCAGCTGATCTGCGTTGACGGTGGTGAAGACAGACACGTATCAGGGTCGGAAGTAGGGCGCGCGCCGACGGCGCACGCGGGTTGCACGCAGGTTAGTCGAACGTGAAGATCACCCATTTCGGGACGCGCAGGCCGGAATCCATGTCGTCGTAGCGGGTCATGGCACCGGAGCCGTTCTCGTCCATCAGGTAGTAGGGCTTGCCGTGCGGCGGCGTGACCTTGACCATGTACAGCTTGCCGTTGACACGGTATTCCTCGACCTTGTCGTCGCCGCGCTGGATGATCGTGACCTGCGGTTCGGTCGATACGTCGCTGCCGTCCAGCGGTGCCGGCGGCGGCGGGGGTTCCGGAATGGGCTGCAGATCGGCCGGCCGGTTGGCCTGGGCCAGCGCAGCCGGCGGCAGGCCGGCGGCAAGCAGGCCGGTCAGGGCGATCGAAATCAGGAGCGTACGCATGGCAAATCCTCGCAATTGCGGCAGTTTATCAGAGCCCATGCGGTGCCAAGGACGGTCTGGCGTCACAGATTGAGCATGGCTTCATGTTCTTCTGGCAGCGGCATGAAGCTGCGGTTCTCGTAGTGACGGAAGATCGCATCGACCACCTGCGCCGGATCGTCCAGTACCTGCACCAGATCCATGTCCGCGGCCGAAATCATGCCTTCATTCACCAGAGTGTTGCGGAACCAGTCGACCAGCCCGCCCCAGAACGGCGAATGCACGAGGATGATCGGAATGCTGCGGCTCTTGTGAGTCTGGATCAGGGTCAGCGCTTCCATCAGTTCGTCGACGGTGCCGAATCCGCCCGGCATCACCACGTAGGCCGCGGCGAAGCGCACGAACATGTACTTGCGGGCGAAGAAGTGCTCGAAGGAGTGCGAAATGTCCTGATAGACATTGGCGTGCTGCTCCATCGGCAACTGGATGTTGAGTCCGACACTGAGCGACTTGCCGTCGAAGGCGCCCTTGTTGGCTGCCTCCATGATGCCGGGCCCGCCGCCGGAAATGACCGAAAACCCGGCATCGGAGAGCAGGCGGGCGATGCGCTCGGTCAGTTCGTAGTAGGGGTGTTCGCGCGGCGTGCGGGCGCTGCCGAAGATGCTGACCGCCGGCCGGATGGCCTGCAGCCGCTCGGTCGCCTCGACGAATTCGGCCATGATGCCGAAAACGCGCCATGCCTCGCGCGCGCTGCTGGCGCGCGCCGCGTCGCCCGGGTCGATCATGCGGGGAAGTTTGTCTTTGGCGCTCATCTGATTGTTCGTTGTCGGGTTGATAATCGCGGGCTGACTGAATACGGATCCCGCCATGCCCACGCTGCTGCTCGTCGATGGTTCGTCCTACCTGTACCGCGCCTTCCATGCCATGCCCGACCTGCGCAATGCGCAGGGCGAACCGACCGGCGCACTGCGCGGTGTCATCAACATGCTAAGGCGGCTGGCAGCCGACTACAAGGCGGACTACCGGGCCTGCGTGTTCGATGCCAAGGGTCCGACCTTCCGCGACGCATGGTACCCGGACTACAAGGGACACCGCCCGCCGATGCCGGAAGACCTCGCAGCGCAGATCGCGCCCATCCACGATGTCGTGCGCGCGCTGGGCTGGCCGCTGCTGATGCTCGACGGCGTCGAGGCCGACGACGTGATCGGCACGCTGGCGCAGCACGCGACCGAACGCGGCATCGACTGCGTCATCTCGACCGGCGACAAGGATCTGGCGCAGCTGGTCAACAAGCACGTCACGCTGGTCAACACGATGAGCGAGGAAAAGCTCGACGAAGCCGGCGTGCTGGCCAAGTTCGGCGTCACGCCGGCCGGCATCGTCGACTACCTCGCGCTGATCGGTGACAGCGTGGACAACGTGCCCGGCGTCGACAAATGCGGCCCGAAGACCGCGGTGAAGTGGCTGCAGCAGTACGGCACGCTCGACGCAATCGTCGCGCATGCGGACGAAATCGGCGGCAAGGTCGGCGAAAACCTGCGCGCGCACCTCGATTTCCTGCCACTGGCGCGCCGGTTGCTGACGGTGAAGTGCGACGTCGAACTGCCGCAGCCGCTCGAAGCACTGAGCTCCGACGGCGAAAACGCCGAGGCGCTGCGCCCGCTGTACGAACGCTACGGCTTCCGCGGCCTGCTCGAGGAGCTGGCCAAGGGCGGAAAGAAGCCCGTCACGGCACCGCCGCCCGCGGCCGATGCCGCCCCCTCGACCGATCCGGAAGGCAGCCACCGCACGCACTACGAAACCCTCCTCGACCTGCCGGCCTTCGACCGCTGGCTGATGCTGCTGATGGGCGCACCGGTGGTGTCACTGGACACCGAAACCACCAGTCTGGAGCCGATGGAGGCGCAGCTGGTCGGCATGAGCTTCGCGCTCGAACCGGGTGTGGCCGCTTACCTGCCGCTGGCGCACAGCTACCCGGACGCACCGGCGCAGCTGCCGCGCGACGAGATTCTGGAGCGGCTGCGTCCGTGGCTCGAATCGTCGGCGCACGGCAAGCTCGGCCAGAACCTGAAATACGACCGCCATGTGTTCGCCAACCACGGCATCCGGCTGGCTGGCGTGGTCGACGACACGTTGCTGCAATCCTATGTGCTCGACGCCGACCGCAGCCACAACCTCGACGCACTGGTCACGCGCCATCTCGGGCTGAAGGTGATCAGCTACGACGAAGTGACCGGCAAGGGCGCCTCGCGCATCGGTTTCGACCAGGTCGCGGTGGACCGCGCGACCGACTATGCGGCCGAGGATGCCGACGTCACGCTGCGCGTGCATCAGGTGCTGGCGCCGCGTCTGGCGGCCGAACCGAAGCTGCAGTCGGTGTATCGCGACATCGAACTGCCGGTGGCGGAAATACTGTTCGACATGGAGCGCACCGGCGTGCTGCTCGACAGCCACTCGCTGGCGCTGCAGAGCAACGAGCTGGGCCAGAAGATGCTCGATCTGGAAACGCGCGCGCACGCCGCCGCCAAGCAGCCGTTCAACATCAATTCGCCGAAGCAGCTGGCGGAAATACTGTTCGAGCGCGAAAAGCTGCCGGTACTGAAGAAGACGCCGGGCGGCACACCGTCGACCGACGAGGAGGTGCTGTCGCAGCTGGCGCTCGACTACCCGCTGCCGGCGCTGATCCTCGAATACCGTGGCCTGGCCAAGCTCAAGGGCACCTACACCGACAAGTTGCCGCGCATGGTGCGTGCCGACACCGGCCGCGTTCATACGAGCTTCAGCCAGGCGGTCGCGGTGACCGGGCGGCTGTCGTCGTCCGATCCCAACCTGCAGAACATTCCGGTGCGCACGGCTGAAGGCCGGCGCATCCGCTCCGCCTTCATCGCGCCGCCGGGCCACTCGCTGATCAGCGCCGACTACTCGCAGATCGAACTGCGCATCATGGCCCACCTGTCGCAGGACGAACGCCTGCTGCAGGCCTTCGCCGCCGGCGAGGACGTACACCGCGCCACCGCGTCGGAAGTGTTCGGCGTACCGCCGGCCGAGGTCAGCAGCGAACAGCGCCGCTACGCCAAGGTGATCAATTTCGGCCTGATCTACGGCATGAGCGCGCACGGTCTGGCGAAGAACCTGGACATCGAGCGCGCCGCAGCGCAGAGCTGGATCGACCGCTACTTCGCCCGCTACCCCGGTGTCGCCCGCTACATGGACGAGACGCGCGCACTCGCGCGCGAGCAGGGCTATGTCGAAACCGCATTCGGCCGCCGGCTGCAGCTGCCGGAAATCCGCGCCAGTCAGGCGACCCGCCGGCAGGGTGCCGAGCGCGCCGCGATCAATGCGCCAATGCAGGGCACGGCGGCCGACCTGATCAAGCTGGCGATGATCGCGGTCGCCGGCTGGCTGAAGACCGAGCGGCTCGGCACGCGGCTCATCCTGCAGGTACACGACGAACTGGTACTCGAAGTGCCGGACGCCGAAATCGAACTGGTGCGCGAGCGGGTGCCGGCGCTGATGGAAGGCGTGGCGCAACTGTCGGTGCCGCTGAAAGTCGATGCCGGCGTCGGGCGCAACTGGGACGAAGCGCACTGAGCGGCCGTTGCTGGGAGGTACGGCACGGCATCTGCGCCGCCGGCAAACGGGCACCGGGCCGTGCCCGGACCACCGCAACAGCGGGAATGGATCACTGCCGCCTACTCGTTGTTACACGTAGGCGATTGAAAAAACGAACTTTTACGGCACAATGCGCGTCCTTGAGACGTCTTGACCCGTAGGTCCGTGCAGACATCCGCAACAACACTCCCAGGCGCAGCAGCCGATGCCACCGGCGCATTGTCGTCGCGCATCCCGTTTTTCGATGCGCTGAAGGCGATCGCCTCGCAGCTCATCGTGCTGCATCACCTGATCGCCTATGGACCGATGTCCGAGGTGGCGCGCCGCCATCTTCCGGGACTGGTCGACTGGCTGTACTACGACGCGCGGATGTCGGTGCAGGTGTTCTTCGTGCTCGGCGGCTTCCTGGCCGCCCGCGCGCTGGCGCCGGACCTGCTGCCGCGCATGCGGTCGCCGGCCGGTGCGATCTGGAAGCGCTTCGGCCGCCTCGCACTGCCCTGTTTTGCTGCGGTACTGATCAGCGTCGCCTGCGCGGCCGTCGCGCGCACGCTGATCGACGACCCCTCTCTGCCTGCCCCGCCGACGCTGACCCAGCTGCTCGCCCACGCGCTGCTGCTGCACGACGTGCTCGGCTACGACGCGCTGTCAGCCGGCGTCTGGTATGTGGCGATCGATCTGCAGCTGTTCGCACTGATGGCCGTGCTGCTGTGGTCCGCCCGCCTCGCACCGGCACGACTGCGTACGGTGGCCGTACTGGCGCTGATCACGACCGCCGCGGTGGTTTCGCTGTACGTGATCAACCGCGACACGTCGTGGGACATCTATGCCCCCTACTTCTTCGGCGTATACGTGCTGGGCGCCGCCGCCTTCTGGGTGTCCGCACCCGGACGCTCACCGCTCTGGCTGGTGCTGATCGCCGCCATCGTTGCCGGCGCGCTGGCCATCGACTTCCGCGAACGCGTGGCATTCGCCGCGCTGATCGCCCTGACCATCTGCATCGTGCGTTACAGCGGCCTGATCAACCGGTGGCCGGAAAGCCGCGTGCTGGCCTTTCTCGGCCGCATTTCATTCTCTGTCTTCCTGATCCACTACCCGGTGTCGATGCTGATGAATGCGGCCGTACAGCCGCTGTTCGGCGACCACCCGGTCGCCAACATCGGCGGGCTGGTCGTCACCTGGATGCTCAGCGTGGCAGCCGGCGCGGTGTTCTACCGTTACGTAGAGAGCCGTATCGGCGCAGCACCGCGCAGCCGCGGCATGTCGAAGCGCGCTCAGGCCAGTCGCGACGACGACCGGATCATCGCGACGTCCTGACACCGGCCGCTCAGGCACCCGCCATCAGCGGGCTTCGGACAAGGGCAGATGCTGCCTGAGCACGCGCAGCAGCTGTTCGGTGTGGAAGGGTTTGGAGATGAAGTCGTTCATGCCTGCCTCGCGGCAGCGGCGGCGATCGTCGTCCATCGCATTGGCGGTGATGGCGACGATCGAAATCTGCTGCCAGTGCGGCGCCGGCAGGGCGCGGATGCACCGGGCGGCATCCAGACCGTCCATCACCGGCATCTGCATATCCATCAGGATGAGATCGTAAGGACGCGCCTGACAGGCCGCCACGGCCTGCTGCCCGTCGGATACCAGCGTCACCTTCACGCCATGCTTCGCCAGCAGGCTTCGCAGCAGGACCTGATTGACCGCCGTGTCCTCCGCCACCAGCACTTCGGCGTCGAACATTTCGGCACAGGTCTCCGGCAGTCGCCGGGCTGATACCACCGGATGCCGCTCTTCGCCAGCTGCAGCGCGCAGCGGCAGTTCGACGCGGAAGCGGCTGCCCTCGCCCGGCACACTGTGCAGGCTGATCCGGCCACCCATCAGTTCGACCAGACGCGCCACGATGGCCAGTCCGAGTCCGGTGCCGCCGTAGGTCCGGGTGGTCGACGAATCCGCCTGCGAGAATGGTGCGAACACGCGGTCCTGCTTGTCCGGTGCGATGCCTATGCCGGTGTCGGTCACGACGAATGCGATGCGCGGACTGACGCCGCCGGCATCAAGCGGCTCGACGGTCAGCGACACGCCGCCGCCGCGGGTGAATTTCACTGCATTCGACAGCAGGTTGGACACGATCTGGCGCAAGCGCACCGGATCGCCGACGACACGTTCCGGCAATCCCGGCTTCATTCGCCGCTCCAGCGAAATGCCCTTCTTCCTGGCCTGGGCCGCGAACATCGCCAGCGAGTCGTCCATCAGCTGGCCGAGGTCGAAGTCGACCGATTCGACTTCCATGTGTCCGGCCGCGACCTTCGAATAGTCGAGGATGTCGTTCAGGATCACCATCAGGCTGTCGGCCGAGGATTTGACCCAGTTCAGGTATTCGCGCTGCTCGTCGTCCAGCGCTCCGCCCAGCGCCATGTCGGTCATGCCGATGATGCCGTTCATCGGCGTACGGATTTCATGGCTCATGGTGGCAAGGAAGGCCGCCGTGGCCCGGCTGGCCGCTTCCGCCGCCTCCTTGGCGCTGCGCAGTTCATCCGCCACTTCACGTGCGCGCGTGATGTCCTCGCTCAACCACAGGCGGCCGATTTCACAGGCCGATTCATCGCGCACCGCAAAGCTGCGCTGCGTGACGGTACGCCGGTCGGCCAGCACGATTTCGCGGCTGGCCTGGTCGGCGCCGAACACCGGCAGGACGTCGGCTGCCGGCAGTCGCGCATGACACAGTCGCTCGATCGCCGGCAGGTCGGAACCCGCCAACGTACCGCCGTCAGCCAGCCCCCATATCCGCGCCAGCTCGGCATTGGCGAACAGCACGCGACCGCTGCCGTCAGCCAGCAGCACGCCCAGATCCATCGCCTCGAGCAGCGCCATCAGCCGGCTGTTCGCTTCAGCCGCCGCGCGAACCTGTGCCTGCTCCTTGGTATGCAGCGCCTCCAGTTCCCCGATGCGATCACGGATGGCGCGCGACATGGCATTGAAAGCCCGACCGAGCCGACCAACCTCGTCATCACCTTCGGCCACCGGTTCGAACGTCAGCGTGCCGTGTGCGACCGCATTGGTCGCCTTGGTAAGCGTCACCAGCTTGCGCGTCAGCCACAGCCCGAGCGCCGTGAGCAAGGCCACCGACAGCAGCAATTCGCCCGACGCAATCGCGGCGCCCTGCACCAGCAACTCGCGGTTGGCGACCGCCATGTGCGACATGTCCAGCCCGTAGCGCAGCAGTCCCAGTTCCTGTCCGGCCAGCACGATGGGGGTCGACACGTCGTAGCGCGGCGGATCGTCCTCGTTGTCCAGATCGAAGCGCTCGTCGATCGGCGGCGGCGGCTGATCCCGCTTCCAGCCGCTGATGGCGACGACCTTCCCGCGGCTGTCATTCAGGATGAGATAGACGATGCCATGGCTGGAGCGGCTTTCGTCGAGCACCGCCTGCAGCGTCGCGTAGTCGCGCTGCGCCATCGGCGCAACAAGTGCGGCGTTGAGCACGGGCGCGATCTGCCGCACATGCAGCTCGGTCTGGTCGATCAGGTTTTCGCGTTGCAGGCGCAGGCTGTTGCTCACCAGCAGCGTCAGCATGACCGCCTCGACCAGCAGCGCGGCCAGCAGCAGCCGCCCGCGTATCGAGCGCGTCAGCGTGCGCCACGAGGACCGTATCACTTCGTCGCCTTCTTCAGCTGCTGCCTGACTTCCGCTGCGTACGGCGCCATCACGTCGAGCTCGCCCTGAGCGAGCTTGCGATAACCATCGACCTTGTACTTGACGAAGTACTCCTTGCCGGCCGGCGACTCGGCAAATGACCACAGTGCGGCCTGTATCGCCGCAGCGCGACCCGATTCGGCACCGTTCAGCAGGTAAACCCGGCCGGCCAAGGCCGGGCTCTCGGCGAGAAAGCGCAGCTGCGACTGCACGTCCGGAGCGAGCACCTGGAAATTGGCCAGCGAGACGGTGCCCGCCAGCACATCGCCGTTCAGGATCAGCTGCGCCACGCTGTCAGCCGCACTGACGTAGCGCACGGCCACATCCGGCGCGCCGTTGTCGCGCATCCAGTGCAGGCCCCAGATCGTCACCAGCGACGACGGACCGAGACCGACCACCTGGGCGCCTGCAAGATCGCGTCCGGCGGCCACCTTGCCGTCACGGGCAACCACGATCACCGCACGGAACGGCGCCTTGTAGGTCAGCAGCGGCACGTAAGCTGCATCCGTCTTCAGCAGCTGCGCCTGATGGCCGGTCGTGATTGCCAGGTCGTACTCCTGATCCAGCGCCCGACGGGCGTATTCGGTGAAGTCCGGGGCGGTGATGATCTGCACCGGCACGCCGAGGGCCTTTTCCAGATGCACGCGCAGCGGCTGGTACATCTCCAGGATGACGCGCGAACTGGTGTGCGGCGCGACACCGACGCGCAGCGGCTTGGGATCGGCCGCGGCGGGCAGACTCAGCAGGCAGAAAAGCAGGCACAGCAGGCGGACAGGATTCATTTCATGATTTGGCGCATCGCGATAACTGCTTATCGGCAGCGCGGGCAAACAGCTTAAACCGCATGGACGCCGGGACGGCGACAGAGCAATCCCGCCAAGCCGAAACCGGGGCTGCAAGCGGCGAGCTTGCCAGTGTGGCAACCCCGCGCCACGCGACGGCTGCGTTTTCCGGTACGACCGGGGCAACCGAAAAAATAAAAGCCCCTGAAAAGGGGCTTTTATTCACTTCGGAACCGCCGGGATCAATGCTTCGGATGATCCTTGCCGTGCGGCTTCTTGTCCTTGTGTTCCTTGTGCTCCTTCTGTTCCTTGACCGTCTTGTCGTCGGACGTACTGCCACTGTCGGCGGCCTTCTCGTTGCCCACCGTCAGCTCATGTTCGCTCTTCGGCGACGGCCCGCCCCTGTCATGCTTGTTGCCGGCAAAAGCCAGAGGGGAGGCACAGGCGACAACGGCGGCCAGCGTGATCAGTGATTTCTTCATCGTGTTCTCCAGGGAAAGCTGCGTCAGATCGACAGACCGACTAACGCGACAGCCTTTCGCGGGTTGACGCCGGCGCTCAGCGCTCGCTGTGGTAGGGCTGCCATGCGCCGTCCGACGCAAGGCATGCACGTTCCTTCTTCGATTCATTCACGCCCTTGCCCCTGATTCCCAGCGTGTAGTTCCGGCACTTGTAGCCATCGGCGCTGAAACCGTCGAGCGGCGTGACGGTGTAATTCAATCCGTTGTCCGGGTTCAGCCAGGTGACCGGCCGGTTCGCCTCGCCCAGTTCGAGCGCGTGCCCGAGACAGCCGCGATCAGCGTTGTCCAGATCCCGGCCAATCCGGTTGCCGATGGCCGCCCCCAGGACCGAACCGACGATGATCGCCACCGTCCGGCCATCGCCCTTGCCGACGACCGAGCCGAGGGCACCACCGATCACCCCGCCCAGCGCGGTCGCCACGGCTTCACGGTTGCAGCGTCCGGTGGACACGCCATAGTCGTCGGACCATTGCCGGCCGGTGTAGCCCCGGTACTCCGGATCGTTCTTCTTGCGCCAGCCATGGGCCGGAGCCCAGGAAGGCGGGTTCGCCCAGGTCTCGGGCGCCAGCGGCATCAGCATTGCGCACAGACCGAGGCCGATCAACAGGTTGGCTGTTTTCATCGTGGTTTCTTCCGGAAGACAAAGTCGGATGGCACAAGGGTCAGGACGGACAGCAATGTCGCCGCCGCCCGCATCACGCCCATATCGACCCGGCCCATGAGGACTTGAACAGCGCGTCACGCGACGACAAATGCCGTGTTACGTACAGCTTCCGAACCGGAAAAAGAAAAGGACTCGGGCTGTTCGGCCCAAGTCCTTATTTTTTGGCGCGCCCGGCGCGATTCGAACGCACGACCCCTGCCTTCGGAGGGCAGTACTCTATCCAGCTGAGCTACGGGCGCTTGGGTGTTGCGTGCCGGGCGGGGAGCCCGGCGCCCGGACGGACAATCCGTCGGGACGGCGCGAAGAATAGCCGCTTTGTCGCGGCGCGTCCATGATGGCCCTCTTTCGTGCAGTTCAAGTCGTCATGTATCGCTATAATGGCGCGTTTTGTTTTTCACCCGTCTTAACGGTCATCCAAAGGAACGCACAACATGTCGGACGCGCACGATGAGCATGAGTCTCTGATCAAGACGCCGCAGCAGCTGATTGCAGTGGTGGTACTGTCTTTCGTAGTGTTTGTCGGACTCGCCATACTGGTCGCGCAGTTCGTGTCTTCAGGCATCAAGGGTGCGCAGGATGGCTCGGCCGAAGCGACCGCCAAGGCGATCCAGCCGGTGGCGCGCGTCGAGCTGGGCGCAGCCGAAAGCACGGGTCCGAAGACCGGCGAGCAGATCTACACGGCCAGCTGCGCGGCCTGTCACGACACCGGTGCTGCCGGCGCGCCGAAGAAGGGTGACCAGACGGCCTGGGCGCCCCGCATCGCGACCGGTCTCGAAGCACTGGTGAAGTCGGCCCTGAACGGCAAGAACGCCATGCCGCCGAAGGGTGGCAATGCCGCACTGACGGAAGAAGAGATCACGCGCACCGTGGTCTATCTGGCCAATCAGGGTGGTGCGAAGTTCGCCGAACCCAAGGCTGCCGAAGAAAAGAAGTAAGGCAGCAAGCGTCAGCAGCCTTGAAAAAACCCGCCTGACCGGCGGGTTTTTTCGTCAACCCTTGCCGGCGAGCATCGCCTTCATCGCCTCAAGCCGCGCCACGTTGGCGGCGCGCTGTTCGGCTTTCGGCGCACCATCGGCATTCGGGCGCTGCACTTCCTCGCCCATTTCGGTGATGAAACGCGACGGTTCGCAGTCGCGCGACTCGCGGCCGCTGCGGCGCCGCTCGCAGTAGCTCAGCGTCAGCGTGCGCTGCGCCCGGGTGATGCCGACATACATCAGCCGGCGCTCTTCCTCGATCTTTCCGCCGTCCAGCGACTCCCGGTGCGGCAGGATGCCTTCCTCCAGCCCGATCAGGAACACGTGCTTGTACTCCAGGCCCTTCGACGCGTGCAGCGTGGACAGCTGCACCGCGTCGCGCGCCTCATCGTCATCACGCTTGTCCAGCATGGTGATCAACGCGACGGTCTGGGTCAGTTCGAGCAGGCTCTTGCCGTCCTCCTCGCCCTTGCGGCCCATCCAGTCGACGAAGTCACGCACATTGTTCCAGCGCGTTTCCGCTTCCTTCGGTTCGAACTGCTCGAACAGCCAGGTCTCGTAGCCGATGCCGCGCAGCAGGTCTTCCAGCAGCAGGCGCGGCGCTTCGGTGCGCGCGCGCCATTCGATGCGGTTGATGAATTCGCCGAATTCGCGCAGCGGCCCGAGCGCGCGCGCCGGCAGCGCCGGTTCGGCGCCGGCTTCGAACATCGCCGCGAACAGGCTGGCGTGGCGCTCGCCAGCGTAGCGGCCGAGCGCTTCCAGACTGGCTCCGCCGATGCCCCGCTTCGGCGTGGTCACCGCGCGGATGAAGGCCGGGTCGTCGTCGCTGTTGGCGACCAGTCGCAGATAGGCCATCACGTCCTTGATTTCGGCGCGGTCGAAGAAAGACTGGCCGCCACTGACGATGTACGGGATCTTCTGCTCGCGCAGCGCGGTCTCGATGACGCGCGCCTGATGGTTGCCGCGGTACAGCACCGCGTAGTCGCCGAAGTGGCCGCGATGCTCGAATTTGTGCGATGCGATGCGCATGGCCACGCACTCGGCCTCGTGCTCGGCGTCGCGCGCAACCATCAGCGTGATCGGATCGCCACGCCCCATGTCCGACCACAGCTTCTTGTCGAACAGCTTCTCGTTGCGTGAAATCAGCGTGTTGGCCGCCGACAGGATGCGCTGCATCGAACGGTAGTTCTGTTCGAGCTTGATCACCTTCAGCTTCGGATAGTCGGTCTGCAGGTTGCGCAGGTTCTCGACGTCGGCGCCGCGCCAGGCATAGATCGCCTGATCATCGTCGCCGACCGCGGTGAAGGCGCCGCGATGGCCGGCCAGCAGCTTGACGATCTGGTACTGGCAGCTGTTGGTGTCCTGGTATTCGTCGATCAGCAGATAGCGCAGCCGGCCCTGCCAGCGCGCCAGCAGATCCGGATCGTTTGCCAGCAGCTGCGCCGGCAGGCCGATCAGGTCGTCGAAATCGACCGCCTGATAGGCGCGCAATGTGCGCTCGTACTCCTCGTAGACGCGTGCGGCGACCGCCTCCAGTTCGTCGGCGGCGTGCGACGCGGCGGCCGACGGCGCCAGCAGCGCGTTCTTCCAGCCGGAAATGCGCGACACCAGCGCACGCAGCCGCGCCTTTTCGGTTTCCTTCGAAATGTCCTGCACGATGGACAGTGCATCCGACGCGTCGAGTATCGAAAACGCCGGCTTCAGTCCGGCCGCCTTCGCTTCCATGCGCAGCAGCTTGGCGCCCAGCGCATGGAAGGTCGAAATGTTGAGCTGCTTGCCGGCGCGCCCGTCGAGCAGGTGCGAGGCGCGTTCCTGCATTTCCTTTGCCGCCTTGTTGGTGAAGGTGATGGCCGCGATGTGGCGCGGATCAATGCCGCACTGCTGCACCAGCCAGGCGATCTTGCGCGTGATCACGCGCGTCTTGCCGGAACCGGCACCGGCCAGCACCAGCAGCGGCCCATCGAGATATTTCACCGCCTCGCGCTGCGGCGCGTTCATGTCGGACAGCATGCGGATCGCGGCGCCGCGCGAACGTCGGCGCCCAGGAAAGGACAAGCCGCATTCTACCGGCCTTGCGACACCCGCCCGGCTTGGGTATGGTCCGCGCCTTCATCCGCCGTCCTTGCCTGCCGCACATGCTGCCACCGATCGAACACCGCCTCGCCACCGAACTCGGCGCCCGCCCGCAACAGATCAATGCCGCGGTTGCGCTGCTCGACGAAGGCGCGACCGTGCCCTTCATCTCGCGCTACCGCAAGGAAGTGACCGGTGGCCTCGACGACACGCAGCTGCGCCTGCTGGAGGAACGCCTCGGCTACCTGCGCGAACTGGAAGAACGCCGCGGCGCGGTGATCGCCAGCATCGACGAGCAGGGCAAGCTGACGCCGGCACTGCGTGTCGAGATCGAGAATGCCGACAGCAAGCAGCGGCTGGAAGACCTCTACCTGCCGTACAAGCAGAAGCGGCGCACCAAGGCGCAGATTGCGCGCGAAGCGGGCATCGAACCACTCGCCGATGCGCTGCTGGCCGACCCGACGCTGAACCCGGAAGCCGAGGCCGCGAAGTTCCTGAATGCCGAAGCCGGCTTCGCCGACGCCAAGGCGGTGCTCGACGGTGCGCGGCAGATCCTGATGGAACGCTTCGCCGAAAGCGCCGAACTGGTCGGCGCGCTGCGCAGTCACATCGCCGAGCACGGCATCGTCGTGGCCATGGTGGCCGACGGCAAGGAAAACGACGCCGAAGCCGCCAAGTTCCGCGACTACTTCGCCTACCGCGAGAAGCTGGCCGACATTCCGTCACACCGCGCGCTGGCGCTGTTCCGCGGCCGCAACGAAGAAGCGCTGCGGGTGAAGCTGGCGCTCGACACCGACCCGGAAGACGGTTCGCGCAGCGCCGAACCCAACCCGTGCGAACGGCGCGTGATGGTGCATGCCGGCATTCGCGACCAGGGGCGTGCCGCCGACCGCTGGCTGGTCGAGACCGCGCGCTGGACCTGGAACGTCAAGCTGTCGGTGCACATCGAGCTCGACCTGATGAACGAGCTGCGCGCGCGCGCCGAACTGGAAGCGATCCGTGTGTTCGCCAAGAACCTGAAGGACCTGCTGCTGGCCGCACCGGCCGGCCCGCGCGTCACCATGGGTCTGGACCCCGGCATCCGCACCGGCGTGAAGGTGGCCGTGGTCGATGCCACCGGCAAGCTGGTCGACACCGCCACCATCTATCCGCACGAACCGCGCCGCGACTGGGACGGCTCGCTGCACCTGCTGTCGACGCTGGCCACGAAGCACGGCGTGCAGCTGATCGCCATCGGCAATGGCACGGCCAGCCGCGAAACCGACAAGCTGGCGGCCGACCTGATCAAGCTGAAGCCGGAACTGGCGATGACCAAGATCGTGGTGTCGGAGGCCGGCGCATCGGTGTATTCGGCGTCCGAGCTGGCAGCGAAGGAATTTCCGGATCTTGACGTCAGCCTGCGCGGCGCAGTGTCGATCGCGCGCCGGCTGCAGGACCCGCTGGCCGAACTGGTGAAGATAGACCCGAAGGCGATCGGCGTCGGCCAGTACCAGCACGATGTCAGCCAGACGAAACTGGCGCGTTCGCTCGACGCCGTGGTCGAGGACTGCGTGAATGCGGTCGGCGTCGATGTGAACACCGCATCGGCACCGCTGCTGGCACGCATTTCCGGGCTGAACTCGACGCTGGCGCAGAACATCGTCGCGCACCGCGACAGCAACGGCGCCTTCGCGTCGCGCAAGGCCCTGCTGAAGGTGCCGCGCCTGGGCGACAAGACCTTCGAACAGTGTGCCGGCTTCCTGCGCGTGATGAATGGCGACAACCCGCTCGACGCCTCCGCGGTGCACCCGGAAGCGTATCCGGTGGTCGAGCGCATCCTGGCCGACGTGCAGAAGAAGGCGCGCGAACTGATCGGCGACGCGGCCACCGTCAAGCGGCTGTCAGCCGCGAAATACACCGACGAGCGCTTCGGCCTGCCGACGGTGCAGGACATCCTGCGCGAACTGGAAAAACCCGGCCGCGACCCGCGTCCCGAATTCAGGACGGCCAGCTTCCGCGACGGCGTCGAACAGCTGAAGGACCTCGAACCCGGCATGCTGCTCGAGGGAGTCGTCACCAACGTCACCAACTTCGGTGCCTTCGTCGACATCGGCGTGCATCAGGATGGCCTGGTGCATGTGTCGGCGATCGCCAACCGCTTCGTGAAGGATCCGGCCGAAGTGGTGAAGGCCGGCGACATCGTCAAGGTGAAGGTGCTGGAGGTGGACATCGCGCGCAAGCGCATCGCGCTCACCATGCGTCTGTCGGACGAGGCGGTGCGCAAGCCGGCACAGAAGGATGCACGGCCGGCGGCAAGAGGCGGTCACGATGCGCGCCGCCCGGACCGTGCGGCAGAGCCGCCGGCCGGTAACAGTGCTTTCGCCGCCGCCTTCGCCAAGGCCGTGAAACGCTGACCGGGCGGAGGTCGCGCCGGGCTCGCTCAGCGCGACTGCTTGATCAGCCGTGAATTCGCCGACTGCACCGGGCGCGCGTTGTTCTTGTACAGGTGGCCGAACACGCCGATCTGGTCGGCCGACACGGCCTGCGGCTGCTTGAGCACGATCCAGGTCACGCCTTCCGAACACGGCGGCGTGGTCAGCGAACCCATGTAGGTGAAGTACTCACGTTTCTCGGGCAGCAGTTTGGCCAGGTCGATGCTGACGTCGGGCGTGAATTCGACGTTCTTCTGCAGCGGCAGGTTGGCCCACAGCGTGTTGAAGACAGAACTTTCGTCACCGCGCTCGAGCAGCACGGCAACCACGGCGAGCTTGTCGTCCACGTCGCGGTGCACGAGGTGGGCGACCATTTCATAGCTCTTGCCGTTGACCCGTTCCTCGGCCGGCTTGTGGAAGTGGAACTGCACCAGGTCATAGCGCTTGCCGGAAACCGTGAAGCTGCTGCCCTCGCCGACATTCACCTGCACGGTGTGACCGTTGTCGATGATGGTGAAGAACGTCGTCTTGTAGTCGAAGGTGATCGGCGGCAGATCGACCTTGATGCCATCACGGATGTCGATCGGCGACTGCGTGCGGCCTTCGCCGCACTGCGCCCACTCCGGTTTGAGCCTGCCCCAGTTCTGCGGACCGGTCTCGCCGTCGTAGGTCCAGTGGATGTCCCGGTGTTCGTTCGTGGCCGGAGCGGCTGCCACCATCCGCGCTGCGGCATGGGGGCTGGGTGCCGCCGCCATCAGCGTCGGTCTGCGTACCCGCGGCTCGGCCGGCGGCAATGGAATTTCGCTGTGCGCCCTGACCGGCGGTGCCGGACGCGCGACGACAACCGGCGCTTCGTGCTGCACTGCCGGCTTTTCGGCGACCGGTTCGGCGGCCTTTGCAACACCGATCTTCCCCGGTGCGGCCTTCTCCGGAACCGCTGCCGGCTTGCCCTTTTCCGTCGTGCCAACCTTGGGTGTATTCGCCAGCTCGTCGCGCGCCTGTGCCGCAGCTTCACGCAGATCAGGCTTGATGCTGACCATTTCGGTCCGCTCGATGCGTCCTCGCTGGTTGTCGTTCTCGGCCGTGCGCGCTGCGCGGCCGGCCTGTTCGGCCACCTGCCTCAGTTCTTCGGCACCCGGCGGCTGGCACACCTCGCGGAACAGCTTTTCGTCGAGCGTGCCGGGCAGCAGCACGATTTCGCTGTCCGAGCCGGCGCGTTCCTCGCGCAGGATCTTCTGGCCCTGATCCAGATAGACGCGCTTGATGGTGGCGAACTTCAGGCTCTGGCAGTCGTAGCGGTTCAGCGCCTGCACCATGGCATAGCCGGTCTTCTGCGCTTCGGCTTCGGTCAGTACCAGTCGGCCCCAGGCGACCTTCTTGCCGCTTTCGGCGCGCAGCACGCTGTCGCGGTCGATTTCTATCGTCTTGCCGCGATCGGTCGCCACCGTATGCCAGTCGGCCGCCTGCGCGGTAGCGAGCGCACAGCCGAGGGCGACGGCGATCAGCGTGGGTTTCAATATGGCGTGTTTTTTCATGACAGGTCTCGCGTAATCCCGGCCCGGTTCAGGGCGATGAAGGGGTTTACGGCAGGACCCGGCCTGCGCTTGAACCGTGCGCCTTGCGCTGCAGCGAAGGGCAGGGTAAGTTCCATGCGCACACGTTAGGGGTGCCGCGCGTACAGAACCGCGGCTGAGACACACCCTCAACACCTGATCCGGATCATGCCGGCGTAGGGAAACGGGCAGCCATGCGGATTCCGGGGCTGGCGTTTTCCTTGCCCACAAGGAGCTCCAATGAACGCCAAAGACCCGCTGCCCCGTGAAGCCTTCCTCGCCGCCGAGGCGCACGTCGACACCGCCGCGGTCGCCCCGCTGCCGCACTCGCGCAAGATCTACATCGAAGGCTCACGCCCCGACATCCGCGTGCCCATGCGCGAGATCTCCCAGTCCGACACCCCCGCCTCCTTCGGCGCCGAGAAGAACCCGCCGGTCTTCGTCTACGACTGCTCCGGTCCCTACTCGGACCCGGCCGCACGCATCGACATCCGCTCCGGCCTGCCTGGCGTTCGCGCCGGCTGGATCGCCGAACGCGGCGACACCGAGCAACTCCCCGGCCTGACCTCCGCTTTCGGCGCCGAACGCGCCAATGACGCCGCCACCGCCCACCTGCGCTTCCCCGGCCTGCACCGCGCACCGCGCCGCGCCGTTGCCGGCGCCAATGTCAGCCAGATGCACTACGCCCGCCGCGGCCTCATCACCCCCGAGATGGAGTACATCGCCATCCGCGAGAACATGCAGCGGCGCCAATACATCGAGTCACTGAAGGCCTCCGGCCCGACCGGTGCCAAGATGGCCGCACTGCTCGGCCGCCAGCACCCGGGACAGAGCTTCGGCGCATCGATCCCGGCCGAGATCACCCCCGAGTTCGTGCGCGACGAGGTCGCCCGAGGCCGCGCCATCATCCCGGCCAACATCAACCACCCGGAATCCGAGCCGATGATCATCGGTCGCAACTTCCTGGTGAAGATCAACGCCAACATCGGCAACTCCGCCCTCGGCTCGTCCATCGGCGAGGAGGTCGACAAGATGACCTGGGCCATCCGCTGGGGCGGCGACACGGTCATGGATCTGTCCACCGGCAAGCACATCCACGAAACCCGCGAGTGGATCATCCGCAATTCGCCGGTGCCGATCGGCACCGTGCCCATCTATCAGGCGCTGGAGAAGGTCGACGGACGGGCCGAGGAGCTCACCTGGGAGATGTTCCGCGACACGCTGATCGAGCAGGCCGAACAGGGCGTGGATTACTTCACCATCCACGCCGGCGTGCGCCTGCCCTACATCCCGATGACCGCCAGCCGCATGACCGGCATCGTCAGCCGCGGCGGCTCGATCATGGCCAAGTGGTGTCTGGCCCACCACAAGGAGAGCTTCCTCTACACGCACTTCGAAGAGATCTGCGAAATCATGAAGGCCTACGACGTGTCCTTCAGCCTGGGCGATGGCCTGCGTCCGGGCAGCATCTACGACGCCAACGACGAGGCGCAGCTGGCCGAACTGAAGACGCTGGGCGAGCTCACGCAGGTCGCCTGGCAGCACGACGTGCAGGTGATGATCGAGGGGCCGGGACACGTGCCGATGCAGCTGATCAAGGAGAACATGGACCTGCAGCTGGACTGGTGCGACGAGGCGCCCTTCTACACGCTGGGGCCGCTGACCACCGACATCGCACCCGGCTACGACCACATCACCAGCGGCATCGGTGCGGCGATGATCGGCTGGTACGGCACGGCGATGCTCTGCTACGTCACCCCGAAGGAGCACCTGGGGCTGCCGGACAAGGACGACGTCAAGGAGGGCATCATCACCTACAAGCTCGCCGCCCACGCGGCCGATCTGGCCAAGGGGCATCCGGGCGCGCAGATCCGCGACAACGCCTTGAGCAAGGCGCGTTTCGAGTTCCGCTGGGACGACCAGTTCAACCTCGGGCTGGACCCGGACAAGGCGCGCGAATTCCACGACGAGACGCTGCCGCAGCACGGCGCCAAGCTCGCCCACTTCTGCTCCATGTGCGGCCCGCACTTCTGCAGCATGAAGATCACCCAGGACGTACGCGACTACGCCGCCGCTCAGGGCATCAGCGACGAGGCCGCGCTCACCCAGGGCATGGAAACCAAGTCCATCGAGTTCGTCAGGCAGGGCGCGGAGGTCTATCGGAAGGTGTGAGCGAGCACCGTCGACGAACGGGAAGAAAGGGCTGCATGCGCAGCCCTTTCTTTTTTCAACCTCTGCACCTTTTCGATTGCGGCTGCATTTTTAGCGCGGACGGACGGGGCAAGCGCCCGTGGCGAATACGCCCGGGGGAAATGAGCCCGCTCGCCATTTACCCGGCTCGTGAACCGCGATTGCAACTCCCTCGATCAGGGGTGTCGGCAGCATTTACACACACGCCCAAAACCAAGGAAGCGAAGTACACCGCTGCATGGATCACGCGCTCAGGAAGCGGCCGGCGACAGATGCACCTCGCCCCGACAATTTCGGATATCCAGACCATTCCGTTTTCATCCAAAGCTCTTGAAATGGCTTGTCGTTAAGGGATGCCAGCCGTCACCAAGGAGGTTTACGGAAAAACCGCAGGCATCTGCGTGGTCGAGAGGCGTGACTGCAGGCTCGGCCAGCGCCGACCCGTAAAAGTGCCGTGGAATAACCCTTGCTTACAGGTGCCGGAGCAAAATTGCCGTCTTTCGCATCCATCCGGAGATCACCAAAAATGAAAAAACGGGGTCATCAGTTCATCGCACTCGCGCTGTCCGTCAGCAGCTTCGCCGCCGCCGCGGCAGACCCGCTGGTGTGGTCGGAGACATACCAGCAGTTTTTTCCGAGATTCGCGAACATCGGGTCGATCAATGCGGCGTCCGTGCCGGGCGGCACGTCCAGCGCGCTGGTGACTGACGCGACGCGAGTGAAAGGGCCGAATGGCGTCGAGTTCGCCGGTGGCCGCATCTGGTGGCCGGACCAGCAGTTGAATCGCGTCGTGTCGGTGCTTCCCGATGGCTCCAGTTTCAAGACCTACAACATCGCCGGCGCCTACGACGTCGATGTGCAGGGCAGCCTGCTCTATGTGACGCTGCAGAATTCGGGCGACATCCTCAAGCTCGACCTGTCGCAGACCTTCCCGTCCGCCGATGTATTCAAGAGCGGGCTGACCTCACCGTTCGCGATCGACGTGACGGCAGACAGCGTGTTCTGGAGCCAGGTCGGTGCGTCAAACCGCCTGATGCGGTCCAATCTTGATGGCTCGGGCGTGCAGACGCTGCTGACCGGCCTGACCTCGTACGATTTCGAGGTGACCGGTGGCTACATCTATCTGACGACGACCGATGGTTTCGTCAAGCGCTCGAACCTCGATGGCAGCGGGCTGACCACGCTGGCCAGCGGACTGGGCTTCCTGAACGGCATCGACGTGACGGCCGACACCATCTACGTGTCGGCACTGAATGGCGTGACCACGCTGCCCAGCGGTACGCAGACGCTGGGCGCCGGTCGCATCTTCAGCATGGGCCTGGATGGCAGCGGCGCGGTGGAAGTGCTCCGCGCACAGGAATACTACGACCCCAACCTGCCGTTCAGCCCGTCGCAGATGCGCGGTGTGGCTGTGCTGGCGGTACCCGAACCCGGGACGTACGCGCTGATGCTGGCCGGACTGGGGCTGATCGGTCTGGCAGCGCGCCGGCGCGGCTGAACCTGCGTGACGCAATGAAAACGGGCCGCTGTCGCGGCCCGTTTTCATTCGTCGCCGCGATATCCGCTCAGACGCCTCGTTCCTTCAGCCAGTCCAGCGTGAGCTTCCAGCCGTACTGTGCGGCGGCCGCGTTATAGGTCGGGCGGTAGTCGGCGTGGAAGCCGTGATTGACGTTCGGGAACACGATGATCTGCGAACCGCTGCCCGATGCATCGATTTCGGAACGCATGCGGTCCACGGTCGTGCCGGGCACGAAACCATCCATGCCGGCGTACAGACCGAGTACCGGCACCTTCAGCGACGCACCGATGTCGACCGGATCGGCCGGCTTGATGTCCGATTTCATGCCGTCGAGCAGGCCATAGTAGGAAACACCCGCCTTCACCTTCGGGTTGTGCTGCGCATACAGCCACACGGTGCGGCCACCCCAGCAGAAGCCGACGATGCCCAGCCGCGACGCCTTCGCCCTGCGGTCGGTGGCGACATGCGCGACGGTGGCGTCGATGTCCGCCATCACCTGCGCATCGGGCACCTTGGACACCACGTCCTTCAGGATGGCCGGGATGTCGGTCATCGTCGACACGTCACCCTGACGCACGAACAGGTCCGGCGCCACCGCGTAGTAACCGCGCTTGGCGAGCCGGCGACAGACGTCCTGGATGTACTCGTGCACGCCGAATATCTCCTGCACCACCACCACGACCGGGAACGGCCCCTTGCCCGCGGGCACCGCGCGATAGGCGGGAATATCACCATTGGCGACCGGAATCCGGATCTCTCCGGCCACCAGCCCGGCGCTGTCGGTCCTGATGGCCTGCGCGAACAGCGGTTCGGACGCCAGCGCAAAACCGCTGGCCAGCGAAGCCGCAATGAAATTGCGGCGCGTCAGCGGCGCCGGTTCGGCCGGCGGCGTCACGCCGGAATGGTCGAGCGGCTTCAGGCCGTAGGTCGAAGGATGCATCACGGTCTCCATCATCAATTGAGGGTGCCGGCAGCGGACTGTCTGACCGACATCCGCTCCGGCAGGTATGGCGGTCGATGTTAGCAGCATCGGTTCAGGCGCCCTCCGGCAGCCAACCGGGACGGATCATCGATGCGGGTGCACCGTGCCCCCAGCCCGCGACCGTGACAAACCTCACGCCTTGTTCCGCAACAGCGCTCAAGGCCGGTGCATCGGCAGCCGATGACGCAAATGAATCTGAAAAAAGGCAAACCCGCGCGAAAGCCGGGGGCGCAAAGTTACCGGTCTAATCCGCACTCGTGCGGGATGACAGCGGGACCGCCAGACAGTATTGCCGCGCCTCCAGCGTGGCCAGTGCGGACGCCGACCGGTAGCACCCAGAAACACCGGCCCGGAGTCGCACCAAATGTTCCAGCACCGTCTCGCCAGCCCCTTCCGCACCGCCCTTGCCTGCGCGCTCGTGCTGTCCGCATGGCCCGCTGCCGCGACTGCGCCGGTACTGGCAGTCAATATCGCTGCGCCGGTCATGCAGTCTCTGCCCGATCGCGACGCCGAAGGCGGCATGTGGCCGGTACGGCTGGACCTCGCCCGGTTGCGCTCGGCGAAGGCTGGCGAAACGCTGCGCTTCGCGCTGCCTGACGGAAGCACGCTGGACGTCGTGTTCGATTCGACCCTCGAGCGTGCCGACGGCCTGCAGTGGATAGGCCACCTGAGAGCCGGGCGGCAGTATCCGGTGCGCCTGCGCATCGACGGCGAGCTGGCATCGGGTGTCATCCGCACTCCGGACGGCGGCTACGTGCTGGGCCACATCGACGGCACGCAGCTGATCGGCAACGACATGACGGCCGCCGCTCACCCGGCGGCACTCGACACGCTGCCGGCCATGTTCGCGCCGGCCGTCGAGGAACTGGGCATAGGCGGCACCGGCAGCGCCGCAAACACCGATACCGACAAGCCAGCCGACGTCGCACATCCGGTCAAGGTCGACCTGATCGCGATGTCCTCGCTTGAGCAGGGCGCCGACATGGCGCTGGCGATTCCCGAACACGGCGACTACCGCGTCACCTACGACCGCACCGAACCGGGCGACACCGACAGCACGACATGGGTCGGCCACCTGAAGGATTACGGCCCCGAGTTCCGCGTCATCATCACGACCGGCCCGAACGGCAGCGTCGGCAACATCCTGACGCCGTCCGGTGAAATCCTGCTGGTCGACAACGGCCGCTCGCAGTGGCTGGTCGATCCGACGCGCTCCGGGCTGTCCCAGTTCGAACCGGATCACGCCGACGGCATCGGTGCCGCACCGGCCGGCGCCATGGCTGCCGGCGCGACTGCACAGGGACGTACCCGCGGCGCGACAGGCACCACGACGACGAGCACGACCACCACCACCGTCACCACGGCCACCGGCAGCGCCACGCAGGTGGACGTGCTGGTGCTGTACACCGCCGGCTTCAAGACGCGCAACGGCAGCGTCTGGGCGACGCGCATCGCCCAGCTGGTGGCGCTGGCCAATCAGGCCTACGTCGACAGCGGCGTGCCGATGCGCCTGCGGCTGGTCGGCAGCGAACAGGTCAGCGAACCGGATACCACCACCAATTCGGGGGCGCTGAGCGCACTGGCCCAGGGCACCGGTTCATTCACCGGCGTACCCGCATTGCGCAAGAAGTACGGTGCCGATCTGGTGACGCTGGTGCGTCCGTTCAACATGAGCGCACAGGGCAACAACTGCGGTGTCGGCTACATCGGTGGATATGGCGGCAGCCCGATCTCGATCTACGCCGGCTATGCGTATTCCGTGGTCAGCGACGGCAAGGATGTCGCCGGCAGCAATTACTACTGCACCGACTACACCTTCACCCACGAACTCGGCCACAACATGGGGCTGATGCACGACCGCGACACCGTGACACGCCAGGGCGGCGGCATGGGCAGCTACAGCTACGCCTACGGCTACGGCCGCAGCGGCAGCTTCGGCACCATCATGAGCTACATCTCCCCGGTGATCGGCCGCTTCTCCAACCCGGCTCAGAACACCTGTGGCGGCAGCTTCGCCTGCGGCGTCGACATCAGCAGCCCGACCAGCGCCCACAACACGCTGGCACTCAACAACAACCGTGCCGCCGTGTCCGCCTTCACCGCCGCCACCGCCGCACAGACCGTCCAGGTGTCGGGCACCATTTCAAGCGCCGGCAAGGCCCTGGTCAACGTGGCCGTGACCGCGAGCAATGGCGGCACCTGCAGCGCGAGCGGCAGCACCGGCGCCTATTCCTGCGTCGTGCCGTCCGGCTGGAGCGGCATCATCACCCCGGCCGTCGGCGCGGTCACGCCCGGCACGCTGGCGCTGACCTCGGTCACGACCGCGCAGACCGGCAGGAACTTCGTCGTTGCGAGCTTCCAGGTGTCAGGCACGATCACGCGTGCCGGCAAGGCACTGGCCAACATCGCTTTCCGCGCAAGCAACGGCGGCACCTGCACCGCCAGCAATACCTCCGGCACCTACGCCTGCGCCGTGCCCTGGGGCTGGAGCGGCACCATCGCTCCCGCCGTCGCGGCGACCCCGGGCAGCATCACGCTGTCCCTGGTGAAGGCAGCACAGACCGGCCGCAACTTCGTCGCACGCTGAACCGGCACAGGCGGAATTCCGCCTGCCCGCGCCGGGCGGTTACCATAGTGGTCTGCGGCCCGGTAGCGGGCCGAGTCCATTGCACGGGGTAGGCATGCGGATCACTTTCATCGGCGGCGGCAACATGGCCAGCGCGCTGATCGGCGGCTTGTTGAAGCGCGGCGGCAACGCGGCGGAAATTTCGGTAGTCGAACTGCAGGCGGACGGCCGCCAACGGCTGGTCCGCGACTTCGGCGTGCGCGCCATCGAGGCGCCCGATGCCGACGCAATGCACTGCGATGTGCTGGTGCTGGCGGTCAAACCGCAGCAGATGCGCGAGGTGTGCGCCGGACTGGCGGCACACCTGAGCACCCAGACGGTACTGAGCATCGCGGCCGGCCTGCGCGCAGCTGACCTGTCGCGCTGGCTCGGCGGTCACTCGCGCATCGTGCGCGCCATGCCGAACACGCCGGCCCTGATCGGACAGGGCGTGACCGGGCTGTACGCCGACGCGTCGGTCAGCGCGGCGGAACGCACGCAGGCGGAACAGGTGCTGGCGGCGGTCGGCAGCACCGTATGGGTCGACGACGAAAGACTGATCGACGCAGTCACCGCGCTGTCGGGCAGCGGTCCGGCCTACGTGTTCTACTTCATCGAGGCAATGGTGCGCGGCGGCCAGGAGCTGGGACTGACTGCGGATCAGGCGCGCGCGTTGGCGATCGCCACCTTCACCGGCGCCTCCGCACTGGCGGCGCAGAGCCCTGAATCACCGGCGACGCTGCGCGAGCGCGTCACCTCCAAGGGCGGCACCACTGAAGCGGCGCTTAAATCGATGGCTGCGGACGGTGTCGGCGACAGCATCGTGTGCGCGCTGGCGGCTGCCGCCGCACGCGGTGCCGAACTGGGCGACCAGCTCGGTGCCGCCTGACGGCGCGGGCGCCGACAAAACCTTGCAGAACAACCACGACACGACATCATGCTGACCGACCTGACCCTGCTCGTACTGAACGCTGTCGCCAGTTTCATCACCACGCTGCTGCTCGCCCGCTTCTACATGCAGTGGGCGCGCGTGAGCTTCCGCAACCAGCTCGGCCACTTCGTGATCCAGACCACGGACTGGGCGGTGCTGCCGGCACGGCGCATCGTGCCGGCGGTGTTCGGGCTGGACATGGCGACCTTCACCGTCGCCTGGCTGATTCAGGTGCTGCTGATCCTGCTCGGTGCGCTGATGCACGGCATGATCGGCGCCGACGGACTGATCGTGCTGGCGCTGCTGCGCGGTCTGATCGAGGTGGCGCGGCTGTCGGTGTGGTTCCTGATCATCGCGCTGCTCATTTCGTCGGTGCTGAGCTGGGTCGCGCCGGGCAATCCGCTGGGCGGCATGCTCGGTGCGCTGACCCGTCCCTTCCTGCATCCCATCCAGCGGGTGATGCCGCCGATCGCCAATGTCGACCTGTCGCCGCTGGTGCTCATCCTGCTGCTGCAGATCGTGCTCTACCTGATCGACGCGGCGTCGCGCCAGCTGTTCGGCCTGCTGCTCTGAGCGGGCGGGAGCGGCGACCGCTCCCGCACTCTCTGCCTACTGCGCAGCCTTGCCGCGTACGGCCGCTCCGGCTTCGTACACCACCTGACCCGATACCAGCGTGGCCGCCACGCGGCCCAACAGCTCGCGCCCGATGAAGGGCGTGTTCTTGCCCTGGCTGCGCAGCGTGTCGCGACTGATGACGACCGGCGCGTCCGGATCGAAGATGCAGACATCAGCCGCGCCGCCGACCCGCAGGTGGCCGGCGTCCAGCCCGAGCACGCGCGCGGCGTCCACCGTGATGCGCGACAGCGCGAGCGGCAGCGGCAGATGCATTTCGCGCGCCCATGACAAGGTCAGCGGCAGCAGCAGTTCCAGCCCGGTATTGCCCGGCTCGGCTTCGGCGAACGGCACCTGCTTGGCGTCGTCGTCGACCGGCGTGTGGTCGGAACACAGTGCGTCGATGCGGCCATCGGCCAGCGCGGCACGCAGCGCCTCGCGGTCAAACTGCGCGCGCAGCGGCGGCACCGTGCGGCACTGCGGATCGAAGTAGCCGATGTCGACGTCGCACAGGTGCAGCGGGTGGATGGCCACGTCGCAGGTCACGCGCAGGCCGTCCAGCCGCGCCTGGTCGATCAGCATCAGTCCGCCGCGACTCGAGATGCGCGCCAGGTGCAGGCGGCAGCCGGTGGCGCGCGCGAGCTGCAGCATCAGGCCGATGGCCAGCGTCTCGGCCAGGATGGGAATGCCGGTGAGTCCGAGGCGGGCGGCGACTTCGCCGTCGTGCGCAACACCGCCTGCGGCAAGGTGCAGGTCGGTCGGCTGCAGCCACACCGTGTAGCCGAAGGTGGCGGCGTACTGCATCGCGCGGAACAGCACCTGCGTATCGGCGACCGGCACGTTGGCCTGACTGAACGCGATGCAACCGGCGTCGAACAGCTCGCCCATCTCGGTCAGCCGTGAGCCCTTCAGGCCCATGGTCAGCGCGCCGTGCGGATACACGTGTGCGAGGTTCAGCATGCGCGCGCGGTGCTTCAGCATTTCGACCAGCCCCGGCTCGTCGAGCACCGGATCGGTGTCCGGCGGACAGGCCAGGCTGGTGACGCCACCGGCCACCGCGGCCGCCATTTCGGATTCCAGCGTGGCGCGGTATTCCAGCCCCGGTTCGCGCAGGCGGGCACACAGGTCGATCAGACCCGGCGCGACGATCAGGCCGGTCGCATCGATGGTGCGGTTGGCGTGAAAGCCGTCCGGCATGTCGCCCAGCGCAACCACCTTGCCGGCAGCGATGAACACGTCGGTCGGCGCATCGATGTCCTGCGCCGGGTCGATCAGGCGCCCGCCCTTGATGTGGATCTTCATGCGTTTCCTCCGGCCAGCATCGCCATCACCGCCATGCGCACCGCGATGCCGAAGGTGACCTGCGGCAGGATCACCGCCTGACGGCCATCGGCCACCGCCGAGTCGATCTCGACGCCGCGGTTCATCGGCCCCGGATGCAGCACGATGGCATCGGGCTTGGCGAGCGCGAGCTTTTCCTCGGTCAGGCCGAAGAACTTGAAATATTCCTGCGAACTGGGCAGCAGCGACCCTTCCATGCGTTCGTTCTGCAGCCGCAGCATCATCACGACATCGACACCGCGCAGACCCTCGCGCATGTCGTGAAACACGCGGCAACCCAGCCGCTCGATGTCGGCCGGCAGCAGCGTTTTCGGCGCGATCGCGCGCAGGTCGGGCACGCCCAGCGTAGTCAGCGCGTGTATCTGGCTGCGCGCCACGCGCGAATGCAGGATGTCGCCGATGATGGCCACCGACAGCTGCGTGAAGTCGCTCTTGTAGTGGCGGATCGTATACATGTCGAGCAGGCCCTGCGTCGGATGCGCGTGCCGTCCGTCGCCGGCGTTGATCACGTGGATGTGGTCGCGGCCGGTCGCTTCCAGATGCTGGGCGATCAGGTAGGGCGCGCCGCTCGACGCGTGGCGCACGACGAACATGTCGGCCTGCATCGCGGCGAGGTTGTCCACCGTGTCGAGCAGGGTTTCGCCCTTGTTGGTCGAGCTGGTCGCGATGTTCAGGTTGATCACGTCGGCCGACAGCCGCTTGGCCGCGATCTCGAAGGTGGTGCGCGTGCGCGTGCTGTTCTCGAAGAACAGGTTGAACACGCTCTTTCCCCGAAGCAGCGGCAGCTTCTTGACCTCGCGCTCGGCCACCACGGTGAAGGGTTCCGCCGTATCGAGGATGCGCGTGATGACCTCGCGCGGCAGGCCCTCGGTGGTCAGCAGGTGCTGCAGTTCGCCATGCCTGTTCAGCTGCGGATTGCGTGCCATGTCTACTCCTGGACGAGGCGCAGCGACAGCGTGTCGGCTTCGCGCGCCAGCTTGATGCGGCTGCCGGACGGCAGTTCGAGCGTGGCCGCGCAGTAGGTCGGTGCGACCGGAAGTTCACGGCCGCCACGGTCGATCAGCACCGCCAGTTCGACGCGCGCCGGGCGGCCGTAGTCGAACAGTTCGTTCAGCGCGGCGCGTATCGTGCGGCCGGTGTGCAGCACGTCGTCGACCAGTATCAGGTGGCCGCCTTCGACCTCGAACGGCAGCGCCGACGACCGGGTGTCGCGACTAAGGCCGCGCTTGGCGTAGTCGTCGCGATAGAAGCTCACGTCGAGCGAACCGGGCGACTGCGCGAGACCGAGCAGGCCGTGCAGCCGCTCCGCCAGCCACACGCCGCCGGTGTGCAGGCCGACCAGCGCCGTGTCCGGCGTGACATGCGGGCGCATGCGGTCCGCCAGATCCAGCAGCAGTTTTTCTGCGTCAGGCAGTGACATCGAAATAATCCTTGAGTATGAGCTGGGCGGCATGGGCATCCAGCTTCTGCTTGCGGCTGCGCCAGTCGCGCATGCCCTGTTCGTCGCGCAGCTGGCTGTCGGCTTCGGCCGAGGTATAGCGTTCGTCCTGCAGCATCACCGGCAGGCGGTAGCGCCCTTCCAGCTGGCGCGCGAAACGCTGCGCGCGTGCGGTCATGTCGTGCGCGACGCCATCGGGCGACAGCGGCAGGCCGACCACCAGCACGACCGGTTTCCATTCGTCGATCAGGCGCGCGACGGCGGACCAGCGCGCGTCGTTGGTTTCGGCATCGAAGGTGATCAGCGGCGAGGCGGAACGCAGTTCGCATTCCCCGACCGCCACGCCGATGCGCTTCTCGCCGAAATCGAAAGCCAGCACGCTACCTCGGGCCGGGAGCCGGAACGGCTCAGGCATGCCCCGCGACGTCCGACAGGGTGGCGTAGTCGACGCCCAGCAGCTGCATGGCGGCGACCAGCCTTTCCTCCGGCGGCAGACCGAAGATGATGCCGGCGTCGGCGCGGACGGTCAGCCAGGCGTTCTGCGCCAGCTCCCATTCGATCTGCCCTGCCTGCCAGCCGGCGTAGCCCAGCGTGACCAGCACCTCGCGCGGCTCGGTTTCGCCACCGAGCGACTGCAGCACGTCGCGCGACGAGGTCAGCGCAAGTCCGTTGCCGACGTCGATGGTCGATTGCCAGTCACCGACCGGCCGGTGCAGCACGAAGCCGCGGTCGGTCTGCACCGGTCCGCCGAAATAGACGGGCTGGCCCTGGAAGCGCGGCGAATCCAGCGTGAGGTCGATGCGCTCGAACAGGTCGTCGAGCGACATGTCGATCGGGCGGTTGACGATGACGCCAAGCGCACCCTGATCGTTGTGCTCGCACACCAGCGTCAGCGTGCGCGCGAAGTTCTTGTCCGCCATGGCGGGCATGGCGATCAGGAAATGTCCGGTCAGATTGACCGAAGGAGTGAGCTCATGTGCAAGCATGGGATGATTTTATCCATGTTGTGCCCGCGTCGCAGAACCTGTGTGCGGCGAACGGCTCGAAGCAGGCAAATATTTTTCAGGAATCAAGACATGCTGGACAGTCAGACACGGCTGGTTTGGTTGCGCCGCGATCTTCGCGTAGACGACCACGCGGCGCTGTATCACGCTCTGCGAGCGGGCGGTCCGGTGTGGTGCGTGTTTGTTTTCGACACTGAAATCCTCGACGAGTTGCTGCGTGAAGGCTGGCGGGCGGACCGGCGCGTGGAGTTCATCCGCGCCGCCATGGTAGAGCTGGACGCCGTGCTGCGCACACTGGGCGGCGGCCTCATCGTACGCCACGGCCGCGCGCGCGAGCTGGTGCCGGCACTGGCACGCGAGCTGGGCGTGGCGGCAGTCGTCACCGGCCGCGACTACGAGCCGGCCGCGCTGTCGCGCGACGCCGACGTGCGGGCGGAACTGGCGCGGCACGGCATCGGCTTCGAACAGCACAAGGATCACGTGGTGTTCGAATGCGACGAGGTGCTGACCCAGGCCGGCAAGCCGTTCTCGGTGTTCACGCCGTACAAGAATGCGTGGCTGAAGGCGCTGACGCCCTTTCACCTGAAGGCCTATCCGGTGCGCCGCCATGCGGGCGCACTGGCGCCGGTGCCGGCAGCGGACATCCCGTCGCTGGCCGACCTGGGCTTCGAGCCGACCAATCTGGCAGCCCTGAAGCTGCCGACCGGCATGTCGGGTGCGGACGCGCTGTTCGACGACTTCCTCGACCGCATCGACCGCTACAAGGCAACCCGCGATTTCCCCGCCACCAAGGGGCCCAGCTATCTGTCGATGCATCTGCGCTTCGGCACGATATCGATCCGCCGGCTGGCGCGCGAAGCACATGCGCGCGGCGGCGCCGGCGCCGAAACCTGGCTGTCGGAGCTGATCTGGCGCGATTTCTACTTCCAGATCCTGTGGCACAACCCGCATGTGCTCAATAGCAGTTTCCGGCCGGAATTCGACGCGGTGCGCTGGCTGGACGACGAGGAGCGCTTCCGCGCCTGGTGCGAGGGCCGTACCGGCTATCCGCTGGTCGACGCGGCGCTGCGCCAGCTGGCGCAGACCGGCTACATGCACAACCGGCTGCGCATGGTCAGCGCGTCCTTCCTGACCAAGGATCTGGGCATTTCCTGGCAGCGCGGCGAACACTGGTTCGCACGCACGCTGAACGACTTCGATCTGGCCGCGAACAACGGCGGCTGGCAGTGGGCGGCATCGACCGGCTGCGACGCGCAGCCGTGGTTTCGCATCTTCAACCCGGTCACCCAGTCGGAAAAGTTCGACGCGGACGGACAGTTCATCCGCCGCTACTGTCCGGAGCTGGCGAAATTCGACCGCAAACGCATCCACGCACCGTGGCTTGCAACGGCACTCGAACAGCAGATGGCCGGGTGCATGATCGGCCGCGACTATCCGGCGCCGGTGGTCGACCACGCCGCTGCGCGCGCGGCGACGCTGGAGCGGTTCAAGGCGGTGAAGGGGGATGCCGGGTGATCAGTCCTGCTGGAACACGTCGCGGTAGCTCGAATACATCGCGCCGAAGGTGACCGGCAGCAGCAGCAGCCAGCCGAGCATTGCGGGAATCGAGGCGAGCAGCACCAGTACGATGTAGACCAGCGAAAAAACGATGAAGGCCGGCGCGTTGCGCAGGCTGGCGAAGAAACTCGCGCGCATCGCATCTAGCGCGTTCATGTGGTGGAACATGACCAGCGCCGGCGCGAACCACATCGCCATCAGCACCGGCGCCATCAGCAGGACGGCGATCACGAGCAGCAGCGAAGCCGCTGCCGACACGACAACCAGGGCCGCCAGCGCAGCCATGCCAGCAACACCGGCGATGAGCGCGGACAGCAGCAGCACAAACAGCGAAATGCCGAATACCGCGGCGATGTACCAGCCGCCGAGCGCCAGCAGCGGGTTGATGCGTTCGCCGAAACCCGCCCACAGGTGGTCGAGCGACAGCGGCTCGCCATGCGAAAGCGCGCGGCACCCCTGCATCAGGCCACCGACGGTCACCATCGCCAGCAGGGTGGCGGCGATCATGCCGAACAGCGGCACCACGTTGAGCACCACCATCACGACCACCCAGATGGCCGTGATGACCATCCACAGGCCGGGCGCCGCCGAAAAACACTGCCAGCCCTGGCGCAACCATTCGATGCCGCGGCCGGCGGGCACGCTGCGGGAGGAAGGATCATCCTGACCCGATGTCTGTACGGCCGGCGGCGCAGGCTCGAACGGATTGTTGTCTGTGTTGTTCATGGCCGGAATGATTCCACATCCGCGAGCCTTCTCCACAAGCTTGTTGCCGGCCTGTGGCGCCGCACCCACACCGCAATGTGGCGGTGTGCTCGCCGAGCGGGTGCAATTCCGAACTAAACTGGATCAACGACAGCGAAGCGATCTTCGCCGCCTTCGGATGCCGGACCGTCACCGGCTTGAGGAGATCACCATGACACCGCGCACCCTGCTCGTCCTCGCTTCGCTGATCGCACCCGGCGCCGCCGTGAGCGGCGGCCTCGGCCACGTACCGACCACACCGATCGGCGGCGACCCCTATGGCGACGTCCAGGGCATCGGTGGCGGCAGTCCGGGCGGCATGATCGGGCAGCATCCGCGCGAGCTGATCCGGCCGAATGCCCGCAGCCGCACCGTCGACATCTACCCGACAGTGCGCGGCACGCAGATTCGCGACTACTCGAAGCCGGGCACACGCATCGAGGAGGATGCCAACGGCAGTACCGTCTATCAGACGATGCCGTACGGCAATGTCCGCGACTACCGCAAGCCGGGCTGGCGCATCGAACGATCCGACTAGGGTCTGTTGGCCTCGAATCGCCGGCAACGACCGCCCGACGGCAGACACGTGCAATCGCGAACTGCGGCCAAGTCCCCTTAAAATTGCGGCTTCACCGCCTCCGGCACGTTGAGCCACACCCCATGATCGACTACGAACACGATATTTCGGCCATCGACGCCGACCTGATCCGCCATGGCATGGCAGCCATCCATCTGATGCGATCGGGCGACCAGGCCGCCCTGATCGACTGCGGTACCGGCCATTCGCTGCGCAACGTGCAGTCGGCACTGGCGCAGAAGGGCATCGCGGCCGGACAGGTGCGCTACATCATCCTGACCCATGTGCATCTGGACCACGCCAGCGGCGCCGGCGCCGCCATGCGCGCCTTTCCGAACGCACAGCTGGTGGTTCATCCGCGCGGCGCACGCCACATGATCGACCCGTCGAAACTGATCGCCGGCGCGACCGAGGTCTATGGCGCGCAAGCGATCACCGACATGTACGGCGACATCCTGCCGGTCGAGGCCTCGCGCGTGATCGAGACGCATGACGGCTTCACGCTCGATTTCAACGGTCGCCTGCTCGAATTCATCGACACACCGGGCCACGCGAAGCACCACCACTGCATCTGGGACGCCCGCTCGCAGGGCTGGTTCACCGGCGACACCTTCGGCCTCGCCTATCCGGAATGCACCGTGGATGGCCGCGCGTTCATCTTCCCGACCACCTCGCCGGTGCAGTTCGACCCGGTGGCGCTGCGTACGTCGGTCGAGCGTCTGCTGGCGCGGAATCCGCAGGCCATGTATCTGACGCACTACGGAAAAGTCACCGGCGTCGCCGAACTCGGCCGCACGCTGCGCGCGCGCACCGATGCGCACATTGCCATCGCAACGGCTGCCGCCGGGGCGGGTGCGGCACGCAAACAGCAGCTGCTCGACGGCCTGTGCGCGCTGCTGATGGACGAGCTGCAGGCGCATGGCAGCCCGCTCACGCGCATGCAGGCGCTGGCAGTATGGGGATTGGACATCGAACTCAATGCCCAGGGGCTGGAGGTCTGGCTGGACGGCGCAGCGGGCTGATCGCCCGCTGCGCCGGGCCGGTCACGACACCTTGCGCGCCCTGGCCGGTGCCGCCTTGACCTTGGTAGCAGCCTTGGCGGCCGGTTTTTTCGCAGGCGCCTTTTTGGCCGGCGCCTTCACCTCGGCATCCGGGCCGGCGTCAGCGTCGGCCTTCGGTGCCGCTGCCTTGGCACCGGCCTTGGGCTTGACCGGGCGCGGTTCGAACTCGAAGCCCACCTTGCCGTCCGGCTGACGCACCAGAAAGGCGGAGAACTTGCGCTTGGTACGCGACGACACGAATCCCTTCAGCAGATCCGTCCGGCCATCGCCCAGCAGCTTCTGCATCTGCTCGGCTTCGATCGGCTGCTGCAGGATGATCTTGCCGGAGCGGAAATCGCAGCTCTTTTCCGGCCCGACCGCCTTCTCGCAGATGTAGGACATCGGCTGCTCGAACACGCGCGCCGCGCACTTCGGACACGGGCCGAGCGGCGTCAGCGCCGAAAAGTCGATCGGCTCGGCATTTTCGTCATCGCGCGGCTGGCCGAAGTCGAATTCCGGTTCCAGCTTGTCGTTGAGCTTGATCAGCGCATTGAACGGCCGGCCCATCTTGTTGCGGAAGCCGGTCAGCGGTCCGACCTGACGGTCGCGCAGCAGGGTGTCGATCTCGTGCGTCTCGAACTGCCGTCCGGCAACGATCTTCCACAACGCGAAGTCGCAGCCCTGGCACTGGAATTTCTTGTAGTTTTCCTTCACGACGCCGCCGCAGCGCGGACACTTCTCTTCCAGCGTCGCGAAGTCGCCCGGAATCGTGTCGCTCTCGTAGCTCTTCGCCTGCTGCACGATGCGCTCGGTCATCTCGGCGATCTCGCCCATGAAGGCCTGGCGCGACAGCTCGCCGCGCTCGATCTGCGACAGCTTGTATTCCCACTCGCCGGTCAGTTCCGGCGAACTCAGTTCGTCGATCTTCAGACCGCGCAGCGCGATCATCAGCTGGAAACCCTTGGCCGTCGGGATCAGCTCGCGCCCCTCGCGCAGCATGTAGTTTTCCAGAATCAGGTTTTCGATGATCTGGGCGCGCGTCGCCGGCGTGCCCAAGCCGCGGCCGGCCATCGCGGCGCGCAGCTCCTCGTCGTCTATCGTCTTGCCGGCACCTTCCATCGCGCTCAGCAGCGTGGCTTCCGAGTAGCGTGCCGGCGGCTTGGTCTGCAGCGCCTTGACGATCATGTCATTGACACGGGCGTTCTCGCCCTGTTTCACCGGCACCAGGCTGGCCGACGTCGCCTCGCCCTTGGCGCTGTCTTCATCAGCCACCACGGCTTCCTTGCCATAGACCGCAAGCCACCCGGCATTCACCAGCACCTTGCCCTCGGTCTTGAAGGCCTCGCCCTCGACCCGCGTGATGCGGGTGGTGATGCGGTACTCGGCTGCCGGGAAGAACACCGCCAGGAAGCGACGGGTGACCATGTCGTAGATTTTCGCTTCCGCCTCCGACAGCGACTTCGGCTCGGTGCCGGTCGGGATGATGGCGAAGTGATCGGAAATCTTGGCGTTGTTGAAGATGCGCTTGTTCGGGCGTACCCAGCCCTGCTTCACGATCTCGTTCGCATGCGGTGCGTAGGTCTGCGGCAGACGCGCCAGCACGTCGCTGACCGTCGGCAGGTAATCCTCGGGCAGTGCGCGCGCGTCGGTACGCGGATAGGTCAAGACCTTGTGCTTTTCATACAGCGCCTGCGCGATCTGCAGCGTCACGCGGGCTGAAAAGCCGAAGCGGCCGTTGGCCTCGCGCTGCAGCGAAGTGAGGTCGTACAGCAGCGGCGACAGCTGGGTCGACGGCTTGGCCTCTTCCTCGACCGTGCCGGTCTTGCCGGCGCACTTCGCCTGGATGGCGCGCGCCTTCGCCTCGTCCCACACGCGTTCGGCGCGGGCGTGTTCATCGCCTTCCGGCTTCTTGAACTTCTCGTCGAACCAGCGGCCGGGGTATTCACCGGCAGCAACGCCGAAACGGCCTTCGATTTCCCAGTAGTCGCGCGACCTGAAGCGGCGGATTTCCTCTTCGCGCCGCACCACGATGGCCAGCGTCGGCGTCTGTACTCGACCGACCGTGGTCAGGTGGAAGCCGCCGGTCTTCGAGTTGAACGCGGTCATCGCCCGCGTGCCATTGATGCCGATCAGCCAGTCGCTTTCGGCGCGCGACATCGCTGCCTGGCGCAGACCTTCCACTTCCTGCGCGCCGCGCAGCTTGACGAAGCCTTCGCGGATCGCGGTCGCGGTCATCGACTGCAGCCACAGCCGTTCGATCGGCTTGGTGCTCTTGCTGTGCTCGACGATGTAATTGAAGATCAGCTCGCCCTCGCGCCCCGCGTCACAGGCATTGACCAGGCCATCGACATCCTTGCGCTTGATCAGCCGCGTCAGCAGCCGCAGCCGCTCGGCTGTCTTGTCTATCGGGTTGAGCGTGAAGCGCGGTGGAATCACAGGCAGGTGCGCGAACGACCACTTGCCGCGCTTGACTTCGTATTCCTCGGGCACCGCCAGTTCGAGCAGGTGGCCGACCGCCGAAGACAGCACGTAGTCTTCGCTTTCGAAGTAATCGCCTTCGCGCGTGAAACCGCCGACCGAGCGCGCGATGTCCTGCGCGACCGACGGCTTTTCCGCGATGATCAGTTTTTTGCCCATGCCCGCCCGATGACCTGACGCCACCTACGGCGCACCGGGTGCGCGCCGGATCAAGCGGCGTGAAAGCGGCGCATGATAGGGACAAAAATTCCGAACAGGCAAGCGATTACGCCTGCCACCGGCACAACACCGCCCCGCGGACCGTCAATGCGGAGCGTGCGGCTCGTCCTCGTCGGACAGAAGCTCCTCAAGCACCAGCGTGTCGGTCGTCGCCTGCTGGTTCCACAGAACCATCAGCACGATCACCTTGAGCTGACTCAGGGACACCTCGTCGTCTTCCAGCGCCAACGCGCGCTCGACGACGATTTCGCGGCTCAGTGCGTTGATCGCACCTGCATCCTCGAGAAAGGACAGGAAGCCCCGGCATTCGGTATCGAGGCGCGACTGCTCCGACGCCGAGTACAGCCGTATGGACCGGCTTTCCGCGGCGATGCGAGGCTTGTCTGCACCCCCGGCGCTTTCAAGGCCGGACAGCCAACCCATGGCTTCCTCGATTTCATCCTGCTCGAAACCGGCGGCCGAGAGCTTGCGGGCGAGCTGGTTGGGCTCGGGATAGCTGTCCAGATGCGCGTAAGTTTCGAAAAGATAGACCAGAACGTCGATCATGATTCGGCTCCGCGCGAGCCAGTCGGCAGGTATGCCCACCGGCGGTTTGTCACCCGGCCCGAACGCCTGTCCGGACCGTATCACCTGATGCGCTGGAACCTGCCGTCGGGAAGCACCGCCACCCGGCTTTCAAGCTCCAGTGAAAGCAGCATGGCGGAGAGGGTGTCCGCCGTCAAGCCGGTATGTTGCGCAAGCAGGTCGATTCCGACCGGATCGAAACCCATCGCATCAAGCAGTACGGCCTCGCCACCGGTGGCGGCCTCCGGTGCGCCGGGACCTGCAGCCGCAGCATCCGGCTGCAGTTCGGACAGGATGTCGCGTGCGTCATCGACCAGCTTGGCGCCCTGCCTGATCAGCTGGTGACAGCCCTTGGACAGCGGGGAGTGGATGGAACCGGGGATCGCGAACACCTCGCGCCCCTGTTCGCCGGCCAACCGCGCAGTGATCAGGGTACCGCTGCGGGCGGCCGCCTCGACCACAAGTACGCCACGCGACAGACCGGAGATGATGCGGTTGCGGCGGGGAAAATTTTCGCGCAGTGCCGGCGTGCCGAGCGGAAACTCGCTGACGATGGCGCCATGTTCCGCGATGCGGCGGGCCAGTTCGCCGTTGCGCGGCGGATAGATGCGGTCGGCACCGGTGCCGATCACGGCTATCGTCGAACCCGGTCCGTCGAGCGCACCGGCGTGCGCCGCAGCGTCGCAGCCGAGTGCCAGACCGCTGACGATGGTCAGCCCGCCACGCGACAGTTCGCGAGCGAACTGGGCCGCATTGAGCTCACCCTGCGCAGTGGCATTTCGCGCACCGACGATGGCCAGCGCACGTGCATTCAACAGCTCGATGCGCCCCTTGACGTAGAGCAGGGTGGGCGGATCGGACGTTTCAAGAAGAGCCTTCGGATAGGCGGCGTCGGCCAGCGTGACCAGATGATTGCCTGGCTGATCCGCCCACTCAAGCGCGCGGACGACTGCCTCGTCATCGTCGAAGGCCGCCAGCAGGCGCGCCACCTTGTCGCCCACGGCTGATGCTACCGCCGATCCGGGCGCCGCAAAGATGCGTTCCGGCGGACCGAATACCGACAGCAGGCGGCGCTGCGTGTCGAGCCCGATCCCTCTTGTCAGCGTCAGACGCAGCCAGGCTGCGGCCGAAGCGGCCGCCACGGTCAGGGCTTGCGGAACCGGTCGCCGACCGTGATCGGCCGTTTGGCGTCCATCACCAGCGCGTATGAAATGCTGTCGAACACACGGAACACGAACACCAGACCCGAACGTTCGTCCGGCAGCTGGTAGGAGTCGATCTTCTGTTGGTCGCGCAGTTCGACGTTCTTTCCGGCCAGGAAGGCACCGAACACGTGACCGATCTCGACGCCGTCCTTCGAGCCGCGGTTGAGCATCACGACATTGTGTCGGCCTGCAGACGCGACGCCGCCGACGATGCGCGCCACACTGCCACGGATGTCCTTGTCCGGCGCATGGGGCACGTATGCCATCAGTTCGGCCTGCCGCGCCGGCACCAGCCGGTCACCCTTGCCGATCTCGTACTGCGCCGACATTACCTCGAAGGTGGCAGGCTCGCCTTCGCGCACCAGCTTTGCATCACCGAGATAGGCCGCCTCGAAACCGAGCAGTTCCTTGGTCTCCGGATCCTGGATGGGCGCTGCCGGGCGATAGACATGCCAATGCTGCGTGTTGTCCGTCACGCCGCTGACGTAGGCCACGTCACCGGCGCTCAGATAGACGCGCCCTTCCTGTGTGCCGACGATGCGTGGCGCCGTCTCGTTGAAACCGGCCTCGACCGCGATCGGTTTGGTCAGGAAAGGCTCGATCGCCTTGTGCGGAATCGAGGCGATCGGCTCGGCGACGGGTTCTTCGTAAGTCTTCGGCGACAGCTTGACCGGCTGGCCAACCCGCAATCTCGGCGAGCCGTTGAAGTCCTCGAGATAGACGATCTGCCCCGGATAGATCAGGTGCGGATTGCGGATCTGCTCGCGGTTCATGCGCCAGACCTCGGGCCAGCGCCACGGCTCCTTCAGGAACAGCCCGGCGATGCCCCACAGGGTGTCGCCGGGTTTGACAACGTGCCGGTCCGGCGCGTTGCTGGCCAGAGCGGGGGCCCGGTCAGACTGGGCGAAGGCGGTCACGCTTGAAAGGGCGACCAGCAGGGAGCATATAATCTTGCGCATGGTGTGGCCTCGCACTGGCAGTCTCCGTTGCGCGACAGCACTCGTTTCAGCGTCGCGCGACCGGAACCTGCCCGGGGGTTTGCCTCTCAATATCGTTACGGACCGGCGCTGTTGCGCCGTCGTTGCACGTACAGACCTGTCGGCCATCAATCACCGCCACTGGCGGGCAATCGACGAGGCTCAAGCCATCTGCATGCGCAAGTGTAGCAAGCTGCGTTACGTAATGACAGTCTGCATGAAAATTCACTGCTAATCCATTAAATCAGCACGACTTTTATGGCCCTGCTCCCGATACTGAAGTTTCCTGACCCCCGCCTTCGCAAGAAGGCCTCCCCGGTCGCCACGGTGGACGAATCCATCCGCAAGCTGGCCGCCGACATGGCTGAAACCATGTATGCGGCGCCGGGCATCGGGCTGGCCGCCACGCAGGTCGATGTACACCGCCAGGTCATCGTGATCGATACCAGCGATGACCGCAGTGAACTGCTCACGCTGATCAACCCGCGCATCGTCGAGCGCGACGGCGAACAGGTATATGAAGAGGGCTGCCTGTCGCTGCCCGGCATCTACGACAAGGTGACGCGCGCCGAACACGTCCGGGTGGTGACGCAGACGCTGGACGGCGGCGAGCGCGAAATCGAGGCGCACGGGCTGCTCGCCGTGTGCATCCAGCACGAGATGGATCACCTCCAGGGCAAGGTGTTCGTCGATCACCTGTCCCAGCTCAAGCAGACCCGCATCAGGACCCGGCTGATGAAGCAGGCGCGCGAGAGCGCCTGATGCGACCCCGCATCGCGTTCGCCGGCACGCCCGAATTCGCTGCGCGCGTACTCGATGCCCTGACCGGCTTCGACTGCGACATCCCACTGGTACTCACGCAACCCGACCGGCCATCCGGACGCGGCATGAAGCTGCTGCCCGGTCCGGTCAAGCAGCGCGCACTGGCGCACGGACTGACCGTCGCGCAGCCAGCCACACTGAAGACACCGGAACTGCGCGCGCCGCTGGTCGTAGCCGCGCCCGACCTGCTGGTGGTCGTCGCCTACGGCCTGCTGCTGCCACCGTCCGTACTCGAAATACCGCGGCTGGGCTGCATCAACATCCACGCCTCCTTGCTGCCACGCTGGCGCGGTGCGGCGCCGATACAGCGCGCGATCGAAGCCGGTGACCGACGCACCGGCATCACGCTGATGCAGATGGATGCCGGACTCGACACCGGACCGATGCTCGCCGAGTGCGCACTCGACATCCATGACACCGAAACGGCTGCCTCGCTGCACGATCGTCTGGCGGAAGCCGGCGCACGGCTGCTGACCGACACACTGCCTGACCTGCTGGCCGGGCGCATCGAGGCACAGCCGCAACCGGAAGCCGGCGCATGCTACGCCGCCAAGATCAGCAAGGCCGAGGCGGCACTGGATTTCCGGCGCCCGGCGATCGAGCTGGATCGGAGGATCCGCGCCTTCGATCCTTTTCCGGGCGCAGTGATGACCGTCGACGCGGCTGCGATCAAGGTGTGGCGCGCCTCGCCCGAGGCGCTGCCGGGCGCACCCGGCGTCATCAGCCAGGTCGGCGATGACGGCATCTGGATAGGCTGCGGACAGGGTTCGCTGCGGGTGACCGAACTGCAGGTCGCCGGCGGGCGTCGCCTGCCGGTATCCGAATTCCTGCGCGGGCACCCTTTTTCAGCCGGCCAGCGCGCAGACCTCCCGGACCGGACCGACGACTGACCGGACCGTTGAATTTTCTGCACCGGACGCAATCTATGGTGCGTCCAATTTCTGCTTGAGGATGACTGCAATGTTCGGCAACTGGCTCAAGACTTCGATTCTGATGGCGGGCATCGTCGCGCTGTTCGGCGTCGTCGGTGCGGCCATAGGCGGCAAGGGCGGCATGCTGCTCGCGCTGCTGTTCGGTGGTGCGATGAACCTGTGGGCTTACTGGTTCTCCGACAAGATGGTGCTGCGCATGTACAACGCGCGGGAAGTCGATGCCACGTCGTCGCCCTACCTGTACAACATGGTGGCGGAACTGGCCCGGCGTGCCGACCTGCCGATGCCGCGCGTCTACCTCATCGACGAGGCACAGCCCAATGCCTTCGCCACCGGCCGCAATCCGGAAAACGCTGCGGTCGCGGCCACGACCGGCATCGTCCAGATGCTGTCGGCGCGCGAACTGCGCGGCGTCATGGCACACGAACTGGCGCACGTGAAGAACCGCGACATCCTGATCTCGACCCTATCGGCCACGGTGTCCGGCGCCATTTCATCGCTGGCGCAGTTCGGCATGTTCTTCGGCGGCGGCCGCGACTCGGAAGGACGCCCGGCGAACCCCATCGTGGGTATCATCGTCGCCGTACTCGCACCGATTGCGGCAATGCTGATCCAGATGGCGATCTCGCGGACCCGCGAATTCGGTGCCGACCGCGGTGGCGCGGAAATATCCGGCGATCCGCATGCGCTGGCCGACGCGCTGACGAAAATCGATGCCTACGCACGAGGAATTCCCATGCACACCGCGGAACAGCACCCGGAAACCGGCCAGATGATGATCATGAATCCGCTGTCAGGCGGCGGCCTGCGCGGCCTGTTCAGCACCCATCCCGCCACCGAAGAACGCGTCGCGCGGCTGCGCGCGCTGGCCCGCTGATCATGGATCGCGGCTGGCGGCCCGACGGCGGCGCACTCAATGTGCTGGGCGGGCCACTGGAGCCCTGTTCTTTCAGGCCGCTGACCGGCTTCTTCCGCGATGGCTGCTGCAACACCGACGAGAACGACTTCGGTTCGCACACGGTCTGCGCGGTGATGACCGACGACTTCCTCGTCTTTTCGCGCGACCGCGGCAATGACCTGTCGACGCCGCGTCCGGAATTAGATTTTCCGGGCCTGCGCGCCGGCGACCGCTGGTGCCTGTGCGCGGCCCGCTGGCGCGAAGCTTTCGACGCCGGCAAGGCACCGCAGGTGGTACTGGTTGCCACGCATCAGACCGCGCTGCGCCATGCGCCGCTGGAGGCGTTCCAGCGCCATGCCTGGGCGGGCTGAGCGCACGGCGTACAATCCGGCGCCGGGCGGACGTCGCCCTTCGTCAGCGCCATCACCTTGAGTCCTTCACCCCCCCGCAGCAGGCAACCCGCACCCGATTCCCTGGCCGCCTCAATGCTCGGCGCCGCGCACGCGGTCGCCGCCGTGCTGGCCGGTGACGCACTCGACGAGGCCTTCGGCCGCACGCCGGAAGCGCTGTCGGGCAACACGGCTGCGGTGCGCGACATGGCCTACCAATGCCTGCGCGCGCATGCAGCATTGGAACGGCGACTCGCCGTGCTGATGCCGAAACCGCTGCACCAGTTCGATCGCCGGGCGCTGCTTCAGGTCGCGCTGTGCCGGCTCGAAGCGCGCCCCGAAGGTGCGCACACCACCGTCAACCAGGCGGTCGAGGCGGCCCGGACGATGGGCGGCGAACGCTTCGGCGGCCTGATGAACGCGGTGCTGCGCAGCGCCCAGAGGCGCACCGCCGAACTGGATGCGGCAGTCGCCGGCGACGATGCGGCGCGCTGGCAGCATCCGCGCTGGTGGCTGGACACGCTGCGCCACGACCACCCGACGCACTGGCAGGACATCGCACTCCAGGGCAACACCCATCCGCCGATGTCGCTGCGCGTCAACCTGCGCCGCAGTTCGCTGGACAAGGCGCTGGCGCAACTGGCCGAAGCAGGCATCGAGGCGGTCGCCCGCGGCGACACCGGCATCCTGCTGGCCAGACCCTGCCCGGTCGCCAGACTGCCCGGCTTCGCGGCCGGCGAACTGTCGGTACAGGACCTGGGCGCGCAGCGCGCCGCCGGACTGCTCGACGTACGCCCCGGACAGCGCGTGCTCGATGCCTGCGCAGCACCAGGCGGCAAGGCTTCGCACCTGCTCGAACTGGCCGACATCGATCTGCTGGCGCTGGACCACAGCGCCCACCGCGCGCAACGCATCACCGAGAATTTCGAACGCCTCGGGCTGAACGCCCGCATCGCGATCGCCGATGCCGCCGACCTCGATGCGTGGTGGGACGGCAAGCCGTTCGATCGCATCCTGGCCGACGTACCGTGCAGCGCGTCCGGCGTCGTGCGCCGCCACCCGGATGCCAAGTGCCTGCGCCGGCCGGCCGATGTCGCGAAGTTCGCGGCGCAGCAGCGCGCGCTGCTCGAGGCTCTTTGGCGCGTGCTCGCTCCCGGTGGTAAATTGCTCTACGCCACCTGCTCGGTATTCCGCGCCGAAAATCAGGATCAGGTGGCGTCCTTCGTGACCCGCCATGCCGACTGCCAACGCCTGAGCCCATGTGGCGTATTCGACCTGCAACTGCTGCCCACCGCCGAGCATGACGGCTTCTTCTACGCACTGCTGCAGAAGCAGGTCGCCCCTGTCTGACCTGACACCCCGCGCGCTGCGTGCGCTGCTGTTCACGCTGCTGATGTGCGTGCACGCGGCGTGCAGTGCGGCCGGCGGCATCACCATGCGCGAATTGCGGCTGGACAGCACGGACGACGGCTATCAGCTGTCGACCGACATCGCGGTCACGCTGTCGCCGCGGCTGGCCGAAGCGGTCACACGCGGCGTCGCACTGTATTTCATCCTCGAATTCGACATCCGCCGGCCGCGCTGGTACTGGCTGGACGAAAACGTCGCCGAGCGCACGCAGACCTACCGGCTGAGCTACTACGCGCTGACCCGGCAGTACCGAGTGTCGACCGGCGCACTGCACCAGAGCTTCGATTCGCTGGAAGAGGCGCTCAACCTGATCGGCCGGCTGCGCAGCTGGCCGGTGACCGAGCACAACCGCCTGAAGACCGGCGAAAGCTATGTCGCCTCGCTGCGGCTGCGGCTCGACGTCACCCAGCTGCCCAAGCCCTTCCAGCTCAGCGCGATGAGCAACCGCGACTGGACGCTGGAATCGGAATGGGAACGCTGGGGTTTCACCGCCCGGGCACCGGAGGCGAGATGAGGCATTTCATCATCGCCACCACCGCACTCAGCGGAATACTGCTGCTGCTTCTATCGCTGGCCAGCGAAAACACCACGCTGTTCGCCCGCAACTACCCGCTGCTGCTCGGCCTGAACATTGCTGTGGCAGCCGGCCTGCTCGCGCTGGTCGCCTGGCTGGTGACGCAGCTGCTGCGCGATCACCGCGCAGCAGTGTTCGGCTCGCGCCTGAAGCTGCGCCTGTTCGCCGCCTTCGCTGCGCTGGCGGTCGCGCCCGGCGCACTGATCTACGTGCTGTCGGTCAATTTCGTATCGCGCTCGGTCGACTCCTGGTTCAACGTGCGCATCGAGCAGGCGCTGGAGGGCGGTCTGGTACTGGGCCGCAACACGCTTGACTACCTGTCGGCCGATCTGCTGGACAAGGCACGCTCGATGGCACGCGATCTGAACGACACGCCGCCGCTCAAGCGCAGCGCCCGCCTCGACATCCTGCGCGAACAGTCGGGCGCGGCCAGCGCCACGCTGTTCTCGCCGCAGGGACGGGTGGTGACGACCAGTTCGGCCGACACCCGGCTGGTGCCGCAACTGCCGTCGCCGACCCAGCTGCGTCAGGCGCGTCAGGGCGCCGGACTGACGATGGTCGAGACCGACACCGCCGACGGGCTGACGGTACGCGCGCTGATCTTCATCGGCGGCAGTTCGCTGGCATCCGACGCCCCGGTGCTGCAACTGACCCAGCCGCTGCCCGCTTCGCTCGCCCGCAATGCCGAAGCGGTGCAGAACGCCTACCGCGACTATCAGGAACTGTCGCTGGCCCGGCTCGGACTCAAGCGCATCTTCTCGCTGACACTGACGCTGGCGCTGCTGCTGGCCCTGCTGTCGGCGCTGGCGGTCGCATTCGTGATCAGTCGCCGCATGTCGGCGCCACTGTCCATCCTGGCGCGCGGTACCGACGCCGTGATGCAGGGCGACTTCAGCCCGATTCCGGCGCTCGCCACGCGCGACGAGCTGGGCACGCTGACCCAGTCCTTCCGCCGGATGACCGAACAGCTGAACGACGCACGCGCGCAGGCCGAACGCAGCCGCACCGAGACCGAAACCGCGCGCACCTACCTCGAAGGTGTGCTGGGCAACCTGTCGGCCGGCGTGCTCGCCTTCGGTCCATCCACCCGGCTGCGCGCCGCCAACCAGGGTGCCATGGCCATCCTCGACGACCGGCTCGAGGGCTGGGAGGCGCTGTCGCTGGCGCAGTGGCCGCGTCACCCGGAACTGCGCGATGCCATCGTGGCCGCGATCGACGACGGCCAGGAGTCATGGAGCCGGCAGATCGACATCGCCGATCCGTTCGGTCCCGGCAAGACCCTGCTGCTGCGCGGCTCGCAACTGCCGCAGGCCGGCGGCGGCGGCTTCGTCGTGGTGTTCGACGACATCACCCAGCTGATTTCCGCGCAGCGCAGCGCAGCCTGGGGCGAAGTGGCACGCCGGCTGGCGCACGAAATCAAGAATCCGCTGACGCCGATCCAGCTGTCGGCCGAGCGGCTGCAGTTCAAGCTGTCCGACAAGCTGGACCCTGAAGGCCAGCGCCTGCTGGCGCGGGCCACCTCGACCATCGTCGATCAGGTCGAGGCGATGAAGAACATGGTGAATGCCTTCCGCGACTACGCGCGGCTGCCGCAGCCGGTGCTGGCACCGCTGAACCTGAACCGGCTGGTCGACGAGGTACTCGGCCTGTACGACACGGCGCAGCCAGGCATCGACCGGCAGCTGGAGGCCGATCTGCCCGAAATCACCGGCGACGCCGGCCAACTGCGCCAGGTCATCCACAACCTGCTGCAGAACGCGCAGGACGCACTGTCCGACTCCGCCGCGCCCTGCATCAGCATCCGGACGCGACGCCGCGGCGGTCGCGTGGAACTGGCGGTGCGCGACAACGGCAACGGCTTCCCGCCGCAGGTGCTGGCACGCGCGTTCGAGCCCTACGTCACGTCCAAGGCGCGCGGTACCGGCCTCGGGCTGGCCATCGTGAAGAAGATCGTCGACGAACACGACGGACGCATAGAGATAGAGAACGTCGCGCCGCACGGCGCGGAAATCCGCATAGCGCTGCCGCTGGCAGCCTGAAAGTCAGGAAAACATGGCTCGCATACTGGTTGTAGATGACGAAATGGGCATCCGGGAGCTGCTCTCGGAAATCCTCAGGGACGAAGGACACGACGTGACGCTGGCCGAAAACGCGGCGAGCGCGCGCGCTGCGCGTCAGGCGATGCGCCCCGACCTCGTGCTGCTCGATATCTGGATGCCCGACACCGACGGCATCACGCTGCTCAAGGAGTGGGCTTCAGGCGGCCAGCTGACCATGCCGGTCATCATGATGTCCGGCCACGGCACCATAGATTCAGCGGTCGAGGCAACCCGGATCGGCGCGCTGGACTTCCTGGAGAAACCGATCGCACTGGCCAAGCTGCTGTCCAGCGTCAAGCGCGCGCTGCTGCGCAGCGCGCCGGCCGAACAACGGCCGGCCGCGCCCTCCCTGGCCGGCATCACGCGCAACGGCGCGCTGCGCGACCTGCGGCGCCGGCTGGAACAGGTGGCCGGCCGTTCGCGCATCGTCATGCTGCGCTGCGGCCCGTCGAGCTTCGCCGAACTGGCCGCACGCACGCTGGCAACACCGGGCCGCCGCTGGCTGGACTTCGCCACCATCGCCGGCGCGATCACCCAGGAGCAGCTCGATGCGGCGCGCGGCGGCATCATCCACACCGGGGACATCGGCGGACTGTCGCGCATGCAGCAGAAGAACCTTGCCTTCGCCATGGAGCGGCTCGACCGGCTCGACGCGCGGCTGATCGCCAGCTGCGCGCAGGGCCAGGCCGAACTGTGCGCGGCCGGCTGGGACGACGGCCTGCTGTCACGCTTGTTCGAGGTCGTCCTGCCGCTGCCGGCGCTGGCCGAACTGCGCGACGAAATCGGTGATCTGGCGGACGAGGTTATCAAGCATCTGGCCGACGCCGGCGAAATCCCGCGCTGCCGGCTGGATGACGCGGCTCGGCCGCTGCTGCGCCAGCACACCTGGCCCGGCGGCTACGGCGAACTGGTGTCGACCCTGCGTTCGGCGGCGCTGGCCAGCCTGGATGCCGACATCGACGCCAGCGCCTTGCGCGCGCTGCTGAGACCAGCCGGCAACGTCGCTCTGCCCGGCCTCGACCAGCCGCTGCGCGAAGCGCGCGAAGCCTTCGAGCGCCTCTACTTCGAGCACCACATGGAACGGGAAGGCGGCAACATGACGCGGCTGGCCGAGCGCTCGGGACTGGAGCGCACCCACCTTTACCGCAAGCTCAAGCAACTGGGCATGCCGGTCGGGCGCCGCATCGAACAGCCGGAATGACAAGCGGAATGACGCGGCGCGGCCACACGCCGAAGCACGCTCAGCCGCGTTGGCGGAAGGTCAGGTAATACACGCCTGCCACCAGGATGCTGCCGCCGACGATGTTGCCGAGCGTCGCCGCCAGCAGATTGACCGCCATGCCAGCCAGGGTCAGTCCTGACAGATCGACGCCGGCGGGCACCACACCGGTCGCATGCAGCAGCATGCCCATCGGGATGAAGTACATGTTGGCGACGCAGTGCTCGAAGCCGGCCGCGACAAAGGCCGAAACCGGAAACACGATGGCCAGCACCTTGTCGGTCACGCTGCGGCCGGCGGTCGCCAGCCAGACCGCCAGGCACACCAGCGCATTGCACAGGATGCCCTTGACGAACACTGCGGCGAACGGCGTCGCCGTCTTTGTCGCCGCCACCTTCACATAGGTCTGGGCGATGGCACCGCCATTCATGTCCGGGTGGTGCGACAGGAATACCAGCAGCACCATGCCGAGCGCACCGACCGCGTTGGCCACATAGACGATGGCCCAGTTGCGCGCCAGCAGCGCAAACGGAATGTGTCCCTCGGCCCAGGCCATCACCAGGAAGTTGTTGCCGGTGAACAGCTCCGCCCCGGCCACCGCAACCAGAATCAGCCCGAGCGAGAAGGCCAGCCCGCCGAGTACCCGCGTCGCCGCGAAACCGAGCGACGCGTCGCTCGAGACCAGCGTGAAATACAGAGCGCCGAAACCGATGAAGGCACCGGCCAGAATGCCCAGCATGAACATCGTGCGCAGTGGCAGATTCGCCTTCACGATGCCGATGCTTTCGACCTTCTCGGCAATTTCCTTCGGTGAATAAAGATCGATTCCGAGATTGCTGGCCATGCCGACTTTCCTCCGTGCGGTTGTGTGGCCCGTCATCTTGCACAGGCAGGCGACAGTGTAGGATGCGTACCTCGGTGCCGGTGGATTCCGCCGCGCCCCGTCCGCAGATCCGGGTCGCCGGGACAACCGCCCGCCGGTACGATCAGCCAGACGCACAGCGCCACAGGGCAATCCGCCCGCCGGCCTGCGCCCCCGCCGGACCACCCGTCACGGCCAAGCGTCGCCACAGAACTTGATGCACGACAGGCTGCGCAAGGAGGCGCGCTGTCATCCTTCAGGTTCCACGCCAGCCCCAGAACACGACGGAGACAATGATGAAGACCCGACTCACCCTGACGCTCGAAGACGCCCGGCTGATTGCCGCCGCTGCCGAGGCCGAGGCCGTGCGCCGCGGCTGGCAGGTCACCATCGCCATCGTCGACGACGGCGGCAATCTGGTCTGGCTGCAGCGCATGGACGGCGCCCCGCCGATGAGCTCGCACATCGCGCCTGAAAAGGCGCGTACCTGTGCTCTCGCGCGCAAGCCCAGCAAGGCGATCGAGGATGCGGTCAACAGCGGCCGGCTGGCCGCGCTGCGCATGCCGGTACTGCCGCTGGAAGGCGGCGAGATGATCGTGTTCAACGGCGAATGCCTGGGCGGCGTCGGAGTATCCGGCGTGAAGGCGGGTGAGGACGCGAGCATCGCGCGCGCCGGCATCGCAGGCATCGGCGCCGGCTGGGAACTGCCGGCCTGAGCGACCGGCGGCAAGACATCAGGGCAGCAGCAGGCCCTTGAGCCTTTCGCCGACCTTTTCGCGGGCCTTCTGCTGCAGCTTCTGCGACTGACCATCGATCGCGGCGCGTGCGCCCTCCTTGAGCATGTCGCCGAACTCGATCCGGTAATCGAGGCTGGCGAACGGGCCGTACAGCTTCACCGGCACGGTGACGCCCTTCAGGTCGGCCACACCCTTGCCGTCCTGCCCCTTGCTGGTTGCCGCCAGCGTCACACGTGCCAGGTAGCCCATGCTGGCGTCGACCAGATTGATGCTGCCCGCGCCGGCCAGCCGCAGGAAGGGCGAACTGGCGCTCAGATCCTTGTTGCGCGCGACGCCATCCTCGATGCGGAAGCTCGCGCTCAATTCGGAAAAATCCGTCTTCTCGGTTGCGCTGGCCTTCTGTACAGCTTCCGTGCCGCCGCCGAGACTGGCTTTCGCCTCGCGCAGGCTTTTTGCCAGATTGATGCCGCGGATGGCACCGTCACGCAGATGCAGCGACGCGCTGCCGTCGAGCGCCTTCTTCATCGCACCAACGGTGGCTCCGGCCGTCACGACATCCAGCATGACGGTGCCTCGCCCTTCCAGCATGTCCTTGCCGGCGGCATCGTGAATCAGCGGATGAATGTCGATGTCGGACAAGGTCTGCTTCAGCGCGATGCGGTTGCCGTCGGCATTCAGGCTGAGTGCGCCGGTGGCCGCACCGCGATAGAGGCTGGCCGAGTACGGCGACACCTCGACCTTGCCGTTGGCGGCCTTCACCTCCAGGCGCATGTTCGTCATCTTCACGCCCGATGCCTGCAGCTGGCCTATCTTCACGCTGCCGTTGGCGTTGATGCCGCGCAGCGCCGACAGGTCGACCGGCGCGTCATCGGGATTGCCGGCCGGCTTCGCGGCAGATGGCGGCAGGTAACGATCCAGATTCAGCTGATCGATATCGACATCGAAGTCGAGCGCCAGCGGATCGAAGCGCACCACGGCCAGCTTCAGCTGCATGCGACTGTCGTCGAGCCGCGTATCGAGATTCACGGCGGCAGTCTGCTTGCCGAAATCGGCGCTGGCCGCGCCCTTGACCGGCAGCTTGACGGTTTTCATCGGCAGCGACGGATGGGCGATGTCGAACGCACCTTCGAGCGCGGCCAATTCGATGGCCGGACCATCGACGCGCAGCGTCACCGGCGTCGCGAGCGTCGCCTTCAGCGTCGCCGCATCCTGCCGGGCATCGAGGTCAAGCGACAGGCTGGACGCCTTGAACGCCTGCAGGGTGCCTGCCATGCCTTTGAGCAGCAGCCTGACGTCGGCCACCCGCACATTCGACTCCATTCGTCCGGCCAGGCTGATCTCGTCGCCACGCAGCTCGCCGGCCTCGGCGTACATCGCCGGTGCCAACAGCTTGAGCGTCAGCGCTTCGCCGGCACGCAGCGCGTGCACATCGAGCACCACGCCTTTCAGGCCGAACAGTCCTTCGCCCGCTGCCTCCAGCCTGGATGCGGTCAACGACGCGCGCAGGTCCTTGAGATCGAGCGCGCTGCCCTCGAGCCGCGCCGACAGCGCATCAAGCGCATAGCGATGTGCCGGCAGATCGTAGTCATAGGTCGCGGCCAGCGACAGACGGCCATCGGCCGCCGGCTGCGCCGACGTCCAGTGAGCCGCGAGGTCGAGCTTGCCGCGGGCCGCATTGGCCAGCTTGCCGACCGTCAGTTCGATGCCATCCAGCGCATGCGACACGCCGGAAGCTTCGTCGCGGAAGGTCAGTGCCGAGCGGGACAGGTGCACACCGGCAATGTCGAAACGTATCGGCGTGCTGTCGTCCTTGTCCTTCGACATCAGGTCGTCGAAATTCAGCGAACCGTCCTTGAAACGGACGATATTGACGTTGGCGCCGTCGACACCGATCTCGTCGATCACCAGCGTACCGGACAGCAGCGGCAGGACCGCCACCGACACGTGTGCGTTGTCCACAACGGCAAACAGTTCGCCCGAACCGTGTTCGGACAGCGACGTACGGCCGAGCTTGAGGCCGAGATCGGGATAGATCGAAAGGGCCACATCGCCTTCGATGTCGAGCGTGCGCTGCTTCTGCTCGGACACCACGCGTTTCAGTTCGCCCTTGACCCTGGCCGCATCGAAGGTGATGGCAACATAAAGTACGGCGGCGGCGAGCAGGGCTGCCACGCCGCCCAGCACGAATGCCGACAGCTTGAGGAATTTCATGCCTTCTCCAGGTGAAAACGGACCGGCCGGAATGCAGTGCTGGACGCACGCATGACCTGAACCCGGACCCGCTCATCAAGCAGGATGGCCCGCGAGCGTAACAGAGAAGGCGGGCGCGGTCCTGTCAGGCATGTCTCGCGGCGGCTGTGATATCTTCGCCCGCGGTGTTTCATCCGGTCGGGTTATCCCGCCAGGGTTGTACCCGACCACCCCCATAAAACCCAGAAGGAGATCTGCATGAGCTTCATGTCCGAATTCAAGGCTTTTGCCATGAAGGGCAATGTTGTCGACCTGGCGGTCGGCGTCATCATCGGTGCAGCCTTCGGCAAGATTGTCGATTCGGTCGTGGCCGACCTCATCATGCCGATCGTCGGCGCCCTGTTCGGCGGGCTGGATTTCAGCAATTACTTCATCGCACTCAAGGCAGTTCCGCCCGATCTGCCGCATACGCTGGCCGATCTGCGAAAGGCCGGCATTCCGGTGTTCGCCTGGGGCAACTTCCTGACCATCGCGCTGAATTTCGTCATCCTGGCCTTCATCATCTTCATCATGGTCAAGCAGATCAACCGGCTCAAGCGCGAAGAAGCCGCGGCGCCGGCGGCACCGGCCGAGCCGCCGGAAGAAGTCGTGCTGCTGCGCCAGATCCGCGATTCGCTGTCGAAGTAGGCGGATATTTCCGGACAACAAAAAAGGAGCCAATGGCTCCTTTTTTGTTGGGTGCAGCCTTTGCCGCGCCGCCTGTACTGCAGTTTCTAGGCCGCAGGCAGCGCTTCCGCCGGTTTCGAATCGTCCGCGACACGCTCCAGCCGGTAGCCGTAATTGTAGGTCGATGCCAGGCGATAGCCGTTTTCCGGGCGCAATGCGAGCTTGGAGCGCACCCGCGACATGTGGGTATCGACGGTGCGCGTCGGCACATCGCCCTTGCGACCCCACAGCGACTCCAGCAGATGGCCGCGCGACACCAGACGGCCGACGTTGCGGAACAGGAATACCGCCAGTTCGAATTCGCGTTCGGTCAATTCGATGACCTCACCGTTCAGTCGAGCCGTATGGGAATTCAGGTCGAACTGGTACGGCGCCGCATCGACCACCGGCTGATCGGTGGCCGGACGGCTGCGCCGCAGCACGGCTTCGATGCGGGTCAGCAGTTCCATGCGTCGCGCCGGCTTGACGATGTAGTCGTCGGCGCCGGCCGCCAGCGCGGTGACAATGTCGTTCTCGTCCTGCCGCGCCGTCACGAATATGACTGGCGTCTGCAGCGAACGCTCGTTGCGCAGCCAGCGCAGCACGTCGGCTCCGGGCAGATCGGGCAGTTCCCAATCCACCAGCAGCAGATCGTAGCTTTCGCGTACCGCTTCGCGCATGAGGTCACGCGAACGCATGAACACGTGGACATCATGACCCGCGGCACGGAGCCAGCTGCCCAGGATTTCCACCTGGACGGGATCGTCTTCAAGCAATGCTATTCGGGCGGTCTGCACGGCGTATGGATATCTTCAGGAAATAACCGGGTCAGATAGCGTTCACGGCATGCGCCTCGCGGACTGAAGGGGACCAAGCGTGATTTTTGTCGTTTTCCAGACCAAGCACCCGAAGCGGTACACGCGTCTTTTGTCGACGGTGACCAGTATGCCACAGGCGGTCTACGGCATCCGGAGCCCGGTGAACAGGCTGCTCATCCACGCCAGATAGGCCTGCGCCGGCTCGCCTGCATCTGGTGCCCAGGGTGCGAATTCATCGACCGTCAGCGGCCGGTAAGGGCCTGCCTTGGCTTCGAACATGACCGAACCGCTGTCGAGCGCAACCAGGCTGTGATACTGGCCGTGCCCGATGTCGATGCCCGGCACGTCTCCCGGACTCAGAACGCACAGCGACTGCACTGCACCATCGTCGGCAAACAGGATGCAGCCGAAGCGTCCGCGCAGGCACAGAATGGTTTCGTCCTTCAGCGGGTCGAGATGGCGGTGCGGACGCACATAGCTGTCTGGCTCGACGGCATTGAGCAGGCGATGCGCCGGATGCGCGTCGTCCGGGTGCAGGTTATGGTTCATGCGCCGACGCGGGCTGGTCTGCGCGCGCGCCGACACGCTGTCCAGCAGCACGCGGTCGATCGGCGTGAAGCTCATCCGTACATCACTCCGACCGAGTCCGCCGGCAGCCAGTCGCGCAGTCCGTCGAACAGCGCGTCGTCCAGCCGCACCCGCCAGCGCTCGCCGAAGTCGATCGGCGCAACGGCCTGCTCGTTGCGATAGTGCAGCCGCACCATGCAGCCGCCGTCGGCGCGGAACGGTTCAAGCAGGGTACGCAGGCGCGTGCAGGCGGCATGAGCGCCCCCCGCGCCGGCCACCTCGCCATTGAGCTTCAGTTCGAGCCGGCGGGCGAAGCGGGCACGCGCCTCGCCGGCGGTCAGCAGGCTGTCGGCCACCACGCGCATCGAGTTCGAATAGTCGTCGAACTGCGCGCGTCCTTCGACCACCAGCACCTCGTCCTCGCGCAGCTTGTTGCGCGATGCATCGAACAGTTCGTTGAACACCGACACCTCGATCTGCGCCGTGCCGTCATCCAGCGTGACGAAGGCCATCTTGCCGCGGCGCGTCATCTGCACCCGCGAACTGACCACCAGACCGGCGACCACGGTCGGATCGCGCGACGATTCGAGCTGGGCCAGCTTGCGCCGCGCGAAGCGCGAGAATTCCTGCGCATACGTGGTGAACGGGTGGCCGGACAGGTAGAAGCCGAGCGCCTGCTTTTCGTTCTGCAGCTTCTCGCGCTCGCTCCATGGCTTGCAGCCGACGTACTCGGGGGCGCGCGTGCCGACGCCGGTCGGCGCATCGTCGAACAGGCCGCCCTGGTGTGCGTTGGCCGCCGCCTGTTCGGCCGCCTCCATGGCCAGCGCGACGCTGGACATCAGGATGTTGCGGTCGGGGCTGGCGCCTTCCATCGTGGTGTCGAAGGCGCCGGCGCGGATCAGCGCCTCTATGGTGCGGCGGTTGACCATGCGGCGGTCCACGCGCAGGCAGAAGTCGAACAGGTCCTTGAACGGCCCGCCCGCCTTGCGCGCTTCCAGGATGCAGTTCACCGCCTGTTCGCCGGTGCCCTTGACCGCACCCAGGCCATAGCGGATCTCGCTGCGTGACACCGGCACGAAGCGGTATTCGGATTCGTTGACGTCGGGCGGCAGCACCGTGAGCCGGTTCTTCTTCGCGTCGAGAAAGAAGATGTTCACCGTGTCGGTGTTGTCCATGTCGGACGACAGCGACGCAGCCATGAAGGCGGCGCAGTGGTGGGCCTTGAGCCAGGCGGTGTGATAGGTGACGACGGCGTAGGCGGCGGTGTGCGACTTGTTGAAGCCGTACTCCGCGAACTTGGTCATCAGGTCGAACAGCTCTTCCGCCAGCGCCGGCTCGTAACCCTTGGCGGCGGCACCGGCGGCGATCGTTTCGCGGTGCTTGGCCATTTCCTCGGGCTTCTTCTTGCCCATGGCCCGGCGCAGCATGTCCGCGCCACCGAGCGTGTAGCCGCCGATGATCTGCGAGATCTGCATCACCTGTTCC
>JAHRYN010000008.1:0-57530 GCA_020621405.1 Betaproteobacteria bacterium
CAACGACCCCCACCATGTCAAGGTGGTGCTCTAACCAGCTGAGCTACGCGCCTAAAGGAGCGCGCAAGTATAGCCCAAACGCGCCCGGACTCAACAGATATTTTTACGAGACCTTCCAGGCCTCCAGATATTCCTTCCAGTGAGCGCCCGGCTGGGCCGCCAGCCAGTCACGGACAAAGGCAATTTCCGCCGCGTACTGCGCCTGGTCGAGCACGCCGCGCATCAGCTGGAAGCGCTGGAAAACCAGAAAGGTGTTGAACACATCGGTTTCGCAGTAGTCGCGGATCTGCGCCGCCTCGCCGCGCTGCCAGGCCGACCACACCGCCGAACCATCCATGCCGAGCTTGCCGGGAAAACCGATCAGCTTGGCCAGCTCGTCGAGCGGCGCATTGCCGCGTCCCTGATACAGCGCCAGCAGATCCATCAGATCCAGATGCCGCGAGTGATAGCGGCTGATGTAGTTGTTCCACTTGAATTCGCGCGCATCGGGACCATCACCCTCGCCCATTTCCCAGTAGCGCGGCGCGGTGACGCCGTGTATCAGTCCGCGGTAGTGCAGCACCGGCAGGTCGAAGCCGGCACCGTTCCAGGACACGATCTGCGGCGTCAGCTTCTCGATGCCTTCATAAAAGCGCTGGATGATCTGTCCCTCGCTGTTTTCCGGCTCCGCCAGCGACCAGACGCGCAGCGATCGAGCGTCGCGCAGCGCGCATGAGATCACCACCACCCGCTGCAGGTGCAGCGGCAGGAAGTCGTGGCCGACGCTGGCGCGGCGCTGCTGGAACGCGAATTCCGCGACTTCCGCGTCGGACAGATCATCCGGCAGGTGATTGAGCGAACGTATGCCGGCGATGTCCGGAATGCTCTCGATATCGAATACAAGTACGGCAGCCATGAAAATCCCGTGATGACGTTGATTTACTTCCGGATCCACTTCCCGCCGGACTGGACATACCAGCCGCCCTGGGCGCGCTCTATCCAGCGCTGGGCAAAGGTGGATCGCACTTCGGCTTCCCACTCGGGATGACCGTTGGCGCGCGCGATCTCGCGATACAGCGCGTCGCGGTCACCGTTCTCCTGCGCCACCAGGGCCTGCACGGCCTGGCGCTGCGCCAGCGGCACGGCAGCGGCATCGCGCAGTTCCACGCGTCCGTCGGCGGTCAGGCCGACCGCACCTGACGCATAGTGCGGCGCGAGCTGCGCGTGGCGCGCCTGCATGGCACCCCGTACCTGGCTGATCGCCGGCGTGTCGATTTCCAGATTGCCTTGCGCCCATGCCGCAGACGCTGCGAACACGCAAAGCAGGAGCAGGTTCCTCAGTGTCTTCACGGCTGTTTTCCCTCCGCGGGTGTCTGACTGTCCTTCTTCAGCTGCCAGACTTCGTCGATGATGCGGTCGGCGGCCTTTTCGGCGGCAGCGGCCGGGAAATAGATATTGATCGTGACGCAGCCGGCAAGCAGCGCGGTGCCAACGATCATCACGCTTGGCAGTCTGTTCATTGTCATCCTCATCTGACCACCGGTCTGGTAACGGTCACGCGCGCCAGCCTGTCCAGCAGTTCCTGCCAGTCGACACGTCGATTGTAGCCAACCACACTGAGCGCCGGGACGCCGCCGCCCTCGATCAGCATATAGCCTTCGCCCTTCTCCGCCAGTCCGTCCATCTCGCACACACCTCCGCGCAGCCTGCAGGACAGGCCCATGCGCCTGTAGCCGAATCGTTCGAAAAACCCGAGGAAGCTGCGCTGGATCGCCGCTGCCGCTCCGGGACCGCCGAGCGCGGTGATGCTCTCCACCGCACGCTGGCTGATGGTGCGCGGATAGTCACCTTCGCTGGATCGTATCCGCGCATCGAAGGCAACCGGCGCCCAGCGCGACAGCTCCAGCCCGGCGACATCACCGTCGAGGCGGCCGGTCACGCGCCCGAACTTGAAGGTTTCGGTCAGCGCCTCCAGATCGATGTAACGCATCTGCAGCTCTGCAAGCACACGCGGCATCGCGCCAAACGGTTCGATCACCTGCAGGCCGTTGGCCACGACATACCCGTCGAACACCTGGATCACCATCTGGCCGTCGAGCGACAGCACACCATTGCGCCAGCTTACGCGCGGAATGCTGGCGCCAAGGCTGCCCGCCATGCGCGGCCAGCCGAGCGCCTGCGTCAGCGCCGGCATCGATACCGGTTCGAGATCGGCTGACAGATCGCCATTCCAGCTGCCGTCGACGCGGTCGAAACGCAGCGCGTTCAGGCGCAAGCCGGCGTCGAGCAAGGGAACGCGTGCCGGCTGCAGCGCGAAATGATCCGGCGCCAGATCAGCCCGGAGTTCGAAGCCATCCGCCGGAATCCGGCCGAACTGCGCATGGCCGGCCGACAGCTTCAGCGAGGTCGTCGCGTCACGCTGCCAGGGCAGTTCGGCGTCGACGCCGCTCAGCGCAAAGCGCCCTGCGACATCCGCGACCTGCGCATCGGTGAGGCGCAAGGTCGCGCCGCGCAGGCCGGTGCCATCGGCATATGCGGCGAAATCGGCGCTGCCTTTCAGCTCCAGCGCAGGCCAGCCGCGGGCAGCGAACAGCGGCCCGATGAAGCGTTCGTTCAGCACGGGCAGGTCGAAGCCCTCGCCATGCAGACTGGCTGTGTCCAGCCCGAACGGTGCGCGCACGAATGCCGCATCGCCGCTGAGGCGCCCTGCACCGGCCAGATCGAGCGTGGCGCCGGAAACCTCGAGCGTCTTTTTCGACAGCCGGAAGGACGAGGACAGCACGGTGCCACCACCGCGCAGATAGACGCTGTCCCACAGCAGTTCGCCGCCCTGCCAGTCGAGCGCCACCGTACCGTTCCAGTCGTCGCCAGTCCGGCGCGCCTCGACATCCACCGTCGCCGATACCCCTTCGGCGGCGCGCAGCGCATCGGCCGACGCCAAACGCCCGGCCGACAACGCGACGCGCATGTGCAGCGTCGGCGAGCGGCCTGCGCCGATATCGGTCAGCTCGATCGCCAGGTCCGCCATGCCGGCTGGGGCATAGGGTTGCAGCGCCGGAACGCCGGTCAGCAGGCGAGACAGATCGAGTGCGCCGGCCTTGACCGAAAGATGCGGACGGTCGCCGGCCAGTTCGCCGCCGACTTCGATGCGCGTGCCGCGGTCGATCTGCAGTCTGGCATCGAGAGTGCGGCGCTTTCCCTGCACCCCAAATTCGACCGGCCAAGGGCCGAAACCGCGCGCGCGCAGCACGCCGCCGCGACAGCGCTGCACCGGCAGCACCGTGAAGTCGGCGCAATCGAGCTGTACATCATTCAGCTCACGCCCGGCAAAGCGGGCTCGGGCAGCACGCACGCGGGCGGCCCCGCCGTCCAGCCGCGCAGCATCGATGCGTACGTCGTCCAGCATCAGCGCCGGCGCGCTGACTCGCGCAAGCCGCAGGGAAATGCCCGCGTCGGCCGGCACGGCCAGCGCAATCAGCACACAGGCCAGCCCGCCGCGCAACGCACGGCGCATGCAGCGCCAGAACGGATCAGGAAGGGAAGACACCCGTCGAAAGATAGCGATCGCCGCGGTCGCACACGATGCTGACGATGGTCGCGTTCTCGACCTCGGCCGCAATGCGCAGCGCAACCACCAGTGCGCCGCCCGAACTGATGCCGGCGCAGATGCCTTCCTCGGCGGCCAGCCGGCGCGTCATGTTCTCGGCATCGACCTGACCGACCGGTTCGATGCGGTCGACCCGGCTGCCGTCGTAGATCTTCGGCAGATAGGCTTCCGGCCACTTGCGGATGCCGGGAATCTGGGCCCCGTCCGCCGGCTGGCAACCGACGATGCAGATGTCCGGATTCATCGACTTAAGATAGGTCGAGGTGCCCATGATGGTGCCGGTCGTGCCCATCGAACTGATGAAGTGGGTGATCCGGCCGCCGGTGTCGCGCCAGATTTCCGGGCCCGTGCCCTCGATGTGGGCGCGCGGATTGTCGGGATTTCCGAACTGGTCGAGGATGATGCCGCGCCCCTCGTCACGCATCTTCTCTGCGACGTCGCGCGCCAGTTCCATGCTGCCGGCCTTCGGCGTCAGCACCAGCTCGGCACCATAGGCCGTCATGCTCTGGCGGCGTTCCACGCTCTGGTTGTCGGGCATCACCAGAATCATCTTGTAGCCACGCATCGCCGCCACCATCGCCAGCGCGATGCCGGTGTTGCCGCTGGTCGCCTCGATCAGCGTGTCGCCCGGCTTGATGTCGCCGCGCTCTTCGGCACGGCGGATCATCGACAGCGCGGGCCGATCCTTGACCGAACCGGCCGGATTGTTGCCCTCGAGCTTGACCAGGATGACGTTGCCACGGCGGTCGTTGTCCGCACCCGGAATCCGCTGCAGGCGGACCAGCGGGGTGTTGCCGACGAAATCTTCGAGTGTCTTGTAAGTCATGTGCATCCGGTATTCGGCGATGGCGGGTTCAGCGCGAACCGGCCGGTCTGGGTGGCGCTCCGGCGGGCTTCGGAGCCGCCGGTGTCGGTTCGGGATCGGCGTCCTGTGTCGCTGGCATCGGAGCACGGCCCGCCGGACGCGGCGGCGCACCCGCAGGGCGGGCCGGCGGAACGGACGCATGAGCGTCGCCGCCTGCAGGTCGCGGAGCCGGCGACGCCGCGGCAGGCTTCAACTCTGGCGCAGCCTCTGCGGACGGAGCGGCGACGGTTGCCGGACGTCGGCGCAGCGCCAGGAAGGCGACCACCGCAGCCACCAGAGTACCGACGGCCAGCCAGCCCCACGGGAAAGCGGACGGCGCCGGCGCACTGTTCGATGACGGCGAAGCCGCGACAGGCGGCACCTGCACCGGCATCGGTGCCGGCTCGGCAACAGCACCTGCAGGCGGGGCAACGGTCACCAGCGGGCGCACCTCGGCCAGCGTCTTGTCGCCGATGCCTTTCACCTTGCCCAGATCGTCGACAGAAGTAAACGGACCATGCGCCTGCCGGTAATCGACGATGGCCTGTGCACGCCCCGGGCCTATGCCCGGCAGTCCGTCGAGCTCGCCGGCCGAAGCGCTGTTGAGGTCGATCACGGCCAGCGCGGAAGCCGAGGACAGGCAAAGCAGCACTGCGCAGATCAGGTGACGCATGGCAATGACACTCCGTAAGCAGGGGAAAGGCAACTACAGAATACCGCTCAGGCTGCCGTGTGGCGAAGGTCCGCCGCCAGCTCGTCGAGCGAGCAGACTGCGGTGCCGAGCTTGCCGACGACGATGCCCGCCGCCCTATTCGCCAGGCGCATCGCGTCGACCATCGAACTGCCGGCGGCAAGCATGACCGCCATGGTTGCGATGACCGTGTCGCCGGCACCGCTGACGTCGTACACCTCGCGTGCCAGCGCCGGCTCGTTGACGACGCCATCCGCATTGTAAAGACTCATGCCGGCATCCGAGCGCGTCAGCAGCAGCGCGCCGAGACCGAGCTCGTCCCTCAGCTCGCCAGCCCGGCGCGCCAGATCGTCGTCGTCGGTCCAGCGGCCAACCACTTCGCGCAATTCGTTGCGGTTGGGCTTGAGCAGCGTCGCACCGGCGTAGCGGGAATAGTCGTCGCCCTTGGGATCGACCAGCACCGGCCTGCCGGCGGCGCGGGCGATGTCCATCATTTCGCGGATGTTCGACAGCGCACCCTTGCCGTAGTCGGACAGGATCACCACATCGGCATCCTTCACCCGACGCGCGAATTCATCGAGCTTGGCACGCAGCACCTCGTGCGCCGGCATGTTCTCGAAATCGATGCGCAGCAGCTGCTGCTGGCGACCGATCACGCGCAGTTTGATCGTGGTGTCGAGCTGCGCATCCTCGTGCAGGCTGGCGTCGATGCCGGCATCGTGCATCTGCCGGCGCAGGGTTCGTCCGGCATCGTCGGCGCCGACCACCGACAGCAGGCTGACCCGTGCGCCCAGCGCGGCGCAGTTGCGCGCGACGTTGGCGGCGCCACCCGGACGTTCCTCGACACGGTCGATCTTGACCACCGGCACCGGCGCCTCGGGCGAAATGCGCTGCACGTCGCCAAACCAATAGCGGTCGAGCATCACGTCGCCCGCGACCAGGATGCGGGCACCACGGGTATCGGGCAGCAACAGTGTCATGGTGTCGGCCAGTAGGGTGCGCCGCTCAGGGCGCGAGGTCGAATTCTTCGGTCCGTTTGGGCGGATAGGTTTCCCAGCCGCCACAGGCCGGGCAGCGCCAGTTGAACTGGCGCGCCTTGAAACCGCAACTGTCGCAACGGTAGCGCGCAACCCGGCGCGTGTGCGCGTGGATGATGTTCTTCATCAGATCCGAGTCGGTGCGCGCCGCGGGCGGCAGTGTCTGCATCTGCGCTTCGAGCAGCTTGTCGAGACCGAGCAGGGTCGGATTGCGCCGCAGTTCCTCGCGCACCAGCGCGAGTGCTCCGGCCGGGCCTTCGATTTCGAGTTCTTCACGGAACACGACATCGAGCAGATCGAGTGAAGTGTGCCGCTCGAGATAGCTTTTCAGCAGCGTGATGCCATGGCGTTCACGCCCGAGCCTGCGGTAGGCATCCGCCAGGCGGTCGGCCACCAGCGCGAGATAGACCGGGTTCTGCTGCTCGATGCGCTGCCAGTGGTCTATGGCCTGTTCCCACTGGTGATCGGCCGCATGCATGTCGCCGAGCAGCATCATCGCGCGTACGCACTTGCGGTGCGTCGCCAGCGCTTCTTCGAGCAGCGGCTTCGCATCGGCCAGTCGCGACTGCGCCAGCGCCTGGGTCGCCAGTTCGCACAGGAACTGTGCAATGTCCTTCTGCGCGCGATGGGATTCGTTCTGCGGCAGCGCGCGCGCGATGTCTATCGCCTTCGCCCACTCCTTTTCCTGCTGGTAGATGTCCAGCAGGTGGTGCAGCGCCTCGACATCGAGTTCGCTGCCCCGCAATCCGACGAATACCTCTTCCGCCCGGTCCAGCAAGCCGGCCTTCAGGTAGTCCTGCCCGAGTTCCAGCCGGGCTGTCAGACGCTGTTCCGGCCGCACGTCCTCGCGCTTGGCCAGGGTCTGGTGAATCTGGATGGCGCGATCTGTTTCGCCACGACGGCGGAACAGATTGCCGAGCGCGAACTGCAGCTCGGTCGTCTGCGGATCGTTGCGGGTCGCCTCGATGAAGGAATCGATGGCGCGATCCGGCTGTTCGTTCAGCAGAAAGTTGAGGCCGGCAAAGTAGGAGCGCGGCAGGGCGCGCGATTCGCGCACCAGATGACGGATGTCGATGCGCGCGGCCAGCCAGCCCAGCCCGAAGAAGAGCGGCAGGACCAGCAGCCACCAGAGTTCAATTTCCATGTTCGACGCTGGATACGTTCAGTCGACGACGGGCTGCGTCGGAACCGGCGACGGCTCATCGGTCGCCGGCTTGCGGCCTCGTGCCAGCGACCAGCCAGCCAGGCCGCCTGCCAGGGCACCGGCAAAGAAGAGTATGAACAACAACACCGAAAGTTCGATGCGCCATTCGTTGCCGAAAAACAGGCGCACGGTGACCGGATCGCTGTTGCGGGCAGCCAGTCCCAGCAACAGCAGGAACACCAGTATGCGCAGCACCCAGTTCAGTATGTTCATGGCAGCCGGATTCAGGACGCCAGCGCTTCGGCGGCCAGCGCCTGATCAACGCGTTCGCGCAGTTCCTTGCCAGCCTTGAAATGCGGTACCCGCTTCTCGGGCACCATCACCTTCTCGCCGGATTTCGGATTGCGTCCGACGCGAGGCGGCCGGTGATTCAGCGAAAAGCTGCCGAAACCCCGTATTTCGATGCGATCACCGCGCACCAGCGCAGCAGTCATTTCATCGAGGATCATCTTGACCGCATAGTCGGCATCCTTCGCCACCAGTTGCGGAAAACGGCTTGCCAGCCGGGTGATCAGTTCGGATTTGGTCATGACGGATCGGTCTAGCGATTGCAAACATGCCGGATGACGACAAGACAACGCCGCCCGGAGGCGGCGTTGTCACCTACCCTCAATCGCCAGCGGCGATCAGGAGGGGTTCTTCAGCTTGGCCTTGAGCAGCGCGCCCAGATTGGTCGTGCCGCTGCTGGCCGACGAGCCTTCCGACTGGATCTTCTGGATGGCGTCGTTCTGTTCAGCCTGATCCTTCGCACGCACGGACAGCGTGATCGAACGGGTCTTGCGGTCCAGATTGACGATCATCGCCTCGACTTCGTCGCCGACACGCAGAACCGTGGTCAGATCATCGACGCGGTCACGCGATGCTTCCGACGCGCGCAGATAGCCTTCGACGTCCTCGTTCAGACCGATCACTGCGCCCTTTGCATCCACCGACTTCACGGTACCGCGCACGACGCTGTTCTTGTCATGGGTGGCGATGAAGTTGGTGAAGGGGTCCCCATCCATCTGCTTGACGCCCAGCGAGATGCGCTCGCGCTCGACATCGATGGACAGCACGACGGCTTCGACTTCGTCGCCCTTCTTGTAGTTGCGCACAGCTTCTTCGCCGGTCAGCGACCACGACAGGTCGGACAGGTGAACCAGACCGTCGATGGCGCCGGTCAGGCCAATGAACACGCCGAAGTCGGTGATCGACTTGATCTGGCCGCGGACCTTGTCGCCCTTCTTGTGGTTCATCGAGAAGTCTTCCCACGGGTTCGGCTGGCACTGCTTCATGCCCAGCGAAATCCGGCGGCGGTCTTCGTCGATTTCCAGAATCATCACTTCGACCTCGTCGCCCAGCTGGACAACCTTGGTCGGATGAATGTTCTTGTTGGTCCAGTCCATTTCGGACACGTGGACCAGGCCTTCGATGCCCTGCTCGATTTCAACGAATGCGCCGTAGTCGGTCAGGTTGGTGACCTTGCCGAACAGGCGGGTGCCCTGCGGGTAGCGGCGCGAGATGCCTACCCACGGATCTTCGCCCAGCTGCTTGAGGCCCAGCGAAACGCGGTTCTTCTCGGCGTCGAACTTGAGCACCTTCGCTTCGACTTCGTCACCGACCGCCAGCACTTCCGACGGGTGACGCACGCGGCGCCATGCCAGATCAGTGATGTGCAGCAGGCCATCGATGCCACCGAGGTCGACGAATGCGCCGTAGTCGGTGATGTTCTTGACGATACCCTTGACGATCGTGCCTTCCTTGAGGTTCTCGAGCAGCTTTTCGCGCTCTTCACCTGCGGTCAGTTCGAGCACGGCGCGACGCGAGACAACGACGTTGTTGCGCTTGCGGTCAAGCTTGATGACCTTGAATTCGAATTCCTTGTTCTCGTACGGCGCCGTGTCCTTGACCGGACGCAGATCGACCAGCGAGCCCGGCAGGAAGGCGCGGATGCCGTTGGTCATGACGGTCAGGCCGCCCTTGACCTTGCCCGACACCAGACCCTTGACGATGGAACCATCGCCCAGCGCCTTTTCCAGCTCGTTCCATGCAGCGATGCGCTTGGCCTTGTCGCGCGACAGCCGGGTTTCACCGTAGCCGTCTTCAAGCATTTCGATGGCGACACTGACGTAATCGCCGGGGGCGACGGTCAGTTCACCGCGATCGGTACGGAACTCTTCAATTGCGATGTAGCTTTCGGACTTGAGGCCGGCATTGACGACGACGAAATTCTGGTCGACGCGCATGACTTCAGCGGTGATGACTTCACCGGCACGCATTTCCTGGCGCGTGAGGCTTTCCTCGAACAGCGCGGCAAAACTTTCCATGGAGTCTGACGACTGGGCAACTTGGGACATTGGCAAAATGCCGCTTGCACGGCAACGGGTTAGGGATGATCAAAACAGCCGATGCTTTGCGCACCGGCTGCACTTCGGGCTGCAGACGACGGTTGCGGACCGGATTGCCCCGGGTTTCCGCCTGCCTTCGCCGCTACCCCACCTTCGCTTTTTCCCACGCATCCAGCACAAACCGGACCGCGGCATCCACGGACATCGAACTGGTATCGAGAGCAATCGCGTCGGGCAGTTGCACCAGTGGTGCGTGTGCCCGGCGGCTGTCGCGCTCGTCCCGTTCCCGCAAATCTTGCGAAAGACTTTCCAGATTAGCAGAAAGACCTTTTTCGATCAACTGCTTATAGCGACGTTCGGCACGCACCTCGACACTCGCCGTCAGGAACACCTTGAGCCGGGCATCCGGGAATACCACGGACCCCATGTCGCGGCCGTCGGCCACCAGTCCGGGCGGCTGGCGGAACGCCCGCTGGCGGTCCAGCAGCGCACTGCGCACGCCGCCATGGACGGCCACCCGGGACGCGCCGACTGACGCCGCCTCGCTGCGCATCGCATCCGACACTTCGTCGCCGGCCAGCCAGGTCTGCCCGTCGGCGAAACGCACATCGAGCCCGGCCGACACGCGTTCCAGCGCTGCCTCATCATCCAGCGGAATGCCGGCGCGCATGGCCGCAACGGCGGTCAGGCGGTACAGCGCGCCGCTGTCCAGCAGGTGGAATCCGAGCGCGGCGGCAACCCTCGACGCCACCGTGCCCTTGCCCGATGCCGACGGACCATCTATCGCGATGACCGGTACCGGCCTGCTCATGCCGCCACCTCGGCCCAGCGCGCGAAATAGTCCGGAAAGGTCTTGGCCACACAGCCCGGATCCATGATGCGTACCGGCACGCCACCCAGCGTGGCGAGCGAGAAGCACATGGCCATGCGGTGATCGTCGTAGGTGTCGATGGAGGCGCCCGGCAGCAGCCGTTCCGGCGGCGTGATCGCCAGATAGTCGGGCCCCTCCTCGACGGTGGCACCCAGCTTGCGCAGTTCGGTGGCCATCGCCGTGATGCGGTCGGTTTCCTTGACCCGCCAGCTGGCGATGTTGCGCAGACGGCTCGGACCGTCGGCGAACAGCGCGCAGATCGCCAGCGTCATCGCTGCATCCGGAATGTGGTTCAGGTCGAGATCGAACGCCCGCAGCCGGCCTCCGGCAGGCGCTTGCGCCTCGATCCAGTTCGGTCCGACCGACACGACGGCACCGAGCTGCTCCAGAGCCTGCGCGAATGCGACATCGCCCTGCACTGAATCGCGGCCCACGCCTTCGACCCGGACCGGACCACCGCCGATCGCTCCGGCGGCGAGGAAGTAGGACGCCGAGGACGCATCGCCCTCGACGAAGCACTCGCCCGGTGAAACGTAGTGCGCATCGGCCGGCAGATCGATGTACCGCCAGCCGTCGCGCTGCACGTCGACACCGAACTGGCGCATCAGCGCCAGCGTGATGTCTACATAAGGCTTGGAAATCAGTTCGCCTTCGACCTCGATGCGCACCGCGCGGCCGGTCAGCGGCAACGCCATCAGAAGGCCGGTCAGAAACTGGCTCGACACGTCGCCACGCACGCGCACCACCGCAGCGTCGACCAGTTTCGCCGGCCGGATGCGCAGCGGCGGATAGCCCTCCTGACCTTCATAGGTGATCTGTGCCCCCACCTGGCGCAATGCATTGACCAGATCGCCGATCGGCCGCTCGTGCATGCGCGGCACGCCGTGCAGGCGGTATTCGCCGCCCATCAGCGCCAGAACCGCGGTCAGCGGTCGGAAGGCGGTGCCGGCGTTGCCGAGGAAAAGATCGGCCTTGCGCACCGGAAACTGCCCACCGGTGCCGCAGACGCGGTAGTCGTCGTCGCCGGCGTGCTGCCAGTCGACCGCCAGCGTGCGCAGCGCGTCGAGCATGCGATCGACATCGTCCGACGACAGCAGGTCGTGCAGCAACGTGTCGCCCTGCGCCAGTGCGGCCAGCAGCAGCACGCGGTTGGAGATGCTCTTCGAGCCGGGCAGACGCAGCGTGCCGCGGGCAGTGGAAACGGGAGAAAGGTCGAGGAAATCGGTCTTGGTCATTGCACTGTGGCGCGCCCGGCGCCCATGGAAGTTGTCAGCCCTGGCGTTGCGCCCAGGCATTGCGTGCCTCACGGGCCAGGCCGAGCGCCTGCTCGATGCCAGCCGTGTCGCCCTGTTCTATCAGCGCGCGGTAATGCGCCAGTTCCTTTTCATAGGCGCCCAGCTCCGCCAGCAGCGCCTCGCGATTGGCGATGAAGATGTCGCGCCACATCTCCGGATGGCTGGCCGCGATGCGGGTGAAGTCGCGGAAACCGCCACCGGCGAGATTGAAGATTTCTTCCGCATTCGGACGCGCGGCCAGTTCGGACACCAGCGCGAACGACAGCAAGTGCGGCAGATGACTGACCGACGCCAGCCAGCGGTCGTGGTGCTCGGGCGACGTGGTCGAAATCATCGCGCCGCAGGCAAGCCAGGCATCACGCACCCGCGCCACTGCGGCATCGGTGTTCTCGAGCAGCGGCGTAAGCACGACGCGGCGCTTTTCGTACAGATCGGCGCGCGCCGCCTGCGGACCGCTCTTTTCCGCGCCGGCGATCGGATGGCCGGGCACGAACTGCCCGATGCGCGCGCCGAAACGGCGGCGCGCTGCGGTCACGACATCGGCCTTGGTACTGCCGGCATCGGTCACGACCGTATTCAGCGGCAGATGCGGCACCAGTTGCGCCATCACCTCATCCATCTGCCCGACCGGCATCGCCAGCAGCACGAGATCGGCGCCGGCCAGCGCTGCCGCCCAGTCGGTTTCGACCCGGTCTATAAGGCCGAGCGCCAGCGCATCACGCTTGCTTTCGACGCTGCGCCCCATGCCGATCACCTCGCGCACCTGGCCGGCACGCTTCAGCGCAGCCGCGAACGAACCGCCGATCAGGCCGACGCCGACCACGACCAGACGGCCGATGAGCGGCGCACTCACGAACGCGCCTTCGTCAGCGCCTCGATGAAGCGCGCGTTTTCCGGTTCGAGGCCGATCGACACGCGCAGCCACTCGGGCATCGCATAGGCGGCGATCGGTCGCACGATCACGCCCTGCTCCAGCAGACGGCGATTGACGCCGGCCGCGTCGCCGGCCCGGAGGGCGATGAAGTTGGCGTAGGACCGGATGTACTCGATGCCTGAGGCATCAAAGAAGGTTTCCAGCTGGCGCAGGCCGGCACGATTCGCCGCGGCAGACGCACGCACGAAACCCTGGTCGGCCAGCGCTGCGGTCGCCGCGGCCAGACCGACGTTGGTGACATTGAACGGCTGGCGTACGCGGTTCAGCAGGTCGATCACCGACGGCTGGCCGATGCCGTAGCCGACCCGCAATCCGGCCAGTCCGTAAGCCTTCGAGAAGGTGCGCGACACCAGCAGATGCGGATGGCGTTCCAGCCAGCGCGCGCTGTCGTAGGCCTTGTCAGCCGGCAGGTATTCGCTGTAGGCCTCGTCCAGCACCACCAGCACGTCACGCGGCACGGCTGCGATGAAACGCTCCAGCGCATCGGCGTCGACAAAGGTGCCGGTCGGGTTGTTCGGATTGGCGATGAACACCACACGGGTGTCGTCGCGAATGGCCGCGCGCATCGCATCCAGATCGCAGCCGAAGTCGCGCGCCGGTACCTCGATGCCGGTGGCGCCTGCCGCCAGCGTCGCCAGTGGATAGACAGCAAAGGCATGGCGCGAATACACCGCGCTGCGGCCCGGACCGAGCAGCGCACGCGCCACCATTTCGAGCACGTCGTTCGAGCCGTTGCCGAGCACGATCTGGTCGGCACCGATGCCGTGATGGCGCGACACCGCCTGCTTCAGGTCGAAACCGTTGCCATCCGGATAGCGCGGCACTTCGGCCAACGCCGCCAGCGCCGCCGCGCGTGCGCTGGCGCTCATGCCCAGCGGGTTCTCGTTGGACGCCAGCTTGACGATGGACGCCTCATCCAGCGACATCTCGCGCGCCAGTTCGGAAATCGGCTTGCCGGGCTGATACGGAGAAATCGAGCGGATATGCGCCGCTGCGCAGTCGAAGACACTCATGAGCCGCTCACCGAAACCGGATAGGAACCGAGCACCTTCAGCGATCCGGCTTCCTCCCGGATCTGCGCGATCGCCTTGGCGACCGCCGGATCGCCCTGGTGGCCCTCGATATCCACATAGAAGACATACTGCCAGCCGCCGCTGCCGAAGCCGCGTACCGGCCGCGACTGCAGCTTGGTCATGCTCACACCCTCGTCGGCCAGCGGCTGCAGCAGGCGCACCACTGCGCCGGAGCGGTTGCGCACGGTGAAGATCATCGACGTCTTATCGCGCCCTGACGGACCGGCGTCATGCTCACCGATCACCAGGAAACGCGTGGTGTTGGCCGGATCGTCCTCGATATTGGCCGCCAGTATGTGCAACCCGTAGACCCGTGCGGCCGCCTCGCCGGCGATCGCCGCCGCGCGTTCCTCCTCGGCCGCCCGGCGTGCCGCCTCCGCGTTGCTGGCAACCGCGATCACCGGCACGCCGGGCAGGTTGCGGTTCAGCCACTCGTGGCACTGCGCCAGCGACTGCGAGTGCGAGTACACGCAGCGCACCTCGGAGATCGGCGTGTCGCGGCTCATCAGGTTCTGCTCGACGCGCAGCATCACCTCGCCGCACACCATCTGCGTCGTGCTGAGCAGCATGTCCAGGGTACGGCCGACCGCGCCTTCGGTCGAGTTCTCGACCGGCACCACGCCATACGACGCATTGCCCGATTCGACCGCGCGGAACACGTCGTCGATGGTGGCGAAGGGCAGCAGCGTCGGCGCCGAACCGAAATGGCGGCGCGCCGCGCTTTCCGAAAAGGTGCCAGCGGGGCCGAGGAAGGCGACCGTCAGCGGCTGCTCGAGCGCCAGGCAGTGCGACATGATTTCGCGGAACACCGTCTTGACCGCCTGCGCCGGCAGCGGACCGGGATTGGTGTCGGCCAGCCGGCGCAGCACCTGCGCCTCGCGTTCAGGCCGGTAGATGTTGCCGTGCTTGATCTCGCCGATGCGGTGCGCGATGCGCGCGCGCTCGGAGATCAGCTGCAGCACGCGCTCGTCGATGTCATCGATCGCATCGCGCAGCTTCAGGAGTTCGTCATTCGGGTTCGGGTCGGATGCCATCGTTCAACCGTATCTGCGTTCAAATTCAGTCATGTAATCGGCCAGTGCACGCGCGCCGTCGAGCGGCATCGCGTTGTAGAGCGAGGCCCTTGCCCCGCCCGCCGCGCGGTGACCCTTCAGGTTCAGCAGACCACGCCGGCGCGCACCATCGAAAAAGCGCGACTCCAGCCGCGGTTCGCGCAGGAAGAACGGCACGTTCATCCGCGAGCGCGACGCCGGCTGGATCCGGTTGGTATACAGATTCGAACCATCGAGCACGTCATACAGCAGCCGCGATTTCGCGGCATTGCGACGCGCCATCTCGGCCACGCCACCTTCCTTCTTCACGTACTGGAACACCAGCCCGGCCACCCAGATCATGAAGGTTGCCGGCGTGTTGTACATCGAATCGCATTCGACGTGGCGCGCATAGTTCATCACCGACGGCAGCTGCGCGCGCGCGCGGCCCAGCAGGTCGTCGCGGATGATGACGATCGCCAGCCCGGCGGGACCGATGTTCTTCTGCGCACCAGCGTAGATCAGGCCGAAACGCGCGACGTCCAGCGGCTGCGACAGGATGTTGGACGACATGTCGGCGACCAGCGGTACGGCGCCGGTATCGGGACAGGTCGCGTATTCGACGCCACCGATGGTTTCGTTGGCGCAGATGTGCACGTAGGCCGCCTGCGGATCGAGCTGCCAGCCCGACGGGTCGGGCACACGGTCGAACTCGCTGTCGGCGGCACTGGCGGCGATGCGCACCCGGACCAGGCTGGCGGCTTCGGCCATCGCCTTGTCCGACCAGTAGCCGGTGTGGATGTAGTCGGCGCTCTGCCCCTCGCGCGCGAGATTGAGCGGCACCATGGCGAAATGCGGTGTCGCGCCGCCATGCAGGAACAGGATGTGATGGGATTCCGGCACTGCGAGCAGTTCGCGCAGGTCTGCCTTGGCACGCGTCAGGATGTCGGCGAACGGTTCGCTGCGATGCCCCAGTTCGAGCGCCGAATATCCCTCGTCGCGAAAATCCTGCCATTCGCGCGCGATCTGCTCGATCACCGGGTCCGGCATCATCGCCGGACCGGCACCGAAATTGTAGGCACGCGCGCCCATGCGTCGTCCTATTCCTCGCCCTCTTCCCCGGCTTCGGCATCAGCGTCGGCATCCGCCTCGCTGTCGCTTTCGATCACCTTTTCCAGTCCGGCCAGACGAGTACCGTCGTCCAGATTGATCAGCGTGACGCCCTGGGTCGATCGGCCCATTTCGCGGATGTCCACCACCTTGGTGCGGATCAGCACGCCGCCGGTCGAGATCAGCATGATTTCATCGCTCGATTCGACCAGCACCGCACCGACCACCGCACCATTGCGCTCGCTGGTGGCGATCGCGATCACGCCCTTGGTGCCGCGACCATGCTTCGGGTACTCGGTGACGCGGGTGCGTTTGCCGAAACCGTTTTCGGTCGCGGTCAGCACGCTCAGTTCGTCGTTCTTCGACACCAGCATGCAGATCACGCTCTGGTCGTGTTCGAGCATCATGCCGCGCACACCGCGCGCGGTGCGCCCCATCGGCCGCACGTCACCCTCGGCAAAGCGCACCGCCTTGCCGGCGTCGGAGAACAGCATGATGTCGTCCGAACCGTCGGTGATGGCCACGCCGATCAGCACGTCGCCCTCGTCGAGGTCGACCGCGATGATGCCGGCCTTGCGCGGATTGCCGAAGTCGGACAGCGGCGTCTTCTTGACGGTGCCGCGACCGGTCGCCATGAAGATGTAGTGGTTTTCGTCGAATTCCCTGACCGGCAGCACTGCCGTGATCTTCTCGCCTTCCATCAGCGGGAACAGGTTCACGATCGGCTTACCACGCGAATTGCGCGAGCCTTCCGGCGCCTCGTACACCTTCAGCCAGTAGACGCGGCCGCGGCTGGAGAAGCACAGGATGTAGTCGTGCGTGTTGGCGATGAACAGCTGGTCGACGAAATCGTCGTCCTTGACCGCCGCCGCCTGCTTGCCGCGACCACCACGGCGCTGCGAGCGGTAATCGGTCAGCGGCTGACGCTTGAAGTAGCCGCCGTGCGACAGCGTGACCACCATGTCCTGCTGCGCGATCAGGTCCTCGATGCCGAGATCCTGCGTGTGTACGATGATTTCCGAGCGGCGGGCGTCGGCGAACTGTTCGCGGATCTGGCGCAGCTCGTCGGAAATGATCCAGTTGATGCGCTCCGGGCGCGCCAGGATGTCGAGCAGGTCGATGATCTGTTCGATCACGTCCTTGTACTCGGACATGATCTTTTCCTGCTCCAGCCCGGTCAGGCGGGCCAGCTGCATGTCCAGGATGGCCTTGGCCTGCGCGTCCGACATGCGGTAGCCGTCGGGGAAGGAACCGAAAACGGGATCCAGCCCGTCCGGACGGAAATTCTCGGCGCCGGCACGCGCCAGCATTTCATCGACCAGCGGCGACTTCCAGGCGCGGCCCATCAGCGCGACCTGCGCTTCGGCACGCGAGGCCGAAGCCTTGATCAGCGCGATGATTTCATCGATGTTCGACAGCGCGACCGCCAGGCCTTCCAGCACGTGACCGCGCTCGCGCGCCTTGCGCAGCTCGAACACGGTGCGCCGCGTGATCACCTCGCGGCGGTGCGACAGGAAGCAGTCCAGCATTTCACGCAGGTTCAGCAGGCGCGGCCGGCCATCGACCAGCGCCACCATGTTCATGCCGAAGGTGTCCTGCAGCTGCGTCAGCTTGTACAGGTTATTCAGGATGACTTCCGGCACTTCATTGCGCTTGAGTTCGACCACCACGCGCATGCCAGACTTGTCCGACTCGTCGCGGATGTCGGAAATGCCTTCGATCTTCTTGTCGTTGACCAGCTCTGCGATGCGCTCGAGCAGGGTCTTCTTGTTCACCTGGTACGGCAGTTCGTCGACGATGATGGCCTGACGGTTGCCGCGATCGATGTCCTCGAAGTGGGTGCGTGCACGCATCACGACACGGCCGCGGCCGGTCATGTAGCCCTCGCGTACGCCGGACAGACCGTAGATGAAGCCGCTGGTCGGGAAGTCGGGCGCCTGCACGATGTCGATCAGCTGCTCGATCGTCGTTTCCGGCTCCTTCAGCAGCAACTGGCAGGCGTCGAGCACTTCGCCGAGGTTGTGCGGCGGGATGTTGGTCGCCATGCCGACCGCGATGCCGGCACTGCCGTTGATCAGCAGGTTCGGAATGCGGCTGGGCAGAACCAGCGGTTCCTGTTCCTTGCCGTCGTAGTTGGGTCCGAAATCGACGGTTTCCTTGTCGATGTCGGCCAGCAGTTCGGCCGCGATCTTGTCCAGCCGGCACTCGGTGTAGCGCATTGCCGCGGCGTTGTCGCCATCGACCGAACCGAAATTGCCCTGGCCGTCGATCAGCGTGTAGCGCAGCGAGAAGTCCTGCGCCATGCGCACCAGCGTGTCGTAGATCGCCGAGTCGCCGTGCGGGTGGTATTTACCCATCACGTCACCGACCACGCGCGCGCATTTCACGTAGGGGCGGTTCCACTGGATGTTCGCTTCGTGCATCGCGAACAGCACCCGGCGGTGTACCGGCTTGAGACCGTCGCGCACATCGGGCAGCGCACGGCCCACGATCACGCTCATCGCGTAATCGAGGTAGGAATGCCGCATTTCGTCTTCGAGCGAAATGGGCAGCGTTTCCTTGGCAAAAGAAGTGGTCATCGGAGGGTTTGGCGGACGGCGGCTGTCGTTGAGATGAACCCGGTCTGAAAATCACCGGTCTATGCAGCCAAACCGCAAGTTTAACATGCGCTTGCATCCGCCCCGGACGCCACCGGAGCGCGCGCCGGACTAAACTGCACCGCCTCCACTGTCCAGCCGCAATGCCATGCCGAATCCCGAAGCACGAACAGACATCGATCTGCTGATCGAAGCCAGATGGATCGTTCCGGTCGAACCGGCGGGCTGTGTGCTCGAACATCATGCGGTGGCAGTCAACGAAGGCCGCATCGTCGACGTGCTGCCGTCGGATGAGGCACGGCAGCGTTATGCGCCGAAATCCCTGCGCACGCTGGGCGAGCACGTGCTGATTCCGGGCCTGATCAACCTGCACGCCCACGCCGCAATGAACCTGCTGCGCGGCTATGCCGATGACCAGCCACTGATGCGCTGGCTGGGCGACCACATCTGGCCGGCCGAACAGAAGCATGTCAGTCACGACTTCGTGCGCGACGGCACCCTGCTGGCCTGTGCCGAAATGCTGCGCGGAGGCATCACCTGCTTCAGCGACATGTACTTCTTTCCCGATGCGGCGGCCGAAGCGGCGATCGAAACCGGCATGCGGGCGGCGCTCGGCATCGTGGTGATCGAGTTCCCGAGCGCCTGGGCGGCCGATGCCGACCAGTACATCAGCCGTGGCCTGGCAGTCCGGGACCGCTGCAAGCAGCATCCGCTGCTGCATTTCACGCTCGCCCCGCACGCCCCCTACACGGTGTCCGACACCAGCTTCGAGCGTCTGCGCACGCTGGCAGAACAGTTGGACCTGCCCATCCACCTGCACATCCACGAAACCCGGGACGAAATCGAGCAGAGCGTCCGGCAGCACGGCATGCGACCGATCGAACGGTTGCGCCAGCTTGGCCTGATCGGTCCGAACCTGATCGCCGTGCATGCAGTGCACCTGAACGGTGACGAAATCGCCCTGCTGGCACGCGAGGGGGCAAGCATTGCCCATTGCCCGACGTCGAACATGAAGCTGGCCAGCGGTGCGGCGCCGGTTGCCGCACTGAAGGCAGCGGGCGTCAACATCGGCCTCGGCACCGACGGCGCAGCGAGCAACAACCGTCTGGACCTGTTTCAGGAAATGCGCCAGGCCGGCCTGCTCGGCAAACTCATGTCCGGCAATGCCTCGACGCTGCCGGCTGAGGAACTGCTGCATATGGCAACGCTTGGTGGCGCCCGTGCATTGGGAATCGACCACGAAACCGGTTCCATCCGGATCGGCAAGGCAGCGGACCTGTGTGCGGTCGCCCTCGACGAACCCGAAACGCGCCCCTGCTATTCGCCGGTCTCACACCTCGTTTATGCAGCAGGTCGGGAACATGTGAGCGATGTGTGGGTCGCAGGATCTGCACGGGTTATGCAGGGTGTTTTGTTGCACCCGCACAACAGCGATTTGAAGGCACGTGCCCGCCTGTGGCAAAATCAGGTGGCTAAATAACGCCCTGCTGCCTTGGTTGCTGCATTGCCACCCAAGATCGTCGGCGTTGCTGGTGGCTTTCCGGTAATTCGGGCCGGCAGTCCCACATATGATGGGGCGGGCCGGATCACAACTGCTTAATGTTTCATAAGAGGGGATCATGCTGAAACAACTGACGCAAAAACCGCTGCTCATCGCCCTTCTGGCCGCCTCGGCCGGTTTCGCCTCGAACGCTTCCGCACTGGAAGACATCAAGGTCGATCTCACGAAGAAGGCTCACATTCCGTACGTGATCGACAGCCGCGGCGTCGTTGTGCGCAACGCTACCGGCCTGTGCTGGAGAACCGGCTTCTGGACGCCGGCCTACGCTGCCGCCATCCCTGAAGTGGGCTGCGCCTGCGACAAGGACCTGCTGCCGAAGGACGTCTGCGAAAAGCCGGCTGCTGCTCCGGCAGCCGCACCGGCCGCACCCGCCGCACCGAAGCCCGCAGCTGCCCCCGCACCGAAGCCCGCCGGCAAGAAGATCACGCTGGCTGCGGACGCGCTGTTCGACTTCGACAAGGCCATCCTGCGCCCCGAAGGCAAGGCAAAGATCGACGACGCAATCGGCAAGCTCGGCAGCATCGAGCTCGAAGTGATCATCGCTGTCGGCCACGCAGACCGCATCGGCAAGGACAAGTACAACCAGACCCTGTCGGAAAAGCGTGCGGCCGCAGTCAAGGACTACATCGTCAGCAAGGGCGTCGAAGCCAACCGCGTGTACACCGAAGGCAAGGGTGAAACGCAGCCGGTGACCGGCGACGCATGCAAGAAGATGGGTGCAGAAAGCTTCCGCAACAAGAAGCTGGTTGACTGCCTGCAGCCGGACCGTCGTGTGGAAATCGAAGTGATCGGCACCCAGAAGTAATTCGGGTTCCGTTGCTTCAAAAAAGCCCTGCATCCGTGCAGGGCTTTTTTTCGCCCATGTTTTCCGGATAGCCGCAGCGTATAAGATTCCTGCAACCGTTCCCTGCATCGTTATCAGCCCATGACCACACCACTGAATGCCGATCCGCTCGAGCTCGAGAAATTTTCCGAGCTGGCCCACCGTTGGTGGGACCCCGAATCCGAATTCAAACCTCTGCATGACATCAATCCGCTGCGTCTGGACTGGATAGACCGCTGTATCGGACTTGCAGGCAAGCGCGTGCTCGACGTCGGGTGCGGCGGCGGCATCCTGTCGGAAAGCATGGCGTCCCGCGGCGCCCACGTCACCGGCATCGACCTGAGCGAAAAGGCGCTGTCGGTTGCCCGCCTCCATCTGCTGGAAAGCGGCCGCAGTGTCGAATACCTGCTGCAGTCGGCGGAGGACCATGCCGTCGCGGCGCCGGCACGTTATGACGTCGTGACGTGCATGGAAATGCTCGAGCACGTGCCCGATCCGGCCAGCACCATCCGCGCCTGCGCGACCATGGTTCGCCCCGGCGGTACGGTCTTCTTCTCGACGCTGAACCGCAGCCCGAAAGCCTGGTTGCTGGCGGTCGTCGGTGCGGAATACATCCTGCGCATGCTGCCGCGCGGCACGCACGAGTACGAAAAGTTCATCAAGCCTTCCGAACTGGCGCATGACGCACGCGCCGCCGGCCTGCGCGAGGCCGAACTGATCGGCATGAGCTACAACCCGCTGACCAGGATCTACGCGCTCGGGCACGACACCGGCGTCAATTACCTGATGCGTTGCGTGCGCGATGAATGAGCGGAAAGCCGCCGCCGTGCTGTTCGATCTCGACGGCACGCTGGCAGACACCGCACCCGACCTCGGCGGCGCACTCAACCAGTTGCGCAGTGAATCCGGGCTGCCGGCGCTGCCCGATGCCGTGCTGCGCCCGCATACCTCGGCCGGCGCGCGTGGCCTGATCGGTGCCGGTTTCGGCATTGCCCCGGACGACGATCGCTATCCGGCGCTGGTGGAGCGCTTCCTGGCCATCTACGAATGCGCGCTCTGCGTCCATACCCGGCTGTTCGACGGCATGGGCGAAGTACTCGAACAGCTCGAAGTTGCCGGACTGCCCTGGGGCGTCGTCACCAACAAGGCCGCACGCTTTACGCTGCCGCTGATGCGCGGGCTCGATCTGGACCGGAGGGCGGGCAGCATCATCAGTGGCGACAGCGTCGCAGTGCCCAAGCCGGATCCGTCCGGTCTGCGCCTTGCCGCATCGGAGCTGGACGTCGACCCGGCCCGTTGCCTCTATGTCGGCGACGACGAACGCGACGTCCAGGCCGCACGCGCTGCCGGCATGCGATCCGTCGCCGCAACCTTCGGCTATCTGGGTACAGGGAGGCATTTCCGCGACTGGGGTGCCGACCACATCATCGATCACCCTCTGGAATTGCTCGGCCTCTTGTAATTCGCGCGGGGTGGTACCATCTGTGTGCTGAGGGGGCGATCTGGTCTCGACGTGGGTCGCGAAGCAGCGCAGGGCATACCGAGGGTCGGAGTACCTCGTAAATCCAACCGAAAATTAGATAGTCGCCAACGACGAATCTTACGCTCTGGCCGCTTAAGGCCGGACGCTGCACCGACTGATTAGCGGGTCGGGCCGGGCAACCGGTCGCAGCGCCATTAACAGCTAAAGTAAGGGTGCGCTCCGCCGCGTGGCGCACCACGAAAATTCAGCGGATCGCCTTTCATCAGCCTGCCGGGTCGGCGGGTGACGGGTTAAACCAAATGGCCAGGCTAAGTATGTAGAACTGTCTGTGTAGGGCTTGCGGACGCGGGTTCGATTCCCGCCGCCTCCACCAATCGAACGATAACCCGCTGATTCGTCAGCGGGTTTTTCGTTTGTGCCGTCGATCCAGTGACTCCACCACGTCGGTGTACCACTGGACGATGCGCAGCCATGCATCTGCCCTCCTACCTGCACCGAAATCGTCATGCCATTTTCGGCTTCCGCTTCGTCGTCCGGACGCACCTGCGACAGTACTTCGATGCGACCAGCGACCGATTCAGCCCCGGCACTGCGGAAAAAAGAAGGCGAAGGGCCTGGCATCGGAGCTGGCGTCGCTCACGACAAGAACCTTTGAACGCATTCAGCTCATGACCGACGACGAATCGCTACTCGCCGCCCGGAATCTGATTTCCGACATCAACGCCCAGCTCGATGCCGAATACGGCCCGCCGCCCGAAATCGCCATGCTGGGTAAGGTGCTCGCTCTCGACCAGATCAGCGCATACGCGCAAAGCCTGTTCAGTGACCTGCCCACCGTTCTGGATTGATCGGGTTCAGTCGCGCAGCGTGGTCAGCACGCCTGACAAATCCGTGCATGGCTGTGAATGGTTCAGGGGCAATGTAGTCCGTGAACCTTTCTGCCAGTACCTTTGGTCGCAGTATCGCCGTTTCCAGCCGCTCTCAGGTGGAGGCAAACGCCCCCCCCCCACGCCTTTGCCGTAGCCGGGAATGTGCTGCTTCAAACGCGCCATCACCTTGTCATGGTGAATCGGTGCATGAATGTCCTCGTAGCGCAGCAACAGCCACAATTCGAAGCTGGGAATGGAAGCGATGGCCTTGAAGCTGACCGGCTGGCTGCCCGTCGTCATTGCGCCGCTTGCCATCCAGCGACTTCGCCAAATTCAGAGCGTTCAAATAGCTGTCGTGGTCGTCGCGGTCAAACACGGCATAGCCCTCTGATCGAGGCTTTTCGGACGAATGCCTTTGTGCAAATCGCCCTCTTCAAACAGTTGCTGGGCATAACGCACCACCTGGATGGATTCATTGATCCCCAGACGCACTGCGTCGCACACTGGACATCCCGACGGTCGAGTGGGCGGCGTAATCAAGCACAGTGATTTCCGCAGCAAAAGTTCCCGAGGATTCATTGCGCGATCGCAATACCCAGCCATATCCATGTAGCTATAGTGAATCGGTTACGTTGTTAGTCGTGGGGCAAAACATGATGAACATTCGGATAATGATGCTTGCTGCCCTGATCAGCCTTGCAACAGGCGTGGCGTTCGCCCAGCCCGGCGATGCAAGGGAAACCGGGACTGGTCCGAACCCGATGGGTTCCGGACCAGCAGCGGGCTCACCAGGAAGGGCGATGGGCACGGGGCCCGGCGGCGGTCATGGCGCGGCGCGCTGGGGGACCGACTTCACGCCTGGCTGGGCGTTGATGACACGGCAAGAGCGCAATGAACATCGCGATCGCATGCGCACCATGAAATCCTACGACGAGTGCAAGAGTTACCAGGATCAGCACCACGAACAGATGGCAGAGCGCGCGAAAGAGCGTGGCGGCAGGGCACTGTCGCACCCGCGGCGTGACGCCTGCTCTGGGCTGAAGAATTAAGCCCCTTAGCGCCGATTAACCGTAATGTCTGAAAGTCCAATGCCATGACCGAAGCAACCAACAAATACCGCGACCTGACCCGTTCGATCTCCACCGGGCTGTCATCCCTGCGCGCGAGTACGCCCGAGGTCATGAAGAGCTTCAGCGATCTGGGGCGTGCCGCGACTGCAGATGGGGCTCTCGACGCCAAGACCAAGGAACTGATTGCGCTGGCGCTCGGCGTCGCGTCACGGTGCGAGCCGTGCATCGCCTTTCACGCAAAGGCATTGGTCAAGCTGGGCGCGACGCGACAGGAAGTCGACGAAACCTTGGGGGTCACCACGTACATGGGAGGGGGACCGTCGTTAATGTATGCCGCCCACGCAATCGCCGCTTTCGACGAATTCGCAGGCGTCACGTCGGTACAGTCCTCCTGAGACACGCGATAGTCGCTTTGTACCTGGCACCTCCCGTCCGTCCGACATCGTGATCGCCGAAGCCGCCGCCGTGTTGGGCGGGGCTTGGGCCGTGCGCCAGCTGGCGCATCTCGCGATACTTCGTGGCCTGCGCGCACCGCGACTGGAATACAACCGAAGTCCTGCTGACCATCGCGTCGCATCCGGTTTGGTGCGCGAGGTTCACATTCCCGGCCCCCGCGGAAAACAACTGTTTGCATGGCTGGTATTGCCACCGCAAGCTTCCGGACATCCCTCTCCTGCGGTACTCTCGATACACGGTTGGGGCGCGAATGCCGAGATGATGTGGCCCGTGGTTCCACCGTTGCACCAAGCTGGCTTCGCAGTGTTGTTGATCGATGCCCGCTGCCACGGACGCAGTGACGACGACGACTTCACATCGATGCCGCGATTCGCCGAGGATATCGCTGCGGGTCTGGACTGGCTGCAGCAGCAATCGGACATCGCGCACGACCGGCTTGCATTGCTGGGGCACTCGGTCGGCGCCGCTGCAGCCCTGCTTCACGCATCACGTCACCGCGACGTTCGGGCGGTGGTCAGCCTCTCGGCCTTCGCCCATCCACGCGAGGTAATGCGTCGCCTGATGGCCGAAAAGCGGTTGCCCTATACCGTGCTGGGCTGGTACGTCATGCGTCATGTGCAACACGTCATCGGTGTGTCGTTCGATGAGATCGCGCCAGTCAACACTTTGGCGGACACACAATGTCCGACGCTGCTGGTGCACGGCCGACAAGATACGGTCGTGCCGGTCAGCGACGCACACCGGTTGCTGGCGGCGAGCGACGGCGCCAGCCTGCTGCTGGTCGACGGCGACCATGACCTTCGCGATGCGCTGACACCGCATATCGGAACGTTGGTCGCCTTCCTGCGGGATGCATGTGCCGCCGCAACCCCCGTTGATTGCACTGGCAGAACTCATGTTATCAACGCAACCGGCGCAATCGATTGATCAGCCCCGGCATGCCACGGCAACTTCGGTGAAAACGCATCCGCCCGGGGAGACGGCAAGGCCAGGGATTGTTGCCCCCCCCCCCCGTCAGGCAACGGCCTTGATGCCCTCGAGCGCGGTAGCCAGATCGAACGTTCCGATGGCCTGCGCCATCGGCGCGTATCGCGTTCCCAGAACCGCACGCATCAGCGCATCGTTGTCCTTGAACAGGCGAACGCTCTCAAGATCGTCGGCCTCCAGCAGTTCGATCAGGCGTTCCCGCAGACGATTCCATTGTTGCTCGTCGGGCCGAGGCGCCGGAAGCGGCGCGGAGGCACCACCCTGATCCGCTGCCCCATCCGCCGTTGCCGCGATGGTCGCAGCGGTCGCGCCAATGCCGGCATCTTCCCTGCGCGAGGCCGCAGGATCATCGGCAACCTCCACCGGGACCGTGAACCAGAAGAGGCTGCCCTTGCCCTTTTCGCTCTCGACGCCGATCTCGCCGCCAAGCAGTTCAACCAGTCGGCGCACCATCGCCAAGCCCAGTCCGGTTCCTCCGTATTTTCGCGTCGCCGAACCGTCGATCTGATGGAAGACCTCGAACAGGCGTTCCCGCTCACCGTCATCGATTCCGATGCCGGTATCGCGGACCCCGAACCGCAATACCGCCACATTCTTGCCGCGTTCAATCATCGTGACGCCGATACGCACTTCGCCAGCCTCGGTGAACTTCACCGCATTGTCGACCAGCTTGTCGAGCACCTGACCTATCCCCGCCGCGTCACCGGCAAAGCTGCCCGGCATCCCGGGAGCGACATCCCGAATCAAGGCCACGCCGCGCGCAAGCGCCTTGTGCCTGACCTTCCCGACGACCGTCTCGAGCATGTCATCGAGCCGGAACGGCTGCTTCGGCGCCTCCGGCCGGACGGTGTCCAGACGGGTGAAGTTCAGGATGTCGTCAATGAGCCCCAGAAGTTGTCTGCTTGCAGTTTGCAAGGTGCCCAGCAGTTCTCGCTGACGAGGAGCGAGTTCGGTGCCCTGCAGGACATGGGCCATACCGATGATGGCATTCATCGGTGTGCGCAGTTCATGGCTCATGCTTGAAAGGAACACGCTCTTCGCTTCATTGGCACTCTCAGCGACCCGCTTTGCATCGACCAGTTCGCGGGTCCGGGTGTCGACCAGTTCTTCCAGGTGGTTGCGATGGCGGTCCAGTTCGCTGACGATCGCGTTGAGCCGGGTGACGTCCCGGGCGGCAGCGAAAACACCGGTCACCCTGCCCTCTTCGTCCCGATACACACTGGCGTTGTAGAGCACCTCGGTCAGGTGGCCCGTCGCATGGCGGATGGTCAGCGGATAGTCGATGACACGCCCGTCGGAAAAGACCTGCCGGTAGCCGGCGCGCGCCTTCTCCGGTTCGGTGAAGTACTCGCTGAAGTCGCTTCCGATCAGTTGTTGCCGGGTCATGCCGGTCACGGCTTCGGTCGCCGAATTCACATCGGTAATCTTGCCTTCGGCACTGATCGTCACCAACGGATCGAGACTGACCTCGATCAGGCTGCGCATGTACATCGACGCAGCACGCAACTCGGCAGCGGCACGCTTCTGGCTGCTGATGTCGAACATCACGCCGTCGATCCACAACGGACGCCCCGCCTCGTCGAGCGTCGCCCTCCCCCGTTCGCTGACCCACAGGCCGGATGCACCATTGACGCGGTACTCGACCTCGTAGCTCTCGCCACGCACAACAGCTCCTTCGACCACCTTGCGCAGCTCGGGAAGGTCGTCCGGATGCACCAGTTGTCCCAAGGTGTTCTGGCCGGAAAGGTAGCGTTCCGGCCGCTTGCCGGTCAGCGTCTCTATGCCGCCGCTGATGTAGCGTACGCGGCGGACGGCATCGGGTTCGCACTGGAATACCGTACCGGGTACATTGCCGACCAGTGTCAGGAAACGCTCATGGCTGCGCTGGAGTTCGGCCGTCGCGGCCTCCATGCGGCGACGGTGGCGCGAGTGCAGGAACAGCATTCCGAAGAACAGCAAGTCGATGGCCAGCCCGCCCGCAAGTGCCATCGTCGGCTGTTCGCTTTCCGTCATCGCCTCGAAGGAACGACTGCTGCGTACGCGCAGCGTCCAGCGCCAGCCTCCGTACTCGACTTCCTTGTCCATCACATGCCGGGCGATACGTGACGAACGTTCGGAGGAAAAGAGCGCATTCCCCGGAATGGGGTCGCCATCAAAAATTTCCACCTCGACGTCTGCTGCGGAATCCCGGAACAGACGACGCAACAGATCCTCCGCGCGGAAAGGGCTGTACACGAAGCCCCGCAGCGCCGCACGTCGTGCCTCAAGGGTATCCACAGGCACGTGATTGCGATACACCGGCAGATAGATCACGAAACCCGGTCGCTTCTGGCTTCCATCCTCCTGCACAAGGACGACTTTGCCCGACAGTCCCACCTGCCCGGTGTCGCGCGCATGTTCCATCGCCGCCCGGCGCACCGGTTCGGAATACATGTCGTAACCGAAGGCACGCAGATTCGGGCCGGAAAACGGTTCGAGGTAAAGAATGGGGCTCAGCAGAGGCCGGTCGCCGGACGGGCGGATCTCATAGTCAGGAAACCCCTCGGCACGCACTGCCGCTTCGTGAGCGGCGCGCTCTGCCAGCGGCACCATCAGCGCAACCCCCATTCCCATTGTGCCGGGCTGGATTCTGTCGAGCTGGAGGCCCGTTACGTACTCATGCCACTCCGAGCGGCTGACCTCCTCGCTGGCCGCAAAAAGGCCCGCAGCGCCGTATAGCACCTGCGTCAAGTCGCGCAACTTGTCGACCACGGCAATCGCCTGCCGCTCGGCCCGGTATTCGAAACGTTCCTTGGCCGTCGATGCCGATTCCTCTCGCGCGTCGTACCACAGTCCCAGCGTGACCAGAACCGACAGCGCCAGCACTGCCCAGGCAAACGTTTCACGGCCCGTCAGCCAGGCCATCAATTCAACTCGTCCCGGCGACGGCCGGGAAGACCCCGATTCCGTCGAACCGAGCCCGTCGGGTTTTGAACTCTCCGGCAGATCCATGCATTCCCCCGGCCTGCAAAGTACCGCGCGTACGGCGATCGGTGGTCCGCGTCACCAGACCTTTCAGCGTTCATCACCTCCGGCCCATGATAGCGACAGACCGCTGCGCGCTGCGCAACCCCCACCCCTCCGGGGCGCGCTTTTCACACATTGAATTGTTTCCGCACGGGTTCGCTCGCTCGCGGTACTGGATTCAGCGCTGCCGCGGTCGCCGGTTCGGCACCCGCACGGATCACGTCCCCGGATCGATGCGGCCGCACTGCGTTTCAAACGTAAGGACGCACCCAGAGAAGAATATCGGCCGCACTCATCGCACCGGCCTGGCGTGCGATCTCCTTGCCGCCACGGAACAGCGCGATCGTCGGAATGCTGCGGATCCGGTATGCCGCGCTCGTTTCGCGTGCCACTTCGGTATCAACCTTGGCGAACCGGACACGCGGCAGCTGCGCGGCCGCAGCGGCAAACTGCGGCGCCATCACCTGGCACGGGCCGCACCAGTCGGCCCAGAAATCCACCAGCACCGGCAGGTCGGTACCGCGGATGTAAGCGGCAAAGGTCTGATCGTTCAGCGCGAAGGGTTCGGCCGGCATCAAGATGGTCTTGCAGCGCGCGCAGACCGGCTTGTCGTCAAGGCGCTCGTCCGGCACCCGGTTGGTGGTGCCGCAGTGGGTGCAAACGATGTTCATGTCAGGCTCCTTCGTACGCGCGATGCAAGGGAAGTGGCGGCGCTCATGACTTCTGGACGCGCTCGAACCCGATCAGCACGAAGACGACAACCAGCGCAGTCAGCGGGCCGGCATACGGGTGCAGGATCGACGCGAGGACCGGCGCCACGAGCACCAGCTGACGCAGACCCCAGCTGTAGAGAAGCCCGGCGCGCCGAATGTAGTTCGTACCCGCATCCGCCCAGCGGGCACGCGTGTCGGAACCGACCGGCATCGCGCTGATGAAGCTCACGTGGTTGTAGTAGCGCACCGCCATGGCCGAGGACACGAAGGACGCGAACAACAGCGCCATCAGCACGAGTTCCAGCGCCAGACGGACAGTCAGGTGAGTCGAATGGCTCATCGCCTCGCCGAGACTGGCGTGCAGCGAAGGTGCAGCCAGCGTCGCGGTACCCATCAGCCCGAGTACGGCCGTCGATGCGGTCATGGTCGCCGACATCAGCGAATTGCGCAGTGTCTGCACCGCGAGGACTTCGGTGCCTCGCTCGGCTGACACGGCGGCGAACCACTCGGCGCGCAATGCGGCGTGCGCCGTGCGCGCCAGGCGTTCCGGGGCACGGCGCTGCGCGACGAATACCGCCAGTTCGTAGAGCGCCAGCACCGCTATCGTCGTCAGTGCCGCCAGCCAGTTTTCGTCGCCATTCATGGCTCAGCCCTTCTGCGCAGTCGACGCGGTCCGCCGGCGCCGCTCGAGCAGCTCGAAAATGCCCATGCCGGCCAGCATCGATGCGACGAACACCAGCGCCTTGCCCTCACCCATGCCGAGCGCCACCAGACCCGGTCCCGGGCAGAAGCCGGCGATGCCCCAGCCGATGCCGAAGGCGACGCTGCCCAACACCAGGCGGCGGTCGATGTGACTTGCCGTGGGCAGCTTCATCTCCGCACCCAGAAAGGACACGGTGCGCTGCCGAGCGACGAGGAACGCAACGAAGCCGACGCCGATCGCGCCGCCCATCACGAAGGCGAGCGACGGGTCCCAGGCGCCTGCGAGGTCAAGGAAAGCCAGCACCTTGGCCGGATTGGCCATGCCGGCCACGATGAGGCCAAGACCGAAGACCAGGCCGGCGAGCAGTGAAGTGAATACGGTCATCGAAATACTCCTCAGATACCGGACAGGTGACGGATCACATAAACCGTGGCGAAGCCCGCACCCATGAAGGCCGCCGTGGCGGCCAGCGAGCGCGGCGACAGGCGGGACAGGCCGCACACACCATGGCCGCTGGTGCAGCCGGAGCCGTAGCGCGTGCCGATGCCCACCAGCAGGCCGGCCACGACGAGCGCGCCCTGACCGGCATCGATCTGCGGCTGCGGCCAGGCAGTGACGAGCGCATAAGCCCACGGCGCCGCCACGATCCCGAGCACGAAAGCGGCACGCCAGGCGATGTCGCCGCGCGACGGCGTCAGCAATCCGCCGAGTACGCCGCTGATGCCGGCAATGCGGCCATTGAGCAGCACGAACATCGCTGCCGCGACACCGATCAGCACGCCGCCGGCCAGCGCCGACCACGGTGTGAAAGCATTCAGGTCCAGGGTCATGCGGGCTCCTTCGGGCAATAGAGGCGATACAGCACGGCAAGCACTTCAAGTACCGCCGGGTCGGCAACGGAATAGAAGATGTTCTTGCCCTGGCGACGGGTCAGTACGACGCCCTCGCTGCGCAGCACGCCGAGCTGCTGCGACAGCGTGGGCTGGCGGATGTCCAGACGCTGTTCCAGCTCGCCGACGCACATCTCTCCGTGCGACAGCTGGCACAGCAGCAGCAGGCGGTCTTCGTTGGCAAGCACCTTCAGCGCGCCGACGGCGCGGCCGGCCGCACTGCGCAGCAGCGCAGGATCGATCGGCGGCGGTGTCGTTTCCATATCGTGCTCGATAGTCCGGAATCAGGTTGAAATCAATATATGTCCACATATACTATAAATCAACATAATTAATGGCGAGGCAGACCACATGGGTACCCGCACCACGACTGAAGGATTTTTCGATCCCGGCACATGGACCGTGTCCTACGTGGTTTGGGATCACGCTACGCGCCGGGCGGCGGTCATCGACCCGGTTCTGGACTACGACTTCAAGTCGGGCCACACCGGTACCGCATCCGCCGACCGCATGCTCGCCTATCTGGCGCAGCATGACCTGCAGGTCGACTGGATACTCGAAACGCATGCACACGCGGACCATCTGTCCGGCGCCCGCCATCTGCAGTCGCGTATCGGCGGCCGCATCGCGATCGGCGAAAACATCCGCATCGTGCAGGAGACTTTCCGGAAGATCTTCAACCTGGAGCGGACCTTCCTGCCCGACGGCAGCCAGTTCGACCACCTGTTCCGCGACGGCGAAACATTCCGGATCGGTGAGGTCGAAGCCACCGCACTGCTGGTACCCGGCCACACGCCGGCCGACATGGCCTATGCCATCGATGGCTCGGTATTCGTCGGCGACACGCTGTTCATGCCCGACGTGGGCAGCGCACGTGCGGATTTCCCGGGCGGCGACGCCCGCCAGCTCTACCGGTCGATGCGCCGTCTGCTCGACCTGCCGCCGCAGACCGCGATGTACGTCTGCCACGACTACCCGCCCACATCGCGCGCCCCCCGCTGGCAGACCACGGTGGCAGAACAGCGCGCGCACAACGTCCACGTGCATGACGGCATCGACGAGGACGAATTCGTCGCGATGCGCACTGCGCGCGACGCGACGCTCGACATGCCGACGCTGATCCTGCCGTCGATACAGGTGAACGTCCGAGGCGGGCAACTGCCGCCGCCGGACGACAATGGCGTGGCCTATCTGCGCATTCCGCTGAACCTGCTGCCGACGCATGGGTGAGAGGAACCGGATCTGATTCCGCCTCCGGACATCCATCGAGAACCGGAGCGCAAGCCTGCACACTGGTGATGCCTTGACCAGAGGGCATGACCGCGGGCCATTGCAGACAAATAGGCTAAAGAAGAAGGCCCGCCGCTTGCGCGCGAACGCACTCGGCGCACAGGCATGCGTCGTGCTAAAACCTCGTCACGGCCAACAAACCCCACCTCCACTGCCGGTGACGACCGCCATGTTCCGTCTGTTTGTCCTGATTGCATCGTTTCCGACCTCCGCGCTGGCGGCCGGAGCTTCACCGACCGTCGTCGGCATACCGGTGGATTTCGTGCTGTTCGCCCTGACCCTGCTCGGCGTGGCACTGTTCCACAACGCGACGCTGTACGTGGCGGTGACCGGACTGACCGTCATCAGCCTGTACAAGGTGTTCGTCACCGGGTTCCACACCGGGGCCGGCTTCGTCGGGCTGATCGGGCATCTCGGCCACGAGTGGGTCACGCTGGCCAACTTGTTCTGCCTGCTGACCGGTTTCGCGCTGCTCGCCCGGCACTTCGAAAAGAGCCACCTGCCAACCGTCCTGCCCCGCTTCATGCCCGGAGAATGGAAGGGCGCGTTCGTGCTGCTGGTGATGGTGTTCGTGCTGTCCAGTTTCCTCGACAACATCGCGGCCGCACTGATCGGCGGCGCCATGGCGCATCAGCTGTTCAAGGCGAAGGTGCATGTCGGCTATCTCGCAGCGATCGTGGCCGCCTCGAACGCAGGCGGTGCCGGGTCGGTAGTCGGCGACACGACGACGACCATGATGTGGATCAGCGGCATCAACCCGCTGGAAGTGCTTCATGCTTACGTTGCCGCGGGCGTTGCGCTGGTCATCACCGGCTATTTCGCCGCGCGGCAGCAGCACGCGTACTCGCCGATCATCCGCCACGTCCGCAAGCACGCGCACATCGACTGGGGGCGGATCTTCATCGTCGGCCTGATGCTCGTATTTGCGGTCGCCGCGAACGTGACGGCAAACGTCGAATACCCCGAACTGGCGAACAGCTTTCCGTTCATCGGCGCAGCCGTCTGGGCTGCCATCCTGCTGACCATACCGGTGCGGCGCCACGACTGGGAGGTGCTACCCGACACGATCCGGGGCTCGATCTTCCTGCTGTCGCTGGTCACCTGCGCGTCGATGATGCCGGTCGAGGAACTGCCGCCTGCCTCGTGGCACAGCGCGCTGGCGCTCGGTTTCGTCTCCGCGGTGTTCGACAACATTCCGCTGACCGCGCTGGCGCTGCGCCAGGGCGGCTACGACTGGGGCTTTCTGGCCTACGCGGTCGGCTTCGGCGGCTCGATGCTGTGGTTCGGCTCGTCGGCCGGCGTCGCGCTGTCGAACATGTATCCGGAATCCAGATCGGCCGCGCAGTGGCTCAGGCAGGGCTGGCACGTCGCGGTGGCCTATGTGGCCGGCTTCGCCGTCATGCTGGCGGTGCTCGGCTGGAACCCCTGACCCACGCCATCATTGACCTGTCGTGCCGGTCCGCAGCAGCGGCGGCACGGCGAGCAGCGCAAGGCCGGCGAACACGGCGCCGGCGAGGAAGGTCGTCTGCGAGCCGTATGCGTCCCACAGCGCCCCGGCAATCACGCTTGCCGCCAGCAGCGCGATACCGCCCACCAGGTTGTACAGGCCGAACGCGGTACCGCGCAGCGATGCCGGCGCGACATCGGCCACCAGCGTCGCCAGCAGACCCTGCGTCATGCCCATGTGCAGCCCCCACAGCGCGACACCGGCCGCGATGCCGATCAGGCCGCCACTCAGCGCGAGCACGAGGTCGGCCAGCACCAGTACGGCGAATCCGCCGGCCAGCAGCAGGCGCCGGTCGCATCGGTCGGCCAGCATGCCGACCGGATACGCCGACAATGAGTAGACCACGTTCATCAGCACGAACACGGCGGGCATCAAGGTCAGCGCGAGCCCGTCTTCCTGCGCCTTCAGCACGAGGAATGCCGTGCTGAAGCGCGCCAGCGTGAATACCGCCGAGATGCCGACGATCCACCAGTACGCGGAAGGCAGCTGCGACAGCCCGGCGCGTGACAGCGGCAGCCGCGCCCTGTCTGCCGGCGCGCTGGCCGGCGGATCCTGCACCGCGAACACGACCAGCGCGAAGGCGGCGAATGCCGGCAGCACGGCCAGCCAGAACACCGTGCGCATGTCGTCGGCGGTCAGCCACATCAGCGCGATCGCCAGCAGCGGGCCGATGAAGGCGCCGGCCACGTCGAGCGACTGGCGCAGGCCGAAGGCGGCGCCACGCAAGCCGGGCGGCGCCAGATCAGCGATCAGCGCATCGCGTGGCGCGCCGCGTATGCCCTTGCCGATGCGGTCCACGAAGCGCGCCGCCACTACCCAGCCGACCGAGCCGGCCAGCGGAAATACCGGTTTGGTGAACGCCGCCAGACCGTAGCCGATCGCCGCCAGCAGCTTGCGCCGGCCCAGCCGATCCGACAGCACACCGGAAAAGACCTTGGTGATGGCCGCCGTCGCCTCGGCAATGCCTTCGATCAGGCCGACCGACAGCGTCGAGGCACCGAGCACCGTCACCAGATAGACCGGCAGCAACGCGTGGATCATTTCCGACGACACGTCCATCAGCAGCGACACGAAACCGAGCGCCCAGATGCCTGGCGGCAGGCGCGGTCGCGCGGCCGGTGCCGCGCTGGCGCCATCGCCGCCTGTATTCTTCGTCGCCGGATCCATGCCGTGACGATGAACCAGGTGCTACCGGCAATCAAGCCGTACGTGCGATGCGGTCAGACCGCGATGCCGTCGACCTGACGCACCGTTTGTGCGGACAGCACGCGCGCCACTTCGTCGTTGACACGCACGGCGCGCAGTTGCTGGTACAGCACTTCGGCCTGTGGATAGACGCGGCGCAACAGGTTCAGCCACTGCTTGAGCCGGCCGGCGGCGTGACGCGGCTCGACGTGGGCAAGCACCCGCTGCCAGTATTCGGCGACCAGCGGCGCCAGGCGATGCCAGTCCAGCGCCGGTTCGCGCGCCGGCTCGCCGCGCAGGTGGGCGCGGATGCGCTCGGCCAGCAGCGGGTCGGCCACCGCGCCGCGACCGAGCATGACGTCGGCCAGCCCGCTCTCGGCGCGACAGCGCAGGTAATCATCGACCGTCCATATTTCGCCGTTGGCGACTACCGGCACCGCCACCGCTTCGGCGATGCGCGCGATCCACGGCCAGTGCGCCGGCGGCCGATAGCCGTCCTGCTTGGTGCGGGCGTGCACCACGATCATCTGCGCACCGCCGTCGGCCAGCGCCTGCGCCGCCTCGATCGCGCGCGCGGTGTCGCGCACGCCCAGCCGCATCTTGGCGGTGAAGGGCACACGCCCGGCCACCGCCCGGCTGACCGCGGACGCGATGTCATGCAGCAGGTCCGGCTCGTCCAGCAGCACCGCGCCACCGCGGTGGCGGTTGACGGTTGGTGCCGGGCAGCCGAAATTCAGGTCGATGCCGGCCGGATCGAGCTGCGCCAGTTCATGTGCGTTGTCGGCCAGACAGGCCGGATCGGAACCGAGCAACTGCACGCGCACCGGCACGCCGGCCACCGTATTCGAAGCATTCAGCAGTTCCGGTGCAACGCGGGTGTAACAGCGCGCCGGCAGAACGTTGCCGGTCACCCGGATGAATTCGGTCACGCACCAGTCGTAGCGCGCCGCCTGCGTGACGACCGCGCGCAGGCGTGCGTCGAGCAGGCCTTCCATCGGGGCCAGCAGCAGACGGGGAAGATCGGGGGAAACGGCGGACATGCGCAGGTCGCGGACAGGAACAGTCGGCGATTATCCCCGCATGGCGCCATACGGGGCGATCATGGTGTGCAGGAGCAAATCCGGCTCAGGAACCGGGCCAGCACCCGGCGGCAGCGTTGATCGACGCGACGGATCGCGACCAGGGGGCTCTCCCACGAAAACCGCGCCATGCCTCCTCGCAGGAGCGAGCCATGCTCACGATTCCTCACGCCGAATCCGCGTTGGTCGATGGTCTGCGACCGCATCGCGACCAGGGGTCGCTCCCACGAAACCGCGTCATGCCTTCCCGGTAAGCGAGCCATGCTCGCGAACGGCCCCCGGCCCGCTATCGCGGACCAGGGGCTGCACCTCAGTTCGGCTTGCGGAAGCTGAAGTGGCCGCCGGCATCCAGATCGACCACGACCACGTCCTTCGGTCCGAAACTGCCATCGAGAATGCGTCGCGACAGCGGGTTCTCAATGTGCTCCTGGATCGCGCGCTTCAGCGGCCGGGCACCGAACACCGGGTCGAAACCGGCCTTGCCCAGTTCGCCCAGTGCGGCGTCGGACACCTGCAGGCCCATGTCGAGCTTGACCAGACGTTTTTCCAGATAGCCCAGCTGTATCTTCGCTATGGCTTGGATGTTGCGTTCGTCCAGCGCGTGGAACACCACCACCTCGTCGATGCGGTTGATGAATTCCGGCCGGAAGAAGGTCTTCACCTCGCCCATCACCGCCAGCTTGACCACGCCGTAATCCGAGCCCGCCATCTGCTGGATCATCTGGCTGCCCAGATTGCTGGTCATCACGATCACCGTGTTCTTGAAGTCGACCGTACGGCCCTGGCCGTCCGTCATGCGGCCGTCGTCCAGCACCTGCAGCAGCACGTTGAACACGTCCGGATGCGCCTTCTCGACCTCGTCGAACAGGATGACGCTGTAGGGCTTGCGCCGCACCGCTTCGGTCAGGTAGCCGCCTTCGTCATAGCCGACATAGCCCGGCGGCGCACCGATCAGGCGGCTGACCGAGTGCTTTTCCATGAATTCGCTCATGTCGATGCGGATCAGGTGCTCTTCGGAATCGAACAGGAATTCGGCCAGCGTCTTGCACAGCTCGGTCTTGCCCACGCCCGTGGGGCCGAGGAACAGGAAGCTGCCGTACGGGCGGTTCTCGTCGCCCAGTCCGGCGCGCGAGCGGCGGATCGCGTCGGACACCAGACGCACCGCCTCGTCCTGGCCGATCACGCGCTGGTGCAGCTTCTCTTCCATCTTCAGCAGCTTTTCACGCTCGCCCTGCATCATCTTGCTGACCGGAATGCCGGTCGCGCGCGACACCACTTCGGCGATTTCCTCGGCGCCGACTTCGGTGCGCAGCAACTTGTTGGCCGGCTTCGCGGCGCCGCCCTTCTCGGCCTGCTTCAGCTGCGCCTCGAGTTCGGGCAGCCTGGCGTACTGCAGTTCGGCCAGCTTGTCGAACTGGCCCTTGCGCTGCAGGTCCGCCATCTGCGCGCGCACCTTCTCGATTTCCTCGCGGATGTGGCTGCTGCCGACGACCTGCGCCTTCTCCGATTTCCAGATTTCCTCGAGGTCGTTGTACTCGCGCGACAAACGCACGATCTCTTCCTCGATCAGCGCGAATCGCTTCTGCGACGCCTCGTCGGTTTCCTTGCGCATCGCCTCGCGCTCGATCTTCAGCTGGATCAGCCGGCGGTCGAGCCTGTCCATCACTTCGGGCTTGGAGTCGATTTCCATCTTGATGCGGGCGGCCGCTTCGTCGATCAGGTCGATCGCCTTGTCCGGCAGGAAGCGGTCGGTGATGTAGCGGTGGCTCAGTTCGGCCGCAGCGACGATGGCCGGATCGGTGATGTCGACACCGTGGTGGATTTCGTACTTCTCCTGCAGGCCGCGCAGGATGGCAATGGTCGCCTCGACGCTCGGCTCGTCGACCAGCACCTTCTGGAAGCGACGCTCCAGCGCGGCGTCCTTCTCGATGTACTTGCGGTATTCGTCCAGCGTGGTGGCGCCGATGCAGTGCAGTTCGCCGCGCGCCAGCGCCGGCTTGAGCATGTTGCCGGCATCCATCGCACCTTCGGCCTTGCCGGCACCGACCATGGTGTGCAGTTCGTCGATGAACATGATGATGCGGCCTTCGTCCTTGGCCACCTCGTTCAGCACCGACTTCAGCCGTTCCTCGAACTCGCCGCGGTACTTGGCGCCGGCCAGCAGGCCGGCCATGTCGAGCACCAGCACGCGCTTGCCCTTCAGCGTCTCCGGCACTTCCTCATTGACGATGCGCTGCGCCAGCCCTTCGACGATGGCGGTCTTGCCGACGCCGGGTTCGCCGATCAGCACCGGGTTGTTCTTGGTGCGGCGCTGCAGGATCTGGATCGTGCGGCGGATTTCGTCATCGCGGCCGATCACCGGATCGAGCTTGCCCTGCGCCGCGCGCTCGGTCAGATCCACGCAATACTTGTTCAGCGCCTCGCGTGCGCCTTCGGCTTCGGCCGAACCGACCGACGAGCCACCACGCACCTGCTCCACCGCCTTTTCCAGCGCGTCGCGATCCAGTCCGGCCTGCTTGAGCAGACGGCCCAGGTCGCCCTTTTCGCCGGTGGCGGCGAGCAGGAACATTTCGGAGGCGATGAACTGGTCGCCGCGCTTCTGCGCCTCGCGGTCCGCCAGGTTCAGCAGATTGGTCAGGTCGCGCCCGATCTGCACCTCGCCGCCATGTCCCTCCACCGTCGCGATGCGCGACAGCGACTCGTCGAGCGCCTTCTTCAGCGGCGCGGCATTGACGCCCGCACGCTGCAGCAGCGACACGGTGGCACCGTCGTCCTGGTTGAGCAGCGCCAGCATCAGATGGGCCGGCTCGATGTACTGGTGGTCGCGGCCGACCGCCAGACTCTGGGCGTCGGCGAGGGCCTGCTGGAACTTGGTGGTGAGCTTGTCGAAACGCATGAATGCCTCCGTAAATTTCGTCTGCACGCTATCTGGGGCAAACCATCCGCTTTTCAATCACCTGCCGGTTGATCCGGATCAAATCGCCTGCCTCAGCGGCGGACAGGTCCGGTAAAGTGACGGCGTCGCACACCACCCGCACCGCATGTCCGCACCGTCCCCGTCCGCCAGCAAGACAGTGAGCGCCGCCGAGGCGGTGGCACGCATCCGCGACGGTGCGACCGTGGCGACCAGCGGCTTCGTCGGCACCGGCTTTGCCGAACACATCGCAGTCGCCGCCGAACAAAGCTTCATCGACAGCGGACACCCGCGCGACCTCGCGCTGGTCTATGCCGCCGGACAGGGCGACGGCCATTCGCGCGGACTCAACCACTTCGGCCACGAAGGCATGGTCAGGCGCGTGATCGGCGGCCACTGGGGTCTGGTGCCGCGACTGCAGGCACTGGCGGTGGCCAACCGCATCGAGGCCTGGAATCTGCCGCAGGGTGTCATCTCTCAGCTGTTCCGCGACATCGCGGCACATCGCCCCGGGCAGCTGACGCGGGTCGGGCTGGACACCTTCGTCGACCCGCTGCATGGCGGTGGCCGCATCAATGCGATCAGCACCGACGATCTGGTCACCCGCATGCGCATCGGCGGCGAGGACTTCCTGTTCTACAAGGCCTTTCCGATCGATGTCGCGATCGTGCGCGGTACCACGGCCGACACCGACGGCAACGTGACGATGGAGCGCGAGGCGCTGACGCAGGAGGCGCTCGCGGTCGCGATGGCCGCGCACAACAGCGGCGGACTGGTCATCGTGCAGGTCGAACGCGTCGCCGCGCGCGGTTCGCTGCATCCGCGTCAGGTCAAGATTCCCGGCGTGATGGTCGACTGCATCGTGGTGGCGCCGCCGGAGCACCACATGCAGACCTTCGCGTCGCAGTACAACCCGGCCTACTCCGGCGAAGTACGCCTGCCGCCCGACGCGCACGACGCGATGCCGCTGGACGTGCGCAAGGTGATCGCGCGCCGCGCCGCGCTCGAGCTGCATGCCGGCGACGTCGTCAACCTGGGCATAGGCATGCCCGAAGGCGTGGCATCGGTAGTGGCAGAGGAAGGCTTGATCGACGAAGTCACGCTGACCGCCGAACCGGGCGTGATAGGCGGCCGCCCGGCCGGCGGGCTGGATTTCGGCGCCGCGGTGAATACCCAGGCGGTGATCGACCAGCCCTACCAGTTCGACTTCTACGACGGCGGCGGTCTGGACATCGCGGTACTCGGCCTGGCGCAGGCGGATGCCGACGGCAACCTGAACGTGTCGCGCTTCGGCACGCGGCTGGCCGGCGCCGGCGGCTTCATCAACATTTCGCAGAACGCGCGCAGGCTGGTGTTCGTCGGCAGCTTCACCGCCGGCGAGAGCGACATTTCGGTCACCGGCGGTGCTCTGCGCATCGCGCGCGACGGCATGGCAAACAAATTCGTGCGGGCGGTCGAGCACCGCACCTTCAGCGGTCGCGAAGCACGCCGCCGCGGCCAGCAGGTGCTTTACGTCACCGAGCGCTGCGTGTTCCGCCTGGTCGACGACGGTCTCGAACTCATAGAGATCGCGCCCGGTATAGACCTGGAACGCGACGTGCTGGCGCGCATGGACTTCATGCCGCGCATCGCCGGGTCGCTGTCGACGATGAATCCGTGCATATTTACCGACAGCAGCATGGCGCTGGCGGCCCAGTGGCGGCAGAATCCGTAGCAGCCGCCAGATCAGTTCCGTCCGTATTCCCCACCGAGGAGTGTTGCGATGTCCAAACCCGAACAGATGTCCGAGTTGCAGAAGAAAAACATCGAGGCAGCGATGCGTCTGGCGCAGCTGTCGATGGACAATTCGCAGCGCATCATGCAGTTGCAGGTCAATACGGCACGCGAACTGTTCGACGAGAGCGTCGCCAACGCACGGGCGCTGGCCGAAGTGCGCGAACCGGCCAATCAGGTCGAGCTGCGCGCCCAGCTGGCCCGTTCGACCACCGAAAAGATGCTCGGCTGTGCCCGCCAGATTGCCGAAATCACCTCGCAGACGCAGGCCGAATTCGGTCGCCTGGTCAGCGAGCAGCTCAACAGCGGCGGCACCGACCTGATGGACAGCCTGCGTCAGATGCTGGCCGGCATGCCGATCAGCAGCAAGCAATCCATGGGGTCGATGCAGGAAGCGATGGACAAGGCGCGCGGCGCCTACGAACAGATCAGCGCGCTGGCGCGCAACGCCTTCCAGCAGTTCGGCGCGCATGCTCAGGCGCACATCAAGCCGGCGGCGGCGGCGCCGAAAGCCGCGGCACCGGACGTGAAGCCCGCAGCCGAAGCGAAGGCGCCCGCCGCACCCAAGCCGGCAGCGAAGCCAGCGGTCAAGACCGAAGCAAAGCCCGCTGCCGTGAAGGCGACACCCAAGGTGGCCCCCAAGGCGACTGCGAAAGCCGCACCGAAGGCAACGCCCAAGCCGGCGGCGGCGCCCAAGGCAGCGACGAAGCCTGCCGCCAAACCGGCGGCGGCCAAGGGTGCGCCGCCGGCGCGTCCGAAAAAGACGCCTTGATCGCCGATCCGCTGCGCGGCATGCGCGGCGGAGCCGACAAACGAAAGGGCCGCGGTGGCATTGCCACCGCGGCCCTTTTCATCTGCAGCATCCGGCGCGTGCCGGATGCGTTCCGGCGTATTACTTGCCGAAGCCCTTGAACGAGCCCATCGCGGCCTGACCGGCTTCGGTCGCAAACGCGGTGAAGGCTTCGCCCTGCGCCTTCAGCAGCTTGAACAGATTGGCATTGGCGTCGAGGTTGAAGCGGATCAGTTCTTCCGGCGACTTCAGGCTGGCGGCCTTCTTCGACTCGGCCTGGAAGAAGGCCATCAGCTCTTCGCCGGACTTCTTCTGCAGTTCGATGGACTTGGCGATCGTCTGGGCCTGGATGTTCATCAGCGACTGGACGGCTTCGATCGGGTTCGGGAATTCGGGTTTCGTGGTCATGGTCGGTCTCCGTGGGTTATGTTGCAGTGCACAATAACTACACCATACGCCATTGACACACGATGTCAATGGTTATTTTCAAACTGTCCCGACTTGCCGCGTCCAGGGCGTCTAACGATCAGGGCGCCGCCGCCAAGCCATCCCAGCCGCCGCCCACCGCCTTGTTCAGCAGCGCGCTGGCCGAGAACTGGCGGCCGCGCAGCTGGGCCAGACCGCGTTCGTTGTCCAGCGCCACCGTCTGGGCGGTAATCACTTCAGTGTAGCTGGCGGTGCCGGCGCGGTAGCGGTTCAATGCCAGAACCTCTGCCTCGCGCGCCGCGTCGAGCGCCTGCGCACGCAGCGTCGCCTCGTCCTCCAGCAACCGCAGCGCGCTGAGGTTGTCCTCGACCTCCTGCAGCGCACCGAGCACGGTCTGACGGTACTGCGCCACCGTGATGTCGTGCGCCGCCTGCGCCGACTCGATCTGCGCGTCGCGACGCCCGCCGTCGAACACCGCCTGCGCGGCCGAGGCGCCGAGCGACCACACGAGTGCCGGCGCCGAGAACCACTTCGACAGGCTGTTGCCGGCGTAGCCGGTCGATGCCGACAAGGTGAGCGACGGGAACCAGGCCGCCTGCGCCACGCCGATGCGGGCGTTGGCGGCGGCCACGCGCCGCTCGGCGGCCGCGACATCGGGCCGGCGCTCCAGCAGTGACGACGGCAGGCCGACCGGCGTGGCTGGCGGCTGCGCCGGCCAGCCCGATGCCTCCAGCGCGAACGCCGCAGGCGCCTCGCCCACCAGTACCGCGATCGCGTTCTGCAGCTGGGTGCGCACGAGCGCCAGATCGACCGCCTGTGCCTGCGCCGCGCGCAGTTGCGCCAGCGCCTGCACCTCATCGGCGCGCGTCGTTACGCCGGCCGCCACCCGGTTGCGCGCCACGTCGAGCGCGCGCTGATAGGCGGCGACCGTACGTGCGTACAGTTCGCGCTGGCTGTCGGTGGCGCGCAGCTGGAAGTAGTTCTGCACCAGTTCGGCCTGCAGGCTCAGGCGCACCGACGCCAGATCGGCACTGCTGCCAGCCAGGTCGGCTCCCGCCGCCTCGACGCCGCGTCCGATGCGCCCCCACAGGTCGGCTTCCCAGCTGGCATCCAGCCCGATGCGGTCGATGGTCGACAGCGTGCCCTCGCGGCCGGCGGTTCCGGCACTGCGGCTGCGCGTCGCCGCCGCCGACAGATTGACCTGCGGATAGTAGGCGGCTCGCGCCTGCTGCGCCGCCGCGCGCGCCTGCCGGTAGCTGCCGAGTGCGGACTGCAGGTCGGGATTGGCCCGGTCCAGCCGGGCGACCAGCCCATCGAGAACGGCGTCGTCATAGCTGCGCCACCAGTCGCCGCGCGGCAGGTGGTCGGCCGGCTCGGCCGGTTTCCAGCCGTCGGCGGCGCGATAGGCGGCCGGCATCGCAAGCTCGGGCGCCTTGTGCTGCGGACCGACGCTGGTGCAGGCGGCAAGTGCGAATGTGGCGAGCAGGACGGGCAGTCTGTTCATGGCGTGACAGTGTGCGTGTGGACGGCGCCGCGTTGCCGCAGGCGTTTGCAGAAGCGGCTGAAACGTTCCAGATAAAGGTAGGTGACCGGCGTGGTGTAGAGCGTCAGCAGCTGGCTGACCACCAGCCCGCCGACCACCGCGATACCGAGTGGCTGGCGCAGTTCGGCGCCCTCGCCAAAGCCGATTGCCAGCGGCAGCGCGCCGACCATGGCGGCCAGCGTGGTCATCAGTATCGGGCGCAGGCGCAGCAGGCAGGCCTCGCGTATCGCATCGAGCGGTTCCCGGCCGCGATTGCGTTCGGCGTCGAGCGCGAAGTCGATCATCATGATGGCGTTCTTCTTGACGATGCCGATCAGCAGCAGCAGTCCGATGATGGCGATCAGGCCGAATTCGGTATTGAAGGCCATCAGCGCAAGGATGGCGCCGATGCCGGCCGACGGCAGCGTGGACAGGATGGTCAGCGGATGGATCAGGCTTTCGTACAGGATGCCCAGCACCAGATAGACCGCGACGATGGCACCCAGTATCAGCAGCGGCTGGTTCGACAGCGACTGCTGGAAGGCACGCGCCGACCCCTGGAAGCCGGCATTGATGCCGGCCGGCACGCCGATGTCGCGCATGGCCTGATGTATCTGCTCCATCGCCTGCGCCAGCGTGACGCCTTCGGCCAGCCCGAAGGAAATCGTCGACGACACCTGGCCGCCGACATGCGCGATCGACAGCGGCATCGTGCCCTGCTCGACCCGCGCGAAACTGGGCAGCGGCGCCAGCCCGCCGCCGGCCGTGGCGACGCGCACGGCGGCCAGCGCGGATGGATCGCGGGCGTGCGCCGGATCGACCTCCAGCACCACCTTGTACTGGTTCAGCGGCTCGTACAGCGTGCTGACCTGGCGCTGGCCGAAGGCGTCGTACAGCACCTGGTTGACGCCGCCGGGCGAGATGCCCAGCCGCGCCAGCGTGTCGCGGTCATAGACCAGCTTCGTCTGCGAGGCACGGTCCTCCTGATCGGTCGCGACATCGACCAGCTGCGGCAGGTCGCGCATCGCGAAGCGCACCCTGGGTTCCCATTCGCGCAGCGCACGCAGGCTGTCGGCAGTGAGCGTGAACTGATACTGCGACGAGGAGCGCACGCCGCCGACACGCAGGTCCTGCGCCGCGACGAGAAACAGCTGCACGCCTTCGATCCGCGACAGCTTGCCGCGCAGCCGGCCGATCACCTTGTCGGACGACACGCCGCGTTCGTTCAGCGGCTTCAGGATGACGAAGAAATTCGCAGTGTTCTGGCCACGTCCGCCGCCAGTGAATGCACTGACGTTGGCGACGGCCGGGTCGGCACGGACGGCGTCGACCGCCTGCGCCATCTTTTTCGTCATGGCCTGGAAGGAAATGCTCTGGTCGGCATTCAGGCTTCCGAACAGCCGGCCAGTGTCCTGCTGCGGGAAAAACCCTTTGGGCACGATGACGAACAGCCAAACATTGAGCGCCACCGCACCGATGAAGATCAGCATGACGATGCGCGTGTGCCGCAGCGCCCAGTCCAGGCTGAGCGCGTAGGCGATCTGGATGTCCTCGAACAGGCGTCCGAGCGCGCGCTGCCAGCGTGCTTCCTGCGCCGGCGCGCGCGCGCGCAGCAGGCGCGCCGCCAGCATCGGTGCCGCGGTCAGCGACACCACCATGGACACCGCCACCGCGACCGACAGCGTCAGCGCGAATTCGCGGAACAGCCGGCCGACCACACCGCCCATCAGCAGGATGGGAATGAACACCGCCACCAGCGACAGGCTGATCGCCAGCACGGTGAAGCCGACCTCGCGCACACCGGCGACCGCAGCATCGAAAGGTTTCAGGCCACGCTCGATGTGGCGCGCGATGTTCTCGATCACCACCACCGCATCGTCGACCACGAAACCGGTGGCGATGGTCAGCGCCATCAGCGACAGGTTGTTCAGGCTGAAGCCGAGCAGATACATCACCGCAAAACTGCCGGCCAGCGATACCGGCACCACCACGGCGGGTATCAGCGTGGCGCGCGCGTCGCGCAGGAACAGGAACACCACCAGGATGACCAGCGCCACGGCGACCGCCAGCGCGACCTCGACCTCATGCAGCGCGCTGCGTATGGTGACCGAACTGTCGAGCGCGACATCGAGCCGGGCCGCCGCCGGCAGGCTGGCCGACAGTTCCGGCAGCAGTGCGCGCACCTGCTCCACGGTTTCGATCACATTGCTGCCCGGCCGCTTGGTGATGACCAGCAGCACCGTCGGCCTGCCATTGGTCAGGCCGCGATTGCGCACGTCCTGCACCGACTCGCTGACCTTCGCCACGTCGCCCAGCCGGATGTCCGCGCCCGAACTGTGGCGCAGGATCAGCGGGATGTAGTCGGCCGCCCGGCGCGCCTGATCGTTGGCCTCGATCTGCCAGTAACGGTCGCCCTGCTCGACGAAGCCCTTGGGACGATTGACGTTGGATTCGACGATGCGGCGGCGCACGTCTTCCAGCGACAGCCCGTGCTGGTGCAACGCGTCCGGATCGACCTGCACGCGAACCGCGGGCAGCGCGCTGCCGCCGACGGTCACTTCGCCGATGCCGGGAATCTGCGACAGTTTCTGCGCCAGCACGGTCGAAGCGATGTCGTACAGACGCGGAATCGGCACCGTGTCCGACGTGATGGCGAGAATGACGATGGGCGCATCGGCCGGATTGACCTTGCGGTAGCTCGGATTCGACGGCAGGCCGGTCGGCAGCGTCGCGCGCGCCGCATTGATCGCCGCCTGCACATCGCGCGCCGCACCGTCAACGTCGCGCTCCAGTTCGAACTGCAGGGTCACCCGGGTAGAGCCCTGGGAACTGCTGGAGGTCATTTCGGTGACGCCGGCGATGCGGCCCAGCGTGCGCTCCAGCGGTGTCGCCACGGTGGCCGCCATCACTTCGGGGCTGGCACCCGGCAGCGAGGCGCTGACCGATATGGTCGGAAAATCGACCTGCGGCAGCGCCGCCACCGGCAGCAGGCGGAACGCGATCGCACCGGCCAGTGCGATCGCCAGCGTCAGCAGCGTAGTCGCCACCGGACGATGTATCGACCAGGCCCAGCCGCTCATGCGCGATCGCCCTCGCCGGCACCGGCCGGCTCGCTGCGCTGGCGGAACAGGCGCCCGAACGCGAGGTAGATGACCGGCGTCGTGTACAGCGTCAGCACCTGGCTCACCAGCAGTCCGCCGACCATCGTGAGGCCGAGCGGATGGCGCAGTTCCGAGCCCATGCCGCCACCGAGCATCAGCGGCAGCGCGCCGAGCAGTGCCGCCATCGTGGTCATCAGGATCGGACGCAGGCGCAGCAGGCAGGCCTGGTAGATGGCGTCGGCCGGCGACTTGCCGTCCCGGCGTTCGGCCTCAAGCGCGAAGTCGATCATCATGATGGCGTTCTTCTTGACGATGCCGATCAGCAGAATGATGCCGATCACCGAAATCATGTCCAGCGCGTGACCGGTGCCGAGCAGCGCCAGCAGCGCGCCGATGGCGGCCGACGGCAGCGTCGACAGGATGGTCAGCGGGTGGATGAAGCTCTCGTACAGCACGCCGAGCACGATGTACATCGTGGCCACTGCCGCCAGCACCAGCCACAGCGTGTCGGTCAGCGACGCACGGAAGGCCTCGGCCGCGCCTTCCCAGGTCACCCGCAGCGTGGCCGGCATCGCCAGTTCGGCGCGCGTGGCCTCGATCGCGTCGACCGCTTCGCCCAGCGACACGCCGTCAGGCAGGTTGAACGAAATGGTGGCCGACGGAAACTGGCCCTGACGTGCGATCGACAGCCGCGCCGGACGCTCCTCGATGCGCACCAGACTGCCCAGTGGCACCTGCTCGCCGCTGGCCGACAGCACGTGCAGCTGCGCGATCGCCTCCAGTCCCTGCTGGAACTGCGGCTGCGCTTCCAGCACCACCTTGTACTGGCTGGACTGGGTGAAGATGGTCGAAATCAGGCGCTGGCCGAAGGCGTTGTACAGCGCCGCGTCGATGTCGGCCACCGTGACGCCGAGCCGGGCCGCCGCCGGGCGGTCGATGTCCACCCAGGCCTGCAGCCCGCCGGTCGTCAAGTCGGTCGACACCTGAGCCAGCCGGTCCGACTTCTGCAACGCGGCCACCAGCTTCGGCACCCATTCGAGCAGCTCGTCGGCGCTGGTGGCCTGCACCACGAAAGGGTACTGCGCATGGCTCACGCGGTCCTCGATCGTCAGGTCCTGCACCGGCTGCAGGTGCAGCGCGATGCCCGGCACCTGGCTGGCCGCGTTCTCGAGCCGCCGGGCGATTTCCGGGGCACGCGCCGTGCGCCCGGACAGCGGCTTCAGCCGTATCTGCATGCGCCCGCTGTTCAGCGTCGGGTTCTGGCCATCGACGCCGATGAAGGAACTGACGTTGTCGACGTCCGGATCGCGCAGCAGCACCTCGGCCAGCGCCTGCTGGCGCGCGCTCATTGCGGCGAACGATATGGTCGGCTCGGCTTCGGACACGCCCTGGATCAGACCGGTGTCCTGCACCGGAAAGAAGCCCTTGGGCACCACGAGGTAGAGCAGCACGGTCAGCGCGAAGGTGGCGGCCGTGACCAGCAGCGTCAGCTTCTGGTGCGCCAGCACCCAGCGCAGCGTGTGCGCATAGCCGGCGGTCAGCCGCGCGAACCAGCCTTCGTTCCGGTGCGCCGCATCCTGTGCGGATTCGGCTTTCAGCAGCCGGCCGGCCATCATCGGCGTCAGCGTCAGCGACACCACCGCCGACAGCAGGATGGCGATGGTCAGTGTCAGCGCGAATTCGCGGAACAGCCGGCCGACCACCTCCTGCATGAACAGCAGCGGAATCAGCACCGCTACCAGCGACACGGTCAGCGAAATGATGGTGAAGCCGATCTCCCCGGCGCCGCGCAGCGCCGCCTGCATCGGCGTCAGCCCGTCCTCGAGATGACGGGCGATGTTCTCGGTCATCACGATGGCGTCGTCGACGACGAAGCCGGCTGCGATGGTCAGCGCCATCAGCGTCAGGTTGTTGACCGAAAAGCCGGCCAGATACATCAGCGCGAAGGTGCCGACCAGCGACAGCGGCACCGCCACCGCCGGGATCGCGGTGGCGCGCGCATTGCGCAGAAACAGGAAGATGACCAGCACCACCAGCACCACCGCCATCGCCAGTTCGACCTGAACGTCGTGCACCGAGGTGCGGATCGACTCGGTGCGGTCGTTCAGCACCGCGACATCCACCGCGTCCGGCAGCGCGGCCTGCAGCTCCGGCAGCAGCGCCTGGATGCGGCCGACCACGTCGATCACGTTCGCGCCCGGCTGGCGCTGTATGTTCAGGATCAGCGCCGGCGTCTCGTTCGCCCAGGCGGCGAGCAGCCGGTTTTCCGGACCGTCGACCACCTCGGCCACGTCCTGCAGCCGGATCGGCGCACCGTCCTTCCACGCGATGATGCTGCGCCGGTACTCGTCGGCCGAACGCAGCTGGTCGTTGGCATCGAGCGTGGTCGAGCGCGTCGGTCCGTCGAAACTGCCCTTGGCCTGGTTGGAACTGGTGCTGACGACCGCCGCGCGCAGCTGCTCCAGGCTGAGCCCGTAGGCGGCCACCGCCGACGGATTCACACGCACCCGCACGGCACGCCGCTGGCCGCCGGAAATGCTGACCAGCCCGACGCCGGACTGCTGCGAAATCTTCTGCGCCAGCCGCGTGCTGACCGCCTCTTCCAGCTGGTGCAGCGGCACCGCCTTCGAACTGATGGCCAGCGTCATCACCGGCGCGTCGGCCGGATTGACCTTGCTGTAGACCGGAGGCGCCGGCAGTTCCTGCGGCAGCAGCGTGGTGGCCGCATTGATCGCCGCCTGCACCTCCTGCTGCGCGGTATCGAGCGATATGTTCAGCCCGAAGCGCAGCACGATCACCGACACGCCGGCCGAACTGAGCGAATTCATCTGCACCAGCCCGGGCATCTGGCCGAACTGGCGCTCCAGCGGCGAGGTGATCAGCGAGGTGGTCAGTTCCGGGCTGGCGCCGGGGTAGTACGTGACCACCTGCATGGTCGGGTAGTCGACCTGGGGCAGCGCTGACACCGGCAGCAGGCGATAGGCGATCAGGCCGGTCACCAGCAGCGCGATCATCAGCAGCGAGGTGGCGACCGGCCGCAGGATGAACAGGCGGGACGGATTCATCGCGCTGCCGCCTCAGTTCGGCGTGGCGCCGCCGGCACCCCGCTCGCGCCCGCCTTCCCGCTTGCCCGGCGTATTGCCGTCACGCTTGTGCGGTACCGCGGGCGCGTCATCGATCTTCACCTTGTCGCCTTCGCGCAGCCGGTCCACGCCGTCGGTCACGACGCGCTCGCCCGGTTGCAGCCCTTCGGTCACCTGTTGCAGTTCGCAATCGAGCGCGCCGGTCCTGACCAAGCGCATCGCCACCTTCAGATCATCGGCAACGACATAGACGAAGGTGCCGTCGGCGCCGCGCTGGACCGCCGACACCGGCACCACGAGTGCGCCGGCGAGGGTGTCGATGCGCACGCGCACATTGACGAACTGGTTCGGGAACAGCGCGGTATCGCGGTTCTCGAACATCGCCTTCGCCTTCACCGTGCCGGTAGCCACGTCGATCCGGTTGTCCAGGATGCGCAGGCCACCGGTCGCAAGCACCGCGCGGTTCTCCCGGTCACGCGCCTCGACCGCCAGACCGCGGCCCTTGCCCAGTGCCGCACGTACCGCCGGAATCGACGGTTCGGGCAGCGCGAACACCACCGAAATCGGTGCCTCCTGCGTGATGGTCAGCAGGCCGTCGGTGTCCGAGGTGCGCACGATGTTGCCCGGCGTGGCCTGACGCAGGCCGACCCGCCCGCTGATCGGCGCGGTGATGCGCGCATAGCGCAGCGACAGCTGCGCGCTGGCGATGCTCGCGTCGTCGGAACGGACCGCTGCCTCGTACTGACGCACCAGCGACAGCTGGTTGCTCACCTGCTGCGCGGCGATCGAATCCTGCTTCTGCAATGTCTCGTAGCGCGCGAGATCTTCCCGCGCGTTGGCCAGCAGCGCCTGGTTACGCTGCTTCTCCGCCTGCGCCTGCGCCAGCTGCACCTCGAAGGCACGCGGATCGATCTGCGCCAGAAGGTCGCCCTTCTTCACGCGCTGGCCTTCGGTGAAATGCAGCGACTGCAGTTCGCCTTCGACCCGGCTGCGCACGGTGACGCTCTCGATCGGTGTCACCGTGCCGAGCGCGCCGATGCTCACCGGCAGGTCGGTACGGGTCACCAGCGCCGTACCGACGCGCGCCTCGCCCCCCATGCGCCGGCCGCCACCCGGCGCGCCGCCCGCGGCCCCCGGGTGCCTGGCACTCGGTTTCATGCCGGGCGGCCCCGCTGCATCCTCGGCCGGACGGGTACGATCCCGGGCGACGAACCAGCCGGCGGTCAGGCCGGCCAGAAGCAGCAGCATCAATATCCAGGGCCAGCGCGGTTTGCGCGAAGGGGTGCCGGTTGTTGTCATGGGTTGTCGAAAGACGCCGATCGCAGAATGGACGGGATGAACTCAAGACCGGGCGAAACCGGCCATGCCGGTCCTGCGCGGATGCCGGATTATGGTCCGCACGTGTAAATGAGGTCATCACCCGGGCAGCGGGCTTGTGAATGATCTGTTAATGGAGGCGACCGGACCATCGCAGCATGCGTCACCGCCCGTCGAAACCCCACCGTCCCGCCCGCAGGAGCGAGCCATGCTCGCGATGACACACCTTGAAGACACGCTGGACATTGATCCACCGCCGCACCGCGACCATACGGTCGCTCCTGCGGAGGCGGAAGTTGCGTTTCGCCGTGCGTACCGCGATCAGTTCGCCGCCCGCGGCGCCGATTCCAGCGCCTCTTCCGGCGCTGCCTCGATGCGGCCCGACCATCCCCCGCCGAGCGCCTGATAGGTGTTGACCAGCGCGTTGACCCGCTCGAGCCGGCTCGCGATCAACTGGCGCTCCGCCGACAGCCACTGGCGCTCGGCATCGAGCAGCGCGAGGCGGCTGGCGCGCCCGGCCTCGAAGGACTTGCTGGCCAGATCGCGCGCATTGCGCGTGGCGTCGGTCAGCTGTGCGGTTTCGTTCATCGCTTCGCGCGCGCCGCGCGCCGCCGACAGCGCACTCAGCGCGTCGGCATAGGCCTGGCGCGCCGCCTGCTGGTAGGTCTGTTCGACCTGCGCGCGCAGCGCCTCGGACTGGGCCACCAATGCACGCGTCGACAGCAGACCGACCAGTGGCTGCGCAACCGCGGCGCCGACGCTCCAGGTGCGGGCCGACGACGACAGCAGATTGCCCAGCGTCGCGCTTTCTCCGCCCAGGCCGGCAGTCAGCGAAATCGTTGGAAACCACTGCGTGCGCGCGACTTCGACGTTCAGGCTGGCGGCGGCCAGATCGGCTTCGGCGGCACGCACGTCGGCGCGCCGCGCCAGCAGGTCGGAACTCAGTCCGGCCGGGATCTCCGGCTGCACAGCCAGCGTGGACAGCGCGAGGCCGCGATCCGGCATCTTTTCGACCAGTTCGCGCGGCGTGCGGCCGAGCAGCACCGACAGCGCGGTTTCCGCCTGTTCGCGTGCGCTGCGCGTCGAAGCCAGCGAGGCCGCGACGCTGGCCCGCTCGGAACGCGCGAGCTCCAGGTCGTAGCGGCTGATCGCGCCGCCGGCGAACTGCTTGTCGCGCAGCGCCAGCGCCGATTCGCGCGTAGCCAGCGTCTGTGTCAGCAGCGCCTCGTCGGCGTCGAGCCCGCGCAGGCTGAAATAGGCCCGCGCCACCTGCGCGCTGACCGAGGCGCGCAGCGCTTCCAGCGCGTAGCGGCTCGCGGCCAGCTGTTCGCGCGCGAGGTCGCGCTGGCCCGACAGGCGACCGAACAGGTCGAGTTCGTACGACGCCTTGAAACCGGCGGTGACATTGTTGTACTGGCGTGGCTGGTTCGGTCGCGGCGACTCCAGACTGTATTGCGAGCGTGTGCCGGCCGCCGACAGGTTCACGTCGGGCAGGCGGTTGATGCGCACCAGATCCAGCGTGGCGCGCGACGCCTGCACGCGGCTGGCGGCGATCACGACGTCGGTGTTGCGCGTCAGCGCCTCGGCGATCAGGCCATCGAGCACCGGGTCCCTGAAACTTTCCCACCAGCGGTCGAGTTCGGCCGGCGTGGTGGCGCTCGTCTGCGGCAGATCCAGCTTCGGCGCCGGCTGCGGCATCAGCGTACAGGCCGGAAGCAGCGCCGCCGCGACGACTGCCGCCAGCGCCGTGCGGCGCAGCGGATCAGTGATGGACATGGACATGGGGCGTCTCCGGCTTGTGCACGGTCAGTTCGTCAGGCGGCGTGGCCAGCCGGCGATCGACGATGAGCTTGTAGAACAGCGGCACGAAAAAGATGGCGAGGAAGGTGGCGGCGATCATGCCGCCGATGACCCCGGTGCCGACCGACACCCGCGCGCCGGCACCGGCGCCGGTCGAGATGGCCAGCGGCAGCACGCCGAGGATGAAGGCGAGCGAGGTCATGACGATGGGCCGCAGCCGCAGCCGCGCCGCCTCGATGGCCGCCGCGGCGACCGGATAGCCCTCGTTGTGCTTGAGTACCGCGTATTCGACGATCAGGATGGCGTTCTTGGCCGACAGGCCGAGCAGCGTCACCAGACCGATCTGGAAATACACGTCATTGGTCATGCCGCGCAGCCACACCGCCGCCAGCGCACCGAAGATGCCGAATGGCATGGCGAGCAGCACCGAGAACGGCAACGACCACTTCTCGTACTGCGCGGCCAGGATCAGGAACACCATCACCGCGGCCATGATCAGCGCCAGCGCCGCCGCACTCGACACCCGTTTTTCCTGATAGGCGGCACCGGTCCATTCGAAGCTGGTGTCACCCGGCAGCGACTTGGCCAGACGTTCGACTTCGGCAATGGCCTGGCCGGACGAATAGCCGGGCGCCGCCTGCCCCATCAGCCGCACCGCCGGCAGGTTGTTGTAGCGGTTTACCGTGTCCGGGCCGGAGCTGTATTCAACCTTGGCGAAGGCCGACACCGGCACCATGTTGCCGGCGACGTTTTTCACGTACAGCCGGCCGATGTCCTCCGGCGTGCGACGGTACTGGCTTTCCGCCGACATCAGCACCTGCCAGACGCGGCCGAACTTGTTGAAGTCGTTAACGTAGAAGGTGCCCAGCGTGCCGGCCAGCGTGGCGAAGGCGTCGTTGAGCGGAATGCCCAGCGACTTGGCGCGCTCGCGGTCGACGTCGACATAGAGCTGCGGCGCATTCGGCCGCCACAGCGTCTGCAGGCCGCCGGCCAGCACCGGCGTCTGGTGCGACGCGCCCATCAGTGCGTTCATGTTCTCGACCAGCCGCTTGGTGCCGCCGTCGCCGCGGTTCTGCAGGTAGAACTCGAAACCGCCAGTGTTGCCCAGACCGAAGATGGCCGGCGGATTGAAGGCCAGCACCAGCGCCTCCTTGATGCCGGCGGTCTTGCCGAACAGCTCGCCCACCAGCTGCTTGGTGCTCATCGAGCGCTCGTCCCAGTGTTTCTGGCTGACGAAGATGGTGGCCGCGCTGTTCTTGAAGCCGCCGCCGATGAAGTCCATGCCGGAGAACGCCATCACGTGCTCGTTGGCCGGGTTGGACTGGATGGCCTTGATCACCTCGGCGACCACCTTGTCGGTGCGCTCCAGCGTGGCGCCGTCCGGCAGGAATACCGCCGCGATGAAGTAGCCCTGGTCCTCGTCCGGCACCAGCGAACTGGGCGTGATCTTCCACAGGCCGGCGGCCAGCGCCACCATGCCGGCGAACAGCAGCACGCCGATGGCCGAGCGGCGGATCATCCAGGTCACCGCGCCGGTATAGCGGTGCGTGACGCGGACGAACCAGTCGTTGAACCACAGGAAGATGCGCGCCGTGCTCTTGTGCTCGTTCTTCAGCAGCGCCACGCACAGCGCCGGCGTCATGGTCAGCGCCACCGTGCCGGACAGCACCACGGCGATCGATATCGTGACCGCGAACTGCCGGTACAGCTCGCCGGTCAGGCCACCGAGGAAGGCGATCGGCACGAACACCGCGGTCAGCACCAGCACGATGGCAACCACCGGTCCGGTCACCTCATGCATGGCCTTCAGCGCCGCCTCGCGCGCCGTCAGCTTCTGTTCGTGCATGATGCGCTCGACGTTTTCCAGCACCACGATGGCGTCGTCGACCACGATGCCGATCGCCAGCACCATGCCGAACAGCGTCAGCGTGTTGATCGAATAGCCGAGCACGTGCAGGCCGGCGAAGGTGCCGAGCAGCGACACCGGCACCGCCAGCGTCGGAATCAGCGTGGCACGCCAGTTCTGCAGGAACACGAACACGACGATGAACACCAGGATCATCGCCTCGCCCAGCGTCTTCACCACTTCCTTGATCGACACCTCGACGAAGCGCGTGGTGTCGTAGGGAATCGAGTAGGTCATGCCGGCCGGGAAGCGTTCGGCCATCTCGGTGATCGCGGCCTTGGTCACCTTGGCCACGTCCAGCGCATTGGCGCCCGGCTGCAGGAACACGCCCATCAGCACCGCCGGCTTGCCGTTGTAGGTGCCGTTGAAATCGTTGTCCTTAGAACCGAGTTCGATGCGTGCGACGTCGCGCAGGCGCAGCTTCGAGCCGTCGGCATTGGAGCGCAGTATGACGTTCTCGAATTCCTCGACCGTGGACAGCCGGCCCTTGGTGGTGATGGTGTAGACCATGTCCTGACCGCCGCCGGTCGGCGACTGGCCGATCTTGCCGGCGGCGAACTGTGCGTTCTGGTCGCGCAGCGCGGCCGCGATCTCGGGCACCGTGACGCCCAGCTGCGTCATGCGGTCCGGACGCACCCAGATGCGCATCGCGTAGTCCTTGGCGCCGAAGATCTGCACATTGGTCGTGCCCGGAATCTTCTTGATGTTGTCCAGCACGTTCAGCGTCACGTAGTTGGACGTGTACAGGTCGTCGTACTGGCCCTCGGGCGAGTAGAAGGCGAGCACCAGCAGGAAGGCCGACGAGCCCTTCTCCACCGTCACGCCCTGCCGCCGCACTTCCTCGGGCAGGCGCGCGTCGGCCTGCTTGACGCGGTTGTTCACGTTGACCGCGGCCTTGTCCGGATCAGAGCCGATCTCGAACGTGACCTGGATGTCGACCACGCCGTTCGAGGTCGAGGTGGACTGCATGTACATCATGCCTTCCACGCCGGTGATGACGTTTTCCAGCGGCGCAGCCACCGTCTGCGCGATGGTTTCAGCCGACGCACCCGGATAGATGGCGCGCACCGTGACCACCGGCGGCGCGATTTCGGGGTACTGCGCGATCGGCAGCGTGCGCATTGCCGCCAGACCCGCCAGCACCAGCAGGATGGAGATGACGAAGGCGAAGATCGGCCGGTCTATGAAGAAGCGCGAGAACATCGGGGCGCTCCCTTACTTGGCGGCAGGCGCGGCAGCGGCTGGCGCCGCCGCCGGCGGCGCCTTGCCGTCGTCGATGGTCACCGGCGAGCCGGGCACGAAGATGCGCGCCATGCCGTCGACGATCACCCGTTCGCCGGCCTTCAGTCCCTCGCGGATCACCCAGGCGTTGCCGAGCTCGCCGTCCAGCTGCGACCATTCGCCGAGCTTGACCGGGCGCGGCTGCGCCAGTGTCTTGCCGCCCTCGCCTTCGGCGATCACATAGACGAACTTGCCGTTCGGGCTGTCGAGCACCGCGCGCTGCGGCACCGCGATCGCGTCCGGGCGGGTGGCGCCGGACAGCTGCACGCGCACGAACTGGCCCGGCGACAGCCTGCCATCGCGATTCTCGAAGGTGGCGCGCAGCGCAAACGCGCCGGTGCTGGTGTCCGCCTTGTAGTCCTGGAAGCCGAGCCGGCCGGTACGCGGCAGCTCCGTACCGTCGGAGCTGCGCAGTTTCACGAGGAAGCCGGCGCCATTCACCTTGATCAGGCCTTTCGCGACCTCTTCGCGCGTGCGCAGGTATTCCGCCTCGCCGACGCCGAAATTGACGTAGGCCGGATCGGTCTGTGCCAGCGTGGTGAGCAGGCTGTCGGCGCCGGCCACCGCCAGGCTGCCTTCGACCTTCAACGCCCGCCCGGCGACGCCGCCCAACGGTGCGCGCACGTCGGTGTACCCCAGATCGATGTTCGCCTGCTGCAGCTGTGCCTGCGCCGCCTTGACCGCCGCGCGCGCGAGATCGCGCGCCGATGCAGCGTCGTCGGCATCCTTGCGGCTGGCCGCTTCGGCATCGGCCAGCGGCTTGATCCGCGCGTATTCACGCTCGGCCTGCGCCAGCTGCGCCTTCGCCTGGTCGAGCTGCGCATCGGCCGACGCGACGCGTGCGCGATAGGGCGCGGCATCGATCCGGTACATCAGCTGCTCTTCCCGGATGCGCTGACCTTCTTCATACAGCCGCTTCTCGACGATGCCGGTCACGCGCGCCCGCACCTCGACTTCACGCGAACCCGCCACCTGACCGACGTATTCGAAATGCACCGGCACCTCGCGCGCCGCCACCTCGATCACCTTGACCGCCGCCGGCGGCATGCCGCCGCCGGCATGCCCAGCCGCCTTCTCCTTGCCGCAGCCGACCAGCGACATGGCGAGCAGACCGACGCCCAGCAGCCCTGCCGCACGCAGGAAACAGGTATTCGTATTCATTTGATTTCCCGGAAAGGCCAGCATCCTTCTGAACGGACGCGCAGCGGGCATCCGCTCGAAGCGGACGATGACGCAATTATAGATACATCCTTGTATGTTTATGTGCGCCAAGGCACAGAAAAATTTCACCTGGCATCCGGACCGCCAAGCTGAGGTCAATGCTCACTCCTGCAAAAACCCCACGTGGCGCCAGCCTGTGGGATCGAACCCTGCTCACGATCGGATCGTGGAACG
>JAHRYN010000008.1:57630-141121 GCA_020621405.1 Betaproteobacteria bacterium
ACGATGGCCGATGATCGACCTGCGTGATCGCGAGCATGGCTCGCTCCTGCAAAAACCCACCTGGCGCCAGCCTGTGGGATCGAACCCTGCTCACGATCGGATCGTGGAACGACGATGGCCGATGATCGACCTGCGTGATCGCGAGCATGGCTCGCTCCTGCAAAAAATCCCGCGTGGCGCCCGCCCTGTAGGAGCGAGCCATGCTCGCGATACGGTCGTCGCACGACGGCAGGCAGGAATGCCCGGCTCCGGCAGGCGCCGGCAATCGGCGCAGGGCTCAGAGGAAACGGTCGAGGATGCGGCGACTGGGCCGGTCGAGCAGCCGCAGATCGGCCACTTCGTAATGGATGCCGTGGCTGTCGGCCACCAGCAGGCGGCGCCCTTCCAGACGGCGGATGTCGTCCTCGCTGCGCAGCGTGAAGCGGGTCGGGCCACGATCGGTATCGACTTCCCACTCGCACGGCGTCGAAAAGCTCGACACCGCGCGAATCGCCCGGATGGCCGGCATGAATTCGCGCCGCGCCAGTTCTTCGGCGATCAGCGCTCGCAGCGGTTCGGCCAGACCCGACAGCGTAGGCAGCCAGACCAGTTCGTGACCATCGACCGACATCAGGGCGATGCCTTCGTCCGGCTGACTCAGCGGGAAGGCGCGCACCGGCAGCACGCCGCAATGCACGGTGCCGTCGGCCTCGGTCAGCGTGAGCTGGCCATGGGTGTCGCGGATCAGGGTGAAGTCGCTCATTGGCTCGCCGCCTCCGCGGCATCTTCCGCGGCCAGCCGCTGCTGCGCCTGGTAGAGCCCGTAATAGTGACCTTCGCGCGCCATCAGGTCCTCGTGCTGGCCGACCTCGACGATCTGGCCGCGATCGAGCACCACCAGACGGTCGGCACGGCGCAGCGTGCTCAGCCGGTGCGCGATGGCGATGGTCGTGCGCCCCTGCACCAGATTGTCGAGCGCACGCTGGATTTCCTTCTCGGTCGCGGTATCGACCGAAGAGGTCGCCTCGTCCAGTATCAGGATGCGCGGGTTGATCAGCAGCGCGCGCGCAATGGAAATACGCTGGCGCTCGCCGCCGGACAGCGTCTGGCCGCGCTCGCCGACCATCGAGTCGTAGCCGTGCGGCAGCCGCAGGATGAATTCGTGCGCATGCGCCGCACGCGCCGCAGCAATGATTTCGGCACGCGAGGCGTCCGGCTTGCCGTAGGCGATGTTGTCGGCGATGGTGCCGAAGAACAGGAAGGGCTCCTGCAGCACCAGGCCGATGTGGCGACGGTATTCGCCGACCGGCAGCGAGCGGATGTCCACCCCGTCGATGCGTATGCTGCCGCCGGACACGTCGTAGAAGCGGTTGATCAGATTGACCAGCGTGCTCTTGCCGGACCCGCTGTGCCCGACCAGACCGATCATTTCACCCGGCGCAATGTCGAGATCGACGCCGCGCAGCACCGCGCGGTTGCCGTAGCGGAAAGCCACGCCGCGCAGCTCTATGCGGCCTTCGACCTTTTCCAGATGCACCGGCCGTGTGGGTTCCGGCACGCTGGACACGTGGTCAAGGATGTCGAAGATGCGCTTGGCGCCTGCCGCCGCCTTCTGAGTCACCGATACGATGCGGCTCATCGAATCCAGCCGCAGGTAGAAGCGGCTGATGTAGGCGATGAAGGCGGTCAGCACGCCGACCGTGATGCGGTCATTGGCCACCTGCCAGATGCCGAAGCCCCACACCACCAGCAGGCCGACTTCGGTCAGCAGCGTCACGGTCGGCGAGAACAGCGACCAGACGCGGTTCACGCGGTCATTCACCTCGAGGTTGTGCTGGTTGGCGGCACGGAAGCGCTCGGATTCGCGCGACTCCTGGGCGAAGGCCTTGACCACGCGGATGCCCGGAATGGTGTCGGCCAGCACATTGGTCACCGCGCCCCAGACGCGGTCGACCTTCTCGAAGCCGGTACGCAACCGGTCGCGCACCTTGTGGATCATCCACGCGATGATGGGCAGCGGCAGCAGCGTGACCAGCGCCAGCAGCGGATTGATCGACAGCAGGATGGCGGCCGTCATCAGGATCATCAGCACGTCGGTCGCGAAATCCAGCAGGTGCAGCGACAGGAACACGTTGATGCGGTCGGTCTCGGCGCCGATGCGCGTCATCAGGTCGCCGGTGCGCTTGCCGCCGAAATATTCCAGCGACTGCTTCATCAGGTGATCGAAGGTCGCCGTGCGCAGATCGGCGCCGATGCGCTCGGACACGCGCGCCAGTATGTAGGTGCGTGCCCAGCCCAGTATCCAGGCCAGCATGGCCGCGCCCAGCAGGCCCGCCAGATAGGGCCACACCGCGCCGACGGTGATCCGCGTGTGCGACTTGTGCGGTATCAGCACCTCGTCCATCAGCGGAATGGTCAGATAGGGAGGCACCAGATTGGCCGCGGTCGTCGCCAGCGTGAGCAGGAAGCCGGCCAGCAGGCGCCAGCGGTAGGGGCGCGCGAACTGCCACAGCCGCAGCAGCGCCCAGGTCGAGGGCGGCGCATTCACCGTGCGCGAGCACAGCGGGCATTCGTCGTCGTCCGGCGGCAGCGGTGCCTTGCAGCGTGCGCAGATGCCGTCCTCGTCGTCCACCGCCAGATCGGGGCTGTGCAGGCGCTCGATCTGCCGCGCGTACTGGTCGGCCAGGCGCAGCGCCTCGGTATTCAGCGCCAGCGTGTAGCGCCAGGCATCCAGCCGCCCGGTCGCATCGTGCAGCGCCAGCGTGCCCACGCCCGCGTGGTCGTGATGCTGCAGCTGCTGACCGGCCGCCAGCGTCCAGTCGTGCCAGACGCCGGCAGCCGACGCGACGATCAGCCGTTGCGCCGTCAGCGCCAGCAGGCCGTGGCCGTAATGCAGGCCGTCGTCCAGATCGGTCTCGAGCCAGGCGAGCACGGTCTCGCCGGCGGCGAGGCGGCTGGCCAGCCCGGGCTGCCAGCGTGGCGGCAGGTCCGGCGGGATGGGACGATCTTCTGCGGTCTGGTTCATCGGGTGGGGCTGGCGGTTCCTGTGGCGTGCCGACCGTGTCGAACGGATGCGCCGCGCGTACTCGGACGAAAGGCCGGCGAGTATAGCGCCGGCCATGCCCGATCGCGAACCGTCGCGGAATGATGAAAGACCTGTCAACCAAACGCCGCGGACTTCGTTATGGACATGTTTTCAACAACTTCGGGGCTCCGGAACACCACCGTCCCCGCATGATGAGTAAACGCTCCATCGAAATCCTGCGCACCCTCGAACTGCGTGGCCCCAGCATCTGGACCTACGGTCCGGCGCTCGAAGTCTGGATCGACATCGGCGCTCTCGAAGACTCCCCTTCCAACACCATTCCGGGCTTCGTCGACCGTCTGGTCGACTGGCTGCCGGCACTGCACGAGCACACCTGCAGCTATGAAGAGCGCGGCGGCTTCGTGCGCCGGCTGCGCGAGGGCACGTGGCCGGGCCACATCCTGGAACACGTGACGCTCGAACTGCAGAACCAGGCGGGCATGAAGGGCAATTTCGGCAAGGCCCGCGAAACCTCGGTGCGCGGCGTCTACAAGGTCGTCGTCAGTTCCGGCAACCACGAGGTCAGCCGTGTCGCCATCCTGTCGGCGCGCGAACTGGTGCTGGCCGCGATGGACGGCCGCCCGTTCGATGTGCGCACCGCGATCTCCGACCTGCGCGACAAGGTGGACACCCTGTGCCTCGGCCCGAGCACCGGCTGCATCGTCGAGGCCGCCAGGGACCGGCGCATCCCGGCCATCCGCCTGAACGACGGCAATCTGGTGCAGCTGGGCTACGGCAAGAAGCTGCGCCGCATCTGGACGGCCGAGACCGACCGCACGTCGGCCATCGCCGAGGGCATCTCGCGCGACAAGGATCTGACCAAGCGCATGCTCGCCGGCTGCGGTGTGCCGGTACCGGAAGGCCGTGAAGTCACCAGTGCCGACGACGCCTGGGAAGCCGCCACCGACATCGGCTTTCCGGTGGTGGTCAAGCCGGCCAACGCGAATCACGGCCGCGGCGTGTCGGCCGAACTGAATACCCGCAGCGAAGTGAGCACCGCCTACGAACTGGCACTGCGTTACAGCAAGTACGTGCTGGTCGAACGCTTCGTACCGGGCAACGAGCACCGGCTGCTGGTGGTCGGCAAGCAGATGGTCGCCGCGGTGCGCGGCGAGACGGTGTGGATCACCGGCGACGGCCGCTCGACCGTGCGCGAACTGCTCGACAGCCAGATCAATTGCGACCCGCGCCGCGGGCCGGAACAGGAATTCCCGCTCGACCTGCTGCTGCCCGAGCGCGACGCCAAGCTCGACTTCGAGCTTCAGCGCCAGGGCTACACCGCCGATTCGGTGCCGGCTGACGGCACGCGCATCCTGGTGCAGCGCAACGGCAACATCGCCTTCGACGTCACCGACGAGGTGCATCCGGACACCGCACGTCTGGTGGCGCTGGCCGCCCGCGTGGTCGGGCTGGACATCGCCGGCATCGACCTGGTGGCCGAGGACATCCGCCGCCCGCTGCGCGAACAGGGTGGCGCAATCGTGGAAGTGAACGCCGGCCCCGGCCTGCTGATGCACCTGAAGCCGGCCGAAGGCCAGCCGCGTCCGGTTGGCGCCGCCATCGTCGATCACCTGTTCGCCACGGCCGACGACGGCCGCATCCCGGTGGTCGGTGTCAGCGGCACCCGCGGCAAGACCACGGTGGCGCGGCTGGTCGCGCACCTGATGCGCCTGTCCGGCATGCGCGTCGGCCTGGCCTGCAGCGATGGCCTGTACCTGAACAGCCGCCGGCTGGAAGACGGCGACGCCGCGCGTTTCGAGCCGTCGCAGCGCGTGCTGATGAATCCTGGCGCCGAACTGGCGGTGATCGAGAACAGCGCCGAAACCATACTGTCGGAAGGCCTCGCCTACGACCGCTGCCAGGTCGGCGTGCTGACCCGCATCACGCCAGAAGCGCACTACGGCGACTTCTACATCGACACGCCGGACCGCGTGTTCAACGTGCTGCGCAGCCAGATCGACGTGGTGCTGCGCCACGGCGTCGGCGTGCTCAATGCCGACGATCCGCTGCAGGCCGGCATGGCCGAACTGTGCGACGGCGAGGTGATCTGGTACAGCACGCGGCCGGACACACCGCTGGTGACGGCGCACGTGCATGGCGGCGGCCGCGCCGTCGTGGTGCGCGACGGTCAGGTGAGGCTGCTCGACGGTGAGCGCATCGACCCGCTGTGCGTGCTCGACAGCCTGCCGCTGACCGCCGACGGCGAGCCGCTGCACGCCACCGAAAACCTGCTCGCCGCACTCGCCGCAGCCTGGGCGCTCGGATTGTCCGCAGCCTCGCTGCGCACCGGCGCCGAAACCTTCGATCCCCCGGTCGCCATCGCGGTACCGGCCTGAAACACCGCATTCAAGTACTCATGGACATCACCCGCCTGCGCGCACTTCGCGGCCCCAATCTGTGGAGCCGTCACACCTGCATGGAGGCCATCGTCTCCTGCACCGGGGAACACTGTTCCCTGGACACCATGCCCGGCTTCGCCGAACGCCTGCGCGCGCTGTTCCCCGGCATCCGGCCGCTGCGTCCGACCAACCGCAGCGGCGCACTGTCGATGGCCGACGCGCTCGAACTGGCTGCGCTCGGACTGCAGGGCAGCGCCGGTTGCCCGGTCACCTTCAGCTGCACGATGGCGACCGTCGATTCCGGCATCTATCAGGTCGTGGTCGAGTATTCCGAGGAAGCCGTCGGCCGGCTCGCCTTCACGCTGGCCGAACAGCTGTGCCGCGCCGCCGCCGAAGGCGGCAGCTTCGACCTCGCCGGCGCCGTGGCGCAGCTGCGCGAACTGGACGAGGACATCCGCCTCGGCCCCAGCACCGGCGCCATCGTCGATGCGGCGGTCGCCCGCGGCATCCCGTTCCGCCGGCTGACCGACGGTTCGCTGGTACAGCTGGGCTGGGGCAGCAAGCAGCGACGCATCCAGGCCGCCGAAACCGACCGCACCAGCGCCGTCGCCGAGTCGATCGCGCAGGACAAGGAACTGACCAAGGAGCTGCTGCACGCCGCCGGCGTGCCGGTACCGCGCGGCCGCACCGTAACCGAACCGGACGACGCCTGGAACGCGGCGCTCGAGGTCGGGCTGCCGGTCGTCGTCAAACCGCGCGACGGCAACCAGGGCAAAGGCGTCACCGTCAACATCGTGACGCGCGAACACATGGATGTGGCATTCCGCGCCGCCGCCGAAATCAGCGATGAGGTGATGGTCGAGCGCTTCATTCCGGGCGCCGACTACCGCTTCCTGGTGGTCGGCGACCGCGTGGTCGCCGCCGCCCGGCGCGAACCGCCGCAGGTCATCGGCGACGGCACGCGCACCGTGCGCGAACTGGTCGACGAAGTGAATGCCGACCCGCGCCGCGGCGACGGCCACGCCACCTCGCTGACCAAGATGCGCATCGACGACATCGCCAAGGCGCGCCTGTCGGTGCAGGGATACACGCCGGAAAGCATCCCGGCGCTGGGTGAGCGCGTCGTGCTGCGCAACAACGCCAATCTGTCCACCGGCGGCAGCGCCACCGACGTCACCGACGAGGTGCACCCGGAGCTGGCGGCCCGCGCAATCGAGGCGGCACGCACCATCGGCCTGGACATCTGCGGTGTCGACGTGGTCTGCAAGACGGTGCTCAAGCCGCTGGAGGAACAGTCGGGCGGCATCGTCGAGGTCAATGCGGCACCGGGTCTGCGCATGCACCTGACGCCGTCCTTCGGCAAGGGCCGGCAGGTCGGCGAGGCCATCGTGTCCACGCTGTTCGGCCCGGGCGACGACGCACGCATTCCGGTGGTCGCGGTCGCCGGCACCAACGGCAAGACCACGACCGTCCGCCTGATCTCACACCTGATGACGCAGACCGGTCTGCGCGTGGGCATGACCACCACCGACGGCGTGTTCGTCGGCCGGGAATGCATAGACACCGGCGACTGCAGCGGCCCGAAGAGCGCACGCAACGTGCTGGCGCATCCGGACGTCGATGCCGCGGTACTGGAAACCGCCCGCGGCGGCGTGCTGCGCGAAGGTCTGGGTTTCGACGTGTGCCAGGTGGCGGTGGTCACCAACATCGGCAGCGGAGACCATCTCGGACTGGCCTACATCAACACGGTGGAAGACTTGGCCGTGGTCAAGCGCGTCATCGTGCAGAACGTGGCGCCCAAGGGCATGGCGGTACTGAACGCAGCCGATCCGGTGGTCACCGCGATGGCGGAACACTGCCCCGGCTCGGTCACCTTCTTCGCGCAGGACCGCACGCATCCGGTCATCGCCACACATCGCGCACGCGGCCGTCGCGTCATCTATGTCGAGGACGGCGCGCTGGTCGCGGCCGAGGGCAGCAGCGCGGTGCGCATCCCGCTGCAGCAGGTGCCGCTGACGCGCGGCGGCAAGCTCGGCTTCCAGGTCGAAAACGCGATGGCGGCCCTCGGTGCCGCCTGGGCGCTCGGTCTGGACTGGTCGGCGATCCGCACCGGACTGGCCAGCTTCGTATCGGATGCCGGCACGGCGCCCGGCCGGTTCAACGTATTCGACTACCGCGGCGCCACGCTGATCGCCGACTACGGCCACAATCCGGACGCGATCACCGCGCTGGTGCAGGCGGTGGATGCCCTGCCGGCGCAGCGGCGCAGCGTGGTCATCAGCGGTGCCGGCGACCGGCGCGATGAGGACATCCGGCGCCAGACCGAGATACTCGGCGCCGCATTCGACAGCGTCGTCCTGTATCAGGATCAGTGCCAGCGCGGACGCGCCGACGGCGAAGTCATCCGCCTGCTGCGCGACGGTCTGGAAGGCGCCAGCCGCACCACGGCGGTATGCGACATCCAGGGCGAATTCACCGCGATCGATCACGCACTGGAAGACCTGCAGCCGGGCGACCTGTGCCTGATCCTGATCGACCAGGTGGAAGAAGCGCTGGCGCACATCGCACAGCGGGTCGCCCAAGGCTGACGTATGCTCGGCCGGCCGGCGCGGCAACGCGCTGGCCTGGGCACCCGCCTCGATCCGGCGGCTAGCGCGGAGCGGGTGCCTGCATGCCGCCGACGATGAAGGGCACCAGCGCACGCAGCAGGCGTTCCGGGTCGTTCGCGTCAGCCGGGGCGCAGCGTCCCAGCAGGTGCATCACGTCGCGTCCGGCCATCACGTAGGCGACGATGCCGATGAAGTAGTACATGCGGCGCATCACCTCGGCCTCGTCAAGATCGGGCAGCGCACGCATCAGCGCACCGCGGTAGCGGTCCATGATCCGCACGTATTCGTCGGGAATGAAATCGTCGCCCGGCTCGAAGTAGGCCCGTCCGATCAGCTGCTTGAACACCGCACCCGACACATTGTCCTTGCGCGACAGGCGCAGTGTGGATTCGATGAAGGTTTCGACGATCCGGGTCACCGACAGCGGCGCGCCGCCCGCCTCCCGTTCCAGCTTGTCCAGATAGCTGGATCGGCGACCGTCTGCGCCGAGCACGCGCTGATAGACGGCTTCCATCAGATCGCGCTTGGACCTGAAATGGTAGTTGATCGATGCCAGCGGCACGCCAGCCGCGGCCGCGATCATGCGCATCGAGGTCGCGGCATAACCCTGTTCGGTGAACAGCTTCTCAGCTGCGGCGAATATCCGTTCCTTCGCGTCGCGGCGCGGGCGGGTCAGCTTTTCTGCAGCGGTGATCAAGTTGTCGGTGTGCACTCGGACGACCTCATGTTCGCGCGCCGAATGTAGCACCGAGCGCACTGACGCGGTGCGGCCGGCGCACCGCGCGCTCGCATGAGCCCGCCAGACAAGCCCGGATCATGCGTGTCTGCGTCAGGGTCTGTTGGCACCCGGTTTGCCAAGGTCAATGCATGACGACATCGAATACCCCGGCCGGAAAGGTTTTCCTGACCGGCGCCGGTCCCGGCGACCCCGAACTGCTGACGATCAAGGCAGCCCGCGTGCTCGGCGAGTGCGACGTGCTGCTGGTCGATGACCTGGTGGACAGCGCGGTGCTGGTCGACGCCCGTGCGGATGCCCGCATCGTGCGTGTCGGCAAGCGCGGCGGCTGCCGCAGCACGCCGCAGGCCTTCATCGAGCGCCTGATGCGGCGTGCGCCATCCAGAACGGCACCCGCACGTCACAGCGCAGCGTGGTGTGCCGCCTGGCCGATCTGGCGCAGCGCGTCATCGACGTCGATCTGCGCAGTCCGGCCATCATCGTGGTGGGAGAGGAGGTCAGCCTGGCCGACGCTGAACAACCCGCCGGGACGGCCACGCGCGTGGCCTGAATGCGGCGAAAGACTGCCGGGTGCTCACCGCAGCGGCGGCACCCGGTCCGGGACCTTACTTGAGCTGTTCGTGCAGCAGCGACAGGATGCGCTTGGCTGTGCCGGTGTCGTCGAGACCGCCTTCACGCGTCAGCACCTGCACCGTGCTCTGCTTGCCTTCGCCCTTGACCAGGATGCGGTACTGGTTCTGACCCGCCTTCGGATCCGGCTTGTCGTCCGGCATGAAGAACAGCAGCTTGGAAATGAAGCCGTCCGACTTCTTGCCCTTGGCGTCCACTTCCGGATCGATGTAGCGCACGAAATAGACGCCCTGCGAGCGGTCGCGGTCCTCGACCGTGAAGCCTACGCGGTCAAGCGCCAGGCCGACCCGGCGCCACGCGCGGTCGAACGATTCGAACACCTGCAGCGTGCTGCCCTTGTCGGCCGACACCAGCTTGGCACGATCGGCCACCGGCGCGGCCGCCAGCAGCGTCTTGGCGCGCTCGTTGTCGGCACCCAGACGAACCATCAGCCGGCGCAGCATTTCCGCCTCCAGCTCCGGATCGGCCGGACGCGGCTGCCAGACCGTGCTGTCGCTGCGCTCGTTGACATACACCTCTGCCACGCCACGATGGCTGATATAGATTTCGGTCGTGCCGGCATCACCGCCCGGTTCCAGACGCGTACGGAACTTGTCGCGCTCCGGTGTCGAGTAGAGCTGGTCGATCAGCTTGCCCAGCGTGTTGCGGACAATGTCGGACGACACCTTGGCACGGTTCTCGTTCCAGTCGGTTTCCATCACGCCGGATTCCGGCTGTTCGATGTTGATCAGGAAACCGGTCTCCTGCCAGAACTCCTTGACCTGCGGCCAAAGCTGCTCGGGCGCACCGGTCACCACCAGCCAGCGCTGGCTGCCGGACCGTTCGATATGCATCTTGGCCACCGTTGGCAGTACCGCGGCATTCGGCTGTATCGCCTGACCGGCGGCATTGACGCGATCCGCGTTGTAGGCGGACAGCGTGGCCGCACCCTTGGCGCCGGTATCCGGTACCGCGAAGCGGTCGCCCGTGGTCGGCATGGACAGGTCGGGCGGCAGATCAAGGCGTGGTGCCTTCTTTGCCCCCTCGGTCCTGTAGTCAACCTTGTCCGGTTCTACCCATTCCCTGACCGTGGAACAGGAGGCAAACAAGGTTGCCAGCACGACGAGCAGGGCGCTGCGCGCAACGGTGGACTTCATAAGGATCATCGGTAAAGCCTCAGTTCAGGACGCCGGCCTGCTTCATCGCGGCACGGACTTGCTCGTGGAATTGCGGCGCCAGCTCGGTCAGCGGAAGGCGGAGCGCGGGGCCGATCAGCCCCATTTGATGTACCGCCCATTTCACCGGGATCGGATTGGCCTCGCAGAAAAGTTGGCGGTGCAGGCCGATCAGCTTCGCGTTGATCGCGCGTGCGCCGACCGCATCGGCAGCGAGTGCCAGGGTATTCATTTCATGCATCAGTCGCGGGGCGACGTTCGCCGTCACCGAAATGGCGCCATGACCGCCCATCAGGATGAAGGCGCAGGTCGAGGCGTCGTCGCCGCTGTACAGCGCGAAGTCCTTCGGCGCGCGGTTGATCAGCTCGCCGGCGCGATCCAGATTGCCGGTCGCGTCCTTGATGCCAACGATGTTCGGGATCTCCGCCAGCCGCAGCGTGGTCTCGTTGGACAGATCGGCGACCGTGCGGCCCGGCACGTTGTACAGGATGAAGGGCACATCGACCGCTTCGGCCTGCGCGCGGAAATGGCGGTACAGGCCTTCCTGCGTCGGCTTGTTGTAGTACGGCACGACCGACAGGCAGGCATCGACGCCCACCGACTTCGCATGCCGCGCCAGCTCGATCGCCTCGCGCGTCGAATTGGCGCCGGTGCCGGCGATGACCGGGATGCGGCCGGCGCAGTGCTCGACCGTCATGCGGATCAGTTCGCAGTGTTCGTCGAAATCGACGGTCGGCGACTCGCCGCTGGTGCCGACGATCACGATGCCGTCCGTGCCTTCTGCAATATGGAAGTCGAGCAGGCCGCGCAGGCGCGCGTAGTCGAGACTGCCATCATCGAGCATGGGCGTGACGATGGCGACGAGCGATCCGGTAATCATGTAAGAAACGTGCTTCGGCAGGAAACGCGGCATTCTACCGGAGCGCGGGGGCAAGCCCAACATGCTCTGTGCGTCCGTCTGTAACAGCCGCGTCCGGGCGGGTGGCCAGGACCTGCCGCCGCCCCGTGGTCGGAACCGCCATCAGCCCAGTTCGGCCAGTGCCCGGATGTGCTCGGCCACACTGCGGCCCAGTGCAGAAAGCGCATAGCCGCCTTCCAGCATGGAAACGATGCGGCCCTTGCAGTGCCGGCGCGCGAATTCGACCAGTTGCGTGGTGACCCAGGCGTAATCCGCCTCGACCAGACCGAGCGAGGCCATGTCGTCCTCGATATGTGCGTCGAAACCAGCGGAAATGAACAGCATCTGCGGCGAAAATTCCTCCAGCCGCGGTAGCCAGCGCGTGCTGACCGCCTCGCGGAATCCTTCTCCGCGGGTGCAGGCGGGCAGCGGCACGTTGCACATGTTCTCGGCCAGCGGCGGCGCCCCGGAATACGGATAGAACGGATGCTGGAAGATGCCGACCATCAGCATGCGCGGGTCGCCGGCCACGATGTTTTCGGTGCCGTTGCCGTGATGCACGTCGAAATCGACGATGGCCACGCGTTCCAGTCCATGCACTTCGAGCGCGTGTCGCGCCGCAACCACGATGTTGTTGAAGAAGCAGAAACCCATCGCGCGACCGTATTCGGCGTGATGACCGGGCGGGCGGACGGCGCAGAAGGCATTGATCGCGGCGCCCGACATCACCAGATCGGTCGCGTAAACACCGGCGCCTGCGGCACGCCGGGCAGCGCGCAGCGAATCGCGGCACATCGCGGTATCGGGATCGAGATGCACGATGCCGGAGGCGGGCGCCGCGTCGAACACCTGCCGCAGGTATTCGGCCGAATGCGCGCGCGCCAGCATGTCGATGTCGGCCAGCGGCGCGTCGTGGTGCGACAGACAGATGTCCAGTCCGCTGGCGATCAGGCGGTCCTGTATGGCAGCCAGCCGTTCCGGACATTCCGGGTGTTGCGGGCCCATGTCATGCAGCGCGCACTCGCGATGTGTAATGTATGCGGTGGTCACCGCGCCTCCTCGATAGACCTGCGTTATTCGGCCTGCTTTATCGATGCACGCGGCCGCACTCGCACCGTGTCGCACTATTGTCGGCCCATTATCCGTTCAGACCTCGATCCAGCTCAAGCCATGCCCGCTCCCAGCACCATCGTCGACGCCGCATCCACGCTCATTCTCGGCAAGCGCAGCCGGATCGAACTCGCGCTGACCTGTCTGATCGCCGGCGGTCACCTGCTGATCGAGGACGTTCCGGGCACCGGCAAGACCACGCTGGCTCACGTGCTGGCTCGATTGCTCGGACTGGACTTCCGGCGCGTGCAGTTCACCAGCGACCTGCTGCCGGCCGACATTCTCGGCGTGTCGGTGTTCGAGCGCGAAACAGGCGCCTTCCGCTTCCACCCGGGGCCGGTATTCACACAGGTGCTGCTGGCCGACGAGGTCAACCGCGCCACGCCGCGCACGCAAAGCGCGCTGCTTGAGGCGATGGAAGAGCACCAGGTCAGCATCGAGGGCGAGACACGACCGCTGCCGGAACCCTTCTTCGTGATCGCGACCCAGAATCCGGCCAGCCAGATCGGCACCTATCCGCTGCCCGAATCCCAGCTGGACCGCTTCATGATGCGCATCACGATGGGCTATCCCGACCCGGCGGCCGAACGCGCGCTGCTGACCGGCCATCACGGACGCGACCGGCTGGCAGGTCTGGTACCGCTGGCCGATGCAGCCGCGCTGACCGGCTGGCGCGCACAGGCCGAAAGCGTGCATGTCAGCGAGACACTGATCGACTACGTACAGGCGCTGATCGCCCACACCCGGGCCGGCGGCACCTACCGGCTGGGCCTGAGTCCCCGTGCCGGGCTGGCACTGCTGGCTGCTGCGCGTGCGCGCGCGTTGCTGCAGGCACGCAGCCACGTACTGCCCGAGGACGTACAGGCGGTACTGCCCGCCGTCGCCTTGCACCGGCTGCCCCGTTTCGACCCCGCGGACTCCCAGGACGAGGCGGCTCGCCTGCTGCTGCAGGCGGTCGCCCTGCCCGTGTGATGCGCGAAGCGTTGCGCCGCTGGCTGTCCACGCTGGGCGGCTCGCCGGCGATGCCGGTGACGCTGGACCGGCGGCGCATCTTCGTGCTGCCGACCGGCGCCGGCATCGCCTGGGGCTGCGCGCTGCTGGCCATGCTGCTGACCGCGATCAACTACACGCTGAGCCTGGGTTTTGCGCTGGTATTCATGCTCGCCGGTTTGGGCCAGGTGGCACTTCTGCACACCTTTCGCAACCTGCTCGGTCTGCGTCTGGACGAAATGCCGCCGGAACCGGTATTCGCCGGCCAGCCGGCCGTCTTTCCGATCCGGCTGGACAACGCATCCACCCGCGCACGACGGGCACTGCGACTGGCCTTGCGCGATGGCGAGGCGGTGCAGGTCGACCTTGATGCCGGGCAGAGCCGTACCGTCACGCTCAGGCTGCCGACCAGCCGGCGCGGCTGGATGGCGCCCGGCCGCGTCACGCTGACCACCCGCTACCCGCTCGGTCTGATCCGCGCCTGGTCCTACGCCCTGCCGCACCGGCGATGCCTCGTCCATGCCCGGCCCGAAGCCGGACGGCCCCCTCTGCCGCTGGCCGGTGCCGGAGACGGCATCCGGCACGCCAGCGGCGAAGGCAGCGATGAATTTGCCGGCCTGCGCGCTCACCGCCCGGCCGATTCCTCACGTCACGTCGCATGGAAGGCCTGGGCACGTACCCCCGGGGCACCGCTGCTCACCAAGCAGTTCGAAGGCAGCGACGGCGGCGAACTGTGGCTGGATCTGGCACGGCTGCCCGACACGCTGACGCTGGAGCGCAAGCTGTCGCGTCTGACCGGGTGGGTACTGGACGCCGACGCCGCCGGACTGAGCTACGGACTGGCGTTGCCGGAAGAGCGCATCGCACCGTCGCGCGGACCGTCCCACCGGGCACGGGCGCTGCGCGCGCTCGCGCTGCACGGTCTGCCGGCATGAAGTGGTGGCGCAACCGGACCACCGGACACACGGAAGACGGCCCGCCGCTCGACGCCCGGCGCATCGCCTGGCTGACGGCGGTCGCCGCCTGTGCTCTGCTGCCGCATGCATCCCACCTGCCCGGCTGGCTCGACGCGGTCGCCATCCTGCTGTTTACCTGGAGAGTGGCGCAGTTGCAGCTGCGCTGGCCCGGCGTCAGCGGACCAGTGAAGCTGCTGGTCGTCGTCGCCTGCTGTGCCGGCGTGACGCTGACCTTCGGGCACCTGTTCGGACGCGAACCGGGCGTTGCCCTGCTCGCCCTGCTGCTGGTGCTCAAGCTGCACGAGCTGCGCAGCGGACGCGACGGACACGCCGTCGTGCTGCTCGGCTACTTCATGCTGCTGGCCGCCTTCATGTATTCGCAGACACCGGCCATGGCCGCCCTGCTGGCGCTGTCGATGACCGTCATCACCGCTGCGTTGATCGCGCTCACCGGACCGCCAGCACCGGTCCGTGTCCTGCTGCACCAGTCGGCATGGATGCTGGCGCAGGCGCTGCCCTTCATGCTGGTGCTGTTCGTGCTGTTCCCGCGCGTGCCCGGTCCGCTGTGGGGCCTGCCGCTGGATGCCTACGGCAGCACGAGCGGACTGTCCGACAACATGGCGCCCGGCTCGATCTCGCAACTCAGCCTGTCCGGCGAGATCGCCTTCCGCGTCCGCTTCGACGGCAACGCACCGGCCGCGCGCGAGCTCTACTGGCGAGGTCCGGTACTGAGCCGTTTCAATGGCCGCACCTGGCGCCAGGGTGATGCCGCACGGCGTGTCAGCGACCGGCCGCCTCCGCTACCAGGCGCTGCGGTCGCCTATGAGGTGACCCTGGAACCCAACAGCAGGAACTGGCTGTTCGCACTGGAAACCGTGTCGGCGCTGCCCGCTGGTACCCGCCTGTCGGATGACGGGCAAGTGCTGTCCGGCGAAGTCGTGCGCAGCCGGCGGCGCGACCGCTTCGAATCCATCCTGTCGACACGGCCGGGCGATGCGGAACGAAGTGACTCTCTCCAGGCGGCTCTGCAGCTGCCCGCCACGGGCAACCCGCGGGCGCGCGAGCTGGCGCACCGGCTGCGCACGCAGGCAGGCACACCGGACGCCACGGTCGACGCCGCGCTGGCACTGTTCCGGCGCGAACCCTTCGTCTATACGCTGAAACCGCCGCTGCTCGGCACTGATGGCATGGACGAGTTCCTGTTCGACACGCGCCGCGGTTTCTGCGAGCACTACGCCGGCGCCTTCGTTTTCCTGATGCGAGCCGCCGGCGTGCCGGCGCGCGTGGTCACCGGCTATCAGGGCGGCGAACGCAACAGCGTCGATGACTACCTGGTGGTGCGCCAGTCCGACGCCCACGCCTGGGCCGAGGTCTGGCTGCGCGGCGAAGGCTGGCGCCGGGTGGACCCGACGGCCGCCATCCTGCCGTCGCGCGTCGAACGCGGGCTGGCGGACATGGCAGCCGGCGAGCCGGTACCCTTCGTCGCGCGTGTCGACGCAGGCTGGCTGCGCTCGCTGCGCCATCGCTGGGAAGCGACCAACAACGCCTGGAACCAGTGGGTGCTGTCGTATGACCAGCAGAAACAGCTCGAACTGCTGAGCCGGCTCGGCATGCCGGCCCCGGACTGGCGCTCGATGACGATCTGGATGGCGTCGCTGTGCGCGCTGCTCGCGCTGGTGCTGACAGCCTGGACACTGCGGCGAACCACTCCGGACGACTCGCTGGCACAGGCCTGGCTGCGCATCGACCGGACCTTGCGCAGCTCGGGTCTGGGCCGGGAACCGTGGGAAGGTCCGATGGACTACGCGACGCGTATAGCCAGCGTGCGCCCCGATCTTGCGAATGAAGTCTCGCACGCGTGTAGACTTTACGCAGATGCCCGCTACGGCAACGCACCACACGCGCCGGCGGTCCGGGAGCTCAGGGCCAGCGCCCGCGCGCTGCGCCGCAAACGAACGCCACCCACCTCATGACCTCACGCTCCTTCCCGCACCACGCCGCACTCGTACACAAGGCATCCCGCCGCAATTTCCTGCTGGGTTGCAGCGCAATGCTGCTGTCACCGCGACTGCAGGCGCAGCCGGACGGAGTCAGCGGCTCGTTCGCCGACCGGGAGGATGTCAGGGCCTTCTGCAGCGAACTGGCGGCGGAACAGGGCTTCGATGAAACGTGGCTGCTCGGACAGTTCGCGCCGGTGCAGGCCGTGCCGCGGGTAATCCAATTGATCCGCCCGCCGTCCAGCCCGACCGTACGTTCGTGGGCACGCTATCGCAGCCGTTTCGTCGAACCGCTGCGCATCCGCGAAGGCCGCGCCTTCCTGAACGAGCACGCCGCAACCTTCCAGCGCGCCGAACAGTTCTATGGCGTGCCGCCCGCCATCGTCGCTGCCATCATCGGAGTTGAAACGATCTACGGTCGCCATACCGGCGACTTCGAACTGCGCAGTGCGCTGGCGACGCTGGCGTTCGATTACCCGCCGCGCGCCGAACTGTTCCGACGCGAACTGGGCGAGCTGTTCCTGCTCGCACGCGAACAGGGCCGCGATGTAGCGGAGTACCGCGGTTCCTACGCCGGCGCACTCGGCTACCCGCAGTTCCTGCCCAGCAGCTGGCGCCGTTACGCGGTCGATTTTGACGGCGACGGCCGGACCGACCTGATCAGCAGCCCGGTCGATGCCATAGGCAGCGTCGCCGCCTATCTGCACCAGCACGGCTGGGAGCCGGGCGAACCGATAGTGCAGCGCGTGCTGGTGGATACCGGCACCGTGGCGCGGCTGATCGAGTCGGGCATCGAACCGGTTCTCACCGGCGAGCAGCTGAAAGCCGGCGGCGTTCGCTCCATCGGCCGCGAACTGACGCCCAAGCCGGCCGCACTGGTCGATCTCGTCACCCCGGGCGCATCGACCGAGTACTGGCTCGGCTTCAAGAATTTCTACGTCATCACCCGCTACAACAAATCGAGCTTCTACGCGATGGCGGTACAGCAGCTGGGGCAGGCACTGGCAGGAAGCTGACCGGTTCCGGATGCATCGCGCGACCTCGCATGATGCCGAACCACAATTCCCCTCACACCTTTTTTCCGGATGCGTGCGGTGACGCCAAACCGCAAAAACCACTATTCAAATAGGGTTTTCCAGCCTTTGAAAAGCCCTATTTTTTGTACGGTTAAACAAGAATAGTTACTATTTCGACACAAAACCAGTCACAAACAATATTGCATCGCATCACAATGAAAAATGATTAATAAATATTAACAGCGTGGCATGGATAGCGACATGCACACCCATGCAAAGCCCCTGAAATCCAATCCGTAAAAGCTTTTAAAAAATTTCTTCATGTGCCTTGACCACGGCTTCATGCCGTAATTATTTTTCCGCCAATCCCGTTACTCGCCAACGTTTTGCGCCGCACCACATATTGATCGCCGCACATTTTTCGACTCTCGAAAAATTTCGTTCCGGATCCTTGAAACACCTTGATTGATGTATTACGTTGAACCTCGTGGGTAGCACATTGCAGCCCCTTGGATCAAAGGAGACGGGACGATCGGGACTCAGGAAACAACATAACTACTCAAAATCGCATCACCCACTATTCAGGTGGACAGGGTCGGATGCCAGCCTCGCGCTGGTTGATGTAAAGACCCGAATCAGCCGGTCCGGCAGCACGTGTCAGGCAGGCTGGTCGCAGCAAGTAGCACGATCATCTCAAAGCGCTAGTGGACGTAATCTCAATGGAGGTTGGTTATGACAATGCTCACGATAGATCAGGCAAAAGCTCTTTTCAGCAGCGGCAAGGCTGCCCAGACCACGACGATGTACAACCAGCACAGCAACAAGACGTTTGGTGTCATCGACAACCGGGTCGCAAGAAGGACCGATTACTACCCGATCGGCCAGGGTGATCTGACTCACGAAGTTCCGGAAAAGTCCCCGACCTTCGACCGGGCGGGATGACCAAACTGTCTCATGGCGGCACCCGTATGGGTGCCGGCCGCAAACCGGTCACTCCGACCGTCCCCGTCACGATCCGGCTGACGCCGGAACAACGCGACGAGTTGAAGCGGCGTGGCGTCGCCAGGTGGCTGCGCCCCTTGCTGGAAAACACACACTGACTCATCTCCGGTTGCCAGGGATGCTTGCGCGAACAGCGTGAGAGCCCGACTCCGCTGCGCCGCCGAACCTCTGCTCGAACAGCATCGCCGAGCACCTCACCCTCTTTGTGACCGTCAGGCCGTGCGTGCTCTTGTGCGGCGTGGCCTCATCATGCCCGGCGTCACGCCACGCTCGCGCAGCAGCAGTCTGCGCAGCATCGAGGCATCGGCGTAACCGACACGCGCTGCCACCGCGTCAAGCGGTTCGCTGCCTGTTTCGAGCAGCAGCGTCGCATACTCCACCCGCAGACGCTGCACGTACTGGATGGGCGACATCCCGACTGCAGCGGAAAAATGGCGTGCCAGTGTACGCGGCGTCATGTGCAGCGCATCGGCGAGCATCGACAGCGTCACCGGCTCGGCGATATTCGCCTGTATCCAGCGGTCGGCCCTCTGCAGCAGCGGTGACTGGCGAGCGACATGCGTCGGGATGGCGTAGCGGCTCTGCGTGACGCGGTGATCCAGCATCAGGTAACGCGCACAGTTGCGCGCCAGTTCGTCCGAACCCCAGCGCGCCACCAACGCCAGCATCAGGTCCGCATGTGCCAGTGCAGCGCCGGCCGTGCTGACCGGTCCGTCGCTGACCACCATCCGGTCCATGTCCAGATCGACACGCGGAAAACGCTCCCGGAAGAACGGCGCCAGCCACCAGCTGGTGGTGGCCGTACGTCCGTCGAGCACACCGGCCTGCGCGAGCGCGAAGGTACTCACGCACGACGCCGCTAGATGCGCCCCGCCTGCCACCACCTCACGCACCCAGGCCCCGGCCCGGCCCACTTCGCTCGAGTCGAGCCAGGGACCGAGTTCGGCCCGGTTCACGCGGTTGGCGCCGGGCAGCACAAGCAGATCAGGTTGAGACTGATCCGACAACTTGCCGAGCAGCCCGACCTCCATGCCCGCACCGCTGAGTTCGCGCCGCCTGCCGGTTCCGACCAGCGAGAACTCGAATAGGGGCTCTAGCCCGGCCACCTTCCGCAGGCGATTGGCGGTGGTCATCACGTTCAGCGAGATGCCCAGACTGAGATCCAGTACACCGGGTAGGACAAGCACGGCGGTTTTCATGGTGTCCATATTAGCCTGATAAATGTCGATATGGACACTCGATTCCGCCCCGTCGAAGCCCCAGCATGTGCGCTCGATCAACCGCTCGCCCAGTGCCTCGGGTGCGCTCTCAAAGGAGTCCGGATCGATGCCCTGTTCCGTCCTTGCGCTGCTGCTCTACGCCGGCTGGACCCTGACGCTGCTGACGGCCATTGCGCTGATGCGCTGCTGGCTGGTGCTGATGCGACGTCGCCCCGTACATGCTTTCGCGCCGTCAGGCGATGACGTATCGCCCTTTTCCGGCCGCCTGTGTCGGGCACACGCGAACTGCTGCGAAAACCTGCCGGTATTCGGCGTGCTCGTGCTGACCGCCATGATCACCGGCCACGCGCAGATCACCGATCCGGCCGCCATGTGGGTCCTGGCGGCGCGCATCGGTCAGAGCACGTCGCACCTGGTGTCTGGCAAGGGACGTGCGGTCACCGTGCGCTTCGGCTGCCTGATGCTGCAGATCGGGATTCAGGCGGTCTGGATCGTCCGCCTGCTTCTGGCGGCGTCATGACCGGTGCGATTGGCATGCATGTGGACATTGCCGCAACAGTCGGCTGCTCTCGGGAGAAAACCATGAACGCAAGCATCGAAGGCCGGCACCGCCCGCCGGCACACACCACCGGCGGGCTCGACTACCTGCACGACAGCCCGGCCGCCCCGGTCAATTACATGTATCCGCCGCCGGACGGACAACCATGGGAAAACTGCACCTATCTGACGCATCAGGTCGACATCGCGGACGCACGCCGCTTGCCGGAGGCCTGCTCGCTGGACCGGCACGGCTTCGAACTGCGCGACGCACCGTCCGGCGTCAACCGGTTCGATGATGACGAACTCGTGCGCACGCGCTATTACCCGGAGATCGAGGCGATCGCCTGCGACGTCAGCGGCGCGACGCGCGCCATCTGCTTCGACCACCAGATCCGGCGTCGGCGCCACGACGAGCGGCGGCTGACCTTCGGCCGCCAGTCGGCCCAACCGTCTGCCGTCGGTCGCGTGCATAACGACTACTCCGAGGCGAGCGGACAGCGCCGGCTCGAAATGATGATCGGCGACCTGCAGACGCAGGTCCGACGCTACGCGGTGGTGAATGTATGGCGGCCGCTGATGGAGCCGGTGCTCGATGCGCCACTCGCGCTGTGCGACGCGCGCACGGTGATGGCGGCCGACCTGGTGGCGGCCGAAATCCGTTACCCGGACCGGCGCGGCGAAATCTATGTGCTGAAGCATGCCGCGCATCATCGCTGGCACCATTTCCCGCATATGGCGATGCGCGAAGTGCTGGTATTCAAGCAGTACGATTCGCAGATCAGCGGCGTGTCGCGCTTCACCCCGCACGCGGCCTTTCTTGATCCGGCCGCGCCGGCCGACGCACCGCCACGCGCCAGCATCGAAACCCGCTGCCTCGTACTTTTCGAATAAGGGACAGGACATGAACACCCCGCACATCGAATTCTGGTTCGACTTCGGCAGCCCCTACAGCCATCTGAGCGCCCAGCGCATCGACGCGCTGGCACGCGAGCGCGGCGTTCGGGTGATCTGGCGCGCCATGCTGCTCGGCCCCATCTTCCGCAATGCCGGCTGGTCGGGCTCGCCCTTCCAGCAGCAGCCGGCGAAGCTGGCCTACATGTGGACCGACCTCGCGCGCCAGAGCGCGAAGTACGGACTGCCCTGGACCCACCCTTCGGCGTTTCCGCGCAGCAGCCTGCTGCCGGCGCGCATCGCGACCGCTTTCTGCGACGAATCGTGGATCGGGCAGTTCTGCGCCAAGGTGTTTGCGTTGAATTTCGTGCACGACACCGAAATCGATAGCGTCGACGCCATGCAAGGCGTACTGCACGATCTCGGCCTGCCGGCCGACACGGCGATCGCACGGGCACAGACACCCGAAATCAAGCAGGCATTGCGCGACCGGACCGCGCTCGGCGAGCAGCGCGGTCTGTTCGGTGCGCCCAGCTTTCTGGTCGGCGATGCGCTGTTCTGGGGCAACGACAGGCTGGAGGACGCGCTCGATGCTGCCTGCGATCAAACCTGACGAATTCGACGTGCTGCCGGGCCTCAAGCCGGTGACGCTGCGCGGTCCGTTCTTCGGCGGGCGCACGCTGCTTACCGGCCGCGACGACCTAGGCGACCGCATGATGGTCCGCATCACGGACGACGACTGCAACGGGCTGGGCATCACGCACGGCGGCGTCATCGCCACGCTGGCGGACATCTTCCTGGTGCACTTTCTCGCACGTCAGCTGCCGGCGGCGACCGGACTGGTTACCAGCAGCCTGGCGGTCGACTACGTCGGCCGCAGCACTGCCGGCGACTGGCTGCGCGGCCGCATCCTCGCGCACCACATCGGCCGCCGGCTGTGCGTCGCCTCCGGTGAATTCAAGGTCGGCGAACGGACAATCGCCCTGATCAAGGCGAGTTGCGCAGTATTCGATTCCGCACGGAGCCCGGCATGAACGACTCACGCTTCGCCAATACGCCCGAACCACCGTACTACGTGGTCATCTTCACTGCCAGACGCCATCCGGCCGACGATGGCTACGCAGCGATGGCGGCGCACATGCAGGCGCTGGCGACCGGCCAGCCGGGCTTTCTCGGCGTCGAACGCGTCCGCGACGCGGACGGCTTCGGTATCCTGCTGTCCTACTGGGAATCGGAAGATGCGATCAAACGCTGGCGCGAGCACGGCGAACACATGGTCGCCCGCGACCTCGGGCGCGAACGCTGGTACGCGCAGTACGCATTGCGGGTCGCCAGGGTCGAGCGCGCATACGGCATGACAGCGCCCGGCTCGCCGGTCAGCTGACGGCGCCGGGCACCGCCCGCAGCAACACCGCCACTGCCTGCGCGGCGATCCCCTCACCGCGACCGGTGTAGCCCAGCTTTTCGGTGGTCTTGCCCTTGACGTTGACCGCCGACGGCGACACACCGCAATCGGCGGCGATATTGGCCACCATCTGCTGAGCGTGCGGCGTGATCTTCGGCCGCTCGCAGATCACCGTGGCATCGATGTTGCCGATGCACCAGCCGGCATCGTGTATCCGGCGTACCGCCTCGCGCAGCAGCACACGGCTGTCGGCCCCGGCGTAGGCGGCGTCGGTGTCGGGAAACAAACGGCCGATGTCCCCCATGCCGGCGGCGCCGAGCAGCGCATCGGTGATGGCGTGCAGCAGCACATCGGCGTCGGAGTGGCCGAGCAGGCCTTTTTCATGCGGGATGTCGACACCGCCGATGACGCACTTGCGACCATCGACCAGCCGGTGCACATCGAAGCCCTGTCCGACGCGGAAGGGCAGCATGGAAGCGGCATCGGACAGTGAGCTCATCGTTCTTGCTCCCGGGTACGCAGGATCAGTTCGGCCAGTTTCATGTCTTCCGGCCAGGTCACTTTAAGATTGGCCGCCCCGGCCGGCACCAGCAGCGGCTTAAGGCCGGCCGCCTCGATGGCGGATGCCTCGTCGGTGACGTCGGAGCAGCGTGCCAGCGCGTCCTGCAGCGTGGCCAGACGGAACATCTGCGGCGTCTGCGCCTGCCACATCGCGTCGCGCGACACCGTGGCCTCGACCCGGTCGGCCGCATCGGCACGCTTGAGCGTGTCGGCAACCCTCATCGCCAGCAGGCCGCCGACGGGATCACCGGACAGCGCGACGAACAGCGTATCGAGCATGCCGGACGACAGGCAGGGTCGCGCTGCGTCATGCACCAGCACCCAGTCGTCCGGGCGCGCCCAGCCTGCGATCTCGAACAATCCATTGCGTACCGACGCTGCGCGGCTGACGCCGCCGCAATGCACCGGCATCAGTTTCGGTCTGAGGTCCGTCCAGTCGTACCCGGACCAGTAAACATCGTCCGGCGCCAGCGCGACGACCACCCGGTCGATTCGCGGATGCGCGCACAGCGTTTCCAGCGCGTGGCGGATCAGCGGCCGGCCGGCCAGCGGCAGATACTGCTTCGGCAGGTTGGCACCGAAGCGGCTGCCACTGCCGGCAGCCGGCACCAGCGCGATATGTCGCGGCATCGGACGCCTCGTTCAGGCCGTGAGCCAGCGCGACAGGTCGCGCTGCATGTCGGCCACCGATTCGAGGCCGATGGCCAGGCGGATCAGGTTGTCACGGATGCCCGACGCATCGCGCGCTTCCTGCGAAATGCGGCCGTGCGTCGTGGTCGCCGGATGCGTGATCGTGGTCTTGGTGTCGCCGAGGTTGGCGGTGATCGACAGCATGCGGGTCGAATCGATCAGCTTCCACGCCTCGTCGCGTCCGCCCTTCACTTCGAAGGCGACGACTGCACCGCCGGTCTTCTGCTGGCGCATCGCGACCTTGTGCTGCGGATGGGATTCCAGCCCCGGATAGAACACGCGCTCCACCCACGGCTGCACCTCGAGCCAGCGTGCCAGTTCCAGCGCCTTGGCTGACTGCGCCTCCATGCGGATGGACAGCGTTTCCAGCCCCTTCAGAATCACCCAGGCGTTGAAGGCGGACAGCGTCGGCCCTGCGGTGCGCAGGAACTTCCACACCTCCTCCATCTCCGCCTTGCGCCCGCACACCGCACCGCCCAGCACCCGTCCCTGGCCATCGAGATACTTGGTCGCCGAATGGATGATGATGTCGGCACCCAGCTCCAGCGGCTTCTGCAGCGCCGGCGTGCAGAAGCAGTTGTCGACCGCCAGCAGCGCGCCCGCCTCGTGCGCGGTATCCGCCACCGCCTGGATGTCGATCACCTCGGTCAGCGGGTTCGACGGTGTCTCGATGAAGAACAGCTTGGTGTTGAGCCGCACGGCATCGCGATAGGCGGCAATGTCGGTCGCGTCGACCAGCGTGGTCTCGACGCCGAACTTCGCGAAAACGTTGTTGAACAGCTGCTGGGTCGACCCGAAGATGCTGCGCGAGGCGATGATGTGGTCACCGCTCTTGAGCAGCGCCATCACCATCGACAGAATGGCCGACATGCCGGAACTGGTGGCGACGCAGGCTTCGGCGCCTTCGAGCGCCGCCAGCCGGTCCTGCATCATGGTGACGGTCGGATTGGTGAAGCGCGCATAGACGTTGCCCGGCTGCGCGCCGGAGAACCGTGCCGCCGCCTCGGCGGCGCTGTTGAACACGAAGCTCGAGGTCAGGAACATGGCTTCGCCGTGTTCGCCGAACTGGCTGCGCTCTATGCCGGCACGCACGGCCAGCGTTTCAGGATCGTAGGCCGTCAGGTCGAACGGCTCGCGGTCAGGACTGCTCATGTCTTGCTCCAGCCGGCCTGCCGGGCCGGCAACGGTAAGTCGTAAAAAAGCGCGGAAACGGACGTCCAAAAGAAAAACCCGTTCTGCCTGGGAGGCAAAACGGGTTCCGGGATGCGTTCGTTTCGCCGCTTTAGCCGTATTTGTCAGGTGCCGTCGTCGAAACCACGGCACCGCGCGCCCGCAAGCTGGATTCAAATCGGCGCGAACCGGAACACTAGCGTCCGGCACGCGCCCGCGTCAAGCGCCGCTTCGGGCAGCGGCTCAGGCGTTTTCCTCGGACGTCACCAGATTCAGGTCGAGCTGGCCGCTCTCGTCCTCGGATTGTCTGGGCGCGCCCTTGCGCTGGTTCTCGACGCCGTCGAGATAGGCAGCGGTGACGTCGCCGGTAACGTAGTTGCCGTCGAAACATGACGTTTCGAACTGCTCGATCGAGGGATTGCAGGCGGTAATCGACGCCTTGAGCATGTCCAGCGTCTGGTAGATCAGCTCATCGGCGCCGATGGCGGCGCGGATTTCCTCGTCCGACCGGTTCGACGCGATCAGTTCGTCGCGGGTCGGCATGTCGATGCCGTACACATTGGCGTAGCGCACCGGGGGTGCGGCCGACGCGAAGTACACCTTGCGGGCGCCGGCTTCGCGCGCCATCGCGACGATTTCCTGACTGGTGGTGCCGCGCACGATGGAGTCATCGACCAGCAGCACGTTCTTGCCCTTGAACTCCTGCGTGATCGCATTCAGCTTCTGGCGTACCGACTTACGACGCACGGCCTGGCCGGGCATGATGAAGGTGCGGCCGATGTAGCGGTTCTTGACGAAGCCTTCGCGGTACGGCACGTCAAGCACGCGTGCCAGTTCCATCGCCGACGGGCGGCTCGAATCGGGAATCGGGATCACCGCGTCGATCTGCAGCTCGGCATGGTCGGCCTGGATCTTCTGCGCCAGGAATTCGCCCATCTTGACGCGCGACTCATACACCGACACGCCGTCCATCAGCGAATCCGGACGTGCCAGATAGACGTATTCGAACAGACAGGGTGCCTGGGTCGGGTGCGCCGCACACTGCAGCGACTGCATCGTGCCTTCCGGTGAAATCAGCACCGCCTCGCCCGGCGCGATGTCGCGCAGCAGCTTGAAGCCCAGCGTGTCGAGCGCGACGCTCTCGGAGGCCACGAGCCACTCCGTGCCCTGTTCTGTCTCGTGCGTACCGATGACCAGCGGACGGATGCCGTACGGGTCACGGAAAGCGAGCAGACCAAAGCCGGCAATCATGGCCACCACGGCATAGGCACCGCGGCAGCGCCGATGCACGCCGGCCACCGCGCGGAATACCGTCTGGTGATCGAAGGTCGGGCGCTCGCGCAGCGCCTGCATCATTTCGTGCGCCAGCACGTTGAGCAGCACTTCGGAATCGGAGGTGGTGTTGATGTGCCGCAGGTCGGTGCGAAACATGTCCTCCTTCAGCTCTTCCGAATTGGTCAGGTTGCCGTTGTGCGCCAGCACGATGCCGAACGGCGAATTGACGTAGAAGGGCTGGGCTTCGGCCGCGTTGTAGGCCGAACCGGCGGTGGGATAGCGCACGTGCGCGATGCCCCAGTCACCGAGCAGGGTGCGCATGTTGCGTGTGCGGAACACGTCGCGCACCAGGCCGGAGCCCTTGTGCATGTGGAATTTCTGGCCCTGCGCCGTGGCGATGCCCGCTGCATCCTGGCCGCGATGCTGCAGCACGAGCAGGCCGTCATACAGCAGCTGGTTGACGGGTGAAGTGGCGACGACGCCGAGTATTCCGCACATGATGGTCAGGCCTTAAAACGAATCTTTTTCGCTACTGCGTCCGGCAGCCACGGTTTCAGCGCAATGGCAGCCGTTTCGAGCGGCGGCGTCAGCGCCGCTGCCCGCCACCAGCCCTGTTCCGGAGCCGGGGTGAAGGCTGCGCCGACGACAAAGAGCAACAGTATAAGTCCCGCACGCGCCAGCCCGAACAGGCCGCCGAGCACACGATCGGGGAAATCCAGGCCGCTGGCCTGGATCAGGGAACGAAGCAGCCAGCGCAGCAGACCGCACAGGACAAGTACCGCAACGAAGGTGAGCGCGAAGCCGCACAGCACCCGCACGCCCGGATCGTGCAGGCCGGCAGGCAGAAAAGCAGCCACCTGGACACCGAACTGGCGCGCAGCGAGAAAGGCCAGCACCCAGGCACCCAGTGCGATGACTTCGCTGACCAGTCCGCGCATCAGCCCTATCGCCGTCGACAGCAGCACGATGGCGATCAGGATGTAATCCAGTACGGTCATGTACGGGGAGCGAGCATCGAGCGCATGCCAGCGGCTTCGAGCTTGTGCTGCGCCGCCTCGGCAGCCGCGCGGCTGGCGAATGGCCCGACCTTGACGCGTGTGCGCGTCTGACCGTCGGCGAGCTTGACGTCTTCGGTAAAGCTGGCAAATCCCAACTCCTTGGCCCGGGCACGCAATTTCGCCACATTGGCGGCGTCGCTGAACACGCCAAGCTGAAGTGCGATGGGCCCGGTCTTGCCATCGAGCAAGGCCGCTGCGCGAGATGCGTCCGCCGCGGCCGGCTTCGACGGCTCCACCTTCGGTGTCTCGGACTTAGGCACCTCGGGCTTCGGCGTTTCGGGCTTCGACACTTCGGCTTTGACCGGCGGCGGCTTGACCGGTTCGGCTTTGACGCTGACCGGCGGCTTCGGCGGCGCGACAGGCGGCACGGCAGGCACCGGCTCGGAATCCGGCGGCGGCGGCGGTATCGCATCTTCGGCATCCGGAACTTCGATGCGCGCCGGCGAGGCCAGCGGCGGTGCGTTGTCGCGCGACGGGATGCGTACCGCAATGTCCTGCGCCGGTTGGCGCGGCTCGTGGTCCATGACGATGGGCAGCACGATGGCCGCCGTCAGGGCCAGCGCAATGGCGCCGAGCAAGCGGCGGCGCGCACGCTTGCGGAGATCAGTCTGCAGATCGGGATCGGGAGAAGCCACGTCGGGGCACGTCCTGCGGGTGGGATCAGCCCTTTGAGGGCAGGGGGGATTTCACGTAGTCGCGCATCACGTCAGCGACGGTAAGGAAAGAACCGAACACCACGATTCTATCATCCGTGCCGACACGCTCCCGCGTCGCACGCCAGGCGTCGAGCGGGCTGGCGAAGGTAGCGACCGTGCCGGGGATGCCGCTGGCTGCGATCAGCGCGGCGATGTCATCGGCCGAAGCGCCGCGCGGACCGCCGAGATCGCACAGCATCCAGTGATCGATGCGCCCCTTGAGCCGCTGCAGCACGCCGGCGATGTCCTTGTCGCGCAGCATGCCCATCACCGCCCAGGTTTCCGGGAAGAAACCCATGTTGGACAGGTTCTCGTTGAGTACCGAGGCAGCGTGCGGATTGTGCGCGACGTCGAAGATGACGGCCGGGCGCCCGGGCATGACCTGGAAACGACCCGGCAGTTCGACCGTGGCCAGGCCGAGCCGGATGTCGCCGACCGATACCGGCACGCGGTCGGACATCGAATCGAGCGCGGTGATCACGGCCGAGGCATTGAGCAGCTGATTGGCGCCGCGCAGCGCCGGATAGCCGAGTCCGCCACGTTTGACCAGCCGATGCGGTTCGCGCCGCCAGTAACCCCATTGCTGGCGATCGCCACCGAACCCGAAATCGACGCCGGATACCTTCAGCACGGCACCGATGGACTGCGCGTACTCGACCAGACTGGCCGGCGGCACCGGATCGCCGACGATGGCCGGACGCCCGGCGCGGAAAATGCCGGCTTTTTCACGACCAATGGCCTCGCGCGTATCGCCGAGGTAATCCATGTGATCGAGGTCGATGCTGGTGACGATCGCGCAATCGGCATCGAAGGCGTTGACCGCATCGAGCCGTCCGCCGAGGCCGACTTCGAGCACGATCACGTCGAGTTCGGCGCGTTCGAACACCTGCCAGGCGCCCAGCGTGCCGAATTCGAAATAGGTCAGCGCGGTGTCGCCGCGTGCGCGTTCGACTTCGGCGAAGCCCTGGCACAACGCCTCGTCGCTGGCCGCCTCGCCGTTGATGCGAACCCGCTCGTTATAGGCGAGCAGGTGCGGCGAAGTGTAGGTTCCGACACGATAGCCGGCGCAGCGCAGGATGCGTTCCAGCATGGCGCAGGTGGAACCCTTGCCGTTGGTACCACCGACGATGAACACCGGCACGCGCTGCTCGATGCCCAGCGCCTTCTTGACGCTGAGCACGCGATCCAGGCCAAGCTGTATTGTCTTCGGGTGAATGCCTTCGAGATGTTGCAGCCACTCGGTCAGGGTCGAAGGCATGAGCGGGGGCGGGCGGGAAAGCAATCTGTCTTGTCGGGACGGCGGGCTCAGCCTGCCAGCGCCGGCATGCGCTGCAGCGCGGCCAGCAGGCCGGCGATGCGTTCAGCCATTTCGCGACGGTCGACGATCATGTCCACCGCCCCCTTTTCGAGCAGGAATTCAGCCCGCTGGAAGCCTTCCGGCAGCTTTTCGCGCACCGTCTGCTCGATCACGCGCGGGCCGGCAAAACCGATCAGCGCGCCCGGCTCGGCGATCACGACGTCGCCCATGAAGGCGAAGCTCGCGGAAACACCGCCCATGGTCGGATCGGTCAGCACCGAAATGAACGGCAACCGATGCTGCGCCAGCTGAGTCAGCGACGCCGTGGTCTTGGCCATCTGCATCAGCGAGAACAGCCCTTCCTGCATGCGTGCCCCGCCGCTGGCGGCGATGCAGATGAACGGCAGCCGCTGTTCCACCGCGAGCCGCACGCCACGCACGAAGCGCTCGCCGACCACGGACCCCATGGATCCGCCGAGAAATTCGAATTCGAAGCAGGCCACGACGACCGGAACGGTCCTGATGGCACCCTGCATCACGACCAGCGCATCACCTTCGCCGGTTTCGTCCGCCGCCGCATTCAGGCGGTCGGCGTAACGCTTGCTGTCGCGAAACTTCAGCGGATCGACCGGCATGACCTCGTTGCCGATCTCGAAGCGCCCTTCGCGATCGAGCAGGGCATCGATGCGCGCACGTGCGCGGATGCGGGAGTGGTGGTTGCACTTGGGACAGACGCTCAGATTGGCCGCCAGATCTGCGGTGTAGAGCACCGCCTCGCAGGCCGGACATTTCGACCACAGGCCCTCGGGCACCGACTTGCGGCCGGCCGCCTCGCTGCGGTTGATCTTCGGCGGCAGCAGTTTCTGAAGCCAGCTCATGCGAGCACCTCCGCGCTGTCCATTGCCTGACGGATGCCGCCCAGCAGCGCCTTGACGCGCGGCAGCAGTTCATCCGGCTTGCTGTTTTCCATCTCTTCGATGATGCGACTGCCGATCACTACCGCGTCCGCCACGGCGGCCAGCGCACGCGCCGACGCACCGTCGCGCACGCCGAAACCGACACCGACCGGCAGGCCGACGATGTCGCGGATTGCCGGAATGCGCCGCGAAACCTCGGCGATGTCGATGTGACCGGCACCGGTCACGCCCTTGAGCGACACATAGTAGATATAGCCGCTGCCAATCTCGCGGACCGCGCGGATGCGCTGGTCGCTCGAGGTCGGCGCCAGCAGGAAGATGACGTCCAGACCCTTCGCACGGACCACCTGAGCGAATTCCTTCGACTCTTCCGGCGGGTAATCGACGATCAGCACGCCATCGGCACCCGCCGCCGAAGCCGCTTCGGCAAACACCTCCACGCCCATTGCCTCGACCGGATTGGCGTACCCCATCAGCACGACCGGCGTGGTGGTGTTGCGCGTGCGGAATTCGGCTACCGCGGCAATCACCTGGCGCAGCGACACCTTCTTCAGCAGCGCCCGCTCCGACGATCGCTGAATGGTCGGCCCGTCCGCCATCGGGTCGGAAAAGGGAACCCCCAGTTCGATGACATCGGCCCCCGCCTCCACCAGCGTGTGCATCAGCGGCACGGTGACCGAAAGATCCGGATCACCTGCGGTGACGAACGGAATCAGCGCCTTGCGACCGGCGGATTCGAGTGCGGAGAGGGTTTGAGCAATTCGGGACATGTTCGGAAACCGTGACCGGGCGGCAACGACCGCCCGGCACACAACAGGTTGATGAAATACGCGTCAGAACTTGATGCCGGATTTTTCGGCCACGGTGTGCATGTCCTTGTCGCCTCGACCGGACAGATTGACCAGCAGCACCTTGTCCTTCGACATGCCGGCCGCCATCTTCATCGCGTACGCCACCGCATGCGAGGATTCGAGCGCCGGGATGATGCCTTCGAGACGGCAGGTCTTGTGGAAGGCGTCCAGCGCCTCGTCGTCATCGATCGACACGTATTCGGCGCGGCCGCTGTCCTTGAGCCACGCATGCTCGGGACCGACACCCGGGTAGTCGAGGCCGGCGGAGATCGAATGCGTCTCGATGATCTGTCCGTTCTCGTCCTGCAGCAGATAGGTGCGGTTGCCGTGCAGCACGCCCGGACGGCCAGCACACAGCGACGCCGAATGCATGCCGCTGGCCAGACCGTGGCCCGCTGCCTCGACGCCGATCAGACGCACACCGGGGAACGGAATGTAGGGGTAGAAAATGCCCATCGCGTTGGAACCGCCACCGATGCAGGCAATCACCGCATCCGGCTGGCGGCCGATCATTTCCGGCATCTGCCACTTGCACTCTTCGCCGATGACCGACTGGAAGTCGCGCACCATCATCGGATAGGGATGCGGGCCGGCGACCGTGCCGATGATGTAGAAGGTGTTGGCGACGTTGGTGACCCAATCGCGCATCGCCTCGTTGAGCGCGTCCTTCAGCGTCTTCGAGCCGCACTCCACCGGCACCACGGTGGCACCGAGCAGCTTCATGCGGTAGACGTTGGCCGCCTGGCGCTTGACGTCCTCGCTGCCCATATAGACCACGCACTCCATGCCCAGACGTGCGGCGATGGTGGCAGTGGCAACGCCATGCTGGCCGGCACCGGTTTCCGCGATCACGCGCGGTTTGCCCATGTGCTTGGCCACCATGGCCTGGCCGATCACGTTATTGATCTTGTGCGCGCCGGTGTGGTTCAGGTCTTCCCGCTTCAGGTAGATCTGGGCACCACCCGCATGTTCGGACAGCCGGCGGGCATGGAATATCGGGCTGGGACGACCGACGTAATGCTTCAGCTCGTACTCGAACTCGGCACGGAAAGCCGGCTGGTCCTTCAGCTCGTAGTAGGTGTCGCGCAGCTCGTCGAGCGCGGCAATCAGGGTTTCAGCAACGAAAGTACCACCGTACGGACCGAAGTGACCCCGCGCGTCCGGAAGGTTGTAGGCCGAGGCGGATACCTCAGCCGGCAAGTCTTGCTTCCCCATGTTCCACTCCTGATATGAATGCCGCCACTCTGGCGACATCCTTGATTCCCTTGGCGGATTCGACGCCGCTGCTCACATCCACCGCAGCCGGCCGGACGGTTCTCACTGCTTCGTCGACATTGTCCGGACTCAGTCCGCCGGACAGGATGACCGGCAGCGGGAGGTCGGGCGGAATCAGCGCCCAGTCGAAGCTTTTGCCCGAACCACCCCAGCCCTCGGAATAGGCATCCAGCAGCAGCGCACGTGCGCCACGGTACTGAAGTGCGCATTCTAGCAAATCCAGACCCGGCCTTACCCGGACCGCTTTGATGTAGGGGAGGCCGAAACGTTCGCACTCGGCCGGCATCTCGTCGCCGTGGAACTGCAGGCAGTCCAACGCGGCCTCGCGTGCCGCGCGGGCAATCAGTGTCGCATCCTCGTTGACGAACAGCCCGACGCGGGTGACGAATGGCGGCACGCGCGCGGCCAGTTCGGCTGCGCGCAGCACGGTCACCGCACGCGGGCTCGGCGGGTACAGCACGAAACCGACCGCGTCGACGCCCAGCGCCAGTGCGCCGTCCAGATCGGCTTCACGCGTGAAGCCGCACACCTTGATACGTGTCCTGCGCATCCTTAATCCCGTCCTGAATCTTCTTGCTGCTCAAACAGCGGGGCCAATGGCCGGCATGCGGCAACCCGACGCCACCGCAGGCAGTCCCCACGCCCTATCGTAGCCCACGCCGACCAGATAGAGCCCGCTGGCGGGAAACGTCGGAGCGGCGAGCCGGCGATCGCGCTGCGCCAGCAATTCGCCCAGCCACGCAGGATCGCGCCGTGCACAGCCGATTTCCACCAGCGCACCGACGATGTTGCGCACCATGTGGTGCAGGAAGGCATTCGCACTCAGGTCGAACATGATCCAGTCGCCATGCCGCTCCACCGCCAGGTCGGACAGCGTGCGCACCGGACTGCGCGCCTGGCACTCGGACGAACGGAAGGCCGAAAAATCATGTTCGCCGACCAGCGACGCCGCGGCTTCACGCATGCGGGCCTCGTCTAGCGGCCGATGGAACCAGCCGGCGAGCGACGCACCAAGAGCCGGACGCACCGCGCTGTTGTACAGGCAATAGCGGTAGCTGCGCGAGCGGGCGGAAAACCGCGCGTTGAACTCCGCCACCACCGGCGCTGCCCAGCGCACCGCCACACCGGACGGCAGCAGCGCGTTGGTGCCGCGTACCCACGCATTGTCGGCACGCAACGCATCGGTATCGAAATGCACGACCTGCGCCGTTGCATGAACCCCGGTATCGGTCCGTCCCGACGCCTGCACGCGCACCGGGCTGGCGGCGATGCCGGACAGGGCGCGCTCCAGCGTGTCCTGAACCGTCGTCCCGACGGCCTGCGACTGCCAGCCGCAGAAACCGGATCCGTCATATTCGACACCCAGCGCAATACGCATGTCAGGCGTGCATCCAGGCCGCAAGCAGCAGCACGGCGCCGATCAGCAGGACAAAATCGGCGCCGCCGAATGGTGCGCAGGGCTCTACCGCAACCGGCTGCCCGGCGTCACTGCGGTCTTCCAGCCAGAACATCCACTGACGCCCCGGCAAGGGATGTTCGATGTCGCGCAGCACCAGCTGCAGCCTGAGCGCAAAGCTGTCCGGCGCAGGATGGCAGGCCGACAGCGGATGCAGCAGGCGGTGCATCGCCCCGGTCAGACGGGTCGGCGTCAGATGTTCAAGCAGGACGGAAACGCAAGCTGCCATCGCAGCCAGATTCGCCATGGACCGCACTGCCGCGGCCAAGCCCTCAAAGGTCGGCCCGACAGCAAGGTCTGCCACCACCAGCCGCCCCGGTGTTCCCAGCGCGAAGGTGAGCAGGATGGCGAGAAACAGCCAGCGCAGGCGTCGCGCCAGACGGAGGAAGCGTCGATACGCCAGTGCCAGCGCACCAACCAGACTGAACGCGATCCACAGATCGTGTCCGGTCGCACCGCCCCCCTGTCCGCCCAGCAGCCATATGAGCCAGACGGCCAGAAGCGTCGCTGCATGCAGGCGCGGCGCACGTTCTCGGGTAGTCGTCATCGGCATCAACACGGGTCGGGCGCAAGAGAGTGGGCTGCCAGCACAGCAGCCGGGTTCGTCGACAGCACGACCGCAACTTTAAGGGAAATGAACCGGGTTGCCTCACGAATGAAAACAGCCGGCCCCTTGGGCCGGCTGTTTTCATTGACCGCCAGCCGCCGGCGTACTGCACCGGAGCGGCCGCGACGACAGATCAGGCAAGCCGCGCCAGCATGTCGTTGGCCAGAGCCTGCTGCTCAGCAGTACCTTCGCGCACCACTTCCTGCAGCAGCTCGCGGGCACCTTCCTTGTCGCCCATCTCTTCATAGGCGCGTGCCAGCTCAAGCTTGGTTTCGGCTTCTTCCGCAGGTGTCTGCGGAGGTTCCTCGTCAGCCAGCATGTCTTCCGGATTGATCACCGTCGACACGGTCGAATCAATGACTTCCGGCGACGGCGCAGCCGGTACCTCGTCAAGTGCACCGGGCATGTCGCCGACGATATCGGTCTCGAGCGCAGAAGTATCCGGGCCCAGATCGAGATTGATGTCCGACAGGTCGATCACGGGTTCTTGCGGGACATCCGACGGCGCATCCGCAGCGTCGAAATTGAAGTCGATCAGGTTCCCGACGTCCGTGCGTTCAAGATCCACAACGGCACCGGACGGCGCTACGACGGTTTCGGCCATATCTTCCGACGGCAAAGTCAGATCGAGGTCGAAACCCGGTTCGCCCTGAGCCAGCGATTCCGCAGTGTCGGCGATGTTCTTCTCGAGCACGACAGTGCCGACATCCGGCGCTTCGGCCTGTTCCGACGTGAAATCAAGCCCGAGATCGAAATCCAGCGACGAGTCACCGTCCGACTCTTCACCAGGCTTGGTCAAGGTCGTGGCAGCGCCGACAGCCGGCTGTTGCGGGCTTGACGCCGGCACATCGAGATCGAAATCAAGGGCGCCGTCCGCAACCGACGCGGGTGCCGCGGATTCAACTTCCTGCGGTTCGAGCGTTTCGTGAGGATCAAGCGTCACGGTCGAGTTCAGATCGAGCGCGATGGTCGGCTCGCTGCCGGACGCCAGTTGGCCGATATCGCCCGGCAGCGTCCAGGTATCGCGCATCTTGTCGGCACCGCTGACCACGACCGTCGCAGCCATCGAGGCCTGCTCGTCGACCTCGGCTTCTGCCTTCTCGCTGCTGCCACCGTAGAGCGGGTTCGTCGGATCGATCGAGCGTCCGAGCAATGCCGCCTTTTCCCAGTCGGCCCCCTTGCCGCCGGTCTGTGCATACAACTCGGTCGCCAGGGTCTCGAATGGCTTGAGCGTCTTGCGCTGGGCGTAGATCTCCAGCAGCTTAAGATGGATCGCATGGCGACTCGGCTCGGTCTTGAGCGCCTCGAGCAGGATTTCCTCTGCCTGCGCGTCCCGTCCGTAAGCCATGTAAACATCGGCTTCCGCAACCGGATCAACGCCCTCGTCGGCGTCGATGGACGACAGCGACGACTGGCTGAAATCCGTCTGGATCGAGCTGGCGCTGGTATCGACGCTCTGCCCGACACCGGTGGCTCCGAGGATGGATGCCGGCACTGGCGGTGCGTCTATGCCGGCCGTGGTCGACGGCGGCGCCTCCTGCACGGCAGTTTCCTTTGCCTTGCGCTTGCGGTAGCCCAGATAGCCAAGTATCAGAATCAGAACGCCGCCCAGACCGGCGATCATGCCCGGATTGGACAACAGGCCGGCCGATTCCGCAGCTGCCGGCTCAGGCTCGGGTGCCGGAGCGGGTGTCGGCGCTGCCGCCGGCGGCGTTTCAGTCTTGGGCGCCTGGACCGCCGGCTTTTCGGCGGGCTTTTCGTCCGCCATGGCGACCAGATCGGGCACCGGCTTGTCGGCTCCTGCAGCCAGATCCGGAACCGGTTTTTCTGCGGGCTTCGCCGCGACGGCAGGCTCCGGCGCAGGCGCAGCCTTGACCGGCGCTTCCACCGGTGCAGCCGGCGGTGCCGCCTTCTGCTGGGCCTCGGCCATCGGCGTGTTCTTGAGTTCCACCAGACGCTGCAGCTCACGCACATTGCGCTCAAGCTCGGCCAGACGGCTGTTGGCATCCTTCAGCGCGCGGTCCTTGGCAACCACTTCCTCTTCGAGCGCACTGAGCTTGCGATCGTTTTCTGCAGACGACTTCGACACGCGGACCTGATCCGACGATGCAGAAGCAGCGGGTGCCTTGTCCTCGACACGTGCCTCGATCCTGCCGCCCGATGCGCGGCTGGACCGTGCGGCAGACGCAGGCTGTTCCGCAACGCTGCCGGCAAGCCGGCCGCGGTAGGCGGCGAAATCACTGGTCTGGGCCGACACGATCCGGCGTGCTTCCTGTGGCTGTACCGCCTCGGCCGCGGCCTGATCCGGAATGCTGAGGATGGTGCCGGAGCGCAGGCGGTTGATGTTGCCGCCGTCGAAGGCGTCGGGATTCGCGCGCATCAGCGCAACCAGCATCTGATCGAGACTGACGCCGGCCGGCATATGCTCGGTCGCGATGCGGCGCAGCGTGTCACCACGGCGCACTTCGTAGGAAGAACCGTCACCGGTCGCGGCACGTGCCGGCGAGACTGCACCGGGCTTCGGCGCCACGCGGGCCTTGTCGGCACCCGGGACGGCAACCGGTTCGACGGCCGCCGGCTTCGCGATGTCCGCAGGATCCAGCAGGAATGTGTATTCGCGCACCAACCGGCCTGACGACCAGGTCAGCTCGATGAGCACATCCAGGTAAGGCTCGTTGACGATGCGGTCGCTGGTCACCACCAGGACAGGACGCGAGCCACGCTTGTCGACCTGAACCTTGACGCCGGACAGGCTGGACGCAAACTCGACGCCAGCCTGCTTGAACGCGCTTGGCGGGGCCAGTCGTGCAGTCATCGACGCCAGTTCGTCCGCGCTGGCCGAAAGTTCGACTTCCGCACGCAGTGTCTGGCCGATCGCGGACTGGACGGTGAGTTTGCCGAGACCGGCCGCACCGGCTGTCAGCGGAAGCGCTGACAGCAATGCGGCGAGCAGGCGGATTGAATGTTTTTTATCGCTATGACGCACCGCGTTTTCCTCGCGCGCTAAAACCCAAATCTCAAAATAACATCATGGTCTTAGCACTGCAAGCTAAACAGTCGCTTTACGTTGCGATACTGTCTGTTACCGCACACCGCCCCGAAAATGCGGGTGGCGTGCCGATGGCTCAGGCTTCGATCAGGATGCGCAGCATGCGGCGTAGCGGTTCTGCGGCACCCCACAACAGCTGGTCGCCACAGGTGAATGCACCGAGGTAGTCCGGTCCCATGTTGAGCTTGCGCACGCGACCGACCGGAATGGTCAGCGAACCGCTGACTGCCGCCGGCGTCAGATCGCGCATGCTGTCCTCGCGATGGTTGGGCACGAACTTCACCCAGGCATTCGCTTCGCGGATCATGCTTTCGATCTCGTCTATCGGCACATCGCGCCGCAGCTTGATGGTAAGCGCCTGCGAATGACAGCGCATGGCGCCAACCCGCACACAGATTCCATCAATGGGCGTGATATCCGCACCGCTGCGACCGAGGATCTTGTTGGTCTCGGCCTGACCCTTCCATTCTTCCTTGCTCTGCCCGCTTTCAAGTTCCTTGTCGATGTACGGAATCAGGGAACCGGCGAGCGGTACGCCGAAATTGGCCTTCGGGTAGTCGGCACTGCGCAGGCTGTCGGTCACGGCACGATCGATGTCGAGAATGGCCGAAGCGCTGTCCTTGAGCATCGGCGCTGCGACCGAATGCAGCGTGCCCATCTGCGCGAGCAGTTCGCGCATGTTCTGCGCGCCGGCACCGGATGCCGCCTGATAGGTCATCGCGCTCATCCACTCGACCAGACCGGCCGAGAACAGCGCGCCCACGCCCATCAGCATCAGGCTGACCGTGCAGTTGCCGCCGATGTAGTTCTTCACGCCGCTGCTCAGACCGGCCTTGATCACGTCCAGATTGACCGGGTCGAGGACGATGATGGCGTCGTCCTTCATGCGCAGGCTCGACGCCGCATCGATCCAGTAGCCTTTCCAGCCGGCGGCTCGCAGCTTCGGGAACACCTCGCCGGTGTAGTCGCCGCCCTGGCAGGTGATGATGACATCCATCTTCGCCAGCTGCGTCACGTCCGACGCGTCGAGCAGCGGCGCGCTGCCCTGCCCCACGTCCGGACCGGCCCCACCGACGCTCGACGTGGTGAAGAACACCGGCTCGACCAGCGAAAAATCGTTTTCCTCGCGCATGCGCTGCATGAGCACAGAGCCCACCATGCCGCGCCAACCCACCATCCCGAGCTTCAACATCATCAATTCCCCAGACCGTTACAGCGCCGCGATGACCGCGTCGCCCATTTCCTTCGTACCCACCCGCTTCGTGCCCGGCTCGTAGATGTCACCGGTACGGTAACCTTGGGACAACACCTTGCGCACCGCAGTTTCGATGCGCGCAGCCGACACCTCGTCGGCCAGGCTGTAGCGCAGCATCATCGCGGCTGACAGGATGGTGGCCAGCGGATTGGCCACACCCTTGCCCGCGATGTCCGGTGCCGAGCCGTGACTGGGTTCGTACAGACCCTTGTTGTTCGCATCCAGGGACGCCGACGGCAGCATGCCGATCGAGCCGGTCAGCATGGACGCCTCGTCCGACAGGATGTCGCCAAACATATTGCCGGTGACGATCACGTCGAACTGCTTGGGCGCCTTGACCAGCTGCATGGCGGCGTTGTCGACCAGCATGTGCGACAGTTCGACGCCCGGATAATCCTTCGCCAAGTCGATCATCACCTCGCGCCACAGCTGGGTGCACTCGAGCACGTTCATCTTGTCGACCGAGCACAGCTTGCCGCTGCGCTTGCCTGCCGCCTCGAACGCGACGCGGCCGATGCGGCGGATTTCCTCTTCAGCGTAGATCATGGTGTTCCAGCCCACACGCTGGCGCCCCCACTGCGTGTCGCGTTCCTCGATGCCGCGCGGCTGGCCGAAATAGATGTCGCCGGTCAGTTCGCGCACGATCAGGATGTCCAGCCCGGACACCACTTCGGGCTTCAGCGACGAGGCGTTGGCCAGTTCCGGATACAGGATGGCCGGACGCAGGTTGGCGAACACGCCCAGCTCGGCACGTATGCCCAGCAGACCGCGCTCCGGGCGCTGTTCGCGCGGCAGCTGGTCCCACTTCGGACCGCCGACCGCACCCAGCAGGATGGCGTCGGCTTCGCGTGCCAGCTTCGATGTCGCTTCCGGATACGGCTTGCCGGTGGCGTCGACGGCACCGCCGCCGAGCAGCGCATGCTCGAATTCGATGTTCAGGCCATCGCTGCGCAGCACTTCAAGCACGCGCAGCGCTTCAGCCATGATTTCGGGACCGATGCCGTCTCCGGGGAGTACACAGACTTTCAATGGAAACTCCAGACTGATTTCAGGCAAAAAGCCAGGGTTGCTCGATGCGCCGACGGGCTTCGAAGTCGCGGATCTTGTCCGCCTGACGCAGGGTCAGGCCGATGTCGTCGAAGCCGTTGAGCAGACAGTACTTGCGGAAGGCTTCGACGTCGAAGCGGATCGCGTGTCCGTCGGGACGGATGACGGTCTGGTTCTCGAGGTCGATGCGCAGGCGGTAACCGGGCGTACCGGCACACTGCAGGAACAGCTGTTCGACCTCGCTCTGCGGCAGGCGGATCGGCAGCAGGCCGTTCTTGAAGCAGTTGTTGTAGAAGATGTCGGCGTAGGTCGTGCCGATGATGGCGCGGAAACCGTAGTCCTCGATCGCCCACGGCGCGTGCTCGCGCGACGAACCGCAGCCGAAGTTCTCGCGCACCAGCATGATGCTGGCGCCCTGGTAGCGCGGCTGGTTCAGCACGAAGGCCGGATTCAGCGGGCGCTTCGAGTGATCCTGGCCGGGCGCACCGACATCCATGTAGCGCCATTCGTCGAACAGCGTCGGACCGAAGCCCGAACGCTTGATCGATTTCAGGTACTGCTTCGGGATGATGGCGTCGGTGTCGACGTTGGCGCGGTCCAGCGGCGCCACCAGCCCGTCGAGAGTCGTGAATGGAGTCATGATCGCCTTACTTCGCCGACTTCTCGAGGGCTTCGCCGCCCTTCTTGATGTCCTTGCCGATGCCTTCCATGGTGTTGCAGCCAGCCAGCAACAGGGTCATCACACTTGCAATAACGGCTATCAGTTTCATCTTGCTGTCCCCGGATCTCAAACGACTTCACGTACATCGGCGAAGCGGCCGGCAATCGCCGCTGCCGCCGCCATCTGCGGGCTGACCAGATGGGTGCGCCCGCCTGCACCCTGCCGACCTTCGAAGTTGCGGTTCGAGGTCGACGCACAGCGCTCGCCCGGCTCCAGCCGGTCGGCGTTCATCGCCAGACACATCGAACAGCCCGGCTCGCGCCATTCGAAACCGGCCGCCCTGAACACCTTGTCCAGACCTTCGGCCTCGGCCTGCGCCTTGACCAGACCGGACCCCGGCACCACCAGCGCCAGCTTGACGTTATCGGCCACGCGACGCCCCTCGACCACCCGGGCGGCCGCGCGCAGGTCCTCAATGCGCGAATTGGTGCAGGAACCGATGAACACCTTGTCGATGCGGATCTGCTCGATCGGCGTACGCGGCGTCAGCCCCATGTATTGCAATGCACGCGCCACCCCTTCGCGCTGCACCGGATCGGCGAAATCTTCCGGCGCCGGCACCTGGCCACGCACGTCGGTCACCATCTCCGGCGAGGTGCCCCAGGTCACCTGCGGCTGGATCTGGCGCGCGTCGATGTCGACCACGCGGTCGTGCTGCGCGCCGTCGTCCGACTTCAAGGTGCGCCAGTACTCGACCGCCCGGTCCCACTGTTCGCCGCGCGGCGAGAACGCACGGCCGCGCAGGTATTCAATCGTGGTGTCGTCAACCGCGACCATGCCGGCGCGCGCGCCGCCTTCGATCGCCATATTGCACAGCGTCATGCGGCCTTCCATCGACAGCGCGCGGATGGCCGAGCCACCGAACTCGATCGCATAGCCGGTGCCGCCGGCCGTGCCGATGCGGCCGATGAAGTACAGCGCGATGTCCTTGGCACTGACGCCCTTGCCCAGTTCGCCCTCGACGCGGATCAGCATGGACTTGGATTTCTTCTGCAGCAGGCACTGCGTCGCCAGCACATGCTCGACTTCCGAGGTGCCGATGCCGTGCGCCAGACAGCCGAAGGCGCCATGCGTGGACGTGTGCGAGTCGCCGCACACCACGGTCATGCCGGGCAGCGTGGCGCCGTTTTCCGGGCCGATCACATGGACGATGCCCTGGCGCTTGTCGCGGAACGGGAAATAGGCCAGCGCACCGAAAGTGCGGATGTTGTCGTCCAGCGTTTCGACCTGGGCACGCGAGGTCGGGTCGGCCAGCCCCAGTTCCGAGCCGTCGGTCGGCACGTTGTGGTCGGCCGTGGCGACGATGGACCCGACGCGCCAGGGCTTGCGCCCGGCCAGACGCAGGCCTTCGAAAGCCTGCGGACTGGTGACTTCGTGCACCAGATGGCGGTCTATGTACAGCAGGGCCGTACCGTCGTCCTCGGTATGGACCACGTGGCTGGACCACAATTTGTCGTAAAGCGTCTGCGCCATTGCAACTGTTCCGGCTTGTCAGCGAAACCGGTGAGTATAACCGGCCACAGCGCGATCAGCCGCGTCCGGACGCGCCATCTGCCGGCCACGAACGCGCGAACAGCAGCAGGCCGGCCGCGGCGAACACGGAACTGAGCACGAATGCCCAGGCGCCGCCGAACGGCACCCACATCCAGCCGCTGATCAGGCCGCCCACCATGCCGCCGGCGCCGAACGACGCGCTGCCGTAGAGCGCCTGCGCGCGCGCCTGCTGCCGGGCGTCGAACCACTGGTTCAGCGCCGCGACCGAACAGGCGTGGAAGGCGCCGAAGGTCAGGCCGTGCAGCAGTTGCCCGCCGACCAGCCAGACCGGCGAATCGACCGCCCAGCCGATGATTTGGAAGCGCACGACCGCCGCCAGCAGCGCAGTCAGCAGCATGGCGCGCAGCGTGAAACGGCGCAGCAGCCATGGCATGACCAGGAAAACCACGATTTCGGCCAGCACGCCCAGGGTCCACAGGCCACCGATGACGCTCTTGCTGTAGCCGTGCTCGTCGAGGTGGATCGAATAGAATACGTACAGGGCGCCGTGCGCGCAGCTCATGAAGAAGGCGGCGCCGAACAGCCCAGCCACCGGTCGGCTGCGCAGGATGTCGCGCAGCGACTGGGTCGCCGGCACGTTTCCGGCATGCAGCGGCGCTTCCGGCAGGCAGGCGGCGCACGCCGCAACCCCGGCCAGCAGCAGCGCACACGCCCACAACACGGCGCCGAGGCCGGTCCGGTCCAGCATTTCGCCGAGCGCCAGCACGATCACGACGAAACCGATCGAGCCCCAGACGCGGATGGCGCCGTAGCGCGCGACGCGCGCCTTCAGATGTTCCAGCGTCAGCGCCTCGACCAGCGGCAGCGACGCACTCCAGAAGAAGGACATCAGCGCCATCGCAACGAACACGCCGGCGAAGGATTCGGTCGTGAAGAAGATCAGGAAGCCGCCCAGACTGGCGGCGCCGGCAGCCCGAACGATGGGCGTGCGCGCGCCGAGGCGATCGGCCAGCCAGCCCCACATGCCGGGCGCGAGTATGCGCATCACCTGCATCAGCGACATCACGATGGCGATGTCGGCCGCGCCGAAGCCGATAGAGGAAAGGTAGAGGCCGAAGTAGGGCGAAAAGGCGCCGACGAAGGCGAAATAGAAGAAGTAGTAGGCGGACAGTCGCCAGTAGGGGAGCGGCATCGGGCGAAGTTTACCCGACGCCCCTGCCCGGCGCCCAGACGTCAGCGCGTGCCGTGCCTGAGCTGAATGACGCCCTCGCCCACCCGCTGTGCGACCAGATCGGACTGTATGCCCTCGCTGTAGCTGAGGATTTCGTAGCCGCCGTAGCCGCCGGCCCGCGCCAGCTGTTCGGCGCGTCGGTTGAACACCATGCGCGCTTCGCCCTCGCCACCCGGCCGGGTACGCATCTTCTTCATGCCGAGAAAGTAGGTGTCGTCGGACAGCTTCGCTTCCTCGATCGACCAGTTGGGTGCCATCGGATCGAGCACGACGTAGGCGATGTAGGCCACGCCGGCGATGTACAGCAGGTTTTCCGCCGTCGTCGCGTATCCGGGCGTCAGCTGCACCTTGGTCTTGGGAATCAGCGAGCCGCTGCTCGGCACCGTGCGGTCGAGCGAGCTGCAGGCCGCCAGCAGACAGGGAAGGATCAGTGCAAGCGTCCGGGTTTTCATGGCTCAGCCACCGATGAAGTTGAACAGCGACAGGCCGGACACCTTCAGGAAGGACTGCTGCGCCGCCTGCAGATAGGTCTGCTGCTGGGTCAGCCGCGAGATGGCCGACGTGTAATCGACGTCGCGCAGCTGCGACAGCTGGGTCTGGAACTGCAGATCGACGTCGGAACCCAGCGCGTCCAGTGCCTGCAGCTCGGAGGCACGTGCCCCCATGCGCGAACGCACGGTCAGCAGGCCTTCCTGTGCCTGGTCAATGTTGCCGAGACCGGCCGACAGCGCGTTGTTGAGCCGGGCGATGGCGGCCGGATTGCCGTTGGTGCCGGCTTCCAGTGCCTTGACCACGTCGCCTATCGTTTCGAACACGCTCTGCGTGGCGCTGCGGTCGAGCGAGAAGCTGTCGCCGGTTGCGGGCTTGCCGGCGATCGAAAAGCGCGCGCCCAGATCGAAGGCCGGTTCCGCGCCCTGCGATGCCAGCGTGATCGAGTCGCCCTGGACGTAGGTACGCGGGTAAGGCGCCGCACCGGGAGCGGCACCGGTCAGCAGCGAGTTGCCGGACGTGTTGTCGACGATGTCGTAGGTGGTGACGTTGTTGGTGACGTTGAACACGACCTTGTAGCTGCCGCCGTTGGACGTCGCATTCCAGGCCACGCCGTCGGTGACGCTGCCCAGATCGCTGACCGCGCTGCCGGTGTTGGCGGCGTTCGGCGCCATCGTGAACTGGCCGTTGCCGGTGCGCATGCGCATGAATACGTCGCTGCCGGGGTCGCTGATCGGCAGCCGGCGCGAACTGCCTACCTGGGCTTCGCGCTGGCCGTCGTCGCCGGCGTAGGTCACGCCCGCTTCGATGCTGCCGGCGAAGGGCTGGGTGTTGCTGCGATAGCCCGAAAACAGGTAATCACCGAAGGCATCGCGCGAATTGGCGACCCCCATGAGCCCGGAGAAGCTGCCGCGTATGTCGGTCGCGATGGACTTCAGATCGGTATCCGACATCGCGCCGTTGCCGGCCTGGATGATGCGTTCGCGGATCGACGAAAGCAGGTCGCCGGCGGTGGAAATCTGCGATTCGGCAAAGCCGATGGCGCTGCTTGCGTCGCGCCGGTTGACCGCCTGCTGGTCGTTGATCGCCTTGATCTGGTCGATTTCGAGCGCAGTCGCCGATGCGACCGGGTCGTCCGACGGCGCGAGCACGCTCTTGCCGGTCGACAGCTGCTGCTGGGTGCGGAACAGGTCGCTGCTCTGGCGGACCAGACCGGACGTGCCGGCGTCGTAGATGGTGTTGGTCGAGATACGCATCACAGCTCTCCTCAGCCGCCGATGTTGAGCAAGGTATCGAACAGGCGGCTGGCCAGTTCGATCATCTTTCCTGCCGCCTGGTAGGCCTGCTGGTAACGCAGCAGGTTGGCGGCCTCTTCGTCCAGATTGACGCCGGACAGCGACTGCTGGGATTCGGTCACACGCGACAGCAGCACGCCCTGGGCCGTCTGGTTCACCTTCACCTCGCGCGCCTTGGCACCGACCTCGGCCACCATCTGGGCGTAGGCGCCCTGGAAGCCGGTCGCGCCGCCCGCCAGCGTCTTCTTGTCCTGCAGTGCCGCCAGTGCGAGCAGGTTGCGGTTGTCGCCCTGGCCGCTGGCGTTGGCCTTGATCACGAAGGTGTCGCCGTTGCGCGGCGTGCCCGACATCTGGAAGGTGAAGCCGCCCTGACCGGCCAGCGTGTAGCTCACGCCGCCCGAATCGGTGGTGGGATTGAAGGCCAGCGTGCCACCGGGACCGCCGGCCACGTTGAACACATTGTTCGTGGCATCGAAGGTCAGCGTGATGTTGCCGGCCAGCGGCAGGCCGGTGGTCGAGGTGACCGTACCCGCACTGATGGCGCCGGTGCCGGTGTTGGACAGCGTGGCCGAGGTCGCGAGCGGCATCGCCATCGCCAGCATGCGCGGATCGGACAGTACGGTGCGCAGATCGATCGAACCGCTGCGCGTGGGCTGGATCAGGAAAGTATCGCCGGCCGCCAGCGTGGTCGAGCCCGAATCGAGCGTGAAGCCCTGGGGCGAACCGGCAGGCGGCAGTCCGCCGAGCGTGGCCGCACTCCAGCTCACGTTGTCCGACTGACGGGTCAGCGTGTAGGTCGTGCCGTCGTAGCTCAGGTGGTAATCGCTGGTGGTCAGATCCGACGAATTGCTGATCGTGACATTGACCTGGGCCGCCGCCACCGTGCTGTTGAGGGCGGAAGGCAGCGCCTTGCCGGCCAGCACGTTGAAGAAATTGGTGCCGGCCGCGCCGTTCAGATCCTGGCCGAGCTTGTGCTGGGCGTTGAACTGCTCGGCGAATCCGATGGCAACCCGGCCGAGCGCGTTCTGCGCGTTGTCCAGCGTATCGCGGCGGAAGGCGAGCAGGCCGCCCAGCTTGCCGCCGGTGATCGTGTCCTCCTGCAGCCGCAGCACGGCGCCGCCGGGTGCGGTGTAGGTGACCTGGGTGCGGCTGGGGTCCTCGAGCGACGGCGTTGCGGTCAGGTTGAACGAACTGCCGCCGACCACGAGCGGCTGGCCGTTGCCGATGAACAGGTTGATCGAACCGTCGCTCTGCGCCAGCTGGGTGACGCGCACCACGTCGTTGAGCTGGGCGATCAGCTTGTCGCGGGCATCGAGCGTGTCGTTGGCCAACCGTGTCGAGCCGGTCGTCGATTGGGCCACCGCGATCTGGTCGTTGTAGGTGGCGATCTGCGATACGAGCTGGTTGATTTCGGTCACCGCACCGGAAATCTGGCCGTTCAGGCTGGCGCTGACCTGGTCGAGACGCTGACCCAGCGAGTTGAAGCGGGTCGTCATGGCCTGAGCCGACGAAATCACCGACTGGCGCGAGGCCAGCGAGGTCGGCGACGCCGATACGCTCTGGATCGCATCGAAGAAATCCGACATGGCCGGCGACAGGCCGGCCTCCTGATCGGCCAGCAGATTGTCGAGCGCGCTGATCTGGTCGGAATAGGACGCGTATTCGGCGTTCTGGGTCTGCGCCTCCATCACCTGGGCGGACAGGAACTGGCTGTAGACACGGCGTACCGTCTCGACGCGCGCACCCTGGCCGAGGAAGCCGCTGCCGGTCAGCTGGGGATCGTTGGTCCCGAGGATGACCTGCTGCCGGCTGAAGCCCGGGGTCGCCGCATTCGAAATATTGTGGCCGGTCGTGATCAGACCCGCCTGCGCGGCGTTCAGTCCCGTGATGCCTATGTTGTAGAGCTGTGTTCCCATGATCTGCCGTCTCTTGAAGAGTGCTTACGGTCGATCTAAGCAAAACCTTTGCCAGCTCGTTTTTATTGCTGTCACACGGCACTGCAAGAATCCCGCGCATGGCCACCGACATCCCGCGCTTAGCCGCCACCGACGTGCCTTTCAAGACATCTGCCGGGCGCGCGGAGATGGCGCGGAGAAGCATGGAACTCGGCACACTCGAGCGCGCACTGCTGATCGTGGTGGATGGGCGGCAGGATATTGCCGCCCTGTTTGCCGCCCTCGGCCGGCGGGACACCGGGGATGACGCGGCGCTGGCTGCCCTGCGCAGGCTGGCCGGACTGGGACTGGTGGCAACCGGCGCGGAAGCGCTGCCACCGGCAACGCAGCGCAAGTCACTGGCGCTGGCCAGACTCTACCTGATCGAAAGTACCGGCCGGGCGCTGCGCGCGCAGGCTACGCACCTGCAGCCGCTGTTGCGCGAGGCGGTCGACGAGCCCTCGCTGCTGCGCGCGCTCGCGGCCTGCCACCAGGCGCTGGTACATGCGGGAGCCCGCGGGCAAGCCGACGCGATACGGGCGCGCTGCCTCGAATTGCTGCCGGTCAGTCCGCCAATGCCGCCCGCAGCAGAGGGCCGTTGATGATGCGTTCGAGCTTGGCGCCGTACATGGGATCGGTGGCATAACCCGACTGCTGCAGTCCGCGCGCGAAGCTGCTGGCGTCCTGCGCGCCGACCACGCGCGCGTAGCGCGGCTGGTTGGTCAGCAGCTGGGCGTAGTCGGCAAAGCTTTCTTCATAGGACCCGTAGCGGCGGAAGGCGTCGGTCTGGCTGGTCCATTTGCCGTCGATGAATTCGTTGGCGGCAACGCTGAGCGTCTGACCCTGCCAGCTGCTGCCGGCCTTGATGTTGAACAGGTTGTGGCTGGGCGAACCATCGGCCGCGGTCAGTTCGGAACGGCCCCAGCCGGTTTCCAGTGCGGCCTGGGCCACCAGGAACTGCGCCGGAATGCCGGTCGCCCTGCTGGCCGTCAGCGCCGCCGGCCAGACGCGTTCGACGAAGGCACGCGCATGGGCGGGCACGTCGCGGCCGATCGGCGGAGGCTGATCCGCCGCGATACCGGCAATGGCCGAGTCGACACGCGTTGCCGCAGCGCCCTGCAAGGTCTGCCGGTAAGCGGCAGACCTTGCCGCCGGCAGCACCGGCTGACCGGAAAAGGCCCCGGCATCGGACAGCGGCTTCAGGTTTATCGGTTTAGTGGGATCGGCATGCGTCGCGTTGGCCGACAGCTGGCGCTCGAGCACCTTGGCCAGTCCCGTTCCGCCGCCTTCGGTCATGACCTGCGCCCACTGCTGGTCGAGCAGATCCTGGTAGGTCTTGGTTTCCTGTCCGCCGAACAGTTCGTCGCCGGGCGAGGCCTCGCGCATCGACTTGATCACCACCTGCAGGAACATGGCCTCGAACTGTTTGGCTGCAGCCTTCAGCGCTTCCGGCGAATTGTCGTGTGCGGCACGGCGCAGCACGTCCAGTCCGCGTACATCGGCCGCCAGCGTGTTGAGCGCGCTGTTTTCCATCAGATGACCTCAAGTTCGGCGCGCAGTGCGCCCGCCGCCTTCATCGCCTGCAGGATGATGATGAGGTCCTGCGGATTGGCGCCCAGCGCATTGAGCGCACGCACGACCTCGGACAGGTTGGCGCCTTTCTTCACATTGATCAGCGCGCTGCCTTCCTGCTGGATGTCGATCTGGTTGCGTTCGGCGGTCACCGTCTTGCCGCCGGACAGCGGTGCCGGCTGGCTGATGACCGGCTCGGACGTCACCGTGACCGACAGATTGCCGTGGGCCACGGCGCAGGCATCGAGCGTGACCGCCTGGTTCATCACCACCGAACCGGTACGCGAATTGACGATCACCTTGGCCGCCTGCAGCGCTGGCGTCACGTCGAGGTTTTCCAGCCGGCTCATGAAGGCCACGCGCTGGTTCGGGTCCATCGGCGCCCGCACCTGGATGCGCCGCGCATCGACCGCGACCGCCGTACCCGGCGGGTTGTTGGCGTTGATCACATCGACCATGCGCTGGATCGTGCTGAAGTCGGTCGTGTTGGTTTCCAGATTGACGAATTCACCTTCGCCGACGCTGTTCGGTACCGCGCGTTCGACCGTGGCACCGCCGGCGATGCGGCCGACCGACAGGTGATTGATCGTGACCGACGCACCGCCGGCCGAGGCGCCGATGCCGCCGACCACGACATTGCCCTGGGCGATCGCGTACACCTGACCGTCGGCGCCCTTGAGCGGCGTCATGACCAGTGTGCCGCCGCGCAGGCTCTTGGCGTTGCCCATCGACGACACGGTGACATCCACCGGCTGTCCGGGCCGCGCGAAGGCCGGCAGGTTGGAGGTCACCATGACCGCCGCGACGTTCTTCAGCTGCAGGTTCTGGCCGGGCGGCAGCGTGACGCCCATATTGCCGAGCATGTTGATCACGCTCTGCACGGTAAAAGGCGTCTGCGTGGTCTGGTCGCCCGAGCCGTCCAGGCCGACCACCAGTCCGTAGCCGATCAGCTGGTTGTTGCGCACGCCGGACAGCGCGGCCAGGTCCTTGATGCGTTCGGCGTGTACCGGCAGTGCGGTCAGCAGCGCCAGCAGCAGGAATGTCGTGATGCGTCTCATGATGTTTCGCCCTCCGGGCATCGGGACTACGGCCTTGTTATACGCCGGCCCCGCCGCCTTCGATGGCTGGAAAAGATGGCAAATCGCCCCTCAAGAACGTCCGCTCACAGTGGCAGGAAGGTCAGGAAGAAACGGCCCAGCCAGCCCATGACCTGAGCTTCGTCGATGTAGCCACTGGCGCGGTATTCGATGCGCGCATCGGCAACCTGCGTCGACTGCACCGTATTGCTGCCCGTGACCTGGGTCGGATTGACCACGCCGGAGAAGCGGATGTACTCGTTGCCCTGGTTGATCGCCACCTGCTTTTCGCCAGACACCAGCAGATTGCCGTTCGGCAGCACCTCGATCACGGTGACCGTGATGGTGCCGGTGAAGTTGTTGTCGGCAGAAGATGCCCCCTTGCCGGCAAAAGTGTTCGCTCCGTTTGCCGTCAGCGCGGTGTCCTTCAGGCTGTTGCTGAGCGGCAGCCCGACCATGGTCGGAATGCCGACCGACACGTCATCCTTGCGCTCGGCCGAACTGCCTGACTTCTTGGCCGCCTGCGTGCGTTCGCTGATGTTGATGACGATCGTGTCGCCGACATTGCGTGCCCGACGATCCTCGAACAGCGGGCGCGCCGCGCCCGCCTGATAGATCGCGCCGCCGTTCTGCACGTAATCGTTGCGCGGCGCCGGACGTATGGTCATCGGCTGATGGACGGCGGTCGGCGGCGTGGTGTTGCAGCCGGCCAGAATTGCCGCCACCGCCATGACGACGACGAAGCCGGCGGCGCGTGCGATCAGATGGATGCGTTGCGGATTCATGATGTTCTCTCCAACCGGAAATCAGAGTTGGGTCAGGCGTGCCAGCATCTGGTCGGAGGTCGTGATGGCCTTCGAATTGATTTCATACGCGCGCTGGGTCTGGATCATGCTGACCAGTTCCTCGACCACATTCACGTTCGACGTTTCGACGAAGCCCTGGTTGAGCAGGCCGGCACCGTTGCTGCCCGGAGTATTCGGCGTCGGCGTGCCGCTGGAGGCGGTTTCGACGTAGAGATTTTCGCCGACGCTCTGCAGGCCGCCGGTATTGACGAAGGTGGCGAGTTGCAGCTGACCGATCTGGGTCGGCGCCGACTGGCCGGCCTGCAGCGCGCTCACCACGCCGTCGCGGCCGATGGTCAGCGATATCGCATCGCCCGGAATGGTGATCTGCGGCTGCACCGGAAAGCCGCTGGACGTCACCAGCACGCCCTGCGCATCCTTCTGGAAGGCGCCGTCACGGGTATAGGACAGCGTGCCATCCGGCATCTGGATCTGGAAGAAGCCTTCGCCCTGGACCGCGACGTCGAGCGAATTGCTGGTCTGCTGCAGGTTGCCCTGGGTGTGGATGCGTTCGGTAGCCACCGGACGCACGCCGGTACCGATCTGCAGGCCCGACGGAATGGTGTTCTGCTGAGTGTTCAGCGCACCCGGCTGGCGGATGGTCTGGTACAGCATGTCCTCGAACACGGCGCGCGCGCGCTTGAAGCCGTTGGTGCTGACGTTGGCAAGGTTGTTGGTGATGACATCGAGCTGCGTCTGATGTGCATCCATGCCGGTGCGGGCAATCCACAGCGAACGGATCATGGTCGTTGACTCCGGTTATCGGTTGGACAGCGTCTGCGTCGCTGCCTGATCGTTGCGCTCTGCCGTCTGCAGCATGCGCGTCTGCATTTCGAACTGGCGGGACAGAGAAATCATCGCCACCACCTGATCCACCACATTCACATTGCTGCCTTCGAGGTAGCCACCTGCTACACGCACGTTCTGTGCCTGCGGCGCCGGCCCCGGCGTGGTCACGCGGAACAGGCCGTCCTCGCCACGCTTGAGCGTGTTCTCTGGCGGATCGACCAGCTTCAGGCGGCCGATCTGGTTGACCTGATTGACACCGCCGGTGCGCTGCACGGCCGACAGCGTGCCGTCGGCCCCGATCGTGATGTCGTTGTCGGGTGGCAGCGTGATCGGTCCGGATTCGCCCTGGATGGGGATGCCATTGTGGTTCTGCAGCACGCCATTCGGACTGACTTCAAGATGGCCGTTGCGCGTGTAGGCCTCGCTGCCGTCGGGCATGGCCAGCGCCAGCCAGCCGCTGCCCTGCACCGCGACGTCGAGGGTGCGTCCGGTCTGCTGCAGCGGCCCGGGGGCGAAGTTGTTGCGCACGCTGGCATCGACCACAAAGGCGCGCGAAGCGAGCGCCTCGCTCTCGACCGGTACCGCGCGCAAGCGGTGCTCCTCGGACCGGTAGCCGGTCGACGACGCGTTGGCGAGGTTCTGCGCGACCGAGGCCTGACGCTCCAGCGTCCATTTGGCTCCGGTCATTGCGGTGTAGATGACGCGATCCATGGCGATGCCTCAGTGGTGCTCAGCGCAGGTTGACCAGGGTCTGCATGATCTGGTCCTGGGTCTTGATCGACTGCGCGTTCGCCTGGTAGGCGCGCTGCTGGGTGATCATGTTGACCAGTTCCGCCGTCAGATCGACGTTCGAATCCTCGACTGCGCCCGGCTGCAGCGCACCGCGGCTGCCGGTACCCGGCACGCCAACCGCCGGGGGACCCGAGGTCGAGGTTTCCGCCCACGCATTGCTGCCCAGCTGCGTCATGCCGTTCGGATTCTGGAAGGTCGCGATCACGACCTGACCGAGATTGCGCGACTGACCGTTCGTATAGCGGCCCTGCAGCACGCCGCTGGGCGAAACGCTGATGCCCGACAGACGGCCAGACGCGAAGCCGTCCTGCGTGACCGCATTGACGCTGAACGAGGTACCGAACTGCGTCGAATTGGCCAGATTCATGTTGTAGGCCAGCGGGCTGGCTGCACCGGTGGTGATCGCGAACGACTGCGCGACGGTCGACGGACCGACCAGCGCTCCGCTCGAATCGAAGGTGACGGTCGTCGCCGCACTCGGCGTTCCGCCGTCGAGCGCCGTGTACATGCTCCACTGGTTGGGCGTCGCCGTCTTGGCGAAGTAAGCCGACATGATGTGCGAATTGCCGAGCGAGTCGTAGGTGGTCACCGACGTCGAGTACGAAAAGCTGGTCGTGTCGCTGGGCGAGAACGTGGCCGTTGCCGGCGGAGACAGGCGGGAATCAAGATTGACGGCCAGGTCGGTATCGCCCGTGGCACGCGGATCGCCGCCGCTGAGTGCGGTGTCGATGCGCAGGTCGATCGGATTCGTCACCACGATGTTGTCGTTGGCGTCCGTGCCGTAACCGGTCACGCGGTAGCCCGACGCATTGACGATGTAGCCCGACTTGTCGACCGAGAACTGGCCATTGCGCGAGTACAGCGTGGTGCCGCCGTCGCTCAGGCGGAAGAAACCTTCACCGTTGATCGCCAGATCGAGCGGATTGCTGGTGACCGTGATGTTGCCCTGCGAGAATTCCTGTGCCACGCCATTGACCGTGGCGCCGATGCCGATCTGTGCCCCACCGCCGCCACCCAGCGTCGAGGCATACAGGTCAGAGAACTGGGCCTCCGACTGCTTGAAGCCGACGGTGGTCGAGTTGGCCACGTTGTTGCTGATGGCATCGAGTGCCTTGGAGGCGATGTTGAGGCCGGAAAGCCCTTGCTGGAAGGCCATGATTCAACTCCCGATCAGTAGATCTGTTTGATGTTGTCGATGCTGACCAGATCCTTCTGGCCTACATCGAGCCGGGTGACGCCGCCCGTCCGTTCAATGCTCTTGACCACGCTCAGTTCGAGCGGTGTAGTCACTGGCGTCGAAGTCCCCTGGGCCGCCTTGGCGGTGAAGGAGTACTTGCCATCATTAGCAACCGCCGTGCCAGAAGCATCCTTGCCGTCCCATATGAATTGGGCGATGCCGGTATCCTGCGGACCGAGTTCAAGCTCCCGCACAACGGCGCCGCTGGCGCTCTTGATCGTGACCTTGACGCTGTCGGCCGGCGAGGCGAGTTCGACGCCCCCCATCGACTTGCCATTGACCAGCTCGAGCTTGGAACCTTCGACCAGCACTGCGTGGCCGACCAGAGCGGCTGCCTGCAGCTGCTGCGCCTCGGACGAGCTCGCGGTCAGCTTTTCCAGCGTGGAGTTCAGCTTGCTGATCCCGTCCACCGTGCTGATCTGCGCCAGTTGCGACGTGACCTGCGCGTTGTCCATCGGATTCAGCGGGTCCTGCATCTTGAGCTGCGTGGTCAGCAGGGTCAGGAAGCGGTTCTGCGCATCGGCCGTCTTCGACGTCGAGTCGGCTTTCGTGCCGTTGAGTGCGCTGTAGATGTCTGCAGCGCTGTTGCCGCTGACCGGATTGGTCGCCATGACGAGTCTCCTTACTGACCGATGGTGAGTGTCTTGAGCATCAGCTGCTTCGCGGTGTTCATCATTTCCGCGTTGGTCTGATACGAGCGTGAGGCGGAAATCATGTTCACCATCTCTTCCACCACATTGACGTTGGGCATCTGTACATAGCCGTCCGCGTTGGCGGCCGGGTTGGTCGGGTCGTAGGTGGTGCGCATCGGCGCCGCGCTCTCGACGATCTGCGTCACGCGCACGCCGCTGGCGTCACCACCGTCGCTGACCGGACGCGCCTCGAACACCACCTGCTTGGCGCGATAGGGCTGACCGTTGGCCGACGTCACCGAATCGGCGTTGGCCAGATTGCTCGATACGGTGTTCAGGCGGACCGACTGGGCGGTCAGTGCCGAACCTGCAATGCCGAATACATTGAACATGTTTCCCATGATTCAGCCTCCTTACTGGCCCTGGATCGCGTTCTGCATGGTGCGCAGGCGACCGCTGATGAAGGTGAGCAGCGCTTCGTACTGCACCGAGTTCTCGGCGAATGCCGACCGTTCGACATCCATGTCCACCGTGTTGCCGTCGACGCTGGACTGCGTTTCTGTGCGGAACTTCAGCGCCTGGTCCATCAGACCGTCGGCCTTCGCCTCAAGATGCTGCGACGAGGTGCGCGCCAGTGCCACCGGACCGCCAACCTTGCCGCCCATCGCGCTGTCGAGTGCGCTGCGGAAGTCCAGATCGCGCGCCTTGTAGTTCGGCGTGTCGGCGTTGGCGATGTTGGATGCAATCGCCTGCTGGCGAGTGGCCCGCACGCCAAGTGCGGCCTGGGGAAGATCTAGCAGTCGGTCTAGCGGTGTCGGCATGATGGGTATCCCATTGCAGCTATCGTGCCAGGCACTCTAGAGGGCGATGGCTCCGCTGGATCGGCAAAAAAGGACGGTTCGCACCCCGCCTTTCCGGGGGTTCTGCCGCCCAAAAGCGGCAAAGCTTGCCGCCCCGGAGCCTTCAAAATTCCCGCAAACCCAGTACTGACAAGGGTTTCAGCGCCGGCAAACAGGACATGCCGCAGGCCGGGACCTCCGATCCGGAACAGCACGGTCCTTCACGTCCTATTTCCGGCATCGATCGCTCCGGCCGCGTGGTGCAATGTCGGCAACGAAGAGGAGTCCGCCATGTTGCGTTGTCTGATACCGCTGATCGGCATTGCGCTGTGCAGCGTCACGTTTGCCCAGTCCGCCGCGCCATCCGACCCGGAAGCGTTGCGCCGTACGGCAGACAGCTTCCTGCGTGCCCAGACCGCCGGCATGCCCGGCCGCCCCGGCGTCGAGGTCGGCCAGCCCGATGCACGTCTGACGCTGACCGGCTGCAGCGTGCTCGAAGCCTTCCTGCCGCCCGGTACGCGCGCCTGGGGCCGGATCAGCGTCGGCGTGCGCTGCATTTCCGGCGCCTCCTGGACCGTCTACATTCCAGCCCGCATACGCGTCGAGGGCGAATATCTGGTGGCCGCGCGCGCGCTCGGCCGTGGTCAGGTGATTGCCGAGGGCGACTACGGTGTCATGCGCGGCGATCTCACCGAACTGCCGCCGAACATGGTGACCGATCCGCAGCAGGCGATCGGCCAGTCGGTGAATGCCGCCATCGCCGCCGGCCAGCCCTTGCGGGCGGACTGGCTGCGCGCGCCGGTCGCCGTGCAGCAGGGCCAGATCGTGAAGCTGTTCGCACGCGGCAACGGCTTTGCCGTCAGCCATGACGGCCGGGCACTGGCCAGCGCACAATCCGGCCAGACCGTGCAGGTCCGCACCGGCGGCGGACAGGTCGTCAGCGGTGTCGCCCGCCCCGGAGGACAGGTCGAAGTCGTCTATTGAATGTGTCATGCGGGTCGCAACCCGCGCCAGTGCTTGGTATATTCGCGAATGTGCCGCCGTGTAGGACGGCTCCCTACAAAAAGTCCTAAAGTTTTGGAGGGGGGTCGTCGTAATAACGGTCGAACGTCTTATGAAAGGGTTCATCGTGAAAATCGACGGAACTGGAAAACCGATCAGTCCGACCGCAACATCGGCCACCCGTGGCTCGTCCAGCACAAGTTCGACCAAGCCTGCTGCTGCATCCGCAACGTCTGGCGCCCAGATCGACATCTCGGGCACATCCTCGCGACTGCGCGAGCTGGAAGCGACCATCGCCAACGTGCCGGTGGTCGACAGCGCCCGCGTTGACGAGATCAAGCAGGCGATTTCGGACGGCCGCTTCAAGGTCAATGCCGATCGCGTGGCAGACAGCCTGATCGAAAACGTGCGCCAGATGCTGAACGCCCGCCCGGCTACCTGATGCCAGCAAATGAACTTGCCGCGCAGATCGCCGCGCGGCTGGCGGCGCTGATGGCAGAAGAAACGACGACCCTGCGCACCGCGCTCGGTCATCTGCAGGCCGAGCGCAAGGCGCTCGAAGCCGGCGAGGCAGATTCACTGGCAGCACTTGCCGCCCGCAAATCCGAAGCCTATGCGCGTCTCGCCAAGCTCGGCGATGCGCGCACGGCTCTGCTCGCCCGCGCCGGTACCCGGCCGGCGCGCGCCGACATCGATGCGCTGTTCGGCAGCGGTCCCGAATGGTCGGCCTGCAAGCCGCTGTTCGTCGACCTGATGGCGCTCGCGCGCGAAGCACACGACCTCAACCAGGGCAACGGACTGTTGATCCGCGCACAGATGAAGTCCAGCAAGCAGGCGCTGGCCGTACTGATGTCCGCGGCAGAACAGGCGTCGACCTATGGCCCGGACGGTCAGGCCATGGCGCGCACGTCCAGCCGCTCGCTCGGCAGCGCGTAATCCACTGCAGGAAGAATTTGCCGGCCGGCGCAGAAATGCGTCGCTCGCCGGCTGACGCGTTACAGGCGAGGGAAGCTGGAACCGAGGCTGCCTTCCGGCACTTCGACCGGTCCGGACGCCGCCTTGCCCGCTGGTACAGCCGTGCGGTCAGTCGAATATGTCTCGATCCGGATCGACACGCGACGGTTCTTGGTACGCCCTTCCTCGGTCGCGTTGTCGGCCAGCGGACGCTGATCCGCCAGTCCGGAGGCGGTCAGGCGCGCCGGAATGATCCCCTGCTCGGCAAACACATGCGTCACGACGGCGGCACGCAGCGCCGACAGCTCCCAGTTCGACCCCACGCGTCCGTCGCGCGAAGCGGAGTTGTCGGTATGCCCTTCGATCACCAGCGGGAAGTCCGAATACAGCATCACCCGCGCAATGGCGCCAATGATGTCCCGCGCGGCCGGTTCCAGCGTCGCTTCGCCGATGCCGAACAGGAACCTGGCATCGAGGTCGACCGTGATGCCGAGCGCGCCCTCGGTCACGGTCGCCTGGCCGTCGCGCGTCAGCGCCGACAGCGCCTTCTTCAGATCGACCTTCGTGCGCTCGGCGCGTTCGCGGCGTTCCTGCTCCTTCTGCGCCGCGCGCTGCGCGCGCAGCTGATCGAGCTGGATCTGCATCGCGGAATTCTGCTGGTTGGCCGGCAATTCGATCAGACGCACCGCGTCATTCGACGCAAACGCACTGTTCAGCGACTGGCTGAGCACCCGGTACTTGCCTTCATTGACCTGCGAGATCGCATACATCACGACGAAGAAGGCGAACAGCAGCGTCACCAGATCGGCATACGAAATGAGCCAGCGGTCGTGGTTTTCATCCGACTCCGGGACGTAGCGGCGCTTTCTCACGGTCCGTGCACGCATGTTCAGCCGGGAATCCGCGCCACATAGCCGAGCAAACGGCTTTCGATGATGCGCGGGTTGTCGCCGTTGGCGATGCCGGTCAGGCCATCGACGAACATTTCGCGCACGCTGATGAGCTGCGACACATGGACCTGCAGCTTGCGTCCTATCGGCAGGAAAACCAGGTTGGCGGCGCCGACACCGTAGATGGTGGCGACGAACGCGGTGGCGATGCCGGCACCGAGGCGGGTCGGATCACCGAGATTTTCCATCACGTGGATCAGGCCGAGAACGGCGCCCAGGATGCCCACCGTCGGCGAATAGCCGGCCGCCGCGTCCCATACCCGGGCCGCCTGCCGCAGCGTGTTCTCGTAGGTGGTGATTTCGACTTCCATCACTTCGCGCAGCCGTTCGGAATCCGCCCCGTCTACCAGCAGCTGCACACCCTTGCGGAAAAACGGGTCCTCTTCCCTGGCGACCTGCTTTTCCAGCACCAGGATGCCTTCGCGCCGCGACAGCTGGGCCCAGTTCACCAGCTTGGCAATCATGTCATCCGGAATCTGAGCCGGTGCGGCAAAGGCCCAGCTGCCCATGCGCATGCCGCGCATGAAGATCGGAAAGCGGGTCTGCAGCATGGTCGCACCCAGCGTGCCGCCGAGCACGATGACGAAGGCGGCCGGCTGGAACAGCGACGACAGCCGGCCGCCCTCGAGCAGCTGGCCGGCCATGATGGCAGCAATGGCCAGAGCCAGTCCGACGAAGCTGATGCGATCGAGGCGCCGGAACATGACGGGGACGCTGCGCTCAGGCGCGTGCCGCGATGCGGCTGCGCAGGCGGGCGATGGCCTGGCTGTGGAGCTGGCAGACGCGCGACTCGGACACGCCCAGGATTTCGCCGATCTCGCGCAGGTTCAGGTCTTCCTCGTAGTAAAGGCCCATGACCGTCTTCTCGCGATCCGGCAGATCGCCGATCGCCCGCACCAGCACGTCGCGCATGTTCTTGTCGAGCAGGCGCGCCAGCGGATCGAGATCTTCGGTGCCGACACTGTGACGGTCCAGATAATCGTCATCGTCGCCGTCGGTGAAGTCCTCGAAATACACGAGCTGGTAGCCGCGCGCTTCCTGCAGCATCTTCTGGTATTCACCCAGCGGCATGCCGAGCGATTCGGCCAGTTCGCCTTCGGTCGGCTGGCGTCCCTTCTGCTGTTCCAGCGTATGGATGGCCGTTTCGATGCGGCGCATGTCGCGGCGCAGGCTGCGCGGCAGCCAGTCGTTTTCGCGCAACCCGTCCAGCATGGCACCGCGGATGCGCTGCACCGCGTAGGTCTCGAACTGGGCGCCCAGACCTTCCTCATAGCGGCTCATCGCATCGAGCAGGCCCAGCATGCCGTTCTGGATGATGTCCTCGACCTGCACGCTGGCCGGCAGCTTGGCCATCAGGTGATAGGCGATGCGCTTGACCAGCGGTGCGTAGTGTTTGGCGAGCTGGTCGCGGTCCAGTGTTCCGGATGCGGTATACATGTTTCGTCCTCTGCTTCGGCCGGCTGCGCGATCAGGCCACGCGCGCCGAAACCCCGCCCGTCCGCCCGGCCGGATCGCCGGATTGCGTGTCGTGCAGGGGCATCAACATACCGGGTTTTTCCGCCTCGCGGGTCACGAAAAGCTTTTCGGCAAGATCGCGCCCGATTTTGAGTGCATCGTCACCCGTGGTGGCGAAAGTCGGACGCTGGTAACCGGCGGGCAGGCAGCCGAGCCAGTGCAGCGCGCTGCCCAGGTGTTCGCTGACCACGCCGTTGAGGCTGGCAAAGGCCTGACGTGCATCCGCCACCGAACGGGCACGCGTGACGCCGACATGAACCGGTTTCGCCGCTCCGCTCGCCGACAGCGGCGCGTTGCCGGTGACATGGCGCTTGATCAGTGCATAGGCGGCCGTGATGCTGACGCCGGACGCCGCGGTGACGACCGCCAGCCGGTCGGAGCGCCGTGCGAGCAGCGAAAGCTGGCCGTCATCCGGCGCGCAGTCGACGATCAGCAGTTCGGTATCGCGCGTCAGTTCGACCAGCGCCTCGTCCAGCGCTTCCATCTGCAGGCGGTTGAGCTGCTTCGACGCAGTCGCCAGGCGCGCGGCCGGCACCACGGAAATGCCCTGTTGCGATGCGAGCCGGACCGAGGCCAGCGGCGCATCGCGATTGATCGCCTGCAGCAGGTCGAGCCGCGAGGTCAGACCCAGCCGGGCTGTCACCGAACCGGCACCCTGGTGTTCGTCGATCACGGTCACGCGCAAGCCGCTGCGCGCCGCCTCCAGTGCGGCGCCGAGGGCGATCGAGGTGTTGCCCACGCCTTCCATGGCACCGGCGAAGCTCACACGCTGCGTCGGAAAGCGGCGGAACATGGCACGCAGGCCGGATGCCTGGTCGTTCTTAAGATCAACCACGGCTCACCTCGCTGCGCGCAGTGCGGCGCGAGGCCGACATCAGCAGACCGGCGTCCTGCGGCGACAGATGCTGCGAGGACTCTTCGTCAGCTGCCCGCAAGGCCCGGTGCAGCAGGTAGGCACGGTTAGGCATATGAAGGTCTTCCGGCACCCGCTGGCCATTGGCGACGTAGTACAGCGGCAGTTCATGGCGCATCAGCACGTCGAGTACCGGACCCAGCGTGACCGACTCATCCACCTTGCTGACGATGGCGCCTGCCAGATCCGCGCCGCCGTTCGGCGACGAATAGGCGCGCACCACGTCGTCGAGCGCATCGGCGCGCGCCACTGCGTTGAGCAGCAGCAGCCGGCGTACATCGCCGCTGGACGACAGCATGGCGATCTGCTCGGCCACTGCGCGGTCGCGCTGGCTCATGCCGACGGTATCGATCAGCACCATGTGCTTGTCGCGCAGTTCGACCAGCATGCGGCGCAGGTCGGATGCGTCGCGCACCGCATGCACCGGCACGCCGAGGATGCGGCCGTAGATACGCAGCTGTTCGTGCGCGCCGATCCGGTAGCCGTCGGTGGTCAGCAGTGCCACCTTGTCGGCACCGTGGCGCACCACGCAGCGCGCAGCCAGCTTGGCGGTGGTCGTCGTCTTGCCGACACCGGTCGGACCGACCAGCGCATACACGCCGCCGCGATCGATGATGTCAGCATCCGAATTGAGGGTGATCAGGTCGCGCCCGATCAGCGTACGCAGCTCGTTGCGCGCAGCTGCCAGAGAATCGGCCGTGGTCAGCAGATCGAGCAGGCGGTAGGTGGTGACGGCGCTGAAGCCGGATTCGAGCATTTCGGCGGCCAGCGCAGTCTTGACCGGCGAAGTACGCGACATTTCACCCCAGGCGAAGCCGGCAAGCTGCTGTTCCAGCATGCGGCGGATGCTGCCCAGTTCTTCGCGCAGCGCGCTGTCGAGTTCCGGAGCACGCTCCATCGTCGGCGCGGGCGCCGGCGCCGCGGCACGGCGGGCACCCGCTTCGGCCTCGGGTGCCAGACGATGGCGCGCCACTTCGGCGTGCGCTTCCAGCTGCGAATCGTCGACCAGTTGCGAGTTGGCGGCTGGTTGCAAATTGGCGGCCGGCAGATTGCGTGCATGGGCCATGTCGCGCAGTTCGCTCGGCGTGGCCGGGCGCGGCTTGTACGGCTGCCAGGGTTTCGGGGCACGCGCTGTTTCAACCGGAGCGGCAGCGCGCGGCGGGACGCCACGGGCAGCCACGCTGCTCGACAGCGTCACCTGGAAGTCGTCCTCATCGGCTGGCATCGCCGGTTCGGCCGGCTGCGCCCTGGCCGCGGGCTTCTTCGCCGGCGGCACCATCGTCTCGAGCGCATTGGCCGGCAGCGCGAGTATCTCGACGCCACCTTCGACCGGACGGTTGGACAGCACGATGGCGTCCGGACCGAGATCTTCCTTTATGCGACGCAATGCGTCACGGGCGCTGGCTGCGACATATTTGCGGGGCGTCATGCTTTGACTCCGATCACCGAGGTCACCTTGATGGTGCGTGTTTCAGGAACTTCAGAATTCGCCAGAACCTTCAGGCTGGGTACCACGCGGCGCAGGAAGCGGGACAGCAGCCAGCGCAGCGGCGCCGGCACCAGCAGAACCGCCGGCAGTCCCATCTCTTCCTGCTGCTGCGAACTGTTCGCGACTTCGCGCATCAGCGTGTCAGCCAGCCCCGGCTCGATCACCGAGCCATCGCCGCCGGCGCCCAGCGCCTGGCCGAGCAGACGCTCGAGACCCGGATCGAGCACCATCACCTGCACGTCGGCGTTGCCCGGGAACAGCTGCTGCACGATGGCGCGGCCAAGCGCCACGCGAACACGCGACGTCAGCTCCATCGGATCCTGCGTGCGCGGTGCATGCTCAGCCAGCGTTTCCACGATGGAGCGCATGTCGCGGATGGCCACGCCCTCTTCCAGCAGGCTCTGCAGCACGCGCTGGACCACGGCCAGCGGCAGCGCCTTCGGTACCAGGTCCTCGACCAGCTTGGGCTGGTCGCGGCCAATGTGCTCGAGCAGCGCCTGCGCTTCCTGGCGGCCGAACAGTTCAGCGGCGTGCGTCAGGATCAGATGATTCAGGTGGGTCGCCACCACGGTGGCGGCGTCGACCACCGTGTAACCGAGTGCATGCGCCTGCTCGCGCAGGCCCTGCTCGATCCACACCGCCGGCAGGCCGAACGCCGGATCCTTCGCTTCACGGCCAGGCAGCGCCCCGGCAACGCGGCCCGGATTGATGGCCATCAGGCTGCCCGGATAGGCCTCTCCGCTGCCGACATCGACGCCCTTGAGCGTGATGCGATAGCCGTTCGGCTTGAGTTCGAGATTGTCGCGGATATGCACCGGCGAGGTCAGGAAGCCGATTTCGGCCGCGAATTTCTTGCGCAGGCCGCGGATGCGCTTGAGCAGTTCGCCGTCCTGGCCGCGATCGACCAGCGGGATCAGCCGGTAGCCGACTTCCAGGCCCAGGGTGTCGACCGGCACCACGTCGGTCCAAGCCGCTTCCTGCGATTCCGGCTGCGGAATCGCCGCCTGCGCTGCCTGAGCCGCCGCGGCCGTTTCCGCTGCCTCCTTCGCGCCCGGTGCCGCCTTGGCATTCACGCCGCGCCAGGCCAGATAGCCCAGTGCCGAAGCCAGCAGCAGGAACACGAAGTTCGGCATGCCGGGAATCATGCCCATCAGCGCCATGATGCCGGCCGCGATGGCCAGCACACGTGAATCGCCGAACAGCTGGCTGACCACCTGCCCGCCCACGTCCTCGCCGCTGCCGACGCGCGACACCACCAGACCGGCCGCGATCGAAATGATCAGCGCCGGAATCTGCGCCACCAGACCGTCGCCGATGGTCAGCAGCACATAGGATTTGGCCGCACCGCCGGCCGTCATGTCGTGCTCCATCACGCCGATCAGCATGCCGCCGATCATGTTGATCAGCAGGATCAGGATGCCGGCGACCGCATCGCCACGGACGAATTTCGATGCACCATCCATCGAGCCGTAGAAGTCGGCCTCGTCGGCGATCTCCTTGCGGCGGCGGCGCGCCTCTTCCTCGCCGATCAGGCCGGCATTGAGATCGGCGTCGATCGCCATCTGCTTGCCGGGCATGGCGTCCAGCGTGAAGCGGGCGCCCACTTCGGCGATACGACCGGCGCCCTTGGTCACGACCACGAAGTTGATGACGGTCAGGATGATGAACACCACGATGCCGACCGCGTAGTTGCCGCCGACCAGGAAGTGGCCGAACGCCTCGATCACCTTGCCGGCCGCGTCCGGGCCAGTATGGCCTTCGAGCAGCACGACGCGGGTGGACGCCACGTTCAGCGACAGGCGCAGCAGCGTCGTGACCAGCAGCACCGTCGGGAAAACCGAGAATTCCAGCGCCCGCACCGTGTAGAGCGATACCAGCATCACCATCACCGACAGCGCGATGTTGAAGGTGAAGAACACGTCCAGGACGAAGGTGGGCAGCGGCAGCACCATCATCGACAGGATGAGGATGATGAGCAGCGGCGCAGCCATCTGCCGCACGTTTACGGTACCGACTGCCTGACGAAGCGAAAGGGAAGAAGCCATGACGACATTTCAGCGCATGCGATGGCAATCGAACCGGAGAAAGAAAAGGGGTTTTCCCCGGCTATTGGGTGGACTGAAACCCGGTCGCCTGCTCAATCAGCCGTTTGATGCAAACCGTCACGCATGCAGAACCGGACCCGCGTGCACACTGGTCAGCCGGTTGGCGGGACCGCATCCGACGCGCAACACGCCCTTACAAACACCCGTCGAATTCATTTACTCGGGCATGCGTTACTGGCGACGTAGCAAGTCAACCGCAAGGAGAACACGATGAATGCCCAGGCCCGAACCCCTTCAGCTGCCCCGCTGCACCCGGCGCTGTGGGTGGCCGCCATTTCGGTCACCGCATTCAGTGCGGTCGGCATCGCCGCCCTGACCGGTGCATTCGAACGCAAGGCGCCTGAAACACCGGCCCCGATCTCTGCCGCCGCTGTCCAGGAGACACCGGCAGTCACACCGCCGGTCGCCAGGGCAGTCGCCGAACCCGAACCCGCGCAGGCGGCGACTCCGGAACCCGCCGCCGTGGTCGAACCGGTGCCAGTCGTCCAGCCGCCGGCCGCGAAAACCCACACCGCAAGGGCGGTGGCAAAGGTCGCCGCGCCGAAGAAGGTGCCTGTCGCGGAACACACTGCGGTCATCCCGCAGGACGGGCAGGCCGTCAAGGTGGCACAGCAAACCTACGACCCGGGCATCGACGTGACGTCTGCCCCGCCGCCGCCGCACGAACCTGCCGTATCGCGTCCGGACAACGAATACCGCGTACCGCCACCGGCCTGCGCCGACTGCGGCGTGGTCGAAGCGGTGCGACCGGTGCAGGCGCCCGGCGAAGCCAGCGGCATGGGTGCTGCAGCCGGCGGCGTGGTCGGCGGCCTGCTGGGCAACGCTGTCGGCAAGGGCACCGGCAACACCATCGCGACGATCATCGGCGTTGCCGGCGGCGCCTATGCCGGCCACCAGATCGAAAAGACACAGCGCAAGTCGACGCACTACGAGGTCGACGTGCGGATGTCCGGCGGTGAACGCCGTACCGTCACACTCGACACGGAACCTGTGTGGCGTGCCGGTGACAAAGTGAAAGTGCAGAACGGCAAGCTGACCGCCGGCAACTGATTCCAGATTTCCCTTCCTCTTCCTCTCTCTCCGTGAGGAATCTTTCGGGCACCGGTGCGGTGCCCGTTTTTTTGCCTGTCGGAAACAGAGGTCCGGCGATCAGGACAGGTAGCGCTCCATCTGGTTGACCGGCGCGTTGCGCAGCAGGTAGAGCTGCGGATTGTCGCGCTCGGCCGACTGTCCCGCCTCGAGCACCCGGACCGGCTCGCGCTCGAGGATGCACAGACGGCGGCTGATGCAGTCGGCACGCCACTCCGGATTCGCCGCACGGCCGCGCTCTTCGACCGCGATGCGCGTCAGCGCGAACTGGTCACGCGGATCCTCGCGCTCGATGCGCCGACGGATGGCCGCATGCGCGCGATCGAGGCTGCCCTGCTGCACGCACAGGTCGTACAGCGCCGCCAGACAGCGGAAATTGCGTATCGCAACCGGCCGCACCCCCTTGAGCCAGGACAGAGCGACGATCAGCTTGCGGCCGTAGGTGTCGTAGGCGTAGCCGAGCATTTCGGTGCGGAATACCGGATCGCGGCCGACCGCCTGCAGCGCCGCCGTCCACGCCGGATCGAATCCGGCCTTCCGGGCGCCGCGGCTGAGCGCGTCGGCCCACCTCACCTGCTGCACGCGCGACGGCAGCTTCAGCATGCGCTGCCACTCCGGCCACAGCACGCCGAAACAGGCACGCAGCCGGGTTTCGTCGCGTGCCGTGTGGCGGCGGAACAGTTCCTGCAGCGTGCCGGTACCGAGATTGACCTGCAGCGGCCCGAACGACAGACCGGCGCCGTCGAAATTGCCGGTCACCTGCAGATGCGGGTCACCGCTGGTCTCGAACGCCGCCGTGACCGCGATCGCCAGATCGAGCGCCCGTTCCGCGGCCAGCGCCGGCAGATTGTCCGGATCCGGCATTTCCGCATACAGCGCGTCGCCACGCAGTTCGGCCTTCGCCAGCCAGCCATCTCGCACGGCCCGGGCAGCGCTCGCCGCAAGATCGCTCGGCGAGGCGGCCTTGAGCCATGCGAAGCGACCGTCGATTGCGCGACCGGAGGCACCGCGCGGAACAACGCCGGCGATCGATACGCCCTGACCGAGATCGTTGCGCACCATCTGCACTGCGGCGACCAGTTCACGATGCACGCGCACCGAACCGTCGGGCCGCGCGTATTCGGACAGGCGGAAATTGGGCGTGACCGGCGCGCCGGCCGGGCCGCCGACGATGTAGTCCCGGTCGTACCTGAGCCCTTTGCTCATGACTGCCCCTTCATGTCCGGTGATTCCGCTGCCGACAGCGCGTTGCGCACGTTTTCCAGACCGTTGCGCAGCGGCCCCAGATCGATCAGGAAATCCAGATGGTCGATGACCGATGTGTGTTCGCGCGTGCTGCCGCCACGCGCGAACGCCGCACGATAGGCTTCGGTGGCCGACGCCTGATCGGCGGCGGACATCCGGCCGGCGAGCAGCGCGAGCAGGATGTCGCAATCGCCGACCACGGCCGTGCTCCAGAAATCGGGCCTGGGATTGGCCGCCGCGTCGAGACGCGCGCGTTCGCAGCCGGCCCGCACGGCATCGGCCCAGCCGTCGGGCAGCGCGCGGCTGCGGCGCCCGCTGCGCGCCAGCGCCAGACGGGCCGTCCACAGATTGACGAAGGCGTAGCTGTCCATGACCGGTGCCCCGCTGCCACCGGCCAGCTCAAGCGCACGGCCGTATTCGCGTGCCATGTCCTCCAGCGCAGCACGGCGTTCCTCGCGGTCCAGCATCCAGGCCAGGCGCTTGAAGGCGCTGCCCAGCAGCGCACAGCGCTCGGCGGTCGGCTTGAGCCGTGCCAGATCGCCGATGGACTGGCGAATGCCGTCCACCAGCGGTCGTACCGCCGCACTTTCGCGCCGGACCCGCAGCGCGGTCCAGAGGTCGTCGGACGCCCGCACCCGGAAGTTGGCCGACTTTTCGATCACGCGCAGCGGGCAGTCGCCGTCGTCCGCTTCACGCGCCCGGTCCAGCCAGTCTGCCGCCAGTGCATAACTGCCGGCTTCACCGAAACACAGACCGACAGAGGCTGCGACATCCGCCCTCGCCGTCCATGTGTCACGCACACCGGCAGGAATCCGCTCGGTGAAGGCACGCAGCCAGGCCGAAGGCTCCGCCTCTGACGCGCTGTGGCCGGCGATCTTCAGCGCGCTGGTACGGTTGTCGATCGCCGCCACCAGTTCGGATGGCGTGTTGAACAAGGCCGGCGCAATGTCACGCCGCGCCGGGCCGGACGGATCGAGCCGGTAATCCGGGTCGCCATAGCACTGGTAGGCGCCCCAGGTATTCACCGCCGGATGCTGTGTCCATGCCGCCTCGCGCGCGATGCGCACGGCGTCGCCGAAGCCGCGGCCTTCGAGCAGGCTGTTGTAGAGGTGTTCAGCAAAACACCGTGCGGCAGCATCGTCCACCGCCCAGCCGGCGGCCACGACGGCGCGCACGCCCATGCGGATGAACTGCATCGCCAGATTGGCGGCCAGCCGGTTGAGGTCGGCTGCATCGCCCGGCCGCGCCTGGCTTTTGCCGAGGTGGCAGCAGTTGATGAACACCAGTTCCGGCACATAGCGCATCTGTTCGACGTCGCCCGGCGTCAGGAACCAGCCGTCACCGATCACCATGCCCGACACCTTGCGGGTGGCCGGAATGCCTTCGGCGACGCCGGCCGGATCGATGTCCACCGGCACTTCGTACTCGTGCACACCGTGGCCGGCCAGATGCAGGATGCGCCAGCTGTCCTGGTGCAGCGCCGCCATGATGGCGCGGCCTTCGACATTGATCAGTTCGGTCACCGCATAGTCGCCGGCACCGAGCACGCGTGCGACCGCCTGCGCTTCGGCCGCCGCCTCCGGCAGTGGCGAGAAGCCGCGGCCCAGCGGCGACGGATCGCCGATCACCAGCGCGCTGGCGCGACTGGCGCCGAGCGGCCGCTCGCGGAACTGTGCGGTGCGCAGCTGGCGCAGCATGCCGGTGGCGACCGACGGCGGACGCTGCCCAGCCTGCCAGCGGTCCTCCAGCAGTTCCCACGGGAAGCGCGCCGACACCTCGTCGACCAGCAGCACGACGCTGCGCCGCTCCGGTGCAAGCTGCTTCAGGCGCTGCGGCAGCAGCATCTCGAACAGCGTGCGCGAGGTATCGGCGTCAGCAGTGCACGACTGGCAGGCCTGGCGCACAAAGGCATCGACCTGCTGCAGCTGACCGCCGACCAGACTGATTTCCGCCCGCGCGCGATCGGTCAGCGCGATGAAGCGCAGTTCGTCGCGCCGGGCGTCATGACTGATCTCGAGCCGGTGCCACCAGCTCGTGTCCTCGTCGAAGCAGACGCGGCGCCGTCCACCGTGCCCTTCGCCCAGTACCTGTTCCGGCCACGTGAAGTCATCGGCCAGCGCGCCGGCGATCACCTCGCGCAGTGCGGCCGACGCCTGGATCGCGATGTCCTCGTACAGTTCGATGAACTCGATCTCGGCGATCACCACCCGCCCGGCCAGCGCGCACTCGGCCAGCGCACGCTGTGCGTCGGCCGCACCGCGCAGGATGGATTCGAGCGAATCGCGCGTGCGCATGCCGCCGGCACCGGTACCGATCAGCAGGCTGGACACCTTTATCGTGCGCACACCGTCGGCGGCACCGAAGCGGTCGTCCGGCCATTCGATCACCTGCAGCGCGAAATCGAGCAAGGCGCGGCGCACGCCGTCCTGCAGCAGTCCCGGGCTGAGTTCACCGACTTCGCCCAGGCCGACCACGATGGCGCCCTGCGGGTGCTGGTGCATTTCCCGCGGAATGAACACACCGTGCGTGCCGGCCGCGCCCGGATAGCGGCCGAGCTGCAGGCTGCGCGACAGCGCGCCGTCCATGCGCCGGTCCATGCTGGCTTCCGCGCTGACGATGGTGTCGCCGGCATAGTGACCGAGCATCACCGGATGGCAGGCGTAGGTCAGTTCGCAATGGCGGACGCACACCTCTATCGTCCGGCGCGGCACGCGCCCCGGCTGCGCCCGGGGCGCGGCGCCGCCGAAGGAAAAGCCGGCCATGTCCCCGGCCCCCGGAATGCCGTCGGCCGGTGGAAGCGGGCGCAGCAGGAAGCGCTCGGGCTGCGCGGCCGCGGCTCGGCTGAGCGCCGGCGGGTTCGACGGCAGGCGCGAGGTGGCACCGGTCTGCAGCAGTTCGAGGTAGCCGTCGAAGGCCTTTTGCTGCGCACACAGGAAGTCGTGCGCCGTGTCTTCGGCGTACCACACCGGCACACCGGGCAGCACACCGGACGACCAGGACACCGTGCCGTCACCACGGGCGGTGGCAACGAAGTCGATGCGCTTGCGGCCGAGCGGCCACGGATCGTCCTCGTCGGCGATCTGGTAGTCGATCACCGTGGCTGGCTGGCAGCCCGCGACGTAACGGACGAAACGCGCGTCGACCGCCGCCTTGCCGATCAGCGACCAGGTGGCCCGCGCATCCTTCAGCGTCGCCGCATCGACGGTGTCCCACCCGGCACCCAATGTCTTGCGCAAGGTTTCCCAGCGGGCCGGATCCGAGAAATCCGGATCGCCGGCACCGAAGGGCAGCAGTTCGACCAGTCCCGGATAGGTACGGACGAGGTTGATGATGCCGGTCGTGCTCTGCGTGAAGTCGAGCAGCGCGAGCTTGGCCTGCGTCGGATTGTGGCCGGTGAGCCAGCGCACGGCTTCGTACGAACCGGCGTTCGGCGTGCCCAGCATCAGGAAACGGCTGCCCGGCAGGCGGGTGATGCGCGCCCATGCGGCAGCCCCGCGGCCGCCGTCGGCCATCATCGCGCGCACCACCAGGCCGCCCATCGAATGCGCCACCAGATGCACCGGCTGGCGTTCGGCTTCGGCGCGGGGCAGCAGCGCCTCAAGCCGCTCGGCGAGCCGGGCCGCAGCCGCCCGCACCGACAACCGCCAGTCGTAGGCGAAGTATTCGACCCGGTGGGTGCGCGCGAGGAATTCCAGCAGCGGCCCGTAGAAGTCGTCGACCAGGCCCCCCGGCTCGACCCGGGTCGCCGCCATGTCGAGGCGCCGCAGCCCGCCCTTGAACAGCGCGAAGTAGTCCAGCCACACCGGCTCGCCGGCGACGCTCAGTTCGCTGCCCATGGTGCCGGGCAGCACCACGGCCAGCGGACGCGGCTCGGTCGAGGTCTGGCTGCGGGCAACGGCACCACGCCAGCGCGGCGCATCGTGCGGCGCTTGTCCGATCGGCAGGAAGCCGCCGTCGTCGCCGGCCGCGCGCGTCAGGCCGGCAGTCAGCCAGCGCACACTCTTTTCATTGAGAAAATAGCGGAAGTGATTGACCTCGCCGCCGGCGTCGCGCCGGAAACGCGCGCCTTTTGCCGGCCGGCGCAGGCCGCCGGTCATCGACCCGGTGTTGACGACCAGATCGTGGTCGGCGCCGTAGAACCAGTCGGTCGCGAGGATCTTGATCTTCTGCCACAGCGAATCGCCTTCGATGTCGCCCGCGATCACCGTCAGGTCGGCCGTGGTTTCCAGTTCCGCATGGTTGAGCAGCCGCGTCAGCGCCGAACCCGGCATCATCGCCTCGGCCCCCGGCAGGATGCGCGGATCGGTCCTTTCCTTGACCACCGCGAACAGGAAGTCCACAGCGTCGCCGAACAGCGGCAGGCCGGTGCGCCCGGCCAGGAAATCGATCACCGACAGCCAGCGATCGAGCCGGCCGGAGGCCAGGGTGGTGCCGCGCGCAGGGCAGGCAACACGCACGAAGCGGCTCACGCGGAACTGCTTGGCCTGCAGTTCGTCCAGCAGCGCGCCCAGATTCGCGCGGTCCGACTGATAGGCGGCGTTGCGTGCCGTCTCGGCGCCGGCCTCCAGCGCCGGCAGGCCGATCTGCTGCGCCAGCGTGCGGTCGGCGGCGAACAGTTCGTCCAGCCTGCCGGTGACCGCAGCCAGACTGGCGCACTGGCCAAGGCACATCAGTTCGCCCACCAGACCGCCGCGCGAGTGACTGACCAGATGCAGTTCGGCACCGGCCGGCAGACGTCGCGCCAGCGCAAGTGCATTGCTGATCGGGCTTTCGGTCAGGCTGCGGTGCTCCAGCGCGAACAGCCGGTCGCCATAGAGCTGCGGCAGGCGACGGCGCAGCGCGGCACCCTCGCGGTTGGCGTCGTCCCACAGACCGCCGAAACTGCCCTCGCAGCTCGACGCGGTACCGTGCAGAAAGACCAGAATCGGGCCGGCCGCAGCCGGAATCTGCTCGCCCGCCGCCACCGCCGACAGTGCAAACCCGGCCGGAGAGCAGCGGTACAGGCCGGGCGGACGACCGCCCAGCCGCTTTTCCTCGAACCATTTGCCGAGCGCGGCCGCCGACTGCTTCTTCAGATCGACGCCGAAGAAGTCGAGCACCTTGATGCCCAGCCCGAACAGGCCACGCTCGTCGCGCGTCGTCGCCGGCGTGCCGGCCAGCGTGTCGAATTCCCAACTGGTGCCGCCGTCGCGCGACACCGACTGACGACCGTGCTCGCGCACCAGATCGTCGGCCCGGCTCCACAGTACGAATCCGTTGTCGAGTTCGACGCGGACGATGTCGTCGCCCGCCACGTCGATTTCGCCGGTGACGCCGTCACGCGCCCGCCCGGGCCGTACCCTGCGGCTGCCCGACACGGCGATGCCGGCCGCTGCCTGCGGCGCCGGGATGTCGGACACCGTGCCCCGTATGCGCAAACTGTGCGATGTCATGTCCACTCCTCCTGATCCGGGTCAGCGGCTGCGCGTGAGCGCCACCGATTCCTGTTCTCCACTGTTCAGTGATACCTGTCCGCTCAGTACGCGCCGGTCCGGCGCGATGCGCAGGTGCAGATTGCCGGTATCGACCACGAAGCCGTCGCCGACACTGATCACCACCACGGCCAGATCCGCCTCATTGCCGAACACCTGCCCCTCGGCGGTGAACCGGACATGGGTCAGCCGCGTGCCGTTCACGCTGGCCACCGATTCGATATAGGACTGCCAGTTCGGTTTGTCGTCGACGCGCACCGGGTCGGAACGCATCACGAGACGGTCATCGCGATGGCGGACATGAAGCGGAATCTGTTCGCCCTTCGGCGTCTCGAGCACCCAGTCGCCCTCAAGGGACTGCAGCACGGCAACATCGGCGGCGGAACCCGGGACTGTCGGGACGGATGCCGGACGGAAAACGACCACCAGCCCGATGACGACCAGCAGCGCGGTCACGCCCGCCAGCCACGCAACACGCGTGCTGCCGGACGGCGCGGCCGCAGAAGCGGTCGCCGGGACGGACCGCCGGTCGGTGCGCTGCACGCCAAGGCGCTCCAGATCCGCGACCAGCCGTGGAAAATCGACGCGCACCCAGTCGTCGGTACGCAGCGGCAGCGCGTGCATTTCGGTGATGCCGCGCAGCGCCTCGGGCAGGCTGTCGGCCGCCGGCATGGTCGTACCGTCGATCAGCAGCGGCATCAGCGTGGCGCCGGCATCGACCGCGGCCTGGATCTCGCAGCGTACCGGGTCGTCGGCATCGACGATGCGCAGCCTTCCATCGGGATGGCGGGCGCCGGCGAAAGCCGGCGTGATCAGGAAGAGCGCAACCGGCCGATGATCGAGGGCGCCGGCTATTTCGGCGCGCCAGCTGCTGCCGCCGCGCAGATCCTGCCGGTCCAGGAAGACGTGCTCATCACCGAACACGCGCCCGAGATCTTCGGCCAGACGGCTCGCATCCTTGCCGCCGTCTGCGCTGCGATAGCTGATGAATATGCGGTTCATGTGGCTGCCCGGACGCCCTGGCGAATCGCAGCGCCTGCCGCGAAGCTGAGAACTCGCCAGAGTCTATGCCGGAAGCCGGGCCGGCGACAGTCGGACCAATGGACTATGCAAGCCCCGGTCGATTGCACGGCCATGCGCTGGCCCGCCCGCTACCAAACAGTTACACGGGGAGGTCCTGCATCGCGAAGATCACCACCCCGGTCAGCGCCATCACGCGGACCAGGGCGGGAAAACGAGGATCTGCCGCGCTCAGAGCACGCGAGCCAGCCGGGCCAGCACGCGCTCGCGGCCGAAGGCTTCGAGCACCGCGTCGATCGACGGCGTCTGCGGCTGGCCGAGCAGTGCCACGCGCAGCGGAATGGCAACCTGCGGCATCTTCATGCCGCATTCGGTGCAGGTCTCCTTGATCGCGGCCGACAGCGTCGCCTTGTCCCAGGCGCAGGTTTCAAACCGTCCGGCGAGCTTGCGCAAGGCCTCACGCGCGGGATCGGTCAGATGCTGGGTCAGCGCTTCCGGCGACACGTGCAGGTCGATGTAGAAGGCTTCCAGCGCGTCAGCCAGTTCAACCAGCGTTGCGGCTCGATCCTTGTACAGGCCGACCAGTGGCTCGAGCGCCGGTCCCGCCTCCGGATCGACACCGCGGCGGGCGAGGCGGTTCGCCACGTCAGCCGAGAGCCGCGCGTTGTCAGCCAGCTTCAGATAGTGGGCATTGAGCCAGCGCAGCTTTTCGGTATTGAACTGGGCGGCCGACGGCGTGATGTGGTCGAGGTCGAACCACTGCACGAACTGTTCGCGCGAGAACACCTCGTCGTCGCCGTGGCTCCAGCCCAGGCGCGCCAGATAGTTGATCACCGCCTCCGGCAGATAGCCGTCATCGTCGTACTGCGTGACGCTGACCGCGCCGTGGCGCTTGGACAGCTTCTGGCCGTCGTCGCCGAGGATCATCGACAGGTGGGCATACTGCGGCACCGTGGCGCCCAGCGCGCGCAGGATGTTGATCTGGCGCGGCGTGTTGTTTACGTGATCGTCGCCGCGGATGACGTGGGTGATGCCCATGTCCCAGTCATCGACGCAGACGCAGAAGTTGTAGGTCGGCGTGCCGTCGGCGCGCGCAATGATGAGGTCGTCGAGCTCGTCGTTCGAGATGGCGATGCGGCCCTTGACCTGATCGTCCCAGGCGACGACGCCGACCAGCGGATTGCAGAAGCGCACCACCGGCTGCACGCCGGCCGGAGGTGGCGGCAGCGTCTTGCCCGGCGACGGGCGCCAGCGGCCGTCGTAGCGTGGCTTTTCATTGTTCGCCCGCTGCGCCTCGCGCAGCGCGTCGAGTTCTTCCGGCGAGGTGTAGCAGTAGTAGGCGTGGCCCTGTTCGAGCAGCTGTGCGATGACCTCCTTGTAACGGTCCATGCGCTGCATCTGGTAGAACGGCCCTTCGTCGTGCCAGAGGTCCAGCCACTGCATGCCGTCGAGGATGGCCTGCACCGCCTCCGGCGTCGAACGCGCAACGTCCGTGTCCTCGATGCGCAGGATGAACTGCCCGCCATGCCGACGGGCGTAGGCCCACGAGAACAGCGCGGTGCGCGCGCCACCGATGTGCAGATAACCGGTGGGACTGGGCGCGAAGCGCGTGCGGACGACTTGGGTCATGACTGAACCTGCAAAAGATGAGCGCGCGATTGTACCGCTTTGCACCCGGGCATTTGACGGCCGTGCGCTTACCCGATAGTATTCGCGCCCTGTCACGAATACAGGGCAGTTAGCTCAGCGGTAGAGCACCGCCTTCACACGGCGGGGGTCAGTGGTTCGATCCCACTACTGCCCACCAACTTCAGGGCTCAGACTTCGCGGTCTGAGCCCTTTTTCTTTTGCAGGGTGGTCCGGGTCGCCTGAAACCCATCGCACCCAAGAGTGAGTTGGCGTTCCTCAGCGGCCCGATGTCGTGAATCCCACCGGCTTCATTCAGTTGGCCGCACATGGGCCTGCATCGAACCGGAAAGACCATATGCCGAGAATGGCTTTGACGGCACTGGTCAATTTATATACATTCTCGCCTGTTTGTAAGGGAATTCAGGACAGCAATGGTCAGACGTACCAAGGAAGAAGCCGAAGCAACGCGCGTCCAGCTGCTCGACGCGGCGGAACGCTGCTTCCGTGAAAAGGGCGTTGCCAGCACCACGCTGGACGATATCGCGAAGAATGCCGGGCATACACGGGGCGCCGTCTATTGGCACTTCGAAAACAAGGCCGACATCTTCGAGGCGGTCTGTGAACGCGTGCACTCGCCCATGCAGGCCATGCTCAGCGATCTGGCCGCCGATCCGGGCAGCGATCCGCTCGGCTATCTGCGCAACGATGCGATACGCGTACTGCGCATGCTGACCGAGTGCGAACGCGTACAGTCGGTGTTCGAAATCAAGTTCTGCAAGCTCGATGGCGGGCCCGATTTCGACCGTCTGCGCACACGCGAACTCGAAACGCATGGCCGCTGCCTGTCGATGCTGCAGGTGGTGCTCGAAGCGGCGGTACGCTGCGGGCAGCTGCCGGCGCACATGCCAGTCAGGGAAACCGCCGAAGCCATGCACGCCTTCATCGGCGGACTGATGCGCAGCTGGATAGAACGACGCGATTTCGACCTGCACAAGTCGGCGCCGTGGCTGGTCGACACCTTTCTGACCGGCCTGAAAAACGCGCCGCGACCCGGCCCGGGTGACCAGGCCTGACCGGAAAAGCAGAAGGCCGCCCGAGGGCGGCCTTCTGCTTTTTGCCGAACCGCTTTATTGCTGCTTCGGCGGTTCAAGCGCCTTGTTGTTGATCGTGACCGGATAACGCTGACGCAGCGCGGAGATATACGCCGCGAAATCGTCCTGGGCCACGGTCTGGTCAAGCTGGGCCTTGATCGCCTGGACGCGCGCCGCATCCAGCGCTTCCTTGGGCTGCTTGACAGCGCTGATGCGGAACACCGCATAACCGCCGTTGGGCATCGGAAAACCGAGATAGGCCGGAAGCTTGGCAGCCGACGCGTTGAAGATCGCACGCACCATTTCCGCGGCCGGGCCCTGTGCCTGGGCACGCGACACATCCTGCGGCGGCGACCAGTTCAGCGGCGCATCCTCGCCGGCACGCAGCTTCGCCAGCGACGCTTCGCCACGTTCCCGCGCCATCTTCTGGCCGGCCTCGAAACCGAGCTTCTTCTCGATTTCGGCCTGGACGGATTCGAAGGGCTTGACCGACGGCGGCATCTGCTCGATCACGCGCGCTGACACCAGCGTGTTCGACGCGGTTTCGATGGCCTGCGTGTTGCGGCGATTCTTGATGGCATCCTCGGAGAAGATCGCATCACGCAGCTTTTCGTTGTCGAACGGCGCCGGCATCAGGAAGCCTTTGGGTATCAGCGGGCTGGTCTTGACCTCCAGCCCCAGCTTTTCAGCCGCCGGCGCCAGACTGTCAGCCTGTTCGTAAACCGTATTGCTGAATACCTCCGCCAGTTCCGCGAAACGCCGACGCGCTGCCTGCTTCTTCAGATCATCGGTGATTTCGGCGCGAGCCTGTTCCAGCGTCTTGCCCTGCCCGCCCCTGACTTCGTTCAGCTGGATGATGTGATAGCCGAAGTCGGTCTCGACGATGCCGCTGATTTCACCCGGCTTCAGCGAAAAAACCGTGTCCTCGAACGGTTTGACCATCGTGCCGCGGCCGAAGAAACCCAGGTCGCCACCGGTATCCTTGGAGCCCGGATCCTGTGAATTCTGTTTTGCCAGCTCGGCAAATTTCGCCGGATCCGCCTTCAACGCCTTAAGCAGGCCCTCGGCCTTTGCTCGCACCGCCTTGCGCTCGTCCGCGCTGGCACCGGCATCAACCGTCAACAGGATGTGACGGGCCTTGCGCTCCTCGCCCTGCATGTAGCGGGACTGATTGGCTTCGAAGGTCTTGCGGATGTCTTCCTCGCTGACCTGCATGGTCTTGGCCAGCGCCGATTCGCTGAGCATCAGGTATTCGACCTTGACCTGCTCGGGTACCTCGAAATCCTTGCGGTTGTCGTCGTAGTACTTGCGGACCTGCTCGGGCGTGATCTTGATCTGTTCGATGAATTCGAACGGCGTGATGACGGCTTCGGCAACTTCGCGCTGCTCCTGCTGCATCTGCGCCCAGCGTTTGGCAAGCGAGGGCGGCACGAAGGAACTGCCTGCCACGCCCGCGTACAACTGACGGAGCACCAGATCCTGCCGGATGCGCGCCAGCAGGCCGTCGCGGCTGAAGCCCTGCGACTGTGCGATCTGATCGAAGCGCGCTTCGGAAAACTTGCCATCCACGTGGAAGCCGGGGATGGTCGCAATGACCTGGCCCAGACGCCCGTCCGACACCGACAGGTGGCTGTGCTGGGCTTCCTGCATCAGGATGCGCTGACTCACCAGACCGTCGAGTATCTGCGCCCGGGCCTCCGGACGCGCCATGATGCTCGCGTCGAACTTGTCGCCCATCGAGTCGCGCAGCCGGTCCTGCTGTTCGCGCAGCGCTGCTTCGAATTCTTCCGGCGTGATCTTTGCATTGCCGACGACCGCGACATCCTCGCGTTTGGCATCCCGGTGGATATAGGACTCGACACCGAAGAAGGCAAAAGGCAACACCAGCAGCAGCAGGACACCCTGTACCACGCGCTTGTTGTTGCGGACTGCGTCAAACATAGGAGCCTCTCGCGGAACCCGATTTTCGGTTTCGGGCGCAGGAAATGAAAAAGGCGAACATCAGTTCGCCCGCTGTCAGTTTTGGCGGAGTGGACGGGACTCGAACCCGCGACCCCCGGCGTGACAGGCCGGTATTCTAACCAACTGAACTACCACTCCGTTCTGCATAACTGGTGGGTGCTGACGGGCTCGAACCGCCGACATTCGCCTTGTAAGGGCGACGCTCTACCAACTGAGCTAAGCACCCGCAAAAAAACCATCAACAAGCGGTGCAAAAAACAGCCCGCGATGATACCTCACAAGATGAGGTTCGCGGGCTGTATGTCACATCGTCTCAGTGCGTCACAACCGCGGCTGCGGCAGCCGGCTCCTCGACTTTCGCAACGGCTGCCGTGACATCCGGCTCCGGCAGCGGATCCGGCTTGCGCTCAAGCGCACGCTCAAGTACCTGATCGATCCATTTGACCGACACGATCTCCAGCGCGTTCTTCAGCGTGTCCGGCATGTCGGCCAGATCCTTGACGTTTTCCTCGGGGATCAGCGCAGTGCGGATCCCACCGCGAACCGCAGCAAGCAGCTTTTCCTTCAGGCCGCCGATGCCGAGCACTTCTCCGCGCAGCGTGATTTCCCCGGTCATCGCCACATCGGCGCGTACCGGAATGCCACTCAGTGCAGACACCAGCGCGGTCGTGATCGCGATGCCTGCGGACGGACCGTCCTTCGGCGTCGCGCCCTCCGGGAAATGCACGTGCAGATCGACCTTCTCGAATGCCTCGTCCTTGATGCCCAGACGACGGGCGCGCGAACGGACAACCGAACGTGCCGTCTCGACCGACTCCTTCATCACGTCGCCCAGCGAACCGGTACGCTGCACGACGCCCTTGCCCGGCATCGTCACGACCTCGATCGTCAGCAGTTCGCCGCCGACCTCGGTCCACGCCAGTCCGGTAACCTGACCGACCTGGTTTTCCTTTTCCGCAATCCCGAAGGTATAGCGACGCACGCCGAGGAACTTGTCGAGATTCTTCGCGTTGACCACGACCTTGGATGAGCGCTTCTTCATGACGAGTCCCTTGACCACCTTGCGGCAGATCTTGGAAACCTCGCGTTCGAGCGCACGCACCCCCGCTTCGCGGGTGTAGTAACGCACGATGTCGCGCAGCGCATCCTCGGTGACCGACAGCTCTTCCTTCTTCAGACCGTTGTTCTTGATCTGCTTGGGCATCAGGTAACGCTGGCAGATGTTGACCTTCTCGTCCTCGGTGTAACCCGACAGGCGGATGACCTCCATCCGGTCGAGCAGCGGCGCCGGAATGTTCAGCGTATTGGCAGTCGCCACGAACATGACGTCCGACAGGTCGTACTCGACTTCCACATAGTGGTCGACGAAGGTCGAATTCTGTTCCGGATCAAGAACTTCAAGCAGCGCCGACGACGGATCGCCACGGAAGTCCTGCCCCATCTTGTCGACTTCGTCGAGCAGGAACAGCGGGTTCTTGACTGCCACCTTGGTCATGTTCTGCAGGATCTTGCCCGGCATCGAACCGATGTAGGTACGACGATGGCCACGGATTTCCGCCTCGTCGCGCACACCACCCAGCGACATGCGCACGAACTTGCGGTTGGTCGCCTTGGCGATCGACTGCCCGAGCGAAGTCTTGCCCACGCCCGGGGGACCGACCAGACACAGGATCGGTGCCTTCAGCTTGTCGACGCGCTGTTGCACTGCCAGATATTCAAGGATGCGTTCCTTGACCTTTTCCAGACCGTAGTGATCGCGATCCAGCACCGTTTCCGCTTCGGCAAGATCCTTCGAAATCCGCGATTTCTTGCGCCACGGCAGACCGACCAGCGTTTCGATGAAGTTGCGCACGACCGTTGCTTCGGCCGACATCGGTGACATCAGCTTCAGCTTCTTGAGTTCCGACTGCGCCTTGGCGACCGCTTCCTTGGTCATGCCTGCGGTCTTGATCTTCTTCTCGATTTCCTCGAGATCAGCACCATCCTCGCCTTCGCCCAGTTCCTTCTGGATCGCCTTGACCTGCTCGTTGAGGTAGTACTCGCGCTGGCTCTTCTCCATCTGCCGTTTGACACGGCCGCGGATGCGCTTTTCTACCTGCAGGATGTCGAGTTCCGTCTCGAGCTGTGACAACAGCCGTTCGATGCGCTCGGCAGTCCCGAACAGTTCGAGGATGTCCTGCTTCTGCTCGAGCTTAAGCGGCAGATGAGCTGCCACCGTATCAGCCAGGCGACCGGCTTCCTCGATGCTGGAAAGGGAAGTCAGGATTTCCGGCGGGATTTTCTTGTTGAGCTTCACGTACTGATCGAACTGCCCGATCAGCGCGCGCCGCATCGCCTCGATCTCATGAGAGGTCTGTTCGACGGCAGGCACGGTCGTGACTTGAGCCATGAACAGTGTCTTGATATCGACGATATCTTCGACAGTCGCCCTCTGCGTGCCTTCGACAAGCACCTTCACTGTGCCGTCCGGCAGCTTCAGCATCTGGAGGATGTTGGCGATGCAGCCGATCCGGTAGAGGTCTTCCGGATTGGGTTCATCCTTGGCGGCGGACTTCTGCGCCACCAGCAGGATGCTCTTGCCGGCTTCCATCGCCGACTCAAGAGCCTTGATGGATTTCGGTCGTCCCACGAACAATGGGATCACCATGTGAGGGAAAACAACGACATCCCTCAGCGGCAACAGCGGAAGTTCGAGTTGTTCGGGAACGGTTTGGAGGCTGGACATTGCTATTCCTTAACGCGACAGTGTCAGACAGATTGGGGCGGCATGTCCCGAATCAAGCCGCCCCGGCTCCGGCACCCGCGTGGCGCGTTACCGACGCGCGGGTTTCAGTTCGAACCGGACACCTTGGGCTGGTCAGCGAACAGCATGATGGGCTTCGTTTCGCCTTCGATCATGCCCTCGTCGATCACGACCTTGGTGACATTGTCGATACCGGGAAGTTCGTACATCGTGTCGAGCAACGCCGATTCGATGATGCTGCGCAGGCCACGGGCACCGGTTTTCCGTTTCAGTGCCTTGTGTGCGATTGCCTGAAGCGCCGCCGGACGAACTTCCAGTTCGACACCTTCCATCTGGAAAAGCTTCTGGTACTGCTTGATCAGCGCGTTTTTCGGCTCTATCAGGATCTGGATCAGCGCTTCTTCGTCAAGTTCCTGGAGGGTTGCGACAACAGGCAGGCGACCGACGAATTCAGGAATCAGACCGAACTTGATCAGATCTTCCGGCTCAACATTGCGCAGCGCCTCACCCGTATTGCGGTTCTCCCGGCTTTTCACTTCCGCGCCAAAGCCGATGCCGAACTGCTCGGTACGGTTGCGGATGACCTTCTCGAGACCGTCGAATGCACCACCGCAGATGAACAGGATGTTCGTCGTATCGACCTGCACGAAGTCCTGATTCGGATGCTTGCGACCACCTTGCGGCGGAACGCTGGCAACCGTGCCTTCGATCAGCTTCAGCAACGCCTGCTGCACGCCCTCGCCGGAAACATCTCGCGTAATTGAAGGATTGTCCGATTTGCGGGAAATCTTATCGATTTCATCGATATAAACGATGCCCTGCTGCGCACGCTCAACCTCGTAATCGCACTTCTGCAGCAGTTTCTGGATGATGTTTTCGACGTCTTCACCAACATAGCCTGCTTCAGTCAACGTGGTGGCGTCTGCCATCACGAACGGAACGTTCAGCAGACGGGCAAGCGTTTGTGCGAGCAGCGTCTTGCCTGAGCCTGTCGGACCGACCAGCAGGATATTGCTCTTCGATAGCTCGACTTCATCCTTGCGCGACATGTGGCGCAAGCGCTTGTAATGGTTGTACACCGCGACCGCGAGAATGCGTTTCGCCGGCGCCTGACCAATCACATACTGATCGAGGATCTCGCAGATTTCCTTGGGCGACGGCAGATCGCCACGAGCGCCCTTTCCGGACTGCTCACTACTGATCTCGTCGCGGATGATGTCGTTGCAGAGATCAATGCATTCATCGCAAATAAAGACCGACGGCCCGGCAATGAGCTTTTTGACTTCGTGCTGGCTCTTGCCGCAGAACGAGCAATACAACAGCTTTTCAGAACCTGATTTCTTGTCGGTCATGGTCTACTCCAAACTTCACGGTCTTCCGGTCACCACCCTTTCAGGTCGAACCTTCTGCCCGTGTCGTCAACACCTTGTCAATGATGCCGTAATCGCGTGCCTGTTCAGCCGACAGAAAATTATCACGGTCCGTGTCGCGCTCGATCGTCTCGATGGGCTGCCCCGTGTGATGCGCCATGATGCTGTTCAGTTTGGCGCGCAGGGTCAGGATTTCCCGTGCGTGGATCTCGATGTCCGACGCCTGTCCCTGGAAGCCGCCCATCGGCTGATGAATCATCACGCGAGAATTAGGCAGACAGAAACGCTTGCCCTTCGCACCGGCGGAGAGGAGGAAGGCCCCCATGCTGGCAGCCTGTCCGATGCAGAGTGTCGACACCGCAGGCTTGATGAACTGCATGGTGTCGTAGATCGACATGCCGGCAGTCACCGAGCCACCCGGCGAGTTGATGTAGAAGAAAATGTCCTTGTCGGGATTTTCCGACTCGAGAAACAGAAGCTGGGCAACGATAAGATTTGCCGTAACGTCATTGACCGGTCCGACGAGAAAAATGACTCGTTCGCGAAGCAGGCGCGAATAAATATCGTATGCGCGCTCTCCACGACCGCTCTGCTCGATGACCATGGGCACCATGCCCAAGCCGACCGTTTCCGACATCATTCGATACTCTCCTTCAGGAGGCGACGCTGCTTGCCTCGGATTATTTCAGGAGCGGGCGTCCGCCAAGGGATACCCGCCCAACATCAGTTGTTTGCTGCCATCAACTCGTCAAACGGAACCGCCTTGTCGCCGACTTGAGCAACGCTCAACACCCAGTCAACAACATTGTCCTCGACAACCAGCGCCTCGACCTGTGCCAGACGCTGAGTATCGCTGTAATACCAGCGAATGACGTCTTCCGGATCTTCATAACTTTGTGCCTGCTCTTCAACAACGGCACGAATCTGTTCCGGTTTTGCATACAGCTGATGTTTCTTGACGATCTCGGCAACCAGCAAGCCAAGCTGGACGCGCCGCGCGGCCTGTTCCGCAAACCACGCCGGCTCGACCGGAATTTCCTTGATGTTCATACCGCGCGATGCGAGATTGGCTCTCGCCTCCTCCGCAAGACGGAGCCCTTCCTGTTCAGTCAGCGCAGCCGGCACTTCAAATGAGTGACTTTCAACCAGAAGGTTCATCACCTCATTCTTCACCCGGGCCTGAAGACGCTTCTTGACCTCCCTTTCGAGGTTCGTCTTGACATCCACCTTCAACTGCTCAACGTCACCGGACGGAACACCCAGCGAACGGGCGAACTCTGCATCTACTTCCGGCAGGCGAGGTTCTTCGACGGCCTTGACCTTGACTTCGAACTGAACGGTCTTGCCGGCCAGATCTTTAGCTTTGTATTCTTCGGGGAAGGTAAGCGAAAAAACCTTTGACTCGCCCGCGCTCATGCCATCCAGATTCGACTCGAATTCAGGGAGCAGGCCACCAGCGCCAAGAACGACCGGAAAGTCTTCCGCCGCACCACCGTCGAACGGCTCGCCTTCGCGTGTCCCGCGGAAGTCGATAACAAGGCGATCTTCCTTCTTTGCCGCTCTCTCCACCACTTCATACGAAACACGCTGTAGACGCAGAACCTCAAGCGTCTTTTCAATCTCGGCTTCGCCCACCAACAGAACCGGCCGCTCCATTGTCTTACCCGACAGATCCGTCAGTTCGATTTCCGGATACACCTCGAACGTCGCGTTGAAACCTACATGACCCGGTTCAGCAGCCTCGGACGGCTCGATGATGGGTGCACCGGCAACGCGCAGATTCTGTTCTCGCACAGCGGTACCGAACGCAACCTGCACTGCCTCGGTAAAGGCTTCAGAACGCGCCTGGGCAGCGTATTGCTGCTCCACCAGTTTCATCGGCACCTTACCAGGACGGAACCCAGGCATTTTGACAGTCCTGGCCATGCGTGCGAGACGACTCGCAACGTTCTTTTCCACGTCTGCGGTCACCACCGACATACTGATGGTCCGCTTCAAAGTGTTCACGGGTGAAGTGTTCTGCGCCATTAGCGAAAGTCCTTGAATCGTATGGAGAAATTAGGCGGGGATGTGTAGGCACCGCGATCGCGGTTAGCCACGAAGGATAACACAGAGAACAACCGGATTTCCGTCCGGGCGGGCGCATCTGATCGTTCGTCCCACAAACAACCGGAGAGCATTACCGCCGTGTCGAGCAATTGCCTCTGCGGTCCAAGATCCGACGCCGCCGATACCGAC
>JAHRYN010000001.1:0-593453 GCA_020621405.1 Betaproteobacteria bacterium
ATAGAGTACTTGGCTACGAACCAAGGGGTCGGGCGTTCGAATCGCTCCGGGCGCGCCATTCAAAGAGTTGTAGAATCAAACAGATAGGCCAATCTCCGGATTGGCCTTTTTGTTTTGTACCTTACCGTACGCGAAATTCAATGACTGACCATGCATCCTCCTCCAGTACTGGCCGGAGGATGCATGGTGGGCGCGGTGGATCGTTTGCGCGCGCCCGACCCGGTGCTAGGCATGAATCGGACTGGCGCTGCCCATGAACGTCGGCATCGCATTGCTGCCTGCGCCGCCCAAGATGGGCATCCCTGAATCCTGATTGCCGGATGTTCCTTGATGACGGTGATATCCCTGTGTCTGCGTTCGTGCCGACGTAAGGAGATCCTGTTCCAGTTTTGCCAGCAGTTTCTCGGCAGAGGCGGTATCTCCAGTCTGGAGTGCTTTGCCGATACCGTTCAGGTCGTCCTGAACCGTAGATGCCGGGCTGGTCGTCGGGACGTTCGGGGTGCCGTTGATGGCACTGGCCTGCACGCTCGAAATCAGCGCGTAAACGCTTTCGGCGTTCTGTCTCTCCTGTTCGTGCCGCGACTTTGCGATGGTCGCGGCGTCCTGTTCCAAGGCGGACAGTGCACCTTTTGCCGAATCAAGGCTTCCAGACTTCAGCGCCTGCCCCAGTGTCGACCAGTCGGAAGTAATGCCCGAAACGGCATTGCTTCCGACTGCGGTGAGACTGGCGGGGATAGAGGATGCGGGTGCACCGCCTGCTGGCGGCGCTCCGGACCGCAGCGCATCCAGTGCCGCATACGCCTGCTGCGCACCGGCCATATTGCCGGACTGGATCGACTGGAAGAGCTGGTCGAAATCCTGTCGGCCCTGTTTGATGGTGTTGCGCCAATTGCCGTGTCCGGCCTGATTGACGGTGCTGTCGATGTTGATTGCCGTGGTGGACATGGCATCTCCTGATTAAAACGTGGCGCGCATCCGGACCGGACGCGCGGTGTTGCCGGCAAGCTTTGCCGCGGTGGCGGCAGAAAACGGCGTCCCGGAGGGATTTCCCCCAGTCGGCAGCCGCAAAGCCGTCACAGCATCAGTCATGCCAGTCCGTCAGGCTGGCGCGCCGTAAGGCCCGAAGCGTCGCCTTCAGCGGTTGGTGTTTGATGCGTCCCCGGCTTCGGGTGATCGTCCATCTGCGGTCGGCCTGTGCCGGATCAGGGCTTGTGCGGGATGCTCCGGCGGCTGAACCAGGGCTCGCGACGCGGCGGATTTTGTCCGGCGTCGCTCGGGTCATTGAGCGGGATCAAACAAGCGATGGCGTTTTTGGTAAAACGTGCACCTGTCCCTCTCGATACGGTGCGACCGGTCGCGATAGCCACTTGTCCGTCGCCGGCATGTGCGGGATGGCGGCGATCCGGGACGGATGACCGGACGGTTTCCGGTGTGGTCGAGAGGTGGTGATTTTCGTGCGGGTGCCGGCGATGTTGTCGGCGTGGCCTTATGGATCACGGGAGGAGAGCGCTCTTGCTGAATTCATCCATCATCCGCAAGACGCCGACCGATCTGCGGGTCAGGCCCAATCTGAACGACTACGATCTGCAGCGCAGGATGTTCGGCTGGGACGAAGCCGCGCGGGCGCTCGAAGGGCTGCCTGGCGGCGGGCTGAACATTGCCTGGGAAGCTGTTGATCGACACGCGTCCGGCCCGCTGCGCGACAAGACCGCTTTCCGCTTTCTCGGCGCGGACAGCGCATCGCGGGACATCAGCTTCGCCGAACTGTCCCGTCTGACCAATCGTTTTGCCAATGTCCTGCGCAGGCTGGGTGTGCGCAAGGGGGAACGGCTGTTCCTGCTCGCCGGCCGCATGCCGGAGCTTTATGTGGCGCTGCTCGGCGGCCTGAAGAGCGGCGCGGTGGTGTCGCCGCTGTTTTCCGCCTTCGGTCCCGAACCCATCATCACCCGTGTCAATCTGGGTGGCTGCAAGGTCTTGCTGACGACGGACCTCCTTTACCGGCGCAAGGTGTCGCAATGGCGTGAGCGCATGCCGTCGCTCGAACTGGTGCTGCTGGTCGGCGAAGACGGCGGCCGGACCGACATACCCGGCACCTTCGATCTGGCGACCCTGATGGACGAAGCCGATGACGCCTGCGACATCGAGCGGACCTCACCCGAAGACATGGCGCTGCTGCATTTCACCAGTGGCACGACGGGCATGCCCAAGGGCGCGATCCACGTACATGCGGCGGCGGTGACGCACCATGCGACCGGGCGATACGCGCTGGATCTGCATCCGGACGATATCTACTGGTGCACCGCCGATCCCGGCTGGGTCACCGGTACGTCGTACGGCGTCATCGCACCCTTGCTGCACGGCGTGACATCGATCATCGACCGCGAGGAATTCGACGCGGAGCGCTGGTACGGCATCCTTCAGCAGCAGGAGGTCAGCGTCTGGTACACCGCGCCGACCGCCATTCGCATGCTGATGAAAGCCGGCGACGGACTGGCCGCGAAATACCGCTTCCCGCGCCTGCGCTTCGTTGCCAGCGTGGGCGAGCCGCTCAATCCGGAGGCGGTGTGGTGGGGAAAGAAGGTGCTCGGGCTGCCGATCCACGACAACTGGTGGCAGACGGAAACCGGCGGCATCATGATCGCGAACACGCCGGCTTTCGACATCAAGCCCGGTTCGATGGGACGTCCGCTGCCCGGGGTCGATGCCTTCATCGTCCGGCGCAACGAGGCGACCGGTGAAATCACGGTCGTGGCAGAGCCGGATGTCGAGGGAGAACTGGCGCTGCGCAGCGGCTGGCCGTCGATGTTCCGCGGCTACCTCGACAATGAGGCGCGTTACCGCAAGTGCTTTGTCGGCGACCTCTATCTCACCGGCGATCTGGTCCGGCGGGACGCAGATGGCTATTTCTGGTTCATCGGCCGTGTCGATGACATCATCAAGTCGGCCGGGCATCTGATCGGCCCGTTCGAAGTCGAAAGCGCGCTGATGGAGCATCCTGGCGTGGCCGAAGCGGGCGTCATCGGTACGCCGGACCCGGTGGTCGGCGAGAGGGTGAAGGCCTTTGTGTCGCTCCGGCAGGGATACGATGACAGCGAAGCCTTGCGTACCGAATTGCTCGCCCATGCGCGCAAGCGCCTCGGGGCGGCGGTTGCTCCGAAGGAAATCGCCTTTCTTGCCGCACTGCCGCGCACGCGCAGCGGCAAGATCATGCGCCGGCTGCTGAAGGCGCGTGAACTTGGCCTGCCCGAGGGTGATGTGAGCACGCTGGAAGGAGGAGCCAGTTCATGATCGCGCCGCCACCACCGTCCGGTCCGGTTCCCTACAACCGTGATTTCGCCCTGCTGCTGCTCACCGACATGCTGCGTGTCCGCCGCATGGAGGAAAAGTCCGCCGAGCTTTACGGTGCCGGGAGGATCCGCGGTTTTCTGCATCTATATATAGGCGAGGAGGCGGTTGCCGTCGGCGCGCTGCACGCACTGCAGGCCCACGACAACCTTGTGACGACCTATCGCGAGCACGCGCATGCGCTGGTGCGTGGCATGCCGATGAGCGCCATCATGGCCGAGATGTACGGCAGGCAGGAGGGCTGTTCGCAGGGACGTGGCGGCTCGATGCATCTGTTCGATCGGACGACCCGGCTGTTCGGCGGCAACGCCATCGTCGGCGCAGGGCTGCCGGTGGCGGTCGGTCTGGCACTGGCGGACAAGATGCTGCGTGCATCGCGTGTGACGGCCTGCTTCTTCGGTGAGGGAGCGGTAGCCGAAGGCGCGTTTCACGAGTCGATGAACCTGGCGGCGCTGTGGCGCCTGCCCGTGCTGTTCTGCTGCGAGAACAATCGCTACGCGATGGGGACGGCGCTGGAACGTTCGGAGTCGCAGACGGATCTGTGTGCCAAGGCGAGTTCATACGGCATGCCGGTCCTCCGGGTGGACGGCATGGACGTCGTGGCAGTGCACGAAGCGACGCTGCAGGCGCAGGCCCGGGTGAGGGCGGGCGAAGGTCCTCTGTTCGTCGAGTACCAGACCTACCGCTTTCGCGCGCACTCGATGTTCGACGCTGAGCTCTACCGCAGCCGGGAAGAAGTCGAGCAGTGGAAAAAATGCGGACCGATCCATACCTACACTGCGCGCCTGAAGCGGCAGGAACTGCTCGACGAGGAGGCGTTTCTCGCGCTCGATGCGCAGGTGGCGGCTGAAGTGGACTCGGCCGTGGTGTTTGCCGAGGCCGGCAGCGATGAGACCTTCGAGTCGATGATGGCCGACGTCCATACGTCAGGAGGGCTGTCGCGATGAGCCGGCGCATCAGCTATCGGGAAGCGCTGCGCGAGGGATTGCGCGAAGCGCTGCTGAACGATCCGCGCGTGCTTCTGATGGGCGAGGATGTGGGCCGGTACGGCGGTACCTACGCCGTATCGAAGGGGCTGCTCGACGAGTTCGGGCCGGACCGCATCCGCGATACGCCGCTGTCCGAACTGGCCTTCGTCGGCGCCGGCATCGGTGCCGCGCTCGGCGGACTGCGGCCGGTAGTCGAGGTCATGACAGTCAATTTCAGCCTGCTGGCGCTCGACCCCATCGTCAATACCGCGGCGCTCTATCACCACATGTCCGGCGGCCAGTTCTCGGTGCCGCTGGTGATCCGCATGGCCACCGGCGCCGGCCGACAGGTGGCGGCACAGCATTCGCACAGCTTCGAGGGCTGGTATGCGCACATCCCCGGCATCACGATACTGGCGCCAGCAACAGTTCGCGATGCGCGCTACATGCTCGCGCCGGCGCTGAGCGATCCGGATCCGGTGCTGATCTTCGAACACGCTGCGCTGTACAACATGGAGGCGGAACTCGGGGACGAAGAGCCGGTGGACATCCGCTCGGCCAGGCTGATGCGTGACGGCAGTGACGTCGCGCTGATCACCTATGGCGGCAGCCTGTACAAGACGCTGGCCGCGGCGGAACAGCTGGCCATGCGTGGCATCAGTGCCGCGGTGCTGGATCTGCGCGTGCTGCGTCCGCTCGACACCGGGGCGATCGTCGCGCTGACCCGCCAGTGCCGCCGCGTGGTCGTGGTCGACGAGGGCTGGCGCAGCGGAAGCCTGGCTGCGGAAGTGATGGCCCGCATCGTCGAACATGCCTTCTACGAACTTGACGCGCCGCCGGCCCGTGTGTGTTCGGAGGAAGTGCCGGTTCCCTATGCGCGTCATCTCGAAGAGGCCGTACTGCCGCAGCCCGAAAAGATCATCGCTGCGGTCGAAGCCTTGCTGGGTGTGTCGTCATGATCGAATTCCGGCTGCCCTCACTCGGTGCTGACATGGACGAGGGCACGCTGCTCGAATGGAAGGTCCAGCCGGGCGACATCCTGAGCAAGGGGCAGATCGTCGCCATTGTGGATACCTCGAAGGCGGCGGTGGATATCGAATCGTGGCACGAGGGCGAGGTCGCGCGGTTGCTGGTGCAACCGGGGCAGTTGATGCCGGTGGGGACGGTCATGGCGCTGCTGCTCGAGCCCGGCGAAACCGCCGCGGATGCGGAGCGCTACCAGCCGGACGCCCGATTGCCTGCATCGGCTGACGCGGCATCGGCCGGACCGATGCAGTCCGGCCCGGTGATGGCCGAAAGGCGGGCGGTGTCGCCGGTGGCCCGGCGGCGGGCGGGGGAACTGGGCATCGATCTGCAGGGTGTGAGCGGAAGCGGCCCGAATGGCGTCGTCACGCTGCAGGACGTCGAGCGGGCGGCTGGCGCTGCGGCGCCGAAGGACCGGCCGGACGGGATGCGTCACGCGATCGCGGCGGCGATGAGCCGGTCGAAGCGGGAAATTCCCCACTATTACCTTGCCGAACCGATACCGATGGCGCGTGCGCTGGATTGGCTGGCGCAGGAAAACGCGGCGCGTCCGGTGACAGAACGCCTGCTGCCGGCGGTGCTGCTGCTGAAGGCCGTGGCGCTCGCGCTGCGGCGTTATCCGGAATTCAACGGTACATTCATCGACGGCTCGTTTCATCCGGCGTCGCGCGTCAATCCCGGGGTCGCGATCTCGCTGCGACAGGGCGGGCTGATCGCACCGGCGCTGTTCGACGCCGATCGCAGGCACCTGCCGGAGCTGATGCGCGATCTGAGTGACCTGGTCAAGCGCGTGCGAGCCGGATCGCTGCGCAGTTCGGAACTTTCGGAATCGACGATCACGGTCACCCAGCTCGGCGATCAGGGCGTTGAATCGGTATTCGGCGTCATCTATCCGCCGCAGGTCGCCCTCGTCGGATTCGGCCGCGTGACCGAGCGGCCATGGGTCGAAGGCGGGAAAATCGTGGTGCGCTCCGTGCTGACGGCCAGTCTTGCAGCCGACCACCGGGTTTCCGACGGTCATCGTGGAGGGTTGTTCCTGGCTGCGTTGCGGGATCTGATGCAGCAGCCGGAAGCTCTGGATGCGGCCCCGTCGGGAGAGACGAAATGAATGTTCAGGACGTGAAAATCGGCATCCTGTCGGTGCTGGCCTCCGTGGCCCCCGAACTGGAGGCGGAGCTGCTGGTTCCGGACCGTCCGCTGCGACGGCAGGTTGATCTCGATTCCATGGACTGGCTCAATTTTCTGGTCGGCCTGCACCAGACGTTCGGCGTAGACATTCCGGAGGCCGATTACGCGCGCCTGGTCACGCTTGACGATATCGAACGCTACCTCTTTGCCCGGCTTGACCGGCCGCAAAGCTAGGCGATGTGCAGGCTGATTGCGGCCGTCCGCGTCCGATCCGGGCCGGGAGCGCAAAGCGCTCGCCCGTTGACCGTGCGCAAGCGCCGGCGGCTGCCGCATCGATAAGGTACGGAACCTTCGAGGACCGTGTGAATCCGTCGGTGCATCCGTTGTGGCACCCAGCGGCAGTCCGTAGCCGGACGCCCGGGAATGCGTTTTCCGTGAATTCTGTTTTGGGGATCCCTCTGCTACAGTCCGGCGCTCGCAGGGGGCGAGGTGCTGCCCGCTCTGGCCTCGATCGGCCACTGGCCGAAGGCCTCCGTACAAGAATGAGAATGGTTTTTCCGCATTCATGGTCGATCGCCGTGTCTGTCTGTCCTGTCTGGAAACTGAAGAATGTCTGATCTGATGACCCTGTGGCTGAGCATGATCGAATGGTCGAGCAGCCATGTCGTGATTCCGGTGCTGCTGTTCCTGCATATCAACGACGCTTCGCTGAATACGAAGGAAATTGCCGAAGCCGGTCTGGTCGTGATGATCCAGGTTAGCATCATCGCATTCGTGTTCCGCCCGCTGGAAAGCATCGTTCCGGCCGAAAAGTGGAGCGACCGCAAGCTGACAGGCATCGATCGTCTCTATACGCTGCTGATGCTGTTCGGGCTGTTTCCGATATTCAGCTACGTGGTGATGTCGCCGTTCAGCCACATGTTCGGCAATCTGGACGCCGCGCCTGGCAGCGGCGATTCGGTTTTTGATCTGCGCCACCAGATTCCTTGGCTCGACGGGCATCCGCTCGTGCTGCTAGGCCTGTACTACCTCGTCTACGACTTCGTCTACTACTGGCTGCACCGCATCCAGCACATCGTGCCGTGGTGGTGGGCACTGCACAGCATGCACCACAGCCAGCGCCAGATGAGCTGCTGGACCAACGACCGCGGCAGCTATCTCGACGGGATGGTGCAGTCGGTGATTCTCGCGACCGTCGGCATCGTGATGGGGGTCGATCTGGCGGAATTCGCGGTGCTGACGATGTTCAGCGAGCTGATGCAGAACTTTTCCCATGCCAACGTACGCATCGGCTTCGGCCCGGTTCTGGAACGGATTTTCGTAGATCCTAAGTTCCACCGCCTTCATCACATGAAGGTCGATGAGGAGCGTACCTGGCTGCACAACTGCAACTTCGGGCAGGTCTTCTCGATCTGGGACGTGCTGTTCGGTACTGCGCTGTATGGGGAGCCGGTGCGGCCGACCGGTGTCACCGATCCGGTCGTGGATGCCGACAATGGCCGGGGACTCATCGCCATGCAGTGGTACACGCTGAAGCGCTTCTGGGGGGCTTTCCGCCGGCCCGCAGGCTGGCGTCCGGGTGACGTCGGTTTCGGTGAGGACTATGAACCGATCCCGTCCAGTTACCGGATGGAAGGTGGTGCCGGCCACGCGGATGCTGCGCCGGTAACTCATTGATCCTGCTTTGAACCTGGCGTGAGGCGAATTGTAATATTTCGCTTCTGCCGAACCCCTGCGATTGTTAATATGCCATCCGGTTTGTTTGGACGATCGGAGGGCATGCGATGCAAGTCGGAGCACGGTCTGGGCGGCAGAAAAAATCACGCGAAGAAGTGTCTCCGGTGGACACGCTCAAAAGGCTTTTCGGTGTCCCCGCGCATGCGCAGTTTCTCGGGTTCGGCGTGCAGTGCGCCGGTCACGGGCAATTCCTGTCCCGTTTCGACCGGGGCAATCCCGGCGTGGAGTGTGCGTGGGCGGATTCGCCCGAGTCGGCGCTGCTGATGCGTGGCTGGCGCGAAGTGCTCGCCGTGTCGCAATCCTGCCCCGGAACCATCGAAATCCTGCTGTTCGATGTCGGCGCTGAAATACTGGTTTTCCCCGCCCGATGAATCCTCGTTGATCCGCAATCAGCGAGTCGTGCGCTGGCGGACGGTCGTGCGATCGAGCACTCCCGTTCGAACGCCGATTTCGCGGAGTCGTGTGCCGGATAGCAAGCGCTTACGGTGCTGCCACCCATTTGCAGCGCGGCGATGCAGACTTGGGTCGCCAGTCTTGCTACAATCTTCGGTTGTCCTTACGTTTCCTCATAGCCTTCTTCCGGAGATTCAAAATGGCTGCAGAACGCACTCTTTCGATCATCAAGCCCGACGCCGTTGCCAAGAACGTGATCGGCAAGATTTATCAGCGCTTCGAAGACGCAGGTCTGAAGATCGTCGCTGCGCGCATGGCCCAGCTGTCGCGTGCCGAAGCCGAAGGCTTCTACGCGGTGCACCGCGAGCGTCCGTTCTTCAAGGATCTGGTCGACTTCATGGTGTCCGGCCCGGTCATGATCCAGGTACTGGAAGGTGAAGGCGCGATCGCCAAGAACCGCGACCTGATGGGTGCGACCGACCCGAAGAAGGCTGCTCCGGGCACCATTCGCGCCGATTTCGCCGATTCCATCGACGCCAACGCTGTGCACGGTTCCGATGCCCCGGAAACCGCCGCAGTTGAAATCGCTTACTACTTTCCCGCGCTGAACGTCTATTCGCGTTGAAAGGGATCGCGTGACACGCACCAACCTGCTGCAGTTTGACGCGGACGGCTTCGCCGGTTTTTTCGCCAGTCTTGGCGAAAAACCGTTCCGCGCGCGGCAGGTGATGCGCTGGATACACCGCAACGGCGAAGGCGACTTCGCGCAGATGAGCGACGTTGCCAAGTCGTTGCGTGCAAAGCTTGCGGACATCGCCTGTGTCGAGGCGCCGGTGCCGGTGCGCGACAGCACCAGTACCGACGGCACGCGCAAGTGGCTGATCGACGTCGGCGCGGGCAACGCGGTCGAAACCGTGTTCATTCCCGAAGAGCGTCGCGGCACGCTGTGCATTTCGACGCAGGCCGGCTGCGCGCTCGACTGCGCCTTCTGCTCCACCGGCAAGCAGGGTTTCAACCGCAATCTTGAAGTGTCGGAAATCATCGGCCAGCTGTGGCTCGCCAATCGCGCGCTGGGTGCAGTGCGCGGCGGCGAGAATGACGGCGAGCGGGTGATCTCCAACGTCGTGATGATGGGCATGGGAGAGCCTCTGGCCAATTTCGATGCCACCGTCGCGGCGCTGCGCCTGATGCTTGACGACAACGCCTATGGATTGTCGCGCCGTCGGGTGACCGTATCGACCTCGGGCATCGTGCCGGCAATGGACCGTTTGCGCGACGCCTGTCCGGTTGCGCTCGCGGTATCGCTGCACGCGCCGAACGATGCGCTGCGCGACGAATTGGTGCCGATCAACCGGAAGTATCCGCTGCGCGAACTGCTGGCGGCGTGCAATCGCTACCTGGATCGCGCGCCGCGCGACTTCATCACTTTCGAATATGTGATGCTGGACGGCGTGAATGACAGCGATGCCCATGCACGGGAGCTGGTCGCGATTGCGCGCCAGGTTCCATGCAAGTACAACCTGATCCCGTTCAATCCGTTTCCGCAGGCACCTTTCGGGCGCTCGCCGAAAGAGCGCATCCGCGCTTTCTCGGAAATACTGATGGCCGAAGGTATCGTGACGACGACGCGCAAGACGCGCGGCGATGACGTCGATGCCGCCTGCGGGCAACTCGCCGGGCAGGTGCTCGACCGAACCCGGCGCACGCGCAAGACCATTCCCCTCGTGGAGGTTCCAGCACGGTGAACAAATTATCAGCAGGCGTGGCCGTGGCGGCGTTGTCCGTGCTGTGCCTACTCGCAGGCTGTGCGGGCGGTGCCGGTGCCGGTGCCAGCGCCGGTGCGGGCAGGAACACGGCGGGAACCGCTGCCGGCGCAGCAGGCGGCAACGCCGGTTCGACCCGGGCGTCCGCCCCGGTTTCGGATTACAAGCCGGTCGAGCCCATCGTGACCGGAGCTGCGCGCACGCGCGCCAAGTCGCATACCGACCTAGGTCTGGCCTACCTCGAGGCCGGCAATGTCGCGGTTGCGCTGGAAGAAGGGCGTCAGGCGCTGCGTGACGATGCGAACTACGGACTGGCCTACAACCTGATGGGGCTCGCCCACATGTATCTCGGCGAAAAGCCGCAGGCCCGGGAAAATTTCGAGCGTGCGCTGCGCCTGTCGTCGAACGATCCGGACATCAACAACAATTACGGCTGGTTTCTCTGCCAGAACGGCGAATCCGCACGTGCGATGCAGCTGTTCGCCGAGGCGATCAAGAACCCGCTGTACAACACGCCGACGCGCCCCTACACGAACGCTGGCCTGTGTGCGATGCAGGACAACGATCTGCAGACGGCGGAAACGAACTTCCTGCGTGCCGTGAATGCCGATCCGGGCAATCTGCAGGCGATTTTCAATCTTGCGGCGTTGTTCTACCGCAAGGGCAATCTCTACGAAGCGCGCAAGTACCTCAGTGATTTCCATGCCCAGAGGGATTCGGTCGCGGAGAGCCTCTGGCTGGCGGTGCGCATCGAGCACAAGCTGGGTGACAAGGTCGCCGAAGCCGGCTTTGCCGGCCAGCTGCGCCGCCGTTTTGCCGGTACGCCGGAGCACCAGCTGCTGATGCAGGGGAAATACGACTGATGACCGAGCTGGATGTGTCTTCCGATCTGCAGCAGCGTGCTGTGGGTGGTTCAGTCGGTGCGCAGCTGAGGCAGGCGCGCGAAGCGCGCGGCATGTCGATCGACGGCGTCGGCCAGGCGATCAAGCTGGCACCGCGTCAGGTGGCGGCCATCGAAGCCGATGCCTTCGACCAGTTGCTGAGCCCGACCTACGCGCGCGGCTTCATCCGCAACTATGCGTCGCTGATCGGGCTCGACGCGCAGGCGCTGCTTGCCAGCCTCGACCAGCAGCACATCTGTGCGACGCCACAACTGGTGGAACAGGCGAATGTGGGTGTTGCAATGCCGATCCAGTCGGTACGCCGCAAGTGGCTGCTGCCGCTGCTCGCGCTGAGTGTGCCGGCGCTGGCCGCTCTGGCGCTGTATGTCTGGTTCGAATTCTGGCCGGCGAGCCCCGTGATGCCCGAACCGCCTGTGTCCCAGGCGCCTGCCGTACCGGTGATGCCGCCGGAAGAGCCGGTGGGTGGCGAAGCGACTCAGTCCGTTCCGGCAGTGCCGGCGATGCCGGAGCCGGCAGGCACTCCGGTCGCGTCGATCGAAACGCCGGCATCGGTGCAGGCGCCCGCAGCACTGCCCGGACAGCGGCAGCTGACCTTCACTTTCGGTGCCGATTCCTGGGTTGAAATGCGAGACGGCAAGGACGCGATCATTCTGTCCGAACTCAATCGCACGGGCAGCACCCGCACGGTCAATGCGGTGTTCCCGGTTTCGCTGGTGATCGGCAATGCGCGTTCGGTGACGATGAACGTCGATGGCGCGCCCTATGATCTGGCACCGTCGATCAAGGTCGATGTGGCCAGGCTGAGGCTCGAGTGATGAGCGGCCCGATGGAATCCTCGGTCGTCCGCAGGCAGACACGTGCAGTTTCCGTGGGCGGCATCACGGTCGGCTCGTGCGCGCCCGTGGTGGTGCAGTCGATGACCAACACCGACACCGAAGACCACATCTCGACCGCGATACAGGTTGCCCAGCTGGCGCGCGCCGGTTCGGAAATCGTGCGCATCACGGTCAACACGATGGAAGCCGCCGCGGCGGTACCCCGGGTACGCGAGCAGCTGCTGAAGATGAACGTCGATGTGCCGCTGGTCGGTGACTTCCACTTCAATGGCCACAAGCTGCTGCGCGAGCATCCGGCCTGCGCCGAGGTGCTGGACAAGCTGCGCATCAATCCGGGCAATGTCGGCAAGGGCAGCAAGCGCGACGAGCAGTACGCGGCGCTGATCGATATCGCCTGCCGCTACGACAAGCCGGTGCGCATAGGCGTGAACTGGGGCAGTCTTGACCAGTCGCTTCTGGCGCGCGTGATGGACGAGAACGCCCGCCGCACGCAGCCGAAGGATGCGATCGAAGTGATGCGCGAAGCGATGGTCACCTCGGCGCTCGAAAGTGCTGCGCAGGCCGTGGAGTGGGGGCTGTCGCCGGACCGGATCATCCTGTCGTGCAAGGTCAGTGGCGTGCAGGATCTGATCGCCATCTACGCCGAACTGGCGAAGCGTTGTGACTATCCCTTGCATCTCGGTCTGACCGAGGCCGGCATGGGATCGAAGGGCATCGTTGCCTCGACCGCGGCGATGTCGGTACTGCTGCAGCAGGGCATCGGTGACACCATCCGCGTGTCGCTGACGCCGGAACCGAACGGTGACCGCACGAAGGAGGTCATCGTCGCGCAGGAAATGCTGCAGACCATGGGGTTGCGTGCATTCACGCCCATGGTGGCAGCCTGTCCGGGGTGCGGCCGCACGACCTCGACCTTCTTCCAGGAGCTGGCGGCGGACATCCAGACCTATGTGCGCGACCGGATGCCCGAGTGGAAGACGCAGTACGACGGCGTCGAACGCATGACGCTGGCCGTGATGGGCTGCGTGGTGAATGGCCCGGGCGAGAGCAAGCACGCGAACATCGGCATTTCGCTGCCGGGTACTGGCGAGACACCGGTGGCACCGGTGTTCGAGGACGGTGAAAAGACCGTCACGCTGAAGGGCGACAACATCGCGCGCGAATTCCGCGACATCGTCGATGCCTACGTCGCTCGCACCTATACGAAAAAGATGGCCGGCCAACCGGCGCAATCAAGCAGCAGCACCACGAACTGAAATGAGCAAACTGCAAGCCGTTCGCGGCATGAACGACATCCTGCCGGACGAGGCGGAACGCTGGGAAGCCTTCGAAACCATTGTGCGCGACTGGCTCCGCGCCTACGGCTACCGGCCGATCCGGATGCCGCTGCTCGAGCACACGCCGCTGTTCAAGCGCGCCATCGGTGAAGTGACCGACATCGTCGAGAAGGAAATGTATTCCTTCGAAGACGCGCTCAACGGCGAGAACCTGACGCTGCGTCCCGAAGGGACGGCGTCGTGCGTGCGCGCGGTGACCGAGCACAACCTGCTGTACGACAGCCCGCGCAAGCTCTGGTACATGGGGCCGATGTTCCGTCACGAGCGTCCGCAGAAGGGCCGCTACCGGCAGTTCCACCAGGTCGGCGTCGAGGCGCTCGGCTATGCCGGGCCGGACATCGATGCCGAACTGATCATCATGTGCCAACGCCTGTGGGACGAACTGGACCTGATGGGCATCCGGCTCGAAATCAATTCGCTCGGCTCGACCGAAGAGCGGATGAAGCACCGCGCGGAACTGATCGCCTATTTCGAGGCGCACCAGGCCGTGCTCGATGAGGATGCAAAGCGACGGCTGTACAGCAATCCGCTGCGCATCCTGGACACCAAGAATCCGGCGATGCAGGCGCTGGTGGAAGCGGCGCCGAAACTGTCGGACTATCTTGGCGAGGAATCGCTGGCGCACTTCACCGCGATCCAGGACACGCTGCGTGCGGCCAACATTCCGTTCCGCATCAATCCGCGGCTGGTGCGCGGGCTGGATTACTACAATCTGACCGTATTCGAATGGGTGACCGACCAGCTCGGCGCACAGGGCACGGTCTGTGCCGGTGGCCGCTACGACGGTCTGATTTCCCAGCTCGGCGGCAAGCCTGCCCCGGCAGCGGGATTCGCGATGGGGATCGAGCGCCTGATGTCGCTCTGGAACCCGGTGCAGGCCGACGGACTGATCGAGCGCCCGGAAGCCTACGTCGTGCACTCCGGTGCCGGTGCACAGGCGGAAGCCTTCGCGCTGTCCGAACAGCTGCGCGACGCGGGTTTCGCGACGCTGATGCATTGCGGCGGCGGCAGCTTCAAGTCGCAGATGAAGCGCGCGGATGCCTCGGGCGCTTCGGTGGCACTGATACTTGGCGAGGATGAAGTCGCCACGGGTGAAGTGACATTCAAACCCCTGCGCGGCGGCGACCAGATCAGGATCAGCCGCGACGATGTACCCGAGCATCTTGCGATGCTGCTGCTTGGCGGCGATCAGGACGATGACGACGCGTCATTCGAGTAAGACCCAACATTTACAACCGGCATACCGGGCAGGAGCCTAGGACATGGCAGCACTCGATCTGGAAGAACAGGAACAGCTTTCCTCCATCAAGGCATGGTGGAACGCGTGGGGCAATCTCATCACCTGGGGGGTGATTGCCGTATCGGCGTCGCTGATCGGCGTCCAGGCATGGAACTGGTACAACCGCGACCAGGCGGTCAAGGCAAGCGTCGTGTTCGATGCACTGCAGGAGGCCGCACAGACGGGCGATCTGAAGAAGACCCGCGAGGCCGCCGGTGAACTGACCTCCCGTTACGGCGCCAGCCAGTACGCCAGCATGGGTGCGCTGATTTCGGCCAAGCTGCACGGCGAAGGTGGCGACACGAAGACGGCCCGCGCCGAACTCGAGTGGGTCCGCGCCAATGCGCCGGACGACATGCTGCGCGATCTGGCCAGGCTTCGTCTTGCCTATGTGTTGCTGGAGGAACAGTCCTTCGATGACGCAGAAAAAATGCTGGATGGCAAGGTGGCCCCGACGCTCGAAGCGCGTTTCCTCGAAGCACGCGGCGACATTCTGCTGATGCGCGACAAGCGCGACGATGCACGCGCTGCCTATCAGTCCGCGCTGGCGAAGATCGACGACATGGCTAAGGCGGACGCAACGGGTGGTTCGGCAACGGGCTACCGCAACGTGATCGAAATCAAGCTTGACGCGGTCGGAGGCAAACAGTGAAAAGGTTTCCGGCTTTCGGCCTGCTGCTGCTCGCAGCGCTGGCGGGCGGTTGCTCGACGGTTGACGATCTGGTCAACATGACCCGCATCAAATCTGTCGGCAAGCCAAAGATTCCAGCACTCGGTGAAATCGTGCCGACCGTGCAGGTGTCGGAAGTGTGGCACCACGACGCCGGCGACTCCGATGATTTCGTGTTCCACCCTGCCGTCGTCGGCGCTACGGTCTATGTCGCCGCCCGCGATGGCACGATCGCACGACTGGACGACGGGCGGCAGATCTGGAAGATCAATGCCAAGAAAGAGCTTTCCGGCGGCGTGGGGGCCAGCGAGAAGCTGGTGGTGGTGACGACAGAGAAGGGCGAAGTGCTGGCGTTCGGTGCCGATGGTGCGCCGGCCTGGCAGGGTATGGTGTCATCGGAAGTGCTCAGTCCGCCCAATGTGACCGATGATCTGGTGTTCGTGCGTAGCGCCGACAGCCGGATCTACGCATTCAATGCCGCCGATGGCGCGCGCAAATGGACCTACCAGCGTCCGAATCCTTCGCTCACGCTGCGCACCCACGCTGGCGTGATCAGCACCCCGACCGCTGTGATCGCCGGTTTTCCGGGCGGCAAGCTGGTTGCGATCAATCGCGCCACCGGCGCGGCCATGTGGGAATCCAATGTCGTGCTGCCCAAGGGTTCGACCGAACTTGAGCGCATGGCCGACGTGACCAGCTTGCCGGTGATCGCCGGGCGTGAAGTGTGCGCCTCGGCCTTCCAAGGGCGGGTCGCCTGCTTTGAACTTGCCAGCGGCACTACGCTCTGGACGCGTGACATATCGAGTGCGGTAGGCATCGATATCGACGACCAGAATCTTTACGTCAGTGATGATTCCGGCGCCATCCATGCGCTGGACCGCGCGACCGGAGCCAGCCTGTGGAAGCAGGACAAGCTGGTTCGACGTTCGCCCGGGCGTCCGCTGGCGCTCGACGGGTTTGTCGTGGTCAGCGATATCAACGGCATCGTTCATGTGCTGCGACGCGACAACGGTGCCTTCGCCGGCAGGCTGAAAGGCGACGGCAGCGAAATCAGTGCCTCGATACAGGCTTACGGGCATGCATTCATCACCCAGAGCCGTGATGGTGCAGTGCGTGCGCTGTCGGCGCGCTAAGGAATCAGCTTGAAACCAGTACTGGTACTTGTGGGGCGCCCGAATGTCGGCAAATCCACGCTGTTCAACCGCCTGACCAAGACGCGGGACGCGCTGGTCGCGGACTTTCCGGGGCTGACGCGCGACCGTCACTACGGCAACGGCCGTCTGGGCGATCGCCCTTTCCTGGTCGTCGATACCGGCGGGTTCGAGCCCACTGCGCGCGACGGCATCATGGTCGAGATGGCGCAGCAGGCGGAGCAGGCGATCGCGGAAGCGGATGTGCTGGTATTTCTGGTCGATGGCAGAGCAGGATTGACCGCGCACGACCGTGAAATCGGCGCCCGCCTGCGCCGCGCCGGAAAGCCGTTGATCGTCGCGGTCAACAAGGCTGAAGGCATGCGGCGCGAAATCGTGGCGGCTGAATTCCACGAACTCGGACTGGGCGAACCGCATGTGATTTCGTCGGCACACGGCGAGGGCGTACGCAATCTGGTCGAGGAATGCCTGGCCGGCTTCCCGCCGGACGACGAGAGCGAATCCGATGAGCGTGCGCCGAAGATTGCCGTGGCCGGGCGGCCGAATGTCGGCAAGTCCACGTTGATCAATGCGCTGCTTGGCGAGGAACGCGTGATCGCGTTCGATCAGGCCGGCACGACGCGCGACGCCATCAGCATTCCGTTCGAACGCAACGGCAAGCGCTATACGCTGATCGACACAGCGGGTCTGCGGCGCAAGGGCAGGGTGTTTGAATCGATAGAGAAGTTTTCGGTCATCAAGACCGTGCAGGCGATCGAACAGGCCAACGTCTGCGTGCTGGTGCTGGATGCCACGCAGGAGGTGTCGGATCAGGATGCGCATATCGGCGGCTTCATCGTCGAAACCGGTCGGGCGCTGGTGCTGGCCGTCAATAAATGGGATGCCGTCGACAGTTATCGGCGCGAGATATTCAAGCGCGAGATCGCGCGCAAGCTTGGTTTTCTCGGTTTTGCACGCCATCTGTTCATTTCGGCGCTGGAAGGGACCGGGGTCAGCGGCTTGTTCGGCGCGGTCGATGCCGCCTACGCGGCAGCCATGGTCAAGTTGCCGACGCCGCGGCTGACGCGCGCCCTGCAGGCTGCGGTGGAGAAGCAGTCGCCGCCGAAACACGGCCTGTTCCGGCCCAAGATGCGCTATGCCCACCAGGGCGGGATGAATCCGCCGGTGATCGTCATTCACGGAACCGCGCTTGATCACATTGCCGACAGTTACCGGCGATATCTAGAGCACTGCTTTCTGGAAACATTCAAGCTCCAGGGCACACCTTTGCGGGTCGAATTCCGCACGGCACACAATCCGTTTGCCGAACGGGGAAAATGATTTTGCCGGTTCGGGATAGAAATCGGCTCCGCGGCGTCCAAAGCTGCGGTGCATCAAAAAATCCAGTACAGTTGAATTTCAAATAAACAAGAGGTGTTCCCATGAGTAACAAAGGGCAAATGCTACAAGACCCCTTCCTCAACACCCTTCGGCGCGAGCACGTTCCGGTGGCGATATATCTGGTGAATGGCATCAAGCTTCAGGGCCAGATCGAATCCTTTGACCAGTACGTCGTGCTGCTCAAGAACACGGTGACGCAGATGGTGTACAAGCACGCGATTTCGACTGTCGTGCCGGCACGTCCCGTCAATATCCAGCATGACCAGGGCGAGGGCAGTTGATTTACCTGAACCTTTCGTTTCCGAAAGCTGCCGCGGATGCTTGACCGTCCGTCGGGTGGCGAGCGTGCGGTCATCGTCCAGCTCGATCTGGGTGCGGGCGATTACGAGAGCCGCCTCGACGAATTCACGCTGCTTGCCCGCAGCGCCGGCGCGGAGCCGGTTGCGCGGGTGGGTGGTCGGCGTCAGGCGCCCGACGCGGCAACCTTCGCCGGCAAGGGGAAAGTTGCTGAAATCCGCGATCTGGCAGATGCAAACGAGGCGGATATCGTACTGTTCAACCACGAGCTTTCTGCCGGCCAGCAGCGCAATCTGGAACGCGCGCTGTCGCGCCGCGTCATCGATCGCAACGCACTGATTCTCGATATTTTCGCCCTGCGCGCGCGCAGCCACGAAGGCAAGCTGCAGGTCGAGCTCGCCCAGCTGGAGCATCTGTCCACCCGGCTTGTACGCGGCTGGACCCACCTCGAACGGCAGAAAGGCGGCATCGGTCTGCGCGGTCCGGGTGAAACCCAGCTCGAGACCGACCGTCGTCTGCTGGGTCAGCGTGTCAAGGCGCTCAAGGAGCGCCTCAAGCTCGTGGAGCGCCAGCGCGGCGTGCGCCGCAAGTCGCGTGAACGTCATGCGACACCCGTGGTCGCGCTGGTCGGCTACACCAACGCCGGCAAGTCCACGCTGTTCAATGCCTTGACCAAGGCGGGAACCTACGCGGCCGACCAGCTGTTCGCGACCCTCGACACGACCTCGCGCCAGCTTTATCTGGGTGATTTCGGTCAGGTGATCCTGTCGGATACCGTGGGTTTCATCCGCGACCTTCCGCATACGCTGGTTGCGTCCTTCCATGCAACGCTGGAAGAAACGGCTGGCGCAGATCTGCTGCTGCACGTGATCGATGCATCGGCAGCGGACCGGGATGCGCAGATCGAATCGGTGGATCGGGTACTTGCCGAGATCGGTGCCGACAAGGTTCCCCAGATACGCGTACTGAACAAGGTCGACCTGATGCCTGCACTGCGTCCCGGAGCCGATCCGGGGGGCTGTGATACCATCCAGACGGCTCGCGTGAGCGCGCGTACCGGTGCTGGTCTGCCTGAACTTCGTGCTGCAATCGCCCAGCGATTGCTGGACGAGCGGGCCGCAGCGGCCCGGCGCATGCCGCACAGCGATGACCCGCGCGGCCTGAATCTCGAACGTTCGTCGGAGTCCGCTCCGGCTGCCGTCACGGCAGCCGAAACGGAGGCGATGCCTGCCGCAGAAGACGACGAGCGCTCACTTCCAACTTCCATCCTCACTTATCCAATCTGAACGTGCTGAATGCGATCTTGATGTCGCTGAATGATCCCCGGTGGGGCAATCAGGGCGGAAACGGTAACAAGGGCGGCAACCAGGGCCCTCCGGACCTCGAAGACCTCTGGCGCGATTTCAATCGCCGGCTGTCGGGCATGTTCGGCGGAAAGTCCGGTGACGGCGGTGGCAATCGTCCGCCGGTCAGCTCCAGACAGTTCGGTGGCGGCATCGGGGTGATACTCGGGCTGGTACTTATCGTCTGGCTTGCCAGCGGGTTGTATATCGTCGATGCGAGCCAGCGCGGGGTCGTGCTGCGCTTCGGCAAACTGCATGAAACGACCGAACCCGGGCTGCAGTGGCGGTTGCCGTACCCGATCGATTCGCACGAGCTGGTGAATCTGACGGGCGTGCGCACGGTCGAGGTCGGCTATCGCGGCACCGAACGCAACAAGGTGCTGAACGAGGCGCTGATGCTGACGGATGATGAGAACATCATCAATATCCAGTTCGCGGTCCAGTACATCCTCAAGGATCCGGTCGCCTATCTGTTCCAGAACCGCTCGCCCGAAGATACGGTCGTACATGCCGCGGAAACGGCAATGCGCGAGATCGTCGGCAAGAGCAAGATGGATTTCGTGTTGTACGAGGGGCGGGAACAGATCGCCGTCGATGCGCAGCACATCATGCAGCAGATACTCGACCGCTATCAGACCGGCATCCAGATCAGCCGGCTCACGCTGCAGAATGCACAGCCGCCAGAGCAGGTGCAGGCTGCGTTCGATGATGCGGTCAAGGCAGGCCAGGATCTGGAGCGTCAGAAGAACGAGGGTCAGGCCTACGCCAATGACGTCATCCCGAAGGCGCGTGGTACAGCTTCGCGGCTGCTGGAAGAGTCTAACGGTTACAAGCAGCGGATCATTGCCACGGCACAGGGCGATGCCAGCCGCTTCAAGCAGGTGCTCGCCGAATACGTCAAGGCGCCCGAAGTGACGCGCCAGCGTCTTTACATCGACACGATGCAGCAGGTGCTGATGAACACGAGCAAGGTCATGATCGACGCCAAGGGTGGTAACAACCTGCTTTACCTGCCGCTGGACAAGCTGATGCAGCAGGCAGGTGCCGCTGTTGCGGCGGACAGCGCTTCGGGGGCTGCCTCCGGTGCCCGTGCGGGCGAGGTCGTGACGCTTCCGCCCCTGTCCAACGATTCGGCTGCTGCCGACATGCGTTCGCGCGATGCCTTGCGTGCACGCGAGCGGGGAGAACGTTGATGAAGGAAAAACTCTCCGTTTTCGTCGGTGCACTCGTGATCGCTCTGATCATCGCATCGACCTCGCTGTTCACAGTCGATCAGCGCCAGTACGCGATCGTCTTCCAGCTGGGTGAGGTGCGCAGCGTCATCGAGCAGCCCGGCCTGCATTTCAAGTGGCCGCTGGTCCAGAACGTACGGGTGTTCGATCGTCGCATCCTGACGCTCGACAGCCAGGATCCCGAACGTTTCATCACGTCCGAGAAGAAGAACGTTCTGGTCGACCTGTTCGTCAAGTGGCGCATTACCGACGTGAAGCAGTACTACATTTCGGTGGGCGGCAACGAGCGGCTGGCCGAGACGCGGCTGCTGCAGACGGTTAACGCAGGTCTGCGCGAGGAATTCGGCCGCCGCACCGTGCATGAAGTGGTATCCGGCGAGCGCGACAAGATCATGGAAGACATGCGCAGCAAGGCAAATGTCGATGCGGTCAAGATCGGCGTCGAGATTGTCGACGTCCGGCTGAAGCGGGTCGATCTGCCGACCGAGGTGTCGGAATCGGTCTATCGCCGGATGGAGGCGGAGCGCAAGCGTGTCGCGAATGAACTGCGTTCGCGTGGTTCGGCCGAGGCGGAGAAGATCCGTGCCGATGCCGACCGCCAGCGCGAAATCATCGTCGCCGAGGCGTATAGGGAAGCGCAGAAGGTCAAGGGCGAAGGTGATGCCCAGGCATCGGCGATCTACTCCGATGCCTTTGGATCGAATCCGGAGTTCTATGCCTTCTATCGCAGCATGGACGCCTACCAGAAGAGCTTCCGCAACAGGAGCGACGTTCTGGTGCTGGAGCCCAGCTCCGATTTCTTCCGCTATCTGAAGAACTCCTCGAAGCCGTCGTCCAAATGAAGGCATCCGGTCAAGCCCGCAGGCGTACTGTATAGTCGACGGGTTTTCCCCATACCGTATGGAATCAAAGGCAAGGGCCCGCTAGCCGGACTTTGCCTTTTTTCGCGATGTCTTCAATCCTGCTCATAGCGCTGGGTCTCATGCTCGTCATAGAAGGCGTGTTGCCCTTCGTGGCGCCACGGTTGTGGCGAGATACGTTCCGCCGGGCGACCGAGCTGGCCGATGGCCAGCTTCGCTTCGTCGGACTGACTTCAATGCTTATCGGTATTGCGCTTATCGCGCTGTTCAAGTGATGCGTCGCTGGCTACTTCCCGAATCAATCGAAGATCTTCTGCCGGATGAAGCCCGGCAGGTCGAACAACTGCGTCGTGCCTTGCTCGACGACTTCGCTCTGCACGGCTACGAACTGGTCGTGCCGCCGCTGATCGAGCACATCGAATCGCTGCTGACCGGCAGCGGGCGCGACATGGACCTGCGTACCTTCAAGCTGGTCGACCAGCTGTCCGGCCGCACGATGGGGCTGCGTGCCGACATCACGCCGCAGGTCGCGCGCATCGATTCGCATCTGCTCAACCGCAACGGCGTCGTGCGTCTTTGCTACTGCGGGCCGGTCGTGCATGCGCTGCCGTCCGGTTTCAACGTGACGCGCGAGCCGATACAGCTCGGCGCCGAACTGTACGGTCATGCCGGCATAGAGGCGGACGTCGAGCTGGTGCAGCTGCTGCTCGGTGCGCTCGATTTGGCTCATGCGCCGCTGGCCAGGATTGATTTCGGGCATGTCGGCGTCTTTCGTGCGCTTGCGTCGCGCCTAGTCTCGCCGTCGCTGCGTGACGAAGACGGCCGGCAGGACCTGTTTGCCGCACTGCAGGCGAAGGACATGCCGTCGCTGCATCAATTGCTGGCCGCGGAGCTGGTCGAGGTGCGGGATGCCTTCCTTGCGCTGCCCGGGCTGTACGGCAAGATGGAAGTGCTTGCACGCGCGCGCGCCGTGCTGCCCGATTGGCCGGATATCCGGTCTGCACTGGACGAACTGGCGCAGCTCGGTGCCGCGATCGATCCGCGGGTTTCCGGCTTCGACCTTGCCGATCTCCGCGGCTATCACTATCACAGCGGTGTCACGTTCGCCGCCTATTGCGCCGGTCAGGCGCAGGCGATCGCGCTCGGTGGCCGTTATGACGAGGTGGGGCGCGCCTTCGGGCGAGCCCGTCCGGCGACCGGATTCAGTCTGGATCTGCGGCAGCTGGCTCAGCTCGCACCCCGCGCCGGGGCGCGTTCGGCAATACTTGCGCCGCATGCCGGAGATGACGCGCTGCGTCAGTGCGTCCGGCGCCTGCGCGATGCCGGTGAGGTGGTCATTGCGACCTTGCCGGGACATGATGAAGATGTGCACGAACTGGCGTGCAGCCGCCAGCTGTTATTCGTTGAAGGTGAGTGGCGCGTCGTGCCGCTCGAAAGAAAGGTTTGAGCATGGCAAAGAATGTGGTGGTGGTCGGTAGTCAGTGGGGTGACGAGGGTAAGGGCAAGGTGGTCGACTGGTTGACCGACTCGGCTCAGGGCGTCGTGCGCTTCCAGGGCGGTCACAACGCCGGGCACACGCTGGTGATCGGCGGCAAGAAGACGGTACTGCATCTGATCCCGAGCGGCGTGCTCCGTGAAGGCGTTGCCTGCTACATCGGCAATGGCGTCGTGCTGTCGCCGGAGGCGCTGCTGGCGGAAATGGACGAGCTGGAAGCGGCCGGCGTCGATGTCGCGGCGCGCCTGCGCATCTCCGAGGCCTGTCCGCTGATCCTGCCGTATCACCAGGCACTGGATCGCGCACGCGAGGCGGCGAAGGGCGAAAACAAGATCGGCACCACCGGGCGTGGCATCGGACCGGCCTACGAGGACAAGGTGGCGCGCCGTGCGCTGCGCCTGCAGGATCTGCTCCGGCCGACGCGTTTCGCGGCCAAGCTGGCTGAACTGCTGGACTATCACAACTTCGTGCTGACCCAGTATTTCGGTGCGCCCAAGGTCGATTTCCAGCAGACGCTGGACGGAGCGCTGGCGCTGGCGCCGCGTATCGAAAAGCTGGTCGCCGACGTGCCGCGTGCGCTGTACGAGGCGAACAAGGCCGGTTACAACCTGCTGTTCGAAGGCGCGCAGGGCACGCTGCTGGACATCGACCACGGCACCTATCCCTTCGTCACCTCGAGCAACTGCGTGGCGGGTGCGGCGGCAGCGGGTGCCGGTGTCGGGCCGACGATGCTGCACTACGTGCTGGGGATCACCAAGGCCTACACGACGCGTGTCGGCAGCGGGCCGTTCCCGACCGAACTGTTCGACGACACCGGCAGGCACCTGGCGACCAAGGGCAACGAATTCGGTGCCACGACGGGTCGTCCGCGTCGCTGTGGCTGGTTCGATGCGGCAGCGCTGAAGCGCTCGATCCAGATCAACGGCATTTCGGGACTGTGCGTGACCAAGCTCGACGTGCTCGACGGTGTGGAAGAACTGAAGGTCTGTACCGGCTACCGCATCGACGGCCAGCTGTCGGACATCCTGCCGGTCGGTGCGGAAGAACTGTCGCGCTGCGAACCGGTCTACGAGACGCTGCCGGGCTGGAAGGACACGACTTTCGGCATCAAGGATCTGGAAGCCCTGCCGGCGAATGCGCGCAGTTATCTGAAGCGCATCGAGGAAATCTGCGAAGTGCCGGTGGACATGATTTCCACCGGACCCGATCGTTCGGAAACCATTCTGTTGCGCCATCCGTTCGAGTGACGGCAGCGCAAGCCATGGTCCGCATGACTTTGACAAGTCGTGCGGACCAATTTATTTTCGGCGTTGCAAAAGAAAAAAGCCGACATTTCTGTCGGCTTTCGTCTTGGCTGTTTGGTGCCCAGGAGAGGACTCGAACCTCCACACCTTGCGGCACTAGTACCTGAAACTAGCGCGTCTACCAATTTCGCCACCTGGGCAAGAGGCTGCGCATTCTAAAGAAAGCATTTACGTTGTCAAGAGAATCAGAAAAGAAATTGAAACCGAGCAAAATCCGCCGTGCCGATCCGTTCTTCGAACGCGAGTCGACACGCTATGAAAATCCGCTGCCCAGCCGCGAATACATCGTGCAGGTTCTCGAAGAGACCGCGATGCCGATGACAGCCGACGAGCTGGCGCAGGCGCTGGACATCCAGCCCATCGAGCGTGAGCACTTCGTACGCCGTCTGGCGGCGATGGAGCGCGAGGCGCAGTTGATGCGCAATCGTCGCGATGCCTACATCATTCCCGACAAGGCTGACCTCATCGCCGGTCGAGTCGAAGGCCATCCCGACGGCTTCGGCTTCGTCATCACCGGCGAAGGCAAGGGCGACGGCAAGGGCGACATTTTTCTCAGCGCGCAGGAAATGCGCAGCGTGCTGCACGGCGATCGCGTGCTGGTGCGCGTGTCAGGCCTCGACCGGCGCGGCCGGCGCGAGGGCAGGGTGGTCGAGGTCACCGAGCGTGGTACCAGCCGTCTGGTGGCGCGCGTGGTCGAAGAGCATGGCGTGCAGTTCTGCATCGCGGAGAACCGCCGCATCCGTCAGCAGATCGTGCTGGCTGCGCCGGAGAAGGGCAGGCGCGCACTGCGCGCTGTCGCCGGCAGCGTGGTCGAGGTCGAGCTGATCGAACAGCCGACGCGCTACACGCCGCCGATAGGGCGCGTGGTGGAAGTGCTGGGCAACTTCGGCGACTCCGGCATGGAGATCGAGATCGCGCTGCGCAAGCACGACATGCCGCACGAGTTCTCGGCACGGGCACTGGCCGCGGCAAACCGCCTGCCGGACGAGGTGCGCGCCAGCGATCTGGGCAAGCGCGAGGATCTGCGCGAACTGCCGCTGGTCACGATAGACGGCGAGACCGCGCGTGACTTCGATGACGCCGTCTACTGCGCGAAGCAGGGGCGCGGCTTCCGGCTCGTGGTCGCGATCGCTGACGTCAGTCACTACGTGAAGCCGGACGCCGCACTCGACACGGAAGCGTTCGAACGCGGCAATTCGGTGTATTTCCCGCGCCGCGTCATTCCGATGCTGCCGGAGAAACTGTCCAACGGCCTGTGTTCGCTCAATCCGCACGTTGATCGCCTGTGCATGGTGTGCGACATGGATGTGTCGTCGACCGGCGTGATCCAGCACTACCGTTTCTATCCGGCCGTGATGAACTCCAAGGCGCGCCTGACCTATACCGAGGTGGCGGCGGCGATCTACGACAAGGACAAGGCGGCGCGCGAGCGGCTGGCACCGTTGCTGCCGCGGCTCGAGGCGCTTGATGCGGTGTTCCGGGCCTTCGGCAAGGCGCGCGCCAAGCGTGGTGCGATCGACTTCGAGACGGTCGAGACGCTGATGCTGTTCAACGACGAGGGCAAGATCGACCGCATCGTGCCGTACGCCCGCAACGATGCGCACAAGCTGATCGAGGAATGCATGCTGGCGGCCAATGTGTGCGCCTCGCGCTTCCTCGAGGAGAACGCGCAGCCGACGCTGTACCGCGTGCATGAAGGTCCGAGCGAGGACAGGCTGCAGAAGCTGCGCGCCTTCCTGGGCGAATTCGGTTTCCAGCTCGGTGGTGGCGACAAGCCGCAGGCGCGCGACTATGCCGACCTGCTGGAGCGCATCGGTGATCGCCCGGACCGCCAGCTGCTGCAGACCGTGATGCTGCGTTCCCTGCGTCAGGCGGTGTACAGCCCGGACAACGTCGGCCACTTCGGTCTCGCCTACGAGGCCTACACGCACTTCACGTCGCCGATCCGTCGCTACCCCGACCTGCTGGTGCATCGCGCGATCAAGGCAGTGCTGGCGAAGAAGCGCTACGAGCCGGGTGACTGGTCCGACATCGGCCTGCACTGCTCGACCACCGAACGGCGTGCCGACGAAGCCAGTCGCGACGTGCAGAACTGGCTCAAGTGCTACTTCATGCAGGACCGGGTCGGCGAGGAATTCGAGGGCAGCGTGTCCTCGGTGGTGCCGTTCGGCCTGTTCGTGGCGCTCGATGACGTGTTCATCGAAGGTCTGGTGCATATTTCCGAACTCGGTGCCGACTACTTCCACTACGAAGAAGGCAAGCACCGGCTGGTCGGCGAGCGCAGCGGCCGCATGTACCGTCTGGCGGACCGCGTGCGCATCCAGGTCGTGCGTGTCGATCTCGACAACACCCGGATCGACTTCCGTCTGGCCGATGGCGGTGGCGACTTCGGCCGCGTGCCGCGCAAGGGATCGGCTGCAGGCGATGCGCTGTCGCCCCGCACGCAGGAGAAGAAGGGTGGACGTCGGCCTGCAGCGGAACCGCAGGTGCCAACCAGGCGCAGCAAGGAGGTGCAAGGCAAGCCCGCGGCCGGCAGGAAGGGAGCGGGACAACCGACAGCAGAGCCGCCGTCGCGCAGCAAGGTCGCCAAGCCCGAGAAATCGCCCAGGACGGCCAAGACGGCCAAAGCCAAGCCCGTGAAGGCAGCGGCCAAACCGGCCGCGAAAGCCGCAACCAAAGGGAGCGGGCGCAAGAGCACCGGCAAACCGCCCAAGTCGGCAATCCCGAAGAAGGGAGGCCGCAAGTGAGCGATACCCGTTACATCTTCGGTTTCCACTCGGTCACCGCCAAAATCCGCCACGCACCGGACAGCGTGAAGGAAGTGTTCGTGTCGACGGCCCGTCAGGACGGGCGCATGCGCGACCTGATCAAGGCTGCCGAGGCGGCCGGTGTGAAGTGGGTGCAGATGGACCCGGCCCGGATTGACGGTCTGGCCGGGGGCGCTGCCAGGCATCAGGGCGTGGTCGCGCGCGTGCTGGCGCAGATTCCCTACCAGTCGCTGGACGACGTGCTCGACGCGCTGTCCGAGCCGCCGCTGCTGCTGGTGCTCGACGGCATCCAGGATCCGCACAATCTCGGCGCCTGCCTGCGCGTGGCCGACGCCGCCGGCGCACATGCTGTCGTGGCGCCGCGTGACCGTGCGGTCGGCCTGAATGCGACCGCGATCAAGGTGGCCAGCGGTGCCGCCGACACCGTGCCCTACGTCACCGTGACCAATCTCGCACGCAGCCTGCGCGAGATGAAGGACCGGGACATCCTGACCATCGGTGCGGCGGGCGAGGCGACACAATCGATGTATTCGGTCGACCAGTCGGGCGCCGTGGCCTGGGTGCTGGGGGCTGAAGGAGACGGCATGCGCCGGCTCACCCGCGAGACGGTCGATGTGCTGGCCGGCATCCCGATGCACGGCGCGGTCGAAAGCCTGAACGTGTCCGTGGCCAGCGGCATCTGCCTGTTCGAAGCCAGGAGGCAGCGCAGCGTCCGCGCAGGCTTGTAAGCCTTGCCAGTGGCGCGCTATACTGTTGGGCTTACCTTGCCTCACCGGATGCGCATGCCGGGAGGCTTAACCGTCGATGTCCGCCGAAAGTCGGACGCCGGCAAAAAACCGCAAGGAGATTACATGCGACATTACGAAGTGGTTTTCATCGTCCATCCGGACCAGAGCGAGCAGGTGCCCGCGATGGTCGAGCGCTACCGCACGCTGGTGACCGGCCGCAGCGGCACCATCCATCGTCTGGAAGACTGGGGCCGCCGTCAGCTGGCCTACCCAATCCAGAAGGTGCACAAGGCGCACTACGTGCTGATGAACATCGAGTGCGACAACGAAACGCTGGCCGAACTCGAGCACGCGTTCAAGTTCAACGATGCGGTGCTGCGCCATCTGACGATCAAGATGCGCAAGCCGGTCGTCACGCCGTCGCCGATGATGAAGGAAGAGAAGTCGCGTTCCCTGCTGGCACCGGCCGCCGAGGCAGCCGCTGAAGCAGCGCCCGCGGCAGAGCAGCCGGCGGCTTGACCACCGGGGGTACAGGAGAAGGGCAGCACGCAGTCGGTCCGGCGATAAACAGCTTCACGCTGTACGCCACGCTGATCGAATGCGACGGTTTGAGACAGACCCCGGCCGGCGTGCCGATCCTGCGAGGATGCCTTCAGCACCTTTCGCAGCAGATCGAAAACGGCGCGCCGCGTGAAGTCAGGTTCGAAACCGGATTCGTGCTGCTGGGCGAACAGGCCAGATTGCTGGCCGCAGCCCCGCTCGGAACCCCGCTGATCGCGCAAGGATTCATGGCAGCCCGCAGTGCAAAAAGCAGGCAGGCGGTCATGCACATAAACAGTATCGAATTCGCAACGGGCAGCTAACAGGCGACCGTTGCCAAAGTGGAAGGAACCCACCATGGCTTTCAGACCGAAAAACAAGAAGAAGGACGAACGCGGCTCGCGCAGCATGTTCAAGCGCCGCAAGTTCTGCCGCTTCAGCGCCGAGAAGATCGAAGAGATCGACTACAAGGATGTTGAAATCCTCAAGGACTTCATCTCCGAAAACGGCAAGATCATGCCGGCCCGTCTGACCGGCACCCGTGCCGGCTATCAGCGCCAGCTGTCCACCGCCATCAAGCGTGCGCGCTTCCTGGCGCTGATGCCCTACACCGACCTGCACCAGTAAGCGAGGAGACGACCATGCAAGTAATCCTTATGGACAAGGTCGCCAAGCTGGGCGATCTGGGCGATGTGGTGAAGGTGCGTGACGGTTACGCACGCAACTTCCTGATCCCGACCGGCCGCGCCAAGCGCGTCACGCCGGAAAACCTGGCCGCGTTCGAAGCCCGTCGCGCCGAGCTGGAAAAGGCAGCCGCCGAGCGTCTGGCCGCAGCGAAGACCGTGGCCGAGAAGCTCGAAGGCTTCATGGTGCAGATCACGCGCAAGGCCGGTGTCGATGGCCGCCTGTTCGGTTCCGTGTCGACCTCCGATATCGCCGAAGCGCTTGCTGCCCAGTCCTTCCCGGTCGACAAGTCGATGGTGCGCATGCCGGACGGTCCGCTGAAGATCGTCGGCGACGCGCCGTTCGAAATCGCGCTGCATTCGGATGTGATCGCCAACATCACCGTATCGGTGCTCGGCGAGCATTGATCGGCGGACTGTCCTGCGGGACGGTCAGGAAAGGGCCACCTTCGGGTGGCCTTTTTTGTTGGCGCTTCATCCACAGCGCTTCCCACAGGTTTTCCACAGCTTGTCCCGTTGTGCCGCGTGTCACGCAGGACTAGATTGCAGGATTGCAGCCCCGGGTTTTCCAGAATGAAAAAAACATCATGAGCAGCTTCCGCAATGCCGCAGGTCCGGACGCCCAGGCTGCGCAGTCCGCGCAGGACAGGCAGGTCGCATCGCTGAAGTTGCCGCCGCATTCGATCGAGGCGGAGCAGTCGCTGATCGGCGGGCTGCTGCTGGACAACAGTACCTGGGATCGCGTCGGCGACCAGGTTGCCGAGTCGGATTTCTATCGCGACGATCACCGCCGGATTTTCCGCCACATCGCGAAGCTGATCGAACAGGGGAAGCCGGCGGACGTCGTCACCGTCTACGAATCGATCGAGAAGGGCGACGAGGCGCAGCAGACCGGCGGCCTGGCCTATCTGGGTGAGATCGCCGACAACACGCCATCGGCGGCCAACATACGCCGCTATGCGGAAATCGTCCGCGAGCGTGCCATCCTGCGCAAGCTGGTCAGCGTCGGCGACGAAATCGCGGCCAACGCACTGTCACCGCGCGGGCGCGATGCCAAGACGCTGCTGGACGAAGCGGAATCGAAGATTTTCGAGATCGCCGAAGCCGGCGCATCTGCCAGTTCGGGCTTCGTCGCCATCCAGCCCATCCTGGTACAGGTGGTCAATCGCATTCAGGAACTGTACGACCGGGACGATCCGTCCGATGTCACCGGCGTGCCGACCGGCTATGTCGATCTCGACGCGAAGACCGCCGGCCTGCAGCCGGGCGACATGATCATCGTCGCTGGCCGCCCGGCCATGGGCAAGACTTCGTTTGCGCTGAACATCGCCGAACACGTGGCGGTCGATCTCGGTCTGCCGGTGGCGATCTTCTCGCTCGAAATGCCGGGTACCCAGCTGGCGATGCGTTTCGTGTCGTCGGTGGCCAAGATCGATCAGGGGCGCCTGCGCACCGGCCGCCTGACCGACGACGACTGGGGGCGGCTGACGATGGCGCTGGGCAAGCTGCACGAGGCGCCCATTCATATCGACGAAACCGGCGGCATCAATCCGACCGACCTGCGCGCGCGCGCGCGTCGCCTGTACCGGCAGTGCGGCAAGCTCGGACTGATCGTGGTCGATTACCTTCAGCTGATGTCGGGTACCCGGGACGGCGAGAACCGCACTGCGGAAATTTCAGAAATTTCCCGTGCAATCAAATCGTTGGCGAAGGAACTTCATGTGCCGATCATCGCGCTGTCGCAGCTGAACCGCGCGCTGGAACAGCGTCCGAACAAGCGCCCGGTGATGAGCGACCTGCGAGAGTCGGGCGCCATCGAACAGGACGCGGACATCATCATGTTCATCTACCGCGACGAGGTCTACAACCAGGATTCGCAGGACAAGGGACTGGCCGAAATCATCATCGGCAAGCACCGTAACGGTCCGACCGGCACCGTAGTGCTGGGCTTCCAGGGCGAGCATACGCGCTTCGTCAACGCCGCCCGACCTGGACAATACTGAGTTGTCCTGACGATGCCGGTGTGGCTGCGCCGTCTGCTGATTGCCTCGGCCGTGCTGGTGGTCGGCGTGTTGCTGGCCTTCCAGTTCGCAGTGCGGACGCTGCGTGCGCAGGTGGAGGCCGCGCTCGGTCCGCGCGGCGAAGTGGCTCAGATCGAACTCGGCCTGAGCGCAGTCGTCCTGCATGGCCTGCGCATCCGTGCCGATCGCGACCAGACGTCGTGGCCGGCCGAGGATGAACTGCGGGCGAACCGTGTCGAAGTTGTTCCGCAACTGCGCGACCTGCTGTCGGCACGCGTGCGCATCGCGCGCATCATGATCGACGGTGCCTACCTGTCGATGCTGCGTACGCGGGATGGCGCGCTGCGCGTGCTGCCGGCACTGCTGGATGCGCGTGCGTCGACGCATGGGGCGTCAGCCGGCGCGATGCCCGACATTCGCCTGGCACGCGTCGAACTGCGCGACGGAGCCATCGATTTCTACGACGCCAGCCTGCGCCGGACGCCGCATCGACTGGCGCTCGACCAGGTGACGGCGGACATCGGGCCGATAGAACTCCCGAAACTCGATACGGTCGTGGGCGTTGCCCTATCGGCGACCGTGAAGGGACCGCAGCGCGATGGCCGGCTTGATCTGCATGGCGACGTGCTACCCGCGACACGGGATGCAAACCTGCAGTTGTCGATGCGCGGTGTCGACCTCGTGGCGCTCCAGCCCTATCTGATACAGGCGGCGGAGACCGGCGTGAAACGTGGAGTGATGGATCTCGACCTGACGGCGGCCGTGACGGAAAGGCGGCTGAGGGCGCCCGGAAAACTGACGCTGACCGGGCTCGAACTGTCGTCCGGCAGCACCTTCATGGGGCTGCCGCGCGCAGCGGTAGTGGGCATGCTGAAGGACAAGGATGAGCGGATCAGCATCGACTTCACGCTGGAAGGCCGGCTGGACGATCCGACGTTTTCACTCAACGAGGGGCTGGCAACCCGGGTTGCCAGTTCGCTTGCCGATTCTCTGGGGGTGAGTTTCGGCGGCTTGGTGCGCGGCGTGGGCAGCGCCGGCAGCTCGGTCGTCAAGGGCGTGGGCGAAGCGGTGGACAAGCTTTTCGGCCGCTGAGCCCGGGCTGTGGGCGTTCAGCCTGGTGTCTTGGCCGTCGTTTCGCTGCCCTTGAGACTGCTGGCCAGGCTGTGCAGTTCGGCGCGCATCCGGCTCATCGAATCCGGTTGCAGACCGGACTGGCACACCACGCCTGCCCGGACCTGTTCGGCCGGACCGCGCAGCGCGCGACCGACCGGCGTCAACCGGATTTCCAGCGCCCGCTCGTCGACCCGGCTGCGCGTACGCGTGACGAAACCGTTGGCTTCCAGTCGCTTGAGCAGCGGCGTCAGGGTTGGGGAATCGAGGTCCAGCCGCTCGGCCAGAGCCTTCAGCGTCAGCGCGTCTTCCTGCCACAGCACGACCATCACCAGATACTGCGGATAGGTGAGCCCGATCGATTTGAGTCCCGGCGTATAGGAGCGGGTGATCGCGTGGGTGGCCGCGTACAGGGCAAAACACAGTTGCTGGTCCAGCCCCATCGGATCGACGGCACTCATGGGCTTGTCTCCTCCCGTGGAATCAGAGCACTTCGGCGGCATGATCGGCCAGACGTGACCGCTCGCCACGCTGCAGTGTGACATGGCCGCTGTGCGGCCATCCCTTGAAGCGATCGACGACATAGGTCAGGCCGGAACTACCTTCGGTCAGATACGGCGTGTCGATCTGCGCGATATTGCCCAGGCAGATGACCTTGGTACCCGGCCCGGCACGCGTGATCAACGTCTTCATCTGCTTGGGGGTCAGGTTCTGCGCCTCGTCGATGATCAGGAACTTGTTCAGGAAGGTGCGTCCGCGCATGAAGTTCAGCGACTTGATCTTGATGCGGCTGCGTATCAGGTCCATGGTCGCGGCGCGTCCCCATTCGCCGGAGCCGTTCGGGTCGTCGGTCTTGTTCAGCACGTCGAGATTGTCCTCGAGCGCACCCATCCACGGCGTCATCTTCTCCTCTTCGGTGCCGGGCAGGAAACCGATGTCCTCGCCGACCGGCACGGTCACGCGGGTCATGATGATTTCGCTGTAGAGCTTGGTCTCCAGCACCTGGGTCAGGCCCGCTGCCAGCGTCAGCAGCGTCTTGCCGGTGCCCGCCTGACCGAGCAAGGTGATGAAATCCACCTCCGGGTTCATCAGCAGGTTCAGCGCGAAATTCTGTTCCCGGTTGCGCGCCAGGATGCCCCATACGGAATTTTTGTGATGACCGTAGTCGATCAGCGTTTCCAGCACGGCCGACTTGCCGGTGCGCTCGCGCACCAGTGCGTGGAAGGCCTTGTCCTGTTTCGGGCCGGCTTCCTTGTAGACGAATTCGTTGATCAGCAGATCCGGGCACAGCGGGCCCTTCACGCGATACATCGTGCGGCCGTTTTCCTTCCACGACTCGAGGTTGCCGCCGTGCTCCTCCCAGAACTTCTCCGGCAGCTCGCGCGTGCCGGTGTACAGCATGTCCGTGTCTTCGAGGACCTTGTCGTTGAAGTAGTCCTGCGCTGCGAGGCCGAGTGCGCGGGCCTTGATGCGCATGTTGATGTCCTTGGACACCAGAATGACCTGGCGCCCCGGATGGCGCTCGGACAGGTGCATCACCACCGCGATGATCTGGTTGTCGGCCTTGGCCGTCGGCAGCCCGGTCGGCAGCAGGCCGTTGATCGCCTCGGTCTGCAGCAGCAGGTGGCCGCTGGCCATGTCGCTGGATGCCGCAGCCAGCGGAATGCCCAGCGCGATCCGGTCCTCGGCACCGCTGACGATCTCGTCCAGCAGGCGGCTGACCTGGCGCGCATTGCGCGCCACTTCGGTCATGCCCTTCTTGTTGTTGTCCAGTTCCTCGAGCGTCATCATCGGCACGAAGATGTCGTGCTCCTCGAACCGGAACAGGCTGGTCGGGTCATGCATCAGCACATTGGTGTCGAGCACGAAAAGCTTGGTGGCCGGGGAAGACTTGCGCGAGCGACGGGCGGGAGCTGCAGCAGAACGTTTGGTGGCCATTTAGGGGAATCTTTTTGTTGAGCGCCGGGATTCAGAGTGTCCGGATGAAGGCGAGCACTTCATCCGCATGACCGGGCACCTTCACGCCGCGCCATTCCCGGAGGATACGATTGTCCGGGCCGATCACGAAAGTGCTGCGTTCGATGCCGCGCACCTGCTTGCCATACATGTTCTTCATCTTCATCACGCCGAAGAGCGCACACGCGGTTTCGTCGGGATCCGAGACCAGTTCGAACGGCAGGTCGAGCTTGCCCTTGAAATTCAGGTGGGACTTGATGCTGTCGCGGGAAACGCCGATCACGTCGGCGCCGGCTGCCAGAAACTGCGGATGGAGGTCGCGGAAGTTCGCACTCTCCGTGGTGCAGCCGGGCGTGCTGTCCTTGGGGTAGAAGTAGATGACCAGCGGCTTCCTGGCCGACGAAAGGGTGAAATCCTGGCCCGAGGTCGAAGCGAGGGTGAAATCTGCAACGGGATCTGCACTCATCGGAACCTGCTCTCCATGCGTGGGAACTCAAGGCGGAGGCGGCCGGGGCAGGCCGGCTCGCCACGTTTCTGCAATTCAGGGGGCGACATCGGGCTGCATCAGCACGGCCGCCACGGAACGGCCTTCTGCCACCAGAATGTTGTAGGTGCGAGCTGCCGCCAGCGTGTCCATCACCTCGACACCGATGCCGGCGTCGATCAGCGGGCGCAGCAGCGCCGGCTTCGGGAAGCGCTGTACCGGACCCGTGCCGAGCAGCAGGATCTGCACCGATAGCGGAATCAGTTGCGCGAAGTCGTCGGGTTTCAGGTCATCGAGATTGCCCGAGCCCCAGTCTTCCAGCAGGGTTCCAGGGCCGAGCACCAGCGTGCGGGTCAGGCGGCGGTCGCCGATCTGGAGGTAGCCGTCGCCGAAGCCGGTAACGAGCGGGGTGGTCGGTCGAGGGTTCTGATGCAGCTTCACGATGGCAAGGTTCTGGGGCTGTCCGGGAGTCGTCCTGCGGCGTCGGGCAGCCGGTTTTGCCCTGACTTCGACGGTCGCATACAATCATATCTTTTTTCGCCATCGGACAAAGACGTCCGTGCGGCGGACTGCGCCTCTGGCGCTGCCGCGAAAGGTCATCAATGTCCCGCCATCCATCCAAAGTGCCCTCAGAACCCACCATCGTGCGTCCGCCCGTCAGCAAATCATCGAAGCTCTCCAATGTCTGCTACGACATCCGCGGCCCCGTGCTCGCGCGCGCCCGCCAGATGGAGGAAGAGGGGCAGCGCGTCATCAAGCTGAACATCGGCAATCTGGCACCTTTCGGCTTCGAAGCGCCGGAGGAAATCGTCCAGGACGTGATCCGCAACCTGCCGGACGCCTCGGGCTACAGCGACTCGCGCGGCATGTTCGCGCCGCGCAAGGCGATCATGCAGTACAGCCAGGAAAAGCGCATTCCGGGTGTGGGCGTGGACGACATCTTCATCGGCAATGGCGCGTCCGAGCTGATCGTGATGGCGATGCAGGGGCTGCTCAACAGCGGCGACGAGGTGCTGGTTCCGGCGCCGGACTACCCGCTGTGGACGGCTGCCGTCACGCTGGCCGGCGGCACCGCGCGCCACTATATCTGTGACGAGGGTGCCGACTGGATGCCCGATCTGGCAGACATCCGCGCCAAGATCACGCCCAGCACGCGCGCCATCGTCATCATCAACCCGAACAACCCGACCGGCGCACTGTATTCGGACGCGCTGCTGCTCGATCTGGTGCAGATCGCGCGCGAGAACAACCTGATCGTGTTCGCCGACGAGATCTACGACAAGACCTTGTACGACGGCGCGACCCACACGTCGATCGCCTCGCTGGCCGACGACCTGCTGTTCGTCACCTTCAACGGCCTGTCGAAGAACTATCGCGCCTGCGGCTACCGCGCCGGCTGGATGGTGGTGTCCGGCGACAAGCGCCATGCGCGTGACTACATCGACGGCCTGAACATGCTGGCGTCGATGCGCCTGTGTTCCAATGTGCCGGGGCAGTTCGCGATCCAGACAGCGCTTGGCGGCTACCAGACGATCAATGATCTGGTCTGCCCGGGCGGGCGCCTGGCGCGGCAGCGCGACGTGGCGTGGGAACTTCTGACGCAGATTCCGGGCGTCAGCTGCGTCAAGCCGAGGGCGTCGCTCTATCTGTTCCCGAAGCTGGATCCGGCGGTCTATCGCATCGACGACGACCAGCGCTTCATCCTTGAACTGCTGGAGGAACAGCGCGTGCTGCTGGTTCAGGGCACCGGTTTCAACTGGCCGCGCCCGGATCACTTCCGCGTCGTGTTCCTGCCTCACGAGAACGATCTGCGCGAAGCCATCGGACGCATCGCCCGCTTCCTCGACGGCTACCGAAAGCGTCATGTCGTCTGAGGTCGCGGTACGCCGGATTGCTGCCGGGCGTGCCATTGTCGATCCGGAGTGGCTGGCGCGCTGCGAAGCGGTTCATCGCGAGTTGCGTCCGGACCTGCCGGCCGACTACATCGGCACGATGCTGGGTGTCGTCGAGGATGGTGGCGAGATGGTCGCCGCCACGGCCGGTGCCGAAGTCCTGGCGGTGGCGGTGTTCCGCTGTTATCGCAACACCTCGTCCGGCGTGCATTTCTACGTGGACGATCTGGTCACCGCAGCGGCAGCCCGTTCGCGGGGTATCGGCAAGGTTCTGCTTGGCTGGCTGACGGACGAGGCACGCGGCCGTGGCGCCACGCGCCTGAGACTGGATTCCGGCACGCAGCGCGTCGATGCGCACCGTTTCTATCATCGCGAAGGCATGCACATCGCCTGTTTTCATTTTTCACGGGATCTGGCCCGGGCCTGATCACCGCAGCACCATCAACACGAGGAAAGCATGAAACCCATCAATGTAGGCCTGCTCGGCATCGGCACGGTCGGTGGTGGCACCTGGACGGTGCTGACCCGCAATCAGGAAGAAATCACGCGCCGCGCCGGCCGTCCGATCCAGATCACGGCGGTCGCGGACCGCGACACCGCACGCGCCACGGAGCTGACCGGCGGCAAGGTGAAGGTGACTGGCGACGCGTTCGAAGTGGTGCGCGATCCGAACATCGACATCGTGGTCGAGCTGATCGGCGGCTACACGATCGCCAAGGAACTGGTACTGGAAGCCATCGCCAACGGCAAGCACGTGGTGACCGCCAACAAGGCGCTGCTGGCCGTCCATGGCCAGGAAATCTTCGCTGCGGCCCAGGCCAAGGGCGTCATGGTCGCGTTCGAAGCGGCCGTGGCGGGCGGCATCCCCATCATCAAGGCGGTGCGCGAAGGCCTGACCGCCAACCGCATCGAGTGGGTTGCCGGCATCATCAACGGCACGACCAATTACATCCTGTCGGAAATGCGTGACAAGGGGCTCACCTTCGCCGACGCACTGGCCGACGCGCAGCGTCTCGGCTATGCCGAAGCCGATCCGACCTTCGATATCGAGGGTGTGGACGCCGCGCACAAGATCACGCTGCTGTCGTCGATCGCCTTCGGCATTCCGGTACAGTTCGAGCGCGCCCACATCGAAGGCATCACGAAGCTCACGGCTGACGACATCCGCTATGCCGAGGAGCTGGGCTACCGCATCAAGCTGCTGGGCATCACCAAGCGCAAGGCTGACGGTTTCGAGCTGCGCGTGCATCCGACGCTGATTCCGGCCAAACGCCTGATCGCCAACGTCGAAGGCGTGATGAACGCGGTGCTGGTCAAGGGCGATGCCGTGGGCGCGACGCTGTACTACGGACGCGGCGCCGGTGCCGAGCCGACTGCCAGCGCCGTCATCGCCGACCTGGTCGATGTGACGCGCCTGCATACCGCCGATCCCGAACACCGCGTGCCGCACCTGGCCTTCCGTGCAGACCAGCTGTCCGATACGCCCATCCTGCCGATCGGCGAAATCGACAGCGCCTACTACCTGCGCCTGCGCGTGCTGGACAAGCCGGGTGTGCTGGCCGACATCACGCGCATCCTGGCCGACCAGGGCATCAGCATCGACGCGATGCTGCAGAAGGAACCGTCGGAAGGCGAGCATCAGGCGAACATCATCATCCTGACCCACGTCACACGCGAAAAGAACGTCGATGCCGCGATTGCCCGTATCGAGGCGCTGGCCAGCACGGTCGGCAGTGTGACGCGCCTGCGCCTGGAAGAACTGATCGGCTGACCGGCGCCCCGGTCGTCAGTCGGTTTCGCCGGCCTGCATCGCGTCGGCCAGCGACACGTAGTTGTACAGCGCGGCGACCAGATCCGCCCGCCCCAGGGTGCCGACCAGCCGGTCGGCACCGTTGACCACGGGAACGGCGGGCTGTCGTCCGCTGGCCAGCATCTGGGAAACGGCCGCGATGCGGTCGTTCTGGTGTGCGACCAGCAGGCCGTCCCGGACGTCGCGCATCATCTGTCCGACCACTTCGGGTTTGTCCGAGTGCGCGTGCGGCGTGCGGCCGAGCAGGTGGCGCACCGCGTCGCCGACGGTGCGGTGCTCGTCCGGTGTCACGCGGTGCAGGAAATCCTCGAGTGCCAGCAGGCCGATCACCCGTCGGCTGCGGTCGACGACCGGCATGGCATCGACGCGCAGCCGGCGCATCGTGATCCAGGCGTCGGCCAGTGGCGTGGCGAATTCCAGCGCCGGTGCGGCGACGGCTTCCTGCGCCAGCAGGTCGATGCAGCGCAGCCGGTGCGTGCGCTCGAAGGCGTGGCGCAGCGCGCGCTGGTAAAGGTCCGTCAGGTCGTCCTCTCGAATGTCGAGAAAGCCGTCTATCTCGCCCAGCGCGGCTTCGATGTCCCCGTGTGCGACAGCCTGTGGCGGCACATGGTCATGCAACTGCACCGCGGGTGGCGCACCCTGCGGATAGTGCCGTCCCGGCATTGCGTTGTTGACCACCATCACCGATACCATGATGGCCAGCGTGTTTGCCATCGCAGCCAGCATGGCCGCCTCGAATGGCGTGCCGTGCGCGGCGGCCATGGCCATGGTCAGCGCCATCGCGCCGGCCGGCGGGTGGATGCAGCGCGTGCGCGCCGTGACCCAGATGGTGGCCGCCAGTGCGGTGGCGACCACCCAGGGGCCGGGCGGCAGCCAGTGGCCGCAGCCGTAGCCGAGCAGGGCCGCCAGCAGCAGGCCGCCGATCACCGACCACGGCTGTGCCAGCGGACTGTGCGGCAGTGCGAACAGGATGACCGAGGTGGCGCCGAGCGGTGCGAGCAGATTCTTCTCGTCGGGCGCCAGCGGCAGCACGAACAGTACGCCTTCGAACAGCAGCAGGCCGAAAAAGCCTGCGATGGTGCTGCGCCAGCGTTCTGTCCGTGTCAGCGGAGGCGCATCCGACACCAGGTGGCGGCGCAGCAGGTCGATCAGGCCGGTCATCGGTGATTCGCGCAAAACCGCCAAGTCTAGACCCGTGCTCCATCATGGTGCGCTGCATGCCGCCATAACCAGGAGTTGCCGGGACCGGAGTCGGCGGTGCGCTGTGCTAAATTGTTGCGCCTTGCGCCGTCCGCTCGACGCGGCGCGCCCACTGAAACAGACAGCGAAATCCATGCACGACGCGATGTACTACATATCCACCCGCGGCCAGTCGCCGCAGAAGCGTTTCACCGACATCCTGCTGGGCGGCCTGATGGAAGACGGCGGCCTGGCGATGCCGCTTGCCTACCCGACATTCTCGCGCGCCGAACTCGACGCGATGCGCGGCATGGACTACCGCCAGCTCGCATTTGCCGTGCTGTCACGTTTTGCCGACGACATTCCGGCGGACGACCTGCGCGGACTGATAGACCGCACCTACACCCCTGAGGTCTATCGGAACACCGTGTCCGGCTCGGACGCACGCGACATCACGCCTCTGTACACGCTGGAATCCGGCCTGCACCTGCTCGAACTGTCGAACGGACCGACGCTGGCGTTCAAGGACATGGCGATGCAGTTGCTGGGCAACCTGTTCGAGTACGCGCTGGACAAGAGCGGAGCGCAGCTGAACATCTTCGGCGCCACCTCGGGCGACACCGGTTCGAGCGCGGAATATGCGATGCGCGGCAAGCACGGCGTGCGCGTGTTCATGCTCAGCCCGCACGGCAAGATGAGCCGCTTCCAGACGGCGCAGATGTTCAGCCTGCAGGACCCGAACATCTTCAACATCGCGGTGCGTGGCGTGTTCGACGACTGTCAGGACATGGTCAAGGCGGTATCCAACGATCTCGAATTCAAGGCGAAGTACCGTATCGGCACCGTCAATTCGATCAACTGGGCGCGCGTGTCGGCGCAGGTCGTCTATTACTTCAAGGGCTATTTCGCGGCCACGAAGAGCAATGACGAGCAGGTCAGCTTCACCGTACCGTCCGGCAATTTCGGCAACGTCTGTGCCGGCCACATCGCCCGGATGATGGGGCTGCCGATCCGTCATCTGGTGGTCGCCACCAACGAGAACGACGTGCTCGACGAGTTCTTCCGCACCGGTGTCTATCGTCCCCGTTCGAATGTAGAGACGCTGCACACGACCAGCCCGTCGATGGACATTTCCAAGGCGAGCAATTTCGAGCGCTTCATCTTCGACCTGACCGGACGCGATGCGGCACAGGTACGTGCGATGTGGGGCGAGGTCGATCGCGGTCGCCCGTTCGATCTGGCGGGGACCGGCCTGTTCGAGCGCGTGTCGTCGGACTACGGCTTCCAGTCGGGCAGCAGCAACCATGCGCACCGGCTGGCCACGATGCGCCTGGCGGTTCAGCGCTGGGGGCGTGCCATCGACACACACACTGCCGATGGCCTGAAGGTGGCGCTCGAACATCGGGAATCGGACATTCCGATGATCGTTCTGGAAACCGCGCTGCCGGCGAAGTTTTCCGAAACCGTGGTCGAGGCGCTGGGTACCGAACCGGTGCGTCCTGCCGGTATGGAAAATCTCGAATCCCTGCCGCAGCGCTTCGAGGTGATGGACGCCGACGTGTCGGCGATGAAGGCCTTCATCGCGCGCAACGCGACGCCGGCCTGACCGCCGGTTGAGCTCAGGCCGTTGCGGCGTCGCCGCGCGGCGGCGGTCCGAGGCGTTCCAGTTCGGCTTCCTCGTGCGGTTCGTACAGTCGCGACCGCGTCAGGAAGCGTATGCCTTCGGGTGATTCGATCGAGAAGCCGGCGCCGCGTCCCGGCACCACGTCGATGATCAGGTGGGTGTGCTGCCAGTACTCGAACTGCGACACGCTCATGTAGAACGGCATGCCGCCGATCTCGCCCAGCCAGACGTCGGACTGGCCCAGCACGAATTCACCGCGCGGGTAGCACATCGGTGCGCTGCCGTCGCAGCAGCCGCCCGACTGGTGGAACATCAGCGGACCGTGCTTTGCCGCCAGCCGGGCGATCCACTCCAGCGCCTGCGGTGTTGCCGAAACCCGGGTAACCATGTGCGTCCCTTTTCTCCGGATGGAAAAAGGGCGGAGCATATGCTCCGCCCGGACTGTTGCGGGCGTCGCAGCCATCAGGCCGTGACGCCGGGTCTGGCTCAGAAGAAACCGAGTGCCTTCGGCGAGTAGCTCACCAGCAGGTTCTTCGTCTGCTGGTAATGGTCCAGCATCACCTTGTGGTTTTCGCGACCGATACCCGACTGCTTGTAGCCACCGAAAGCGGCGTGCGCCGGATAGAGGTGGTAGCAGTTGGTCCACACGCGGCCGGCCTGGATGGCACGGCCCATGCGATAGGTGCGATGCACCGAACGCGACCACACGCCTGCGCCGAGGCCATACAGCGTGTCGTTGGCGATGGCCAGCGCGTCGGCTTCGTCCTTGAACGTGGTCAGCGCCAGCACCGGGCCGAAGATTTCTTCCTGGAACACACGCATCTTGTTGTGGCCCTTGAGCACGGTCGGCTGGATGTAGAAGCCACCGCTTTCCGCCTCGGTGCGCTTGCCGCCGCCGATCAGCACCTGCGCACCTTCCTGGCGGCCGATGTCGATGTAGGACAGGATCTTCTCGTGCTGGTCCGAGCTGGCTTGGGCGCCGACCATGGTGTCGGTGTCCAGCGGATGGCCGCCACGCACCTTGGCGACGCGTGCTATCGCGCGCTCGATGAATTTGTCAGCGATGTTTTCCTGGACGAGAGCGCGGCTCGGGCAGGTACATACTTCACCCTGGTTCAGCGAGAACATCGCAAAACCTTCGAGGCACTTGTCGAAGTAGTCGTCGTCGGCATCCATCACGTCGTCGAAGAACACGTTGGGCGACTTGCCGCCCAGTTCGACGGTCGAGGGGATTATGTTCTGGGAAGCATATTGCAGGATCAAACGGCCGGTCGTAGTTTCGCCGGTGAAGGCAATCTTGGCGATGCGCGGATTGGTGGCCAGCGGCTTGCCTGCCTCGATGCCGAAACCGTTTACGATGTTCAGGATGCCGGGCGGCAGCAGGTCCTGGATCAGTTCGACCAGCACCAGGATGCTGACCGGGGTCTGCTCGGCGGGCTTCATCACGATGCAGTTGCCCGCAGCCAGTGCCGGCGCGATTTTCCAGGCCGCCATCAGGATCGGGAAGTTCCACGGAATGATCTGGCCGACGACGCCGAGCGGTTCGTGGAAGTGGTAGGCGACGGTGGTTTCGTCGATCTCCGACAGCGAGCCTTCCTGAGCGCGGATGCAGCTGGCGAAGTAGCGGAAGTGATCGATGGCGAGCGGGATGTCGGCAGCGAGGGTTTCTCGCACGGGTTTGCCGTTTTCCCAGGTTTCGGCGACGGCGAGCAACTCAAGGTTCGCTTCAAGGCGGTCGGCGATTTTGAAGAGCAGTGCGGCACGCTGTGCCGGTGCGGTACGACCCCAGGCGTCACGTGCCTTGTGTGCGGCGTCAAGGGCGAGTTCGATGTCGGCGGCCTGCGAGCGGGCGACCTGACAGAATACCTTGCCGGTTACCGGCGTGATGTTGTCGAAGTACTGGCCTTCAACCGGGGGAACCCACTGGCCACCGATGAAGTTGTCGTAGCGGGTCTTGAAGGTAACTTTGGAACCGGGTTGGCCGGGGTCGGCGTAACGCATGATGTATCTCCTCGAATTGTTGGTTGCCCTGCAGCCGGCTGCGAGTGCGCAATGCAAAGAACACAGGGTCGGCCCGCACGCTAACGCGTACGAGGTAGGTATCCGGTAGGTGGAGCGAGACACATGAGCGGTACCGAAGGACGGTTGGCGGCAAGGCGCCGGCGCATCGAATCGCTGCGGCGCGGCGACCGAAGCGACGGCGAGAACATCGTGGTGGTCGGCATGGACATTGCGGGGTCCTGGCAGCGTTCGCGTGAAGCGGTGTCCGAGTCGTGTTCGGCCGCGCCACTCGATGCGGAAGCCCCGGACTGGACCGGTACGGCCTACGGCCAGGCAGTTGCGTCCTGCATCGACGAGCTGCAGACGGTGGCGCTCGAAAGCGGCATGGTGGCGGCGGTCAGCGATGCCGATGGCCGCCTGCTGTGGACCGGCTGCAGCCGTGGCATGCGTACCCGCGCCGAGCGGGTGCATTTCGTGCCTGGTGGCCGCTGGGACGAACGTTCGGTCGGCACCAATGCGCTGGCGCTGGCGTTGCGTTACCGCCGTCCGGCCAGCGTCTTCTCGGCCGAGCACTTCATTCCCGCTGTCCAGGACTGGGTGTGCTACGCCGCGCCGGTCCGCGATTCGGTCAGCGGTGAGGTGATGGGCGTGGTCGATCTGTCGACCACCTGGAACAAGCACTCGCCGCTCGCGCTGCATGCAGTCGAGCGCTTCGCGCAGCGGGTTTCGCAGGCACTGCTGGCGGTCAGCGAGGCACCGGTGCTGCGGCTGCGCATGCTGGGCACGCCGCAGGCGTCGATCCACGGCCGGGCGCTGCCGCTGTCACCCCGCCAGCTGGAAATCCTCTGTCTGCTGGCGCTGCACCCTGAAGGCATGGATCTTGAACGCCTGCATGCGGCGATCTACGGCGACCGCACCGTGGGCGTCGCCACGCTGAAGACCGAGGTCTCGCAACTGCGCGAGCGCCTCGGCGGTGCGATCGGTTCGCGCCCGTACCGCCTGCTGGTTAACTGGCAGGCCGACTTCATGGATCTGGAGCAGGCGCTGAATGCCGGGCGTGTCGAGACTGCGCTTGCCTGCTATCGCGGCAGCTTCCTGCCGCGTACCGAAAGCCCGCTGCTGCGCGCCTGGCGTGACTGCCTGGAGTCACGGCTGTCGGACGCCATATTCCGTGTCGACGACCCCGATCTGCTGCTCAACCACCTGGGGCAGTCGCCGGAAGCAGTCGATGCGCTGGAACGGCTGGCCGAACTGCTGCCGCTCGACCATCCGGGGCGCACGCTGCTGGCACGCACCTTCGGCGACGGCACGGTCTGAGAGCCGGTCACGGCAGCGGCGGAACGGCGGGTACCGAAAAAAGGGATCAGCTGCCGAACAGCAGCCGTTCGGCGCCTGCCATGTCGTATTCGACACCGGCGTCGGCCAGCGAGTAACCGCTGAGGTTCTGCGCGTGTGTCCGCCAGTCAGGCTGGTGCAGCACTGTGGAAAGCCGGTCCAGTGTCTCGCGCGACGCGGGTGCGTCGCGTACCGCCAGAAAGTACATTTCCTCGAACAGCGGGATGAATTCCAGTCCGAGCCGGTGCGCGAAGGCCTGCAGGCCGAGGCCGGCGTCGGCTTCGTCGCTGGCGATCAGTGCGGCAACCGCGGCGTGCGTGTGTTCCTCGTCGCCTTCGTTCAGCGCCCGGGTATCCAGGCCGGCCTGACGTGCCAGCAGATCGAACGCCAGCCGCGTGCCGGCGCCGGGCTGGCGATGCACGAAACGCAGATCGGCGCGCGACAGGTCACCCAGACCGCTGACATGCTTCGGATTGCCGCGCGCGAGGATCAGTCCCTGGGTGCGACGGGCGAAACCGAGCAGGCGCAGGCGCGGCAGGCCGTGCTGGGCGCGATAGAGCGCCCAGATGTCGCGTCCCAGTTCACCTACCGGGCAATGGAAACCGGCGACCTCGCAGCGCCGTGAAGCGAGCGTGAGCAGCGATTCCAGGCTGCCATGCGTGCTCAGCGCGGTGGTGACGCCGTCCTGGCGCAGTTGCCGGATCAGGTCGTTGAGCAAGGGTTCGTGGCTGGCAGCGACGCGCAGCGACGTGCCGGCACGCTCCGCCGGCTGCGCCGATAGCGCGCGCATCGGCAGGCTGGCACTTTCCAGAGCACGGGCCATCGACTGGCGCGCACTGCGGTCGATTGCGAGCATGCGGTGCGCGAAGTCGTCCAGCGTCGAGCCGCTGGCGCGCGCCGTGGTCACCAGCGACTGGCCTAAGTGCACCTGCCAGGCGTTGATCAGGCCCCAGGCGTTGCGATACGACAGCCCGGTCGCACGCGCGGCGCCGGCGATCGAACCCGTTGTTTCGATCTCGGCCAGCAGCGCCAGCAGCCGCCCTGCGCCGGCCGGTGCGTCGTCGCCGAAATCCCATTCGAGCCTGAGTGCAGGTTTGCTTTGTGCAGTGTTCGACATATAGGACAAGGATCGCGGTTACGTTAGCGTCCGGCATCTTATGTGTTTTTGTCTGCCTATTGATGTTTTGCGCCTGCCGCACGCGTGGCGCCGCTGAGCAAACGCGGTGAGCACGCTGACTGACAGTTTTGCTACGGCAGGGGCGCTGGTGATCCAGGCGGATCCGCAGCTGCTGGGCATCGTCGCGCTCAGCCTCAAGGTCAGCCTGACGGCCGTGTTCCTGGCTTCGTGCCTTGGTCTGCCGGTCGGCGCGGCAGTCGCCGTCGGGCGCTTTCCCGGGCGGCGTGGTCTGACGGTCATTCTGAACGGTCTGATGGGGCTGCCGCCGGTGGTGGTCGGATTGCTCGTCTATCTGCTGCTGTCGCGTGCCGGTCCGCTCGGCGCGATGGGACTCCTGTTCACGCCGACCGCGATGGTGATCGCCCAGGTCGTGCTGATCACGCCCATCATTGCCGCGCTGTCGCGCCAGATCGTTGCCGACGCCTGGCGCGAGTACGAGGAGCAGTTGCGCTCGCTCGGTGCGTCGACGCCACGCGCGGCGTTTACGCTGCTGCTCGACACCCGCTTTTCATTGAGCACCGCCGTGCTGGCTGGACTTGGACGAGCCGTGGCCGAAGTCGGTGCGGTGATGATCGTCGGTGGCAATATCGATGGCGTCACCCGGGTGATGACCACGACCATCGCGCTCGAAACCAGCAAGGGCGACCTGCCGCTAGCGCTTGCGCTCGGATTCATCCTGATTTCCATCGTGCTGGTGCTCAATGCGCTGGCGCATGCGGTACGCGAATGGGCGGTGCGCCGCTATGGCTGAAGCGCTGCTGGCACTCGAATCACTGCGCTTCGATGCGGGCGGCCGTACGCTGATCGACAGCGTTTCGGCGCGGATACCGGCCGGCCGGCGTACCGTCGTGCTGGGTCCGAACGGTGCGGGGAAGAGCGTGCTGATGCGCCTGATGCACGGGCTGATCGAGCCGACCGCCGGCCGCGTCGTCTGGTCCGATGACAGGAAGCCGGTGCAGGCCATGGTGTTCCAGCGGCCGGTCATGCTTCGTCGCAGCGTGCTCGACAACCTGACCTACGCACTGTCGCTGGCCGGCGTATCGCACGTCGAACGCACGGCGCGGGCGCTCGATGTATTGCACCGGGTCGGTCTCGCCCATCTCGCGTCGCGCCCGGCGCGCGTGCTGTCGGGCGGCGAACAGCAGCGGGTCGCGCTGGCAAGGGCCTGGGTACTGCGGCCGCAGGTGCTCTTCCTGGACGAACCGACCGCCAGCCTCGACCCCGGTTCCAGCGCCGAAGTGGAGCGGCTGATCGGCGTCATCGCAACCGAAAGCTGTTCCATCGTGATGGTCACGCACAACCTCGGCCTGGCACGTCGCCTGGCCGACGACATCCTTTTCGTCGATGCCGGACGCATCACCGAACACACGCCGGTCGCCGACTTCTTCGCAGCACCCCGTTCGGCCCAGGCCGAGCATTACATACGAGGAGAACTTTCATGGACATGATCCGCCGTTCAGTTGTCATTTCCGCCGCCGCCTTCGCGTTGACGCTCGCCAGCCCGCTGACGCGGGCGGCCGACCGCTTCATCACGGTGTCCTCGACCACCTCGACCGAACAGTCCGGGCTGTTCAAGCATCTGCTGCCGGTGTTCGAGGCCAAGACGGGCATCCAGGTGCGCGTGGTTGCACTGGGTACCGGTCAGGCGCTGGACATGGCCCGCCGCGGCGACGCCGACGTGGTGTTCGTGCATGACAAGGCCGCGGAAGAGAAATTCATCGGCGAAGGCTTCGGCGTGAAGCGCCAGGAGGTCATGTACAACGACTTCATCCTGGTCGGTCCGAAGTCGGATCCGGCGAAGGTGGCCGGCGGCAAGGACATCACCGAGGCGCTGAAAACCATACAGACCGCGCAGGCGCCCTTCGTGTCGCGCGGCGACAAGAGCGGCACGCACGCCGCAGAACTGCGCCTGTGGAAGGCGGCGGGCATCGATCTCGATGCGGTCAAGGGGTCGTGGTATCGCGATACCGGATCCGGCATGGGTCCGGCGCTGAACACGGCAGCGTCGATGAATGCCTACATCCTGGCCGACCGCGGCACCTGGCTGTCGTTCAAGAACCGGGGCGACCTGACGGTGGCGGTCGAGGGCGACAAGCGCCTGTTCAACCAGTACGGTGTGATCCTGGTGAATCCGGAAAAGCATCCGCACGTGAAGAAGGATGACGGTCAGGCCTTCATCGACTGGGTGGTGTCGGCAGAAGGACAGAAGGCGATCGCCGACTACAAGATCGACGGCCAGCAGCTGTTCTTCCCGAATGCGAAGTAAGACCATGCGTCGCCTCGCATTTGCCGTCTGTACGGTAATGGTCAGCGGTGTGGCGCTGGCCGATGGCGCGCGGGTGCATGCCGCCGGCAGCCTGAAGGCCGTGTTTACCCGTCTGGGTGCGCTGTATGCGGAGCAGGGCGGCAGCGCGCCCCGCTTCGAATTCGGGCCGAGTGGCGTGCTGCGAGAGCGCATCGCAGGCGGTGCGCCGGCCGACGTGTTCGCATCGGCGAACATGACACATCCGCAGACCTTCGTGGATGCAGGCAAGGCGGCGTCGGTCATCCGCTTCGCCCGCAACGAACTGTGCCTGCTGAGCAGGCCGGGTCTGGCGCTGATGCCCGACAACGCGCTCGACTCGCTGTTCAGGCGCGATCTGAAACTGGGCATTTCGACGCCGAAGGCTGATCCGGCCGGAGACTACGCGGTGCAGATGTTCGGACGTGCCGACAAGCTCAGGCCCGGAGCAGGGCGTGCGCTGCTGGCCCGGGCACATCAGCTGACCGGTGCCGCGGACTCGCCGAAGCCGCCGGACGGGCGCAACGCGTACGCGTGGGTGGTCAACAGCGGGCAGGCCGACGTGTTCGTCACCTACTGCACCAACACGAAGCTGGCGCAGCGCGAAGTACCTGCACTGCAGCAAACCGCCTTGCCGCCGTCGCTCGCGGTCGGTGCCGACTACGGTCTGGTGGTTCTGTCGGGTGCGGGAAGCGAGGGCGAGAAGTTTGCCGCCTTCCTGCAGACGGCGCCGGCCCGCAAGGTGCTGGCCGATGAAGGCTTCGTGCTGCCGTAGGTAGGGCGGGCGATCGCGGCACTGCGTCCGGGCTGACGCTTCCGCGATCGTCGGTCAGCGAGACATCCAGCCGAGGCCTTCGACCGTGTCACCGGCGGGAATGTATTCCGCGCTGACCCAGCCGGTGTAGCCGATGCGGTCCAGCCAGCCGAACAGGAAGGGGTAGTTGATCTCGCCGGTGCCCGGCTCGTGGCGACCCGGGTTGTCGGCGATCTGCACATGGCCGATGCGCGCCAGTTCGCGCTCCAGCGTGCGGGCGATGTCTCCCTCCATGATCTGCATGTGATAGACGTCGTACTGCAGCTTGACGTTCGGCTCGCCGACGCGTTCGATCAGCGCCAGCGTTTCCGCCGAACGGTTCAGCAGGAAGCCCGGCATGTCGCGCGTGTTGATCGGCTCGACCATCAGTTCGATGCCTGCGCCGGCCAGCGCGCGTGCCGCGAAGCGCAGGTTGCGCGCCATCACCGACAGCAGTTCGGTCCGGTCGGCGTCCGCCGGTGCGATGCCGGCCAGGCAGTTGATGCGCCGGCAACCGAGTTCGCGCGCGTAGTCGATGGCCTGCGCCACGCCCGCCTCGAATTCGTCGATCCGGTCCGGCAGGCAGGCGATGCCGCGTTCGCCCGCCGCCCAGTCGCCGGGCGGCAGGTTGAACAGCACCTGTTCAAGATGGTGTGTACGCAGTTCGGCGGCCAGTTCGGCGGTCGGCACGCTGTAGGGAAAGTGGCACTCGACGCCGTCAAATCCCACCCGCGCAGCGGCCCGGTAACGCTCGACGAACGGGTACTCGGTGAACATGAGTGACAGGTTGGCGCAGAAGCGGGGCATGTGACATCCACGAAAGCAGTGTGCGGATTCTAATTCGACCCGGTGCGTGCGTTGCCGAAGACTGCGGGGTATCGTCAGTCCCCGCAGCCGAAAATCACCTTTCCGTAAATGCCCGAACATCTGACTCATGGCGACGATCCGCGTGCGCTGGCCGAATGCATCGCCGCCCACGATTTCTGCTTCCTGCCGGGAGACCGCACGCAGCGGGGTCTGGGTGCGCTGCGCGGGGACTGGAATACCGACTGGGATTCGTTCGCGGCCAGCTGGAACGATCTCGAGACCGACACTCACATGGCTGACGGCGGTCGCTACCGCCGCCGCCGTTACGCGGTGCTGAGCGCACCGGCGCATGCGTCGGACCTTCGGATCGAAGCGCACCAGCCGCACTACCAGAGTCTGGATTACAACCGGCTCAATGGCGGCGTGGCGCGCGATTTCGCACCCATCGCGCCGCAGGTGCTCGGCGGGGCGACGATGCAGACTGCCATCGGACTGGGGTTGCGGGTTTTTCAGCGCCTGCACCCGGACTCGGAGGCGCACATCGAGGTGCATCAGTTCCGCATCGAGGCGCGTGCGGACAGCGTCGGAAAACCTACACCCGAGGGCATGCACCGTGACGGCGTCGATTTCGTGCTGGTGATGATGGTCAGACGCGAGAATGTCGCCAGCGGTACGACAGAAATCTTTTCACCGGACGGAAAACCTCTGGACAGCTTCACACTGACCGCGCCCTGCGATGCAGCGCTGGTCAATGACCAGCGCGCCATGCATGGCGTGACGCCGATCCATCCGCTGGATCCCTTGCGGCCGGCCTGGCGCGACGTGCTGGTGGTGACCTACAGGCGTGCGACGCGTTGACGTTTCCTATCAGCGAATCCTGGATCCGGACTCGAAAGAGAACTCCGGCATCGATCAGCCGAGCGATCAGATTTCGTCGACCAGACCAAACGCCGGTTACGTCTGGGGAATATTTTTCAACGGCGGGCGCGCTCAACCTGCCAGTGCGGGAATGATCTTCAAGGCTACGCGACACGTTTCCGGCTGATTAGCCGCTATCCTCCCCGGCTTCACGCTGGGGAGGTTTCCCGATGTTTCGTCTGTTCATCCTCGCCATCGCGCTGGCTATCGCTTCCGGCCAGGCGCGCGCACAATTCCAAACACGTTTCCAGACTGACCCGCCGCCCGATCTGCAGCGCTGGGCCGACATGCTCCGCAAGTCAAACATGCCGAAGTCCACCGCGTTCCTGCTCAACCGAATCGCCGCCATTCCACGGCCGGTCATGGTGTCCTTCAAAAGCTGCGGACACGTCAATGCCCAATACGATCCGGGAAACGACGAACTGACCTTCTGTTACGAACTTTTCAGCGACCTCGGCGAGCGGATCACCCAGAAGGCGCGAGAGGGCAGGGCCACGCCGGAACAGACCGCTGCAGCGCTCGGAGGTGCGATCTGGTTCATCCTGTACCACGAAGTCGGACATGCGCTGTTCCACCAACTGAACGTTCCGCTGCTCGGACGCGAAGAAGATTCCGCCGACCAGCTGGCCGTCTGGCTCGCAATCCACAGACCGCCGCCTGGACTGGACGACGGTGTGATCGGCGCGCTCTCATTCTTCGCCACCGGAAGCCCGCTCAGCTGGGACAGGCTCGGCGACGAGCATGCGCTTGACCAACAGCGCCTGCAGAACGTCGCATGCTGGGCCTACGGCGCCGATCCAGTGCGCTTCGGATGGCTGCCGGCACTCGTGAATCTGCCGGAACACCGGCAAGGCCGCTGCGCGACGGAATGGAAGAAAATTGACGACGCGGTGCCGCGCCTGCTGGGTCGCGCGTTGAAGCAGCCGGCCGGCCGAACGTGATGAAAGTTGAATGGTACTGATAGACCGCAAAGCAGAAGCCCGGTCGAACGTAATGGTCGCCAGGCTTCCGTCATTTCAGACAGCTATGCAACCGCCGCAATTTGCGGGTGTGCAGCCGCAGCAAATTGGAATAGATTCGGATGTAAAAAATAAACCTTAAAGCCATCCTGATAACCCATAAGGTATTCTCCAATTTGTAGTTTTTGTACTTCTGAAAACAGTAATTTTCAGAAGTAACGGTTTGGGACTCGTAAAACAGCCCGTATCCGGAAATCCGCGTACATCCGCTTTTGTTGCGGTATGGTCGCACCTCTTTTGGTGGAAAACATCCGAACCCGGTGACGGTTCCGGTGCCATACAACATCCCAAAAATCGATATCTGCCAGCGGGCGCGTACCCGCGCAGCCGATACGACAAGGAGTACCCGGTGGAAACGCCGACCCTGATACAGATCATCGGCGCAGCCACGTTTCTGCTCGCCATCCTGCATACCTTCTCGACCCGGTTCTTCGAGCACCTTGCGCACATGCGGCCCGCGCATGCCGGACTGTGGCATCTGCTTGGCGAGGTCGAGGTCGTTTTCGGCTTCTGGGCCGTGATACTGGCGCTGGCGATGTTCGCGATCGAGGGCCAGTCGGTCACGACGCATTACATCGATTCGCGCAATTTCACCGAGCCGATGTTCGTGTTCGCCATCATGGTCATCGCAGGCACACGTCCGGTACTGCAGACCGCGATGACCGGCGTGAACCTGCTGTCACGGGCGCTCCCGCTGCGCGGCAGCACAGGCTTTCACTTCATCGTGCTGACGCTGGTGCCGGTACTCGGATCCTTCATCACCGAACCCGCCGCAATGACACTTGCGGCGCTGATGCTGTCGGAACGGATTTTCTCGGCCGGCGTGTCGACACGACTGAAGTACGCAACGCTGGGCGTACTGTTCGTCAACATTTCAATCGGCGGTACGCTGACGCCGTTTGCCGCACCGCCGGTGCTGATGGTGGCCGGAAAATGGAACTGGGACATCGGCTTCATGATGGCGAACTTCGGCTGGAAGGCCGTCGTCGCAGTCACGGCGAACGCCCTGGTGGCGACCTTGCTGTTCCGTAAGGAGCTGGGTGGACTGGCACCGCTTCAAAAGGAAACCGATCGGCAAGCTGCGCCTCTGCCGCTGACGCTGGTGCACCTCGCGTTCCTGGTCGGAGTCGTGGTCTTCGCACATCACCCGGCGATCTTCATGGGTCTGTTCCTGTTTTTCCTCGGTGTGGCGCATGCCTATGAGCGCCACCAGGACAGGCTGATATTGAGGGAGGGGCTGCTGGTGGCCTTCTTCCTGGCCGGTCTGGTGGTTCTGGGTGGTCAGCAGCAATGGTGGCTGCAGCCGGTTCTGATGGCGATGAGCAGTGATCAGGTGTTTTTCGGGGCGATGGCGCTGACTGCGGTGACCGACAATGCGGCGCTGACTTATCTGGGTTCGCTGGTCGAAGGTCTGTCGGGCGACTTCAAGTACGCGCTGGTGGCCGGTGCCGTCACCGGTGGCGGGTTGACCGTGATCGCCAATGCGCCCAATCCGGCCGGGATCGCCATCCTGCGCGGGCACTTCGATGAAGCGGCGGTCAATCCGCTGAAACTGCTGCTGGCCGCCCTGCCACCGACACTTGCAGCGATGCTGGCGTTCCGGCTGCTTTGACCGATGGCGCCCCTGCGTCCGTTAACATCCCGGCATCCCGCCAGCCTCATGCGTCTCGACCCTCCATGACAGTGCCCTCCTCCGTATCTGTACTGCCTATCCGTCCGCTCGACGAAATCGAGGTGCCGGAGGCGCTCGACGGGCGCGATGGCATCAACCGTGCCGATCCGGTGCGGCTGCAGATCGGCGCCCGCAACGACGTCGAGGCGATCCGCTGCTTCCTGGCCGAATACGACCGCTCGCCCGGCACGCACCGCATCTATGCGCGCGAGTGCGAACGGCTGATGCTGTGGTCGCTGATCGAGTGCGGCAAGCCGCTGTCCAGTCTGAATCGCCAGGATTTCGAAGGCTATCTGAACTTCCTGGCGGACCCACAGCCGGCGCAACTCTGGTGCGGCCGCAAGGTGCCGCGCGAGAAGGCGCACTGGCGACCGTTCGTCGGACCGTTGTCCGATGCGGCAGTGCTGACCGCCATTGCGGCGATCAATTCGTTGATGTCCTATCTGGTCGATGCCGGCTATCTGGCGGGCAATCCGCTCGGCCTGATCCGTCAGCGCCGGCGCAAGCTGGCGAATGCGGCCAGCGGCCCGGCTCACGTGATCGCGCAGACCGAGGAAATGCAGAAGATCGAGCGTTTTCTCGACGGCGAGATGTGGCAGGCGGTGACCCGGGCGATCGAGGCCATGCCACGCGACACGATCACGGCGCTCGACGAATACGAGCGCGCGCGTTTCGTCGCCGCATTGCTGTACATGCTGGCGCCGCGTGCCGGCGAGCTGGAATCGCACCGGATGAACAGCTTCCGCGAGGAACGTGGTCGCTGGTGGTGGCACGTCGTCGGCAAGGGCGGCAAGCAGGCCAAGGTGCCGGTGGCCGACGACATGGTTCATGCGCTGGTGCGTTACCGCAAGCATCTGGGCCTGTCGGCCATGCCCAAGCGCACCGATCTGACGCCGCTGCTGGTATCGATCAAGGACCGCAGCCCGATCACCGCCCGCCGGCTGAACCAGATACTGAAGAAGATCTTCTACGCCGCAGCTGACCTGCTGCCGTCGGAATCGGAACACAAGCGGGAAAAACTGCGCGCCGCCTCGGCGCACTGGGGGCGCCATACCGGCATCACCGCGAAGCTGGACAGCGGCATGAACGAACGCTTCGTGCAGAAGGACGCCCGTCACACCGACGCGCGCACCACGCAGCGCTACATCCACGAGGAAGAAGAGCGCTGGCACGACGAGGCGCAGAAGCAGCAACTGCCCTGGGCGACCGTGCCCGCTGCCAAGCCTGAGAAGCCGTCCTGAGCCAAAGATAAATATTTTCTGAAACGGTGTAAGCAAGCCGGGTATGCACGGGTCTTGTGTCGGGAGAGCGCGCTGCGCAGGTGAAAGGCCGGCGGCGGCTGTTCTCGACCATTCGATTTCGGGCACCCAGCCCACACCACTCAGGAGAATTTTCATGTCCAAGCTCAATTTCGGTGCATCCATCGCCGCCGCAGCCGCTGCTCTTGCCCTTTCCGGTGCCGCGTTCGCAGGCGACATGCCGGCCGGCAGCAAGGGGGCTTCGGTCGGTGCCAGTGACATGGTGCATTGCTACGGCGTCAATTCCTGCAAGGGCTCTTCCGACTGCGCAACCACCGAGCACAGCTGCAAGGGCCAGAACGCCTGCAAGGGCCACGGTTTCAAGGCCTCGGCGGCCAAGGACTGTCTGAGCAAGGGCGGCACCATCGGCGACATCGGTACCAAGTGAGCATCCGTCGCCGGAAGTCCTTGCTTCCGGCGTCCTGCACTTCGGTGGCGCTCCGGGTCTGCCGCAGAGCCACCGATCACCGCTGGCCTTGCCGGGTGCCGGACGGCGCCCATCATGGAATCACGCAATGAGCCGACTGACCCATTCTTCCCCCGGCTTCGGCCTCGGGCTGCGTCCGGTCCATTACGACGCCCTGCTGGCCGAGCGGGCGCCGCTGGACTGGCTGGAAATCATCTCCGAAAACTTCATGGTCGATGGCGGCAAGCCGATGCTGATGCTGGATCGCCTGCGTGCCGACTATCCGATGGCGATGCACGGCGTCGGGCTGTCCATCGGCTCGGATCAGGCGCTCGACGCCGACTACCTGAGGCAATTGAAGAAACTGGCTGATCGCGTCGACCCGTTGTGGATTTCCGACCATCTCTGCTGGACCGGCGTCAGCGGCCGGAATTCGCACGACCTGCTGCCATTGCCCTACACCGGGGAGTGTGCCCGTCTGCTCGTGCGCAAGATCGGTCAGGTGCAGAACGAACTGGGACGCCGGCTGGTGCTCGAGAACGTGTCCAGCTATCTGGCCTATGAGGTGTCCGAGACGACCGAGTGGGATTTTGTACGCCATGTGGCCGACGAATCCGACTGCCTGCTGCTGGTGGATGTGAACAACATCTACGTCAGCAGCGTCAATCACGGTTTCGATCCGGTCGCCTACCTGCGCGCACTGCCGCCCGCCCGCGTGCAGCAGATACATCTGGCCGGGCACTCGACCCATGACGACCATCTGGTCGATACGCACGACCATCCGGTGTGCGAAGAAGTCTGGGCGCTGTACGACATTGCCTGCGCGATGTTCGGCGAGGTCGCAACCATGATTGAGCGCGACGACCATATTCCGGCGCTGCCGGAACTGCTGAACGAGCTCGACCGCGCGCGCCGCATCGCAGTTCGCGCCGGGCAAGCGGAAAGGGCCGTCGCATGAGCGCCCTCGGCCAGTTGCAGCAGCAGTTCATCGATTATCTGCACGACCGCCCGAACGCGCTGCTCGGTGCGCTGGCGGACACGGGCGGCCTGGCGCGCATCGATCGCGCCAACATCTATTTCAATGCCTACCGCGTTCGTCTGCTCGACGCGCTGAAGGACAGCTTCGACAAGACCTGGGCCTGGCTCGGCAACGAGGGATTCGAGGCGGCCGGGCTGGGCTATATCGCGGACCATCCGCCATCGCAGTTCAGCTTGCGCGCCTTCGGTGACGGCTTCGCCGACTGGCTGGCTGTGGCGCGACCGGATGACCCGGAGCTCGCCGAGCTTGCGCGGCTCGACTGGGCCATGCGCAACGCTTTCGATGGCGCCGACGCTACGCCGCTGACCGCCGACATGCTGACCGGATTCACCGAACAGGACTGGGCTGATGTGGTTTTCCGCCCGCATCCGACAGCGCAGCTGCTGTCGGTGGCACTCAATACCGTCGACCTGTGGCATGCGATGGACAGCGGTCAGTCGCCGCCCGGCGTCCGGCGCATGGAACACGCCGGCTGGCTGCTGGTGTGGCGCAAGGGGCTGCAGCCGCATTTCCGCTCGCTCGGTGACGCCGAGGCGCAGCTGCTGTTCGCCATGCAGCGCGGCGAAGGCTTTGCCGCCAGTTGCGGGCAACTGGCGCAAGGCATGGCGGACGACGCCGACGTGCAGTCCCTGATCGGCCGCCTTCTGGCGCGCTGGCTCGACGATGGCGTGCTGTACGCCTGAGTGATCACAAGCGTGGCAGGAGCGGTTTTGCCCGGGACGCGGTTTTTGCAGGAACGAGCACTGCTCGCGATGCGGTCGTGGATCATCGACCAGCGCAGATTCGATGTGGGGAATCGCGAGCATGGCTCGCTCCTACAGAGGGGCATTACCGATTTCTACGGGTATGGCGTGGCTGCGCCCTTTGTAGGAGCGAGCCATGCTCGCGATCCTGCCCGTCAATGCTGGTCGGCGCAATTCTTGCGCCGGGATGTCGCGATCCCGCCCGGCGATAAACCCGCTGCGCGCTCGCTCGCAACCCTCAGGCTTTCGCGGCATTCGGCGACCATGCGAGTGATCAGCTCGGCGCAGCTTGGCACGTCGTTGATCAGCCCGACCACCTGACCGGCGGTGATGATGCCGCCATCAACGTCGCCATTGGCCAGCGCGGCGGCACCCAGCGCGCCGCTGACCAGCGGGCGTATGTCTTCGAACTGGCAGCCGCCGGGACGGCTTTCGGTTGCCGCGACCTGCTCCGACACCGCATTGCGGAATACACGCGCCGTGTTGTGCAGCGTGCGCAGGATGAGCCGTGTGTCGCGCTCGCTGGCATTGACCAGCGCCTGCTTGATGTTGTCGTGTATCGGCGCCTCTTTGGTCGCACAGAAGCGCGTGCCCATGTTGATGCCCTCGGCCCCCAGCGCCAGCGCGGCCGCCATGCCGCGACCGTCGCCGATGCCGCCCGAGGCGATGACCGGGATGTCGAGCGCCTGCACGGCCAGCGGAATCAGCACCAGGCCGGGTATGTCGTCCTCGCCGGGATGACCGGCGCATTCGAAGCCGTCGATGCTGACGATGTCGACGCCGTTGCGCTGCGCCGACAGCGCGTGGCGCACCGCGACGCACTTGTGGATCAGCGTCACACCGCGCGCCTTGGCCCGGGCGATGAATTCCTTCGGGTTGTTGCCGGCGGTTTCCAGGATGCGGATGCCGGAATCGAGGATGACGTCGAGGTAGGCCTCGTACGGCGGCGGCTTGATCGCCGGCAGTATCGTCAGGTTCACGCCGAAGGGTGCGTCGGTCATGCCGCGGCAGCGTTCGATCTCCCGCGCCAGCGCATCGGGCGTCGGCTGGGTCAGTGCGGTCAGCACGCCCAGACCGCCGGCGTTCGACACCGCCGAAGACAGTTCCGCCGTGCCCACCCACATCATGCCGCCCTGCACGATCGGATAACGGATGCCCAGTTTTTCGGTGACGCGGGTTTTCATCGGGTTCGCTCCTCAGTCGGGACGCCGAACCGGGATGATGCCTGCGATCCGTGCCGGCGAATACTCGACCGATCAGGTCGTGGATCGTCGATCGGCGCGGATTCGGTGTTGGGAATCGCGAGCATGGCCCGCTCCTACAGTGAAGCATGACGCTGTTTTCGTAGGAGCGACCCATGGTCGCGATGCGGCCGTGGATCGTCGACCAGCGTCGATTCGGCGTGAGGAATCGAGAGCAGTGCCCGCGCCTACATGCCGTTGTAGATCGGGCCTTCGCCGCCCTGCGGCGTCACCCAGTCGATGTTCTGCGTCGGATCCTTGATGTCGCAGGTCTTGCAGTGCACGCAGTTCTGCGCGTTGATCTGCAGTCGCGGCCCGTCCTGCTCGCGCACGATTTCGTAGACGCCAGCCGGGCAATAGCGCTGCTCCGGTGCGTCGTAGGCGGCGAGGTTGACCGTGATCGGCACGCCGGCGTCCTTCAACGTCAGATGGCAGGGCTGGTCTTCCTCGTGATTCGTGCTCGACAGGAAGACCGACGAAAGGCGATCGAAGGTGAGCACGCCATCGGGCTTCGGATACTCGATCGGCTCGCAGGTGGCGGCCGGTGCAAGTGCCGTGTGATCGGCATCGTTGCGCAGCGTCCATGGCACATTGCCCTTGAACAGCAGCTGTTCGGCGCCGTACAGGAAGGAGCCCAGCCACAGCCCCTTCTTCAGGTAGGGCTTGAAATTGCGCGTGCGGTGCAGTTCCTCGCGCAGCCAGCTGATGCGGAAAGCGGCCGGATAGTCGTCCAGCGCGTCCTGCGCACGTCCGGCCAGGATGGCGTCGACCGCTGCGTCGGCCGCCAGCATGCCGCTCTTGATGGCCGCATGGCTGCCCTTGATGCGGGCCGCGTTGAGAAAGCCGGCGTCGTCGCCGATCAGCGCACCGCCGGGAAACACCAGTGCCGGCAGGCTTTGCAGGCCGCCGGCGGTGATCGCGCGGGCGCCGTAGGACAGCCGCTTGCCGCCCTCGATGTGTGTACGGATGACCGGATGCGTCTTGTAGCGCTGGAATTCCTCGAACGGCGACAGGTAGGGATTGCTGTAGTTGAGCCCGACTACATGGCCGATCGCGACCAGATTTCCGGCCAGGTGGTAGATGAAGCCGCCGCCGTAGGTGGCGCTGTCCATCGGCCAGCCTGCGGTATGCACGACCAGTCCGGGCCGGCTCTGCGCCGCCGGCACTTCCCACAGCTCCTTGATGCCCAGGCCGTAGGCCTGAGGATCGACGCCTTCGCGCAGGTTGTAGCGCTGCTCGAGTGCCTTGCCGAGATGGCCCCGGCAGCCTTCGCCGAACAGCGTGTATTTCGCGCGCAGTTCCATGCCCGGCTGATAGGCACTGCCCGGCGTGCCGTCGCGCTGCACGCCCATGTCGCCGGTGATGACGCCGGCCACCCGGTCGCCGTCGAACAACACGCTGCGGCCGGCGAATCCGGGATAGACCTCCACGCCCAGCGCTTCGGCCTGTTCGCCCAGCCACTTCACGACGTGACCGAGGCGGACGATGTAATTGCCGTCGTTGTGGAAGCTCTGCGGCAGCAGTGCGTGAGGGACGGCATGGGCGCCGGTTTCCGACAGGAACAGCACCTGATCCTGCGTGACCGGCGTGTCGAGCGGTGCGCCCTGCTCCTTCCAGTCAGGCAGCAGTTCAGTCAGAGCACGCGGGTCCATCACCGCGCCGGACAGGATGTGCGCACCGATTTCTGCGGCCTTTTCGATCACGCATACCGAAAGTTCGGAACCTTTGGCCAGCGCCTGCTGTTTCGCGCGGATCGCTGCTGCGAGTCCGGCCGGACCGGCGCCGACGACCAGCAGGTCGAATTCCATGGATTCGCGTTCAACTTCGGTCATGTCTGTTCTTTCTGCCTGGGGGGCCGATGTGGTCCGCTGGGGTTCGTGTGGGGCGGCGGGATGCCGGGCTCAGCTCCGGGCCGAGCACGCGTCCTGTGCGATGGCGCACATTTTCGCATAGCGCCCGGTCTCGACCTGCAGCGTCGAATGCCTGATCCCGAAGCGTTCCTGCAAGGCTTCATTCGCGCGCATCAGCAGCGCGTCGAAGTCGTGTTCGTCGCCGGCCAGCACCAGATGCGCGGACAGCGCAGTTTCCGAACTGGCCAGCGCCCACACGTGCAGGTCATGGACCACGGACACGCCGGGCAGCGACTGCAGGCACTGGCGGACTTCAGCCAGACTGATGTGCTCGGGCACGCCGTCGAACATCAGGTGCAGCGACTGCCTGAACAGCGACCAGGTGCCGGTGAGAATGACGAAGGCGATCACCAGGCTGAGCAGCGGATCGATCCAGCTCCAGCCCTGCCACAGATAGAGCGCACCGCCGATGACGACGCCGGCCGACACCAGCGCATCGGCCGCCATGTGCAGGAAGGCGCCGCGTATGTTCAGGTCGCCCTTGCTGCCTGCCATGAAAAGCATGGCGGTGATGCCATTGACGAACACGCCGATGGCAGCGACCGTCATCACGGTGCCGGCGTCGATCGGTGCCGGCGAGTGCAGCCGCTGCACGGCTTCCCATGCCAGCGAACCCATGGCGACCAGCAGTACCAGCGCATTGGCGAAGCTGGCGATGATGGAACCGCGGCGCCAGCCGTAGGTATGCCGGTCATCGGCCCGGACACGGCTTGCCGCAAGGCCGGCCCAGGCCAGCAGCAGGCCGCCGACGTCGCTGAGGTTGTGCGCAGCATCGGCCAGCAGCGCGAGCGATCCGGCTCGCCAGCCGTAGAAGGCCTCGATCAGGACAAAACCGGTGTTGAGCGCGATGCCGATCGCGAAGGCCCGCCCGAAGCTGGCCGGCGCGTGGACATGGCCGTGTCCGTGATCGTGCCCATGACCGTGATGGTCGTGGTCATGGTGGTCGTGTGAGTGATTCAAGGCGCGTCGGAGAGGTCAGCGGCAGTCAGGACGCCGATGGTACACGGCAGACCACGGGATGAAGGGTATTGCCGGCCCGGAGGCGATGATGCGTAAACCGGCTTCATGCACGCGGATTGAAGGGCAGTTCCTGGCGCATCGTTTCGTAGATTTCGCGCGCTCGGTCGGTGTCGGCCGGCGGCAGCACCACTTCGAGCACGAGGTACAGATCGCCCGGCGGCTCGCCCGGTATGCCGCGCTTCTTCAGGCGCAGCTTGCGACCGGTCTGAGAACCGGACGGCACCTGCAGTTCGATGTGCCCGGCCGGCGTCGCCGTCTCGATGGCGCCGCCCAATGCCGCTTCCCAGGGCGTTACCGGAACGGTCTGATAGACATCCCGTCCGTCGACGCGATAGCGCGGGTCGGGCCGGAAGCGGATCTCAAGCAGCAGGTCGCCGGACGGCCCGCCGCCGAAACCCGGTTCGCCCTGACCGGCCAGACGGATGTGCTGACCTTCCTTGACGCCCTTCGGAATGCGCACGCTGAGCGTGCGCTCGGCCATCCTGGCATGTCCGCGCGGACCGGATTCCGGCCGGCTGAGCGTGACGGAACGGGTTGCCCCCTCGTAGGCGTCGGCGAGGTCGACGACGATGGATGCCTGGTGATCCTCGCCGCGCATCGGACGCGAACGGCCTCGTCCGGGCCGGCCGCCTGCCCGGCCGAACATGCTTGAGAAGAAGTCGGCGTTATCGCCACCGGCGCCGGGAAAACCGAATCCAGGGTCCCAGCCGGGCGGCGGACGGAAGTGCTGGCCTGCCGATCCGCCGCCCTGGTCATAGAGGGCGCGCTTCTCCGCATCGGACAGTACTTCGTTCGCTTCGTTGATCGCCTTCATGCGCGCTTCCGCATCCGGCTCCTTGCTCACGTCCGGGTGGTATTTGCGCGCCAGCTTGCGGTAGGCCTTCCTGATTTCCTCTTCGGTCGCCGTACGGGCGACGCCGAGCGTTTCGTAGTGATCCTTCGATGCCAATGTGAAGCGCTCCAGTATTCATGTTGCCGGCCGGACCCCCGCGCCGGCCGTTGCCGTTCAGTTCCTGCCTGCCGCCCGCGCGAAGATGCCGGCCACCGCGTCCTTGAGGTCGGCCGGCAGCACCACGACCTTGGCATTCGGCGAGTCGCCCAGCTTCTGCAGTGCGGCGACATACTTCTCGCCGAGCAGATACATCATCGGCAGCTGCTGGTCGCCGAGCGAAGCCGTGACGCGGCGGATCGACTCCGCACTCGCCTCGGCCAGCGTCACCTGCGCGGTCGCGTCGCGCTTGGCCGATTCCAGCCGCGCCTCGGCTTCGAGGATCATCGACTGCTTCTGCCCTTCCGAGCGGGTCACCATGGCCTTGCGCTCGCGCTCCGCGCTGGCCTGCTGTTCCATCGCGCGCTGCATCGATTCCGAAGGATTGATGTCCTGGATCTCGACCGACTTCACGGTCAGCCCCCAGTCGATCGCCTCGTCCGCGATGCTCTCGCGCAGCCGTATCTTGATCTTGTCGCGGCTCGACAGCGCCTGGTCCAGATCCATCTCGCCGACGATGGAGCGCAGCGTGGTCATGATCAGGTTGCGTATGGCTTCGGAAAAGTCGGTCACGCCATAGACCGCCTTCACCGGATCGGTCACCTTGATGAAGGCCACGGCGTTGGTGCGGATCACCGCATTGTCGCGGGTGATCACTTCCTGCTCCTGCACGTCGAGGATGATGTCCTTGGTCACCACCTTGTAGGCCACGTCGTCCAGGTAGGGAATGATGATGTTCAGGCCGGGCAGCAGCGTGCGCAGGTACTTGCCCATGCGTTGCACGACCCATTCCTCGCCCTGCGGCACGATGCGCAGCCCCTTCGCCAGCGTGACGACGGCGAATACCAGTACCGCGATGACGACCACCAGTCCCGAACTCATGCCCTGTCTCCCTTGTTGATCTGCCCGACCTTGAGCAGGGTGCCCTCGACCGCCACGACCCTGACACGTTCGCCGACCGGAATCGTGTCGTCGGCGATGCACTCCCACACGTCGTTGCCCAGCAGCGGCTTCTGGAAGCGGACCTGTCCGCGCCCGAACGGCGTGACTTCGCGCACCAGGAGCCCGATTTCGCCGATCGTGTCGCCACCCGACATGCCGGCATGCGTCCTGTGCTGATCGGCCCGGAATACGCGGAACCAGGCGAACACCAGAATGCACGACAGCACGGTCCACGCCGCGAGCTGGACAGTCAGCGTCAGTCCGGGCAGCGCCGCCAGCAGCAGCCCGATGCCGATGGCTCCGACGCCGAACCACACCAGCACCATGCCGGGAACCGCCAGTTCGGCCAGGATCAGCGCCAGTCCGGCTACCAGCCAGTGCCACCATTCGATATTCATGTGCTGTTCCGATCAGGATCCGGTGCGCAGTTTAGTGGCTGATGGCACTCAGTGCGTGCAATCGCCGAGCGCCATCAGGTGTGCGGCCACCGCCGGCCCGATGTTGGCAAGACCGTAGCCGCCTTCGAGTACCGACACGATGCGCCCCTGCGCCGAATCCTCGGCAATGTCGCGCAGTTCGTGCGTGAGCCAGCGGTAGTCCGCCGCTTCGAGTCGGATGTCGGCCAGCGGATCGTCGCGATGGGCGTCGAATCCGGCCGATACAAGCACCAGTTGCGGCCGGAACGCGCGCAATGCCGGCAGTGCAGCATCGCGCCAAAGCCGCCGGAAAGCCTTGGAATCGTCGCCGGCGGCGAGGCGCAGCGGGATGTAGCCGTCGCGTTCCGGAAATTCGCCGCGCGGATAGTACGGGTGCTGGAAGCTGTCCGCCATCAGCACGCGCGCATCGCGCCGGAACATGCTCTCGGTGCCGTTGCCGCGGTGCACATCGAAATCGGCGATCGCGATGCGTGTCACGCCATGCTCCGCCATCGCGTGGGCGGCGCCGACGGCCAGATTGCCGTAGATGCAGAAACCCATCGCCTCGCCGGCGCGTGCGTGATGCCCGGGCGGCCGGGTTGCGCAGAAAGCACTGCGCGCCGCGCCGCCCATCACCAGATCGACTGCATGGACGACCGCACCCGCCGCCCGCGACGCCGCAGCGAGCGTGCCGGGCGACATCACGGTATCCGCTTCCAGCCGGTAGGTGCCGGTTTTTGGCGCTACCTGTTCCACTTCGTCCAGATAGGCCGGGTGATGCACGCGTTCCAGTTGCGCACGCGTGACCAGCGGCGCCTCGACGCGCCGCCAGGTGCGCGTCAGCCCGGCGCGATCAAGCTCGGACAGCACGGCTTCGAGCCGGGCCGGCGATTCGGGATGCCGGTCGCCGGGCCGGTGATCGAGGCAGTCAGCGTGGGTAAGCAGTGCGCAGGTCATGCCGGAAGTTTATGGCTTGTTGCGCTGGATTAACCGCATTGACGGGGCGCTGCCTTAATCTTGCCCAATTTTCGGAAAATTACGGCTCTTCGTCTGCTGCCGCCACCGGTTCATCGTGGCCGCGGATCCGGTTACGCCGGCGTGATTTGATCGGACGGAACACTGTTTATCACTTGAAATGCTGTTCATCAGTCGGAAACGGCCGATAAGATCGGCGTGTAGCGCTTACGGGTACGTGGGACCGTGCTTTTCCCAGCTCATTTTTGAAAGCGGTGATCATGGAAACGCCTGACAGACAACTTGCGAGTGGGATGTCGTCGATACAAGGCACCGTCCTGGTGGTCGATGACACGCCGCAGAACCTCTCCATCATTGGGGAGCTGCTGCAGCCGTTCTATCGGGTGCGCATCGCCAATTCGGGCGAGAAGGCGTTGCGCGCGGCACGTTCCGAACCGCGTCCGGACCTCATCCTTCTCGATGTGATGATGCCCGGCATGGATGGCTACGAAGTGCTGCGCCAGCTGCGGGCTGACGCCTCGACCCGCGACATGCCGGTGATCTTCGTCACGGCGATGGATGGCAGCAGCAACGAGGAATACGGCCTGTCGCTGGGTGCCGTCGACTACATCACCAAACCGGTCATTCCCGCCATCGTGCTGGCGCGCGTGCGTGCTCAGCTGGAACTGAAGGCTGCGCGCGACCGGCTGGCGCGCGACAACCTCTGGCTCGAGGCGGAAGTGGCCCGGCGCATGAGCGAAAACCTGCTGATCCAGGACCTGAGCGTGCGCGCGCTCGCCTGCCTGGCGGAGGCGCGGGACAACGAAACCGGCAATCACATCGTGCGTACCCAGGGTTATGTCGAGGTGCTCGCGCGGCATCTGCTCGACGACGAGCGTTTCCGGCCCGCGCTCGAAGGAAACCGCCTCGCGATGATGGTCAAGGCGGCGCCGCTTCATGACATCGGAAAGGTCGGCATTCCCGATGCGATCCTGCTCAAGCCCGGACGACTGACCGCCGAGGAATTCGAAACCATGAAGACCCACGCCCGGATCGGTGCCGACGCGATCACCAAGGCCATGCAGCAGGCCGAGTCAGGCGAACATCACGATGCAGCGGTCGACAGCCCGACGGCATTCGCCTTCCTCGAGATCGCCAGGGAGATTGCGGGTGGTCACCACGAAAAATGGGATGGCAGCGGCTATCCCAACGCCCTCGCCGGCGATGCGATTCCGGTGTCGGCACGGCTGATGGCTCTGGCCGACGTGTTCGATGCGCTGATCAGCCGTCGGGTGTACAAAGAACCGATGACGCTGGAGGAAACGACCGGAATCATATTGCAGGGCCGCGGCAAGCACTTCGATCCGCAGGTCGTCGATGCTTTCGTCGCCTGCAGCCGGCAGTTTGCAGACATCGCCGAGCGCTACGTCGATGCCGGGCACGAGGCCTGAAAATGACGCCGACCGCGACAATCCGTCCCATGAGGCTTGCCTGCTGTTTCGCGCTGGTCGCGGTGCAGGCGGTTTTCGCGGCCGAATCGGCAGCTCCGGTGCAGCCGGGCCTGCCCCCCCCGTCATCGGCGAAATTCGCGGAAATTCCCGCAACGGCTGAAACGCTGGCGCAGCTTCGGGCCGGTGGTTTGGTGCTCTACCTGCGTCACGGAAAGACCGACAACACGAAGGCCGACCGTGTGCCGGCGGTCGATCTGAATGACTGTTCGACCCAGCGCCCGCTGACCGAAGAGGGGCGTGCCATGGAAGCGCAGGTGGGAGAAGCCATGCGCAAGGCGCGCATACCGATAGGCGAATTCCGCGTCAGCCCGCTTTGCCGTGCCATGGAAAGCGCTGCCGCTGCATTTCCGAAGCGTGCGCCGACGGTCGACAACAATCTGATGTATGTCGCCAATCTCACTGACGCGGAAAAGGCTCCGATCATCGCCAACACGCGCCGATTGCTGTCGGCCCCGGTTGCGCCGGGAAGCAACCGTCTGTTGCTGGCGCATGCGCCCAACCTCATGGATCTGATCGGCTATTTCCCGAAGGAAGGCACACTGGTGATATTCCGTCCGCGCGACGACAGCGCCGGTTTCGATTACGTGGCCAGCATTCCGCCCGATCTGTGGCCCCGCCTTCTGCGATGAACTTCGAACGCCTGAAGAAAGCGCGCTACCTGCTGACCTTTGTCCTGCCGGTTGCGCTGGTGATGATTGTGGCCGGCCTGCTGAACGTCGTCTCCTTCCTCAGCCTGCGCGACGACTACCGGCAGATCAACGAACAGCAGGCGCACGACACCGCCCGCATAGCGGCCGCTGCCCGCTTCAATCAGGAGGTCGCTGCCGTCCAGCGCACCGTCAGTTCGATGCTGGAACAAGCTGCCGCCGGTGCCCTGGATGAAGGCGCCGCGTACCGGATACACAGTCAGGTGGTCAATCGCCTTGCTGCGCTCGACAGCGACCTCGCGGCTTTTCAGAACCTGGACACCAACAGCGAGCAATTGCGCAACGCCCGGGAGGATTTCGAGCGTTACCGGAATTTCATCGTGATGGCGACCGATCTGGCAGCGATCGATCCGCCCGATGCCATGCGCCATGCCTTCCGTGCGGCACAGGCGCACGTCGAACTGTCCGAGCACACGCACGCGGTCACCAATACCATCGCCAACGCCGTCGCCGCGCGCAGCAAGGAACTGAGCGGCCTGCTGGAAGCGCATGCGAAGACAACCGCGATGGCCGGTGGCGGCCTGATGATCGCGTTACTGTCGCTGTGGTTTCTCATCGCCAGGCGGTTGACCTATCGTCTTTCCGACATCACCGAGGCGCTCGAGGCGCTTGCCGCGGACAACATCGATCCGCCCTCCTTGCCGGTGGTGTCGGCGCTGGGCAGGGCCAGGCGCAGCCTGCTCGGATCGATGGCCCGGGCGGTTCTGACCTTCCGCAGCACGGTGATCGCACGCAAGACCGCGCAATACGAACTCGACGAGCGGATGAAGGAACTGTCCTGCGTGCTGGACGTGACCCACCTGACCGAAAGGGAGGACATCGGCCTGCTGGACATGTTCGGGCTGATCGTCGAACGGATTCCCGCGGCCATGCGCTTCCCGGACATATGCCGGGCGCAGATCCGTTTCGCTGACGAGAGCATCGGCTCGGTCGCGGATGGCGTACAGCTGGTCAGACGTTTCGGCGACAGCGAGGACGGTTCCAACCGGATCGTGGTGAGTTATGCCTCCTCGCTGCCTGATGCTGCCGGAGAGCCGTTTCTCGACGAGGAGCGGCAACTGATCGAGGCCATCGCCGTGCGTCTTGCATCGGTGATCGAGCGCCGCCGGGCGAACGAATCGGAGCGCGATACGCAGGCGATGCTCGGTGCAACGATCGACGAGGCGCCCTACGCCATCTATCTGTTCGATCCCGAGGACATGCGCTTCGTGATGGTCAATGCGGCCGCCTGCCGGATACTGGGTTACACCCGCGAAGAATTGCTGGCGATGAAAATTTACGACATCCAGGCTCACCTTACGCCGGATGAAGTGAGCCAGCGGATGCGCAGCGTGATGTCGGCGGGCGGCATGGAATTCGAGAACCGGTACCGGCGCAAGGACGGCTCGGAACTTGATGCGCACCTGAATGCAGCGTGCCTGCATATGAAAGGCCGCGACTTCATGCTGACGATGTGGAGCGACGTCACCGAACAGAAGCGCATGAGCGATGAACTGGAGCGCTACCGGGTTCATCTGGAGCAGCTGGTGGATGCGCGTACGGCCGAGCTGAACGCCGCGAAGGAAATTGCCGACGAAGTGAACCGGGACTTCCGCCGCGTACTCGAGGCCTCGCCGGACATGATCGCGCTGAAGGACGCGCAGCGCCGGTTCAAGGCCGTCAGCCGTACCTTCATGGAGGCGCAGGGCCTGAGTCGCTGGCAGGATTTCCGTGGCTTCCTGGCCGAGCAGGTGCTGAAGCCGGACGAGGCCGCGTGGATACGTGCGCAGGAGGATGCCCTGCTGGCATCGGGCGAGGATGTCCTGGTGACGGAACGGGAAATGCAGCTGCCGGACGGCCGCCGCCTGATGTCCTTCACGCGCACCCTGCTGCGCGAAGCCGATGGCAGTTTCTGCGGCTTCCTGATGCAGGCGCGTGACATCACCGAGCGTGCTGCAGCCGAGCAGGCACTCGCGCGCAAGGAAGAGGAGCTCAGGCTGTTGCTGGAATCGACGTCGGAAGGGATTTTCGGCATGGATACCGAGCGCCGCATCACTTTCGCCAACGCCGCGGCAGTCCGGCTGCTCGGCCATGATTCCGCCGAAACCCTGGTCGGTACCGCTGCCCATCCGCTGCTGCATCACAGCCATGCCGATGGCACGCCCTATCCGGCCGACGACTGCACCATGTACCGCGCGATGATGGACAACACGCAGGTCCATTGCGATACCGAGGTTCTGTGGCGGCGCGACGGCACCTGCTTCCCGGCGGCCTACGCGGCCGCGCCGCTGCTGCGGGAGGGCAAGGTGGCCGGTGCGGTGATTGCGTTCCAGGACATCACCGAGCGCAAGCGTGTCGACGCCGCGCTGCATGAGGCGAAGGAAGCCGCCGAGGCGGCGAGCCGGAGCAAGAGCGAATTCCTGGCCAACATGAGCCACGAAATCCGCACGCCGATGAACGCCATCATCGGCCTGACGCACCTGCTCAAGCGCGGCATCGAGGATCCACGACAGAGCGCCCAGCTGGACAAGATCAGCTCGGCCGCGATGCATCTGCTGAACATCATCAACGACATCCTCGACCTGTCGAAGATCGAGGCCGGCAAGCTGCTGGTGGAGAGCACCGACTTCAATCTTGAGGAGGTCATCGGCAACGTGTGTGCGCTCATCGCCGAACGGGCCGAAGCCAAGGGCATCGAACTGGTCGTCGATCTCGATCAATTGCCGTCGCTGCTGCACGGCGACGGGCTGCGCATCGGCCAGATACTGCTCAATTTTGCCGGCAACGCGATCAAGTTCACTGAGAAGGGCTGCATCAAGCTGCGCGCCAAAATGCTGTCTTCGGACGATTCGGGTTGCTGGGTGCGCTTCGAGATGATCGATTCCGGCATCGGCCTGACGCAGGAGCAGCAGAGCCGCCTGTTCCAGGCCTTCGAGCAGGCCGATGCATCAACCACGCGCAAGTACGGCGGCACCGGACTGGGGCTGACGATCTCGCGTCGTCTGGCCGAGATGATGGGCGGCCGCATCGGCGTCATCAGCGAACTCGGCAGCGGCAGCACCTTCTGGATCGAGGTACCGATGAAATTCAGCCTCACGCCGGCGGCGACACGGCGGATTCCGGTCGATACGCGCGACCTGCGTGCTTTGGTGCTTGATGACCTGGAAGACGCCCGCGACGTGCTGTGTTCGATGCTTGCCAACCTGGGCATGCAGGTCGCGTGTTTCGCCGACGGTGCGCAGGCGCTGGACGAAATCCTCCGCGCCGATCAGGCCGGTACGCCGTACGATCTGCTGCTTGTCGACTGGAAGATGCCGGACATGGACGGCATCGAGTTCGGCATCCGGCTGGGCACCCTTCCGCTCGCTCATGGCCCGAGGCATCTGCTGGTAACCGCGCATGGCGACGGTCCGCCGGCAGCGCAGATGGCGGTAGCGGGCTTTGGCGCGCTGCTGCAGAAGCCGCTGACACCGTCGCATCTGTTCGATGCCCTGCAGAACGCGCTGTCCGGGCGTCGTGCGCTGGCAACCCGGCTCACGTCGGGCGAAGCGGAGCGGCGTCTCAGGCAGCGCGCGGGTGCCCGCGTGCTGCTGGCCGAGGACAACCTCATCAACCAGGAAGTCGGGCTGCAGCTGCTGGCGGCGGCAGGCATCGACGCCGATGTCGCCGACGATGGTCAGCAGGCGCTGGACAAGGCGCGTACTACCGCCTACGACCTGATCCTGATGGACATGCAGATGCCGGTGATGGACGGTCTGACCGCAACCCAGCTGATCCGCAGCCTTCCCGGCTGCAGTACGACGCCAATACTGGCAATGACCGCCAATGCGTTCGACGAGGATCGCGACGCGTGCCTTGCGGCGGGCATGAACGATCACATCGCGAAGCCGGTTGATCCGGAGGCCCTGTACAACGCCCTGCTGCGCTGGTTGCCGGAATCCTCGGGGGTGGCTGCGGTGCCGGCTGCAGCGTCGACTGTCAGGCAACCCACTGCCTCGGCGCTCGCCGGTGCTGGTGCCGAAGACAGGTCCGGCCTTCGGCATCAGCTCGACGCCCTGGATGGACTCGATGTCGATGCCGGTTTGCGAGCGGCCGGCGGCAATGTCGGGTTCTACCTGCGGCTGCTGCGCAAGTTCGCCGAAAGCCGGGACGTGCCCGAACTGTGCCGGGTATTGACGACGGCCGACCTGAGCGCAGCCCGCATGGCCGCGCATACGGTCAAGGGCGTGGCGGCGACGCTTGGTGCGGAAAGCCTGCGTATCGACGCGGTCGAAATCGAAAAAGCGCTGGCTGCCGAGCCGCCGCCGGACGCCGCTGTCCTGCGCCAGCTGGCCGACGGTATGCAGCGACGATTCGAGCTGCTGCAGAGGACGGTCAGGGCGGTGCCGGACAGCACCGGACCGCTTGAGGCGACTGCCGCGCCAGTCATCGAAAAAGCTTTGCTGCGTCGCACGACAGCCGACCTGGAAGCGTTGCTGGCGGCTGACGACATGGGTGCGGCCAGGCTGTTCCGCGAGCGATCGGCGCTGCTGGGCGCCGCGTATGGCGAGCGTGCGACGGTCATTGGCCGCCAGATCGAACAATTCGCATTCGATGACGCCCTTGCTTCGCTGCAGGCGGCGCGCGCAGAACTCCCCTGCGACGACAGCTGATTGCACAGCGGACCGATCCCGTCAGGCCCGCCGGCGTCATGCCGGGTCATCCGGGCTGGCGCTGCCTCACCTGCTCGAACAGACAGACCGTGGCCGCCATCGCCACATTGAGCGACTCGGCAGCACCGGGCATCGGAATGCGGATGGCGTCGGTCGCCAGTGCGCCCACCTCGGGCGATATGCCTGCGCCTTCGTTGCCGAACAGCCAGGCCACCGGTCCGCGCAGGTCGAGCGCGAACAGCGAACGGGTCGCATCGAGCCGCGTCGCCACGATCCTGCCCGGATAGCCGCGAAGCAGGCCGCCCTTGCCGCGCCGCGGCACGCGAGCGTGCCGGGCGACATCACGGAGTCGACTTCCAGCCGGCCGGTGCCGGTTTTCGGCGCAATCCGTTCCACTTCGTCGAGATAGACGGTCTGGTGCACGCGTTCAAGCTGTGCCGGCGATTCGGATGGCGGTCTCCGGGCCGGTGATCGAGGCAGTCGAAGTGGATGGCCCGCGCGCAGGGCATGCGGGGAGTCCGTTGCGTTTCGGGTGAGCATTGCGGTGCGATGTCTGCCGGTCGAAGCGGCCACGAACGTCGGCTTGTCGTCCGGAACCACATGAATTTCCGGCCGGCTCGACATGGCCTGCATTGCAGTCAGATGACTCCGGTCCGGCTGCGGTGTGCGCGCATTCGGCAATTTCCACACGTCAGTTAGGAAGCGCACCGGAAAGCTCATTTGGCGCCAGTTCTCTATATGTCATCTGATTGCGGAACGCTGCATTTCCCGTTCGCTGCAACAGGGAAATTCTCCCGATCTTTTCCGGTTGGGAGATTTTCCCTGTTTGAACCCGTGAGTCATCGGTAGAAAACCGGGAAACAAACAACCCGGGAACGTGTAGGCATTTTTCCTACAACAGCCAGCCGATGCATTCAGCGCAGCGTCCGATCAGCGTCATCCCGGCCCTTGTGCTCGTGCTGTTGGTTATCCACTCGTCGTCGCAGGCACAGGAGCAGGCAGTGACGGAACTTCCGGCGGTCATCATTCGTGCCCCGCGCATCATCACCCCTCTGCCCGGTGTGGTGATGGACCGCGAGCAGGCGACTGTGAATGTGCAGAGCACGACCGCGGAGGACATTCGGCATCAGCAATCGGTCACCATTACCGATTTTCTCAACACGCAAGGTCAGTCGGTCACGGTCAATGACTACGCCGGCAATCCCTTTCAACAGGACCTGAGCTTTCGCGGTTTCTCGGCCTCACCGTTGGTCGGCACGCCGCAGGGCTTGTCGGTGTACCTGGATGGCGTGCGCATCAATGAGCCCTTCGGCGAGGTGGTTAATTGGGATCTGATTCCGACCATTGCGATCGAACGAACGGACCTGATTCCCGGTTCCAGTCCCTTGTTCGGGCTGAACACGATAGGCGGCGCATTGTCGCTCCAGACAAAATCCGGATTTTCGTCGCCACGGTTCGAAGCGTCGCGCACCGAAGGTGCCTGGGGTCGGCGCCAGAGCCAACTGGCCATCGGTACGAACAACGGTGTCGTGGCTGGATTCGTCGCTGCGAATGAATTCCGTGAGGACGGCTGGCGCGACCACTCGCCAAGTAGCGTCAATCAGTATTTCGGCAGGCTTGATCTGCGAGGTGACGGGTTTGAAATCACGGGCTCGCTGCTGCGGGTGTCCAACAGCCTGACCGGCAACGGACTGGTGCCGTACGAGGACTATGCGGTCCGGCCGGAAGCGGTATTCACCTCGCCCGACACGAACCGCAACGACCTCCATCACTACACATTGCGTGGCCGGCTGGATGTTTCCGACACCGACAGTGTTTCCGCAATGGTGTATCGGCGCAGACTGACCCAGCGTTCGGTCGGCGGCGACATCTGGGACGATTTCGATCGCCTGTCCTATGGTCGCCTGGACGACTGCCCGTTCTCGAACTTTCCTTATGTTTCGGCCAACGGCGCGTACGACCCGGAAGGTCCGACCTCGCCTGGCTGCCCCGGATTCGCGCCCACCGGGCTGTTCAATATCGGTGGTACGCAGCAGCAGGCGAAGGGTGTCACGCTTCAGTGGACCCGGGTGGGCGAGGCACATCAGCTCGTTGTCGGTTCCACTTTCGACCGCAACAGAATGAGTTACGGCCAGGGCCAGATGCTGGGCTTCATCGATCCGGCGCGGAATGTCTACATCGACGCCTCGCAGGCGGCCCTGCTCGGACTGTCCCCCCTGGACACCATGATCCAGCGCAACAACCTGAGCGGCACCAACGAATCTCTCGCGCTGTTCGCAAGCGACACCTGGACGTTGCAGGACAACCTCTTCGTCAATTACGGCTTGCGCTGGAGCCGCACCCGCGTCAGGAACCAGCTTGTGTCGGACAAGCCGATTCCGCTCTACCAGTTCACTCCGGCATTTCTCAATACGCGTCAGATGCGCTGCGGAACGCTGGCGGACCCGACCGCACGTTTCCTGTGTTCGGAAGGCGACTACACCTACTTCAGCACCAATCCGTCGTTCGGCGTGTCCTGGCTTCCGGAACCGGACCTGAACGTCTTTTTCAACGTCAGCAAGGGCGCGCGCACGCCTTCGGTGATCGAACTCGGGTGCGCACGTGACAAGACACTCGAGGGTGTCAACAACGGAAAGAGCATAGGGTGCTCCGTGCCGACGGCGCTCACCAGCGACCCCTATCTGCCGCAGGTCAGATCCGTCAGCACCGAACTGGGCGTGCGCGGCAGTTCCTTCGGCGGAGCCCTCGACTGGAATGCCACGATATTCAACACCGAGTTGCGGGACGACATCCTGTTCGTGTCGCTCGGCCGCAAGAACCGGGGCGTGTTCGACACTTTCGATCACACCACGCGCGAGGGCTTCGAACTTGGCCTGACCGCGCGCGCCGGCAAACATACCTTCCGGCTTGCCTATACCCGACTGAACGCGACTTTCGAGTCGACCGCCGTTGTAGTCAACCAGTCCAACAGCAGTTCGAATCGCACGCCCGGTCAGACCAACGAATTCACCATTAGACCGGGTGATTCGATACCGGGTATTCCCAGGGATGTGCTGCGCCTCGGATGGACCTTTGACGCCACGGACAAGCTCAACGTCGGTTTGAACGTGATTGCGCAGGCCGGCTCCTATTCCCGCGGCAACGAGAATAACGACCACGCGCAAGGAGGTACCGACGAATACGGCAACTCGTTCGGGTCCGGATCGGCCGGTCTGGGGCGTGCCTACGTCGGCAAGGGCCGGACGGCCGGCTATGCCATCTTCAATTTCGTCGGTCGGTATCGCATCACGCCACAGCTGAGCCTTTTCGCCCGCGTCGACAACCTGTTCGACAAGAACTACGTGACGGCAAGCGAACTGGAAGTCAATCCCTTTGCCTCGGGCAGCTTCGGCGCCCGGGACGCCTCCGGCTTCAACTACAACTCGTTCGCCTGGACTCACTCGCAGTTCGTCGGCCCGGGGGCGCCCCGTGCCGGCTGGGTCGGGCTGAATTTTGCATTCGACATGCCTTCCGCGAACTAGCCGGCCTGCGGCCTGTGGGCTCCGTAATGCCGACGGAAACGATGTGCTTTCGATCCGGCGCCGTCCGATCGATTCTTGAGGAGAGAAGAAATGAATATCCACGCAAGCGCAATGGCTGTACTGCTCGCGGCCCTGTCCCTGCCGGTGCAGGCGGGTGACTTCCGCAGCCTGCAATTCGGAACGGGGCCGGGGCCGGATGGCATCTGGGGCAACGCCAACGACACCAATGCCGTCGGCAAGGGGCGGGATGGCGTGGCGGGTACCGTCGATGACACGACTGCCCTGGTTTCGGGCGGGAACAATATCGATGGCGACAAGCTTTACCTCAAGACGCTTTCCATTACGCCCCGCGCGGGCAACGCCTTCGTTCCATCCAGCATCACTTACGCACCGACCGAATGGCGTACTGCCGCACAGGGCGGAACGGTGCCGCGCGGTACGGCGGGAACGAGTTCCACACTCACGCTGCTTGATTTCCATGTCACGACCGGCATCACGCTCGGCTCGCAGACCATTGGCGATGCCTACGACTTCGTGTTCCGCGACAGTCGCGACCAGAAACTGGTGTTCGGCTCGCGTTTCGTGCTCGGACAGTCTCCGGGCTACCGACAGGACGCGGAACTGAATTTCATGTACCGCTATGGTTTCAAGGAAGGCGACAAGGTGTTTTCAACCGACGTTGCCTGGATGTTCTATGGCAATTCGGACCTCCGGCTCTACAACGCGTCGCGCAGCGACAAGCGTTCGCTGACCGGCGTCGCGACGCTGGACCTGAATGCGGTGTCCTTTCAGGCAGACGTGAATCCCTCCGAAGGCAATGCGTTCAGCGGCCTTTACCTGGTGAAGACCGACGCGACCGCCTACAAGACGCTCGTCAATGCGCTCGGCTACTACCAGGCCGGCGAAGAGGGGCAGCCGCTGCTGTATCGCTCGATAAACGGTTTTGCGCCGACGGTGCCCATACCGGTGTCCGCACCGGTGGTCATCCCGTCACCTGTTCCGGAACCGTCCGGATACGCGCTGCTGCTCGCCGGTCTCGGTCTGACCGGTGTGATGGCGCGACGCGCACGGCGCATCTGAGTGAAACGGGGCGTGCCGGACCCGGGGTTTCACCAGCCGGACGTCGAAGCCGGCCAGCAACAACATCCTTTTCTGTCCAATGGAGGTCTCCATGCAAGTCAAGTCCATCGCACTTTCAATCCTGCTGGCTGCCGGGGCAACATCCGCCTCCGCCGGCAATTTCGTCACCCTGAGAACCGATCTGCCGTCGCTGACACCGGCAAACGGCGGGCTGGTCAATGGCATCAACAACATCAATGCGGATGTCCTGTATATCGAAACGACTGCCTCGACATTGCTGGACGGCTACAACGACACGACGCTGTTCAGTGAGGGCGGGACCGGCGACGTGGTGGCCAGCTCGATCAGCTACCGCGCCTACACAGGCTCGACCACGACCGGCACCGGCACGCTCACGCTGCTGGACTGGCGGGTGACCAACGACGTGCCCTTGCAGGCGGGCGAACCGCAGGCCTCGGTCTACGACTTCGTCTATCGCGACAGCGCCGACGGCAAACTGGTGTTCGCGACCCGCTATCTGAACCGGGTCGAAAACGATCAGGAAGCGAACTTCCTCTATCGCTACGGCTTCACCGGCTTCTCGACGGCTGCCGCGTGGACCTTCCTGACCGACAGCGATCTGCGCCAATACCAGGCCGGGCGTACGTCGTCGACGTCCACCAGCAATCTCGGCATTCCGTTCGACGGCGATACGGTGCGCCAGCGCGGTGACTTCAGCGTCTCCGAGGGTAATCCGTGGAGCGGCCTGTTCTTCGTGAAGACCGATGCGCAGTACTACGCGCTTGGCGACAAGGCGATCGGCTACTTCCAGGCTGGCGAAGAAGGTCAGGAGAAGGTCGGCGGCTTCATTGGCGGATTTGTCGCGACCAGCACACCGCCTGTTCCGGAACCCGAAATCCACGCTCTGCTGCTGGCCGGTCTCGGCTTGATCGGCTACGCCGCACGCCGACGCCTGAAGCAGGGCATCGCCGAATGGTGAAAAGAGAGGCGGCAGACGCTTCGGCACTTCCGCCAGTTCCCCCGATATGCACTACCCGCTGAAAGGTTAAAGACAATGGAATCGAGAAAACTGAAGTTCACGCTCGCCTGTGCAGCAATCGGATTCTTCGCAAGCAGCGTTCACGCTGCGACGGTGTCGTTCAACTTCGACTACCTGGCAACCGGTCTGAAGGGCGATTTCGCGGCCGCATCAGGCGGTACAGCGGTCAAGGTCGGCACCCTCACGCTGACCGACCTGTCCGACCTGAATCTGGGCGATGGCAAGTCAGGCGTGCGGTCGACCCTCACGCTTGATGGTCTGAACCAGTTCTCCAGCGGTACCGGGTCCATCTTCATTTCGTCCTATGAGCTCAACTTCAAGGGAACCAGTACCGCCGGCGCGGGCCTGGCCGAACTGTCGTCCTTGACAGAAGGCGTGAACTGGCGCTACGTGAGCGGCCTGAACATCAATACTGCCCGGGCCGGTGGTCCGATCGAGTTCTTCGAGGACGGCGCGACCAATGGCTGGGGGGCCAGCGCTGGCGACTCGAGCTTCGAACAGGAAATCAACTATGTCGCAGGTACCTTCACCAACGGCACCACGTCCACCATCGATTTCCTGAATGGCGACAACGGCTATGCCGGATTTTCGGTTGCCGGCCTGCTGGCGAATCCGGTGGCAAATACCGATCCGACAAAGCCCGATGCCTACGCCTGGATCAAGATACGTTCGACCGGACTGGGCATCGCAAACGGCAGCAATGGCAAGTGGTGGGAACCGGCGGCGTCCAACGCGGCGGGCGGAAGGCTGGATGTGATTGCCGTGACCGCTGTTCCGGAACCCGGAAGCTACGCCATGATGCTGGCCGGCCTGGGTCTCATCGGCCTCTCGCTGCGCCGAAGAGGATGAGGTGACTGATGCACGAGGACCTTGAGTCCGCCGGCTGCGGATTCCGGGTCCTCGCGTAGTTGCCGTCACCCCCGGTCGGGGCCCGGGAGGCTCTCAACCGCCGCAATCCTGTCTGTGGCAAGGCTTGTTTCCAAGTGGACACGACACGGTCTGCCGGTCTTGCGAAGGAGGCCGGGCAGGTAACGTGTTCCAGCGGGCGGCCCCAGCCACGCATGGCGGCCCTCTCGTCCCCGGGCGGGAAGATTTCCCGGCGGGCTTCGCATTAGGATGCACTTTCACGTCCCCGAACCGAATGGTCCGCATGAGTCTGCGCACTAGACTCACCCTCATCATTGCTTCCCTGATGGCCCTGCTGGTCGTCGCGGATAGCGTGCGCCGTCTCTACGACGCCCACGACGATGCCGTGGCCGAAATGGATTCGGTGCAGCGCTTGGCCTACGCTCTGCTCCCTGGCGTGCTGCCTGTACCACCGGCCGGAGCATCCCCGGAAGAATTGCTTGCCCGCATCGATTTGATCCGCCAGCTCGAAGGCGTGCGTCATCTGGCCGTGGAGGTCCACGCGCCGGATGGCCGGCTGGTGCGCAGTTCGCGGACCGGTCCCCCCCGCGCGACACCTGCCGCGCTCGACTGGATGGAGCATCGGCTGCGCAGCAGGCCGGCGCCGCGCAAGGATATTTACGCGGGCCACGAAGTGATCGGTTATTACCTTCTCGTACCCAACGCGGACGACGAACTGCATGAAATATGGGACGACTACGTCAAGCAGACTTCGATGGTGGTGGCGATCGGCCTGATCGCCTGTTTCATGGTGCACTGGGCGGTTGGTCGCGCGCTGCATCCGCTGGGCAGCGTGATGCACGCTTTGTCGGCCATCGGCGAAGGTCGGCTCGATGCTCGCCTGGACAACGTCGGGCCCGGTGATCTGGCACCCCTGTCGGCATCGTTCAACGCGATGGCAGCGACACTTGAAGCTGCGGTCGGCGAACGCGCCCGCCTGTTGCGCAGGCTGATCACCCATGAAGAAGAAATACGCAGTTCGCTGGCGCGCGATCTGCACGACGAGCTGAGTCCGTATCTGGTCGCCATTCAGCCGCATGCCCGACTGCTGGCCGAGGCCTGCAAAGATCGGCCGGAACTTGCCGCCCATCTCGAGGCGGCGCACTGGATGAGTACCCAGATCGGGCAGCTGCTGCGCCTGGTGCGCAACCTGCTGGAGCACCTGCGCCCTCCGGATATCGAGGAACTCGGATTGCGCCATGCGCTCCTCGAACTGGGCAATCAGCGCAGCAGGAACGCCGATGCAGCCCGGGTAGAACTTCACCTGGATCGGCATCTGGGGCGCCTGTCTCCCATGCATGACATCACGCTGTACCGGGTCGTGCAGGAATGCCTGACCAATACCGTCAAACACGCGCGGTGCACCCGGATCGACATCCATCTCGATATTGACGAGCAGCGCAGCCGCGTGTTGTTGCGCGTGGTCGACAACGGCGAGCCGAGGCAGGATGTTCCCGCCGAAAGCGGATTCGGACTCGTCGGCATGCGCGAACGCGCGCTTGCCCTTGGTGGCGATTGCCACGCAGAGCCTCGTCCAGCCGGTGGCTGGCAGGTTGCCGTGTGGTTGCCACTCAAGACTTCCCTGAAGGACGATCAATGACATCGACTCGACCCATACGTGTCCTGCTGGTGGACGACCACGCGGTCGTTCGTGCCGGCTACCGGCGCTTCCTGGAACACAACCGTGCGATGGAAGTCGTTGGCGAGGCAAGTACGTCCGACGAGGCCTATCGGCTGTATCGCGAACTCAGGCCCGACGTGGTGGTGATGGACATTTCGCTGCCGGGCGCCAGTGGCATCGAAGCGACCCGGCGCATCGTGGCGCTGGAAAGCCGGGCGCGGGTACTGATCTTCTCCATGCACGCCCAGCCCGCATTTGCACGACAGGCCCTGGAGGCAGGAGCAACCGGTTTCCTCACCAAGGATACCGAACCGGAAGCACTGGTCCAGGCTGTATACGCGGCAGCAAACGGGCGGCGTACGCTCAGTCCGCGTGTTGCCGAACTGCTTGCGCTGGACAACGTGAGGCCTGGCGAAAGACGCCTGGATGCACTGACACCGCGCGAATTCGAGGTTTGTCGTCTGCTCCTGGCTGCGCTGTCGATCGACGAAATTGCCGATGAGCTCAATCTCAGTCCCAAGACCATCGCCAACCGTCTGAGTGAAATCCGGCAGAAACTGGACGTGCGCAGCGACGTCGATCTGGTGAGGCTCGCGACCGGCGCCGGACTGGTGCCCTGGGCATCGCTTCCGGGGCTGAATGACGGGCCGGTTCCCTGACTGCGTGAACCGGCCGGGCACACTGATTTTTCCGGCAAGCTCAGGCCCCCGCCCGCGTCGGCAAGACATCCGGTTTGAGTCCTGCACCCTGCCCTGTCCCGACAGCCATGTGATGTCGGTGTTCGTCTTGCGATTGCCCGGCCTGGCGCGTGAGTGAGCTCAGCCGGCGTAATGCCGGTCATCCGGGCTGACGCTGCCTCACCTGTTCGAACAGGCATACCGTGGCCGCCATCGCCACATTGAGCGACTCGGCAGCGCCGGGCATCGGAATGCGGATGGCGTCGGTCGCCAGTGCGCCCACCTCCGGCGACAGGCCGGCGCCTTCGTTGCCGAACAGCCAGGCGATTGGTCCACGCAGGTCGAGCGCGAACAGCGAGCGGGTCGCATCGAGCCGCGTTGCCACTATCCTGCCCGGATAGCCGCGGAGCTCACTCGCGACATCGCAGTGCTCGCGTATGCGCAGGCTGAAATGGGCGCCCTGCCCGGCCCGCAGTACGCGCGGACTCCAGGCCTGCGCGCAGCCGGTGGTCAGCAGCACGTCGCTGATACCGGTGGCCCAGGCGGCGCGCAGCAGCGTGCCCAGATTGCCGCTGTCCTGTACCGCATCGAGCACCAGACAGTCGGCGACCGGCGGATGGTCCGGCGGCGCCGGAATGTCCATCAGTCCGAGCAGGCCGGTCGGCGTGTTGGTCGGGCTCAACTCGTCGAACAGCGTGTCGGCGAGCAGCAGTACGGCGTCGCCCTGCCCGTCCAGCAGCGCCGAAACTTCGGGAAGATGCAGCGCGCGCTGCGCGACGATCGCCAGCCGTGGACGCACACCGGCATCGAGGGCGCTGCGGAACAGGTGCATGCCGTCGATCAGCGTCGCCGCCTCGTCCCGCCGCGCGCGCGACGATGTTGCAAGCTTGCGCAGATGCTTGAACTGCGCGTTGTCGCGCGACTGGATCAGCTTCATCCGGCCACCAGCAGGCGACCGAGCGTGGCCAGCGCGATGGTGACGACGCCGAGCACGGTGTTCAGTCCCACCAGTTTGCGGATCTGCGCGAGCGCGGCACCGCCGGCCGGCCAGTCGGAGGCGTCGACCGCACGCAGCAGGCGCTTGTAGGGGGCGAAAAACACGTGCATGAAGATCAGCATCATGATCAGACCGACACCGAGCATGAGGTGCCAGTGCACCGGTGCGGCCTTCATGCCGACAGCCAGCATCATGGCCAGACCGCTGCCGAGAATGAGAGCGATGGCACCCCACACCAGCGGGAAGAAGCGGCCGAACACCGCGCGCCACAGCCGGAGGCGGGCCGGTGGTTCGAGTTGAACCGCGGCGACCGGACGCAGACAGACGTAGGCGAAAAACATGCCGCCCACCCAGACGGTGACTGCGGCGACATGCAGGAAAAGAAGGAAGGGCGAGTGGCTCATGACGCGAAATTCCCGTGATGTGTGCGACGGCCTGAAATGAACGAGCCCGCGCATCCTGCGACGCGCGGGCCCCGATGTTAACGCGTCCTGACCGTCAGGCCGGCGCCGAATGACGAATCAGGTGATCGAACGCGCTGATGGCGGCCTTGGCGCCTTCACCCATGGCGATGATGATCTGCTTGTACGGTACGGTCGTTACATCACCTGCGGCGAATACGCCGGGCACCGAGGTTTCGCAGCGCGGGTCTATCTGGATTTCCCCGTACCGGGTCAGCTCGATGGTGCCCTTCAGCCAGTCGGTGTTCGGCACCAGGCCGATCTGGATGAACACGCCTTCCAGTTCGACGTGATGCGACTCGCCGCTGGCGCGGTCGACATAATTCAGGCCATTGACCTTCTTGCCGTCGCCGGCGATGTCGCGGGTCTGCGCATGCGTGATGACCTGTACGTTGGGCAGGCTCAGCAGCTTGCGCTGCAGCACGGCGTCTGCCCGCAGCTGCTTGTCGAACTCGATCAGCGTCACGTGACCGACGACGCCGGCCAGATCGATGGCCGCCTCGACCCCCGAATTGCCGCCACCGATGACCGCCACTCGCTTGCCCTTGAACAGCGGCCCGTCACAGTGCGGACAATAGGCCACGCCGTGGTTGCGGTACTCGCGCTCGCCCGGCACGTTGATTTCGCGCCAGCGCGCGCCGGTCGACAGGATCACCGACCGGCTCTTCAGCGTCGCGCCGCTGGCCAGCGTCAGCGTGATCAGGCCGTCGGCCGATTCCGCCGCCGGTACCAGCTTCTCGACGCGCTGCAGGTTCATCACGTCGATGTCGTAGGCACGCACATGCTCTTCCAGTGCGGCCACCAGCTTCGGTCCTTCGGTCTCCTTGACCGAAATGAAGTTCTCGATGCCCAGGGTATCCATCACCTGTCCGCCGAAGCGTTCGGCGACGACGCCGGTACGTATGCCCTTGCGCGCGGCGTAGATCGCTGCCGCAGCACCGGCCGGCCCGCTGCCGACCACCAGCACGTCGAACGGTGCGCGGGCACTGATTTTTTCGGCTTCGCGGGCGGCGACGTTCTGGTCCAGCTTGGGCAGGATTTCGTCGATGTCCATCCGGCCCTGACCGAAATGCTGGCCGTTCAGGAAGATCATCGGTACGGCCATGATCTGGCGCTCCTCGACTTCCTTCTGGAACAGCGCGCCGTCTATCGTCACCACGTGCACACGCGGATTGAGCACCGCCATAAGATTCAGTGCCTGCACCACGTCCGGGCAGTTGTGGCAGGACAGGGACATGAACACTTCGAAGTGGAAGTCTCCATCGAGCGCCCTGACCTGCTCGATGATCTCGGGCGAAACCTTGGGCGGATGGCCTCCTGCCTGCAGCAGCGCCAGCACCAGCGAGGTGAATTCATGGCCGAGCGGAATGGCCGCGAAGCGCAAGCTCATGTCGCCGCCCTTGCGGTTGATCGTGAACGACGGCTTGCGCTCGGCATCGTCCCGGCGTTCGACCACCGTGATCAGGTTCGACAGTTCGGCGATTTCGGTCAGCAGCGAATGAAGTTCGCGCGATGCGTCGCTGTCGTCCAGCGACGCTACCAGCTCTATCGGATGAACAAGCTTCGTGAGGTAGGCCTGCAACTGGCCCTTCAGGGTGGCATCAAGCATGGTCGATCAGCTTTCCTCGGATTAACGGACAAATGAAAACGCCCGGGTCAGGCGTCGTAGTGACCTGAACCCGGGCGCTACCAGAGAGGGACGGGTCAGATCTTGCCGACCAGATCCAGCGACGGCGTCATCGATTGAGCGCCCGGCGTCCACTTGGCGGGGCAGACTTCGCCCGGATGCGAGGTCACGTACTGGGCGGCCTGAACCTTGCGCAGCAGTTCCTTGGCGTCACGGCCGATGCCCAGTTCAACGATTTCCGCCATGCGGATCTTGCCTTCGGGATCGATCACGAAAGTGCCGCGCAGTGCCAGACCGGCTTCTTCGATCATCACGTCGAAGTTGCGGGTGATCGCGCCCGTAGGGTCGCCGATCATCGGGTACTTGATCTTGCGGATGGTGTCGGAGGCGTCCGCCCAGCCCTTGTGCACGAAGTGCGTGTCGGTCGAGATCGAATAGATTTCGCAGCCGATCTTCTGGAATTCGGCGTAAGTGTCCGCCAGATCGCCGAGTTCGGTCGGGCAAACGAAGGTGAAGTCAGCCGGGTAGAACACGAATGCCGACCACTTGCCCTTGAGGTCAGCCTCGGTGATGTCAACGAACTTGCCGTTGTGGTAGGTGGTTGCCTTGAACGGTTTGACGGTGGTTCCGATGAGCGACGACATCAGTATTTCCTTTCGTTTCGGGTGGGTGGAAAACGCTGAATATTATTACTTGTTGGATCAGAATTTAGACTGATTCTAAGATATTTCTTCGCTTCGGGTACGGTGCGATGTTCATCGTTCCGCCCTTCAGCTTACGCTTCGGCGCCTTCGAGCGCCGCAAATCCGTCGGACACCACGTCCGCGACTGAATTTAATATAGCACAAATCAATCGTGTGCTAACCAAATCGAACTTTGTGTTATCCAGGCACGCCCTGCCGCCAGTCCGTACCGGCAATCTTGGGCCAAAGAAAGTCATTTCAAGCCCCTGTTCCGTACAGCAGCAGCCTTTGGCGACAGGCCGTTGCAGCGAGGCGACGGCAGCTTCCGGAAACCCGGAGTCTTCCTGCGCCTGCCGGATCCGGGCGCCGTATGTGACGACTATCCGGATCTCCACCCAAGACCCCGCTAAGGCGAGGATGTTCCCCGGATCAGCAACAGCCGGACCCCGGCGTCTTGACCGCAATGTTAAGCGGCTTTCCTCGCGTGACCGGCGCTTCAGGCGTGCAGCACGCTTCAGCGGACGCCGATGGTGTTTCGTTGAATACCGGAATGTTGCCCAGGGTGTGAAAGTGCTCCCACGCGATGCCCTGGGGATCGGTGATCCAGTGTTTTTCGCTGCGTGCATAACAGCAGCTGGTCACACCTTCGTCCTCCAGCGTCATGTCGGCTGCCTCGGCTCTCGCCTTCATCGCGGCCAGTTCCTCCGGGTCGTCGGTCTGAATGCCCAGATGATCGATGCCGGGCTGGCTGCCGCGTGTCGAAATGGCGAAATTCACCGGTGGATCGTCGAGCATCCATTTGGCGTAGTCGGATTCACTGCGTGCCGGCAGAGCACTGAACAGCCGGTTGTAGAAGGCGATGCTCTTCGCCAGATCGTCGACATGCAGATGGACGTGAAAGCGTTTCATGGGTGACTCCTTTCAGCAACTGGCGCCGATCGCGCTCGTTCGATGACGCCACAAAGCAGTGTTCGGTCCGGCAGGTGACCCGCGCAGTCATGTGCGCCCGAGTAGGTGCAATCGGAGCGACCGGGTAAGTGCGCCCGCCATTTCAACCAACGTTTTCATATTAATTGAAATATCGAATCGATGTGTGTTTCATCGTTCCGCATTCGCTGCACCGCAGGTCCGTTTCCCCGGAGCTGCAATCATTCCCGGTTCGATCATCATTTGTTGTCGGCATCCGGATTGAGTCCGTGTCTGCGCAGTCAGGTGCCGAGTGGTTTACTCTCCGGCCCATGGCTCTTCCTAAGACCTTCCTCCGCCGCATTTGCAGGGCAGTGCGGCGCATCGCATGCCTCTTGCTGATCAGCCTGCTCCCGCTGTCTTGCGCGCTGGCCGCCGACGTTCCGGCCGTGGCCGCCGCCGCCGATCTGAAGTTTGCACTGACCGATATCGCCGCGCGCTTCGAGAAGGAAAGCGGCCGCCAGCTGAAGCTCACTTTCGGTTCGTCAGGCAATTTCGCGAACCAGATCGCACAGCGTGCGCCGTTTGAACTGTTCCTGTCGGCTGACGAAAGTTTCGTGTTCCGCCTCGCGGACGCAGCACTGACCGAAGACCGGGGCGTCCTGTATTCAATCGGGCGCATCGTGCTGTTCGTACCGAAGGCGTCGTCGATGAAAGCCGAGGCGCTGCTTGCCGACCTGCCGGCAGCGCTGGCGGACGGGCGCATCCGCCATTTTGCGATCGCCAATCCGGAACACGCACCCTACGGCCGCGCCGCGCGCGCAGCGCTGCGCCGGATGGGCGCATGGTCCGCCATCGAACCGCGCCTGGTACTCGGCGAGAATGCCGCGCAGGCGGCCCAGTTCGCGGTATCCGGTTCCACCCAGGGTGGAATCATTCCGCTGTCGCTGGCGATTTCACCGGAACTGTCGCGACTGGGCAGTTACGCACCGATCCCGGCCGCCTGGCATGCTGACGAACCGCTGCGCCAGCGCATGGTGCTGATGAAGAACGCCGGCGAAACGGCACGGGCCTTCTACCGCTATCTGCAGACACCGGCCGTGCGTGCGCTGTTCGCCGGGCATGGCTTCGTGCTGCCGGACGAAATGGCGAAGTAGGCACACGATGGACTGGCAGGCGATCACCCTTTCCGTCGAACTCGCGCTGGCGACGCTGGCCGTGCTGCTGCCGCTGGCCGCGATGACGGCCCGCTGGCTGGCCGTCACCGGCTTTCGCGGCAAGGCCTGGGTGGAGGGACTGCTGGCATTGCCGCTGGTGCTGCCGCCGACCGTGATCGGCTACTACCTGCTGATTGCCATGGGCGGGCAGTCGCCGCTCGGTCAGTGGTTCGAGTCGCTGACCGGACATACGCTGACCTTCAGCTTCAGCGGACTGGTCGTCGCTTCGGTGCTGTTCAACATTCCGTTCGCGGTGCAGCCGATGCAGCGGGCGTTCGAAGCGATCACGCCGGAAGTCCGCGAAGCCGCGCAATGCTGCGGGCTGACCTTGTGGCGGACCTTGTACCGCATCGAATTACCGCTCGCCTGGCCAGGCATCCTGTCGGCATGCGTCATGACCTTCGCGCACACGCTGGGTGAATTCGGCGTGGTGCTGATGGTGGGTGGCAGCATTCCGGGCGAGACCAGAACCATCGCCATATCGATCTATGACCGTACGCAGTCCTTCGACCACGCTTCGGCCGGTGCCATGGCCGGACTGCTGCTCGTCGTCTCCCTGGTCACGATCGCCGTCAGCTACGGACTGGTCGAACGCCTGATGCGTCGCCGTCGCGCCGTATGAGCCTGACGCTCGACTTGCGCCATGACGGCCCGGTTCTGGATTTCCGCGCGGAACTGCCGGCCGGTCGCATCACTGCCCTGCTCGGCCCGTCCGGCAGCGGGAAGACGTCCATCCTGCGCGCCATCGCCGGCCTGCTTCATGTGCGTCAGTCGTCGATCCGGCTCGATGGCGAAACCTGGGATGGCGACGGCATCCACGTGCCGACGCGCAGTCGCTCCATCGGTCTGGTGCCGCAGAGTTATGGGCTGTTCCCCCACATGAGCGCGCTGCGCAATGTGGAAACCGCGCTGACTCACCTGCCGGCCGCACAGCGCCGGGTGCGCGCACTGCAGGCCATCGATCTGGCGCATGTCGCCGGCCTGGAAGAACGCAGGCCGCACGAACTGTCCGGCGGGCAGAAACAGCGCGTGGCACTCGCCCGCGCCATCGCGCGCGAACCGTCGGTGCTGCTGCTGGACGAACCGTTTTCGGCGGTGGACCGCAGCACGCGCAAACGCCTGTATGTCGAGCTGCGACGTCTGCACGAACAGTTGCGGAACACCATCGTGCTGGTGACCCACGACCTGGACGAGGCGGCACAGCTGGCCAGTCACCTGTGTCTGGTGCGCCACGGCCGGCTGCTGCAGTCGGGCCCGACTGCCGAAGTCCTGTCGCGACCCCGTTGCGAACAGGCGGCGCGTCTGCTCGACATTCCGAACGTGTTCACCGGGCAGGTGGAGGGGCGCACTGACGGACGCTGGCTGCTGCGCTGGGGCCCGCACCTGCTGCGCGTTGCCGGGCTGCCGGACGATCAGCGGCCCGGTCCGTTGCGCTGGGCGGTGCTGCCTTCGAACGTGCTGCTGGCCAGGCCCGACAAGCCCTGGGCCAGCCATCTGGAGAATCCGGTGCCGGCGCTGGTGCAGGAAGTGGTCGAACTGGGCGGCGAGGCGGTCGTGCAGGTGATGCCCGAAGGTATGCCGGAGATTTCGTTGCAACTGCGCCTGCCCACCCGGGCCATCCGTCGCTACCGGGTAGAGCCGGGGCGCGCGATCACCTTCTGCCTGCGCAGCGCCGACATCGTGCCGCTGAACGGCGAAGCCTGAACCGGACCGTGCCGTACGGCGGCCCAGCCGCAGTCCGCTTGAGGGGCTTCGACGCCGGAAATCCTCGCTAGAACGCCAGCGAGCATTGCGCAACCGGTGCGAAGCTGCGCCGGTGTATCGGCGACGGGCCGTGAATGCGCAGCGCGGCCAGATGGGCGGGCGTCGGATAGCCCTTGTGGCGCTCGATGCCGTACTCCGGATAGAGCGTGGCCAGACGCAGCATTTCGTGGTCGCGATCCGTCTTGGCCAGAATGGATGCCGCGGAGATTGCGGCTTCCGACGCGTCGCCGCCGACGATGGCGCGCGCCGGCATGAGCAGTCCGGGCGGAATCCGGTTGCCGTCGATCAGCGCTTCCAGTGGCACGATCGGCAGCGCCTCGACCGCGCGCCGCATCGCCAGCATGCTGGCGTGCAGGATGTTGAGCCGGTCGATCTCCTCGACGCTGGCGACGCCGATGGCCCAGGCAAGCGCCCGCTCCCGGATCAAGGGCGCCAGTGCTTCGCGGCGCTTCTCGGACAGCTTCTTCGAATCCGCCAGACCGGCGATCGGGCGCGCCGGATCGAGAATGACCGCGGCCGCATAGACCGGCCCGCACAAGGGGCCCCGCCCTGCCTCGTCGACGCCGGCAATCATGCCGCAGCCCGCGGCAGATGCGGCAGGATGGCGGCGGCCGCGCGCGCGGCCGTGTTCTGGCGCAGAGTCATGTGCATGCGTTCGAACTGTTCGAGCTGCGCCGTGCATGCGGCATCGTCGCCGAGCAGTGCGTCGAGCGCGTCGGCCAGTCTGGCCGGCGTCGCGTCGCCCTGCAGCAGTTCGGGCACGACGAAACGTCCGGCGAGGATGTTGGGCAGGCTGCCCCAAGGCTGATAGGCCATGCGCTTCATGATCTGCCAGGACAGCGGGTGCATGCGGTAGGCCATCACGTGGGGCGCACGGCACAGCGCAGCCTCCAGCGTGGCCGTACCGCTGGCGACCAATGCCGCATCACAGGCCATCAGCGCGTCGCGCGCGTGGCCGAACAGTATCGATACAGGAAGTTCTGTCGCGCCGCAGTCCCAAAGCGCCTGTTCGAACTGCGTGCGTGTTTCGCGTGTGGTCAGCGGCACCAGGAAGCGCAATTCCGGATGGCGGGTGTGCAGTTCGCGCGCCGCGCCTATCCAGGCCGCTGCGTTGTAGTGCAGCTCGGACTGGCGGCTGCCCGGCAGCAGCGCGACCACACGTGCATCCTGTGGCAGTGCCAGCCGCTCGCGCGCCGCGGCGCGCTGCGGCTGTACCGGGATTTCGTCGGCGAAGGGATGGCCTACGTAGCTGACCGGCACGCCCGCCTTCTCGTAGATCGCGGGTTCGAACGGAAACAGGCACAGCATCCGCGACACGCTGCGCGCGATGCCCTTGATGCGGCCACCGCGCCAGGCCCAGATCGACGGACTGACATAGTGGATGGCGGCTATGCCCGAATCGCGCAGCCGGCGTTCCAGCCACAGGTTGAAATCGGGCGCGTCGACGCCGATGAAGGCGGCCGGCCGAGTCTCCCGCAGCCGGGCCAGCAGTTCCCGGCGGATGCGCGACAGTTCCCGGTAATGGCGCAGCACTTCGAAGTAACCACGCACGGCCAGCTTTTCCGCCGGCCACCAGGCGTCGAAACCGGCCGACACCATGCGCGGGCCGCCGATTCCGACGAAATCGATGTCGGGCCGAGCCGCGCGCAGTGCCTTGATCAGATGGGCGGCCAGCTGGTCGCCGGACGCCTCGCCGGCGACCATCGCCACCGTGATGCGGGAAGACATTATCGGATGATGCCGCGTCCGCCCGAGCTCAGGAAATCGGACAGAAGCGCCACTTCGGGGGTGACTGCAGCGGCTTCGGCGATGGCCGCCTTCGCGTCATCCAGGCTGAGGCCTTCGCGATACAGCGACTTGTATGCCCGCTTGATCGCCATGATGGCTTCCGAGCTGTAGCCGCGGCGACGCAGGCCTTCGCTGTTGATGCCGTGTGGTGCAGCCGGTACGCCATTGGCCAGCACGAAGGGCGGCACGTCCTGCAGCACGCTCGAATGCACACCGCAGAAGCTGTGCGCACCGACCCGAACGAACTGGTGCACGCCGGTGAAGCCGCCGAGGATGGCCCAGTCGCCGACATGGACGTGGCCGGCCAGCGCGGTGTTGTTGGCCATGATCGTGTGACTGCCGACCTGGCAGTCGTGCGCGACGTGCACGTAGGCCATCACCCAGTTGTCGTCGCCGACGCGGGTCACGCCGACGTCCTGTACGGTGCCGCAGTTCATCGTCACGTATTCGCGCAGCGTGTTGCGGTCGCCGATTTCCAGCCGTGTCGGCTCGCCGGCGTACTTCTTGTCCTGCGGCGGGCCGCCGATCGAACAGAACGGATGTATCTCGTTGTCCCGACCGATGCGCGTGTGACCCTGGATCACGACGTGCGGATGCACGCGCGTACCGGAACCGATCTCGACATGTGCGCCGATCACGCTGTAGGCGCCGATTTCGACCCCGTCATCCAGTCTGGCCGCCGGATCGACGATGGCCGTCGGGTGGATGACAGCCCCCATCAGCTCGGACGCACCGCGCACAGCAGTTCGGTTTCGGTGACGACCTTGTCGTCGACCCGTGCGCGCGCCGAGTAGCGCCAGATGCCGCGCACGTTGCGCAGCAGCTCGACTTCGAGGATCAGCTGGTCACCGGCGGTCACCGGCTTCTTGAAGCGGGTGTTGTCGATGCCGCACAGGTAATAGACCGAATCCTCGTCCGGCGTGGTACCGAGCGTTTCGAACGACAGGATGGCCGCTGCCTGTGCCAGCGCCTCGATGATGAGCACGCCGGGCATGACCGGATGCTTCGGGAAATGCCCCGGAAAGAACGGCTCGTTGATGGTCACGTTCTTCAGCGCACGGATGCTTTCGCCGGGCACGACGTCGAGCACGCGATCAACCAGCAGAAACGGGAAACGATGCGGCAGCGACTTCAGTACTGCGTGGATGTCCATGGTTTTCAAGTCAGTCTTCCTTGATGCTTTGCAGTGATGCAAGTTGGCGTTCGAGCGAGCGCACCTTGTCCGCGAGCGCGTCCAGATGGCGCAGCCGGGAAAAGTTGCGGGTCCACTCGCGGTGTTCCATGAACGGGATGGAGCCGGTATAGGTTCCCGACTCCTGAATGGATTTGCTGACGAAGGTGACGGCCGACACGACCACGTCGTCAGCGATGTGGCTGTGGCCCATGATGTTCACCGACCCGCCTATCATGCAGCGCGCACCGATGTGGGTGCTGCCGGCCACACCGGTGCACGCGGCCATCGCCGTGTGGTCACCGACGTGCACGTTGTGGGCGATCATGATCAGGTTGTCCAGCTTGACACCGTCGCCGATCACCGTGTCGTCGAGCGCGCCGCGGTCCACCGTGGTGTTGGCGCCGATTTCGACGTCATTGCCGACCACCACGCGGCCGATCTGCGGAATCTTGACCCAGCTGGCGTCCTGATTGCGTGCGAATCCGAAGCCATCGGCGCCGATCACCACGCCGGAATGCAGGATGCAGCGCTCTCCGACCACGCAGCGCGCATAGATCGACACACGTGAATGCAGCGTGGTGCCGGCACCGATGCTGCAGTCCTCGCCGACCACCGAACCGGCGCCGATCACCGCGCCGGCACCGATGCGGGCACGCGCGCCGACCACCGCACCGGGTGCCACGTGGGCGCCTGGATCGACGATCGCATCCGGATGCACGGAAGCACCCGGCTGTATGCCGGCGGGCGGCCGGTGTTCCGGATTCAGCGCCTGCGCGACGCGGGCAAAGTACAGGTAGGGGTTGCGGACACGGATGTGCGGGCGGTCCAGCGTTTCGCCGTCGGCCGGCGCGACGATGACGGCCCCGGCCGGACTTGCGTCCAGCGCGCCCCGCAGTTTCGGATTCGACAGGAAGGTGATGTGCTGCGGGCCGGCAGTTTCCAGCGACGCAACCTGCTCGATCAGCAGGTCCGGATCGCCATGCAACTCGCCGCCCAGCAGGGCGACCAGGTCGCCAAGTCGGGCTGGCATGCCGCTTACTTCGCGGGTGGCGGATCCGCCAGCGCCTTCAGCACCTTCTCGGTGATGTCGATGCGCTGACTGCGATACACCACTTCCTGGAAGATGATGTCGTACTTCTCGGCCTCGGCGATCACCTTGATCGCCTTGTTGGCGCGGTCGAGCACGCCAGCGAGTTCTTCGTTGCGCCGCTGGTTCAGGTCCTCGCGATATTCCCGTTCGCGCCGCTGCATGTCGCGGGTCAGGTCGTTGAATTCGCGTTCCTTCGCCCGCCGCTCGCTGTCCGGCAGCGTGACCGAATTCTTTTCCATGCCCTGCTGCATCGCCTGCAGCTGCTTGGCAAGCTTTTCCAGTTCCTGGCTGCGCTTCTCGAATTCCTTCTCGAGCTTCTTCTGCGCCTTGACCGCCGGCGCCGCCTCGCGAAGGATGCGCTCGGTATCGACAAAGCCGATCTTGACGTCGGATTCCGCACGCAACGGGGCGGACGTAAACGCCAACACCAGCGAAATCAGTGAGATGAATGCGGAACGTGAGAACATGCTCGAACTGTTCATCCTGAGTGTTTCCGGGTCAGAACACACTGCCCAGCTGGAACTGGAAGCGCTGGAGACGATCCAGCGGCTCCTTGTTCAGTGCCTGGGCGAAACTGAATTTAAGGGGGCCCATCGGTGAACTCCACGACACCGAGAGGCCCGCACTATAGCGCAACTGGCTCAGATCCAAGGACTGGGCTTCGGTCCACACCTGACCGGCATCAATGAAGGTACCCAAACGCAGCGACTTGTCCTGCCCCTGACCGGGGAAGGGGAACAGTATTTCAGCGTTACCGATAAGCCTGCGGTTACCACCGATGGTACTGAGCAGCACGTTGCCGCTCGCGTCCCGGTCCCGTTCGCCCAGCGACGAAGTCTGGAAGCCGCGTACCGAACCGATGCCACCCGCGAAGAAGTTCTTGTAGAACGGCAGCGGCTTGCCGCCGTAACCCTTGCCGTACCCCACTTCGCCGTTGAGTGCGAGCACGAAGTCGCCGTACAGCGGGATGTATTCCTGCTGCTGATACGACAGCTTGTAGAAGTGCATGTCGCCGCCCGGGAGCGCGACCTCGGCATTCACCCGCTTGACCGAGCCGGTGGTCGGATAGTTGAAGCTGTCACGGGTGTCGCGTGCCCAGCCGATGGTGCCCAGCAGCGACGTGTTGGTGTCGCCGAATTCCTTGACGAAATTCTGGAAGCGCAACGGGCTGTCGGAAAAAGTGTCGATCGAAGTGTGATCGACCGCCAGACCGAAGTTGATGCGGTCGTCTTCGCGGATCGGGAAACCCCAGCGCATGCCGGCGCCGACCGACGAGGTGCGGTAGGCGCCGATGCTCAGGCTGGTCGGGTCGACGTTGCGCAGATAGACGTCGAAGCCCCGCGAAATGCCGTCCTTCGTGTAGTACGGATCGGTGAAGGACAGCGAGTAAGTCTTGTTGATGCTGCCGCTGTTCATGGCCAGCGTCAGTGCCTTGCCGCTGCCGAACAGATTCTGCTGGGAAATCGAGGTCGACAGGATCAGGCTTTCCGAGCTGGAGAAGCCGGCACCGAACATCAGGTTGCCGGTCGGCTTTTCCTTGACCGTCAGATTCACATCGACCTGGTCGGTGGAGCCCTGCACTGCCGGCGTTTCGACGGTCGCACCGTCGAAGTAGCCCAGACGATCGACCCGCGCACGCGAGCGCGTGATCTTGTCGCCGTCGTACCACGCGCCTTCCATCTGGCGGAATTCGCGGCGAACGACCTCGTCACGCGTCTTGGTGTTGCCGGCCACATTGATGCGCCGGACGTAGACGCGGCGTCCCGGATCGACGAAGAACGTGAATGACACGGTCTGGTTCGCCTTGTCCGGTTCGGGCACGGCGTTCACGTTCGCGAACGCATAGCCTTCGTTGGCCAGCCTGTCGTTGATTGCCTTGGTGGTCTCGGTCAGCTTGCGGCGCGAAAACTCGTCGCCCGACTTGATCTTGACCAGATTGCGCAATTCCTCTTCCGGCAGCAGCAGGTCGCCGGCGAGCTTGACGTTCGACACCGTGTATTTCTGGCCTTCGGTGATCGATATGCTGATGTAGATGTCGTGCTTGTCGGGCGTGATCGACACCTGGGTCGAATCCACGTTGAATTCGAGGTAACCGCGGTCCAGATAGTAACTGCGCAGTATTTCCACGTCGGCGCTGAGTTTCTGGCGCGAATACTGATCGTTCTTCGTGTACCAGGTCAGCCAGCCGGGCGTGCTCAGCGAGATCAGCTTGAGCAGTTCCTTCTCGGTGAAGGCTTGCGCACCCACGATGTTGATCTGCTTGATCTTGGCGACTTCGCCTTCGTCCACATTCAGGGTCACGGCGACGCGGTTGCGTTCCAGCGGTGTGACCGTGCTCTTGATCTCGACCGAGTAATTGCCGCGGGACAGGTACTGGCGCTTCAGCTCCTGTTCGGCGCGCTCGAGCAGGCTGCGGTCCAGGATGCGGGATTCGGCGAGGCCGAAATCCTTCATCCCCTTCTTGACCTGTTCCTTGTCGAATTCCTTGAGGCCGACGAATTCGAGCGAGGCGATGGCCGGCCGCTCGTCGACGACGACGACGAGCACGTCACCCTCGACCTCGACCCTGACGTCCTTGAAGAAGCCGGTGGCGAACAGCGCCTTGATGGCCTGTGCCGCCTTCTCTTCGGTGAAGCTTTCACCGACGCGGACCGGAAGATAACTGAACACGGTACCGGCTTCGGTACGCTGGATGCCTTCGACCCGGATGTCCCGAACCACGAAGGGTTCAAAAGCTTGGGCATGAGCCGACAGCATTCCCGCAATCAGGGCGGGCAGTAGAAACTTGCGCATTGGGGATTCAGCTGGCAGTCAACCGAAAAGGCGATTGATATCGTTGTAGAAGGCGAAAGCCATGAGCATCAGCAATATGGCAAGACCGATCTGCTGCCCGATCTCCATGATCCGCTCCGACAGCGGACCGCCCTTGATGACTTCGGCCGTATAGTACATCAAGTGTCCACCGTCTAGCAGCGGGATGGGCAGCAGGTTCAGTACCCCCAGGCTGATGCTGATCAGCGCGATGAACTTGACGTAGTGAGGCATCCCCATGCGGGCGGACTGACCGGCGTAATCGGCTATCGTCACCGGCCCGCTGAGGTTTCTCCAGGACAGTTCGCCGGTGATCATGCGGCCGAATGCCTTCAGGCTGAACAGCGCGGTATCCCAGGTCTGAACGATGGAAAGGCCGAGCGCGTCGGCCGTTCCGTGACGAGCCGTTACAAAAAGCCGGTCGCGCAGGCGCGGATCGGTCAGCGGCGTCACGCCGAGCCGGCCGAACTGATGGCCGCCCTCGTCGACCAGCGCGATGTCGACACCAAGTTCCATCGTGCCGCCCTGGCGTTCGATGACCAGCGTCGCGTGCTTCCCGCCCAGCCCGCGCACCGCCTCGACCATGTCGCTCCAGTCGGCGAGCTTCTTTCCGTCTATCGCGGCGATGCGGTCGCCGGCCAGAACACCGGCCTTGCCGGCCGCGCTGCCATCGCCCACCGTGCCCACAACGGTGTCCAGGCGCGGGCGGTAAAGCGTCAGGCCAGTGCGGTCCATCAGCGACGCATCCACCTCGCCTGCGAGACCCGCGAGGTCGACACGGCGGACATTGATCTCGCTGCGCTCGTTGACGGTTTCCAGCGTCAGCACGCCCCGTTCCACGGCTGTCTGCGCTACGGTCCAGCGCAGCTCCTGAGCGGTCTGGACCTCCTTGCCGTTGATCGCACGCACCAGCTCGCCTTCCTGTATGCCCGCCATCGCAGCCGGCGTTCCGGTGGCGGGAGCGGCCAGCAGCGGACGCAGCTCTTCCATGCCGTAGATCAGCAGCCCCCAGTAGATGACGATGGCCAGCAGAAAATTGGCAACCGGTCCGGCGGCGACGATGGCGAAGCGGCGGGCGACCGGCTGGCGGTTGAAGGCCCGATGCAGTTCGTGCGCAGCGACTTCGCCCTCCCGCTCGTCGAGCATCTTGACGTAGCCGCCGAGTGGAAACAGCGCCAGCACCCACTCGGTCCGGTCAGGCCCGAAACGCCGCAGCCACAGAGGACGTCCGAAGCCGATCGAGAAACGCAGCACTTTGACGCCACAGAGTCGCGCAATGCTGTAGTGCCCGAGTTCATGGACGGTGATCAGGATGCCCAGCGCCAGTGCGAATGCGCCAACGTAGTACAGCGGGTTCAAGTACGCGCCTCGATGATCCTGGCGGCCGTTACCCGCGCCTGCGCGTCGGCGGCGAATACCTCGTCCAGCGTCCCGGTCGGGGTATGCGGAAGCGTGTCCAGCGTGGCGGCGATCACGTCGGCGATGGCGCGGAAGCCGAGCCGGCGCTCGAGGAAGGCTGCCACCGCGATTTCGTTGGCGGCATTGAGTACTGCCGGCGTGCCGCCGCCCGCCTGCAGTGCATCGAAGGCGAGCCGCAGGCAGGGGAAGCGGGCGAAGTCAGGGCGTTCGAACACCAGATCGGCCGCCAGTGCGAGATCGAGCGCGCTGACGCCGGACTCGATGCGCTCCGGCCAGGCCAGCGCATGGGCGATCGGCGTGCGCATGTCCGGATTGCCCATCTGCGCAAGTACCGAACCATCGACGTACTCGACCATGGAATGCACGATGCTCTGCGGATGGATCACCACGTCGATGCGCTCGGCCGGTGTGTCGAACAGCCAGTGCGCCTCGATGACTTCGAGGCCCTTGTTCATCATGGTCGCCGAATCGACCGAAATCTTGCGCCCCATGTCCCAGTTCGGATGCGCGCAGGCCTGCTCCGGCGTCACGTGATCAAGCGCATCAAGCGACGTGCAGCGGAACGGACCGCCGGAAGCGGTCAGCAGGATGCGCCGCACGCCTGCGTTGCCCTGCGCCGGCATGCACTGGAAAACCGCGTTGTGTTCGCTGTCGATCGGCAGCAGGGTGGCGCCGTGCGCGGCGACCTCCTGCATGAACACGCCACCCGCCATGACCAGGCTTTCCTTGTTGGCCAGCAGGATGCGCTTGCCGGTCCGTGCGGCGGCCAGCGTCGGACGCAGGCCGGCGGCACCGACGATGGCTGCCATCACGGTATCGACCTCGGGCAACGCGGCAATCAGTTCGAGCGCCTCCGGGCCGTACATGACCTCGGTGCGGACGCGGCCTGCCAGCTTCGCCTGAAGCACGCCGGCGGCTTCGACATCCGCCACGACGGCAAGACGCGGATTGCAGGCCAGACACTGCTCGGCCAGACGGTCGATCTGCCGGTGTCCAGACAGCGCCACCACTTCGAAACGGTCGGGATGCCGGGCCACGACGTCCAGCGTGCTCACGCCGATCGAGCCGGTTGCGCCGAGGATGGTCAGTCTGCGCATCAGGTCTGCGCCCCGTGAAGAAGGTTGAGCAAGGCGAAGCCTATCAGCGGCAGCGTCGCGGTCAGGCTGTCCACGCGGTCCAGCACTCCGCCATGTCCTGGCAGCAGCTGGCTGCTGTCCTTCGTGCCGGCCTGGCGCTTCATCATCGATTCGAACAGGTCGCCGACGATGCTGACGGCGGTCAGCAGCAGCAATGTCGCGGACCAGAGTACGGGAGACAGCACTTGCGCGCCGTCGAACAGCCAGGGCCGGATGGCAAAGCCGTAGGCCTGCACCGCCAGCACTGCGCCGGCCGCCCCTTCCCAGGTCTTGCCCGGACTGATGGCGGGCGCGAGCTTGTGGCGTCCGAATGCCTTGCCGGTGAAGTAGGCGGCGATGTCGGCAATCCACACCACGGCCATCAGCAACAGCAGCGTGGGCAGACCTTCGATCCGCAACTGGATCAAAGCCAGCGCGGGTGGAATCAGTACAACCAGACCGGTAAGCATCAGCCAGCCTTTCCCGGGTCGGCGGCCGCCGGACATCCAGAACGGCACGACGATCAGCCAGAACGCGATGGCGCTCCCATGCAGCGGCGACAGCAGGCGTGCGGCGTCTGCCGCCAGACCGTCTGCCGTGAAGCAGAGGCGCGCCGCCGCGGCGACCAGCACGAAGGTGAGCACGCCAGCCGCCCGTGCTCCGTTCGCACCCAGTCCGCACAGCCGGCCCCATTCCCATCCGGCGAGACCGAGTATTCCGGCCACCAGCCAGGACCAGCCGGTCAGGTCCAGTCCGGCCAATGCGGCGGTCAGGGCGAGCAGCAGTACGACTGCGGTGATGACCCGTTGCTTAAGCATGCCGGCCGACCGCGCCAAGTTCGGCTGCGGCTGCCGCCTGGACCTGCTCGCTGGTGCGTCCGAAACGGCGTTCGCGTTGCTGGAACGACTCGATCGCGGTGTCGATCGCAGCACCGTTGAATTCCGGCCACAGGCTGTCGGTGAAATAGAGTTCGGTGTAGGCCAGCTGCCACAGCAGGAAATTGCTGATGCGCTGTTCGCCGCCGGTGCGGATGAAAAGATCGGGCTCGGGCGCGTAGGACATCGCCAGATGCTGAGCCAGATCTGCTTCGGCGAAGCCCGAACGCTGTTCGGGATGTGCCTGCAGCATGCGTTCGAAGGCCTGCATGATGTCCCAGCGACCACCGTAGTTTGCGGCAATCGTCAGGTTCAGGCCTGAATTGCCGGCGGTCAGCGCTTCGCCATTGCGGATCAGGTCGATCAGGCGCGGCTCGAAACGGGACAGATCGCCGACCACGCGCAGGCGGATGTTGTTTTCGTGCAGCCGGGCGACTTCCTCTTCCAGTGCGCGCACGAACAGCTGCATCAGGAAATTGACTTCCTCGGCCGGCCGGCGCCAGTTTTCGGAACTGAAGGCGAACAGAGTGAGGTAGCCCACGCCGCGCTCGGCGCAGCGCGATACCACCGCGCGTACGGCCTCGACACCCTTGCGGTGCCCGGCGACACGCGGCATGAAGCGGCGACGGGCCCAGCGGCCGTTGCCGTCCATGATGATCGCAATGTGCCGCGGGACAGAAAGCTGTCCCTTGTCACGCTGCTTGCTGGAACCGGAAGACAAGATCGGTGACCGGCCTCAGACCGCCATCAGGTCTTGTTCTTTTTGCGCAAGCAGCTTGTCGACCTCGGCGATGTAGCGGTCGGTGAGCTTCTGGACTTCTTCCTGCGTACGACGGTCGTCGTCCTCGGAGATGGTCTTCGCCTTGACGGCTTCCTTCAGCGAGTTGTTGGCATCACGGCGCAGGTTGCGCACGGCGACGCGGGCGTTTTCGGCTTCGCCCCGCACGACCTTGATCAGCTCCTTGCGGCGCTCTTCGGTCAGCGCGGGCATCGGCACGCGCACGACATCCCCCATCGCCGACGGATTCAGGCCGAGGTCGGAATCGCGGATCGCCTTTTCGACGACCGACAGCATCTTCTTTTCCCAGGGCTGCACGCCGAGGGCACGTGCGTCGATCAGCGTCACGTTGGCGACCTGCGACAGCGGCACCATGGAACCGTAGTAATCGACCTGGATGTGATCGAGGATGCCGGTGTGCGCACGGCCAGTGCGCACCTTGCCGAAGTCGGTCTTGAGCGACTCCAGCGTCTTCTGCATCTTCTGCTCGGTGGTTTTCTTCAACTCGGGGATCATGAAGCCGCCTCTTGTTGGAAGTAGCAGCCGCTCAGCAGCGGCCGGTGGAGCAATCGTGAAACTGAAAAGTCTGCGTGCGCCACACTAGATATGGACCAGTGTGCCCTCATCCTCGCCCATCACGACGCGCTTGAGCGCACCGGGCTTGAAGATGCTGAACACCTTGATCGGCAGCTGCTGGTCGCGGCACAGGGCCAGCGCGGTTGCGTCCATCACCTTCAGGTCGCGGCTGATGGCCTCGTCGAAACTGATGCGGTCATAGCGCGTCGCGGTCGGATCCTTCATCGGATCGGCACTGTAGACGCCATCGACCTTGGTTGCCTTGAGCACGATTTCGGCTTCGATCTCGCGTCCGCGCAGCGCAGCTGCAGTGTCGGTCGTGAAGAACGGATTGCCGGTACCCGCAGCGAAGATGACCACGCGGCCTTCCTCAAGATAGCGGATGGCCTTGCCGCGGATGTAGAACTCCACGACAGGCTCTATGCTCAGCGCCGACTGTACGCGCGCGGCGACGCCGGCCTGACGCATCGCGTCGCCCAGCGCCAGCGCGTTCATCACCGTAGCCAGCATGCCCATGTAGTCGGCAGTTGCGCGGTCCATGCCGGCCGCGCCACCTGCCACTCCACGGAAGATGTTGCCACCGCCGATCACGACCCCCACTTCCACACCGAGGGCGCGGATTTCGGCAACCTCCGAAACGATGCGAGCAAGCATGTTCCGGCTGATGCCGTAGTCGTCGTCGCCCATGAGGGCTTCGCCCGACAGTTTCAGAAGAATCCGGCGATAGGCAACAGTCATGCAGGCTCCTTAGCGTGCCGCGGCGGCTGCAGCGGCTTGGGCAGCGACTTCGGCGGCAAAGTCGGTCGTCTTCTTCTCGATGCCCTCGCCCACCACGTACAGCGTGAAGCTGGCGATGCGCGCCGATTTTGCCTTCAGCAGCTGTTCGATGGTCTGCTTGCCGTCTTCCGCCTTGACGAACACCTGGCCGAGCAGCGTCACTTCCTTCAGGAACTTCTGCACCGAACCTTCAGCGATTTTTTCGATCATCGCTTCCGGCTTGCCGGCTTCACGTGCCTTTTCGATCGCAACGCGACGTTCCGCGTCGATCAGGTCGGTGGAGACGCCGGTGGAATCGAGCGACTTCGGCTTGGAAGCGGCGATGTGCATCGCCAGATCCTTGGCCAGCCCCTCGTCGCCGCCGACCACGTCGACCAGCACGCCGATCTTCGAGCCGCCGTGCACGTAGCTGGCGACCTTGCCTTCGGCCGCGATGCGCACGAAGCGGCGGATCGTCATGTTCTCGCCGATCTTGCCGACCAGCGCGGCGCGGGTCGATTCGACCGTGCCTTCGCCAAACGGCAGCGCCGACAGCGCGGCGACATCGGCCGGATTGCTTTCGGCAATCAGCTTCGCGCAGCCATTGACCAGCGCGAGGAATTCGTCGTTCTTGGCGACGAAGTCGGTTTCGCAGTTCACTTCGATCAGCGAGGCAAGCTTGCCGTCAGCCGAAAGGTGCAGACCGACGATGCCTTCCGCGGTGACGCGGGCGGCAGCCTTGCTCGCCTTGTTGCCCAGCTTCACGCGGAGGATTTCTTCCGCCTTCGCCAGATCACCGGCCGCCTCGGTCAGCGCTTTCTTGCATTCCATCATCGGAGCGTCGGTCTTCTCGCGCAGCTCCTTGACCATTCCTGCGGTAATTTCCGCCATGCTAATTCCTGCCTATATCTGCAAATCGGTCAAACACCCGGTGCCCGCACCCGCGGGCACCGGGTCGGATCAAGCCTGGACTTCGCCTGCGGCTTCACCTTCGACTTCGACGAATTCGTCGTCGGACTTCAACTGTGCCACCAGATCCTGGGCGGCGCTGTTGCGGCCTTCCAGGATGGCGTCCGCCACGCCGGAGGCGTACAGGCGGATGGCGCGGCTCGAGTCGTCGTTGCCCGGGATCACGTAATCGACGCCCAGCGGCGAGTGGTTGGTATCGACGATCGCCACGACCGGAATGCCGAGCTTGTTGGCTTCGGTGATCGCAATCTTGTGGTAGCCGACGTCGATGATGAACAGCGCGTCCGGCAGGCCGTTCATGTCCTTGATGCCGCCGATGCTCTTCTGCAGCTTGACCAGCTCGCGCTGCAGCACCAGGGCTTCCTTCTTCGGCATGCGTTCGATGCTGCCGTCCTCGACCATCTGTTCGAGGTCCTTCAGGCGCTTGACCGACAGCTTCAGCGTCTTGAAGTTGGTCAGCATGCCGCCGAGCCAGCGCTCGTCGACATACGGCACGCCGGCGCGCTGCGCTTCCTCGGCCACGATTTCGCGGGCCTGGCGCTTGGTGCCGACCATCAGGATCGTGCCCTTGTTCGCCGACATGCGGCGAATGAAGGTCATCGCGTCCGCGTAGCGGGCGACGGTCTTCTCGAGGTTGATGATGTGGATCTTGTTGCGATGACCGAAGATATACGGGGCCATCTTGGGGTTCCAGAAGCGGGTCTGGTGTCCGAAATGGACACCCGCTTCCAGCATTTCGCGCATGGATACGGACATTTAAGTCTCCGATCAGGGTTTGACCTCCGCCCGGCCGTGTTCGCAACTTTTTCCGGTTGCGCACCCTATCGGTTCAGCCACCGTCGAGACGGCAACACCGGGCGTGTGGATTTGTCTGACGTGCCCAACATGGACACTGGAATCAAACAGCCCAAGATTGTAGCAGCCGCAATGCAACAAACTCAAGTCAGCCGGATGACGATCGTTTGCCCGCCGGGGGCGCTTCCGCTAACCTCCTGTCCCTTCTAGCGCACCTACAGAGCTTTTCCATGAGCGTCACCATTCACACCCCGGAAGAAATCGAAAGCATGCGCGTCGCGTGCAGGCTGGCGTCCGAGGTGCTTGATTACATCGAGCCGTACGTGCAACCGGGTGTCACGACCGAAGAGCTCGACCGGCTCTGCCATGACTATCAGGTCAATGTGCAACGCACCATCCCGGCGCCGCTGAACTACGCCCCGCCGGGCTACAAGCCTTATCCCAAGTCGATCTGCTCGTCGGTCAACCATGTCGTCTGCCATGGTGTTCCCGGTCCGCGCGCGCTCAAGAAGGGCGACATCGTCAATCTGGACATCACGGTCATCAATGACGGCTTCCACGGTGACACCAGCCGCATGTTCGTGGTCGGCAAGGAAGGCAGCAAGCAAGCCGAACGCTTGTGCAGCATCACCTTCGAATGCCTCTGGCTGGGCATTTCGAAGGTGCGCCCCGGCGCACGCCTCGGCGATATCGGTCATGCCATACAGCAGCACGCCGAAACCAACGGTTTCTCTGTGGTGCGCGAGTTCTGCGGTCACGGCATCGGCCGCAAGTTCCACGAGGATCCGCAGGTCCTGCACTACGGCAAACCCGGTACCGGGCTGGAAATACGCGAAGGCATGATCTTCACGATCGAGCCGATGATCAACGCCGGCCGGGCAGCGGTGTCCGAACTGCCGGACGGCTGGACCATCGTCACGCGTGACCGCAGCCTGTCGGCACAGTGGGAACACACGGTGCTCGTCACGCCGACCGGGCACGAAGTGCTGACACTGTCGGCCGGCTGCCCGCCGCCGCCGGCGTGGATGAATTCCGGGTCGGGAGCGACCTGAAAATGGATACGCCCGTCAGTCCGGATGTCCTGCGCGGGCTTGCCACTGCGCTGCGGGCCGAACTGGCCGCGTCGCAGCAGCAACTGCGTGAAACCTTCGAACGCGACGGCAACAGTGTCCGGCTGCTGCGCATGCGTGCGCGCACTGTCGATTCCGCGCTGCGCCGGCTATGGGCGGCCGTCGGCATCCCCCGCAACGCGGCACTGGTGGCGGTGGGCGGCTATGGGCGCGGCGAGCTCTACCCGGCGTCGGATGTCGACCTGCTGTTCCTGACACCGGCGCAACTGGCACCGGGCACCGAGGTAATGCTCGAACAGCTGGTCGGTCTGCTGTGGGACATCGGTCTGGACATCGGCCACAGCGTGCGTTCGGTCAGCCAGTGCGTGGACGAGGCGTCGCGCGACATCACCGTCGAAACCACGATGCTCGAGGCACGGCTGCTTGCCGGCTCGCGCTCCCTGTTCAACGAACTTGTCGCTGCGCTGGCGGCACGGCGCGATCCCGGTGCCTTTTTCAAGGCCAAACGCCTGGAGCAGGACGAACGCCATCAGCGCTACCAGGAAACCCCCTACAGCCTCGAACCCAACTGCAAGGAAAGTCCCGGCGGACTGCGCGACCTGCAGGTGATCCAGTGGATCGCCCGCGCCAGCCGGCTGGGAGCGTCCTGGACCGAACTGGCTGCCCGCGGACTGATCACCGCAGAGGAATCGCGCCAGCTCGGGCGCGTCGAACGCTTCATGCGCGACACGCGGGTGAGGCTGCACCACATCGCGCGCCGGCGCGAAGACCGCCTGATCTTCGATCATCAGGAGGCGCTGGCGGCCTCCTTCGGCATGCAGGCCACGCAGACGCGACGCGCGTCCGAAGTCTTCATGCAGCGCTATTACCGCAGCGCGAAGACCATCACCCAGCTCAACACCATACTGCTGCAGAACATTTCGGCCGCGCTGTTTCCGGCCGACGACAGCGTGGTGCAGGTGATCAACGCCCGCTTCCAGACCAGCCGGGAACTGCTGGACGTAGTGTCCGAGGACGTGTTCGAACGCGAGCCGAGTGCCCTGCTCGAATGCTTCACGCTGCTGCAGACGCATCGCGAACTCAAGGGCATGACGGCGCGCACGCTGCGTGCGCTGTGGCGGGCACGGCGCCTGATCGATGCCCGGTTCCGGCGCGATCCGGTCAACCGCGCGCTGTTCCTGTCGCTGTTCCAGCAGACCCGCGGACTGGTGCACGAAATCCGGCGCATGAACCAGTACGGCATCCTCGGTCGTTATCTGCCGGCTTTCGGCCGCATCGTCGGCCAGATGCAGCACGACCTGTTTCATGTGTACACCGTCGATCAGCACATCCTGCAGGTGATGCGGAATGTCAGGCGCTTCACCATGGCCGAGCACGCGCACGAATACCCGCTGCTGTCACGCCTGATCACCGCATTCGACCGGCGCTGGCTGCTGTATCTGTCGGCGCTGTTCCACGACATCGCAAAGGGTCGCGGCGGCGACCACTCACAGCTGGGCATGCGCGACGCACGCCTGTTCTGCCGCCAGCACGGGCTCGATGCACAGGACAGCGATCTGGTTGTGTTCCTGGTGGAGCATCACCTGTCGATGTCGTCGGTGGCGCAGAAGCAGGATCTGTCCGACCCGGACGTGATCCGCGCCTTTGCCGCACTGGCCAGGACGGAACGCAGGCTGACCGCGCTGTACATCCTGACGCATGCCGACATCCGCGGCACCAGCCCCAAAGTGTGGAATGCCTGGCGCGGCAAGCTGCTCGAGGATCTGTATTTCTCGACCATCCGTGTGCTGCATGGCGAGGCACCGCATGCCGCCGGCAGCCCGGACCGGCAGGAAGAGGCGCGTCACCTGCTGCGTTACTTCGGTTTGCGTGAAGGTGTGGAAAGCGATTTCTGGTCGCGTCTGGACACTGTCTACTTCATGCGCCACGAACCGGACGAGATTGCCTGGCACACGCGCATGCTCTACTTCCAGGCCGATGCGAATGCACCGGTGGTCAAGGCACGTCCCAACCAGGTTGGCGACGGCCTGCAGGTCATGGTCTACGCGCCGGACCAGCCGGACCTGTTCGTCCGGCTGTGCGGCTTTTTCGGCCGCCTCGGCTACAGCATTGCGGACGCGAAGATCCACACCACGTCGCACGGCCACGCGCTGGACAGCTTCATCCTGCTCAATCCGAACGGTCACCTGAATTCGCGCGACATGATCGCGCTGATCGAGACCGGACTGGTCGAGCGCCTGCAGTCGGATGTTCTGGCTGAGCAGCCAGTAGCCGGCCGGCTGTCGCGTGAAGTGCGGCATTTTCCGATCACTCCGGAAATACTGATCAAGCCGGACGAGCGCAAGCAGCACCACATCATGCATGTCACCGCGGCGGACCGTCCGGGCCTGCTCTACTCGGTCGCCCGCGTGCTCGCCGCCCATCGCATCAACCTGCATACGGCGAAGATCACGACGCTGGGCGACCGGGCCGAAGACGTGTTCCTGATTTCGGGCGACGAACTGGAAAAGAGCACGACGCTGATCCGGCTTGAGCAGGAACTGCTGGACGAACTTGCCATTTCCTAGGCCAGGTTCGCCGATGGCATGACAATTGCTTGCCTGTCGCCATCCTGAAACGGCATGAATTATTCAGCAATGGAACCCATCGGTGGCCTTCTCAACACACAGACAGACAGCGGTGTCGATGAAAGAGCGAGCCAGGCCCCTGACTCTCGGGGTGCTTGCGCTGCTGCTCGGCGTAATCCTGACCGCCTACATCGCCGGTAACGAGGCGCGGCAGATCCGCAGCCGACAGCGCAGCGAGGTCGCCGCGCAGGCCGGGGTGGTGCGCGCCAAACTCGAAAGCGAAATCAACAGCGCAGCCTATCTTTCGCTCGGGCTGGTCAGCTATATCGCGGCCAATCCGGATTTCAGCACCGAGGCCTTCGAGCGCGTGGCCGAACGCATGATGTCCTACGGGCGCCACGTCCGGAACATCGGCGTGGCGCCTGACAACGTGGTGCGTTACGTTTACCCGCGCGCCGGCAACGAAAACGCACTCGGTTTGCGCTATCTGGACCTGCCGGAGCAACGGGATGCCGTGCTGCGCATGATGGAAAGCCATCGTTTCGTGCTGGCCGGCCCGTTGCCGCTGGTGCAGGGTGGCATTGGCCTGATCAACCGCTTTCCGATCTATCTGCCCGGCACCGGCGGCGAACCGGAACGTTACTGGGGGCTGGCCGCCATCGTGCTGCGCTTCGACACGCTGCTGGAGGCGAGCGGCATGCTCGCGGGGGACGGCGGTGTGCGTTACGCGCTGCGTGGCCGCGACGGATTGGGTGCAGCTGGTGCCGTGATCCATGGCGATGCTGCCGAATTCGACCAGCAACCGTTGCTGTTCGACGTCCTTCTTCCCGATGACGCCCGCTGGCAGCTGGCTGCCGTGCCGACTCGGGGCTGGCTCAGCGGTCTCAACGATATTCGCGTCATCGGTATCTGGGTTGCCGGCCTGCTCGTGTCGCTGGCGATATCGGGCCTGCTCTATCTCGGACAACGGCAGATCCAGCGCATACGGGCGCGCGACGCCGAACTGTCGCTCGCGGCCAGCGTGATCGAAAGTTCCAACGAGGCGATCATGATCACCGATGCGCAGGATCGCATCGTCGCCGTCAATCCCGCCTTTCGTACCCTCACCGGACAAACGCCGGACGACGTTGTCGGCCGCAGTTCATCCGAAGTGGTGTCCGGTCCGTTCGAGACCGGCGGCCACCAGCACTTTGCCCGCCAGATCGCGGTGGACGGCTACTGGACCGGCGAACTCGAAGACAGCCGAGTCAACGGCGAGCGCTATCCCAAGCTGCTCAGCGTCTATCCGGTGCGTGATACCCGTGGCGCGATCGCCCACTACGTGCATACGTTCAACGACATCAGCGAGCGCAAGGCGGCAGAACGAAAGATCCACCACCTTGCCCATCACGACGTCCTTACCGGACTGCCGAACCGGCTCAGCCTGCAGGAACGCATGGAACTGGCAATGGCCCAGGCGCGCCGGCATGGCACGCTGCTCGCGGTGATGATGATAGACATGGACAATTTCAAGGACATCAACGACACGCTCGGGCATCACGTTGGCGACGCGCTGCTGGTCGAGGTGGGTCGCCGCCTGCTCGGCTGTGTGCGTGACAGTGATGTCGTGGCGCGTCTCGGCGGAGACGAATTCGTCGTGCTGGTGACCGGCCTGTCCGCTGTCCCGACCGCGGCCACCGTGGCGGACAAGATCGTTTCCTCGCTGGCAACGGCCTATCAGGTCGGCGAGTACCGCCTGCACTCGACACCCAGCGTCGGCATAGGCGTTTTTCCGAACGACGGCGACAGCGTGGAGGCGCTGCTGCGCAATGTCGATGCCGCGATGTATTTCGCCAAGGCTTCGGGGCGGAACAACTATCAGTTCTTCAACGACACGATGGCCGCCAATGCGAGCGAGCGCATGGCGCTGCAGGGCAGTCTGCACCAGGCCATCTCCAATCGGGAATTCGTGCTGCACTACCAGCCGCAGATCGAAACGGTCAGTGGGCAGGTCGTCGGCGTCGAGGTACTGGTGCGCTGGATGCATCCTGAACGGGGTCTGGTGCCGCCGGACAAGTTCATTCCGATCGCCGAGGAAAGTGATCTGATCATCCAGCTCGGCGAATGGATATTGCAGGAAGCCTGCAGGCAGCTCGCCGCCTGGCAGGCCGCGGGTCTGCACCTGCGCATGTCGGTCAACCTGTCGGCACGCCAGTTGCGATCGACGACTCTGCTGCGCCAGGTCGAAAAAGCCCTGCAGCATTACGCCTTCCACCCCGGCGACCTGGAGCTGGAAATCACCGAAAGTGTCGCGATGGAGAACCCGGATGCGACCTTGCGCATGCTGGGGCAGTTGCGCGAGCTGGGTGTCGAACTGGCGATCGACGACTTCGGTACCGGCTATTCGTCACTGAGCCATCTGAAGCTGATGCCGCTGCAGCGCCTGAAGATCGACCGGTCCTTCGTCAAGGACATCGAGATCGATCCCGATGATGCGGCCATCTGCGCAGCCACCATCAGCCTCGCGCACAACCTCGGACTGAGTGTCGTGGCGGAAGGGGTCGAAACCGCTGCGCAACTGGCCTTCCTCCGCCACCTGGGCTGCGAATGCGTGCAGGGCTTCCTGTTCAGCAAGGCTTTGCCCGCTTCGGAACTCGAGGCATGGCTGGCGGAACGGGAAGCGGCCGTTCAGTCGTCGCCGTCCTGATCTGGAAACAGCACGTCGGTATAGCCGAAACGGCTGAAGTCACGTACCCGCATCGGATACAGAACGCCATCAAGATGGTCGCATTCATGCTGAACAACGCGGGCATGAAAGCCTTCGGCCTCGCGTTCGATCGGCTGCCCCTCCGGGTCGCGTCCGCTGTAGCGCAACCGCGCGTGACGCGATACGACGCCGCGCAGGCCGGGTACCGACAGGCACCCTTCCCAGCCCTCTTCCATCGCGCTGCCCAGCGGCACCAGTACCGGGTTGATCAGCACGGTGAACGGCACGACCGGCGCCTCCGGATAGCGCACTGACGGGGAACCGCCGAAAACGACGACGCGCAGATCGACGCCGATCTGCGGTGCCGCCAGACCGGCACCGTCAGCCGCACTCATGGTGTCGATCAGATCGTCGACCAGTGACTTCAGTTCAGCCGTACCGAATGCCGCGACGGGCTTTGCCACGCGCAGCAGACGCGGATCACCCATGCGCAGGATGTCGCGTATCACGGACACTCCCCGTTCGTGCACAGGGCTTCCAGTACGTGGCGCACCTGCGTCATCGCTTCCTGCAGCATCGCCTCGATCGCCGACATCTGGATCGAGTGCAGCGACTCGCCGCGTCCGGCGGCGTGATTGGCGACCACGTTGATCGCCGCATAGGCCAGTCCTGCTTCGCGTGCAAGTACCGCTTCCGGCATCCCGGTCATGCCAACCACATCGGCGCCGTCGCGCTCCATGCGGTTTATTTCCGCCGCGGTTTCGAGGCGCGGCCCCTGCGTTGCCGCATAGACCGCGCCGTCCACGACCGGCTGGCCAGCACGTGCAGCGGCCGCAAGCAGCGCTGCCCGCAAGGCCATGTCATAGGGCTCGGTGAAGTCGATATGCTTCACCTGCCCGTCATGTCCGTCGAAGAAGGTGGACTGGCGGCCAACCGTGTAGTCGATGATCTGGTGCGGCACGACCAGCACGCCGGGCAACAGGTCCGGGCGTATGCCGCCGACCGAGGCGACCGACACGACGCGGCTGGCCCCGACGCTCCGGAGTGCTGCGATGTTGGCGCGGTAATTGACGCGGTGCGGCGGAATGGTGTGGCCATAGCCATGCCGCGCGATGAAGACCAGATCGCGACCGGCCAGGCGACCGAAGGTCAATGGACCCGACGGTTCGCCGTAGGGGGTGCGCACGACCTCGCGCCGCGTGACGTCCAGGTTCGCGAGCTGTGTCAGCCCGCTGCCACCGATGATGGCCAGCATGAAGGTACTCCGTGATCGACAGCCAGCAAGTCTAGCAGGCAAAAAAAGGCCCGGTCTGAACCGGGCCTCGATGACGCGTGTGCGCCCGGTGCTCTGTCCCGCATTTGCGGGCGAGTCACCGGCTGCGGGGGGCTTACTTTACGGTCGGCAGGCTGGTGTGGTTGCTGCCGAGATTCAGGCACGCCGGATGTCCGAAGCCGCCGGCACTCTTGTCGGTCATCGGATCGACGTCGAACACGATGTTGTCGGGCCTGGTGTCGTCGCCGGAGACACCACCGACGCCGGCAAGCTGGTCAAGGCCGAGATTGGCGCGCACACGCCAGCCGATGTTGTGATCGGCGCATGACGTGTCGCCGCTGACGCCGACGGCCCCCTTGATGACCTTGCCCTTGTAAAGGCCGAGGCCACCGCCGAACACGTTTACACCACCGATACGGCGGCCGACCATCGGATCATTGGCCTGGCCGTAGTGCATCGGATTGCCTCGATAGGCGACTTCGGTATCGACCGGATTGCTGTGCTGCAGGCCATACAGGCTGCCACCGGGCTGGACGGCAGAGTAGAGGTTGGCGGTCGACAGCGCGAGACCGTTCAGGCCGAACGCGTTCGCCGTGTTCGCCTTTTGTGCCGAAATGACGCGGCTGCCCGGCCACTGTGCGCCACGGTCGGCACCGGAGAAGGCCACGGCGCACACCACGCCGTCGCGGTCGACGATGGTTGCCCACATCTGCAAGTCGAGACCTTCGCCCTCGGCGGCGACAGCGGAGACAAGCGCGCCCTTCAGCTGAGCGTAAACCGATCCGTTGGCCGGATTCAGTCCAAGCGCTGCAGCCGAACAGCCGCTGTTACCGACCACTGCATCTCCGGCGAAGACCGAACCTGCAACGAATGTCATGGCGGCTGCCGACAGCACGCCTGCGAGCTTTTTCGAAATCATCTGAAGGAACTCCTCTGATTATTGATTCATATGTGTGGCGTGACGGAATCCGGGCACGCCCTTCAGAAGCAGGGTGCTGCAACGCGCAAACCCGAAGGTGTGCCCACGTTCTTTCAGCGCCATCCTCACTTGTGCGACGCCCGGGTGATCGACTGGGTCCGGAACTGGTGGAGTTGCGTTTTGAAGCAGTTGTGCGCCAACCCTGAACCCGGCCTTCTGCAGCAAGGAATATGCCCATGACGTCGACGCGAGCGATGCCGTGATATGTCCGGAGTGATTTCAGTCGTGACGTAAAATTTTCCGACAGCAATACCGGCAGGCGAAACACATCGATGCGACGTTTCGCCTGTCTCCAAAGAAATGAAAAGCAGGGTCCGCCCGCAACATTTGGCGTGCTAAACTCGCGTGTTTTTCTTTTGCGCTGCACCATTCTCATGTCCCGCTCCATACGCAATATCGCCATCATCGCGCACGTCGATCATGGCAAGACCACGCTGGTCGACCAGCTGCTGCGCCAGTCCGGCACCTTTGCATCGCACCAGCAGGTGTCCGAGCGGGTGATGGATTCAAACGATCTCGAAAAGGAACGTGGCATCACGATCCTGTCGAAGAACTGCGCGATCGATTTCGAAGGCACCCACATCAATATCGTCGACACCCCGGGCCACGCCGACTTCGGCGGCGAGGTCGAGCGCGTGCTGTCGATGGTCGACGGCGTGCTGCTGCTGGTCGATGCGGTCGAAGGTCCGATGCCGCAGACCCGCTTCGTCACGCGCAAGGCGCTGGCGCTGGGGCTCAAGCCCATCGTCGTGGTCAACAAGATCGACCGTCCGGGCGCACGTCCGGACTGGGTGATCAACCACACCTTCGACCTGTTCGACAAACTGGGCGCAACCGAAGAGCAGCTCGACTTTCCGGTCGTGTTCGCCTCGGCGCTGAACGGCTTCGCCATGCTGGACGCGACCAAGCCCGGTACCGACATGCGCCCGCTGTTCCAGGCCATCCTCGACAACGTGCCGCAGCCGGAAGTCGATGAAGACGGCGCACTGCAGCTGCAGGTCTGTTCGCTCGACTACTCGACCTACATCGGTCAGCTGGGCATCGGCCGCATCACGCGCGGCCGCATCAAGCCGAATCAGGAAGTGGCCGTGTATTACGGCGAGGAACTACGCGGCAAGGCCAAGGTCGGCCAGGTGCTGACCTTCAAGGGTCTTGAGCGCTCGCAGGCCGAATCGGCCAGCGCCGGCGACATCGTCCTGGTGTCCGGCATCGATCAGGTCAACATCGGCGTCACCATCTGCGACCCCGACTCGCCTGCCCCGCTGAAACCGATTGCGGTGGACGAGCCGACTCTGACCATGAATTTCATGGTCAATGCGTCGCCGCTGGCGGGTCGCGAAGGCAAATACGTGACCAGCCGCCAGATCCGCGAGCGCCTGGAAAAGGAACTGCTGAAGAACGTGGCGCTGCGCGTCGAGTACACCGACGACTCCGACGTGTTCCTGGTGTCCGGTCGCGGCGAACTGCACCTGACCATCCTGCTGGAAACCATGCGTCGCGAAGGTTACGAATTGGCGGTCGGTCGTCCGCGCGTCGTGTTCAAGGAGATCGACGGCGTCAAGTGCGAGCCGTACGAACTGCTGACGGTAGACGTCGAGGAAACCCATCAGGGCGGCGTCATGGAGGAACTCGGTCGTCGCCGTGGCGAACTGCAGGACATGCAGCCGGACGGCAAGGGCCGTGTGCGCATCGAGTACCGCATCCCGGCGCGCGGCCTGATCGGCTTCCAGGGTGAATTCCTGAATCTGACGCGCGGCACCGGTCTGGCCAGCCACGTGTTCGACGACTACGGTCCGGTTGCGGGCACGATGTCGGAACGCCGCAACGGTGTGCTGATTTCGCAGAACGATGGCGAAGCCGTCGCCTATGCGCTGTGGAATCTGCAGGACCGCGGCCGCATGTTCGTCAGCCCGGGCGATGTGCTGTACGAAGGCATGATCATCGGCATCCACTCGCGTGACAACGACCTGGTGGTCAACCCGATCAAGGGCAAGCAGCTGACCAACGTGCGTGCGTCGGGTACCGACGAAGCGGTTCGCCTGATCCCGCCGATTTCGCTGACGCTGGAATCGGCGATCGAATTCATCGCCGACGACGAACTGGTGGAAATCACGCCGAAGAACATCCGCCTGCGCAAGCGTCACCTGAAGGAGCACGAGCGCAAGCGCGCATCGCGCGAGGAAGTCTGACCGGATCATGATCCGGACTGACGGAATGAGAAAAGAGCGCCTCGGGCGCTCTTTTTTTTGCCTGTCCTCCACCGATATCCGATGAATGATGCGTCCGGAAAATTTGCATCCGGCGGACATAATTCATAGGTCTGCGGCAATCCATCTAAAGATGCCGTGAAGTTTGTCGATTCGGGTCCGTGCGGCAGCGGCGCTGCACGAATCGCAGCCCGCCATGCGGATGCGGATTGCATCGACATACGACATAACAAACAGGTGGAGCAATCAGGAATGGCACTTTTCCAGAGCGTACGGAGCAAACTCACGCTGCTGAACCTCATCGGCACATTCGGCATGACCATCGTACTGGCGGTCGGCCTGGCATCGGAACACCGCAATCTTCAGCAGGATCGAGAAATCAAGACCCGTCAGCTGGTCGAGTCCGTACACAGCCTGATCGGCCATTACCAGGCTCTCGAAGCAAAAGGCGAACTGACCCGGCAGCAGGCCCAGCAAGCGGCGATTTCGACAGTCAAGACGCTGCGTTACGACGAGCGGGAGTACTTCTGGATCAACGACATGACCCCGATCATGGTGATGCATCCGCTCAAGCCCGAACTGGACGGCAAGCCGCTCGGCGAACTGAAGGATCCGGACGGCAAGCGGCTGTTCATCGAATTCGTCGACATCGTCCGCAGGGACAAGGCCGGCTTCGTGTATTACCAGTGGCCCAAACCCGGCGCGCAGGCGCCCCAACCCAAACTGTCCTACGTCAAGGGCTTCGAGCCCTGGGGCTGGGTCGTCGGATCCGGCATCTACATGGACGACCTGGAAAGCGAATTCATCGGCAGGGCCGGACGTCAGGGTGCACTGGTGCTCGTGATCGCACTGCTGACCTATGCCATCTCGCACGTGATCGCCCGTCGCATCCTGTCGCCGCTGCAGGCTATCGAGGCGATCATCGGCGACGTGTCGGCCAGCCGCGACCTGACGCGTCGCGTCGAGCGGACCGGTGACGACGAAATCGGCCGCATGGGTCGCTCGTTCAACCGGATGATGGAAGGATTCCAGACCCTGGTACAGGACATTTCGCGTTCGTCGCACGAGGTCGAGGAGGCGGCCCGCCAGCTGTCGGGCGCGTCATCGACAGTGGCGACGTCCTCGCATGAACAGAGCGAATCGGCGATATCGACTTCGACAGCCGTCGAACAGATGGGCGCCAGCATCGCCCGCGTGGCCGACCGGGCGGGGGCAACCGACCTCATCGCCGGTACCTCGGAACGCCTTGCGTCGCAGGGCGCGGAGGTCGTGTCCCGCGCGGTCGACGAAATGCGCGGCATCGCGAGCGCGGTACAGAATTCGGCGCAGTTCATCGAGGCGCTGGGTCAGCAGTCGCAGCAGATTTCCGGCATCGTGCAGGTGATCCGGGAAATTTCGGAACAGACCAATCTGCTGGCACTCAATGCCGCGATCGAGGCGGCGCGTGCCGGCGAGCAGGGTCGGGGTTTCGCTGTCGTGGCCGACGAAGTGCGCAAGCTGGCCGAGCGTACCGGTCATTCAACCGGCGAGATCTCCGCCATGACATCGCGCATCCAGCAGGAAACCCGACTGGCCATCGACAGCATGCAGGACGGCAGCCGGCGCGCCAGTGAGGGTGTGGATACCGCGCGTGCCGCGCTGGATTCGATGGAAGAAATCCGCCGCGGTGCGCTGACGGTGCGCGAAGCGATCCGGGATATTTCCGGCGCGCTGCAGGAACAGAGCAGCGCAAGCGCACTGGTGACCGAGAACATCGGCAATATTTCGTCCACCGCCGAACGGAACAGCGGTCAGGTCACCGCCATCGCCGAGGAGGCAAGCAAGCTGCAGTCGCTGGCCTTGCGGCTTGAGGAGGCATCGGCCAGTTTCAAGGTCTGATCCGCTGCGTCAGGTGCCGGCCTGTGCGCGTACGCGCGCATAGGTCAGCTGCAGCACGCGGGCGTCGTTGCTGGCGCGATGGCGTGCCGCGTGCAGTTCATCCGCAACCGTCTGCTTCACTGCGTGCCAGCGCCCGGCTTCGTCATCGCTGAGCAGTTCGCGCAGGCTGCGCAGATGAAAGTGCGGCACCCGTTCCGCCTCGTCATACAGCTTGGCCAGCCAGGCGTAGTCATTGCCCCAGGCGTCGCTGAACACGTCCTGACCATGCAGAGCCTCGTCCAGCCAGCCGACCACATCGCTGACCGGCTGGCCACGCTGCAGCAAAAGGTCGCGCGTGATGTGGTGGATGGATTCGGCTGCGGCGTCCCAGTGACACCAGCACTCCGGCGGGCGGACCAGACCGCACAGCGTCCGGCCGTCGGACAGTGCGCAGCCCACTTCTATCGGATAGCTGCCGGCACCGAATCCGGACGCTTCTATATCGAGAAAGACCGGAAGCGCCTCAGCCATCGCCCTACTCCTTCAATGCGTAGATGGCGGGCAGATTGCGCCACGCGCCGCGTACGTCCATGCCGTAACCGAACACGTACCGGTCAGGCAGTTCGAGGCCGACGAAGTCGGCCTGTACCGGCTTGGCACGACCGATCCGCTTGTCGGAAAAGACTGCAGTCAGGCAGCGCTGCGCGCCGGCTTCGATGATGTGACGCCGTATCGCGGCCAGCGTGATGCCTTCGTCCAGGATGTCGTCGAGTACCAGCACCGTGCGTCCGGCCACCGGCGTGCGCGGCTCGCTGATCCAGCGCAGCGCCCCGCCCTGCGTGTCGTCGCCGTAGCGCGTGACGTGCAGATAGTCGAAATCGAGCGGAAAGGCGAGCCGCGGCAGCAGGTTGCCGGTGAACACGACTGCGCCGCCCATCACCGACAGCAGCAGCGGATAGCTGTCACGCAGTGCCCCGGTGATTTCGCCGGCAAGTCGGTCGACGGCCGCGTCCACCTGCTCGGCGGAGCACAGCAGTTCGGCACCGTCGAGCAGTGCCTGAGCCTCGTTCCCGCGATTCACGCCGCGTCCGCGTTGTCGCTCAGGCCGTCCATCCATGCCGAAAACGCGGCACCGACTTCCGGATGCTTGCGCGCCAGTTCGACCGTGGCCTGCAGATAGCCCAGCTTGGAGCCGCAGTCGTATCGCACGCCCTTGAACGGATAGGCCAGCACAGCCTCCTCGCCCAGCAGGGTGGCGATCGCATCCGTCAGCTGCAGTTCGCCGCCAGCGCCCGGCTTGAGCGCGCGCAGATGATGGAAGATGCGCGGCGTCAGGATGTAGCGGCCGACCACCGCCAGCGTCGACGGTGCCACGTCGGGCTTCGGTTTCTCGACGATGCCGGTCACGCCGTACAGGCCGCCGACATCGGCATCGGTACTGACGATACCGTAGCTGCCGGTCTGGCTGCGCGGCACCTGCTGCACGCCGAGGATGGAGCGGCCGAAGCGGTTGAAGATGTCCGTCATCTGCTTGAGGATGGGCGGCTCGCCGTCGATCAGGTCGTCGGCCAGCACCACGGCGAACGGTTCGTCGTTGACCACAGGTGCCGCGCACAGCACGGCATGGCCCAGACCGAGCGGTTCGGACTGGCGGATGTAGATGCAGTTCACGTGCTTGGGCACCGTGTTGCACAGCGCCAGCAGGTCCTTCTTCTGCTTCATTTCCAGCTCGTGCTCGAGCTCGTAGGCCTTGTCGAAGTGGTCGGCGATCGAACGCTTGGTGCGACCGGTGACGAAGATCAGGTCGGTGCATCCCGCAGCGACCGCCTCTTCGACCGCGTACTGGATCAGCGGCTTGTCCACAACGGGCAGCATTTCCTTCGGATTGGCCTTGGTGGCGGGCAGGAAACGGCTGCCCAGACCGGCGACCGGAAATACCGCTTTGCGTACTGACTTCATCTTTTCAGGACTCCCTTGGACTGAGCATGGATAACATTTGCGATTCATCCAGGATGGTAATACCGAGTTCTTGCGCTTTTATGAGCTTGGAGCCGGCATCCGTGCCGGCCACCACGAAATCGGTCTTCTTCGACACGCTGCCGGCCACCCTGGCGCCCGCCGCCTCCAGCATGTCCTTCGCTTCGTCGCGCGACAGCGTGGGCAGCGTGCCGGTGATGACAACCGTCTTGCCGACCAGCGGTCCGCTGGCCACGCGCATTTCGCCCTCTTCCCAGACGATGCCGCAGGCACGCAGCTGCTCGACGACCTCCCGGTTGTGCGGCTGGGCGAAGAAGCGGTGGATGCTTTCGGCAACCACCGGCCCGACGTCGGGCACCTGAGCCAGTTCGGCCACCGACGCACCCATGATGCGATCCATACTGCCCAGATGCCGTGCCAGATCCTTGGCCGTCGCTTCCCCGACATGGCGGATGCCGAGCGCGAACAGAAAGCGTCCGAGCGTGGTCTGCTTAGACTTCTCGAGTGCGGCGACCAGATTTTCCGCCGACTTGTCGGCCATGCGTTCGAGTTCGGACAGCTTGAGCACGCCCAGCCGGTACAGGTCCGGCAGGCTGCGGATCAGTCCGCCATCGACCAGTTGCTCGACCAGCTTATCGCCCAGGCCTTCGACATCCATGGCCCGACGACCGGCAAAGTGCAGCAGCGCCTGCTTGCGCTGCGCCGAGCAATACAGCCCGCCGGTGCAGCGGTGGTCGGCCTCGCCCTCTTCACGCACCACGTCCGAGCCGCACACCGGGCAATGCGACGGCATCGAGAACTCACGTGCGTCCGGCGGCCGCCGGTCGGCCAGCACCGACACCACCTCCGGAATCACGTCGCCGGCACGGCGTACCACCACCGTATCGCCGACATGCACGTCCTTGCGCCGCACCTCGTATTCGTTGTGCAAGGTGGCATTGGTCACATTGACGCCGCCGACGAACACCGATGCGAGCCGCGCTACCGGCGTGAGCTTGCCGGTACGGCCGACCTGCACCTCGATGTCCTGCACCGTGGTCAGCGCTTCCTGCGCCGGGTATTTGTGCGCCATCGCCCAGCGTGGCTCGCGTGTCACGAAACCGAGCTTCTGCTGCAGCGCCAGACTGTTGACCTTGTAGACCACGCCGTCGATGTCGAACGGCCGCGTCGGCCGCGTCTGTGCGATGCGCGCGTGAAATGCCGCCAGCGCATCGGCGCCGGCACAGATGGCACGATGCTCGCAGACCGGAAGACCGAAGGCCGCCAGCGCATCGAGCACGCCGGCATGGGTGGCAGGCAGTTCCCAGCCGTGTACTTCACCCAGCCCATAGGCAAAAAAGGACAACGGCCGCCGTGCCGCCATCGCGGGATCGAGCTGGCGGATGCTGCCGGCGGCCGCGTTGCGCGGGTTGACCAGCGTCTTTTCACCGGCAGCTTCGGCGCGCAGATTGAAGGCCTCGAAACGGTCGCGCCGCATATAGACCTCGCCGCGTACCTCGAGGACTTCGGGCACGCCGGGGGCATCGAACAGCGATGGCTGCCCGGAAGGCGGCTGCGGCACCAGGGTCAGCGGCACCTCGTGAATGGTGCGCACGTTCTGCGTCACGTCCTCGCCGGTCTCGCCGTCGCCGCGTGTGGCGGCCTGCACCAGCACACCGCGTTCGTAACGCAGGTTGATCGCCAGACCGTCGAACTTCAGTTCGGCCGCGTATTCGACTGGCGGTGCGTCTTCGGCCAGCGCCAGCTCGCGCCGCACGCGTGCGTCGAATGTCAGTGCGCCGGTCGCTTCGGTGTCGGTCTCGGTGCGGATCGACAGCATCGGCACCACATGGCGTACCGGCGCGAAGCTGTCCAGCGGCTTGCCGCCGACCCGCTGCGTCGGCGAGTCGGGCGTGCGCAGTCCGGGGTGATCCTGTTCCAGCGCCTGCAGTTCGCGGAACAGACGGTCGTACTCGGCGTCCGGGATTTCCGGTGCGTCGAGTTCGTAGTACAGGCGGTCGTGATGCGCGATCTGCGCACGCAGTTGGGCTGCCCGTGCGGCGGCGGCGCCAGCATCCATCAGCTGAACAGCCGGCGTGCCGAGTCGCTGCCCGGCGCGATGCCGAAACTGTCCATCCGGCCCTGGAATTCCGCGATCTTGCCGCGGATCACCGTCAGCGACGCGGCCGACAGCGGATGCCGGTTGTCATCGACCACCTTGGCGCCCAGCGCGTGCGCGAACTGCTCGGCCAGTGCGACCATGCGGTCGAACTGGCGCGCGCCGTCGGCGACCGTAGGCACGTCGAGCAGCAGGGTCACGCCCTGGGTGTGCAGCGTTTTCATCGTGTCCAGCGAGAATTGCGCGGCATCCAGATTGCCCAGCGTGTACAGCGTGGCGCCGGCATCGTCGCGCGCATGGAACAGCCCGTCGCCCAGCACAAAGCCCTGGGCTTCGGCCAGACCGCGCAACTTGGTGCCGGAGATCGGCACGTCGCCGGCCACCAGATTCAGGCCGATCTGCACGTCGACCGATGCGGCGAAACTGTCCAGTTCGCGTGCCCGGCCAATCAGTTCGCGTGCGTCCGGAAAGTGAACGACTGCGAGAAAACGGTCGGCCAGCCCCTGCAGCGCATGCGCCAGCGCCGACAGCGCAGCTTCCGACAGCGGACCGCGACGGTCCGCCAGCTGGATCGCCAGTTCGACTTTGGACAGCATGCCGGCGGTGTCCGGCGTCAGCGTCAGCCAGTGCGCAGCTTGTTCGTCGCGCCCGCGCAGCCGCAGGGTGACGTCGATTGACTGCGTCAGTTCGCTCCAGACGCGCTGGAATTCGGTGGCCGCAACCGGGGCTTCCAGGTCGATCACGACCCGTTGCTCGACGCGTTCGTCTGCCCAGTTGCCGGGTGCTTCTTCGGCAACCGCAACCACCGGGGCCTCGCTCACCGGCTCGGCCGTGAATGCCGGTTCAGCCGATGCCGGCGGCGCAAGGTCTTCCGTGCCGTCGCTCAGATCGAAATCAAGCGTCGGCTCGACCCGCTCGGCCGGCACATAGGGTGCATCGATCAGCACGTCGTGACGCGACTCGCCCAGCGCCCGTTCGGCGGTCTGGCGATGGCGCCGTTCCTGCCACATGTTGTAGCCCACCACCGCACCGACACCCGCCACGCCCAGCGCGATCAATCCGATCTGCAGTTCAGTCAGTTGCATGAATACCTGTCCTCGTCACTGTTGTTGTCAGACGCTGAGCGCTTCGTCGCGCAGCTTCAGCGCCTGTTCCATATCGACCTCGACCACGCGCGAGCACCCGCGCTCCTGCATGGTGACGCCGACCAGCTGTTGCGCCATTTCCATCGTGATCTTGTTGTGGCTGATGAACACGAACTGCGTCGCGGCCGACATGCGCTTGACCATTTCGCAGAAGCGTTCCGTATTGGTGTCGTCGAGCGGCGCATCGACCTCGTCCAGCATGCAGAACGGCGCCGGATTGAGCTGGAACAGCGCAAACACCAGCGCCGTCGCGGTCAGGGCCTTTTCGCCGCCGGACAACAGCTGGATCGATGCGTTGCGCTTGCCGGGCGGCTGCGCGAACACCTGCAGCCCGGCATCGAGGATTTCGTCGCCCGTCATCACCAGCCGCGCCTCGCCACCGCCGAACAGCTCGGGGAAGATGCGGCCGAATTCAGTATTGACGCGATCATACGTCTCCTTGAGCTGGACACGGGTTTCCCGGTCCATGCTGCGGATCGCGTCTTCCAGCGTGCCGATCGCCTCGCGCAGGTCCGCCGACTGCATGTCGAGATAGCCTTTGCGCTCGGATGCCTGGGTCAGTTCCTCGAGTGCCGCCAGATTGACCGCACCGAGCGCCGAAATCTCGCGGCCGAGACGCGTGATTTCCGCGTTCAGCCCGCCCTCGCGCAGCTTCTCCTGTTCGCCTTCGGCCAGCAGCGCATCGAGCCGCCCGTCCGGCAGTTCGATCTCGGCCAGCCGCTGCGCGTACTGCTCGGCATTGAGTGTTGCAGCCTGCTGCTTCAGCTTCACGTCGGCCAGCCGCTCGCGTGCCGGCGCCAGCCGCTGTTCGGCGCCGGAGCGCTGCGCTTCCAGCTCGCGCAGCTGCGCGGCCAGAACTTCCTGCGCGTCGCGGCAAGTCGCCAGCACTTGCTCGCGCGCACGCCGCGCATCCAGCGTCTGCTGCAGCGTTGCGTCGATCGAGCGTTCGTCGATCTGCGCCTGTTCGTCGCGCCGCAGCGCCAGTTCGAGTTCGGCATTTTCCAGCTGGGTGCGCGCCACCGACAGGTTGCTGGCCAGGTCGGCCAGCCGGCTGGCGCATTCGCGCTGCGAGAATCCGGCTTCCTGCAGTTCGCGCGCCGCTGCCTGCTCGGCGAAACGTGCCTCGCGCAGCGCACCGTCTGCCATTTTCTGTGCATCGACCGCCGCCTCGAGTCGCGCGCGCTGCGCCTCGATCAGCTCGCGTGCCCACTCCATCTCGGTTTCGGCGCGCTCGTGGTGGGCGCGTTCGGTCAGTTCCGCCTGCTCCAGTTCCGCCCTGTCGCGTTCCAGCGCACCGCGCTTCTCGTCGAAACGGGCCAGCGCCTGCGCCAGCTTGATGTGTTCCACCTGGGCCGCGTGGGCTGACTGGGTCAACGCCTGCTGTTCGCGCCGCGCTGCCGACAGCTCGTCATTGGCGGTGGCCAGGGCCGCTTCCGTTTCGCGCAGCGCTTCGCGTGCCTCGGCCAGCGCCGCGTCCGCCATGTCGATGTCGCGGCTCAGCTGTTCGATGTCGCGTGCGCGTTCGAGTACGCCGTGCGTGCGGGCGTCGGGCGCATACAGCGTCAGCGAGGCGCCATGAGCAACGCGTCCCTGCCGGTCGACGCGCCGACCGGTGCTGCCATCGCCGACTTCCAGCATCTCGACGGCAGCGACCGGGCCGAGCCAGATGTCGAGCAGTGCGTCCCAGCGCGCGTCGGTCGTGCGAACGCAGCGGCGCAGGCTGCCTTCGGCCACCGGAACCGGCGTGTCGATACCGGGCAAGGCCAGCGCGATGCTCTGCGGTGCCGCGCTGCCTGCGCAGGCAGCCGACAGGCGATCCAGCGAGCCGGCATCGAGCGCACCCAGGCGTTCGCGCAGCACCGCCTCGACCGCCAGCTCCCAGCCGGCGTCCACCTGCAGTGACTGCCACAGCGGCCGGGCGGCTTCGAGCCCGAGTGCAGCCAGCCAGGGCGCGAGCTGACCGCCGCTCTGGGTCTTGCGCTGCAGTTCGACCAGCGCGTCGCGGCGCGCGCGCGCGTCGGTCAGCGTCCGCGTCTTCGCACGCTCGTCGTCCTGCGCATTGCGCAGTGCACCCTGCAGCTGCGGCACCGTCATCTGCGCCGTGCTGACACGCTGCTGAACGGATTCCAGCGCCATCTGCAGTTCGTCCAGACGATCCTGCGCGATGGCCAGCGCCTCGCGGTCGGGTTCGACCAGCTGCGCGTGCTCCTGCATCAGCCGGGCGCGGCGGGCGCCCAGTGCGTCCAGCGTGCGGCTGGCATTGGCGCGGTGGGTTTCCTCGACCTTGAGTTGCTGTTCGACCGCCGCCAGTTCGCGCCGCGCGAGCGCGGCCTGCTGTTCGGCTTCGCGCCACGCGGCGTCGGCGTCGGGCAGCAGCGCGGCCGTCGTCTCGTGGCGCGCCTCGGCCTGTTCGAGCCGGTGGGCCGAATGTTCGGCCAGCGTCGTCCAGCGTTCGGTGTCGGCATCGATGCCGGCGATGCGCGTGCGCCAGGTGTCGGCTTCGGACGTCAGCTGGGTAATGCGGCCGGCCAGCTTCTGCCGGCTGTCCACCGCGCGCCGCAGTTCGTCCTCGAGCCTGCTGGCTTCGGTATTGACTGCAAACAGCTCGGCCTGGGCTGCGTGCACCGCCTCGGAGCTGGCGAAATGTTCGGTGCGCACGCGCTCCAGCGCGGATTCGTGGTGGCGAAGCGCGGCGATCTCGCGCTCGATGTCGGTGTCGATGCTGCCGGCCTCGAGCGCCAGCGCTGTCGCCTCGGCGCCGGCCGCACGCTGCTTCATCGCCCACAGCAGCGCCTGGCGTTCGGCCAGCCGGCGTGTCAGTTCGGTGTAGCGGGCGGCGACTTCGGCCTGCTTCTGCAGCCGGTCGATGCGATTGCCCAGTTCGCCGACGATGTCGTCCAGCCGGGTCAGGTTGTCGCGTGCGTCGTCGAGCCGGCCCTGGGTTTCCCGACGGCGTTCGCGGTATTTGGTGATGCCGGCCGCCTCTTCGAGAAAGGCGCGCAGCTCTTCCGGCCGTGCCTCGATGATGCGGGTGATCATGCCCTGCTCGATGATGGCGTAGGCGCGCGGGCCCAGACCGGTGCCGAGGAACACGTCGATCACGTCGCGCCGGCGACAGCGCGTGTTGTTGATGTAGTAGTCCGACTGGCCGTCGCGCTCGAGCACGCGCTTGACCGCGATTTCGGCGTACTGCGACCACTGGCCGGCGGCGCGTCCGAGATTGTTGTCGAACACCAGTTCGACGCTGGCGCGCCCGACCGGCTTGCGCGTGCCCGAGCCATTGAAGATGACGTCGGTCATCGCGTCGCCGCGCAGCGCCGAGGCGCGCGACTCGCCGAGCACCCAGCGCACCGCGTCGATGATGTTCGACTTGCCGCAGCCGTTCGGACCCACCACGCCGACCAGCTGGCCGGGCATCAGGATGGTGGTCGGATCGACGAAAGTCTTGAACCCGGCAAGTTTTAGTTTGGACAGACGCACGGAAGGCGGTTCTGAGGGAGCGTCGGGGCGGAAAACCGGCCGAATGATATCACCGGGCTCCGGCCGGCCTGCAGGCGCCGGCCTACGCAGGTTCCTTGTCAGGCTGCGCGGCCGGCTGTTCCAGATGGCCTGAAAACAGGCTGGCGGCAATGATCATTGCGCCGCCGAGCCATTCCTTGGTGCCCATCACTTCGTCCGCCAGCCACCAGGACGACGCGGCAGCGACCACCAGCTCGAACAGGAAGAGCGAAATGGCGGCATTGGCGCTCAGATGCGTAATGCCGTACTGCACGACGAGGTTGATGATGAGCAGCACCGCACCGAGGATGCCCAGCATCAGCCAGATGTCGGCGCCGACTGCCACCGCCTGCGCGACCGGTGATTCGCCGCGCAGCCAGGCGACGGCCGGCGCCATCAGCACGACGCCGGCAAACACGGCCATCACCTTGTGTTCGATTTCTATGTGCGCGGTGCGGCGCACCAGCACATTGGCCAGCGCGAAGCAGAATCCGGCGCCCAGCCCCATCCATTCGGCGCCGCACGCCGGCCACGGAAAACCCAGCGCCGGTTGCCAGAGCATGACGATGGCGCCCGCCATCGACAGCGCGATCACCCCGGTGCCGGCCCGGCTCAGGCGTTCGCCGAGCAGCGTGCGCGACAGCAGCACGGTCCACAGCGGCGACAGGTAGAACAGCAGCAGCACGCGCATCACCACGCCATCGAGCGTGCCCAGCACGTAGCCGATATTGGTGCCGGCCGCCGACAGCGCAAGCAGCAGCAGCCAGAAACTGGGTCGGATGGTGCGCACCACCGGCCACATCGGAAGCAGTCCGAACAGGAAGGCCAGGCCGTAGGTGATGCCGGTGGCGGTGACACCGCCCATGCCGGCCGCCTCGATCACGCGGTAGGGATACCAGATGAGCCCCCAGACGACGGCACCGCAAAGAAGTGCCATGGAGGGGAGCAGCCGTGAATCGGGCATTCGGGAAGCGAGCATGGGACGTATACTTGTTGTGTTTTGGCCTGCGCCTCGTCCGGCGCGGCCGGCTTTCCGGACATTACATGCAGAACGAACATTCACGGGCGCTGCCCGTCACCCCGCATCTTGCCTCGCTCCAGCCCTACCCGTTCGAACGGCTCCGGGCACTGACCGCCGGTGTCACCGGCCCGGCATCGCTGCCGCTGGTCAGGTTGTCCATCGGCGAACCGCAGCACGCGACACCACAGCTGATCAAGGACGCGCTGACCGGCGCACTCGACGGCCTGTCGGTCTACCCGACCACCGCCGGACTCGACGCGCTGCGCGAGTGTATCGCGAGCTGGCTGATGCGCCGATACGGCCTGCCGGCCGTCAGCGCCGCGACGCAGGTGCTGCCGGTCAATGGCTCGCGCGAGGCGCTGTTCTCGTTTGCCCAGTGCGTGATCGACGCCAGCCGTCCGGACGCGAAGGTGCTGTCGCCCAACCCCTTCTATCAGATCTATGAAGGCGCGGCGCTGCTGGCCGGTGCCCGCATCGGCTTTTACAATCAGCTTCCGGACGACGGCTTCGCCTGCAATTTCGACCGCATTCCGGACACCGAGTGGGCCGGCGTGCAGCTGGTCTATGTCTGCTCGCCGGCCAATCCCTGCGGCAAGGTGATGACGCTGGACGAATGGCGCTCGCTGTTCGAACTGGCCGACCGCCACGGTTTCGTCATCGCCTCGGACGAGTGCTATTCGGAAATCTTCTTCGACGAGGCGGCACCGCCGCTCGGTGGTCTGGAGGCGGCGCACCGGCTCGGTCGCACCGGTTTCGAGCGGCTGATCGTGTTTTCCAGCCTGTCCAAGCGCTCGAACGTGCCGGGTCTGCGCAGCGGCTTTGTCGCCGGCGATGCGCGGCTGATCAAGAATTTCCTGCTCTACCGGACCTACCACGGCAGCGCGATGGGGCTTGCGGTGCAGGCGGCGAGCGTTGCGGCTTGGAACGACGAGTCGCATGTGCGCGACAACCGCGACCAGTACCGCGCGAAATTCGCCGCGGTGCAGCCCCTGATTGCATCGGTGCTGGACGCACCGATGCCCGACGCCAGCTTCTACCTGTGGGCCCGCACGCCGATCGACGATGCCGAGTTCGCCCGGCGGCTGCTGGCTGAATATAATGTTGCGGTCCTGCCGGGCAGCTTTCTTGCCCGCAGCGCCCACGGCGTCAATCCGGGGGCCGGCTTCATCCGCATCGCACTGGTGGCCGGCGCCGACGAGTGCCTGCAGGCTGCCGAACGCATCGTGCGCTTCTGCCGTGCCCTGTAGGGCCCGGCATATCATTCCATTCCAGTTCAAGTATCCGACCATCCTTACGGGGCTCCGCCATGCAGGCTGCACAGCAAATCATTGAAACCGCATTTGAAAACCGCACCCAGTACTCGCCGGCGAACGCGCCGGCCGAGCTGCGCGAAGCGGTCGACTTCGTTCTTTCTCAACTGGACAGCGGCGCGCTGCGCGTCGCCGAACGCATCGACGGCGACTGGGTGACCCACCAGTGGATCAAGAAGGCGGTGCTGCTGTCCTTCCGCCTGCAGGACAACTCGGTACTCGATGGCGCCGAGACGCGCTATTACGACAAGGTGCCGATGAAGTTCGCCGGCTATGACGACGCTGCCTTCCGCGACGGAGGCTTCCGCGTCGTGCCGCCGGCCTCGGTACGCCGCGGTGCCTTCATAGCGAAAAACGTGGTGCTGATGCCGTCCTACGTCAATATCGGCGCCTACGTGGGCGAAGGCACGATGGTCGATACCTGGGCCACGGTCGGTTCGTGCGCGCAGATCGGCAAGAACGTGCACCTGTCGGGCGGCGTCGGCATCGGTGGCGTGCTCGAGCCGGTACAGGCCAACCCGACCATCATCGGCGACAACTGCTTCATCGGCGCCCGCTCCGAGGTGGTCGAAGGCGTCATCGTCGAGGACAACTGCGTCATTTCGATGGGCGTGTATATCGGTCAGAGCACCAAGATCTATGACCGCGCGACCGGCGAGGTGATGTACGGCCGCGTGCCGGAAGGCTCGGTCGTGGTCAGCGGCAACCTGCCGTCGGCCGATGGCAAGTACAGCCTCTACTGCGCGGTCATCGTGAAGCGGGTCGACGCGCAGACGCGCGCCAAGACCAGCATCAACGAACTGCTGCGCGCCTGAATCCACTGAAATGCTGCCGGTCGGAGGCGAGCGATGATCCTAGACAAGCTGTTCCAGGTGATGGCGGACAAGAACGCCTCCGACATCTTCATATCGGCCGGTGCGCCGATCGCGATCAAGATCCAGGGCACGACAGTGCCGATCAACCAACGCGTGATGGATCCGGAAACGATCCAGCGCATGGCGTACGAAATGCTCACGCCGGAGCAGCAGGAGAAGTTCGAAACCACGCGCGAGCTGAACCTGTCGTTCGGCCGGCGTGACCTGGGCAACTTCCGGGTCAACATGTTCTGGCAGCGGGGCAGCATCGCGCTGGTGGTGCGCTACATCCTCGGCGACATCCCGCCGCTCGACACGCTCGGGCTGCCGCCGGTGCTGTCCGACCTCATCATGGAAAAGCGCGGGCTGATTCTGGTGGTCGGTTCGACCGGCTCCGGCAAGTCGACCACGATGGCGGCGATGATCGACCACCGCAACCAGCACAAGTCGGGACACATCCTGACGGTGGAAGATCCGATCGAATACCTGTTCAAGCACAAGAAGTCGATCGTCAATCAGCGCGAACTCGGCATGGACACCGAAACCTGGGCCTCGGCGCTGAAGAATGCGATGCGCCAGGCGCCCGACTGCATCCTGATCGGTGAAATCCGCGATCTGGAAACCATGCAGGCCGCGCTCGCCTACGCCCAGACCGGCCACCTGTGCATGGCCACGCTGCACGCCAACAATGCGCATCATGCATTGAACCGGATCATGAATTTCTTCCCGCTGGAAAGCCGCCAGCTGCTGTTCCTCGATCTGTCGGTCACGCTGAAGGCGGTCATTTCGCAGCGACTGGTGCGCAAGCCGGACGGCCGGCGCATGCCGGCGGTCGAAATCCTGCTCAATACGCGGCACATTTCGGAGCTGATCGAGCGCGGCGAGATCAACAGCGTCAAGGAAGCGATGGAACGCAGCATGGCGCCCGGTTCCCAGACCTTCGAGCAGGACCTGTTCCGCCTGTACCGCGAGGGCGAGATCACGCTCGACGAGGCGCTGGGCAATTCCGATTCGCCGACCAATCTGTCCTGGCTGATCAACAATTCGCAGTTCGGCGTCACCGAGACGCCGAAGCCGGACGAACAGGATGCGCCGACCATCGACATGGAAAGCACGGTACCGGGCGGTGCGTCGTTCGCGGAGTTCTCGCTCAATCTCGATGACGGCAACCGCTGAGCGCGCTTCCGCTGCCGACGGGATGTCCGGAACGACGATGGAACTGGCGCGGCAGCTGATCGCTGCGCGCTCGGTCACACCGGCCGACGCCGGCTGTCTCGACATCATCGGCGCGCGCCTGGCGGCCATCGGCTTCCGGCTGGAACGCATGGACAGCGGCAGCGTATCCAACCTGTGGGCGCGCCGCGGCACGGCCGACCCGCTGTTCTGCTTCGCCGGTCACACCGACGTGGTGCCCACCGGCCCGCTCGAGCAGTGGCACTCCGACCCGTTCGAGGCCGTCGTCAGGGACGGCTTCATGTATGGCCGCGGCGCGGCAGACATGAAATCCTCGCTCGCCGCATTCGTCACCGCGACCGAACGCTTCGTCGCCCGCTGCCCGCAGCACGCCGGTTCGATCGCCTTCCTGCTGACGTCGGACGAGGAAGGGGACGCGACAGACGGCACGGTCCGCGTGGTGGAAGGTCTGGCGCAGCGCGGCGAGCGCATCGACTGGTGCGTGATCGGTGAGCCGACCTCGGTCGCGCGGCTGGGCGACACCATCAAGAACGGCCGGCGCGGCTCGCTGTCAGGGCGCCTGACGGTCCACGGCGTGCAGGGGCACATCGCCTACCCGCATCTGGCGCGCAATCCGGTTCATGAATTCGCGCCGGCACTGGCCGAACTGGCAGCCACTCAGTGGGATGACGGCAACGACCATTTCCCGCCGACCAGCTGGCAGGTGTCGAACATCCGCGCCGGCACCGGTGCGGGCAATGTCATCCCGGGCACGCTGGACGTCTGGTTCAACTTCCGCTTCTCGACCGCCAGCACACCCGATTCGCTGAAGGCGCGGCTGGCCGCGGTACTGCGGCGGCACAACATCGAACACGACATCGCATGGACGCTGGGTGGCAGACCTTTCCTGACGCCGCCCGGGCCGCTGGTCGATGCGGCGGTTGCGGCCATCCGGGACGTGACCGGGGTCGACGCCGCACTGTCAACCTCGGGCGGCACTTCGGACGGGCGCTTCATCGCCGACATCTGCGACCAGGTGGTCGAGATCGGCCCGTGCAACGCCTCCATACACAAACTGAACGAATGCGTGGCAGTCGGTGACATCGAACCGCTGTCGCACATCCATGAAAACCTGTTGGACCGAATGCTCGGTCACGGAGCCCTACAATGACTGCCACCGCCCCCGAAGAACTGATGTCCGTACGCGACTGGCTGCGCTACACGGTGAGCCGCATGCGCGGCGCCAACGTTGCATTCGGCCAGGGCTTCGTCGAAGCCTACGATGAAGCCGCCTACCTCGTGCTGCACACGCTGCATCTGCCGCTCGACCGGCTGGAACCCTTTCTCGATGCTGTGCTGACCGCCGATGAATGCGCTCAGCTGGCACAGGTGGTCGAACGCCGTGTCACCGGCCGCGAGCCGGCTGCCTACATCACCGGCGAGGCCTGGCTCGGACCGCTGCGTTTCCGCGTCGATCCGCGCGTCATCATCCCGCGCTCGCACATCTTCGAACTGATGCAGGACGGCTTCGAACCCTGGCTCGACGACATGGGCACGCCGGCCAGCGTCCTCGATCTGTGCACCGGTTCGGGTTGCCTCGCCATCGCGGCCGCACACTATTTCCCGGATGCGAAGGTCGACGCGGTCGACCTGTCGGGCGATGCACTGAAGGTCGCCCAACTGAACATCGCCGACCATGGCGTCCGCGACCGGGTCGAAGTGCTGCACGGCGATCTGTTCGAACCGCTCGCCGGGCGCCGCTACGACCTCATCCTGTCCAACCCGCCCTATGTGACCGACGCGGCGATGGCAGCGCTGCCGGAAGAATTCCGCCGCGAACCCGAAATGGCGCTGGGTGCCGGCCATGACGGCATGGACATCGTGCGCCGCATCGTTGCCGAAGCGGGACGCCATCTGAATCCGGGCGGTCTGCTGCTGGTCGAGGTCGGCCGCAATCAGGTCGAAACCGAAGCGGCGCTGCCCGACCTGCCGCTGGTGTGGCTCGATACCGAATCCGCCAGCGCGCCGGTATTCCTGCTGCGGGCCGAAGACCTGACCTGATGTCCGGCATGGACGCCCGGCCCGCCGGTAACCTGCGCCATCCGCTGACCACGCAGTTCCTCCTGCGGGTACTGGTATTCGGTGGCCTGGTGCTGCTGCTGTCGTTCGGACTGGCCAGCCTGCTGTCGCTGGGCGATCCGCGTGTGCTGCACGCGAGCCTGGCGAACGACATAGCGCATCCGCTGGCTGCCGGGGACCTCGCCGAGATACAGCGGCGCCTGTCGCAAATGCAGGCCGAAGGCCGCATTTCCGACGCAACGGTCAGCGATGCCCGCGGCGAGGTGATCGCCCGCATCGGAACCGCGGTGACCGACGGCCAGCGGATGCGTATCGATGGCCCGGTGACATTCGAACATGCGGCAGTCGGCGCGCTGTCCCTGGGCGTCCTGCCGCCGGATCGGCCGTCGACGCTGCTGCCGGCACTGCTGATCATCGCCTGCTGCCTGCTTTTGATGCGGGGCATGCGCTTGCGCGAGGAACGGCTGCTGGCTCTGCAGGCCGATCGGCTGGAACAGGGACTGCAGGCGCTGTCGCAGCGTCGCATGGCCGACATAGTCCGTTTGGAGCCGGCGCATCCGCTGAGTGGCCTCGCGGAAGCGCTCGCCGCCACCTCGTCCGCGCTGGCCGGGGAAAGATCGGCGCTGGAGGAACGACTGCAGCGTTTGCTGAGGATCATCGATGCACATGACGAAGCCGGCTGGGAATGGCCGCTGGACAGCAGGCAGATCTGGTACAGCACTCGTTTCCCGACCTTGCTTGGCTATCCCGACGACGACTCCTTCCGGCAGCAGTTCAACTGGTCGGCAGCGACGCACCCGGACGATGCAGCCATCGTCCGTCGGACCCGCGAACGGCTGCTGGCAGGGGAAATCGAACGCAGCGACGACCAGATCAGGCTGCGTGTCCGGGATGGCACCTATCGCTGGTTCCGCCTGCGTGCCTGCGCCGACACCCGGGCCGAAGACGGAGTGCAAAGGCTGTCCGGCACACTGGAAGACGTGACGCGCGAACGCATGACGCTGGATGCGCTGCGCGAGAGCGAAGCCCGGCTGTTCCATGCGGTGCGCGGCTCCTTCGACGGAGCCTGGGACTGGGACATCGTTGCCGGCCGCTACTTCCTGTCGCCACGCCTGAGCGAGCTGCTCGGTCTGCCGCAATCCATGCAGCCGCAGACGCATGAACAGCTGCTCGAACGCGTGCATCCGGACGACCTGCCGCACCTCGAACATGCGATCGACGAACATTTCCTGCGACGCGAATCATTCGACATCGAATACCGCATGCGGCACGAGGACGGCCACTATCTGTGGGTGCGCGACCGTGGCCTGGCGACGCGGGGCAGCAACGGCAAGGTATTGCGGTTTTCCGGCTCGATCACGGACATCACCGAACGCAAGCTCGCGGAACACGAGGTAGTCAAGCTGGCGGCTGACAAACAGGCGCTGCTGGACGACGTTCCGGTGGCCATCGTCTATGTGCGGGACGGTGTCATCGCCGACTGCAACCGGCGCTGCGAGGAAATCTTCGGACACGGGCAGGACGACCTGATCGGTCGCACCGTCGGTGTGTTCTTTCCGGTGCAGTCGGATCTGCCCGATCTGCCCGATCTGCTCGACGGCGCGACACGCAGCGCACCGCAGCCATACGCCAACGAATCGGTGCTGCAGCGGCACGATGGCGCCTTGCTGCATGCCTATGTGTCCGTGCGGCTGGCGGAACAGGACACGCGTGAATCCATCTGGATCTTTTCCGACGATACGGCACGGCGCAAGGCCCTCGATTCCGCCCGGCGCGAGGAGCACTTTTCCGCGGCGCTGGTGCACAGCATGCCGGGTGCCTTTTTCCTGCTCGATTCGCGCGGGGTACTGCGACGCTGGAACGAAAACCTGCAAGGCACGACCGGCCGGTCGGCTAAAGAGTTGGAGGGCATGCGGGCACTTGATCTGTTCCAGCCCGAGTGCCACGACTTGCTGCGCCGTCAGGCGCGGCGCGCACTGACCCACCATGACGCCACCTTCGAGGCCGACCTTCTGGATGTTGCTGGTGCAGGCCGGACGCACGCCTTCAGCCTGTACCGCATCGACCTCGACGGATCGCCGTACATCCTCGGCACCGGTCTGGACATCCGCGCCCGGAAGGAGGCAGAACGTGGCGTGCTCGCACTGAACCAGCAGCTGGAGGCGCGGGTCCGGGAGCGCACGGCCGAACTGCTGACCGCGATGCGCGAACTGGAAAGCTTCAGTTATTCGGTATCGCATGACCTCGCAGCGCCGCTGCGCGGCATCGACGGCTTTTCCCGCATGATCGAGGAAGACTATGCGGAACTGCTGGACGATCGCGGGCGCGACCATATCCGGCGCATCCGGGCGGCAACCCAGCGCATGCACAGGCTGATCGACGACCTGCTCGGGCTGGCACGCATCACGCGCAACGAAATGAACCGGCAGAGCGTCGACATCAGCCAGATGGCCGATGACATTTCGTCCGAGCTGCGCCGTGCGGAGCCCGACAGACAGGCAGAATTCCTCATTCAGCCCTCGATGCGCGTGTATGCTGATGCGAACCTGCTACGGATCGCGATCGACAACCTTCTTCGCAACGCGTGGAAGTTCACCGGCCGGAATGCGGCGGCGCGCATCGAAGTCGGTTGCTTGCCGCGTGGTCGCGAGCTCGTGTATTTTGTGAAGGACGACGGCGCCGGATTCGACATGCGCTACGCATCAAAGCTTTTCGGCCCCTTCCAGAGACTGCACTCGGCCGGTGAATTTTCCGGCAGCGGAATCGGACTGGCCATCGTGCATCGCGTCGTGCTCAGGCATGGCGGACGCATCTGGGCAGAAGCCGAAGTGGAACGCGGCGCGTGTTTCTATTTCACCCTTGCACCCGTTTCTCATTGAAACGCGTGACCGGAACAGGCTGTTTTTATGGCAAGCGAACGCCCGATACTGCTGGTTGAAGACAATCCCGACGACGAGGCGCTTACGTTGCGCGCGTTTCACAAGAACCGCATCGCCAACGAAGTGGTTGTTGCGCGCGACGGCGTGGAAGCCTTGGATTACCTGTTCGGCACCGGAAACCACGCGGGCCGCGACCTGTCGGTATCTCCCGCGGTGGTGCTGCTCGACCTGAAGCTGCCCCGGGTGGACGGTCTGGAGGTGTTGCGCCGGGTACGCGCGGATGCCCGCACCAATCTGCTGCCGGTGGTCATCCTGACCACCTCGCGCGAGCAGCAGGACATCTACGAGGCCTATCAGCTGGGTGCCAACAGCTACATTCGCAAGCCGGTCGACTTCGAGAAATTCATCTACGCGGTGGGTCAGCTCGGCCTGTACTGGCTGGTGCTCAACGAGCCGGTCTCTCCGCCCGGAACCTGACGCCGGCAGCGTGCGCCAGCCGCTGGTGTCACACCTGGTTCCGGCGCTGTCGCGCGATCTGGCGCGACAGCGAGATCAGCGGCAGCAGTCCGACCGCGACGATGGCCAGTGCCGCGGTGGACGCTTCGTGCAGACGTTCGTCGCTGGCCAGCGTGTAGGTCTGGGTCGCCAGCGTATCGAAGTTGAACGGTCGCATCACCAGCGTTGCCGGCAACTCCTTCATCACATCGACGAATACCAGCAGCGCGGCAGTCAGCAGGCTGCCCCTGAGCATCGGCCAGTGCACCCGGCGCAGGGTCGCGCCGGCTCCCAGGCCGAGACTGCGCGCGGCTTCGTCCATGCTGGGCGTGATGCGGGCGAGTCCGGCGTCCACCGACTGCAGTGACACCGTCAGGAAGCGCGCCAGATAGGCGTAGATCAGCGCTGCGATACCACCGGTCAGCAGCAGGCCCGGATTGCTGCCGGTCCATTGCATCCACAGCCCCGACAGCACGTGATCCAGCCGCGTGACCGGGATCAGCACGCCGACCGCGATGACCGCGCCCGGTACCGCATACCCCAGTCCGACCACCGTACGTGCCGCCGTTACCAGCGGTGACCGGCTGCTGCGCGCCGCGTACGCCAGCAGGAGCGCGAGCATCACGGCGCACACGCTGGCCGAGGCAGCCAGCGTGAAGCTGTTGGCTGCCAGCCGCAGGAAGCGTTCGCCGAACTGGGCGTCGCCTTCGACAAACGCCCAGTTCAGCAATACGGCCCCGGGCAGCACGAAGCCGGTCACCAGCGGCAGCAGGCACAGCGCGGTCACCAGCCAGCCGCACCATCCGGGAAGGACCATCCGGCGGGCGCTGGCGCCGGCGCGACCGCCGTCATGAAAGCGCGCCGCGCCGCGCGTCAGGCGTTCCAGCAGCAGCAGCGATGCAACGAAACCGAGCAGCAGCGCCGCGAGCTGGGCGGCTGCCACCCGGTCGCCGAGCGAGAACCAGGCGCGATAGATACCGGTGGTGAAGGTCTGTACGCCGAAATAACTCACAGCCCCGTAATCGGCGAGCGTTTCCATCAGTGCCAGCGACACGCCGGCAACGATGGCCGGTCGCGCCAGTGGCAGCGATACCCGGAAGAAGGCAGCCCACGGCCCCTGCCCCAGCATGCGTGCCGCTTCGGTCAGACCGGCGGCGCGCTCGATCAGCGACTGTCGCGTCAGCAGATAGACATAGGGATAGAGCACCGCGACGAACATGCAGGCAGCGCCGCCGGTGCTGCGCACGTCCGGAAACCAGTAGTCGCCGCGCTCCCAGCCGAACGCTTCGCGCAGTGCGGTCTGCACCGGGCCGACGAACTGCAGCAGGTCGGTGTAGGTATAGGCCATCACGTAGGCGGGCGTAGCCAGCGGCAGCACCAGCGCCCAGTCCAGCATGCGCCGCCCCGGAAATTCCAGCATGACGGTCGCCCAGGCTGCCGACACGCCGATCGCCGTGGTACCCAGCCCGACCCACAGGCAGAGCCAGAGCGTGCTGGCGATGTAGTCGGGCAGAACGGTTGCCGCCAGATGCGACCAGGTGTCGCCGGTACCGCTCTGGAACAGGTTGAACAGCACCGATGCGACCGGTGCGGCAACCAGTGCAGCCAGAACGAGCGCGATCAGCGAAAGGGGCGTAAGGCGGTTCGGGAACAAGAGTGGAGCGACCGGCTGTCCGGTCGGACGAGTGGGAACAGTGCGGACGAAGGGCCATGGTCCCTGCGCCGGCAGCGGGACGGCGCATTATAATTGACTGCCGTCATAGGTCATGATGTGCCGGCCGATTCGGCTGTCCCTGCTCATACACATCGACCCATGTCCCAGCTTCTGCTCGAATCCGTCCGTATCGCTTACGGCAGCACACAGGTCGTGCGCGATCTCGGCCTGGTGCTGGAAAGCGGCCGGATCGGCTGCCTGCTCGGCCCCTCCGGATGCGGCAAGACCACGGTATTGCGCGCCATCGCGGGCTTCGAGCGGCTCGGTGCCGGACGCATCGAACTCAACGGCAAGGTGGTGTCATCGGTGCGCGAGCATTGTGCACCGGAGCGACGCCGGGTCGGCATGGTGTTCCAGGACTTCGCGCTGTTTCCCCACCTGAGCGTGGCCGACAACGTCGGCTTCGGCCTGACCACCGGATCGCGTGCCGCGCGCCGCGAGCGGGCTGCGGAAATGCTCGCCGTCGTGGGGCTGTCGGATCACGGCAACAGGTTTCCGCACCAGCTTTCCGGCGGACAGCAGCAGCGCGTGGCACTCGCCAGGGCGCTGGCGCCGGACCCCGAACTGCTGCTGCTGGACGAGCCCTTCTCCAGTCTGGACGTGGAATTGCGTTCCCGGCTCGCCGGCGAGTTGCGCGACATCCTGAAATCGCGCGGCATTACCGCCATGCTGGTGACGCACGACCAGCAGGAAGCGTTCACGATCGCCGACGAGATAGGCGTCATGCAGGGAGGCGACCTGCTGCAGTGGGACAGCGCATACAACCTCTACCATCGGCCGGCCAGCCGTTTCGTCGCCGATTTCGTCGGCCAGGGCGTATTCCTGCCTGGCCGGCTGCGCGGCAGCAACGAGGTCGAACTTGAACTGGGCGTGCTGCGCACTGCACAGCCCGTCATCGGCGACGATGCCGGTGTGTCGTCCGCCGACAATCAGCAGGTCGACGTGCTGCTGCGGCCGGACGACGTGGTACACGACGATACGGCCGCGCTGCGTGCCGAGGTGACGGGCAAAGCCTTCCGCGGCGCCGAATTCCTGTACACGCTGAAGCTGGCGTCGGGTCACCGCGTACTGTCGCTGGTACCGTCGCATCACAACCACGCCATCGGCGAGCGGATCGGCATCCGTCTCGACGCCGATCACGTGATCGCCTTCAGGCATCTGCAGCCTGCCGCCACGCCGGCATGATTCCCTGGCTGGACATTGACACGCCGTTTCCGTCGGTCGAGCAGGCGTTGCGCGAGCCGGACGGCCTGCTGGCCGCGGGATTCGACCTGTCGCCGGCACGGATACTCGACGCCTACCGGCACGGCATCTTCCCCTGGTTTTCGGAAGGACAGCCGGTGCTGTGGTGGAGCCCCGATCCGCGCATGGTGCTGCTGCCCGCCGACGTGCACATCACCCGCTCGATGGCCAAGGTACTGCGCAACCGCCCCTACGAGGTGCGCTGCGACACCGCGTTCGAAACGGTGATGCGCGCCTGCGCCGAACCGCGTGACGGTGTGGCCGGAACCTGGATCAGCGAAGACATGATTTCCGCCTATTGCGCACTGCACGCGCAGGGCTACGCGCACAGCGTCGAAACCTGGGTGGACGGCCAACTGGCCGGCGGGCTCTACGGCATGGCCATCGGCCGCATCTTCTACGGTGAATCCATGTTTTCCCGCGTGCGTGACGGGTCGAAGATTGCGCTGATCCATCTGGCACGCTATCTTGAATCGCAGGGTTTTGCGCTGATCGATTGCCAGATGAACACGTCTCACCTCGGCAGCATGGGCGGCCATGAAATTCCCCGGCGCGAGTTCTGCCGTATCGTGTCGGCCGGCAACCGCTCGGGCATGCCGCCCGGACGCTGGCCAGCGGACTGCATTCCGCCATTTTTCAGACACTGAACACCCCGGACGCGATGGCGCTACTCAAGGACATTCCCTTCACCTCACTGCAGTTCTATGCGACGGCGCCCTATTCCTGTTCCTACCTGCAGGGCCGTACCGCGCGTTCGCAGGTCGCCACGCCGTCGAACCTGATCGATGCCCGTCTGTACAGTGACCTGGTGCGCACCGGATTCCGGCGCAGCGGCGTATTCACCTATCGCCCCTACTGCGACGCCTGCCGCGCCTGCACGCCGGTACGGGTGCGCATCGACGAATTCGCGACCACGCGCAGTCAGCGCCGTGCCGAATACCGGCACGCCAACCTGCGGGCACGCGAAGTGTCGCTGACCTTCCGCGACGAACACTACGATCTGTACCAGCGCTATCAGTCGAGCAGGCACAGCGGTGGCGGCATGGACCAGGATTCGCGCGAGCAGTATTCGCACTTCCTGCTGCAGAGCCACGTGGACACCCGGCTGATCGAATTCCGCGAGGACGACGAGGAGACCGGCCCGCTGCGCATGGTGAGCATTGTCGATGTGCTCGACGACGGCCTGTCGTCGGTGTACACCTACTTCGATCCCGACATAGCGGGTGCCAGCTTCGGCACCTTCAACATCCTGTGGCAGATCGGCATGGCACGCTCGCTAGGCAAGAGCTACCTCTATCTCGGCTACTGGATACGGGACAGCCAGAAAATGACCTACAAGGCGCGCTTCCGCCCGCTCGAAGGCCGGGTCGACGGCAGCTGGCGGGTGCTCAACGACGCCATGCTGGGCCTGGACAAATAGCGACGCCCTCCCGAACCGCCAAACAAGAGCCCATCCTGCCGCCTTCCGCGGCACGCAAAACCGGACCGTTCTCATGCTTTACCCTCTGCTGCGCCCGTTGTTCTTTTCGTTCGATGCCGAACGCGCCCATGACCTGACGCTCGGCCTGCTTGCCCGTGCCGGCCACTTGCTGCCGGCCCAGCGCATCGCGCCGGATCCGGTCAGCTGCATGGGTCTGACCTTCCCCAATCCGGTCGGCCTGGCGGCCGGTCTGGACAAAAATGGCGCGGCGATCGACGGCCTCGCCCGGCTGGGATTCGGCTTCATCGAGATCGGCACCATTACGCCGCGCCCGCAGCCGGGCAATCCGAAACCGCGGATGTTCCGGCTGCCGCAGGCACAGGCCGTCATCAACCGCATGGGCTTCAACAATCTCGGACTCGACGTGCTGATCGAAAACGTCAGGCGTTCGAGCTTCGTGCGCGACGGCGGCATTCTCGGCATCAATATCGGCAAGAACGCCGATACGCCGATCGAGCATGCGGTCGACGACTACCTGATCGGCCTGCGCGGTGCCCATCCGTTCGCCAGCTACATCACGGTCAACATTTCCAGCCCGAATACCAAGAATCTGCGCCAGTTGCAGGGCGCCGACGAACTGGACGCGCTGCTCGGCGCGCTCGACGCCGAGCGCCAGAGGCTGGACGCCGCCGCCGGACGGCGGGTGCCGCTGGCCGTGAAGATCGCGCCGGATCTGGACAACACGCAGATCGACGCCATCGCCGACGCGGCGGTACGGCACCACCTCGATGCGCTGATCGCAACCAACACCACGCTGTCGCGTACCGGTGTCGAAAATCTGCCGTACGGTGGCGAGGCCGGTGGTCTGTCCGGTGCACCGGTCTACGAAAAATCGACCGCCGTTCTGCGCGCACTGTCGCAGCGTCTGGCTGGACGGGTGGCGCTGATCGGTGTCGGCGGCATCACCGAAGGCCGCCACGCCCGCGCCAAGATCGACGCCGGCGCACAGCTGGTGCAGCTGTACAGCGGCATGGTCTATCGCGGTCCTGCGCTCGTCGCCGAAGCGGCCGCCGCCCTGCGCGCTGCATGACCGCGCCCGGCCGCGGCAGCAGCGTGCGCGGCATCCTTGCGCTGTCGGCGCCCATCCTGGTGTCGCAGCTCGCCGGCATGGGCACCAGCGTGGCCGACACGCTGATCGCAGGACGCTACGCCACCGCCGATCTGGCCGCAGTCGCGGTCGGCGGCGGCATGTTCCTGTCGGTGATGATGGCGCTGATCGGCATCCTGTACGCCACGGCGCCCATCGTCGCCCACCATGTGGGTGCCGGACGGACCGGCGCCATCGTGCCGGCGTTCCAGCAGGCGATCTGGATGGCGCTGTTCCTGTCCGTTCCCGGCATGCTGATACTGGCTCTGCCCGATCCCATCCTGGCGCTGGCCCGGCTCGACCCGGTGGTCGAGCAGAAGGCGCGCGACTATCTGCTGACGCTGGCTTGCGCGGTACCCGGCGCGCTGATGTTCCGCGTCTTCCAGGCATTGATGAATGGCATGGGCCAGCCACGGCCGGTCATGATCATCATGCTGTTCTGTCTGGGCATGCACATACCGCTGGCCTGGGCATTGACCAACGGTGTGCTGACCCCGCCACTCGGTGCGCTCGGCTGCGGGCTGTCGACGCTGCTGGTGAACTGGCTGTCGGTGGTCTGTGCCGTCGTCTACATGACGCGCCTGCCCCGGATGCGCGCGCTGCGGCCGTTCGGAAACTGGCAGGCACCGCGCGCACAGGCACAGCGCGAGTTGCTGCGTCTGGGCGGACCGATGGGCGTGTCGAACTTCGTCGAAATCACCAGCTTCACGCTGATCGCGCTGTTCATCGCCCGTCTCGGTGCCGACGCGGTGGCCGGACATCGTGTCATCGCGAACCTGAACGGGCTCTGTTTCATGCTGCCGCTGGCGCTCGGCAGCGGCACCGTGGTGATGGTCGGACAGGCGGCGGGCGCGCACGACTGGGTCCGGGCGCGCCGCAGCGCCCTGACCGGCGTGGCGATGTCCGGACTGTTTGCACTGTGCCTCACGCTTGCGCTGTGGCTGGGTCAGGACGCGCTGCTCGCCATTTTCAGCGAGGATGCGGCCGTGCTTGCGGTTGCCCGCGGCCTGATGCCCTACGCGGTGCTGTTCGTCGTGGTCGACGCACTGCACACGCTCGCAGCCTTCGCGCTGCGCGGCTACAAGGTAACCGTTGCTCCCATGGTGATACACGCGTTCTGCTTCTGGGGCGTCGGGCTGAGTTCGGGCTATCTGCTCGCATTCGACGGGCTTCCCGGTACCCCGTTTTCGCTGATCAGCGCACCCATGGGTGCTGCCGGCTTCTGGTTGTGCACATTGCTGGCGACACTTCTGGCGGGAATGATGGTCGGCACCGTACTGCTGACCGTGCTGCGCAACCGGGCCGGCACAAGCAGTGCCAATTGAAGTAAAGTCCGCGGCTGCCCCGTCCGGACCGCCGGACCGGACCCGTCCGGACACTTTCGCCGGACAACGGTCCCGGGGCATGCGTCCGGGCACCCGTATCCGCAGCTGATGAAGCCAACATCCGTACTCTGCCCGCCCTACATCGAGTATTTCCGGGACTTTTCCAGATTCCGTTCCTGGCTCTGGGCGTCTGCGCTCGCCGCTTCGATGCTGATCCATGGTCTGGTCCTGTGGCAGACCTCGCGCTATGTGCCGCGTCTGCCGCGGGAGGAAGTCAGGGTCGATGTGCGGATGATCGAACTGCCGCCGCCGGTCAGACTGGTCGAACCGCCGCCGCCCCCTCCTCCGCCGAAACCCGTACCGCAACCGCCGAAGGAAGTGCAGCGCCAGGCACCCTTGCCTGTTCTGGCGGCCCCGCCGGCTCCGGCTGCACCGTCGAAACCGGTGGTTGCAGTGCAGCCGCCTCCGGCACCGCTGCCGCCGATCGACACGCCTCCGCCGGTACCGGCAGTACTTCCGGCCCCGCCCGCTCCACCTGCAGTCACGCCGCCGGCGGAGGACGTGGACGCGCTGATCGACGGCTACGGCCGTGAAGTGTCACGTGCGTTCGATGCGGCCAAAACGTATCCCAGGGTCGCGCAGATGCGCAATATCGAGGGGCAGCTGATGATGCGCTTCGACTTCGCCAACGGTACGCTGAGCGACGTCAGCGTGGTGGAAAGCAGCGGCCAGAAGGTGCTGGACGACGCCGCGCTGGCCGCGGCGCGCAAGCTGAAGCTGCCGCCGCCGGGCGGATCGCTGGCGCGGCGCAGCTTCTATTTCACGATGCCGGTGGTGTACCGGCTGAAGTGAGGACGCGCGAGCGGTCCGCTCAGACCTTGTAGTAATCGCGGTACCAGCGGACGAAGCGGCTGACACCCTCGCCGATCGGCATCGCCGGCGCGAAGCCGGTCCAGGCAGTCAGTTCGGACACGTCGGCATAGGTCGCCGGCACGTCGCCCGGCTGCATCGGCAGCAGATTCTTTTCCGCCGTGATGCCCAGCGCGTTCTCGATCGCACTGATGAAATCCATCAGCAGCACCGGTCCCTGATTGCCGATGTTGAACACCCGGTAGGGCGCGCGCGAGTGCCCGGGGTGCGGCGACTGCGCGTCGAAGGCGGCGTCGGGTTCGGCCGCGCGGTCCAGCGTACGGATGACGCCTTCGACGATATCGTCGACATAAGTGAAGTCGCGCTGCATCTGTCCGTGATTGAACACGTCGATCGGACGACCTTCGATCATCGCCTTGGTGAACAGGAACAGCGCCATGTCCGGCCGGCCCCACGGTCCATAGACCGTGAAGAAGCGCAGGCCGGTGGTCGGCAAGCCGTACAGATGGCTGTATGTATGCGCCATCAGCTCGTTGGCCTTCTTGGTCGCCGCGTAGATGCTGACCGGATGGTCCACGCTGTCGGCTTCCGAGAACGGCATCTTCTCGTTGCCGCCATACACGCTGGAACTGCTGGCATAGACCAGGTGGGCGACCTTCGAATGGCGGCAGCCTTCGAGTATGTTCATGAAGCCGACAATGTTGGCGTCGATGTAGGCGTTCGGGTTCTGCAGCGAGTAGCGCACGCCGGCCTGCGCGGCCAGATGCACCACGCGGTCGAAACGCTCGGCAGCGAACAGCGCAGCCATGCCGTCACGGTCCTCGACGCCCATCTTCACGAAGCGGAAGCCGGCCAGCGGCGTCAGCCGCGCCAGACGGGCTTCCTTCAGACGAACGTCGTAGTAATTGTTCAGATTGTCCAGGCCGACCACTTCGTCGCCGCGCTCAAGCAGGCGCAGCGCCACGTGCATGCCGATGAATCCGGCGGCGCCGGTAAGCAGTACTTTCATCTGGCGGACCTCAGCGACGGCCGATGGCCGAATAGTCGATGCCGAAGCTGCGCGGCACCTCGGGTTCGTACAGATTGCGTCCGTCGAACACCACCGGCTGCTTCAGTGCGCCCTTGATGCGCTCGAAGTCCGGGCTGCGGAATTCCTTCCACTCGGTCACGATCACCAGCGCGTCCGCGCCTTCGAGCGCGTCCATAGGCTTCTCTGCATAGGCCAGCCGCGGCTCGTCGCCGAAGATGCGCCGGGTTTCCGCCATCGCCACCGGGTCGTACGCGGTCACCGTCGCACCCCGACGGAACAGCTCGCCGATGATCACCCGGCTCGGCGCCTCGCGCATGTCGTCCGTGTTCGGCTTGAACGCCAGGCCCCACAGCGCGAAGCGCCGGCCCGACAGGTCTTCGCCGAAGCGCGCCACGATCTTGTCGACCAGCACCATCTTCTGGGCGTCATTGGCGTCTTCCACCGCCTGCAGCACTTTCAGGTCCTGCCCGGCGTCGTGTGCGGTGCGGATCAGCGCCTTCACGTCCTTCGGGAAGCAGCTGCCGCCGTAGCCGCAGCCGGCGTACAGGAAGTGGTAGCCGATGCGCGGGTCCGAACCGATGCCCTGGCGCACCATCTCGATGTCCGCACCCATGCGGTCAGCCAGCAGCGCCAGCTCGTTCATGAAGCTGATGCGCGTGGCCAGCATCGCGTTGGCCGCGTACTTGGTCAGTTCCGCGCTGCGCAGGTCCATCACCACCAGCTTGTCGCGATTGCGCTGGAACGGCGCGTACAGTGCGCGCATCAGGTGGATCGCCCGTTCGTCGTCGGCACCGACGACGATGCGGTCCGGCCGCATGAAGTCCTCGACCGCCGCGCCTTCCTTCAGGAACTCGGGGTTGGACACCACGGCGAATTCCAGCGCGTTGCCGCGCTTGGCCAGTTCGTCGGCGATCGCCGCCTTGACCTTGTCGGCCGTGCCCACCGGCACCGTGCTCTTGTCCACCACCACCTTGTAGTCGGTCATCAGCCGGCCGATGTTGCGCGCGGCCGCCAGCACGTACTGCAGGTCGGCCGAGCCGTCCTCGTCCGGCGGCGTGCCCACCGCGATGAACTGGATGGTGCCGAAGCGCACCGCCTCGGCCACGTCGGTCGTGAAGTGCAGCCGCCCGGCCTCGACGTTGCGCGCCACCACTGCGTCCAGACCCGGCTCGTGGATCGGGATGCCACCTTCCTTCAGGATCCGGATCTTCTCCGGATCGAGGTCCAGGCACAGCACGTCGTTGCCCATCTCGGCCATGCAGGCCCCGGAAACCAGTCCTACGTAGCCGGTGCCGATTACGGTGATTTTCATTCAGCGGTATCCGAACAAGTTTGAAAAATCGTGGGCAGCTCAGTCGCCATCGAGCACTGCCAGCAGCGCCTGCAGGCTGGCCGCGCCGAAGCGCTTGCTGCGTGCGGCCGACCAGCCGAACAGTCCGTCCGGCAGATTGGCGTTGTCCTTGAAGGGCATCTCCAGCGTCAGCGACAGGCAGCCGAAGCGGTGGAACACCCATTTCGACGCGAGGGTCAGCAGTTCGTCGGTGAATTGATCTGGTGAATAGCCCTCGGTCGTCTGGAAGTCCGGGCTGGCTGCGCGCAGTGCGGTGCAGAACGCCTGCTCCTGCTGCCGTTGCGCGTCCGAAAAACCCGGCACCATGCCGTTTCCGTCGATAAAGACGTACGGTAGTGTTTCGTCGCCGTGAATGTCGAGGAAAACGTCCACACCGAGCGCCAACATCTGCGCCTGCACCAGCGCGATTTCCGGACTGTCGGTCATGTCGGGTTCGAGCCAGGCCCGATTCAGATTGATGCCGCGGGCGTTGGTGCGCAGATTGCCGCGCACCGAACCGTCCGGATTCATGTTCGGCACGACATGGAAGCAGGCCTGTTCGAGCAGTCGGCGCGACACCGGGTCGGATGTGTCGTACAGCCGCTCGAGCAGGCCCTCGATGAAGAACTCCGCCATCGTCTCGCCCGGATGCTGGCGCGCGATGAGCCACACCTTGCGTTTGCCGGGTGCGGCCCGCCCTATCGTGATCAGGTTCAGGTCGCGTCCGTCCGGCGTCGCCCCCAGATCGCTGACCGTGGCCACCGGCGAGGCATCAGCGCTACCCAGCAGATCAAGATGGCGTTCCCACGGAAACGGTTCGAAATAAGCGAAATAGACGCTGTCGTATTCCGGCGTCAGCCGGAATACGTAGCGCCGGCCGTCGAACTGGCCGGCCTGCAGACGGAACCAGTTGCGCCGGTCGTACGATGCCACGACGCGATACCCGTCCCAGCCGCCGGGATAGGCCGACTCACCGGCATTGTCGAAACTGAGCGTGCAGGCCTGTCCGCGTGCGCCCTGAAGGCGGAAATGGAACCACTGCCGGAAGTCGGCGGCATTGTCGGCACGCAGATTGAGCCGGATGTCCGACGGGTCCGTGCAGTCCAGTACTTCTATGGCCCCGCTGTCGAACTGACTGCTGATACGGATCAAGAGCGCTCTCCGGAATGAACTGCGCCGGAGTATATCGGCCGGCTCCCCGGCCCGGCTTGGTAGAATCCGCGCTCAGACACCGGACCCGAATATGAAACGCACCCGTTTTGCCCGCCGTGGCGGCCTCACTCAGGACGCCGCCCTGCTCACCCGGCTGGCGACCGGACTGGCCGAATCGGCCAGCCGCATCGAAGACCAGTACTGGGAATCGCGGCTGACCGATCAGGTCGGCCGTCTGCTGGCGGACCGCAACGAGGACGCCCTGAATGCCGCGCTCGATCATCTGTGGCGCGAAGATGCACCCGCTTACGACGAGCTGGCCGATTTCATCGAAGCCGGCGTCGAATGCAGTACGGCCAGCCAGGCCGGACGCGAATGGGACACCGTGCTGTTCGCCGCCCCGCTGCTCGCCTGGTCGCGCTTCACGATACCGGCCGGTCCGATTCCGGCACCGCTGCTGGCCACCCTCAAGGTGCACCTGAGCGCACACGCGTTCGCTGCGAACGTCAGGCTGGCCGTCGCCGACTATCTGTTCAGCCCCGACCAGCTGCCGCGCAGCTATGTCGAGACGCACGACCTGGCAGACGAACTGGGCAAGGCTGCGCAGGCCGGCAAGGACGTGAAGCTCGAGACCGGTGCGATGGCTCCGACCACCAGCTTCCTGTCCGACACCCGCTACCTGATCGGCATCGCAATGGCGCCGCGTGGCCAGGCGATGTTCCGCTGGCAGGAAGACGACGGCTCGCGCGAACATGTGGCGAAGCAGTGGCAGGTCCAGGGCGGTGCCGCGCTCGGCACGCTGATGCAGGGCTGCGCCTTCGAGCTGCTGTCGCCCAACGCCTTCCATTCCGCCTGCCGTGACGCGGACCGCGCATCGCGCGCCTATTCGCTGCGCGCCTCGGTGTCCTTTCTGGAAGCAACGCTGAACGTCAAACCGAGCGGCCTGCGCGCCATCATCGCGCCCTTCCACGACAAGGAACTCGAGGAGTACCGGGTCGGCTTCGCCACGACAGACTCCGGCGACATCGTGCATGGCGTCGTCTGGGCGCTGCTTGGCGCCGAGGATGAGGAAAGCGACGTGGCCGGCGAGATCGAGGGCATCCTGCGCGAATGCGGCGTCACCGACATCCTGATGCTCGACCACCGGATGCCGATGGAGTACTGCGACGACTGCGGTGCACCGATGTATCCCGATCCGGACGGCCAGCCGGTGCATGCCGAACTGCCGGAAAACACCGATCAGCCGCCCGCGCATCTGCACTGAACACGACGGCCGCCGCAGCGTGGCGGCCGCCCCAAACCTCCAGCCGTACAGACCATGTCGCTCGAAAAAGAAGTCGCCCGCCGGCGCACCTTTGCCATCATTTCCCACCCTGACGCGGGCAAGACCACGCTGACCGAAAAGCTGCTGCTGTTCGCGGGCGCGATCCAGATCGCCGGCAGCGTCAAGGCGCGCAAGGCGGCACGCCACGCCACCTCTGACTGGATGGAGATCGAAAAGCAGCGCGGCATTTCGGTCGCCTCGTCGGTGATGCAGATGGAGTACCGCGACTGCGTGGTCAACCTGCTCGACACGCCGGGCCACAAGGACTTCTCCGAAGACACCTACCGCGTGCTGACCGCGGTCGACGCCGCGCTGATGGTGATCGACGCCGCCAACGGTGTCGAGGCGCAGACCTTGCGCCTGCTCGAGGTCTGCCGCGCGCGCAACACGCCCATCATCACCTTCATCAACAAGATGGACCGCGAAGTACGCGCGCCGCTCGACCTGATCGACGAACTCGAACGTACGCTGGGCATGGACGTCGCGCCCTTCACCTGGCCGCTCGGCATGGGCAAGGAATTCGCCGGTGTCTATGAAATGCAGGCCGACCGCATGCGCGTGTTCCGCGCCGGCGAAGACCGCATTTCCGGCGACGAGGAAACGCTGCAGGGTCTCGACAACCCGGAGATCGCGAAGCGCTATCCGATGCAGCTCGACACGGCGCGCAACGAGATCGAACTGGTGCGCGACGCCGCCCCGCCGTTCGATGAAGCCGATTTCCTGGCCGGACGGCAGACGCCGGTGTTCTTCGGCTCGGCGATCAACAACTTCGGCGTCAAGGAGGTGCTGGACGCGCTGGTCGAGCTGGCTCCGCCACCGGGCGCCCGTCCGGCCATACAGCGCCGGGTCGAACCGAACGAAGCGAAGTTCTCCGGTGTGGTGTTCAAGATACAGGCCAACATGGACCCGTCGCATCGCGACCGTGTCGCCTTCGTGCGCGTCTGTTCCGGCCACTTCGAACGCGGCATGAAGCTGAAGGTGAGCCGCAACGGCAAGGACATCCGGCCGAACAACGTGGTGACCTTCCTGTCGCAGCGGCGCGAACTGCTGGAAGAAGCCTACGCCGGCGACATCATCGGCATTCCGAACCACGGCACGTTGCAGCTGGGCGATACCTTGACCGAGGGCGAAACGCTGCAATTCACCGGACTGCCCTTCTTCGCCCCCGAACTTTTCCAGGGTGTTGAAGTCAGGGATCCATTGAGAACCAAGCAGTTAAGAGCAGGTCTTGAGCAATTGGGTGAAGAAGGTGCCATCCAGGTTTTCCGGCCCTTGGCCGGCGGCACGCTGCTGCTGGGCGCGGTCGGACAGCTGCAGTTCGAGGTGGTGATCCACCGGCTGAAGGCCGAGTACGGCGTCGAAGCAAGACTTGAAGGCACGCGTTACTGCATGGCGCGCTGGGTGACCTGCGACGACGAACGCGAACTGAAGCGTTTCATCGACGCCAACGCGCACCGCATCGCCTACGACGCAGTCAATGCGCCGGCCTTCCTGGCGACGATGAACGCCGAACTGAAGGTGGCGCAGGAAAAGTGGGAAAAGATCCGTTTCCACGCCATGCGAGAACATGCCGGACTGATGTTCGCCAGTCACTGAAGCGGTCCGGGAGGCCGCGGTTCAGGGGCGTACCGGCAGGACGCCACCGCCGACGTATATCTGCGTCAGCGTGCCGTCGGCACCGGCCGCGAAGCTGACGGTCGCATTCGCCGGAATGTCGGCAATCGTATTGCCCTTGCGCATCCGGCCCTGTCCGTCGGCGATGAAGATCACCGTGCGGGCGTTGGCCCGGTAGCGCTTGCCACCTATCGTCACGGCGCCGGTCGCGGTATCGATGTTGCCGACTGCACCCCGCTGTTCGTACAGCGAAGGATTGGCCAGCGGGCTCAGCGGCTCGGCGGCATGAACCGCAGCGATTACGGTACAACTGAGCAGCATCTGCCCAAGCAGAAGAACACCGGTTCGTTTCATCATCAGTCTCCCAGTATCTCTTTCCACGACGCACGTCCGGACCTCACGCCATCGGATATCTGGCGCGTCTCGACCGTGCCGTCGGAACCGCCGACCACCTGCTCCTTGCCGATCTGCAGCGGGCTGCCCGGCAGGCTGTCCGTACTGTATCCGCTGCCGACCACGCGGCGGGTCGAGCCGTCCGCACCGGTCATGCCGACCTGATCGCTTGCATTGACGACACCATCGCGGTTGTAGTCGAAGATATCGCTGTCCTGACGCCCGCCGGTAAAGGGATTGACACCGAGCACCCATCCGTTGCCGCCCGGTTCGCACGGGTTGTTGTTCGGAATCAGGGTGCTGACAAATAGCGTGGTCGTGCCAAGCACCGGCCTTGCGACGATGCGCTCGCCCTCGGCACCGAATTCGGTTGAGGTCAGATCGAGGTACCAGCCCTTCTTGCCCGTCATGCTGGCCCCGCCAGTCACGTCGCCCGGCTTGGAAATGATGCGGTACCGGTCGCCCTCGTCAGTCGAGCCCTCCTCCAGGATGACGCGCTGCGCCAGATCGCTGCGACTTGCGATCTGGGTGCTGTTGTCGATCAGGCCGTACCAGCTCTGGGTTTCCACGATGGGCAGATCCGAGGTCGCGAGGTAGCGTCCGGTACCGAAGAAAACCCAGAGTTTCCGGTCGGCCGGATTGAAGCCCAGACTCACGCCTCCGGTAATCGGCTGCACTTGCGCACTGGCGTTGCGCGGCGTGAAAAACGGCTGTGGCGCGGCCGTCGTACCGAATGCCACCTGCCACTGCGAAGCCGTACTGCTTCTCAGATCGAATTTCCACACATTACCCAGAAGGTCGCCCGCGTAGAAGTAATCCATGTCGCCGTCGCGATCGACATCGACACCCTCCGCCGGGGTAAGACCGTTCGGCGTCGAGCTCGATCCGGCCAGCGTGTCCACGCGCTGCAGCAACGCACCGTTCGAAATGCTGAATGCCAGCAGAACGGCATGCGCGTTGGTGCTGTTGTAGCCATTTCCGGCCACCACCGCCCAGCTGCCGTCGTTCAGGTGCGCAATGACTGGCGGGCCGGCGGTCAGTCCCAGGTCGCTGTGCGTGACCTCCCACAGCACCTTGCTGGCCGAAAAGCTGTCCGGATTGGTGATGTCCAGCGCGTAGATTGTCTTGCCGCCGCGCCCCTGGGTGCCGACGAGCACGGTATGCCAAGCGCCGCCGAAATAGACGTCGCCGATCACCACCGTTCCGTCATTGATGAACTTGTGGGTGTAGTCGCCCGCGGACAGCGTCTTGGCTGCTGCCAGCGCGCCATTCGGAATGTAGGCGAAGCGCTCGGCGCCGGTGCGCGCATCAAAGGCATGCAGCATGCCGTCGTTGGCGGCCAAGTACACCATTTCGCGGCGGCTCGCGACTGCGCTGCGGTGCGTCTGGTAGGTGCTGGCCCCGGTCCAGGCAAAGCGTTCGTAACGCAGGTCGATGGCAGCCCCGAGATAGACCGGTGCCGAATTGACGATGTCGCCCAGTACCGACGTCCGGCTGCGATAGGCGCCACCGTTGCGTGCCTCGCCGGTGGTCACGCCGCGCAGGTAGTCGAGCACGGCAGAGCTGCCGAGGGTCGTCTGCTGGGCACTGGTCAGACTGGCCCACTGGAAGGTGACGCCGGCCGTACCGGACCACGTGTATATGGACCGGCTGCCCGGCAGCGGAATGTGTTCGGACGCCTTCCACGTCGGGGTGCTTGCTATCGTGCCGTCGGTAGCGACCTGGCTCGCCCACACATCGCCAGTCCAGTCCCCGGCGATGAAGCGTGTCTGGAACAGCAGCGTGTTGCTGGTCAGTGTCGTGCTGCTTGCCGCCACGCTGCCACCCGACGCCACCCGCTCGCCGATGTTGCTGAGCAATGCCGACAGTCCTTCGGTGAACTGGGTCGGATTGGCTGCGTTGACGAAGGCGCCGCGTCCGTTGACCGTCGCATGCCACAGGTCGTCGAGCTTTTCCGGCGAACCGAGCGTCGGGTTGGGCCAGCTCTTGGTCCCGGCCGTCAGTGCAGCCAGGTCGGTATCCGGATTCAGTGTACCGCTGACCCCCATCGACAGGCCGAAGGTGACCATGTGCTGCCAGTTGGCGGCGTCCTTTGCACTGGTCGGGACGTTGTCGTCGATATCGGTACGCAGGTCGCGTTTGTAGTAATACATCGCGACGTCGGCCAGCGTGTTGCTCCACGAATCCTTGTACGGCAAGGCCTGCGAGCCGTCGGCATTGTTGTCGGAGGGCAGCGAGTAGGAATCGTTCCAGTAGCCATCAGTGGTCAGGATGGTGAAGGCCTGGCGACAGCTCGACATGGTCGTGTCATTGATCGTTGTCGTCGTCGTGGTGGTCGTGCCACCACTATTGCCCTTCCCTTTTCCCTTCCCCTTCTTGTTGGAAGTCGTCGTCGTGGTTGTCGTGGTCGTGGTCGCGCTTCCGTCATTCAGCCACGGGTTGCTGGTACCGGTCTGCGTCTCGAAATATTTCCCGGCCCAGGCAAGCGCAGTGCGCAGCGGCGTGCCATTGGTGTCGATCGGCGTCAGCAGCAGCTTGTCGAACCAGGTCGAACGATTGGTGCTGCTGAAGTTGCCGGTCGTCGGGATCAGGAATTCACCGGCCGCGTTGATGGTCCGGAAACCGACCCGGTAATTCTCGCCCAGCTGTCCGAACGCGATGGACGCGCCGGCCCTGGCCATCAGTACGCGGCTGCGGTAGTAGGTGAACCAGTTGGCGAAATTCTGCGTTTCCTCGGCGACCGTGCGGTTACTGCCATTCGGCCAGCTGAAGCTGGTGATCTCGGCTTCCGCCGCGGTGATCGGATCGCGTTTGAAGGCCTGGGTGCCGCGGATCTGGTACTTGACGTAGTTGGCCGAGTCCACATGGGAGCCGGAGCCCTTGTAGATGTAGAAGGTGATCGGCTGAAAGGTCTTGCTGCACGGCGAGGACGAACAGGCCGATGTCGCGGAGTCCTGGTTCGTGCTGGTGGTGTTGGTGATCCACGAAGCCGATTGGGACTTGGACGCGGTCAGGTTCAACGTGCCGCGCGTCGTGTCTGCCGGATTGTAGGGGGCAGCGGTCGGCGAGGCATTGCCGAATGACGCGCCTGAACTGCGTATCCAGGGGACGTAGGTCGTCTGCGGGTTGTAGAACACGCCGTTGTTGGTGGGCGAACGGCTGAAGAAGTTGTGGATGTTGTTGTCGTCGAAGGTCGGAACCTGCGACGAGTACATCGATGCACCGTAGAGCGAGGACGGCGGCGGGAACAGGTAGTACGAATAGTGCAGATTCTCGTCCGGCATCACTTCCCACTGCATCGAGCCCGAGTCGTCGAGCAGGAACATGATGTCCGGCGCCACCGCGTTGCCGACGATCAGCGGTGTATCGGAAATGTCGACGGCGGCGTGGGCTGCCGCATGTGGCAACAGCGCCGCAAGCAGCGCACGGGTCAGGAATTGCAACAACGCTCTGGACATGTTTTTCATGGGCGGTAGGTCGTTTGCAGTACGACAGCGGGGCGACCGGTGACCGGTGCGCTGCGTGCGGTGATGCGGTAACGCGGTTTCAGGCAATCGGGAGAAATGGTGGTCACGGTGTCGCAGTCAGGCGTCGACGGCCACGTGCCCATGTCCTCGATGATGTATTGCGGTGCGCCTGCTGCCTTGGCACGCGTGTCGGCGTCCGCCGCCTCCCACCAGGTGCTGGCAGTGGCCCAGACCACAGCACTGTCTTCCCAGCGGTTGTGGTACCCCGATGTGGCCGGCGCCGGCTTGCCGTACAGGCCGTTGATCGTGCCGTCGAACGGCCCCGCGGTGCCGCCGGCAAGCAGCGTCTCGGCCTCGCGCAGCGACGATTCGGCGGCCTGGAAGGCGATCGCCCGGTCATACAGATTCGCGCTCATGCGTTCCTGCATGCTGCTGCCGCGCATGCTGGCCAGGCCCAGCAGCGTGATGGCGAGCAGCAGCATCAGTGCGATGACCAGGGTTACGCCGCGCTGCCGGTGAATGGCGTGTCCGGTCATGACATCCGGTTCCTCAGGGTCACGACATGGGTCATCGTCCGGCGCAGCCGGTCAGTGGCCGTGGACGGCTTGTCCGGCTCGTCGATGACGAGCCGCAGCCGCACACCCACCACCGTCGTCCAGTCGGTCACGGCGCTGGCAGCAACGTAGGCGGTCGCGCCGTCGATCAGATAGTCGATCTGCAGATCGACGACGCCATCGATCACCTCCTCGGTCACCAGCGACAGCGTGCCCGAGTCGTTCTGCGGCGTGACGCGGTAAAGCGAACGCGAGGTCGTCGTCGTGCGGCCGTTGTTGCCGACGTACCAGGCCAGCGACTCGAGCCGCATCACCACGGCGTTGGCCTCGTAGCGATAGGTCTGGCCGGTTGTCGTGCAGTCCGGCGGATTGGCAAAACCCAGGCCGCGCGAACAGTTGCCCGGTGTGCCCGAATTGGCGTGCGTGATCGTGGTGCTGCCGGCGGCGGTGATCTGGAACAGGCTGGCCTGGCTGAAGTTGCAGGCAATCGCCAGATCGCCGGCGGCAAGCGAACGGTTGGCCGGACTGAGCGTGATCGTCTGGGTACTCGTGTCGTGCGACGCGACCGTGTTCGGCTGGCTGCCGCTGCGCATGATGTGCAGCGCCGCCGTGCCGCTGACGCGCTGTCCGGCCGCCGTGCCGAACGGCGCGCCGGCAAAGGCGTCGGTGCCGGCATAGCCGCGGATGCCGCCGTTCCACTGCGTCCACCAGAGCGAGGACGGATTGTTCAGGACATTGACGAACTGCTGCACGCCACCGCAGGAATTCAGACCTGCCTCGCGGATGTCGCGCGCCAGCAGTTCGAATCCGGTACGGGCGGCTTCCTGCACGCGGGACAGGCCTTCGGTGGTGCTGTAGGTCTGACGGTTGGACAGCACCAGACCGGTCGCGGTGGCCGTGATGAACAGACCGATCGCCAGCGCGATCATCAGTTCGATCAGCGTGCGTCCTGTCTGGCGGGCGGGGCGGCTCACAGGCGTGCCTCGATGCGGAAAACCTGACTGGCCGAGCCACCGCTGACGCGGCTGTCGTCCCAGCGCACGCTGACCACGCAGGTGCTGGTCGCACCGGCCGTACAGCTGACGCCACCACAGGCCGAAGCACCCATGCTCGACTGCAGGTCGGTCAGCCAGGCCGCCAGCTGCACACTGGGAAAGGCCGTGCCGCCGGGCGCCGTGCAGCTGCCGGTCGCCAGCGACAGGTTGTAGCTGCCGGCGCGGGCGGCCGTCGCGTCCGCACGCAGCCGGTCGATCATCGTGTAGGCGCCGAGTACTGCCGCACTGCGTTCATAGGAACTTTCATTGGCTTTCAGGGAGGCCATCTGCAGCCCCGCCATGCCGAGCAAACCGATGGACAGCACGAACAGCGCGACCGCGACTTCGATCAGCGATGCACCTGCCTGGTGAGAAATCGTCGTCATCAGCTGTCTGCCGGCGCGGCGCACGAACTGGAGGTGCTGCGCGACACACCGATCCGGCTGCCGCTGCCGAGACGCACATCACGGGCGTTCAGCGTGATGGTGCTGGAGACTTCACACAGACGCAGGGTGGCCGATTGCAACAGCGTCTGGCCGGGCGCACGGGCCAGACCGTCCGGGCGATAGACCACGCGGTTTCCGGCAGTGCCCAGCGCGCTGCTGGCGATCGCCCGGAAGCTGCTGCTGCCACGTACGACATGCGTATTCAGCAGGATCTCATTCGGATTGGTGGTGGCGTTCGGATTGTAGGTGCCGCTGCCATCGGCATCGAGAAACACCATCCAGCCGGCCCAGCTGCCGCTGGAAGTCTGGATGCAACCATCGGCGGCACTGACCTGATCATTCGTCACGGACGCACGACAGAGCACGCCGCGCGTATTGCCGCGGATCGCTTCCATGCGTGCCGTATTCATGCTGGCGATGAACTCGTTGGCCTCGGTCGCGAGCCGGTTCATCATGACGAAGCTCTGAAAGGAGGGAACGGCGAACGCCGTCACGATCGCCAGAATGGAGATCGTGATCAGCAGTTCGAGCAGGGTGAAACCCGCATTTTTCGGGCCAGCGAACATCCGGCAAAGTGTTGAGGGTGATCCGGTCTTTACGGCCACCAGCCATCAAGCTTGAGTGCCCCCTTGGAAAGCAGGTGCAAACATCTGTATCACCGCACCAGCCATCGCCGGCAGGTATTTTGGCATCGAGCCCGAAAGCCGGATCAGCGCCAGCAGACGGCCGCTTTCGAGGCGCAGCCCGTACCGGAACCAGTCGCCGCCTTGGCACCGGTCTGGTCGAGCGACAGCGAGCAGCCGCATTTGCTGTCGTTGCTCTGTTGCACCGTGAGCGGTGTCGCGCTGACCGTATAGGTGCGTGCAGCGAGGTCGGCCAGCCCGAACTGATAGCTGGTAGCCAGGTCCGTGCGGCACTGCTGCGCCGTCGGCAGCGTCGCACCGACATAGGTCAGATTGGTCGTGTAGTAGCGTTCGAGCAGCTGCGCCTGCTCGGACAGGCAGGCCGCAGCCGTCGCACGGCGGCTGTCGATGACGTACTGCCGATAGTTGGGAAGAGCGACCGCCGCCAATATGCCGACGATGGCCACGACGATCATCAGCTCGATCAGCGTGAAGCCCGATTGTTCCTGCCTGCTGTGCTTGGAGTCCACGTTCGCTCACCCGGTGTCAGTCGTTGATCAGTTCGCGCCAGGACATCCGGCCGAAACGGTCCGGAAGATTCAGGCGCTCGCGCAGGATACCGAGATCCGAGGTATTGACCAGCACATCCGTACTGCCTGCAGTCGTCCCGGAACTCCCGGTCGTACTGCCGGAGCCGCCGCCGGTCCCCGTATCGCCACCGGTATTGTCGCTTCCCGAGCCGGAAGACCCCGACGACACGTTGGGATCGCTGCGCACCAGGATCGGGCTTGACGGAATCGACGTCAGGCCGATGCCGCTGACGTTGTAGCGGGTCGTCGTATTGTCAGGATTGGTGACGGCAATCGTTTCACGGTTCAGGAACACGTTGGTGGTCAGCCGTCCGCCGGTGAAGGGATCGATGCTCATCAGCCAGCCGTTGCCGCCCGGGCTGCACGGATCGTCCTCAGGCACGGCCGTGGTCGCGAACAGTGCGGTACTGAAGACTTGGGTTCCGTAGAACATCCGTTCGCCATGCGCAGTCCCGGAAGGCGGCACCAGATCCAGATACCACCCTTTCTTGATATACGTACCGTGGGCGTCGGTCATCGCCGCGCCACCCGTCGTGTCGCCGGGCGCCGAAATGACGCGGGCGCGGTTCGGATTGACGTTGGTCGTGCCGGTCAGGAAGGTGTCTGTCTCGAACAGGACCACGCGCTGGGCAAGGTTGGAGCGCCCGGAAACCGGCGATGTCGTGGCACCGGTCGCATAGTTGTCGTACAGGCCGTACCAGGTTTGCACCGACGTATCCGCCCGGTCGGTTTCGGTCAGGAAGCGGCCGGTACCGAAACTGATCCAGCGCACGCCGTCGGCCGGGTTCAGCAGCACCTCGACGTTCGACGTGATCGGCTGCGGATTGCCCGAAGCGTCCTTGGCGCGATACAGCGGCAGCGGCGCGGACGCGGTACCAAACGCCACCTTCCATTCACTCGGCGTCGCGGAACTGAGATCGAATCGCCACAGATTGCCGCGCAGATCACCAGCGTAGGCGAAGTCCGCGTTGCCGTCGCCGTCATCATCCCAGGGCGTGACGTCCGCCAGACCATTGCTCAGACACGGCGTTTCCCCGGTCGGGCAGTCGCCGGTATCGATCTTGCGGATCAGTTCGCCGGTGACGGCATCGATCACGAACAGGACGGCATGGTACTGGTCGCTGTTGTAGCCATTGCCCAGCAGCACGGCCCAGCGGCCATTGTTCATGCGGGCGAATACCGGCTTGCCGATGAACTTGCCAAAGTCGGAATCTGTGAACTCCCACAGCACCTTGCTGGTACCGAAGTTTGCCGGATCGGTCACGTCGAGCGCATAGACCTGACGGCCGCCGCGGCCCTGCGATCCAACCAGAACTGTCTTCCACGAACCGGTACCGCCGGAGACGCTCTGGAATACGTCACCGACGCGCAGTGAACCATCGACGATGAAACGATGCGTGTAGGTCGTGGATGCCAGGTCCCTCATCGACGAGAGCGCCGCGGACGGTACGTAGGCGAACTGTTCTGCACCGGTGGCCGCGTTGAACGCGTGCATCATGCCGTCGTTTGCGCCGACATACAGCATCTCGGCCCGCGACGCATTGTCGCTGCGGAAGGTCTGATAGGTTGATGCACCGTCCCAGGCGAAGCGTTCATACGAAAAATTGTCGGGGGCACCGATGAACACCGGCGACGAGTCGACGATATCGCCGAGCAACGAAAGGCGATTGCGGAAATTGCCGCCCTCGTCCACCTCGCCACTGCGGACGCCTCGCAGATAGTCGAGGATGTTGCTGTCGTTGTTGAGCGCGGTCTTCTGGGCGGAACTCAGGTTGTCCCAGAGAAAACTGATGCCGGTCGTGCCGTTGCGCGTGAAGATGTTGCGGCTGGCCGCGGCAGGGATGTGTTCAGAGGCCTTCCACAGAGGCGTGGTTGACAGGCCTGTGGTGCCCACCGAGTAGGCCCACACGTCGCCGGTCCATATCGCGCTGGTGAATCGGGCCTGAAACACCTTGCTGCCTTCGCGCAGCTCGGACGACGACACGCCGAGGTTCGAGGCCGAGGCCGTACGCTGCACGATGGAATCGAGCGCGCCCTTCAACCCGGCCGCAAACTCCTCCGAATTGGTTGCGCTGACGAACTTGCCGCGGCCATTCACCGTCGCATGCCACATGTCGTCCAGTTTGGCGCTGTCCGCAGTACTCGGACTGGGGTCCGGCCACACTCTCGTACCGGCCTTGAGCGCCGGCAGATCCGTCTCGGGATTGAGCGTTCCCTGCAGACCGAACGACACCCCGAAAGACACCATGTGCTGCCAGTCCGCCGGATCTTCGTCAGTGATCGGCACCTTGTTGGAGATATCGGTGCGCATGTCGTCCTTGTAATAGAACATTGCGATATCTGCCAGCGTCCATGAGTAAGTGTCGGCATAGGGGGCGCCCTTGGTGCCGTCGGCGTTGCCGATATTGCCATTGACGCTTTTCACTCCGGGCACCGTGTTTCCCCGGGAGTCGGTCGTATTGTCCAGCGAGTCGTTGTAGTAGCCATCGGTCGTCATGATCGTGAAGCTCTGACGACAGCCGAGGAAATGGCCTTGTTCGTCTGCCGGGCCCCATGGATCCTGTGAGCCAGTGGTCGTCCGGTAGTACTCGCCAGCCCTGGCAAGCGCGGTGCGAAGCGGTGTGGAATTGCCGGCTTGCGTTCCGAGCAGGCGGGTGAACCAGTCGCTCCGGTTGGTACTCGAAAACGTGCCTGAAACCGGAATTTCGAGCTGCGTCACGCCGGCAACGGTCGGGTTCAACGGATGGTAGCCAACACGGTAGTTGTCGCCCAAAGTCGAAAAAGCCGCGGTCACGCCACTTTTTGCCGCATTGAAACGGGTACGGCTGTAGGTGTACCAGTTGGCGAAATTCTGCTTTTCCTGGTCTATCGTTCGCGTGATCCCGCCGGAAAAGGAAAAACTGCTCAGGGCGGTTACCGTGCCGTCACTCAGATCTTTCCTGTCGGCGACACTGCCACGGATCTGATACCGGTAATAGCTCGACTTTTCGTACTGCGATCCGGTGCCTTTGTAGACGTAGTAAGTGATCGGCCAGAATGACTGCGGGCAGGTCGTCGTATTCCGGCCTCGCGAGTCAAGACAGCTGACGGCCACCTTGGGTACAGCGGTAGTGCTGAAGGAAAACGTGGTGCCGGTCGTGGTGATCCATTTGGCGGATACGGTCTGCTGCGCAGTCAGGTCGCCACCACTCGTCTGCTCGGGCGTCGATTTGGCATTGGTCGGCGACGAATTCGCGTACTGCGTTCCGTCGGCATTGGTCCATCGCCGGTAGGTGACGCTCGGGTTGTAATACACCCGGTTCAACTGCGCGCTGCGCATCGCCACATTGAGGATGTTGGTGTCGCTGTAATCCGGGAGGGTGGTCGAACCGCTCGACATGATGATGGAATTCTGAAAACTCCACGTGTCATTGAAGGCATCCGGCAGGCTTTCATAGAGCATCGATCCCGAGTTGTCGAGAATGAAGATCACGTTCGGTGCCGCCGTGACATTCAGGATCAGCGGATTGTCCGAAATCGACGTCGCCGCGTGCGCCGGGGTGATCACCATCCACAGCGAAAGCAGCACAGCCAGGCTGCGGCAGGCTCTACTCCGGGCGGAAAAGCGGATTGGGTTCATGTCTGGAACTCCGAAGTCTTTCTAGGGACGGTAAGTGGTCTGCAGGGCGACGGCCGGCTTGCCATCCGTCGGCGGCATGCGCGCAGTGATCCGGTAACGCGGCCCCTTGCACGACGTGCTGCCACGGCGGCCACAGCCGGTGCCATCCTCGAAATCACCCATGTATTCGATGATGTATTCGGGTCGTGCGTTGCTGCCGCCCAGCTTGGCTTTCATGTCGGAATCGACCGTACCCCACCAGGTCGAGGCCGGTGCCCATACCGTGGCGCTGTCGTCCCAGCGTTCGATGAAGGTGCTGGTCGAGTCATGGACCGTGCAGCGGCTGCCGCTGTAGGTGGCCGGGCAGTAGAGGCCGGTCTGCGTACCCATGGCCAGCAGGGTCGAGATCGTGATGCCCGACTCCGCTTCGCGCAGCGCCGACTCGACCGCCTGGAAGGCCAGGCTGCGGTCATACAGGTTGGCCCCCATCTTTTCCTGCATGCTGGTGCTGCGGATGCTGGCCAGTCCCAGCAAGGTCATCACGATGAGCATCACCAGCGCAACCAGCAGTGTGGCTCCGCGCTGTTTCAGGAGGTATGCAGGCTGGCTCATCAGGACACCCGGTTTCTCAGATTCACGACGTGGGTCAGGGTCCGGCTGAGCCTGGCGCCTGAACTGGCGGTCGAGGTTCCGGCATCCGGCGCGTCTATCGTCAGCGTGATCTCTGCGCCGGTCACCTGACTCCAGTCAGTCACGCTGCCCGCGGCAACGTAAGCACCGCTCACCATGTAGCGGATCTGCATGTCGCGGACACCTTCGACGATTTCCTCCACCACCGGCTGCGCGCTTCCGGTAGATGTCCTCTCGATGCCGACCCGATAGAGCGACGTCGGACTGTTCGTATTGCCCGACCTGCCGTTGTAGCCGATATACCAGGCCGCAGCTTCCAGTCGCATCAGCTGCGCACCGGGCGGGAAAACCTTGCGCGACCCGATTCCACCGTCGCACACCAGCGGTGTGCGAAAGGCAAGACCGCTGGAACAGTTGCCTGGCGTCTTGCCCCCCACGACATCATGCTCGATCGCATGCGTGGTGGTGTCGACACCACTGACCTGGAAGATGCTGGTGTCTTCGAAATCGCAGACGAGCACCAGGTCGCCGGCGGCGATGCTGTGCGATTGTTCGACGACCAGCCCGTGCGCCGGCACAGTCAGGCCGTCAAGATCAGCCGCGGCAGCGGATGCGTTGTGCGTGCGCACGACGAGGGCCGAGGTTCCTGCATGCATCACTTCGACCAGATCCGTACCCGACACGCGCTGCATCGCACCGGTACCTATCGTCGCCGCCAGCGACGCCGTCGCGTTGTCGAAACCGCGGATCCCGCCCGTCCAGTCCGACCACCAGTTGGTCGTCGGACTGGCCAGCAGATTGAGTACGCGCCGGCCGCCGTTGCAGGCATTGACGCCCGATGCGCGGAGATCACGCGACATGATCTCGAACGCCACCCGGGTGGATTCCTGTATGCGGGAAAGCGCTTCGGTGGAACGGTAGGCCTGCCGATTGCTGATGACCATGGCGATCGCGCCGACCGAAATGATCAGGCCTATCGCCAGCGTGATCAGTACCTCGACCAGCGACACGCCGCGCTGCGCATGTTGTTGCGTCTTCATATGCGGACATCCACTTGGAAGGTGTGCTGCGTCGAACCCGACTGCACTCGGCTGTCGTCCCAGCGCACGGTGATCGTGCATGCGACCGGCGTTCCGCTGCAGCTGATGGCGCCGCATGCATCTGTACCCAGACTCTGCGAAAGTTCGCCGAGCCAGCCGCGGATATCCGTCGACACCGTATCGCTGCCTGTCGGCGAAGCGCACCCGGACGACGGGAAATCACGGTTGTAGCTGCCGGCGCGCGCGGCGTCATGGTTGCTTCGCATGCGGTCGGCAATCGACGACGTGGCGATCACCGCCGCATTGCGCTCGAACGCGCTCTGGTTCGCCTTCATCGCCATCGTCTGCATGCCGGCAATGCCGAGCATGCCGAAAGCGAGCACGAACAGCGCAACCATCACCTCGATCAGAGAAACTCCCGACTCCGCACGCATCAATGGCATTTCATTCATCCGCCTCATGATCCATTCCCGCAACTGGCATCGGTTGCCCGCGACACCGACATCCGGCTGCCCGAAGCCAGCGCCACCACCCGCACGTTCTCGCCAGTGATGGCGCCACTGTTGTCGCACACCCTGATCTGCGCCGCCTGAAGCGCCAGCGAGCCGGCGCCGCGCGCCATGCCGTCCGGCCGGAACACGATGCGGTTGCCCGCCGTGGCCAGGGTACTGTCGGACACGACACGGATAGAACTGCCGCTGATCGCCTGCACGCGCACGACCCGTTCGGTTCCGTTCAGGTCGCCACTGGAATCGTCATCAACGAACACGCCCCAGGCCTGCCACGGGTTGCTGTCGGCTGTGGTCACGCAGGCAGTTCCGGCAGAAAAGGTCACCGCGCCGTCGCTGGCTGCCGCCCGGCACAGCACTACCCGCCGCTGAATCCTGACCGACTCCGAACGTGCCAGATTCAGCCCCGCCAGCAATTCGTTCGATTCGGCGGTGAGCCGGTTCGACGCGATGAAGGCCTGGAATGCCGGAAAGGCGACCGCCGACAGGATTGCCATGATCAGCACCACGATCATCATCTCGATGAGCGTGAAGCCGGCGGTGGATGGGCGTTGGATCATGTCTGTGGTCGACGGTGAATGGAGTTCTGAGTTGAACTTACGACATACCGGCCAGCCGGCGCGAGCGGTCGATGACGAACGGCAGGAAGCGCCGCACGAACGGCGCGGCACCGGCGTTTGACGTGAAATACGTCACGCGTCCGCTCCACCTCCCCTGATCCGCGTCCGGTGCTGCACAATCCCCATTTCGACCAGACGTTGCTGGAGCCCGCCCACATGCCCGTTCACGACAATCCGGCGCGTCCCCTGAAGTCGCTGTCCGAACACCCGCTGCGCTACAAGCTCAACAACGAGGTCCATGCGCGGCCGCCGGTGTCGCTGGCGCATCCGCAGCGCGTGTCCTATCTGGCGCTGATGCACGAGGGTACAACCGAATCGGAGGAGCTGCAGCATCTGCGGTCGCTGGCCGACGCCTTCGCCACGCCGCTGCCCGAAGCCGATGGCGGCCATCTGCAGCTCGACGTCGGCGCCTTCCGCCTGAAGTGGGAACGGCACAACGAATTTTCGAGCTACACATTCTTCTGCTCGCCGCGGCCGGACGAAGTCGATGCACGCAACGGCGCATTGCCCCGGGTGCCTGCGGGATGGATGGACGGCCTGCCGGGATCGGTCATGGTATCCACCCACATCGAGCTGCAATCGACTGCCGAACTTGCGCCCAAGACGGTCATGGATTCGCTGGTGTCGGACGGCCGTCAGGGCGTCGCCTCGCAGGTGGCCGACGGTGCGGCCTGGGTATTCACGGATTTCATGCTGACCGACGGCTGGTCACGCTACCTGGTGCTCGATGAACGGCTGACGCAGCGCCAGGCCGGCCGCACGGTGCAGCGCCTGCTGGAAATCGAGACCTACCGCGTCATGGCCCTGCTCGCCTTTCCGGTGGCAAAGGACGTCGGCCGCCTGCTCGGGCGCGCCGAGGGCGAGCTGGCCGACCTGATGGACGGCATGGGCAACGCGGCAACACCGGAAGACGAGCGCAGCGTGCTGTCTCACCTGACCCGGCTCGCAGCCGAAATCGAGCGCTCGGTCGCGCGCACCACCTTCCGCTTCGGCGCCGCCCGCGCCTACTACCAGCTGGTGCATAGCCGCATCGCCGAACTGCGCGAGCAGCGTGTCGGCAGCTTCCCGACCATAGGCGAATTCATGGACCGCCGGCTGACGCCCGCGATCAGCACCTGTGAAGCCATCTCCCGCCGGCAGGAGGAACTGTCCGGCCGCGTCGCCCGCAACTCGCAGCTGCTGCGCACGCGCGTCGACATCGAACTGGAGCGGCAGAACCAGGAGCTGCTGGTACAGATGAACCGGCGCGCTCGCCTGCAGCTGCGCCTGCAGGAGACGGTCGAGGGCCTGTCCATCGTCGCGATCACCTACTACGCGTCGCAGCTGGTGCAATACCTCGCCAAGGGCATGAAGGACCTGCTTCCGGTCAGCCCCGAGACCATCACGGCCATCTCGATCCCCCTGATCGCCGGACTCGCGGCGCTCGGCCTGCGGCGCATGCGGCACAAACTGGCTGCGGAAGAAGGCGCGCACGGGCCATGACGCCGATCCGGCTGGCGGTCGAGGGCGACATCTCGCAGCTGTGCGGGTTGCTGGCCGAGCTGTTCGCGCAGGAAGCCGAATTCAGCCCCGACGCCGCCGTACAGGCGCGCGGGCTCCGGGCCATCATCGCCTCAGCCGACACGGGCTCGATCCTGGTCGCCGAAGAACACGGTCGCATCATCGGCATGGTCAGCCTGCTCTATCTGACCAGCACCGCGCTGGGCAGCCGCGTCGCACTGCTGGAGGACATGGTGGTGGTGGCCGGTCACCGCGGCGTCGGTCACGGCGACCGCCTGCTCGATGCCGCGATCGATCACGCGCGCGCCGTCGGTTGCCGACGCGTCACCCTGCTGACCGATGGCGGAAACGCCGATGCCCAGCGCTTCTACATGCGGCACGGCTTTGCGCGATCGGGCATGTTGCCGATGCGGCTGCTGCTCGATTGAGCGGCAATGCATCCGGCGCGCCCTTGTCCGCGTAGTGCGTCTGAAAGCGTGTCCGGGAGATGTCACGGTGCGGCAGATCACGCCGGACCGGATGCTACCGCGCGCCCTCTCACAACCACCTTCTCTCCGATGAATCAGACGTCCTCCGATAGCGCAGCGAGCGTATCCGCCCGGCAGGAGGAGGCTTTGTTGCGCGGATTCATTGCCGGCATGGGCGCCGGCGACGAGTCCGCTCTGGGAGGGCTGTACGATGCAACGGTACGCCGTGTCTTCGGGCTGGCGCTGCGCATCACGTGCAATCCTCAGATGGCCGAAGAGGTGGCCGAAGAGGTTTTCTGGCAGGCCTGGCGGCAGGCGCTGCGCTTCGATGCAACGAGAGGCAATGCCATGGCCTGGCTGCTGACCATGACCCGCAGCCGCGCGCTCGACGCACTGCGCCGCACCGACGATGCCGACCTGCATCCGGAACCGGAAACCCTGATGCAGCTGGAAGCGGCCTGCGAGGGCGACCCGCAGAACCTGCTCGACGCCCTGCAGCGCAATCAGGCGCTCCACGCGGCGCTGGAAACGCTCGATGCCTTGCCGCGGCAATTGCTGTCACTGGCCTTCTTCCGCGGACTGACGCACGAAGAAATCGCGTCGCAGTCGGCCTTGCCGCTGGGTACCGTCAAATCCCACATCCGGCGCGCGCTGCAGGCACTGGGCACCGCACTGCCACCGGACATGGGCACGCTGGACATGCAGTCATGAGCCATTCCACACCTCCCGACGACGACGCATCCATGGTGACGCTGCAGCAACTGCTGGCCGAAGCGCTGAAACCGGTCGATTTCGACAGCGCCCGCAGCGACGCATTGCGCTCGCGCCTGCTGGCGCGCGCCCGTACCAGCCTGATTGCACGCGCCCGCCACACCATCGTCCGCCGTGACGACGATCGGTGGGCACGCGTGGTCGACGGCGTACGCGTGAAACTGCTGAACGAAGACACGGGCACGCGTTCGGTGCTGGTCGAATTCGATGCGGGCTCGGCGCTGCCGATGCACCGGCACCACGAACACGAGCAATGCCTCGTGCTGCGCGGCGATCTGCAGATGGACGACCTCGACATCCGCGCCGGCGATTATCACGAAGCGCCGGCGGGCAGCCGGCACGGCCGGGTCAGTTCAACCGGAGGTGCGCTGATCTACCTGCGCGGCGTCTCGCTGGGCGACACAAGGAGCGTCGTGCGTGACATGCTGACCGCCTGGCTGCCCGGCCGTGGCGGCATGCCGCGCACGATACGCGCCGGCGAAGGCGCATGGTCGGACATGGCACCGGGCGTGCAGCTGAAGCGCCTGTTCGAAGGCAACACCGAAAACTCCATGCTGCTGCGCCTTCAACCCGGCGCGCGTATTGCGCCCGATCAGGGTGGCTTTCCGGGTGAATGCCTGCTGATCGAAGGAGAAGCCTTCGTTGGCGACACCCTGCTGCGTGCCGGAGAATATGACTGCGCGTCCGACGAGGCGGACGCCTGCGAACTGAGCAGCGACATCGGCGCCCTGTTCTACCTGCACAGCCGGCGCACGTGCCTTCCTTTTGCGCCCTCGTCTTGACGGACGCGGGCGGTTTCGATTAGCTTTCGGCACGAAGGGGAGTAGCTCCGCGCTGCATGTCGTCAATACGAAGCTTCGGCTTCCGGCATGCAGGCAGTGCGTGGTTCGGCCATGCACCGTGAGCCAGACCTTTGCCGTGCGCGGCAAGGGATGCTCCGTCTGATCGGAAAGGCCTTGTGTGCGTGCGGACACAAGGCCTTTTTCTTTGATCCGGTGGAGCGTGACGAAATGGAATCAGTGGCAACAGGGTGGATGTGGGCCGCCTTCGCGGCGGTCGTGCTGATGATGCTGTTCATCGACCTGTATGTGGTCGGCGGTGGACGACGGCACGCGGTGAGCTTTCGCGAGGCGGCGACCTGGTCGGTGGTGTGGGTCGGCGTATCGATGTCTTTCGCGGCCGGCCTCTGGTGGGTGCTCGACGGACAGATCGGCCGCGAGCTCGCCAACGAACGGACGCTCGAGTTCGTGACCGGCTATCTGATCGAGAAATCGCTGGCGGTCGACAACATATTCGTCTGGCTGATGCTGTTCGGCTACTTCGCCATTCCGGCCGAACTGCAGAAGCGCGTGCTGATCTACGGCGTGATTGGCGCCATCGTGCTGCGCACGATCATGATCTTCGCCGGCGCCTGGCTGATCGAGCAGTTCCACTGGGTGCTCTACCTGTTCGGTGCCTTCCTGCTCGTCACCGGCGTCCGGATGGCCTGGTTCGCCGGACATTCGCCCGATCTGGAGAAAAACCCGGTGCTGCGCTGGATACGGTCGCACATCAAGGTCACGACACAGCTCGAAGGCGAGCGCTTCTTCGTGCTGCGCAACGGCGTGCGCCATGCCACCCCGCTCCTTCTCGTGCTGGTGCTGGTGGAATTGAGCGACGTCGTGTTCGCGGTGGATTCGATCCCGGCCATCTTCGCCATCACGACCGATCCGTTCATCGTGCTGACGTCCAATGTGTTTGCCATCCTCGGCCTGCGTGCGATGTACTTTCTGCTCGCCGGCATGGCCGACCGCTTCCCGCTGCTGAAATACGGCCTTGCCGCGGTACTGGTGTTCATCGGCGCCAAGATGATGCTGATGGACCTGTTCAAGATACCGGTGTGGCTGTCGCTGCTGGTGGTGGCGACACTGATCGGCGGTTCGGTGTGGCTGTCGCTGCGCCGGACGGCGCGCGGGACGGTGCGCTGAAAATGCGGCTGCGCGGGCCGGGCGTCACTCCAGCTCGCGCAGCGTCGCGAACGCCTCTTCGACGCGCTCGACCGGAATGACGGTCAGACCGTCGATCTTCTGTTTGGGTGCATTGGCCTTCGGGATCAGCGCATGCGTGAAGCCGAGCTTGGCCGCCTCGCGCAGCCGTTCCTGGCCGCGCGGCGCCGGGCGGATCTCGCCGGCCAGACCGACTTCGCCGAAGGCAACCAGTTTCTGCGGCAGCGGCCGGTTCTTCAGCGACGACACGATGGCCAGCAGCACCGGCAGATCACCTGCCGGCTCGCCGATCTTGACGCCGCCGACCGCATTGACGAACACATCCTGATCGGCGCACACCACGCCGGCATGGCGATGCAGCACCGCCAGCAACATGGCCAGCCGCGCGCCATCGAGGCCGACCGTGAGCCGGCGCGGATTGCCGTGCGCGCTGTCGACCAGTGCCTGGATTTCCACCAGCAGCGGCCGCGTGCCTTCCTGCGTCACCATCACGCAGGAGCCGGACACCGGCTGCGCGTGCTGCGACAGGAACATCGCCGACGGGTTGGACACGCCGCGCAGGCCGCGCTCGGTCATCGCGAACACACCCAGCTCATTGACCGCGCCATAGCGGTTCTTGAAGGCGCGGATCAGCCGGAAGCTTGAGCTGGTCTCGCCTTCGAAATAGAGCACGGTGTCGACGATGTGCTCGAGCACGCGCGGTCCCGCCAACGTGCCCTCCTTGGTCACGTGACCGACCAGTATCAGGCTGTGCCCGGCCTGCTTGGCCGCGCGGGTCAACTGGGCCGCGCATTCGCGTACCTGGGCGACCGAACCCGGCGCTGACGTCAGCTGTTCGGAATAGACGGTCTGTATCGAATCGACCACCACCACGCGCGGCCGGGTGTCCGACAGCACCGCGCCGATCTTCTCGAGATTGATTTCCGCCAGCAGCTGCAGTCCGGACGGATCGAGCGCCAGACGCTGTGCACGCAGCGCGACCTGCTCGCCGGATTCCTCGCCGGTGATGTACAGCGTGCTGACCCGGGACGCGAGCTGCGCCAGCGCCTGCAGCAGCAGCGTCGACTTGCCTATGCCCGGATCGCCACCGATCAGCACCACGCCGCCGGGCACCAGGCCGCCGCCGAGCACGCGGTCGAATTCATCCAGCCCTGTGGGCAGCCGCGGTTCCTCGCGCGGCCGGATGTCGGCCAGCGTCTGCACCGTGGCCGTGCCGGCGAGCGAAGCGAAACGGTGCGCACCACTGCCCTGCTCCGCCACTGTTTCGACCAGCGTGTTCCACGCGTTGCAGCCCGGGCACTGACCGGCCCACTTCGGACTGGTCGCGCCGCATTCGTTGCAGCTGTACTGGCTTTTTGTCTTGGCCATTCCGGGTCAGCCAGTCAGTGCGGAAACATCCGCATTGCCCACCTCGACCGCCGGCACGCGCAGCGCCAGCGCACACAGCAGCTCGTAATTGACGGTGCCTGCGGCGGCAGCGACGTCGTCCAGCGAGACGTGCTCGCCCCACAGTTCGACCACGCTGCCCAGAGCGGCAGCCGGTATGTCGGTGAGGTCGACCGAAATCATGTCCATCGACACCCGGCCGACCAGCCGGCTGCGCACGCCATCGACCGCAACCGGCGTGCCGTTGGGCGCATGACGTGGATAGCCGTCGGCATAGCCACAAGCGACCGTACCGATGCGCATCGCGCGCTCGGCAGTGAAGATGCCGCCGTAGCCGATGCGTTCGCCCGGCTGCAGGTGCTGCACCGCAATCACCTTGGCCTCGAAACGCATGACCGGCTTGAGTCCGATCTGCTCAGCACTCGCGTAGGCGGTGGCGGGACTGGCGCCGTACAGCAGGATGCCCGGACGCACCCAATCGGCGTGCGTCTGAGGGAAACGCAGCAGTGCGGCCGAATTGGCCATGGTCAGCGGCCCGTCGAAGCCTTCGGTCAGCGGCCGGAAGCGGGCAAGCTGCGTTTCGACGCCGCGCTCGCCGTCGGCGTCGGCAAAATGCGTCATCAGCCCGATCACGCCGGCATGCGGCCAGGCGCGCAGGCGTGCCAGCGCCGCCATGGCCTGCGCCGGCGGAATGCCCAGCCGGTTCATGCCGCTGTTGATCTTCAGGAACAGCGGCACCCTGGTTCCGGCCGGCAGGCTGACTGACGCCAGCCAGTCGAGTTGTTCGAAAGTGTGTACGACGACAGTGAGCTGGCGCGCCGCGATTTCCGGTAGATCCTTCGGGCTGAAGAAACCTTCGAGCAGCAGTATGGGCTGCGTGATGCCGGCTTCGCGCAGGCGCACCGCGTCCTCCAGATCCAACAGCGCGAAGCCGTCGGCCAGCCCGGCCAGCCCGCGCGCGATGCGCGTGATGCCGTGACCGTAGGCATTGGCCTTAATGACGGCCCACATCCTGGCGCCGCCGGCCAGCTCGCGGGTACGCAGGTAATTGTGGCGCAGCGCGTCGAAATCGATGCGGGCGTGGATCGGACGGAACAGCGGGAAGGATTCGGTGTACGGAGGGCGCGACATGAAGACTGGAAGGTGGGGCCTGACGTTCGACCCCGGATTGTAGAACGTGAAGCGCGCTAGCGTGGCCCGGACAGTCGTGTCACCGCAAACTCGCCGAACTTCCGCGCCATATAGGTGCGGAAGCGCTCGGACGGAAAGAGCAGCGCCATGTGACGGATCAGCCGCGGCCGCAGCGGTATCGCCACCAGCAGACCGAGACTGGTCTCGTGACGGATCGCAGCGCGCGACAGGATGGAATAGGCCAGACCGCGTTCGAGCACGCCCTTGACCGACGACAGGCGGTCGAGCTCGAACGCCAGCGGCAGCTTGGCCGGATCAACGCCGCCACGCGAAAGATAGTTGTCGAGCAGAGCCCGCACGCTGCCGGCATCGCGTCCGGCACACGGATGCAGCAGCAGGTGCTCGGGCGTCACCTCCGGCAGCCGGGCAAGCGGAAAATCGGGCGAACACACGACCACCAGCTCGTCCTCGGCACACGGTTCGACCATCACCTGGGCGCCACCGCGCCCCAGACCTTCGACGATGCCGATGTCGAGCACCCGCTGGTCGACCATGTCCTCGATCACGTCCGGATTGTCTACGGTAAGTCGCGGCACCACGTTCGGGTGGGCAATCCGGAATTCGGCCAGCACCGGTGGTAGGTGGTACTCGGCCACGGTCGGTGTCGCGCCGATCAGCAGGTGGCCGCGCAGATTGGTTGCCATGGCCTGAAGTTCGTTCTCCAGACTGGCGAACAGATCAAGGATGCGGTCAGCGTAATCCTTGACCCGCAGGCCTTCCTGCGTCAGCGACACCCGGCCGTGTGCGCGTTCGAACAGTCGTGTTCCGAAGTGTTCTTCCAGCTGCTTGATCTGGAACGTGACCGCCGGCTGAGTCATCTGCAGAAGTTCTGCTGCACGCGTGAACGACATCTGGCTTGCCGCCGCGTGAAACACTTCAAGCCTTCTATCGGGCATTTTTTCCTCTGTATAAGTGACACCTGCCCTCGTGTTTATAGACCATGTCGGGCTTGAGCGGTGAACGAAAACACAGGGTATCGCGGCTTGCGTGGCGCAATCGAAAACTTTCCTGCATCCTGCAAAAAGCATTGTTGCCGCTGTCCGGACCGTCACGGGGACGTCCCGACGTTCGTGGTATAAAGGCGCACTTTTTGCGCAAGGCCGGCAGGCTGTTCCGGCCCAGATCGCCCGATGCCTTTCGGCTTCTACATCATCATGGCCGCGCAGTTCTTCTCTGCGCTGGCCGACAATGCACTGCTGGTCGTAGCCATCTTCGTGCTCAAGGACGCCCACGCGCCCGGCTGGCAAATTCCCCTGCTCAAGCTGTTCTTCACCATTTCCTATGTGGTGCTGGCCGCCTTCGTCGGCGCTTTCGCCGATTCGATGGCGAAGCGGCGGGTGATGCTGATCAGCAACACGATCAAGGTGGTCGGCTGCGCCATGATGTTCCATGCCGTCCACCCGCTGGCTGCCTACGCCGTCGTCGGTCTGGGCGCCGCCGCCTACTCGCCGGCCAAGTACGGCATCCTGACCGAATACCTGCCGCACCGCCTGCTGGTCGTCGCCAATGGCTGGATCGAGGGACTGACCGTCGGCGCCATCATCCTCGGCGTATTGATGGGCGGCCTGCTGATCGACCCCAATCTGAGCGAGCGGCTGCTGGCGCTGGATCTTCCCCTGATCGACACCGGACTCGACACTACGGTGGAAATCAGTCTGGCCATCGTCGGCGGGCTGTACGTGCTGGCGGCGCTGTTCAACCTGTTCATCCCCGATACCGGCGTCAAGCTCAAGCCCCTGCACGGCAGCGCCAGTGCGCTGCTGGCCGATTTCACGCACAGCTACAAGGCACTGTGGCGCGACAAGCTGGGCCAGATCTCGCTCGCCGTGACCACGCTTTTCTGGGGTGCCGGCGCAACGCTGCAGTTCATCGTGATCGACTGGGCGGACCGGGCCCTGGGCATGGGGCTGTCGCAGGCATCGAAGCTGCAGGGCGTGGTCGCGGTCGGCATCGCCATCGGCGCCATCATGGCGGCACGGCGCATCACGCTGAAAGGATCGGTGCGCGTCATCCCGCTGGGGATTGCGATGGGTCTGCTGGTGCCGCTGATGATCCTGGTCACCAGCCTGTGGACGGCCGTTCCAGTCCTGATCCTGATCGGCGCCTGCGCGGGGTTTTTCGTGGTGCCGATGAATGCCCTGCTGCAGCATCGTGGGCACCTGCTGATGGGTGCCGGACATTCGATCGCGGTACAGAACTTCAACGAAAACCTGTCAATACTGGTGATGACCGGCCTGTACGCCGCACTGCTGGCCGGCGGCCTGTCCGTTTACACGGTGATGGTCGTATTCGGCCTGTTTGTCGCCGCCACCATGTTCATGGTCGGCAAGTGGCATCAGGCCAACCAGCGCCGGCGCGACGACGTGGCGCTGCTCGACGACGGTTTCGGTCACTGAGCAAGCCGCCGGGTTTCAGCCACGCGGCACCCAGGCACCGTCGTCGCGCCGGCAGGCCGCGCCTTTCGATATCACGCTGCGCCCCGCCGCCTCGCCGCGCAAGGCAAAGCTGCGGCAGAGCCGTCCGGTCGCCTTGCCCGGCGTCAGTGTGTAATTGACGCCATCCGATCGCCAGCGGACCGTGCGACCGTTCGCGCCCAGTTCGAGCGTGTGCCCGATGCAGGCGCGGTCGGCTTCGTCCAGATCGCGGCGGACGCTGGCATTGATCAGTGCAGCTTTCGTCGAACCGAGCACGATGGCAACCGGTCGCGCGTCGCTTCCATCCCCTGCCGTTTCAAGCGCAGCGCTGATCGCCGCGCGATTGCACACGCCCGCCCGCACCCCGTAATCATCCGGCCAGATCGCACCGTTCGGGCCGGTATGAGTGGCGGCATGATCGGTTTCGGTCTTCGCCAGCCCGTCCCTGGCAACGGCGCTGGCCGATGCGTCGGTCAGCGCAGACAGGACGGATACGGACAGACCGAGCGCCAGCAGGCACCTAGCGGAAATGCGCACGGATGGCTCCATGAATTAAATCGCGCGATCCTAGCATCGGCGCCGACCGCGCGCTGTCAGCCCAGACTGGCACGCGCAAAGCACAGATCTTCCCAGGCCTTCGCCTTATCGTGCGGATTGCGCAGCAGGTAAGCCGGATGGTAGGTCACCACGACCGGAATGCCGCCGTGATCGAGCAGGCGCCCGCGCACCGCATTGATCTTCACTTCGCCGCCCAGCAGCGTCTGCGCAGCAGGCCGGCCGAGCGCGACGATGATGCGCGGCTGGATGAGCTCGATCTGGCGCTCCAGATAGGGCTGGCAGGTGGCGATTTCATCCGCTTCCGGCGTACGGTTGCCCGGCGGACGGCATTTGACCGCATTGGCTATGTATACATTGCGGCCGCGGGCCAGTCCGATCGCGGCCAGCATGGCGTCCAGCAGCTTGCCTGCCTGACCGACGAAAGGTTCACCGCGCTGATCCTCCTCGGCGCCCGGACCTTCCCCCACGAACAGCCAGTCCGCCTGACGGTCGCCCACGCCCGGCACCGCCTTGTTGCGCCGTTCATGCAGCCGACAGGCGCGGCATTCGCGGATCGCCGATTCGAGCGTATCCCAGTCCAGACCGGCGGCGACAACGGCCCCGGCAGCAGACGACGGGACAGGCACGGCTAGCGTCGGCCTCACGCGCTCCTGCTGCTGCTCCGGTTGCGGTGCGGAGACCGGCGCCGGTGCCTCGACATCCGTCCTTTCGGCGGCAGGCGAGCTGCGCAGGCGCCACACGGGAGCCAGCCCCATTTCGCGAAGAATGGCGGCTCGGCGGTTCATCGCGCCCACCATCCGTCGAGTTCCGCACTCATCACGATGGCATCCTCGCGACCATCGGCTGCCGGGTAGTAGCCAGGGCGCCGTCCGATCGGACTGAAACCGGCGCGGTCATACATCGCCCTTGCCGCCACATTGGATGGTCGCACCTCCAGAAACATGCGTTCGGCACCGTAGCCCCTGGCCTCGTGCACCAGATGGTCGAGCATGCAGCGCCCCAGTCCGTGGCGCTGCCGACCGCGGACGACACTTATATTGAGCAGATGCGCCTCATCCAGCACGCACATCATGACCGCATAGGCGGCCAGCGCCCCGTCCTGCCAGAGCACGCGACAGCAGTATCCCGCGGCCAGCGAGTCGGCGAAATTCAGGCGTGACCACGGGAAATCGTAGAGCGTGCCCTCGACGTCAGCCACTTCGTCGAGATGTTCGTCGCGCATCGGTGCAAACGACAGCTTCGGACTGTCGTCCCTTGCCGGCCAAGCCTGCGCCCGCATCATGCCCGGCCACCGGCCATCAGACGTTCCGCCGTGGTCCGGGCAACCTTGTCGCGCACATAGAGCGGCGCAGCCAGCGCCGGATCCATCGCCTTGCCGGCCTTCATCGCCTGCACGCCCAACCGCGCAATAGCTCGTGCATGGGCGGAAAGCCCGGCATCGAGCGACGCCAGTCCGTCAACCCAGGGCAGCGTCCGGACTGATTCCAGCGCAAAACCACTGCCGCAGCCATGCCAGGCAGCTCGATCGCCGGCGGGTCCGGCGAGCTGCGCGGGCGCCCCGACATTGACCGGAGAACAGGCACGAACGTCCTCGCCTGCAACTTCGTAGGTCGCGCTGTAGACCTCGCTCATGCGCGCATCGACACAGCAGAAACGAAAGCCGTCACCGGCCGCCAATGCCAGTGCTTCGAGCGTGGGAACCGCCACGACAGGCAGACCGGCGCCGATTGCCAGCCCCTGTGCCACGGACACGGCAAGACGCAGGCCGGTAAAGCTGCCCGGACCAACGCTGAAGGCGATGCCATCGAGCCGGCCAAGCGCAAGCCCGGTCTCGGCCAGAAGTTCGCCTATCCAGGGCAGCACGAAACGCGCGTGCGTGCCCGGCGTTCCTCCTTCGCGGAACACGGTTTCGCCACCCGTCAACAGGGCCACCGACGCAGTTTCGGCGGAGGTTTCAAGCGCAAGCAGATTCATGCATCTCGGAAATTCGTCGCAAGCCGGGATTGTAGGGGCTCACGGCCGGCAATTCGAGGTCCGTGTCGGTCGGGACAAGCTTTCCCCCGGTCGTCACGCTTCAAGTTCATGCATGCCGTTGCCGTTAGAACGTTCTATATTTCATATTCTTGAACCGCGCGCCGACCGAATGTTCCTGCCGACCGAAGTACTGGACAAGATGCGCGTGGTCATTGCGGACGCCAATCAGGTGGTCCGCACCTGGGTGCGTACACAGCTGTCGCAGGCCGGCGTCAAGTACGTGACGATAGCCGGCAACTCGACCGAGTTGCTGCGCCAGTGCTCGGTCACGACGCCGGACGTGGTGCTGTGCGACTACAACTTCGGTGAAAAGCACGACGGCCTGCGCACGCTGGAAGAACTGCGCCTGAACAACATCCTCCCGCTGTCGTCGGTCTTCATGATCGTGACCGGCGACCGCGTCCGCAAGCGGGTCGTGTCGGCTGCCGAATTCGCGCCGGACGACTATCTGCTCAAGCCCTTCACCTCGGGACAGCTGGGCGAGCGCCTGGTGCGCGCAGTCGAGAAGAAGCATGCGCTGAAGGCGATCTACGAACAGATGGCGGCGCGCAATCTCGAACGCGTCATCAGCGAATGCGACAAGACGCTGGCGCGCACGCCGCGCTACTCGATGGACGCCCTGCGCATCCGTGCCGAAGCGCTGATCGCACTCGGCCGTGTCGATGAGGCAGCCGAGATATACAAGGCCATCATGGCCAACAACACCGTGCCATGGGCACGCATCGGCTATGCGATGGTGCTGCGCGAGCGCGGCTTCGCGCAGGAGGCGGCCGAACAGGCCGCACAGCTCAGCGAGGAATTCCCAGATTTCATGGGCGTCTATGACTTTCTGGGCGAACTGCACGAGCGCAACGGCGAACTCACCCAGGCGCTGACCTACTACGAACGTGCCGATGCGATCGCACCCGACAACCTCCGCCGCATGCGCTACATCGGCGAACTTTGCCTGGAATCCGGCGACGCCGAACGCGCCGCTTCGGTCATGCGGAAAGTGATAGCCCGCACCGAAGGCAGTTCGCTGGCATGCGCGGACGATCATCTGACGCTGATCAAGAGTCTGGTCGGCCTGCCAGAAACCGACGCCGAAGTGGTCCAGCGCATGAACGAGATGCGCACCATGCTCGGCGAAGGGGAACGTGCGACGGTCATTTCAGACATTGTCGAAGCCAGGCGCTGCAGCCAGCGCGGCGACGACGAAGGTGCCCGCCGAGCGGTCGACAGTGCGCTCGAGGCTCACGGCAGGCTGCGCACGCCGGACGCGCTGGCGACCAGCGAGCTGGCGGATGCCTGCTTTCGCGTCGACAAGCAGGATGCGGCCGACAAGCTGCTCGCCCAGCTGGGCGACACACCGGGCGCCGTCCCGAACCGGCTGAAGCGCCAGCAGAAGCAGTCTGCACGGGAGCGTGCACAGGCGGCCGCTGCGATGCTCGAAGCGGAAGTCGCGCAGGGGCCGGATCTGGAACACATCGGCGCCGAGCTCGAACGGCTGACCGTGCTGATCAAGCGGCTGGATCCTCGCTGGGACGACACGCTGGCGCAGGAGGCACGCGACATCCTGATCGACGTATTCACGTTGGCGCCGCGCGAACGCCGGGTCATCGACGCCCACATCCACTACAACCGGGTGGCGCAGAAGCACGGTTTCGACCGGCACAAGCCGACCGCACGCGCCGCCACCTGAACGCCTCGGACTTTCAGCAGGCCGTTTGACGTCAGCAAGGTCATCGCTGCCAGTGGCGCGCAACTGTCGAGGAAAATGAGGATGCGCCGCCTGTCAATGAAACAGGGGCCACAAAAGAAAACCTGCCATGAGAGGCAGGTCAGTCAGCCACGGGCCGATGACCCGCAACGGAAACGGACGGGCGCACTGCGGGAATTTCCCGAACAGCGAATGGCCGGTCAGGGTTCCGGCGCATCGCGATACAGCTCCTTGGCGGCATCGCGGATGTCGCGCCGGAGCTGGCGTCGCTCTTCCGGTGTCAGTCCCGGGCCACGCTGATCGCCATAACCGAGACGTCGCGCCGACGGTGCATCGCCATCGATGCGGCGCATCGGCGGCATGGCGCCACCGGCGGGAATCACACGCTCCATGCGCTGCGGCTCGACGAAACTGCTCCGTCCTCCCGGATCTCCGGCAGCCGCCTGCACGTGTGCCGAAGCAACGAACGCTGCGCCCATGCAGGAGCAGAGGATGGACCGACGCAAACGCATGGTTGTCAGGTCTGCACACTTCATCCGCTTCGACTCCTCACGATCCGCTCACTGTTCGATTGTCCGGCCATCCGCCGCGCTGGCAACCCGCTCGCCCGTGCCGACCGGATTGTAAAGGTAGAGGCTGGAGCGGTGTAGTGCGTACTGCCACGCCAGATGGTCTGCCACCGCCCGCTCCGCGACATGACATCCACGATCATCCGTCTCGCCCTTGCCGGACGGCGCCGCGGTCGGCCCGCACTGCACCGTGTCAAGCTGCTGTACCGCTGGTGCGGCAATCGCCGATCTGGCATTCGCCGGCACCGCGACGAATGCAATACTGCAAAGGCACGCAGCCACTCCCGTTCTCAACCTGATCACGACATTTCCCCTGAGGCGCACAGGCGCCAGTGTTCCATGTTTTTGACGATCATGGCGACAGGCTGTAAAGCGGATGTGAGTGCCCTGTCAGGCTTTGTAAGCGCTGGTAACTGCACGCCTGGCGCGTTACATCCGCTCACTGCGTGATTGAACTGGCAGGAGCCACTCGGGTAGCATCCGGACATGGAAGAAAAAAAACGCAAGGTCCTCATCGTCGATGACGACGCCCGGCTCCGTGCCCTGCTCGAGCGTTATCTCGGCGAGCAGGGATTTTCGGTCAAGGCCGTGGCAGACAGCGCCCAGATGGACCGGGCGCTGGCACGCGAACTTTATGATCTGATGGTGCTCGACCTGATGCTGCCGGGCGAGGACGGTCTGGCGATCTGCCGGCGCCTGCGTGCGCAGGAGAACACCATTCCGGTGGTCATGCTGACCGCCAAGGGCGATGAAGTCGACCGCATCGTCGGACTCGAAATGGGCGCCGACGACTACCTGCCCAAACCTTTCAACCCGCGCGAGCTGGTGGCCCGGATCAACGCCGTGCTGCGCCGACAGGCCCCGAAGCCGCCGCCGGGCGCACCGGCACTCGACGAACGCGTCGTGCGTTTCGGTCAGGTCGAGGTAAACCTCGCGGCCCGCACGCTGACACGCGACGGACAGGAACAGGTGCTGACGACCGGCGAATTCTCGCTGCTGAAGGTGCTGCTGGAATCGCCGCGCGTGCCGCTGTCGCGCGACAAGCTGATGGAACTGGCGCGCGGCCGCGAATACGACGCCTTCGACCGCTCGATCGATGTGCAGATGTCGCGCCTGCGCAAGCTGGTCGAGGATGATCCGGCCAAGCCGCGCTACCTGCAGACGGTGTGGGGCTTCGGCTACGTATTCGTTCCCGACGGCACGCGGCATGGCTGACGGTCCGGCCGGACGCCCGTCGACGTGGTGAGGCGGCCGCGCCGCCGCGGCAGCTTCTATCGCTGGACCGGCCAGACCATAGGCGTTCCGCTGCGCCGCTTCCCGCTGCTGCCGCGTTCGCTGCTGGCACGGACCTTTCTGCTGCTGGCCGCGCTGCTGACCGCCTCCGTGCTCGCCTGGTCAGGCATCTACGCCTGGCTCGAGCAGGTACCGCGGGCGCAGCAGGCGGCGCAGATCATCATCAGCGTCATCAACCTCACACGTGCGTCGCTGGTCAGTGCCGACCCGCAGCGACGCCTCGAACTGCTGACCGAGCTGTCGATGCGCGAAGGCCTGCGCATCTATCCGGACGGCGATATTCCGAGCTTCGAGCCGATAGAGGGTGATCGCACGCTCGTGCCGATCGAACAGGAACTGCGCAAGCGGCTCGATCCGCGTACCCGCATCGTCGTGTCCAAGGGACTGCAGAGCGGCCTGTTCGTCAGTTTCAGCATCGCCGACAACGAGGGCGTGGACGACTACTGGCTGATGCTGCCGCGCAACCGCATCGAGCGGCCGCTGGCGCTAGAACTGATCGGCTGGGGTACGGCAGCGCTGCTGCTGGCGCTTGGCGGCGCCTATCTGATCGTGCGCCGGGTGACACTGCCGCTGTCGGCGATGAAACGCGCGGCGCGCGCCATCGGCCGCGGCGAGCGCCCTGCCCCGTTGCCCGAACGCGGTGCCGAGGAACTGGCCGAAGTGGCGCACGCCTTCAACCAGATGGCCGACGACCTGGCGCGCATCGAGGACGAACGTGCGCTCATCCTGGCCGGCATTTCGCACGACCTGCGCACGCCATTGACCCGGCTGCGCCTGGACATGGAAATGGCCGGACTCGATCCGGCGACGGTGCGCGGCATGAGTGCCGACATCGACGACATGGACAAGATCATCGGCCAGTTCCTCGATTTCGCGCGCATCACGACCGGCGAAGACCCGATCACCGGCGATCTCGCGAGTCTGGTTCTGGAAGCGGCCCAGTCCTACACCCGACACGGCTTTCCGGTCAGCGCGACACGCATAGAGCCGGTGCCGGCCATGCGCTTCCGGCCGCTGGCGATACGCCGCTGCATCAACAACCTGGTCGACAATGCCCTGCGCCATGCCGGCGAGGACAAGCCGGTGGAACTGTCCTGCGTGCTGGTCGGCCACGAAGCGCGCATCGACATCAGCGACCGCGGGCCGGGCATTCCGCCGGAACAGATAGACCGCCTGAAACGGCCGTTCACCCGTCTGGACAACTCGCGCGCCGGCCAGAGCGGTGCCGGTCTCGGGCTGGCCATCGTCGAACGCACGCTGCGCGCGCACGGCGGCCGTTTCGACCTGGTCGCGCGCGAGGGTGGCGGCCTCACGGCGAGGCTGTGGCTGCCGACCCGTCCGGGCGTCATCACTCCGAAGGACAAGCCGGCGCCTCAGTGACGGTGCCTCAGTGCACCGTGCTGTCTTCCGCCGCCGCGGTTTCGGCCGGAGCCGCTTCGGGTGCCGGATCGGCCGCACCGCGCGTCGCCGTGCGGTCGAGCAGCACACGCAGATGGCCGAGCGACAGCAGTTGCGCGTACACCAGTCCGAGCCAGCCACGGCGGAACAGATCGACCGCCGCCGCCGCCGACAGCGCCTGCAGCTTCGCCTCATCGATCACCCACAGACCGTCGAGGCGGAATTTGCGGCCGTCGTTCAGCTCGGCCATCGCGCTCATTTCATTGAGCAGGCCGAGCTGTTCGACCTCGCGGCAGAACTCGGCCGTGCGCTGCGCCTCATTCTGGTAGCCCTGCACGAAAGCCAGCGCATTCTTCAGGAACGCCGTCTCGGCGCCCGCCTCGTCGAACAGGCGCTCACCCTCTTCCGTATTGAAGCCGGGAAACTGCTCGTCCATGCAGACCAGCAGCTTGTCCGGTGCGTTGTTGTCCTGCACCGCGACGAAGGGATAGCGACGGACGAAGGCTGGCACATAGCGTGCGTCCCATTTGCCGTCGGCATCCAGATAGAGGTTTTCCGCGTCACGCAGGCCGAGCAGCGCCACCGGCACCAAACCGCCGGGCAGCCGGGCGAACACGATGGGGTACTCGCGCGCCACGTCGCCGAACTCCACCAGCGCCAGCGGCACGCAGTTGGTGCTGGCGGCAAAGCGCAGGTTGTCCTGCGGTTTCAAGCGCAGATCGCGGTGCGTGTCACGGTTCAGCACGACCACACTGTCGTAGAAAAGCAGCGTTTTCATTGGAATCCTTCGGGTGGATGGGCAACGGCGAGGCGGATTCTATGCCGTCCGCGATGACGGTCCCGCGAAAAACGCCCGCGCCGCGCCCAAAGTCTGCGCCGCATCGCGATATAAAATCACGGATCACCGAAACGTATCGACACCATGAACCAGACCGCCACGACCTTCTATGACCACATCGGTGGCGAGCCGACCGTACGCAAGCTGGTCGACCGCTTCTACGAACTGATGGACACGCTGCCGGAGGCCTACGGTGTCCGCAAGCTGCACCCGGCCGACCTGTCAGGTTCGGCCCAGAAGCTGTTCATGTATCTGTCCGGCTGGCTGGGTGGCCCGCAGCTGTTCGTGCAGGCCTACGGGCACCCGCGTCTGCGTGCCCGGCACCTGCCATTCGAGATCGGCGAGGCGGAGCGCGACCAGTGGCTGATGTGCATGCGCCAGGCGATACACGAGGTGTTGCCGGCCGATGAAGCCAATGAGCAGCTGTGGAAGGCGCTGGAAGATCTGGCCGACCACATGCGCAACATGGCTGGCTGAATTTCGCGCCAGGCCCTAGTCCAGGTCCCGCGTGACGGAGCGCAGCCGCAGCCGGCGCGCGTGTGCGTGACGCGCATGCAGCCGTGGATCGGAGGCGACGATGCTGACCGTCTCGCCGATCACCATCACCACGCCGAGCACCGGCAGCACCAGCAGCAGGCCGGCCACGCCGGCCACCGCGCCGCCGACGAAGATCATCAGCACGGTGATCAGCGGATGCATCTTCAGGCTGCGCCCTATCGTCAGCGGCATGAACACGAAGTCGTCGAGCAGGCGCACCAGCACGAACAGGCCGACCGAGGCGTAGGCGATCGACGGCGAACCGGGAAAATCGGTGGCCGCGACCATGACCACCAGCGCGCAGCCGAGGATGGAGCCCACGTATGGCACCCAGGCCAGCACGGCGGTAATCAGCCCCAGCAGCAGCGGTGAGGACAGGCCGATCAACCACAGCCCGGCCGCCAGACACAGCGCGTCGAGCACCGTAAGCTTGATCAGGCCCTGGAAGTAGGCGCGGGTGGTTCGATCCACTTCGTATAGCAGGTAGAGCGTGCGCTCGAAGTAGGCATTCGGCACGGCGCGCGCCAGGAAGCGCTGGAAGCGGCGCCCGTCGCGCAGGAAGAAGTAGGCAAGAAAAGGCGCCAGCATGACCGACGGCAGCCAGGCAGCGACCGACATCACCAGCGCCGGCAGCCGATCCTGCGCAAAACCCGCACCGGCAGCGGCGATGTGCGATGACACCGCATCCGCCACCCGAGCGTCGCGCATGAAGCGCGACTGCGCTTCCAGCGCGCGCAGCGTCTGGTCCAGCAGCGACAGTCCGCCCTGCAGATAGCGCAGGCCGGTTTCCTGTGCACTGACCGCGTGCGCCGCGAACCATGGCAGCATCAGCGCACAGCACACCGCAAGCAGCAGCGCGAAGACGCCGACCGTGATGTTGGCCGCCGCTTCCTGCGAAAAACCGGCGAAGATCAGTCGCTGCATCGGCGGATACAGGAAGTAGTAGGCGATCAGGCCGAACAGGAAGGGCAGCACCAGCCACAGCATCTGCTGGAAGATGCAGAGCGTGACCGCGGTGACCAGCAGGATGCCGCACCAGGCCAGCGGACCGGCGCCCGACGGCTGCAGCCGTCTCACTGGTGCGGCCTCACAGATGGCCCGCCTGACGCACGCCGGCATTGGCCTGGCGCAGCCGGCCGCCCAGATGGCGCGCCAGTGCCAGAGCGATCTTCGAAGCGATCTTCGGGTGGGTTTCCAGCAGGCTCATGAAGTCGGCACGGAAGAACACCACCAGCAGACAGTCCGAATGAGCTCGCGCCTGCGCCGCCCGCGGCGCCTGATCGAGCAGCGCCAGTTCGCCGAACACCTCGCCCGGTCCCAGCAAGGCCAGTCGGGTCTGGCGTTCGCCGTCGGCCTGCAGGATTTCCACCTCGCCGGAGACGATCGCGTAGATCGCCTCGCCGTCGTCCCCCTCGTCGAACACGACTTCGCCGGCCAGGTAGCGGCGCTCGTGACGCAGCGCCTGAACCACCGCCAGTTCGCGCGCGTTCAGCGAGGAAAAAAGCCGGATCTGGCGCAGCGGATGCAGCACATCGTTTGCGGCGTTGCGGCCAAACAGACGCACCTCGGTCTCCATTCTCGACGGGTGGGAACGCGTCGGAGCATACCGGCTTTTTGCATGCGCCAAAGGTCTGTTGATATTGGCGCGCCGGAAACGGAATTCAACCTATCCTTGCCGGTCTGACGCACGCCGACAACAAGAACGACGACCCATGACATCACGAATCCTGCGCTGGATCGATCTGAACATACTGGCTCTCGGACGCGAAATGCGCGTCTCCTACCTGCCGCCGCTGATGGTCTACATGGCAGCTGGCATTCAGGGGCTGACCGGCATCGTCGGCACCTTCTTCGTCAAGGACTACCTCGGGCTGTCGGCGGAATTCCTGGCCGCGCTCGGCTTCTGGGTAGGCATTCCGTGGGCGCTCAAGATTCCGCTCGGTCATCTGGTCGATCTGCTGTGGCGCTACAAGAGTCTGCTGATCTACCTCGGTGCCGGCATCATCGCCGCCAGCCTGCTCATCATGGCCGGGCTGATCGCCGAACGCGACGCAATGGCGGCCGTGCTGCCGGTCAATACATGGTTCGTTCTCAGCGCGCTGTTGAGTCCGGTCGGCTATGTGCTGCAGGATGCGGTAGCCGACGCGATGACGGTCGAGGCGGTGCCGCACGTGGACGACGACGGCTCGCCGGTGCCGGCCGAACAGATCCGGCTGATGCACACGACCATGCAGACCCTGGGCCGGGTCGCCATCATCGGCGGCAGCGTGCTGGTGGCGCTGATCAACCTGTACGTGTTCTCCGGCACCGAATCGCTGCCGGAAGCACAGAAGGCGCTGATCTACCGCAACGTCTATCTGGCGGCGCTGGCGATTCCCGCGGTGTCGGTCGCCGGCGTGGCCTTCGCCGCGTGGCTCAGGCGTGGCCGGATCAGAGCCCTGATGGCGCGTGGCACATCGCGGGCCGAGGCCGTCGAACTGCTGCGCGACAGCGACGGCAACACCGAACCCAACTGGTGGATACTCGGCGGCAGCCTGGTGTTCGTCGTGTTCACGCTGACCATGGGCCTGTCCGACTTCAAATGGGCGCAGGAAGTCATCTTCCTGGGCTCGTTCGCCATCATCGCCTTCCTGATGGCGAAACTGACACGGGAACTGGAGCCTGCGGCGCGCAGCACGCTGATCGGCACCGCGCTGGTCATCTTCATGTTCCGGGCGACGCCCTCGCCCGGGCCCGGCGTGTCCTGGTGGACCATAGACGTGCTTGGCTTCGACCAGGCCTTCTTTTCCGTGCTGTCACTGATCGGCAGCGCGCTGACGCTGGCCGGCATGTTCATGTTCCGTCGCTTCATGGCCGAGCGTTCGATCCTGTATGTCGTCGGCTTCCTTACCGCGACCAGCTTCGTGCTGTCGATGCCGACGCTGGGCATGAGCATGGGCTTGCACGAATGGACGTCGAAGATGACCGGCGGCGTGGTCGATGCGCGCTTCATCGCGCTGGTCGACACCGCACTCGAATCGCCACTGGGCCAGATTTCGATGATTCCGATGCTGGCCTGGATCGCCAATTCGGCGCCGTCCCACCTGAAAGCGACCTTCTTCGCGGTGATGGCGTCCTTCACCAATCTCGCGCTGTCGGCCAGCCAGCTGGGTACCAAATACCTGAATCAGATCTACGTTCTGGCGCGTGAGGTGAAGGACCCGGCAACCGGCGCGGTGCTCAGTGCCGCCCGCTACGACGACCTGACTGCGCTGCTGGTGACCGTCGTCGTCATCGGCATCGCGATGCCGGTCGGCGCCATTCTGATCGCGCGTGCGCTGCATCTGCGCAGCGCCTGAACGGTCGGTGGCTCAGTCGCGCGCCAGGTAACGCTCGACCAGCCGCGTCCAGTACGCGACGCCAAGCGGGATGATGTCATCGTTGAAGTCGTAGCGCGGGTTGTGCAGCATGCAGCCGCCACCCTCCTCGTGGCCCGGCTGCAGCGCGGCTCCTGGTCCGCCGCCGTTGCCAAGCCAGACGTAGCAGCCCGGACGCTGCTCCAGCATGTAGGCGAAATCCTCGGCCCCCATGCTGGGCGGGTAGCTGGTGTGCACCGCGCCCTCGCCCATCAGCTCCCGTCCGACTCCGGCGCAGAAATCAGCTTCGACCGACGTGTTCACGGTCGGCGGGTAGCCGCGCCGGTAGCTGACCTCTGCCGTGACGTCATGTGCGGCAGCAATGCCGAACGCGATGCGGCGGATGCCGGCTTCCAGCTGATCGCGCACGTCCGGCGAAAACGCCCGCGCCGTACCGCGCAGCGTCGCCGTCTGCGGGATGACGTTGTAGGCCTCGCCAGCATTGAACTGGGTGATGCTGACCACGCCGCAGTCCACCGGCGACAGGTTGCGCGACACGATGGACTGCAGCGCCTGCACGATGGCCGCACCGGCCAGCACCGGGTCGGCGCCCAGATGCGGCATCGCGGCGTGGGCGCCGCGCCCCTCGATGACGATTTCGATTTCGTCGCTGCACGCCATCGCCGGCCCGTCGTGCACCGCCATCTGTCCGACCGGCAACCCCGGCCAGTTGTGCAGGCCGAATACCGCCTGCATCGGAAAACGCTCGAACAGCCCGTCGGCGATCATCGCCGGCGCACCGCCGCGCCCCTCCTCGGCCGGCTGGAAGATGAAATACACCGTGCCGTCGAAACCGCGCGTCGCGGCCAGATATTCGGCTGCCGCCAGCAGCATCGTGGTGTGGCCGTCATGACCGCAGCCGTGCATGCGGCCGGCGTGCGTCGAACGGTGGGCAAAGGTGTTCTGCTCGGTCATCGGCAGCGCGTCCATGTCGGCGCGCAGGCCGATGGCCACCGGCCCCGTTCCGGCGCGCAGCATGCCGACCACGCCGGTGCGCCCGATTCCCTCATGCACCTCGAGACCGGCTTCGCGCAGCGCGCGTGCGACCAGCTCTGCCGTGCGAGCCTCCTCGAACGCCAGTTCCGGATGCGCATGCAGATCGCGCCGCATGCCCGTCCAGCGTTCGGCCGGCCCGGCCAGCGCCTCGACCAGCGGATGTGTGTCGGACGACGTGCTCATTGCAGTTCCTCGATATCGGAAAACATCGCTGCCTGCCCGCGCAGCACGCCCTGCGCATCGATCACGTTCCACACCGTGGCGCGGCTGATGCGGAACAGCGTGCCGTCGCGACGCACACGGATGCCGCTGTAGTCAGCGATGAAGCCCTGCCGGGTGACCAGTTCGAGCAACCGCGTACGCTCGTCGCGCTCCGGTGCACGCGCCGACAGCCGCGACGGCAGCGCGATGAATTCGGCCCAGGCATAGCCGAACAGCTGCTGGGCGAACACATTGGCGTAATTGAACACCGGGTCGTCCTCGATGCCGTGCGACACCAGCGCGAATGGCGCGTTGTACAGCGTGGTGGCGTCGGACGGCAGGCGCTGGCCGGTGACGCGCGCGAAGCTGTCGGCCAGCAGGGCGGAATGTTCGCGCAGGAAGGCGGGATCGGGCATGGCGGTCATCGCTCGAATGTAGCCGCCCAAAGATACCACCCGTCGATGTCCGGACGCTCATTGTCCAGCCATCGACAGGACCACCGCAGGCTCATGGCCATTCCGCGTCGGGCGCGCCGATCGGCGACACATGCGATCAAGGCCGGTGGTCACCCGGCGCCACCGACGGGCTGGCGGCAGTCCCGATCACGAAAATCGCGGCACAAACGAAAAGGGCCGGCCCTCGCACAAAGGCGAAGACCGGCCCGTCGGCGATCCGTTTCAGCGCCGACGCTGACGCCGTACGACAGCACTCAGACCGGCAAGACCCAGCGCGAACATGAGCGCTTCGGTCGGCTCGGGCACGGCGGTGATCTGCGTCACGAAGTAGGCATGACCGTTGTAGCCCTGAGACCAGTCAGCGTAGTACGGCCAGATGGCCTCGGCCGTGCCGGAAATGCCCGGCCTGGGGTTCCATATCTGCAGCGACTGATTCGTGCCCAGACTGACGGGCGTCGCGCTCGCCGATGCGAAACTCGATTCGCTGACCGTCCAGTGGGTCGTGTCGGTGGACAGCGAGGTCGTCCCGTTCGAGAACTGGAATCCACTGCCGGTGATCTGGAAATCGCCGATGAACATCGCCGGACCGCTGTATACGTTCTGCGCATCGATCAGCAGATACACGCTCTGTCCCGGCGCCAGTGCAACGCCGCTGAAAGACTCGGTCGCGCCCCATCCCGACTGCTTGTTCCACACCAGCTCGCCTGCCGATGCAGTGAGATCCGATGACAGATACACCTGCAGATAATCGTCGGCGGTGAAGCTGCCGGACAGCGTTGCGGCCTGAGCCACTGCACCGCTGCATCCCAGCAAACCGGCCGCCAACCAGCCGATCACATGGTTTTTTTTCATTGCTTTACTCCCTTGTTCGGATTTGCTCAGTAGCGCGAACCTCATGACCGGACAACACGGCCACGTTGCTTTCGACACATGAGGCAGAGACTGCGGTGTGATCGCTAACGATGTCACATCGGATTGCGCCCCATATCGTGCCGCCAGCTTTAAGCAATCGGTGAGCCAACCTTGATGAAAGACATTTAATCAATTGATTTAAAACGACTTATTTAATTTTAAAATCGGCGGCACCGCGTGCCGAAAGTCGTAGTGTAAAAATTGCCGACGAAAGGCGTTCTTCCGGAACCGGCGCCTGGATACCGACCCTGCGGAGGTAAGGGACATTGCCCGCACCGTGACGGCTGCTGTCGGCTAACCTGTATCGCATGAGCACCCTCTACGGCGTCGATTTCACCTCTGCCCCGTCACCGCGCAAACCGATCACCGTCGCGCGCGGACGCGTGGCTGACGACGGTGCAGTACTTCTGGAACGGCTCGAACGCCTGCCGTCCTGGGCGGATTTCGAAGCCTTTCTGACCCGGCCCGGCCCCTGGCTTGGCGGTTTCGATTTTCCGTTCGGCTTGCCGCGCGAATCGGTGATGGAGCATGGCTGGCCACTCGACTGGGCAGGCATGGTGCGGGCGGTCGCGCAGCTGTCGCGGGCGGAATTCAAGGCGCTGGCCGATGCCGAGCGTCTGCACCGCCCCGTCGGCAGCAAATACACTCATCGCGTGACCGACCGGCCTGCCGGTTCACACAGCCCGATGAAATTCGTCAATCCACCGGTCGCCTGGATGTTCCAGGAAGGCGCCCGCCGCCTGCTCGACGCCGGCGTCCATGTGCCCGGATTGCACGGCGGCGACGGCACGCGCGTGGCACTGGAAGCCTATCCCGGCTGGCTGGCGCGCAACATCGTGCCGGCGTCGTACAAGAGCGAATCGGCGGCGGGCCAGACCCGTGCCCGTCTATCCAACCGGATGCTGATCGTCGAGGCGCTGCTGCGTGGCACCCATCCGCTGGGCGTAGCCTTGCGCAGCCCGGACCGGGCGCTGCAGGATGCGATGATCGAGGATGGCACCGGCGATACACTCGACTGCGTGCTGTGCTTGGTGCAGGCCGCCTGGGCCTGGACGAGACGGGACGCAGGCTACGGCCTGCCGCTGAACATCGACCCGGTCGAGGGCTGGGTACTTGGCGTACCGCCGGCCGGTATCAAGGACGGCCGCCGACACTGATTCAGCCGCCGAGCACCTTCTGCACCAGCGGATGCTGCACGCGCCGCTCTGCCGAAATCGCGAAGAAATGCTCGACCACATCGCCGCAGCGCCCCAGACGCCTGAGCGAGCGGTGCAGCGTCAGATCGTCGTGTGACCAGTCGGTGGCGGGAAATGCGCCCAGCCCGCTCTCGCCGAAGGTCACCAGCAGGGCACTGTCCTCGAATTCGCCGACGACGCGCGGACGCAGACCCTCGCGGTCGAACCAGTCCTCGATGCGCGCCCGCACGGCCGACTGTATGGTCGGCAGCAGTAGCGGCATGTCCGCCAGACACTCCGGAAAAGGCTTTGCCAGGGCATCGACGAGCGCAGCCGGTGCGTACCACGACAGTGCCGCCTCGCCCACCGGATGGCTGTAGACCTTCAGGCTGGGATTGACCGGCGCCGGACGGTCGGCCAGCACGACGTCCAGTCGGTGCAATGCCAGATCACCCAGCAGATCGTCGAACTCGCCCTCGAAACACAGCAGGTGCAGACCCGGCGTACCGGTCACCGGCTGCAGCAGATGACGCACGACCGGCTTGGGCAGGCCGTCCGATATGCCCACCGACAGGCGGACTTCCTGCGCCGAGGCAGCTTCGCGCACCGCAAGCGGCAACTGCTCGCCGAGCTGGAAGATCTGTTCGGCGTAGCGCACCGCCACAGCACCGGCCGCCGTCAGTTCGACGCTGCGGCCGGACGGCTTGAACAGCGCGTGCCCCATGGAACGCTCCAGTTCGCGGATCTGCGTGCTGACCGTCTGTACCGCCATGTCGAGGCGCTCCGCAGCACGGGCGATCCCGCCTTCCTTGGTGGCCACCCAGAAGTAATAGAGGTGCCGGTAATTCAGCATCGCGCCCTTGACTTCGTAAAAACAGAAATAAAACTACCACAAACATCCATTTTTTAGAATTCCGCACACCGTTAGAGTGAGGCCTCGATCCACTGAGGGAGAGGCCCATGCAAGTCATCGTCGAGTCGCGCCACGCGGAAGGCGAAGCCATCCGCAGCATGGCCGAGAACAGGCTGCGTTTCGTGCTGCGCCGGCTCGCCTGGCGCATTCCCAGAGCCCGGCTCAGTTTGATGGACACCAACGGCCCGCGCGGAGGCGTGGACAAGAAGGTACTGGTTGAACTGCGACTGGACGGATTGCAGCCGGTCGTGGCCAGCGCCACTTCGGCTGACTGGCGCAGCGCGATGGATACCGCCATCGACCGCGCCGCCCAGGCCTTGCTGCGCACCTGCCGGCGCGCCCGGGAAGCGACTTCGATGCCACGTCCTGATTTTCAGACGTAAGCAATTTCAACATCACAAGGAGGCAATGAACATGGATACCCGCTACACCCGCAGCACCGCGCTTGAACATGTACCGGTCCGCACCGAACTGGCCGACGCACCACGTCGGGTGCTGCGCAACACCTACATGCTGCTGGGCCTCAATCTCGGCTTCAGCGGCGTCATCGCAGCGCTTGCCGTCACCATGGCGTGGCCGGCACCGGGTGTGCTGCTGACGCTGGCCGGCTATTTCGGCCTGCTGTTCGCGGTCACCCGCTTTCGCGACAGCTCGACCGGCGTCCTGCTGACCTTCGCGCTGACCGGCTTCATGGGCTACACGCTCGGCCCGCTGCTCGGTTCGGTGCTGAAGCTGCCGGGCGGCAGCCAGATCGTGATGCTGGCACTCGGCGCCACCGGCGCCGTATTCCTCGCGATGTCGGCGTGGGCGACCGCCACCCGGCGCGACCTGTCGGGCATGAGCAGCTTCCTGTTCATCGGCATGATCGTCGCCGTGCTGGCCGGTCTGGGCGCGATGTTCTTCCAGCTGACGGCGCTGTCGCTGGCAGTCTCCGCCGCCGTAGTGCTGCTGATGGCCGGCATGATCGCGTTCGAGACGCAACGCATCGTGCGTGGTGGTGAGACGAACTACGTGATGGCGACAACCGGCCTGTTTGTATCGATCTTCAACCTCTTCACCGCCCTGCTGCAGTTGTTCGGTTTCATGGGCAGCAGCAACGACTAGTTCTTACCTCCGGGCACACCCCCGTTTGATCCGCACGCGGCAACGCCGCCTGCGGATCTTTTTTCGCCTGCGACCGGCCAGCAAGGCCAAGACACTGATCTTTTTGTGAATTCGCTCAAGTAAGGCCGAAAGTGCTCCGTAAGCATTCTGTGGGGTCGCGAGCTGCAGGAAATCACCTGTGCCCGTCCTGCAGGAGGAGGAGACATGCTGAAAAAACTGAGTGTGCGCAAGGCGTTTGCGCTGTTTGGCGCATCATCGGCAGCCATGTGCTGCATCGTTCTTGTTCTTCTTCTCTCGACCGGCGCCAGTCGACCAGCGCTGATCGGCGCGTCGCTGCTGCTGCTTGCGGGCGGCGCATTGGTCGGCCGGCAGATCGGGGTGTTCTACGGAAAGCGGGCGGAAATCATCGTCGGTGGCCTGCACGCGCTGGCGGAAGGCCGACTTGATTGCCGTCTGAGCATCGATGGCAAGGACGACTTTGCCTGGCTTGCCTACGAGTACAACTCGGCGCGCAAGGCCGTCAAACAACTGGTCGAACATCTGCAAGTGCTTTCGAAGACGCTGACCGGTGCTGCGGTCGAGCTTTCCGGTTCGTCCGGCGAGGCGCGGGAAACGGTCATGCGGCAACTCGATTCGATCCGCGCAGTCGGTGGCGCGATCGAACAGATGAGCACGAATATCCGGGAGGTCGAATCGCTGTCGCGTGAAGCGAGCGATCTCGCGACGAGTGCCGGCGAAGCATCGCTCGCCGGCAAGCAGACGCTGCAGGGTTCGCTCGCCAGCGTGCACGCGGCATCGGACAAGATGGCCAGTTCGCTCACGGTCATCGAGCGGCTGGTTGACGATTCGCGCGCCATCAACCGCATCAACGAGCTGATCAAGGAACTGTCCGACCAGACCAACCTGCTCGCGCTCAATGCCGCCATCGAGGCAGCGCGCGCCGGCGAACAGGGGCGCGGCTTCGCAGTGGTGGCGGACGAAGTGCGCAAGCTCGCACAGCGCAGCCAGGCCTCGTCGAACGACATCAGCCAGCTGGTGGTGCGCATCCGTGACGATGCCGAAGAAACGATACAGCTGGTGCGCAGCTCGAACGAAGAAGTCAATGGCGCCACCCAGAACACGGCCCATGCGGTCACCGAGTTCGACGACATCCTGCGGCGGCTGCAGGCCCTGACCGGAAAATCGGCAACGATCACCAGCAGCCTCGGAGCCCAGAATTCGGCGGTCGGCGAAATCGTGCGCAACACCGACCTGCTGTTCGCCCTGTCGGAGCAGAACACGCATGTTGCCGAGGAAACCGCGCGTCAGGGCAACGACCTGGCGTCATCAGCAAGAACGCTCGAAGAAGCCGTGCAGGTATTCCGCATCTGATCCCCTGGCGCTGTAACGCAGCGGCGGAACTTCGTCCGGCGGCGTCCGGTGCCGAACGCCGTCGCCACTTCGGCCCTCAGAGTTGCAATTGCAGGAAGGGTCATGACGACCAGAGGAAGCGGACGAAGCGTCTGTCCCACATGACGCGCCCGCTGCTCGCTCGCCGAAAACGTCGGCCAGGACCGGCTTCATGCCCGGAGGCGGTGACGGCGCAGCGCCACCCTTGAATAAAGTGGTGTGCCGACGCGGTCGGACCGGATGCGCTCGTGGGATACTTTGCTTATGTGGTGCATCCATTCAGCAGCCTTCCCACATCGCGCAGAGCCGGCCGTCAAAGGGAACAAACTCGTTTCGTGCGGAATCCCGTGGCGCCGGTTCTCCGTTCATCTTTACCGGCTATTGAGTGCCGGATTCGGGGCGGTCGTCGCCCTTTCTTGCGCCAGCGCGGCAGAAAGCGGAACGCTCAGCGCGAAGACACCGATGCATCGCCGGTTCGGCGTCGAGCGGGCGGTGTCGCTGTTGTCCAAACACACTTTCGCCGGCCACCCGGCTGTCAGCCGATGACGCAAGACCGGCCTTCACAGCCACGCAAGCAGCGGGAAATCTCGCTGAACACCTTCCTCACCCGGCTGATCTGGCTGTGCGTGGGGCCGCTGATGCTGCTGGCCATCTATCTGGCGATCACCAATGTCCGCCATCTGCAGGAAGACCGGGACCTCGAGGCAACGAACCTGACGCATGTGCTCGTCACTGCAGTCGATCAGGATATGAAAGCCCGCATCAACGCACTGACCATGCTTGCCAATTCGCCGACGATCGACGACCCGGCGCACTGGAGCGTGCTGTACGCGGAAGCACAAGGCTTCCAGAAGATTTTCGGCAGTCATGTCGTGCTGGTCGACCCGGCGATGAACATGCTGATCAACACCCGGGTCCCTCTGGGCACACCATTGCCCCAGCTACCGCGCCCGACCGGCCGTGCAGCGGCACCGACCGCACTGGAGACTGGCCGGCCTGCGGTCGGCGACATCGTCCGGGGACCGGTAGCCGGACAGTTGCTGGTTGCCGTTGCCGCGCCCGTCACGCGTCACGGCAAGACCGAGTACGTGATGCTGACCACGCTGGAAACCACTGAACTCCTGACTCACATCGACCGGCTGGCCCTGCCCGACGGTTGGGCGATTTCGCTGCGCGACAGCACCGGTGCGATCATTGCTGCACGCGCCATGGACGCGATGAACTTTACCGCTCAGGAAGGAAGGTTCGTCGCGCCTTCCTCGGTCACGCCATGGTCCGTCGTGCTGGAAATTCCAAGCGACATCTACAACGCGCCGCTGCAGTCGGCAACGACGACACTGTTGCTCTCGCTGCTCGGCGCCACGGTGGCCGGTGTGCTTGGTGGCGCGCTGGCCAGTCGCAAGCTTGCTGAATCGATGGCCATGCTGGTCAAGGGACCGGCGGCCGGGAAACCGCCCTTGCCGATCACCGAACTGACATCGATACGCAGCCTGCTGGACGAGACTGCAGCCGGTCACGAAGCGGCGAAGGAAACCCTGCGACAAAGCGAGCGGCGTTTCCGACGCCTGTTCAGCAACGGAGCATCGCCGCAGGCACTGATCACGACGAGTGGCGAACTGGTCGACGTCAATACGCGTTTCGAGCACGACTTCGGATACAGCCGCGCGGATCTGCCGAGCATCGAAGCGTGGTGGCCGCGCGCTTACCCCGATCCGGTCTATCGCGCGCACGTGTTCGAGCAATGGAACGCACGGATGGCACATGCCATTGCGACGGGTAGCGACGTCGAAGCGCATGATTACCGCATAACCTGCAAGAATGGCGACATTCGAACCGCGATCGTGTCAGCCATCATCATCGACGACGACATTCTGGTCACCTTCCTCGATGTGACCGAGCGGCTGAAAGCGGAAGCTGCATTGAGAGAAAGCCAGGCTGCCGCGATCGAGGAACAGCGACAGGCGCGGGACGAAGCGCTGCGACTGATGAAGGAAGCCGTTGCCGCCCGTGCCAGCGCCGAGGCAGCGAACGCGTCGCTGCGCGAACTGTCGCTGGCGGTCGAGCAAAGTCCCGAAAGCATCGTGATCACCGACCTGGCGGCCCGCATCGAATACGCGAACGAAGCCTTTCTGCGCATCTCCGGCTACAGCCGCGACGAGGTCATTGGCCGCAATGCGCGCATTCTGCAGTCCGGCCGGACGCCAGCGAAAACCTACCAGTCGCTGTGGCAGGCGATGTCCCGCGGACTGGCGTGGAAGGGCGAATTCATCAACCGGCGCAAGGACGGCTCCGAATACGTCGAATTCGCGATCATCACGCCGTTGCGCCAGAACAATGGTCAGGTCACCCATTACGTGGCGGTCAAGGAAGACATCACCGAGAAGAAACGACTGGGCGAGGAACTGGATCGCCATCGCCATCATCTCGAAGACCTCGTGGCGATCCGGACGAACGAACTTGAATCCGCCCGGCAGGCAGCCGATGCAGCGAATCGCGCGAAGAGCGCCTTCCTGGCCAACATGAGCCATGAAATCCGTACGCCGATGAACGCCATCATCGGCCTGACCTATCTGATGCGGCAGCATCAGTCGGCCGACATGCGGAGCGACCGGCTGGACAAGATCGACGCCGCGGCCAAGCATCTGATGGCCATCATCAACGACATCCTGGACCTGTCGAAGATCGAGGCGGGTCATCTGGAGCTGGAACAGTCGGACTTCACGCTGCCCGGCCTGCTGAACAACGTGCTGGATCTGATAGCCGAACCCGCAAGTGAGAAGGGGCTCGTCATCAAGGTCGACCGCGACCACGTCCCCCTGTCGCTGCGTGGCGATACGACACGGCTGCGGCAGGCCCTGCTCAACTATGCCGGCAATGCGGTCAAATTCACGGAGCACGGCACCGTCTGGCTGCGCGCGAAACTGCTCGACGAAAACACTCAGGGTCTGCTTGTGCGCTTCGAAGTGGAGGACACCGGCGTCGGCATCGCACCGGACAAGCTCCCGCTGCTGTTCGAATCCTTCACCCAGGCGGACGTCTCGACCACCCGCCGATACGGCGGCACCGGTCTGGGACTTGCCATCACCCGCAGGCTCGCGCGGCTGATGGGCGGCGACGCGGGGGCCAGCAGCGTCCCCGGTCAGGGCAGTATGTTCTGGCTCACGGTCAGGTTGCAGCGCGGCGAGGGCACGACCTCAGGCACCCCAGACGATCAACGGTTGAACGATGCCGAACAGCGGTTGCTGCGCGATCATGCCGGCTCACGCGTACTGGTGGTCGAGGACAATCCGATCAATCAGGAAGTCGCCCGCGAACTGCTGTCCGGTGCCGGCCTGTCGGTCGACATCGCAGGCAATGGCCAGATCGCGCTGGACATGACCGACACGAACAAGTACGACCTGATACTGATGGATGTGCAGATGCCGGTGATGGACGGACTGGATGCCACGCGGGGACTGCGCGCACGTGGCTGCACGCTGCCCATCCTCGGCATGACCGCCAATGCGTTCGAGGAGGACCGTCAGGCCTGTCTGTCTGCAGGCATGAACGACTTCGTCACCAAACCGGTGATTCCGGACACGCTTTACGCGAAGCTGCTGCACGGCCTGTCGCTGACCGCAAGCACCGGAACGCAGCCGGCCCCAGCCGCCTCGTCGAACCCCGGGTCGCCACCTCTGGTGACGTATCTGAACGCCATCCCGGGATTCGACGCCGGACGTGCGCTGGACATGCTGCAGGGCGACACCGGAGCCTACCGGCGATTGCTGCGCCGCTTCGCAGCCAGCCACGGCAGCGACATGGAATCGATCCGCGCCCTGCTCGCCGATCACGACAGCAAGGCTGCGCTGCACCAGGTGCACAACCTGAAAGGCGTACTTGGCACTCTCGGCGCAACGCATCTCGGCTCGCTGGTGGCGCGGTTCGAACATGCGCTGCGGATAGACGCCGGCCCGGTCGAATGCCAGGATCTGCTGTCGCTGTGCGAAAGCGCGCTGATGCATCTGCTCGACGCAATCGAACGGCTGCCGGACGAGCCGGCTCCGCCGGAGAGCGTCGATGACGCCACCGGGCACGAACACGAGCACACCCGGCACGTGCTGGCCGATCTGGAAGCCCTGCTGGCCGCCAACGATACCGGCGCCAGTACGCTGGCCCGCGCGTCTGCGCGCTTGCTGGCGATGGTGCTCGGCGAGCGCCATGACGACTTCAGCCGGCGGATCGATGCCTTCGACTACGAAAGCGCACTGGACATCCTGCGTCAGTTGAACCGCTGACCGGTTCCGACACCGGACTTCGACGATGAAACTGCCGGCATTCAGGCAGTCAGAGGGCCTCTGGCTGCGGTTGCGAGGAAGCGGCGGCGCAGATCGGCGGCCGGCAGCTGGCGGCCGATCAGCACGATGCGGCTGACGGGCGTTTCCCCGTCACTCCACGGACGCCCGTAATCGAATCCGGCGATACGGTGCACGCCCTGGAAGATCAGCCGCCGCGGCTCGCCGGCGATGGCGAGAATGCCTTTGTAGCGCAGCAGGTCGACCGAATGTTCGGCGATCAGCGCATCGACGAAGGCCGACACGGCATCCAGATCGAGCGCCTGCGTGCATTCGAGCAGCACCGATCCGACATCGTCGTCCCACGAACGTCCGTTCATGACACCGGAGGCGCCAGTTCTGCGCGCCGCCGCGGGCAGCCAGCCGGCATTCGGCAGACCCCGCTCGTCCAGCGAAAAGCCGTCGATGGCGAACAGATCACGCCAGTCCTCGTCGGCACTGGCCGCGACGACGATGCGCGCACGCGCGTTGACCCGCTGCAGGCGCTCATGAAGATCCGCCACCTGCTGCGCCGAAACCTGGTCCGCGTGGCTGATCAGCAGGCGGTCGGCGAACGCCACCTGAGACGCTGCCACACGCTCGCGACCGAATTGCTGTTCGAAATGACGCGCATCGACCAGCGTGACCACGCCGTCGAGCCGGAAGCGCTCGCGCAGCGTCGCCTCGTTGAAGAACATCTGCACCACCGGCGCCGGATCGGCCAGTCCGGTCGTTTCGAGCACCAGCCGGTCGAATGCAAGCTGGCCGGCGTCAAGTCGCGCCAGCAGATCGGCGAGCGCTGCGGCGAGTTCGCCCTTGACGCTGCAGCAGATGCAGCCGTTCGACAGTTCGACCACCGACACGGCCGCCCGGTCGAGCAGTTGGCCATCGATGCCGGCAGCACCGAATTCGTTTTCCACCACCGCGATGCGCTCGCCGTGATCCGCGCGCAGCAGCCGGTTGAGCAAGGTCGTCTTGCCGGCGCCGAGAAAGCCGGTCAGCAGCGTGACGGGTATCGCGTTCGAATCCTTCATGACACACCTTCAAAAAAATGGCCGGGGCGGCCTGAGCCGACCCCGGCCCAATCAGAGGCAGAGAGATGGAACGGGTACCAACAACAGCAACTACAACTACAACTACAACTGACACACCGGCAGAACGGCACTGCCGGACGGCAAGGTCCTCAACAGCATTTGCCCGTCGCACCGCCGAAGCGCGCTTCCTGACGCTCGCGGAAGAAAGCCTCGTAGCTCATCGGCGGCTGGTCCGGATGCTTCATCCGCATGTGCTGCACATAGGTGTCGTAGTCGGGCAGCCCCACCATCAGGCGGGCCGCCTGCCCGAGGTATTCACCCATGCGCGCGAGGTCCTTGAACACGGCGCACTCAGCCCTTGACCGCGACCGACAACGGCGCGTGATGCGTCTCGCGCACCGTCGGCTGGTCGTGGCGCAAGGCCTTCAGCGCGGCACGGATGCCGAACAGCGTGATCGACACCACCACCAGTACGAAGATCGTGGCCAGGGCCGCATCGACGTAATCATTCACGATCACCTGCTGCATCTGCGCCAGGCTCTTGGCTGGTGCCAGCACATCGCCGTTTTCCGCGGCGGCGCTGAACTTGGCGGCGTGCGCCAGGAAGCCGATCTTCGGATTGACGCTGAACACCTTCTGCCAGCCCGCCGTCAGCGTGCAGGCGAGCAGCCAGACCGTCGGCAGCACCGTCACCCAGACATAGCGCTGGCGTTTCATCTTGACCAGCACGACGGTCGCCAGCACCAGCGCGACGGCAGCCAGCATCTGGTTGGCCACGCCGAACAGCGGCCACAGCGTGTTGATGCCGCCCAGCGGATCGACCACGCCCTGGTACAGGAAGTAGCCCCAGGCCGCCACGCACAGGCCGGTCGCGACCAGATTGGGCAGCAGCGCCTCGGTGCGGCGGAACGAGGGCACGAAGGCACCGAGCAGGTCCTGCAGCATGAAGCGCCCTGCCCGCGTGCCGGCATCGACCGCGGTCAGGATGAACAGTGCCTCGAACAGGATGGCGAAGTGGTACCAGAAGGCCATCATGGTCTTGCCGCCGATCACCTGGTGCAGGATGTGGGCCATGCCGACCGCCAGCGTCGGTGCGCCGCCGGCACGCGAAATGATACTTTTCTCACCGACATCGGCCGCGGTCTGCGTCAGCACCTCGGGCGTGACGACAAAGCCCCACTGCGAAATGACCGGAGCCGCTTCGGCTGCCGTCTTGCCGATCACAGCCGCCGGGCTGTTCATCGCGAAATACACGCCCGGATCGATGCAGGACGCGGCCACCAGCGCCATGATGGCGACGAAGGACTCCATCAGCATGCCGCCGTAGCCGATCAGCGGCGCATCGGTTTCCTTGTCCAGCAGCTTGGGCGTGGTGCCCGACGCGATCAGCGCGTGGAAGCCCGACACCGCGCCGCAGGCGATGGTGATGAACAGGAAGGGGAACAGGTTGCCGGCCCAGACCGGACCGGTGCCGTCGATGAACTTGGTGACCGCCGGCATCTGCAGTTGCGGTGCCACGATGAAGATGCCCAGCGCCAGGCCGACGATGGTGCCGATCTTCAGGAAGGTGGACAGGTAGTCGCGCGGTGCCAGCAGCAGCCACACCGGCATCACCGAAGCGACGAAGCCGTAGCCGATCAGCATCCAGGTCAGCTGCTTGCCATCGAACGTGAACATCGGCGCCCATACGGGGCTGGCAGCCACCTCGCCGCCGACCAGAATGGCGCCCATCAGCAGTACGAAGCCGACGATGGAAATTTCGCCAATGCGCCCCGGACGGATGTAGCGCATGTACACGCCCATGATGATGGCGATCGGTATCGTCGCCGCCACCGTGAAAGTGCCCCACGGCGAATCCGCCAACGCCTTGACCACGATCAGCGCCAGCACGGCGAGGATGATGACCATGATCATGAAGGCGCCGAACAGCGCGATGACGCCCGGCACCTCGCCCAATTCGGACTTGATCAGGTCGCCGAGCGAACGACCGTCGCGACGGGTGGAAATGAACAGCACCAGGAAATCCTGCACCGCCCCGGCGAACACGACGCCAGCCAGTATCCACAGCACGCCCGGCAAATAGCCCATCTGGGCCGCCAGCACGGGACCGACCAGCGGTCCGGCACCGGCAATGGCGGCGAAGTGGTGGCCGAACAGGATGTTGCGGTGGGTCGGCACGTAGTCCAGCCCGTCGTTCTTACCCCAGGCCGGGGTGACGCGGCTGCCATCGACACCGGCCACGCGGTAGGCGATGAAGCGGGCGTAGAAGCGGTAGGCGATGAAATAGATCGAGATCGCGGCGACCACGATCCACAGTGCGCTGATGGTTTCACCCCGCGACAGCGCCACCACGCCGAGCGATCCGGCCGCCACCAGCGACAGTGCGGCCCAGCCCAGCCTGGGCAGAATGGTATTCATGGTCTCTCCTCCTGTAGTCCGACCGGAAACGGTCGCCAGCCTCCGATCGGAGCCTGCGCGAAGTATGGTTCGCGCACCGGTGGCGCCGCATCGGTGTCTTTACGCAGCGCGACTCCGTGTGAACACGTAGGGGAAAACCCTTGATCCTGTACCGGCAAAGTCTTCGGCCTCGGCACCGCTGCCCCCATAGGAGCGAGCCACGCTCGCAACTCCCAACGTCGAATCCGCACCGACCGCCGATCCACGGACCGTATCGCGGCCATGGGTCACTCCTACAAAACCGAGTCCCTCGCAGAAAGCTGTGACGCCCCCCTATAGGAGCGAGCCACGCTCGCAACTCCCAACGTCGAATCCGCACCGACCGCCGATCCACGGACCGTATCGCGGCCATGGGTCACTCCTACAAAACCGAGTCCCTCGCAGAAAGCCGCGACGGCGCCCCTGTAGGAGCGAGCCATGCTCGCGATTCCCAACGTCGAATCCGCTCCAACTGCCGATCCACAGCCAGGCTGCGACTATCATGTCCGCCACCCCATCGACGCGCACTCCCGACCGATGCAACTGCGCCTGAAATTCGTGCTGCTGGCCGTCGTACCGCTGCTGCTGGCCATCGCGGCTGTGGCGGCCGTGGTCCGGTTGCAATCTCAGGCGCTGACCGAAGCCGAACTCGCTGTCATCGAACCGGCGCTGATGGACGCCCGGCGCAACGAGCTGCAGCACTATGTCGATCTGGCGCAGGGCAGCATCGCTCACCTGACAGACCGCGACGATGCAGCCGCCCGTTCGCAGGCCTTGCAGATCCTGCAGCGGCTCGAATTCGGCACGGATGGCTACTTCTTCGTCTATGACCTCGAAGGCCGCAACCTCATGCATCCGCGCCAGCCGGACTTGGTCGGCAAGGATCTGTGGTCGCTGCGCGACCCGCAGGGCCGGCTGACCATACAGAACCTGATCGCACGGGCGCGCGAAGGTGGCGGTTTCGTCGAATTCGTGTGGCAGCGGCCGTCGACCGGCCAGCTGGAACGCAAGCTCGGCTACGTCGCACCGGTGTCCCGCTGGGGCTGGATGATCGGCACCGGGCTCTATCTCGACGACATCGAGGCGGCGCGCGAGCGCATGGACCGCCAGGCCGCGATCGCCATCCGCAACACGCTGGCCGTGATCGCGGGCATCGCGGTGATCGCCACCGTGCTCGTCGCGCTGGCAGGGCTGGCACTGAACGTGTCCGACCGCCGCGACGCCATGCTGAAGATGCGCGAACTGGCACGCCAGGTCGTACGTTCGCAGGAAAGCGAACGGGCGCGCGTGGCACGCGAGCTGCACGACGGCGTAAGCCAGAGCCTGGTGTCGGTCAAATTCCTGCTGGAATCCGCCCAGGAACGACTGCAGCAGCGGACGGAAGACGTCCCTGCCCCGCCGGGAGAACATCGGCGTGGTGCCGATCAGGCGCTCGCGCGCGGGCTGGCCGGCGTCAACGAGGTGCTGGGCGACGTGCGGCGCATCTCGCACGGACTGCGCCCAACCGCACTCGACACGCTTGGCCTTGTGCCGGCGCTGTCGCAGGTGCTCGGCGAATTTTCGCGGCGCACCGGCATCCGGGTGGAATTTGCCCCGGACGGCGATATCAGTGCCGACGGCGATGCCGGGACAGCGCTGTTCCGCGTGGTGCAGGAATCGCTGAACAACATTGAGCGCCACGCCGGCGCGAGTACGGTTAGCGTCACACTGAACCAGAATGCTGGCGGGCTGCATCTTTCGGTGCGCGACGACGGCCACGGCTTCGACCCCGATGCGATCGCCGCCGCCCCGGATCGCGGGCTCGGCCTGTCCAGCATGCGCGAGCGCATCGAAACACTGGGCGGCCGGTTCACCCTGGATTCCGGCGTGCAAGGCACACTGCTGACTGCCCGCCTGCCCAATCAGGAATCCGCGTGACCGTACCCGCCCGCCTGATCCTCGTCGATGACCACCCGCTGGTCCGCGACGGCCTGCGCGCGCGGCTGGAAACCGTCGCCCGCTTCGAGGTGGTCGCCGAGGCAGGCTCGGCTGCCGAGGCGCAGGCTGTCATTCGTGCCGGCAATCCGGACTGCGTGCTGATGGACATCTCGATGCGCGACGTGCACGGCATCGAACTGACGCGCCGGCTGCTGCAGGACCAGCCCGGGCTGAAGATCATCATGCTGACCATGCACGACGAACCCCAGTACGTGGTCGAGTCCTTCCGCGCCGGCGCGCGCGGCTATGTGCTGAAGGACAGTCCTTCGGCCGAAATCATCGCGGCAGTGGACGTCGTCATCGCCGGCCAGCGCTACTTCAGCGCCCGCGTGGCAGATGCGCTGGTTAACGCCAGCCTGCCCGAGCCGGTATTGACGCAGCGCGAGCGCGATGTGCTCGACCTGATCGCCAATGGTCTGGGCAACAAGGAAATCGCAGCCAGACTCGATCTGTCGGTCCGGACCGTCGAATCGCACCGCATCAACATCAAGCGCAAGTTCGACCTGTCAGGCTCGGCCGGGCTGATCAAGTTTGCCGTCGAACGCAACTGGGACCGCAGCTGAGCAGGCGGTCAGATGTGCCGTTGCCATGCAGGCCAAAGCGTCGCGCCGAATCTGCGCTGACGACCGCATCGCGAGCATGGCTCGCTCCTACAGAACAGGGACGCCGCCTCGTATGCAGGAGCGAGCCATGCTCGCGCTTCCCCACGCCGAATCCGCGCCGACCGCCGATCAACGACTTGATCGCGACCATGGGTCGCTCCTACAGAAGCTGCGGCCTCACCGCGCGTAACGGCAAACACCGCGACGCCACCACCTGCAGGAGCGAGCCACGCTCGCGATTTCCCACGCCGAATCCATGCCGACCGCCGATCCGCGACTGCGCCGCGATCAACGGCCGGCGCTCAGACTGCCGGCGCCTGTCCGCTCATCGCCAGCATCAGCTGGTTCATGCGGCGCACGAAGCTGGCCGGATCTTCCAGCGCGCCGCCCTCGGCCAGCAGAGCCTGGTCGAACAGCACCGCGGCCCAGTCGTCGAAGTGCGCGTCTTCGGTGCGCAGGCGCTGCACCACCGGATGCTGCGGATTGATTTCCAGGATGGGCTTGGAGATCGGTGCTTCCTGACCGGCCGACTTCAGGATGCGCGCCAGATTGCCGCCGATGTCGAACTCGTCCGACACCAGGCAGGCCGGCGATTCGGTCAGGCGGTGCGTGATGCGCACTTCCTTCACCCGCTCGGTCAGCGACGCCTGCAGGCGTTCGGCCAGCGGCTTGAATTCGCCGGCATCGCGTTCCAGCGCTTCCTTCTCGGCGGCATCCTCAAGCGCCCCCAGATCCAGCCCGCCCTTGGCAACCGACACCAGCGCACGGCCTTCGAATTCCGGCAGGTTGCCGACCACCCACTCGTCGACACGCTCGGTCATCAGCAGCACTTCGATGCCCTTCTTGCGGAAGACTTCCAGGTGCGGGCTGTTCTTGGCAGCCTTGAACGATTCGGCGGTGACGTAATAGATCTTGCTCTGGCCGTCCTTCATGCGCGACAGGTAGTCGGCCAGCGACACCGACTGTTCCTCGGTGTCCAGATGGGTCGAGGCGAAGCGCATCAGCTTCGCGATCCTTTCGCGATTGGCCGAATCCTCGCCGATGCCTTCCTTGAACACGTTGCCGAATTCCTTCCAGAAGGCGGCGTACTTGTCCTTGTCGTTCTCGGCCAGATCCTCGAGCACCGACAACACCTTCTTGGTGCAGCCGGAGCGGATGGTGTCGATGTCGCGACCTTCCTGCAGCAGCTCGCGCGACACGTTCAGCGGCAGATCGGCCGAATCGACCACGCCGCGCACGAAGCGCAGATAGGCCGGCAGCAGCTTTTCCGCGTCGTCCATGATGAACACGCGGCGCACGTACAGCTTCAGGCCGTGCTTGGCCTTGCGGTCCCACATGTCGAACGGGGCATGCGACGGCACGTACAGCAGCTGTGTGTATTCGTGACGACCTTCGACCCGTGCGTGGGTCCACGCCAGCGGCTCCTGGAAATCGTGGCTGATGTGCTTGTAGAACTCCTGGTACTGCTCGTCGGAGATGTCGGACTTCGAGCGGGTCCACAGCGCATTCGCCTGATTGACCGTTTCGTCCTCATCGGTGGCGATCTGCACGCCGTCCTTCCACTCCTGCTTCTTCATGACCACCGGCTGCAGGATGTGATCCGAATAGGCGCGGATGATGGTACGCAGCTTGTAGTCGTTCAGCAGTTCGTCCTGGTCCTCGCGCAGGTGCAGCACGATTTCGGTGCCGCGCGCCTCGCGTTCGACCGGTTCGACCGTGTACTCGCCGGCAGCATCGCCGGTCATCGAACAGGACCAGCGCACGCCGGCACTGGCAGGCAGACCGGCACGGCGCGTCGTGACCGTAACCGTGTCGGCCACGATGAAGGCCGAGTAGAAGCCGACGCCGAACTGTCCGATCAGGTTGGCGTCCTTCTTCTGGTCGCCGGTCAGGCTGGAGAAGAATTCCTTGGTACCGCTGCGCGCGATGGTGCCGAGGTGCGAGATGGCTTCTTCACGCGACATGCCGATGCCGTTGTCGGTGATGGTGATGGTGCGTGCGTCCGTGTCGTAGGCGACGCGGATCTTCAGGTCCGAATCCGATTCAAGCAGCGCCGGGTCGGCGATGGCTTCAAAGCGCAGCTTGTCGCAGGCGTCCGACGCATTGCTGACCAGCTCGCGCAGGAAGATGTCGCGATTGCTGTACAGCGAGTGGATCATCAGGTGCAGCAGCTGCTTCACCTCGGCCTGGAAATTCATGGTCTGAGCGGCGGTGGCGGTTTCCGACATGACTACTCCGTGTAGTGAAATGACAACGTGGGCCGGTTGAATTTGGATTTGACGCCCGCGCCTGCAGATGGAGACTTCCCCCCGGCATTTCAAGACCCCGCTATGCTGTGCGGTCCACAGATTGTTGACAGACCGATGACCACCCGTCCGAAATTGGGTTTACCAAGCAAATCCGGCGATTCGCGTTCCCCCGACCGCGATCCCGCCCGCAAGCCGGTGCGCAACAGCACCGCAAAGTCCCGCACACTGAGCCGCAATACTGCCCAGGTCGCTCCATCGGCCGGCACGCCTGACCGTGACGGCGCCCCGCGCAAGCCGCGCGCCGCGCGCCCCGATGCCGACAACCGTTCCCGCCCGCCCCGCCGGGACGGCGACGAAAGGCCGGCACGCGCACCGCGCGCCGAAGGCAGCGCACCGCGCGGCGAATGGAAGCCCCGTCAGGACCGTGATGCACGTCCGCCCCGCCCCGAATCGGGCGAACGCCCGCCGCGCAAGGATTTCGGCGACCGTGCTCCGCGCGGCGACCGCCCTGCCCGCGCACCGGCTGGCGGCGACGCACCGCGCCGTGAATGGACACCGCGTCCGCCCCGTCCCGAGTCGGGCGAACGCCCGCCGCGCAAGGACTTCGGCGACCGCGCTCCGCGCGGCGACCGTCCGGCCCGCGCACCGGCTGGCGGCGACGCACCGCGCCGTGAATGGACACCGCGTCCGCCCCGTCCCGAGTCGGGCGAACGCCCGCCGCGCAAGGACTTCGGCGACCGCGCTCCGCGCGGCGACCGTCCCGCCCGCGCACCGGCGGCCGGCGACGCACCGCGCCGCGAATGGACACCACGTCCGCCCCGCCCAGAATCGGGCGAACGCCCGCCGCGCAAGGATTTCGGCGACCGTGCTCCGCGCGGCGACCGCCCGGCCCGCGCGCCGGCAGCCGGCGATGCACCACGCCGCGAATGGACACCGCGCCCTCCCCGCGCCGAATCGGGCGAACGCCCGCCGCGCAAGGACTTCGGCGAGCGCTCGCCGCGAGCACCGGCCGGCGACGGCACCAAGCCGCGAGAGTGGACGCCGCGCACAGCCAAACCGGCGGCCGCACCGCTGCGCCCGGCCAAGGCCTGGGAAGAACGAGACACCGACAAGCTGGGTCGCGTGAAGGCGGTCAAGCCGAGCGCGGACGACGACAATTCGAAGGACGGCATCCGCGTGTCGCGCTACCTCGCCGACCGTGGCGCCGCGTCGCGACGCGAAGCCGATGACTGGATCGTGCGCGGCTGGGTCACCGTCGATGGTGAAGTCGCGGTGCTCGGCCAGCGCGTGCTGTCGCACCAGAAGGTCGAGGTGAACAAGGAAGCGCGAGCCGATCAGGCGCTGCGCGTGACCGTGCTGATGCACAAGCCGGTCGGCTTCGTCAGCGGTCAGGCCGAAGACGGCCACGAGCCGGCCAGCGTGCTGTTCGTACCGGAAAACCAGTGGATCGGCGACAAGTCGGGCCAGCGCTTCAACCGCAACCACCTGCGCGGACTCGCGCCGGCCGGCCGGCTGGACATCGACTCGCACGGACTGCTGGTGCTGACACAGGACGGGCGGGTTGCGCGCGTGCTGATCGGCGAGGACTCGACCATCGAGAAGGAATATCTGGTGCGCGTGCGCGCCACGAAGTCCTTCGGCGACGGCCCGCTGTCGGAAACCTTTCCGGCCGCATCAATGGCACTGCTGAACCACGGCCTCGAGCTCGACGGCCAACCTCTGAAGCCGGCCAAGGTGAGCTGGCAGAACGAGGAACAGCTGCGCTTCGTGCTGCGCGAAGGCAAGAAGCGGCAGATCCGCCGCATGTGCGAAGCCGTCGGCCTGGAAGTCGTCGCGCTCAAGCGCGTGCGCATCGGCCGCGTGCCGCTGGCCGACCTGCCGGTCGGCAAATGGCGCTACCTGCGTCCGGACGAGTCCTTCTGACAGACCGCATCACCTGACCGGCCACTGCCCCACGACAGCATCGCGACCATGGGTCGCTCCTACAGAAACCGCCGCACGGCCCCCGTAGGAGCGACCCATGCTCGCGATTACTCACGCCAAATCCGCATCAGCCGCCGCCCCAGGACCACATCGCGACCATGGGGCGCTCCTGCAAAACCGCCGCACGGCCCCCGTAGGAGCGAGCCATGCTCGCGATCCCTCACGCCAAATCCGCGTCAGCCGCCGCCCAGGACCACATCGCGACCATGGGGCGCTCCTGCAAAACCGCCGCACGGCCCCCGTAGGAGCGAGCCATGCTCGCGATCCGCGCCTGGATAGGCGCGTGACGTAGATTCAGGCCTGATCAGCCATCGACCTTCCTGCCCTTGGTGGCACGCACGCCGCGCCAGGCCATCAGCGCCGTCTCGTCGATGTTCAGCGTCTTCGGGCGTCCGCGCGAGCCGGGTACGGTCAGCGCCAGACGGCCGCGGAACAGTTCCAGCATCTGCAGCGTTTCGCCCTCGGGCAGCGTCATGATCTTGACGCCCTTGCCACCGGACAGCGTCTTCATCTCTTCGAGCGGGAACGCCAGCAGACGGTCGCCGGCGAGCGCGACCACCCAGCGGTCGGTTGCCTGGATCGCCAGCGGCGGCAGTGCCTGCGTGCCGTCGGTGTTCAGGAAAGCCTTGCCGGCGCGGTTGCGGCTCACCATGTCCTCAATGGCGCAGACGAAACCGTAACCACCGTCAGAGGCGACCAGATAGCGACTGCCGGGTTCGCCGGTCAGCACGGCGACCAGCTTCTTGCCGGCCAGATCGGCGAGCGAGGACACCGGCACGCCATCGCCCTTGCCGCTGGGCAGGTCGGTCGGCCTGATCGTGTAGCTGCGCCCATCCGCATCGAGCAGGATGACCGGCCACACGGTGCGACACTTCAGCACCGCGAGCGGACCATCGCCCGCCTTCCAGGTCAGCGCGGCTTCGTCGACGTCATGTCCGGCACGCAACCGGCCGAAACCGCCGCGCGACACGACGACGGTGACCGCCTCGTCCACCTGCGGCGCTTCGCGTGCGCGCGTGGCCTGGGCGTCGGGGTTGATCAGCGTGCGACGCTCGTCGCCGAAGCGCTCGACGTCGGCCGCCACTTCGGCACGCACGAAGGCGCGCAGCGCGCCGTCGCTGCCCAGCACGGCCAGCAGGCCGGTGCGCTCGGCGTCCAGCGTGTCGCGCTCGCCCTGCAGCTTGATCGCTTCCAGCTTGGCGATCTGGCGCAGCCGGATGTCCAGCACGTCGTCGGCCTGACGCTCGGTGATGCCGAACGCGGCCATCAGGTCGCCCTTCGGATCGTCGGCCACGCGGATGATGGCGATCGCGCGGTCGATGTCGAGCAGGATGGCCAGCCGGCCGTCCAGGATATGCATGCGCGCGTCGATGTCGGCGATGCGTGCCGCGATCCGGCGCGACACCGCCGCCATGCGGTAGCTGCACCATTCGCGCAGCAGTGGTGCGATGCCGATCTGCACCGGCCGGCGCGAGGTATCGAGCAGCGTCAGGTTCAGGCTGCTGTTGCACTCGAGGTCGGTATAGGCGAACAGGAAAGCCAGCAGGTCCTCCTGGCTCACCGCACGCGACTTCGGTTCGATCACCAGACGCACCGGATGGCGCGCGTCGGATTCGTCGCGCACCGAATCGATCAGCGAGGTGGCCAGCGTGCGCGTGCGCGCCTGTTCGTCGCTGATCTTCTTCTTGTCGCCCTTGGGCTTCGGGTTGGCCAGATCGTCGATGCGGCTCATCACTGCACCGGTGCTGACGCCCGGCGGCAGCGCAGTCACCACCACCTGCCACTGGCCGCGCGCGAGCGCCTCGACCTCGTGGTTGGCACGCAGGCGGAACGAACCACGCCCTTCGCGGTAGGCTGCGACGATGGCTTCGCGCGACGAAATCAGCGTCGCACCATTGGGAAAGTCAGGCCCGAGGAAGCAGTCGAGCACGTCCTCGTCCGGACAGCCCGGATCGTCGAGCAGGCGGCACACCGCGGCACCGATCTCGCGCAGGTTGTGCGACGGGATTTCGCACGCCATGCCAACCGCGATACCTGAAGCGCCATTGGCCAGCACCACCGGCAGCCGCGCCGGCAGCAGCGAGGGTTCCTGCTGCGTGCCGTCGTAGTTCGGCTGGAATTCGATCACGCCAGCGTTGATTTCCGACAGCAGCACATGGCGCGCGAAAGGCGTCAGCCGGCACTCGGTGTAGCGCATCGCTGCGGCATTGTCGCCGTCCATCGAGCCGAAATTGCCCTGCCCGTCGATCAGCGGATAGCGCAGCGTGAACGGCTGGGCCAGCCGCACCATGGCCTCATACACCGACGAATCGCCGTGCGGGTGGTACTTGCCGATCACGTCGCCGACCACGCGCGCCGACTTCTTGTGCGCGGCGTCGGGCCGCGCGAAGGCGTCCATCGAGAACAGGATGCGCCGCTGCACCGGCTTCATGCCGTCTTCCAGCCCAGGCAGCGCGCGCGAGGTGACCACGCTCATGGCGTAGGTCAGATAGGCCTGCGACGCGTGCGCGTCGATCGGCACGTCGTCGATTTCAGGTTCGAACAGGCTTTCGCTCAAAACTCAGGTACTCCAGACAGATTTCTTCAATGACGTTCGCGGCCCCTGCAGGGGGTCACGCGTCGGGCACGACCTTGTCGCCTTCCAGTTCCATCCAGCGGCGGCGGCGTTCGGCCTCCTTCTTGCCCATCAGCATGGTGAAGGTGTTCATCACCACGTCCGGATCGGCGCCCGGCGTGATGCGGATGAGCCGGCGCGTTTCCGGATTCATCGCGGTTTCCTTCAGTTCGTCCGGATTCATCTCGCCCAGGCCCTTGAAGCGGCTCACGGTCAGCGCGCTTTCGCTGATGCCGTCGGCGATCAGGCCATCGAGCATGCTGTCGCGCTCGGCTTCGTCCAGCGCATAGAGCCGACGGGCCGGGCGTGTCTTGGTCGGCGCGATCTTGATGCAGTACAGCGGCGGCTGGCCGATGTAGATGTGGCCGCGCGCGATCAGCCGCGGGAAGTGGCGCAGGAACAGCGTGAGCTGCAGCGTCTGGATGTGCGCGCCATCGACGTCGGCGTCCGACAGGATGATCACCTTGTGATAGCGCAGGCCGTCGAGTACGGTATCGGGCGCGTCCGGCTTGTGAGGATCGATGCCCAGCGCCACCGCGATGTCGTGCACCTCGTTGTTGGCGAAGATTTCCGAGGCGTCGATCTCGAAGGTGTTGAGCACCTTGCCGCGCAGCGGCAGCACCGCCTGGAACTGCCGGTCGCGCGCCTGCTTGGCGCTGCCGCCGGCCGAATCGCCCTCAACCAGGAAAATCTCGTTCTGCTCCGGCGAATTGCCGGTAGCGTCGGTCAGCTTGCCCGGCAGCAGCGTGACGCCGGAGCCGGCCCGCTTTTCCACCACCTTGCCGGCCCGAGCGCGGCTCTGTGCGCTGCGTATGGCCAGCCCGGCGATGCGCTGCGCCTCGGCGCTGTGATCGTTGAGCCAGCGGTCCAGCGTGTCCTTGATCGACTCATACACCAGCTTGACCGCCTCGCGGTTGTTGAGCTTGTCCTTGGTCTGCCCCTGGAAGCGCGGTTCCAGCACCCGCGCGCTGAGCACATAGCTCGCGTGATGCGACACGTCTTCCGACTGCAGCGCAAGCTTGGCCGGCATCAGACCGTGGTGCGTCGCGTAGTCCTTCACCGATTCGAACAGTGCCTGCCGCATGCCCGACTCGTGCATGCCGCCGCCCGGTGTCGGGATCAGGTTCACGAAGGATTCGCGCACCGACGCGCCTTCGACGAAGCCGATCACCCATTCGGCACCCTCACCTTCGTCGTAGCCCGGAATGGCGCTGCGCGAACCGCAGAACAGTTCGTGCTTCGCGTCGCCGGTCGCCGGCTCCAGCTGTTCGCGCAGATAGCCTTCGAGGCCGTTGGTGTAGTGCCACTCTCGCGTGTCGCCGCTTTCCTCGTCGGTGAAGTGGATGCGCACGCCGGGCAGCATGGCGCTGCGCGCACGCAGCAGGTGTTCGATGTCGGCACGACGTATCTTCGCGCTGCCGAAGTAGCGGGCATCCGGCCAGGCGCGCACGCGCGTGCCGGTGTGCGACTTCGGGCAGGCGCCGACTTCGGTCAGCCCCTGCGAGATGCCGTGGTCGAAGCGGATCGCGTACTCACGCCCGCCGCGCTTGACCGTGGCGTCGAGTCGGGTCGACAGCGCATTGGTGACGGTCACGCCGACACCGTGCAGGCCGCCGGCGATCTTGTAGGCCTTGCCTTCGAACTTGCCACCCGAATGCGGGATGGTAAAGATGACTTCGATCGCCGGCACACCCTTGGTGGGATGGATGTCGACCGGAATGCCACGTCCGTTGTCCTCGACCGACACCGAACCGTCGGCGTGCATCACCACCTGCAGCTGGTCGGCAAAACCGCCCTGCGCTTCGTCGCAGGCGTTGTCGATCATTTCCTGGATGATGTGGTTCGGACTTTCCGTCCGTGTATACATGTCGGGCCGCTTCTGGATCGGCGCGATGCCCTCGAGCACCTGGATCTCGGACGCGTTGTAGCTGCTGGGTTTGCTCATCGGACTCTGAATGGATTGGCAGATTGCGCGGCGCGGCAAGGCAGCCGCGTGGACAGCCCTCTAGTTTGCATGCAATGGTGCGTCGCCGTCGATCCTGACACGCGTTTGTCCGACACGATAGCGGCAGCGGCTCGTGTAGACTCCGCTACTTTTTTCCGACGCCATGTGGTTCAAGAACCTCCAGATCTACCGTCTCGCCGCTCCGTTCACCCTGGCGCCCGAACAGCTCGATGAAAAACTCGCCGGCAAAGCCTTCCAGCCGGGCAGCAGCATCGAGATGCAGCGCATGGGATGGATTCCGCCGCGCGCCGACGGCACGCTGGCGCACGCGGTCGGCGGCCAGATCCTGATCACGCTGCGCACCGAAAAGAAGCTGCTGCCGGCCTCGGTCATCAACCAGGTCGCCAGGGCGCGCGCGCAGGAAATCGAGGAGAAGCAGGGCTACAAGCCCGGGCGCAAGGAAATGCGCGAGCTCAAGGACGCGATCACCAACGAGCTGCTGCCGCGCGCGTTCGCGATCTGGCGCGACACCCAGGTGTGGATCGATCCGGTGCGCGGCCGCATCGTGGTCGATGCCGCCGCCAGCGCCAAGGGCGACGAAGTGATGCAGCTGCTCAATGAATGCGTCGAGAACCTCGGCGCCCGCCCGCTTCAGACTGCGCAGTCGCCGGTTGGGGCGATGACCTCGTGGCTGGCGTCGGACGAAGCACCGTCAGGCATCAGCGTGGATCAGGACACCGAACTGCGCTCGACCACCGAGAGCAAGGCCACGGTGCGCTATGTGCGCCACGCGCTCGATGCAGCCGACCTGCGCCGCCATATCGAGGCCGGCAAGCAATGCACGCGGCTGGCGATGACCTGGACTGACCGCGTGTCCTTCACGCTGACCGAGAGCCTCGCCATCAAGCGCGTCGCACCGCTCGACGTGCTGACCGAAACGCAGGACGGCAGCGGCGACGAGGCGGAACGCTTCGACACCGATTTCGCGTTGATGACGGGCGAACTGGGCCGCCTCGTCGATCACCTGATCGAGGCGCTGGGCGGCCAACAAGCCAGCTGAGTCTTCGTTCCGCAGCCTGGGGCAGCGGCGTCAGCAGACACCGCGCCCCGAGGGCTCGCCCTCAAGCCATCAGGATCGGCTCAGGTTCGATCAACGCGGCACCGGCGCCGCAACAATAGTCCGGCCAGCCCGGCCGCCCACATCCACAGCGCCCCGGGTTCCGGCACGGGCGTGACGGCAGCGAACCGGCGTGCGCTGTCGGCCGTCAGGGTGGCCAGCGGAATGTCCGCGCCGGTGGCGTCCTGCAGCCGCGTTACCGAAATTTCGGCCGTCTGAAGGAAGTCGGCGTAGGCATCCCGGTAGGAACTGATGACGCGCTCGTTGCCGCCCCAGATCACGATCTGCGCAAAGATCGGAAACTTCTGGCCGAGCGGTATCGACAGCGTGATGTCGTTCTGCTCGTCGAAAGTCGCCAGTGTTTCGCTTTCGTAGTACTTGCCCCAGTAGTCATACGGACCGCTCTCCGAGCCCGTCTGGACGCTCACCAGCGTCAGCAGGTTGAAGTCGTTCGACTCGGCGCTGATGCCATGGACCGGAAACGCGATGGTCATCGTTCCCACTCCCTCTCCCGGCACGCTCAGCGTATCGATCAGATAGGCCTTTGCCGTGGCGACATATTCGTCCGGCGCATGCGCTGGCGGTAGGGTGTTCCAGTCCATGCCGACATAGGCACCGAGCTTCGTACCGTCGACATAGGCACTGCTGGTCAATGTGCCGAACTGCGCGTTCGCACAGCTGACCGACATGCTGTGCTCTGCATACCGATCATCGCTGGTGATCGTATTGCCGAACGAATAGGCGCAGCTGACCTGCACCGAATCAGCGAAGGCCGGCGGCGTGTAGCCCAGCACCGCCAGCGAAACAGCGCCAAGCGCCTTGACCGCCAGCGTGGTTCGTCCGCGAAAGGCATTCATCGATGAGCACTCCTTTTTTTGAATACAGCCTGAACCGCACGGAGGAAAACACCTCATCTCCACCGACCGGTGAGCCTGTGGAAACAATTCTCTCAATCGGCGCCCTGGCCGCCGCTTTGCCGATTCCTTCTGCCCACAAGTGCGAGGATGGCAAGCCCCGAACCGTATAGCCAAGGGGTTTCGGGCTCGGGCACCGGGGTGACGCTGATAGCAAACAGACGCGCCTTCGTCGACGCGGAGCCATCGACCGCCGAGGTGCCGCTGAACGCGTAAAAGCTGATCCACGTTTCCAGATAGGCAATCGACGAAAAGCTTCCTGAGCCTTCGGTGTTCTGGCTGTAGTTGAACGAGGACGTTTCGAAGCCGATTTCGGAATTGGCTGCTGCCAGCCCGGTACTCTGCGGCCCGACTTCATAGCTGAAGCTGATCCGGTAGTTGCCTGGATCAAAGCCATACAAGGTGTTGTTCGCCCTTGCCGAACCCATCGTGAACCGCTCGCCGGCCTGACCGTTGGAGATCGATTCTGCGAATACCTCCCCATCCCGCGATTGCGCGTCACCGAAGGCCATCATGACGGCGGCGAGCGCCCCCGATGGCGGTGAATACGAGAAGTAGGTCTTCGGATCCTCGGTCGAACTTCCGTCCTTCCAGACGACCTTGGCGTAAGACGTGCCGTCATAGAGCCAGTAAGGCGACGACGCGCTGTTGGCGTCCTGTATCAAGCCCAGAAAAATGGAGGAACACGCACCGATTGCAAGAACGAATCTTGTCAAAACCATTTTTTGACGATCCTCTATCTGGATGGAAGATTCGAGGCCCGGACAGCAAAGATGCTAGCCCTGATCATTCCGTTGCGGGCGACACGGGATTCGTGCCTTCTTGATACTGCTCATCTGCAGTATGGCTATCGCACCGTCGAGGGCCAGCAAGGCCTGGAAACTTCCTGACGCAGATCAATCATTGCAGGGTGACCGCCCCCGGTAGCCATGTGTATCTGCACCCTGGGTCGGCAAGCCCACGGCAACGGTCTGTCGCTGAATCGCTCGCGTTTCGCTGACACGCCGATGCACCGGCACAGAAAGACCGCTTATTGCATTCGATACAGTTGATTACAGAACAGGGTCGCTGACGGACGGAGTCATTGCGTTAACGGATCACCATGACACCAATGACGAACATGACAAAGCTGTTGAAGAGCGCTCTGCTTCTGACTGCCCTGGCAACAATGGCGGGCTGCACCGTCGTTCCGCCACAGATGGCATACACAGGGCCGCGGGTCGAAGTCGTGCGCCCGGCGCCCTATCCTTATTACCCGCCTGCCTCTTATCAGCCGCGAATCGAGATCGTGCGCCCGGTTCCCTACCCGTATTACCAGGCGGCGCCGTATGGATATTACGAGCCGCGTCGCGAACATCGCCGGCACAGGGACTGGGACAGGGACAGGGACTGATCTGAATACCGGGATGCAATCAGGTACAGGCGCGGCGCCCGCTTCCGAGCATCAACACGGAAGCGAGCTACGGGATCTGCTTCGAACCCCCGGGACATGCAACGGGCATGAAGCTATTTTGCTGCGGCAGCCAACGATTTGACGACATTTCGCACCGATCTTCTGACCAGTGAAAGGGAGAGCAAACCGGACATGGTGTTCCCTATGTTCCGCAGGAATATTCTGGCGACGGCGGAATCGAAATACATGTACTTCCACACCGAATACCTGTTGATCAGTATCTCCCAGGCTTTCATCCTGATGAAGAGCGGCAGGTCTAAGGTCGCCGGATAGCGTCCGTCAAATGTGGTCAGGTACTCCTGGCGGGTACCGTCCGTCAAGCAACTTCTTATTTTCAATGCGAGATCATCGCCAAAGTAGCTGGAGTGCGCGACCCATGCGGTGGGTCTCATGTCCGCCTCGAAGTAATAACGTTCATTCCGTTCGGTGCGAATGCAGCTGATATTGGCAAATCCATCGGCACCCAGTGCCCGCCCGATATCCTGAAGCTCGCGCAGCACAGACGGATCGATCGAGCCAGTTTGATGGTAATGCCGAAGAACCGAAGGGGAAAATTCGTTTTCGGTCGTTTCCAGGACCTCTGAATAGCTGAAGCTGATCAACTCGCAGTCCTGATAGAACGCCTCGATTCCGATCAGCTCTCCGACCACCTTCCGCTGCAGGATTGCAGGGAAAAAATCAAAGCCGGCAACAACCCTGCTCAAATCTGATTCATTCAGGATATCCACGGTCTGTTTGCCGCCGCCGGATCGATCCCCCTTGATTATCAGCGGAAACCCCATCTTCGAGACTGCGTCCGACAGTTGTCCTATTTTTTCGACGACGGAAAAATCCGGAGATTGAATCCCGTACTGTTCAAAAATAATGGAAAGCCCGATTTTGGATGACAGGTGAGCGAAATTCCCGATGGTCACCACCGGAAGAAGAAGCAACTTGTCCTCGTCCCCCAGATTCGAATCCAGAACCAGGTTGATCGTTCTGTCGTCGCTCAGAACTACCGTTTTATATGAATTCTCCTTGACGGCCGACAGTGCATTGCCGACCAGATCGCTCCTGCTGCATTGACGAAAATTCCTGGCGAACCGGTGCCCTTTCAAAGTGCGCTTTGTACTTACGCAATCGAAGGTCAGTTTCGCCTGGGAAAAGACTCTGGATGCAGCCAGCATCAGATGCGGTGCACAACCGACGATCAATACGCTCGCTTCATCATTCGTTTTCATGAAATGGGATTTACGCAGCTTCGGGAATTTTCATTGAACGGACTGATCATGCGCCGGCTTACCCAATGAATCGAAGGAAAGCCAGGAGGACCGGATGACAACCGGTTCGTCCAGACATGTCCGAACGCGAGCGAATTACGTCCGCGCGAACAGAACCAACATGAGTATCCGGGTACCGACACGGCCACACCCGCGACCGATCTCCGGTGTCTGCATCGCATCTGCATATGAATTCAGGCAAACGGATCGAGGGCCGAAGGCCTCGTAATCTGCCGTAATTTTTGGGGTGGCTGATGGGACTCGAACCCACGACAACCGGAATCACAATCCGGGACTCTACCAACTGAGCTACAGCCACCACTGGAACGACTGTCGAACGACAATCGCTTGAAACTCTCAGGCCCATCACGACATTCGTGGCCTGCCCGGCAGGAATCGAACCCGCAACCTACGGCTTAGAAGGCCGTTGCTCTATCCAGTTGAGCTACGGGCAGGTACTAAGTTACGACGTTGCGGACCGATCATCTGGTCGGGGTGGAGGGATTCGAACCCCCGACATCTTGCTCCCAAAGCAAGCGCGCTACCGGGCTGCGCTACACCCCGAGAGGCCAAGATATTACCGGCCAGAACCGCTCCGGTCAATGGCTGCGGGGCCTGCGGATGAAGAAATATCCGTCACGCCCCGCACCGCATCAGCCTTGCTGTTCGCTCGACTCAGCACCTGCCAGCAGTGCCTTCATCGACAGGCGGATACGACCCTTCTCGTCGGTCTCCAGAACCTTGACCTTAACCTGCTGGCCTTCCTTCAGATGGTCTGCGACGTTCGCGATGCGCTCGTTGGCGATCTGCGAAATGTGCAGCAGGCCGTCCTTGCCGGGCAGCACGCTGACGATGGCGCCGAAATCGAGCAGACGCAGCACCGTACCGTCATACACCTTGCCCACTTCGACTTCGGCGGTGATCGCCTCGATGCGGCGCTTGGCTGCTTCGGCCGCTTCGGCGTTCACCGATGCGATGGTGATGTTGCCATCATCGGAGATGTCGATCGTGGCACCGGTTTCTTCAGTCAGCGCGCGGATGACGGCACCACCCTTGCCGATCACGTCGCGGATCTTTTCCGGATTGATCTTCATGTTCAGCAGACGCGGGGCGTAGTTCGAAACACCTTCGCGTGCGCCGCTCATCGACTGCTGCATGATGCCGAGGATGTGCTTGCGTGCCTCGTGGGCCTGAGCCAGCGCGACCTGCATGATTTCCTTCGTGATGCCCTGAATCTTGATGTCCATCTGCAGCGCGGTGATGCCGCTGTCGGTACCCGCCACCTTGAAGTCCATGTCGCCGAGGTGATCTTCGTCGCCGAGGATGTCGGTCAGCACCGCAAAGCGGTTGCCGTCCTTGATCAGGCCCATCGCGATACCGGCGACGTGCGCCTTCAGCGGCACGCCGGCATCCATCAGGGCGAGCGAGCCACCACAGACGGAAGCCATCGACGAGGAGCCGTTCGATTCGGTGATTTCCGACACCACGCGCATCGAGTAGCTGAACTCTTCTGGCGACGGCAGCACGGCGATCAGCGCGCGCTTGGCCAGGCGACCATGGCCGATTTCGCGGCGTTTCGGTGCGCCGAAGCGACCGGTTTCACCGGTGGCGAACGGCGGCATGTTGTAGTGGAGCATGAAGCGGTCGCGGTATTCGCCGCCGAGCGCGTCGATGATCTGTTCGTCACGGCCGGTACCCAGCGTGGCAATCACCAGAGCCTGGGTTTCGCCACGCGTGAACATGGCGGAGCCATGGGTACGCGGCAGTACGCCGTTGCGGATGTAGATCGGGCGCACGGTGCGGGTGTCTCGACCATCGATGCGCGGCTCGCCATTCAGGATGCGGCTGCGCACGATACGTGCCTCGACGTCGAAGAAATAGTTCTTGATCGTGTTCACGTCCGGCGCAGTAGCGGCATCGGCAGTCAGTGCCGCAACCACTTCGTTGCGGATCTCGTTCACGCGCTGGCTGCGGACCTGCTTCTGCGTGATGCGGTAGGCATCCTGAAGCTTGGCTTCGGCCATGCCGGTGATGCTGTTCCACAGCGCTTCGTCACGTGACGGGGCCTGCCAGTCCCACTCCGGCTTGCCGGCGACTTCGACCAGTTCATTGATCGCATTGATCGCGACCTGCATCTGTTCGTGACCGAATACGACGGCGCCGAGCATGACCTCTTCCGACAGTTCCATCGCTTCCGACTCGACCATCAGCACGGCCGCTTCGGTACCGGCGACCACCAGATTCAGCTGGCTGGTCTTGAGCTGCGTAGCCGTCGGATTCAGGATGTACTGGCCATCGGCATAACCGACACGGGCAGCGCCGATCGGGCCGCTGAAAGGAATGCCGGAGATGGCGAGAGCGGCCGAAGCGCCGATCAGCGCCGGAATGTCGGCATCGACTTCCGGATTCAGCGACAGTACCTGCACGATCACCTGGACTTCGTTGTAGAAGCCCTCCGGGAACAGCGGACGGATCGGACGATCGATCAGGCGCGAAGTCAGCGTTTCCTTCTCGGTCGGACGACCTTCACGCTTGAAGAAACCGCCCGGAATGCGGCCGGCTGCGTAGAACTTTTCTGCGTAATCGACGGTGAGCGGGAAGAAGTCCTGACCCGGCTTGGCCGACTTGGCAGCCACGACAGTCGCGAGCACGACCGTCTCCTCGACATTGACAATGACTGCACCACCGGCCTGACGCGCGATCTCGCCGGTTTCCAGCACCACCTTCTGGGTGCCGAGCATGAATTCCTTGCGGGTAGCGTTGAGCAAGTTGATTCCTTTCTGAGCATTTCACGGCGGGCATGCGCGCCCGCCAAAAAACAAACCGGCGGAGTCGCAAGGACTCACGCCGGTGTGTAGGGTCAAGCCTTCAACGGCCTGGGCATTGCCTGCGGGCGCAATTACTTGCGCAGACCGAGACGCCCGATCAGCCCGCGATAGCTGTCTGCGTTGGTGCGCTTCAGGTAGTCGAGCAGCTTGCGGCGCTGGCTCACCATCTTCAGCAGACCACGGCGGGAGTGGTGGTCCTTCACATGTTCCTTGAAATGACCGGTCAGGTCATTGATGCGTGCGGTCAGCAGGGCGACCTGAACTTCGGGCGACCCCGTATCGCCGGCCGCGCGCTGGAAGTCGGCCACAATGCGGGCTTTGTCGGCGGAAACGATAGCCATCGATCTAAACTCTCTCGTTTGGAAAACCGAAAATTATACGCCAGAGCCGAGCAATCTCAAGCGTTTTGGCCACTTTCCTGCGGCAAAAGACGTTTTACTCGAACTTCACCGCCCCGAACAATGACCAGACCGAGAAAATCAGTACCGGCATAGGCCCGCATGACCTGTCCTTCGGACGGAACGGAATCGGCTGAAACCCTTGCCAGCGGCACCGCCTGGCCGTTTATCAGCCGTCTGGCGCCATCCGCATCGACACCGAGGGCCGGCATGTCCTGCAAAAGCACGTCCGCCGGCTGCAGCAGCGCCATGCGCTGGTCCTCGTCAAGCGCGGCAAGCTGCTCCAGCGTGCATGCCGACTGCAGGTGCAGCGGTCCGGTGCGGGTACGTCGTAGCCCGGTCAGATGTGCGCCGCAACCGAGCATCGCTCCGATATCTTCGGCCAGGGTGCGGATGTAGGTGCCCTTGCTGCACAGCACGCGCATCGCGAACTCGGGCAGTGCGACATCCTGCAGTTCGATTTCACGGATGCGTACATGGCGTACCGCTCGTTCTATCGTTTCACCGGCGCGAGCGTATTCGTACAGCGGCTTGCCCTGATGCTTCAAGGCGGAATGCATCGGCGGAATCTGTTCGATGTCACCGGTATGTGCCCGCAGCGCGCGTTCCAGCTGACCGGCGTCGACATCAACCGGCCGCATCTCCAGCACCTCGCCCTCCGCATCGCCAGTACTCGTGCGCACGCCGAGCTTCACGCGCGCCAGATATTCCTTGTCGGCATCCAGCATCTGTCCGGCAAAGCGCGTGGCTTCGCCGAAGCAGATCGGCAGCAGGCCGCTGGCAAGCGGGTCGAGTGTTCCGGTGTGGCCGGCGCGAGCGGCCTGAAACAGGCGCCGCGCCTTCTGCAGTGCGTCGTTGGAACTCAGCCCCAGGGGTTTGTCGAGCAGCAGTACGCCGCTGATGGCCTTCCAGCGCGAACGGGGCTGCAACTCAGTCCTCGCCGCTGGAGGGGCCGGAATGCAGCGCCTTGTCGATCAGGCGGGAAAGATGATCGGCACGCGCCAGCGTCTCGTCATGGACGAAATGCAGCGCAGGCGTCGTGTGGATGCGCACACGACGGCCGATTTCACGGCGCAGGAAGCCTGAAGCACGGACCAGACCTTCCTGAATGTGCTGCAGCGCGTCGCCTTCGGCCAGCGTCGTGTAGAACACCTTGGCATGCGCGTAGTCGGGCGTGACCTCCACCGCGGTCAACGAAATCATGCCGACACGCGGGTCCTTCAGCTCGGTGGCGATCAGCTGCGCAAGTTCGCGCCGGATCGCCTCGGCCACACGGTCACTACGGGAATAACGTTCGCTCATCGATTGCGTGCCGCTGCCTCAGGCCAGCTTGCGTGCGATTTCCTCGATCTCGAAGACTTCGAGCTGGTCGCCTTCTTCGATTTCGTTGAATCCGCGCAGCGACAGGCCGCATTCGTAGCTTTCCTTGACTTCCTTGACGTCATCCTTGAAGCGCTTGAGCGATTCAAGCTCGCCGGTCCAGATGACCACGTTGTTGCGCAGCAGGCGCGCACTGGCGCCACGCTTGACCAGACCGGAAGTCACCATACAGCCGGCGATCGTGCCGATCTTCGTGCCGCGGAACACCTGGCGAATCTCGACCGTACCGAGCACGTTCTCGCGCTTTTCCGGCGACAGCATGCCGGACAGCGCCGACTTCACCTCGTCCACCGCTTCGTAGATGATGGTGTAGTAGCGGATGTCGACCCCGAAGGTTTCGGCCAGCTTGCGCGCACCGACGTCGGCACGCACATTGAAGCCGATGATGACGCCCTTCGACGCCTGCGCCAGATTGACGTCGGTTTCCGAAATGCCGCCCACGGCAGCGTGGATGACCTGCACCCGCACTTCCGGTGTCGACAGCTTGGTCAGCGACTGCACCAACGCTTCCTGCGAGCCCTGGACGTCGGCCTTGATGATCAGCGGCAGTACCTTGACCTCGCCCTCGCCCATCTGCTCGAACATCGATTCGAGCTTGGCGGCCTGCTGCTTGGCCAGCTTCACGTCGCGGAACTTGCCCTGACGGAACAGTGCGATTTCTCGCGCCTTGCGTTCATCCGCCAGCACCAGCGCTTCGTCACCGGCGGCCGGCACGTCGGACAGACCCTGGATTTCGACCGGAATCGACGGACCCGCTTCGTTGATGGCCTTGCCGGCTTCGTCCAGCATGGCGCGGACACGGCCGAACACCTGGCCGCACAGGATGATGTCGCCACGCTTGAGCGTGCCCTGCTGCACCAGCACCGATGCCACCGGGCCCTTGCCCTTGTCCAGGCGCGCTTCGATGACGAGACCACGCGCGGGTGCGTCCTTCGGTGCCTTCAGATCCAGCACTTCGGCCTGCAGCAGCACGTTCTCGAGCAGTTCGTCGATGCCGGTACCCATCTTGGCCGACACCGGGATGAAGGGCGAATCGCCGCCGTATTCTTCCGGCACCACGCCTTCGGCAACCAGTTCCTGCTTCACGCGCTCCGGGCTGGCGCCTGGCTTGTCTATCTTGTTGATCGCCACGACGATGGGCACATTGGCCGCCTTCGCGTGGTGGATCGCTTCACGAGTCTGGGGCATCACACCGTCATCGGCCGCCACCACCAGGATCACCAGGTCGGTTGCCTTGGCACCGCGGGCACGCATGGCCGTAAAGGCCTCGTGACCCGGAGTGTCGAGGAAGGTGATCATGCCGCGCGGCGTATCGACGTGATATGCACCGATGTGCTGCGTGATGCCGCCCGCTTCGCCGGCGGCCACACGGGCACGGCGAATGTAGTCGAGCAGCGAGGTCTTGCCGTGATCGACGTGACCCATGACGGTCACGACCGGCGCACGCGGCAGCGCCTCGACGTTGATGTGTTCGTCGCTGGTCTCGCCGAGGAAGGCTTCCGGGTCGTCGAGCTTGGCCGGCTTCGCGACATGGCCCATTTCCTCGACCAGAATCATCGCGGTTTCCTGGTCCAGCACCTGATTGATCGTGACCATCTGGCCAAGCTTCATCAGCACCTTGATCAGTTCGGTCGCCTTGATCGCCATCTTGTGTGCCAGATCGGCAACCGAAATGGTTTCGGGCACCAGTACCTCGCGCACAACGGCTTCGACCGGCGCCTGCTGCTGGCCGCCATGGTCATGGTCGCGGTGATTGCGGCCCTTCGGACCGCCACGCCAGCCAGCCGTGCCGGCGTCGCCGCGTGTCTTGATCTGGCGACGCTTGGCAGCGTCATCCTTCCATGCCGTTCCCGGCTTGGCCTTGGCAGCTACGGCCGGCTTGGCCTTAGCGCCCTTGTCCTCGACCTTGGCCGGCTTGTGCAGCGTACCCGGCGTGCTGCTCTTCTGCGCAGCGGCGGCCTTTGCTTCCTCTTCCGCCTTCGCCTTGGCTTCGATCTCTTCCTGCGCCTTGATAAGCCGCTGTTCGGCCTGCTTGCGCATTTCGACGGCGCGTTCCTGCTTGGCCTTCAGTTCGTTCGCCTGGATCGCCAGCAACTTTGCGTGCTGCAGCGACTCGCGTTCGCGAGCGGACAACGGACGGATCGCGACCGGCTCCGCCGCAGCTTCAGTGGCAGCCTCGACCGGAGCAGCAGCAACGGGTTCCGGCTCGGGTTCCGGCTCAGGGGCGGGCTCGGGTTCCGGTTCCGGTTCCGGCTCGGGTTCGGGCGCCAGCTCGACCACCGGTTCCGGCACCACGATCGGCTCCGGTTCAACGACGGGTTCAGGGGCGGGAACCTCGACCTCTGCAGCATGCAGCAGCGTCGTTTCTTCCTGTGCAGCTTCTTCTGCCAGCAGCTCGGCCGGATCACGCTTGACCAGCACGCGCTTCTTGCGGACTTCGACCTGCACCGTGCGCGCCTGACCGGACGCGGTGGTGGCGCGGATTTCACTGGTCTGGCGACGGGTCAGCGTGATCTTGGTCTTTCCCGCGGTGTCTCCGTGCTGACGTCGCAAATAGTCAAGCAGACGCGTCTTGTCCTGCTCGGTCAGCGAATCGCTCTCGCTCTTCTTGTCCACACCGGCCTGCTTGAGCTGCTCAAGCAGCGCGGCAGCCGGCATTTTCAGCTCGGTCGCAAATTGGGAAACACTCATCAACGCCATACCGTCCTCAATTATTCAAACCAGTGCGCGCGCGCAGTGGTAATCAGCGATGTCGCGCGTGCGGCATCGATGCCGGCAATCTCGACCAGCTCATCGACTGCCAGATCCGCCAGATCGTCACGCGTGCGCACATTTGCGCGCGCGAGTTGTGCAGCCAGCGGCTTGTCCATCCCGTCGAGCCCGAGCAGGTCATCGTCGACCTGTTCGAGCTGCTCCTCATCGACGATGGCTTCGGTCAGCAGCACGTTGCGCGCACGGGTGCGCAACTCGTTGACCGTGTCTTCGTCGAATGCCTCGATTTCCAGCATTTCCGCCAGGGGCACGTAAGCCACTTCTTCCAGCGTCGAGAAGCCTTCTTCGATCAGGATGTCGGCGACTTCCTCGTCCACGTCCAGCTTGGACATGAACAACAGCCGGATCGCCGCATTTTCGGCGTCGGACTTGGCGGCGGACTGCTCCACCGTCATCAGGTTGATCTTCCAGCCGGTCAGCTCCGACGCCAGACGCACGTTCTGGCCGCTGCGTCCGATGGCGATCGCCAGGTTGTCCTCGTTGACGACGACATCCATGCTGTGCGCGTCCTCATCGACGACGATGCTTGCCACTTCGGCCGGTGCCAGCGCCCCGATGACGAACTGTGCCGGATCGGGCGACCACAGGATGATGTCGACGCGCTCACCGCCCAGCTCGTTGGTGACCGCCTGCACGCGCGAACCGCGCATGCCGATGCAGGTACCCTGCGGATCGACACGCGGATCGTTCGACTTGACCGCGATCTTGGCGCGAATGCCGGGGTCGCGCGCGGCGCCCTTGATTTCGATCAGGCCGTCCTCGATCTCGGGCACTTCGAGCTCGAACAGCTTCATGATGAATTCGGGTGCGGTACGCGACAGAATGATCTGCGGGCCGCGCGCCTGGCGATCCACGCGCAGCAGCACCGCCTTGACGCGGTCGCCGACGCGCAGGTTCTCGCGGGCAATGATGTGTTCGCGCGGCAGCAGCGCTTCCAGACGGCCGACCTCGATGATCGCGTTGCCGCGCTCGATGCGCTTGATCGTGCCGGTAACGAGATGATCCTTGCGCTCCAGGAAGTCGCTCAGGATCTGCTCGCGCTCGGCGTCGCGGATGCGCTGCAGGATGACCTGCTTGGCCGCCTGCGCGCCGATGCGGCCGAAGTCTATGGATTCGAGCGACTCTTCGATGTATTCGTCGACCTGGATGTCCGGAATCTGGTCGCGCGCATCGATGAGGCCGATCTGCGATTCGTCGTTCTCGACCAGCTCGTCGGGCACGACCAGCCAGCGGCGGAAGGTTTCGTACTCGCCGCTGTCGCGATCGATCGTGACGCGGATGTCGGCGTCGTCGTGCGTGCGCTTCTTGGTGGCCGACGCCAGGGCGGATTCCAGCGCGCCGAACACCACATCGCGGCCCACGTTCTTCTCGCGTGCCAGTGCATCCACCAGCAACAGAATCTCGCGACTCATCGTTTCAACTCCTGCTTGCGTTCAAAGTCCGGCACCAGACGGGCGCGCTCGATCTGCGACAGCTCGAACTCGTATGCCACACCCTTGATATCCATGGTCAGCCGATCGTCGGCCACCCCTGCCAGACGCCCGGTGAAGTTGCGCTGATTGCCAACCGGAACGCGCGTACGCAACTGCGCTTCCTGTCCGGTGAAGCGGACAAAATCGGCCGCCTTGCGCAGCGGACGGTCAAGTCCGGGAGAGGACACTTCGAGGCGGTCGTAATCGACGTTTTCGACCATGAACAGCCGCGTCAGATGATTGCTCACCGTCACGCAGTCGTCCACGGTGATACCCGACGGCGCGTCAATGAATACGCGCAGCAGGCGGCCCCTCGGGGAGGTTTCAAGATCAACGAATTCGTAGCCAAGCCCGCTTACCGCGTGCTCGATCAGTTCTGCAACACTCATCCCAGCAATACACTTCCGGACGCACAAATAAAAAATGGGCTGACCGCCCATCAAAAAACGCCGGCACCGCCAGCGCGACAAGTCCGGGAGTGTATCAGAGCGCGCCCTCCCCCTCAACCTGAATGGTGGACGGCGCCCCCGCTACGATGGTATGTCGTCAGGCGCCCTCGGCCGGCCTGTTCGACGGACGGCGCCGGCGGCGCTTGCGTGCCGGCGCATCACCCGCCGCAGCCCCCGGTCCCTGCGCACCCTTTGCTGCTGCAGGTCCGGCAGGCTGGGCACCACCCGCCGCATCGCGCGGCTTGCGCGGACCGCGACGACGGCCCTGCGGCTTGGCACCCGGCGCACCTTCGGCTGCCGGCGGACGCGCACCGGCCGGCTTGGCGCGGGGAGCGCCCTTGGCCGGCACTGCCGCCATCAGGCGTGCGACTTCCTCAGGCTTGAGCTCTTCCGACTGGCCGCGACGCAGACGGGGTGGCAGCTCGAACGGGCCGTAGCGGACGCGCGTCAGCCGGCTCACGGTCAGACCGATCGCCTCGAACATGCGGCGCACTTCGCGATTGCGCCCTTCCGCGATCGTCACGTGATACCAGTGATTCGATCCTTCGCCCCCACCATCGGTCAGCGAATTGAACTTGGCCATGCCGTCCTCGAGTTCGACGCCGTCAAGCAGCCTGCGCGCATTCTCCTCACTCAGCTCGCCGATCAGCCGCACCGCGTACTGGCGCTCCAGCTCGTAGCTCGGGTGCATCATCTTGTTCGCCAGCTCACCGCTGGTCGTGAACACCAGCAGACCGGACGTATTGAAGTCGAGCCGGCCGACCGCGATCCAGCGCCCGCCGCCGATGCGCGGCAGCTTGTCGAACACCGACGGACGGCCTTCCGGGTCGTCGCGCGACACGATTTCGCCTTCCGGCTTGTGGTAGATCAGCACGCGCGGTGCGCGCGGCGCGAAATGGATGTGGATCAGCTTGCCGTTGACGCGCACCTTGTCTTCCGGACCAACCCTCTGGCCGACATGCGCAGGCAGCGCATTGACGCTGATGCGCCCGGCGACGATCCAGTCCTCCAGCTCGCGGCGCGAACCGAGGCCCATGTCGGCGAGCATCTTGTGCAGCTTCTGCGGCTCGCTGAACACCACCGGACCGCGCTTTTTCGGGCGGGCGTCCGGCGACTTGTAATTGGCAACGTTGCCATTGACCTGGGGACCAGGCCTGCGCTTACCTTGCATCATTGAAATCCATCACCTTCTGTAATTCGGCCAGCGGCGGCAGCTCGGCAAGCGTGCGCAGGCCCAGATCGTCAAGAAAACGTCGTGTCGTGGCATACAGCGCCGGACGGCCCGGCACTTCCCGGTATCCCACGCTGTCTATCCAGCCGCGCCCTTCGAGCGCCTTGATGATGCCGGGCGACACCGACACGCCACGTATGTCCTCGATGTCACCGCGCGTCACCGGCTGGCGGTAAGCGATGATCGCCAGGGTTTCCATCACCGCCCTGGAATAACGGGGCGGTTTTTCATTCTTCAGCCGGTCCAGATAGGGCTGCACATCGGTCCGCGTGCGGAAGCGCCAGCCCGATGAAACCTGCACCAGTTCGACACCGCGCCCACTCCAGTCTTCCCGCAGCTCATCCAGCAGACGCCGGATCAGGCCCGCATCCAGTTCCTGCTCGAACAGCCGCTTCAGTTCGCCCGCCGTCAGCGCATCCTGCGAAGCCAGCAGCGCCGCTTCCAGTATTCGCTTGATATCAGACGGGTTCGGCGACTGCTGTTCGGGCGTGTCGGACATAAATCGGCGCAAAAGCTTCGATCTGAAGCAGTTCAATCAGGTTTTCGCGGGCCAGTTCGAGAACCGCGAGAAAATTCACCACCATCTGTGCTGCCGGCGCTCCTGCTTCGAACAGCTGGTCGAAGCGCAGCGAACCTTCGTCGGCGAGGCGCCGCAGGATGCCTGACATGAACTCGCGCACCGACAGCGCATCGCGGGTAACGCTGTGATGCCGGGTCACGTTGGCATGACGCAGCAGCGCCAGCCATGCCAGCTGCAGATCGCCCGCGCTGACGCCGGGCTGGATCTCCGCGATCCGCTCCGCCACCTGCACGCCAACCCACTCGTGTTCGCGCTGGATCCGCGGCAGCGCGTCGAGCGCAATCGCGGCAGCTTTCATCTGTTCGTATTCGATCAGGCGGCGCACCAGTTCCGCCCGGGGATCCTCGCCCTCGTCCGCCGATTCGCGCGGCGGCTTGGGCAGCAGCATCCGCGACTTGATCTCCAGCAGCATCGCGGCCATCAGCAGATATTCCGCCGCCAGTTCCAGACGCGTCGAGCGCATCGCCTCGACGTAAACGAGGTATTGCGCAGTCAGCGGCGCCATCGGAATGTCGAGGATATCGACATTGGCCTTGCGGATCAGGTAGAGCAGCAGATCAAGCGGTCCCTGGAACGCATCCAGGAACACCTCGAGCGCGTCAGGCGGAATGTACAGGTCAAGCGGCAGCTTTTCCAGCGCCTCGCCATAGAGGCGTACCGGTGACCTGTCATCCAGCGTGAGCGCTTCGCCGGCCATCAGGCGTAGTTCAGCCCCATGGCTTCGCGCACGTCACGCATCGTTTCGGACGCCAGCTTGCGCGCACGCTCGCAGCCATCGGCAACGATATTGCGCAGCAGCATCGGATCTTCCTCGTACTGGCGGGCACGTTCGTGAATCGGCGCCTGCTCCTTCAGCACGGCGTCTATCACCGGCTGCTTGCAGTCCAGGCAACCGATGCCGGCGGACCGGCAGCCTTCCTGCACCCACTTCTTCGTCGCGTCATCCGAATAGATCACGTGGAACTGCCAGACCGGGCAACGATCCGGATCACCCGGGTCGGTGCGGCGCACGCGCTGGGTGTCGGTCTTCATGCCGCGGATCTTCTTCGTCACCGTCTCCGGCTCTTCCCGCAGCATCAGCGTGTTGTTGTACGACTTCGACATCTTCTGGCCATCCAGCCCGGGCATGCGGGCTGCTTCGGTCAGCAGCGCACCCGGCTCGGCCAGGATCATCTTGCCGCCGCCTTCCAGATAGCCGTACAGGCGCTCCCGGTCACCCAGACTCAGGCTCTGCGCCTCGTCCAGCAGTGCATGGGCCTGGCCCAGCGCCTCGTCCTTGCCTTCCTGCTGGTACAGCGTGCGCAGTTCCTCGTACAGCTTGCCGCGCTTGCCGCCGAGCTTCCTGACCGCCTCGCGCGCCTTGTCCTCGAAGCCGGGCTCGCGCCCGTACAGATGATTGAAGCGGCGGGCGACCTCGCGGGTCAGTTCGACGTGCGGCACCTGATCCTCGCCGACCGGCACCAGATTGGCGCGATAGATGAGGATGTCGGCCGACTGCAGCAGCGGGTAACCGAGAAAGCCGTAGGTCGCCAGATCGCGATCGGCCAGTTTTTCCTGCTGGTCCTTGTAGGTCGGCACGCGCTCCAGCCAGCCCAGCGGACACATCATCGACAGCAGCAGGTGCAGCTCGGCGTGCTCCGGCACGCGCGACTGGATGAACAGCGTGGCCTGCGACGGGTCGACCCCGGCGGCCAGCCAGTCGACCAGCATGTCCCACACGCTGCGCTCGATCACCTGCGTGTCTTCGTAATTGGTCGTCAGCGCATGCCAGTCGGCGACGAAGAAAAGGCAGGGATACTCGTGCTGCAGGCGCACCCAGTTCTTGAGAACGCCGTGATAGTGGCCGAGGTGCAGGCGCCCGGTGGGGCGCATGCCGGAAAGAACGCGTTCAGCGTACATGGTGTGGATTCGTCCGGTTCAGAAAAGCAGCGACATCAGCGCGACCTTCGCCAACTGCAGCAAGGGTCGCAGGATATGGTCCAGCGCGCCGGTGAGCAACAGGCCGAGCAGGATAGGCAGCCCGAAGGGTTCGATGCGCGCGAAGGCGATCGACAGCTTCGGTGGCAGCAGGCTCACCATGATGCGGCCGCCGTCCAGCGGCGGTACCGGCAGCAGGTTGAGCGTCATCAGCACCAGGTTGATCACGATGCCCGATTCGGCCATCAGCTGCAGCGGCTCGCTGAAGGCGTCGGCCGGCAGCGCCAGCGAAAATTTGTAGGCCAATCCCCATCCGAGCGCCATCAGCAGATTGGCGGCCGGGCCGGCCGCCGCCACCCAGAACATGTCCTTCTTGGGCCGCCTGAGCAACGAGAAATTGACCGGTACCGGCTTGGCCCAGCCGAACAGCAGCCCGTGCTGGCCCAGCATCATCGAGCCGAAATACATCAGCAGCGGCACCAGTACGGTACCGACCGGATCGATGTGCTTGAGCGGATTGATCGAGATGCGACCGGCCAGATGCGCGGTCGGATCCCCCTTGAGCAGGGCGGCGTATCCATGCGCTGCCTCGTGCAGCGTAATGGCCAGCACGACCGGCAGCACGATGACCGCCAAGCGTGCGATGCTTTCGTCCATGAGCGGGTCGGATGCTAGCAGAACGCGGGCGGGACGTCAGTCGAGCCCGAAGCGCGACAGATCACCGGCACCGGCACGCACCAGTTCGGGCGCACCGGACGACAGGTCGATGATCGAGGTCGGCCGGGTGCCGCACGGACCGGCGTCGATCACCAGATCCAGGTCGTGCTGCAGCCGCTCGCGGATTTCCTCCGGATCGGTCAGAGGCAGTTCGTCGCCCGGCAGCAGCAGGGTCGAACCGAGCAGCGGCTCGCCCAGTTCGGCCAGCAGGCTGGACACCACCGGGTGATCCGGCACACGCAGCCCTATCGTCTTGCGCTTCGGGTGCAGCATGCGGCGCGGAAGTTCACGCGTAGCTTCCAGAATGAAGGTGTAGGCGCCCGGCGTGGCACTTTTCAGCAGCCGGAACTGGGCGTTGTCGACGCGGGCCAGATTGGCGATTTCCGACAGATCGCGGCACATCAGCGTGAAATGATGGCTGACATCGACATTGCGGATACGCCGGATGCGATCGAGCACCTGCGCGTCGCCCATATGTCCGACCAGCGAGTAGGCGCAGTCGGTGGGAATGGCGGCAAGACCGCCGGCACGCAAGATGTCTGCGGCCTGGCGTATCAGTCTGGGTTGCGGATTTTCGGGGTGTACGGTGAAGAGCTGGGCCAATTTGGATCGTTACGGAAGCAGGTTGAATACGGCGGAAAACGATGCCTTGCGGAATGTCAGGTCGAGCAGGCGATCAGGTCTGCCAGCTCAGGTGCACGCCATATGGGTTCGACATCGTCGGGCAGACGTGCGCAGCGGCCGAGATCGACCGCGCTCTCGTCCGGCGCGTGAAAGTCGGACGCCTGCGATGCGTAAAAACCGAACGCACGCGCCAGACGGGCAAAGGTCAGTACTTCCGCATCGCCATGGGAACCGGAAATGACCTCTATGCCGATCCCGCCCAGCGCCCGGAATTCCCGGAACAGCTGCTCGATCTGGGCGCCCGAAAGCCGGTAGCGGCCGGGATGCGCGATCACTGCGACGCCGCCGGCTCCGTGTATCCACGTGACCGCCTGAGCCAGCGTGGTCCAGCTATGTTCGACATAGCCCGGACGACCCGGGACCAGATAATTGCGGAACACGGCATGCACGTCACTGGCGTAGCCCTGCTCCACCAGCACGCGTGCGAAATGGGAACGTCCGACCAGCGCCGGATTCCCGGCATGGCGCATGGCACTGACGTAAGCGTCGCGCACACCGAGCCGCTCCAGCGCCTCGGCCATGCGCATCGCCCGTGCATCCCGACCACCGCGCACCCGCGCCAGGCCTTCGTTGAGCGCCACGTTGGACGGATCGAACGCCAGACCGACGACATGCACCGTGACACCTTGCCAGCTGACCGACACCTCGACGCCATCGACGAACTGCATGCCGAGCCTGTGGGCATGCGCGCGCGCCTCGTCGAGCCCGTCTACGTTGTCATGATCGGTCAGCGACCACAGTTCGACGTCATTCGCCGACGCCCGCGCGGCAAGTGCGGCCGGCGTCAGGACGCCGTCGGAATGGCAGGAGTGGCAGTGCAGGTCAGCGTTCATTAGCCCTTCATTCTAGCAGGCGGCCGCTGGCGGCCCGGCGCGGCTACAATCTGCCCCGCTCATTTCAACCAGGAACAGCAATGAATCATCCGGACAATCTTCTCTACACCGACACACACGAATGGGTCAGGGTCGAACAGGACGGCACGGTGGTGGTCGGCATCACCGATCACGCTCAGGATGCCCTCGGAGACGTGGTCTTCCTGCAGTTGCCGGACGTCGGCCGCAAGGTCGCGCGTACCGAGTCACTGGCCGTGATCGAGTCGGTGAAGTCCGCATCGGACATCCACTCGCCGGTTTCGGGTACGGTCACGGCAATCAATCCACCGGTCGCCGACCAGCCCGAACTGATCAACAAGGATCCCTACGGTTCATGGATGTTCGTGATCAAGCCGGACAACGCTGCCGAACTCGACACCCTCATGAAGGCATCGGCCTACAGCAGCTCGCTGGGCTGAGGTCGGAACCGATGCGAACGCGCCGGACGGCATGCCGCTCCGGTCGGCATGCCGCTCCGGTCGGCTCCCGCCTCACTGCTGACGGCGCTCGATACGCTGGCCGTGCTTGCGCAGGCTGGCCGACAGCTGATCGATGATTTCGCCCGCAGCACCGACGATCTGGTTCGGACCGAAGCCGGCGGACTTCATTTCGCGATAGAAGGACTTTGCCAGCAGGCGCGCCAGATGCGCCGGCTGCGCCGCACCCTGCGACACCACATCGGTCACCCCCGTTGGCAACCCCTGCTCGCTTTCGAGCGCCCTCTGGGCGAAGCCGGAATTGAGCAGATAGGCCAGCTGGGCGGCCTGGATCGCCTTTCCGCCGTACAGCGAGAGGCAGTCGAGCATGCTCTTCTCGGCAGCGGAAAAGGCCGGATCGCCACGCGGCCGGCGCACGCTGATCACGCCGAGCACCCGTCCGTCCAGTGGCAGCGGCGTGCAGACGAAACTGCCGCCCTCACCGCGGACGCCAAGATCCGGGGCGGCGCCATCGACGTCGACATCATCGACGCTCTGCGCACAGGCCGTCGCATAGACCCGTCCGGCGACTGAAGCGCCGCTGCTCACGCGGGCGTTCACCGCCTCCTCGGCGATCTGGCCCCGCCATGCCGCCATGCCCAGCAGCGCACGCTCGCCGTCGCCGTCGGCCAGCATGATGGACACACGCTGGCAGGGCAGCCGTGTCCACACCGCATCCGCGAGCTGGTCGAGTGCCGCCTGCAGCAACCCGCGCCCGGCATCAGGTCCCTGTTCGCCGCGTTTCTTTTCAGCAACCATCACGCACATCCTTCAGTTCAGGCGAATTCAGCCAGGCAGCAATCTGTCCGCCGAGCGCGTCGACCGCACGCGCCAGCGCTGCGACACCTCCCGCGGCATCGGCCGACTTCGCCGGCTCGTCGATCGAAAAGGGGAGACGTGCGAGCACGCGTTGCCCGCGCGCGTCGATCAGCGACGCCCGGCCGGTCACGAGCGCACGGGCCCCATCGGGCCGGTCGAAGTTCTGGATGAACTCGTCCACCTCCACCCGCAACCGGCATGTCGGCACCGGCCCGGCAACCGAGGCATCCAGCATGCGCCGCAACGCCACCGCCAGCAGTTCCGCTGGTGCGGCCGACCAGCGGCTGCCGGTATAGGCATCGCGCCGTGTTTCGCTGTCGTAGCGCAAGCGATAGTACATGGCCGTTCCTTCGAGCCAGCTGGGCGTCCGTACCTCGATGTCGCGCAAGGCCAGCTTCAGGCTCAGCGGCTCGCGCGCACTGCCCAGATCATGCAGTACCGGAGACGGCGGCCGCGTGACCAGCGGACCACAGCCAACGAACAACAGCAAGCAGACGCACATCAGCAGGCGCTTCATCGGCTCGGTACTCCAGTTTTCGGGTCAAAGCCAGGTTCGCCAGGCCCGGGACGCGTCACATCGCGCCCCAGCAGCAGCATCTGCGGCGACGATTCCAGTTCGCCCAGCACGCGGCCGAGCTGGCGCGAATTCCGTTGCGCCTCGTCAAGCAGCCGCTGCAGGCGCGGCAGCGCATCTTCCGTAACCTGACCGCCGGCACTGCCCGCAAGCGTATCCAGACGACCGGACAGTGCCTTCATCGACACCAGCAGGTCGCGCAGTTCCTGCACCAGCGGCGCGGTACCGGCACTGGTCTGCTCGGCGTTTTCCAGAATCCTGCTCACGTGCTCGATGTTCTGCGGCGACATCAGCGCCTGCGCGCGCGCCAAAGTCTGCCGAGTCTGCACAAGCACCGCCGGAACCTCCGCCATCGCCGTATCGAGACGGCCGGTCGCCGACTGCAGATTGGCCAGCACGCCGGACATGCGTTCGACGTTGTGCTCGTCGAGCAGTGCGCTCAGTCGCTGCAGCACCTGTCGCAGCGCGTCCATCGTATCGGTCGCCTGTTTGCCCAGCGATTCGATCTGCGAGCCGCTGAGCGGAATCCGGCCCAGGCCGTCGTCGCCGGCTTTCAGAGGCTCGGGCGCCGAACCGTCGTCGTCGAGATCGATCAGCGCCAGCCCGGTCACACCCAGATAGGACAGCCGCGCGCGCGTCGCCGCCGTGACCGGATAGCGAGCCGGAATGTCGATGCGCACCTGGATTTCCCGCGGATTGGCCGGATTGATGGAAATCTCGCGCACCTTGCCAACCCGGATGCCGCGATAGCGGACCTGCGCCTGCGGACTCAGCCCGCCCACTGCCGAGGTGGTCACCAGCAGGTATTCCCGGCCGCGCTCGTCGTTGCTGGACAGGTACCACACGGCCAGCGCGACACCGAAGCTCATCAGCAGCATGAACAGCCCGGCGGCCAGCGCGTGCGCACGACTTTCCATGGTCAACTCCGGCCAGGCACCGATACGCGCTGCATGCGTTCGGCACAGAAAAAACTGCGTATGAATGGATGATCGACGTTCATGACATGATCAAGCGGGCCAAAAGCCAGTATACGTTGGTCGCCGAGTACCGCGACCCGCGTTGCCAGCGCCGCCAGCGTATCCAGATCGTGCGTGACCAGTACGACCGTGAGCCCGAGCTGGCCGCACAGCCCGCGTATCAGGTCGACGAAAGCCTGGGAACGGTCCGGATCCAGGCCAGCCGTCGGCTCGTCGAGCAGCAGCAGCTCCGGTTCCAGCGACAGCGCACGCGCCAGCGCCACGCGCTTGACCATCCCGCCCGAGAGCTCGGCCGGCATCAGCCAGGCATGACGCGGCTCGAGTTCGACCATCGCCAGTTTCACCATCACCAGATCGCGTATCGCATCCCGATCGAGCCAGCGCAGTTCGCGCAGCGGAAAGGCGATGTTCTCGAACACGTTCAGCGCCGAGAACAGCGCGCCGTGCTGGAACAGCACACCGAAGCGTCGCCTCAACTGGCGGTCGGCCAGTACGTCGCCGGAAAACAGCGGCTGGCCGAACAGCCGTATGGTTCCGGCATCCGGACGCAGCAGACCGATCACCTGGCGCAGCAGGGTCGTCTTGCCGCTGCCCGATCCGCCCACCAGCGCCACTACCTCGCCGCGCGGTACGGCCAGATCGATGTCCTGGTGCACGACGTTCGATCCGAACTTCGTCACCAGCCCGCGGATGTCGATGACCGGATCGCTCATCCGCCGGGCATCCCGATCTGCCGGGTTGCAATGGCGAAAGCGGCGTCGACCAGGATGACGCAGGTGATCGCGCTGACCACCGACCTCGTGGTATTGGCCGACAGGCTTTCGGTGTTCGGCAGTACCGAAAGCCCGAAGTGGCAGGCCACCAGCGCGATCACCAGTCCGAAGGCAACCCCCTTTACCAGCCCGATGTACAGATTGGCGATCGGCACAACGCGCGGCAAGGTATCCAGGAAGAAGCCGTAGCCGATGTCGAGCTGGATCGATGCCGCCACCATGCCGCCGAACAGCGCGGCAGCCGAGGTCCACAGCACCAGCAGCGGCATGGCACAGACCAGCGCGGCCACCTTGGGCAATATCAGGCGCAGGCTGCGCGGGACGCCCATGGTGATCAGCGCATCGATTTCCTCGGTCACGCGCATCACGCCGAGCTGCGCCGTCATGGCCGATCCGGAGCGCCCAGCCACCAGCACCGCCACCAGCACCGGACCCAGTTCCCGGATGATGCCTATGCCCAGGATGTTGATGATGAACACATCGGCACCGAAGGTCCTGAGCTGCAGTGCCGACAGATAGGACAGCACGATGCCGATCAGGAAGCCCAGCAGCGCCGTGATCGGCAGCGCCGTCACGCCTGTCTTGAACAGGTTGGCCGACATTTCACGCAGCGGCAATTCGTGCGGACGGCGTACCGAGTGGACGAGGTCGAGCGCGATCTGGCCGATCATCGCCAGCAGAGCGGTCATCTGGCGGCCGACGGAAAAGGCGGTCCGGCCGATCGCCGCGACGGCTTCGAGCGGCCCGATGCGCGGGCCTACGTCGCGACGCCGCTCGCCGAGTACCGCCACGGTGTCGAGCATGCGACGGGTACGTGGATCGACGGTCAGCGCCTCCGGCAGCCTGTCACCCCAGGCCCGCCAGAGCACGGCAGCTCCGAGCGTATCCAGGCGCCCGATCTGCCCGAGATCCCAGTGCGTCGCCGAGCGAACGCCGGGCGCGGACATTTCGTCGCGCAGGCCGTCCAGCCGTCCTTCGAGTTCGCCCAGCGTCCAGTCGCCACGCAGCGACACGACGGGCTGCGCACCGGACAGATCGAGCGACACCGTCGGAGCGCTCATATGCGTCGTCAGCCGGTCCTGCCGCGCTGCGTGCGCAGCTTGAGCTCGGTGCCGACCAAGGCCCACAGCCGCTGCTCCTCGTGCAGGCTGGCCGTCGTCAGCGGCGAGCCGGACAGCCATTCGGCCTGTGCGTGCAGCACATAACCCTGCGCGGCACGTTCCAGCCGCAGCGGCATTTCAGTGAAATCCTCGCGGCTGCGGTGCAGCAGCGCCGCCAGCCTCAGGCAGAAAATGAGCGGCCAGTCACGGGCGTCGGCCGATGCCGAGTACACCTTTTCGAGCTTGCCGCGATGGGCCAGCACGATGCGCGCGAGACGCGACTGGTCCATGCGCGAGAAGCCCGGCATGTCGGCGTTGCCGACGATGTAGGCACTGTGCTTGTGGTAGCCGGCATGCGCCACCGAAATGCCTATCTCATGCAGCTGCGCCGCCCAGCTGAGCAGGCGCCGGTCGGGGTGGTCGTCGGCCATCGATGGCTGCAGGTCACGCAGCAGGCGCAGCGCCGTCGCCAGCACCCGGGCCGCCTGCCGGTTGTCGACCTGGTAGCGCCGCATGAACTGCAGCACCGTTGCATCACGCAGGTCCTGATGGTGGTAGCGCCCCAGCAGGTCGTACAGCACGCCCAGCCGGAGCGCACCTTCGGAGAATCCCATGCGCTCGATGCCGAACGCGTCGAATACCGCAGACATGATGGCGAAGCCGCCCGCCAGCACCGGCAGCCGTTCGGACTTGAAACCGGGGATGCCCAGCCGGTTGACGTCGCCGATGCGCAGCAGCATTGCCCGCAGCTTCTCCATCCCTTCGCGGGTCAGCGCGCCCTGGCTCCAGCCATTGAGTTCCATGATGTCGAGCAGCGCACGCGCCGTGCCGCTGGAGCCGACCGCTTCGTCCCAGCCGAGCGAGCGGAAGTCGTGCTCTATCGTTTCCAGCTCTCGTCGCGCAGCCAGTTCCGCCTCGCGCAGCGACTTCTTGTCCATCCGCCCGTCGGGGAAGTAGCGCAGACTGAACGCGACGCAGCCCATGTACAGCGACTCCAGCGCCTTCGGCTCGAAACTGCGTCCGATGATGAATTCGGTCGATCCGCCGCCGATATCGACCACCAGTTGCTGACTGGACGGATTCGGCAATGTATGCGCGACGCCGACATAGATCAGGCGCGCTTCCTCACGGCCGGCAATCACCTCGATCGGGAAACCCAGCGCGGCTTCGGCCTGCGGCAGGAACTGCGGTGCGTTCTTGGCGACCCGCAGCGTGTTGGTCGCGACGGCACGCACCTGGTCCGGCGCAAATCCGCGCAGCCGCTCGTTGAAGCGCGACAGTGCCTCGATTGCCCGCAGCTGCGACGGACCGTCCAGCAACTTGCCCTGGCCGAGGCCGGCTGCAAGACGGACGGTTTCCTTCAGTCCGTCGAGCGGGTAAATCTGGTCATCGACAACGCGCGCCACCTGCAGCCGGAAACTGTTGGAGCCGAGGTCGACTGCGGCGAGAAGTTCATAAGTCATGCATCAATGCGCGTAAATTCGTCAATGCCGGAGTTTAGCAGCCGGGCGCCGGCAAGCCGTTACAGCATTCGCCGTGCAGCGCCGTAATACTTCCACAACAGTTCTGTCACAAAATGCGAAGCTGTCCTTCCAGAAAAACGAACGCCTGCCGCTCATGAGCCCGATTCTGCCGATGCCGCGCTACGCGCCCGACCACTTCATCAACCGCGAACTGTCGCTGATCGCGTTCAATCGCCGGGTGCTGGCGCAGGCCGCCGACGAGCGGGTGCCATTGCTGGAACGACTGACCTTCCTGTGCATCGTATCGAGCAATCTGGACGAATTCTTCGAAGTGCGCATCGGCGTGCTGCGCGAACAAGTGAAGCTGGGCGCGCGCGGCGTCACCTCCGACGGACGTTCGGCACAGGAGGCGCTCAGACTGATCGCGGGCGAGGCGCACCAGCTCATCGCCGAACAGTACTCGCTGCTCAACGACGTGATCCTGCCGGCGCTCGAAACCGAGGGCATCGTGTTCCTGCGTCGCGGCGCCTGGACCGATGCCCAGCGCGAATGGATACGCGACTACTTCATGCGCGAACTGATGCCGGTGCTGACGCCGATCGGGCTGGACCCCTCGCATCCGTTCCCGCGCGTGCTCAACAAGAGCCTGAACTTTGCCGTCGAACTCGAAGGCCGCGACGCCTTTGGCCGCAGTTCCCGCTTCGCCATCGTGCAGGCGCCGCGCGCCCTGCCCCGCGTCATCAAGCTGCCGAAGGAACTGACCGGAGTCGACAACGGCTTCGTGTTCCTGTCCTCGGCCATGCACATGAATGTCGGCGATCTGTTCGAAGGCATGAACGTGCTCGGCTGCTACCAGTTCCGCGTCACCCGCAATTCCGACCTCTTCCTCGACGAGGAGGAGGTGAAGAACCTGCGCCAGGCGCTGCAGGGCGAACTGCCGCAGCGTCATTACGGCGATGCGGTGCGGCTGGAGGTCGCCGACAACTGCTCGGAACAGATGGCGGACTTCCTGCTGCAGCAGTTCAACCTGACGCGCGACGACCTGTACCGCGCACCCGGCATCGTCAATCTGGTACGCCTGATCAAGGTGCCGGACTGGGTGGACCGCCCCGACCTCAAATATCCGCCCTTCGTCCCGCTGCTGCCGCGCCCGATGGAAAAGCGCTACGACATCTTCGCCATGCTGCGCCGGCAGGACGTGCTGCTGCACCACCCCTTCCAGTCCTTCAAGCCGGTGATCGACCTGGTACAGCAGGCAGTGGATGACCCCGAGGTCGTCGCGATCAAGATGACCGTCTATCGCACCGGTACCGACTCGGTGCTGATGGAAGCGCTGGTACGCGCGGCACACAAGGGCAAGGAAGTGACCGTGGTGGTCGAACTGATGGCGCGCTTCGACGAGGAAGCCAACATCAACTGGGCATCGCGGCTGGAGGATGCCGGCGCACACGTCGTCTATGGCGTATTCGGCTACAAGACGCACGCCAAGCTGCTGATGGTCGTGCGGCGCGAAGAAATTGACGGCACACGCCGCTTCCGCCGCTTCGTTCACCTCGGTACCGGCAACTACCATCCGCGCACCGCCCGTTTCTACACCGACTTCGGCCTGATGACGGCGGACGAGCAGATAGGCGAGGACGTCAACGAAGTCTTCAAGCAGCTCACCGGTCTGGGTCACGCAGGCACGCTGACCCATCTGTGGCAGGCACCGTTCACGCTGCACAGCAACGTCGTCGCCGCCATCCGGCACGAGGCCGACATCGCTCGCGCAGGTGGCAAGGGCCGCATCATCGCCAAGATGAATTCACTGGTCGAGGACGAAACGATCGAGGCGCTCTACGAAGCCAGCCAGGCCGGCGTGGACATCGACCTGATCGTGCGCGGCGTCTGCGCGTTGCGCCCGGGCATTACCGGACTGTCCGAAAAGATCACGGTCAGGTCGATAGTCGGGCGCTTTCTCGAACATTCGCGCATCTACTACTTCAATGCGGGTGGCGAGGAGAAGATCTATCTGGCGAGCGCGGACTGGATGGAACGCAACTTCTTCCGTCGCATCGAGGTCGCATTCCCGATCCTCGACCCCAAGCTGAAGCGCCGCATCATGAAGGAAGGGTTGCGCCCCTATCTGCTGGACAACAGCCAGTCGTGGGAGATGGAACCCGACGGCCGTTACCGCCGCCGCGTATCGCGCGCCGCACGCCACTGCGCACAGGAAACGCTGCTGGCCGAGTATTCGCGCAGCGCACTGTGACCGGCAGCGACAGGGAAACTCAAGCGTGACGGGAAACTGCCGTAAACCGGACATGTTCTCATCGCCCGGAAACGTTGCAAGGTGAAAGTCACCCAGTCCCTGCTGTTACTCGCTCTCGTGGCCGGTCTCGCCGCCTGCGACAAGCTGCCCATTCCCGATCCGAATCGCGCCGCGGCGCAGAAGGAACTGGACAGCAAGGCCATCGGCGGCGCCTGCCGCCATTCAGGAAGGGCGCTGGAAGACTGCTACAACCTGAATCCGAAGGCGTCAAAAGCCGCCATCTTCGCCGGCTGGCGCGAGATGAACGACTACATGACGCAGAACAAGATAGATGTGGTCGCTCCCACCATTCCGCCGGGGAACGGCAAGACCGTCCCGGCGCCGGCGGAGGCCGAGCAGTCGGCCAAAACCCCTGCCAAACCGGCCGAAGAACACGTCAAGCCGCATGCCGGAAAGAATCCGGCCATGACCATAGGATGATGTCCGGGTGCGGCAACGCACCCCCGGCACTCCGCAGTCCGAAACCCCGCGTCAGCGCATTCCCGCCAGTTCGCTCAGATCACGCCCATCTATGCGCACGCGGGCAACCGTCACGTCGCCGCCCTCGGTACCGATCGGCTCGATGCTGACCCGGCCCGAATCGAGCAACTGCTGGAGTTTCTGCTTGCCGATGCCCGAGGTACTGGACATTTCAAGCGCTTCGAGCCCGGCCGCCCGGACACGTACGCCGTCGGCGTAGAAGGTGCTGCCATCGACCGCGTAATGCCGCTGCGCAGGCGGCTTGGCAGGACGGAATGCCGGAACTGCGGCCATCGGCACAACGACACGACGCACGGTTTCGACACCGGGCACCGCACGAATCTTTGCCATCACATTACCCACCGGGCGGATGGTCTTCCTGACTTGCTTGTTGCTGGCCACGGAGCGGGCCGCGTGTGTCTCGCCATTCATGGCGATCAGTGCAAAACCGAGCAGAGCCGTAAGGGCACCAGTGCCCCAGCGTCGAAACATCATGCACGTCTCCCTATGTGGCCGCACATTCGTCGGACGGCGTCAGCCGCCCCGGCGCTGTGAGCCACTTTGTTGTTTCGGATAATTTTTCCGATATTAACCATTGCCGGCGACTGACGCCAGTCCCGCACGCGGAACCGCGCGGCGCCTTACAATGTGCGCATTACACCTACCAGCACCCCGCACATGCTTCGCGTTTTCGGTATCCGGCGCTGTGACACCATGTCCCGCGCCATGGCTTGGCTGAATGAACAGCAGATCGAATTTCACCTGCACGACTACAAGAAGGATGGCGTACCAGCCGACCGTCTGGCCGGCTGGATTGCACAAGCAGGCTGGCAGGCCATCGTGAACACGCGCGGCACCACCTTCCGCAAACTGCCTCCTGACCAGACTGCCGACCTCGATGACGCACGCGCCCAGGCGCTGCTGATCGACAATCCTTCCGCCATCCGCCGTCCCATCATCGAGCATGGGGGAGAGTTGCTTATCGGCTTCGATCCGGCGCGCTGGAGTGAAATTTTCCGATGAGTGACCGCGATTTCGTCCGCCGCTTCATGTTCGAGGCACTCGACATCCGTGGCGCACTGGTTCGTTTCGAACAGGGATGGCAGGCGATGTTGGACGGCCGCAGCTATGGCAATGTCGCGACCCGGCTGCTGGGCGAAGTGAGTGTGGTCACGCTGCTGATCGCCGGCCAGCTCAAACAGCCTGCGCGTCTGACCGTGCAGATGCGCGGACGCGGCCCGGTCGGCACGCTGGTCGTCGACTGCGACCAGCAGTTGCGGGTACGCGGCATGACCAGCGCACCGGCCGACCTGTCCGAAGCACCGGTCAGCGACCTGCTGGGCGACGGACACCTCGTGATGACCCTGCAGAACGACAACGCGGCGACGCCCTACCAGAGCCTGGTACCGCTCGAAGGCGCAAGCATCGCAGACATCTTCGAACACTATCTCGAACAGTCCGAACAGGCACCGGCGGCCCTGTGGCTTGCCGCAAACGGCGACTGTGCGAGCGGGTTGTTCCTGCAGAAGATGCCCGATGCTGACCGACGCGACCCGGATGGCTGGGCACGCGTGTGCCATCTGGCGGCCACGGTGACCGGCGGCGAACTGCGTACCCTGTCGCCGGAAGTGCTGCTCGAACGCCTGTTCCCGGAAGACATCGCCGACGGCGGCATCCGCATCTTCGATCCCTTGCTGCCCTGCCACCACTGCCCGCGCGACGAGGAAAAAGTGCGTCGTCTGGTACTGTCGCTGGGACGCGAGGAAGTGGAATCCATCCTGCGCGAAAAGGGTGAGCTGCACATCCACGACGACATGTGCAACCACGACTACCGTTTCAACCCCACCGACATCGCGCTGCTGTTCGGAGAGCCGCCACCGGCGGTGCATTGAACCCGGCGGTTGCCCGCCCTGCGGGCACTCGGTAGACTTTCAACATTTCCAGCGGACACCTCATGGCGCGCAAGCCTGCACCTCCGGCCATAGAACTGAAGAGCGCCACACTTGAAGCCATGCGAGCACTGCTGCGCAGCGGTGACGCACGCGCCATCGCCGACGCACTGGATGCCCGGCTGGGCGCCATGCCGGGCTTCTTTTCCGGCGAGCCGGTGGTGATCGACTGCAGCGAACTGGCGGCGGACGCCCAACCGGACTGGGCTGCCATCCGCGCAGCGCTTGCCCGCCACTCGTTGACCGCCGTGGCGGTTCAGGGCGCTGGCGAAGCCGCATCCGAAAGTGCGCAGGCGCTCGGCATGGCACTGCTTGCTCCGGAAAGCACACCGCGTGCGGCCCCGGTCGTACCCGAACCCGAGCCGACGCCCGAACCACCGCCGGTCGCCGCCGCCGAACCGGAAGCGCCGGTCGAACACCCCACACCGCCGCCCCAGCCGACAGGCGCCCGGCGGACCCAGATCATCGACAAGCCGCTGCGCTCCGGTCAGCGCATCTACGCCCGCGACAGCGACCTGGTCGTGCTCGCCATGGTCAGCGCCGGCGCCGAAGTCATTGCCGACGGCAACATCCATGTCTATGCGCCGCTGCGCGGCCGTGCCCTGGCCGGCGCAGCGGGCGATACGCAGGCGCGCATCTTCACCACGTGCTTCGAAGCCGAACTGGTGTCGATTGCCGGCGTCTATCGCACCTTCGAACATTCCGCCAGCAGCGAACTGCTGCGCCGCCCGGCGCACGTGCGTCTGGAAGAGCATTCCGACAAACAGGTACTTGATGTCGCCGCACTGGCGACCACCTGAATCACCAGAGGGAGATAAGAGTGACCCGTATCGTAGTCGTCACATCCGGCAAGGGTGGCGTGGGCAAGACCACGACCAGCGCCGCGTTTTCATCGGGCCTCGCCATGCGCGGCAAGAAGACCGCGGTCATCGACTTCGACGTCGGCCTGCGCAACCTCGATCTCATCATGGGCTGCGAGCGGCGCGTGGTGTACGACTTCGTCAACGTGATCCACGGTGAAGCCAACCTGTCGCAGGCGCTGATCAAGGACAAGCACTGCGACAACCTGTTCGTGCTGCCGGCGTCGCAGACCCGCGACAAGGACGCGCTGACCGAGGAAGGGGTCGAGAAGGTGCTGAAGGACCTCGCCGACATGGGCTTCGACTACATCGTGTGCGATTCGCCAGCCGGTATCGAACACGGTGCCGTGATGGCGCTGACCTTCGCCGACGAGGCCGTCATCGTCACCAATCCGGAAGTCAGTTCGGTGCGCGACTCGGACCGCATTCTCGGCATCCTGCAGTCGAAGTCGCGGCGTGCGCGCGAAGGCCGCGAACCGGTGAAGGAACATCTGGTCATCACCCGCTATTCGCCCAAGCGCGCCAACGACGGCGAAATGCTGAGCTATGGCGACGTTCAGGAAATCCTGCGCATTCCGGTGCTGGGCGTCATCCCTGAATCGGAAGTCGTGCTGCAGGCGTCGAATCAGGGCACGCCGGCCATCCACATGGAAGGCAGCGACGTCGCCCAGGCTTACGAGGACGTGGTAGCGCGCTTCCTCGGCGAGGAGCACGCGCTGCGCTTCGTCGACTACGAAAAGCCCGGCCTGCTCAAGCGCCTGTTCGGAGGGAAGTAAGCATGTCGCTGCTTTCACTGATCTTCGGCCAGAAGCAGAAGACGGCATCGATTGCCAAGGAACGGCTGCAGCTGATCATCGCGCGCGAGCGCGGCGCCAATTCCGCACCCGATTTCCTGCCGGCGCTGCAGCAGGAACTGGTGGCCGTCATATCCAAGTACGTCCGCGTGAATCCGGAAGACATCAAGGTCCAGCTCGAGAAGCAGGACAATTACGAAGTACTTGAGGTCAACATCGTCCTGCCCGACCAACGCAATTGAATCTGGCCTCGCTCCTCGGCAACGCAGCTCCGCGTCCGCCACGCAACGCGATCGACGTTTCCGAGGAGGCCGGGGTGCGCTACCTGCACTTCGGTTCCGAATGGGTGCAGGGCGCCATGCGCATTGCGCGTCCGTTCTCGCTGGAACTCGAATACACGCGTGAAATGATGCTGCCGCTGCTGTTCGCACCGGACGACACCTGGCCGGCGCGCGTACTGGTAATCGGCCTCGGGGCGGCGTCGGTGGTCAAGTTCCTGCATCGTTACTGTCCACGCGCTCAGATCACTGTGGTCGAGATCGATCCGCGCGTGCCCGGCGTGGCAGCGCTGCATTTCCGGCTGCCGCCCGAGGATGAAAGGCTGCGCATCATCATTGACGACGGCGCCCGCTTCGTCGCGCAGAACGACCAGTCGTGGGATTTCATACTGGTCGATGGCTACGATCATCGCGCCCGGGCCAATGCACTGGACACCGAACGCTTCCACCGGGATTGCCGGGCACGCCTGGCCGGCAACGGCCGCATCTGCCTCAATCTGTTCGGACGCACACGCGGTTTCCGCTCGAGTGCCCAGCGCATACTCGACGCCTACGACGGACGCGCGCTTGTCCTGCCGTCGCTCGATGCCGGCAACGCCATCTGCATCGCCGCCGGCGACGAACCGGTCGAGGCATCCCTGGAATCCCTGCGCTCCCGCGCGCGCGTCCTGCGCGCCGAGACCACGTTGAACCTTGTGCCGACGCTCAGCCGGATCGAGAAGGCCGGCTACTGCCCGAGCGGACAGTTGGTCATCTGAGCTGGCTTAGCGGACACGGAAATGAAAAAAGCCGGCCAGAGCCGGCTTTTTTCATTGTGCGGACACCGATCAGCGACGGGTGACCAGCGGGCCGTTCTGCGCCGAGAAGTAGGCTGCCAGATCCGCCATGTCCTGCGCACTCAGGGCACCGACCTGGGCACCCATGATGGCGTTCTTGCGGGAACCCGTCTTGTATGCATGCAGCGCCTGCAGGATGTAGTCCTCATGCTGACCGCCGATACGCGGGAAGGCCGGGGCCGGGCTGTTGCCGTCGGCGCCGTGGCAAGCCGCGCAGGCCGTCGACTTTTCCTTGCCGCGGGCGGCATCGCCACCGGCCTGGGCCACACCTGCGAGCAGCATCGCGGCGACCGCAACGAACATCGTTTTCTTCATCATTGCCTGAATTCCTTATTTCTGGGCGCTGTAGTAGGCAGCGAGGTCGGCCATGTCCTGTTCGCTCAGGCTGGCAGCAATGCCGGCCATCGACGGATGCTTGCGGTCACCGCTCTTGTAGGCCTGCAGCGCGGAAACGATGTATTCGGCGTACTGGCCGCCGATACGCGGCACCTGGTAGGTCTTCGGGAAGGCCGTATGGTAGCCCGGGATACCATGACAGCCCACGCACATTGCGATCTTGTCCTTGGCAGCATCTGCATTGCCTTCGACGGCGAACGCGGAGGTGCTGATGCAGACCGCAAGGAAAGCAAGAAGGGTTCTGGCGCTCATTGAGTCTCTCTTCTTTTAGGTTGAAGTTATTTCGGAAAATCGCGCGAAGTTTAGCGAAGGAGTTGATAAGCGTCAAAACAACCGTATCGAAATCCTGTTCCGACCTCAGGCGGCAGACGTATCAACGACGATCCGCCCACGCACTTTGCCGTCGATGAACCTTGGCGCGACGTCGATCACTTCATCGAGCCGTACCACCTGTGTCATCGCGTCGAGCTTGTCCAGCGGCATGTCGCGCACAATGCGTGACCACGCCTCCCGTCGTGGACCGGATGCCACCGTGACGCTGTTGATGCCGTATAGCGTGACGCCGCGCAGGATGAAGGGCGCGACGGTGGACGGGAAATCCATGCCCTGCGCCAAGCCGCACGCCGCCACCGCGCCGTTTTCGCGAGTGGCCGCGCAGGCGTTCGCCAGCGTGTGCGAACCGACGCTGTCGACCACGCCGGCCCAGCGTTCCTTGGCCAGCGGGCGACCCGGCGCCGACAGCGTGGCGCGATCGATCACCGATTCGGCGCCCAGCGACTTCAGATAGTCCGTTTCCTCCAGACGCCCCGTACTCGCCACCACCCGGTAGCCCAGACTGGCCAGCAGCGCGACCGCCACCGAACCGACGCCGCCGCTGGCGCCGGTCACCAGCACCTCGCCATCGCCGGGCTTGAGCCCGTGCCGCTCCAGCGCCATCAGGCTCAGCATCGCGGTGAAGCCCGCCGTCCCGACCGCCATCGCTCGCCTGGCATCAAGTCCTGCCGGCAGATCCACCAGCCAGTCGCCCTTCACCGACGCGCGCTGCCCCAGCCCGCCCCAGTGGCTTTCGCCCACGCCGAAACCAGTCAGCACCACTTCGTCGCCGGCTTTCCAGCACGGGTGGCCGCTGTGCTCGACCACACCGGAAAAATCGATGCCGGGCACCATCGGCCACTTGCGCACGATGGGACTGCGGCCGGTGATCGCCAGTGCGTCCTTGTAATTCAGGCTCGACCAGCGAACCGCGACACGCACATCGGCGTCCGGCAACGCCGAATCTTCCACATCCGCCAGACGGGCGACCGTGTCGCCACCCTCGCCCTGCTCCAGCAATATCGCCTTGAACATCCTTATCTTCCTCCGGTCGTGTACGGTTACGCACGCGAAGGATACGTCACGTCGCGGGCGCCGTTACAGTGTCGCAGCGCGACTGCGGCAGCCCGCCCACCGAAACCGAAGGACACGCATGCACGCCACACTGCCACTGCTCGGGCGCTCCGCTTTCCCGGCGCTGCAACGGCGCCGGACCGAAATCCTGCAGGTAAACCTGGGCTACACGTGCAACCAGAGCTGCCTGCACTGCCACGTCAATGCCGGGCCCGGCCGCACCGAACAGATGAGCGCGGCAAACATCGCACACGTGCTCGACTTCATGCGCAGCGCCGGCGTGCGCCTGCTCGACCTGACCGGCGGCGCACCGGAAATGAACCCGCATTTCCGCCCGCTGGTGATGGCAGCCCGCAATCATGGCGTGGCGGTGATGGACCGCTGCAATCTGACCATCCTGTCGGAACCGGGGTACGAGACGCTGGCCGGCTTCCTCGCGGATCAGGCGGTGCAGATCACCGCCTCGCTGCCGTGCTATCTCGAGGACAACGTGGACCGGCAGCGCGGCAGCGGCGTATTCGCGCGCAGCATCGCGGCGCTGAAACAGCTCAATGCGCTCGGCTACGGCCAGCCGGGATCCGGGCTGGAGCTGAATCTGGTGTTCAATCCGCAGGGGCCGTCGCTGCCACCACCGCAGGCGCAGCTGGAAGCCGCCTACCGCGAACACCTCGGACGCGGCCACGGCATCGTGTTCACGCGTCTGCTGACGCTGGCCAACATGCCCATCCAGCGCTTCGGTTCGGCATTGATTTCCAGGGGTGAATTCAACGCCTATATGCAGCTGCTGCGGAACGCTCATCAGGACGCCAACCTGGAGCATGTCATGTGTCGCAACCTGCTCAGCGTCGACTGGGAGGGTCACGTATTCGACTGCGACTTCAACCAGATGCTCGGACTTCCGCTGCGCATCGACGGGCGTGCCCGCACCCACCTGTCGCAGTTGCTGGGACGCAATGTGGAGGGCAATCCGGTGCTCACCCTGGATCACTGCCATGGCTGCACCGCCGGTCAGGGTTCGTCCTGCGGCGGTGCCTTGGTCTGAGGCAGCGGGCGATGGACGAACACGCCGCCGCCGGCCCCGGACGCAGCTGTCCGCTGCACTACCGCTACGGCGCAGCCGCGCTGGCCGACACGCGTGCCGATGTGGACGCCGAAGTGCTGTACGTGGTCGGCGGCCTGTACGGCAACCGCCCGGCGCTGGATGCACTGGAGCAGCTGGTCGCGCTGGAGAGACGGCCGGTGCGCGTGCTGTTCAACGGCGACTTTCACTGGCTCGATGTGGCGGCGGAGTGCTTCTCCGACGTGCAGCGGCGCGTACTGGCGCATGACGCCCTTGCCGGCAATGTCGAGGTCGAACTGGTCGATGGCTCGGGCGATGCCGGCTGCGGCTGCGCCTATCCGGCGGACGTGCCCGACGTCGTGGTCGACCGCTCCAATCTGATCCACGCCCGCCTGATGCACACCACGCTGCACGATGCGCACTGGCGCGGCGAACTGGCTGCGCTCGACTTCTGGCGTGGCGTGCGTGTCGGCGATGCGCGCGTCGGCGTCGTGCATGGAGACGCGCACTCGCTGTCCGGCTGGTCATTCGATGCACGTGCGCTGCGCGACACCGCACTGGCGGCGCAACACGAGGACACCTTGCGCACGGCGCAATGCGATGTGTTCGCCTGCAGCCACACGGGCCTGCCCGCACTCGCGATGTTTGGCGGACAGCGCGCCATCATCAACAACGGCGCCGCCGGCCTGCCCAATTTCCGAGGCTGTCGCTTCGGCCTGGTCAGCCGCATCGCGCTGACGGCCGCGCCGGTCCGGCCGCAGTACGGCGCCCGCATCGGACATCTGCACGTCGACGCGCTGGCCCTCCACTACGACCACGCGGCCTGGCTCGCCGAATTCACCGGACAATGGCCGGCACGTTCGCCGGCTGCGCTGAACAACCTCGAACGCATCGAGCACGGCCCGGCATGGACGCCGGCGGACGCCGCGCCATGAACGCACGCAAGCTCGGTCTCCTGCTGACGGTCGTGTGCCTGGTCGCGGGCTTCTTTGTCCTCGGTCTGGACCGCTACTTCGATCTGGCCTGGTTCAGGACTCAGCAGCACCTGCTGGCCGATCAGGTGCAATCGGCGCCCTGGACCGCGGCGACGGTGTATTTCGCGCTCTATGTCCTCGTGACCGCGCTGTCCCTGCCCGGTGCGACGGTGATGACACTGGCAGGCGGCGCCCTGTTCGGCTTCGTCACGACGCTGGTACTGGTGTCGTTCGCATCCAGCATCGGTGCCCTGTTCGCCTTCCTGATCGCGCGCTACCTGCTGCGCGACTGGGTTCAGGCGCGCTTCGGCGCCGCGCTTGCGCCGATCAACGACGGCATGCGCAAGGAAGGCGCCTTCTATCTGTTTACGCTGCGGCTGGTGCCGGCCTTCCCGTTCGTCGCCATCAACCTGGCGATGGCGCTGACGCCGCTGCCGGCGCGCACCTTCTACTGGGTCAGCCAGCTCGGCATGCTGGCCGGCACCGCGGCCTATGTGAATGCCGGCACCGAAATCGCTCGTCTCGACTCGCTCGCCGGCATCCTGTCGCCACCGCTGATCGGCGCTTTCGTACTGCTCGGCCTGCTGCCGCTGGTCGCGCGCCGGCTGCTGCCGCTGCTGCGAGCACGCCGGATCTATCGCCGCTGGCGCAGGCCGGCCCGCTTCGACCACAATCTGGTGGTGATCGGCGCCGGCAGCGCCGGACTGATCACTGCCTACATCGGTGCAGTGGTCAAGGCGCGCGTCGCGCTGATCGAGCGTCACCGGATGGGCGGCGACTGCCTGAACACCGGCTGCGTGCCGTCGAAAGCCCTGCTCCGATCGGCGCGCCTGCTGGCACAGATCGCGCGCGCGCCTTCGCTCGGCATACGCGAGGCCGATGCACGGTTCGACTTCGCCGACGTGATGGAGCGCGTGGCCCGTGTGGTGCAGCAGATCGAGCCGCACGATTCGGTCGATCGCTACCGGGCGATGGGCGTGAACTGCATCGCCGGGCAGGCACGCATCACCTCGCCGTGGACGGTCGAGGTAACCCACGCCGACGGCAGCACGCAGACCCTGAGCACGCGCGCCATCGTCATCGCAGCCGGCGCGCGTCCGAAGCTGCCGCAGATTCCGGGCATCGAACGGATCGACGCACTCACTTCCGACACCGTATGGTCGCTGCGCACACTGCCGCCGCGCCTGCTGGTGCTCGGCGGTGGTCCGGTCGGCTGCGAACTGGCACAGGCCTTCGCCCGCTTCGGCTCGCAGGTGACCTTGGTCGAGAGCGCTTCGCGGCTGATGGCGCGCGAGGATCCCGATGTGTCGGCACTGCTGGCCCGGCAGTTTTCGGCCGAAGGCATCACCGTGCTGACCGCTCACCGGTCGCTGCGTTTCACGCGCGAGGCGGACGGCCAGATGCTGTACGCCGAGGGGCCGGCCGGCGAGGTCCGCATCGCTTTCGACGCACTGCTGTGCGCGGTCGGGCGCACGCCGAATGTCGAGGGCTACGGTCTGGAGGACCTCGGCATCGGCCTGCGACCGGACCTGACGGTCGATACCGATGACTATCTGGCAACCCTGTATCCGAACATCTACGCCTGCGGCGACGTGACCGGCCCGTTCCAGTTCACCCACACGGCGGCGCATCAGGCCTGGTACGCCGCGGTGAATGCGTTGTTCGGCCGCTTCAGGCGTTTCCGCGTCGACTACTCGGCCATTCCACGCGCCACCTTCACCGAACCGGAAATCGCGCGGGTCGGTCTGAACGAGACGGAAGCGACAGCACGTGGCATCGCACACGAAGTGACGATCTATCCGCTCGACGACCTTGACCGCGCCATCACGGACGAAGTGGCTGGCGGCTTCATCAAGGTGCTGACCGTGCCGGGCAGCGACCGCATCCTCGGTGCGACCGTTGTCGGCGAACATGCTGGCGAGACGATAGGCGAATACGTGCTGGCGATGAAGAACGGCCTCGGCCTGAACAGGATTCTGGCCACCATCCACATCTACCCGACGATGAACGAAGGCAACAGGTTCGCGGCCGGCGTCTGGAAGAAGGCGCACGCACCACAGAGGCTGCTGGCCTGGGCCGCCCGCTATCACGCATGGATGCGTCGATGAGAAGTATCAGCATCGTGATGCCGGTACTGAACGAAGCGCCGGCCATCGCCGAGGCGCTGGCCGCGCTGCAGCCGCTGCGCGGCCGGGGCGTGGAAGTCGTCGTCGCCGACGGCGGCAGCCGCGACGACACCGTGACGCTCGCACGGCCCCTGTGCGACCAGGTCGTTTGCACGCCCCGCGGACGCGCGCTGCAGATGAATGCCGGTGCCGCCACGGCCACCGGCGACGTGCTGCTCTTCCTGCACGCCGACACCCGCCTGCCGGATGGCGCATACGCGCTGATCGACGGCGCGCTCGGCACCGTGCGGCAATGGGGTCGCTTCGACGTGCGCATCGACGGCCGCCATCCGCTGCTGCGCCTGATCGCTTTCATGATGAACCTGCGCTCGCGCCTGACCGGCATCGCCACCGGCGACCAGGCCATCTTCTGCACGCGCGCGCTGTTCGACCGGCTCGGCGGCTTCGCGCCGATCGCGCTGATGGAAGACATCGATTTCTCACGCCGTGCCTCGCGCTTCGGTGCGCCGGTCTGTCTCACGGCGCGCGTCGTCACCTCGGGCCGGCGCTGGGAGCGACATGGCGTGCTGCGCACCGTGCTGCTGATGTGGCGCCTGCGCCTGCGTTACTTTCTCGGTGCCGATCCGGGCGATCTGGCGCGCGACTACCGTCCGCACCATGAGTGAAGACACGGGCGAGCGCGCGACCGCGGTTCTGGTGTTCGCCCGCGCGCCGGTGGCCGGGCAGGCCAAGACCCGTCTGATCCCGCTGCTCGGCGCGCAGGGCGCCGCCGACCTCAGCGCGCAGCTGACGCGGCGTGCGCTGCGCGTGGCGCTCGACGCACGCATCGGCCCGGTCGAACTGTGGTGCGCGCCCGACGGCAGCCACCCATTCCTCACCGGCTCTGCGCGTGACTTCGGCGTCACGCTGCACGCCCAGTCGGCGGGCGACATCGGCGCACGCATGGCGCACGCCTTCGAGCACGCGCTGGTGCGCCACGGGCGGGTGGTGCTGATCGGTGCCGATGCCGTGTCGCTGCAGCCGGCCGACCTGCAGGCGGCCGCCGGGGCGCTGCGTCGACACGACTGCGCATTCGCGCCGGCCGCGGACGGCGGCTATCTGCTGGTCGCGCTGCAGACACTGCAGCCGGCACTGTTCGAAGACATCGCCTGGGGCGGCGAACAGGTATGGTCGCAGACGCAGGCACGCATCGCTGTGCTCGGGCTGGACTGCCACATGCTGGCCACCGGTTACGACCTCGACCGCCCGGACGACTACCGGCGGGCGCTGCGCGACGGACTGATCGGAGCACCGCCGTGAGATGGCCGTTGCGCACCCTGCTGGTCGCGACCCTGTGCTGTCTGTCCGGCGCACAGGCGGAACCGCCCCCGCTGCCCGCCTTTTCGGCACAGGCGGCGGGCACCCGCATCATCGGCTGGACGCCGTGGACGCTGAGCGGCAAGGCGGCACCGGCGGACTTCCGGCTGGTCGATCTGGACGGACGCGTCGTGCTGCGCGCCGAGGCGGCCAACGCCGCCTCGGCACTGATCCACGCCACTCGCATCGAGCCGGCAGCGACGCCGTGGCTGAACTGGCGCTGGCGCGCCGACCGTCTGCCCGAAGGCGGACGCTTCGGCACGCGCGACGGCGACGACTATGCGCTGCGCGTCTATGTGCTGTTCGACTACGACATTTCCAAACTGGGTCTGGCCACGCGGCTGAAGATGCATCTGGCGCGCGCACTCTACGGCAGCCAGCTGCCGGCGGCCGTGCTGTGCTACGTCTGGGACACGCGTGCCGTACCGGGCAGCCGCGTCTGGAGCGCCTACACAGACCGCGTGCGCATGATCGCGGTCGATGGCGCCGGTTCGACGCCAAGCAGCTGGAGCGCCGCCAGCCGGAACGTCGCCGACGACTTCCGCGAGGCTTTCGGCGAGGCAGCGCCCGCGATCACCGGCGTGGTCGTCGCCAGCGACACCGACAACACGCACGGCACGGCGCTGGGCTATTTCGGCGACCTGTCCTTCGACGCAAAGCCGCTGCCGTGACCCGCCTCGTCCTGCTCGGCGGCGGCCACGCCCATCTTTTCGTGCTCGAGGCGTTTGCCCGCGACCGGCCGGACGCGGAAATCCTGCTGATCACGCCGGACGCGCTGACGCCCTACTCCGGCATGCTGCCCGGCGTCATCGCCGGCCACTACCGCCATCGTCAGACCTGCATCGACCTGCGTCCGCTGGCCGCCAAGGCCGGTTGCGCGCTGCGGCTCGATGCCGCAGTCGCACTGGACGCCGCACACCGACAGCTGCAGTTGGCAAGCGGCGAAATCGTCGGCTACGACCTGCTGTCGATCGATACTGGATCGACGCCTGCCATCCCTGACATACCAGGTGCCGCGCAACACGGCCATCCGGTCAAGCCGGTCGCGACGCTGCTCGAAAGCTGGCGCACCGCCGCTCCGCCCGAATCGGTGGCGGTGATCGGCGCCGGCGCGGCCGGTGTCGAAATCGCGCTGGCGCTGCGACACCGGGCGCCGGGCGCGCGCTGCACGCTGATCGACCGCTCGGCACAGATACTCGACCGCCAGCCGGAACGGCTGCAACGGCTGGCGCTGAACGAACTGGCGCGGCAGCGGATCGACCTGCTGACGGGTGCGCAGATCGCCCGGCTAGACCCTCATGCCGTGCTGCTGGCCGACGGCCTGCGCGTCGCCAGCGACTTCGCCGTCTGGACGACTGGCGCAGCACCTGCGAACTGGCTGCGCGACAGCGGGCTGGCGCTGGACGGCCGCGGTTTCATCGCAACAGACCCGACGCTGCAGTCGCTGTCCCATCCCGAAGTGTTCGCCGCGGGCGACGTCGCGACGATGGCGGACGCGCCGCGGCCGAAATCGGGCGTGTATGCCGTGCGCGCGGGCCCGCCGCTGGCCGCCAACCTGCTGCGCGCCGTGCGCGGCGAAGCGCTGCAGCGCTGGCAGCCGCAGGCACGGGCGCTGATGATCATGGCCTGCGGCCGACGCAATGCCATCGCATCGCGCGGCGGCCTGTGCGTTCAGGGGGACTGGGTCTGGCGCTGGAAGGACCGGATAGACCGCGCTTTCGTGCGCCGCTTCGACCCGCGGGCCGATCAGGACTGATCGACGATGCGCCCGGCCGCCAGCCGGATGCGGCGCGCACAGCGCGACGCCAGCGCCTCGTCGTGCGTCACCAGTACCAGCGTGGTGCCGCGCTCGGCGTTCATTTCGAACATCAGGTCGATGACCGACAGGCCAGTCGCGGCATCCAGATTGCCGGTCGGCTCGTCGGCAAGCAGCAGCATCGGTTCGGGCGCGAAGGCACGCGCCAGCGCCACGCGCTGCTGCTCGCCGCCGGACAGCTGGCGCGGGTAGTGCGTCATGCGCGACGCCAGTCCGACGCGTTCGAGCAGGCTGCGCGCGCGTTCCTGCACGCGGTCGGTGCCGGCCAGTTCCAGCGGCAGCATGACGTTTTCCAGCGCGGTCAGCGCCGGCAGCAGCTGGAAGGACTGGAACACGAAGCCCACCTTCTCGCCGCGCAGCTGCGCGCGCTGATCCTCGTCGAGCGCGAAAATGTCCTGGCCGTCGATGCGCACACTGCCACCGTTCGGCAGATCCAGCCCGGCCAGCAGCCCGAGCAGCGTCGACTTGCCGGAACCGCTGGCGCCGACGATGGCCAGAGCTTCGCCGGCGCGCACCGTGAAGGCGATATCCTGAAGTATCTGCAGCGGCGCCGTGCCGCTGGTGACCTGTTTGCCCAGCCCTGCGACTTCAAGCAGTGGCGGGGTCGTTTTCGGAGTCTCTGTCGGCATGAAGAAATACGTATTCTGGCTGTTCTGTCTGTTTGCAATCGCGCTGCCCGTCGGGGCGCAGACGCTGCTGGTGGTTGGCGACAGTCTGTCGGCCGGCTACGGCCTGCGCAAGCAGGAAGCCTGGCCGGTGCTGCTGGGCGAAAGACTGGCACAGGCCGGTTACGGCTATTCAGTCGCCAATGCGAGCATCAGCGGCGACACCACGGCCAACGGGCTGTCACGCCTGGATGCGGCACTGGCCGCCAGCAAGCCGGCCATCGTCATCATCGCGCTGGGTGCCAATGACGGCCTGCGCGGCCTGTCGCTAAGGAGCATGCGTGACAACCTGGAAGCCATGGTGCGCAAGTCGCAGGCAAGCGGTGCGAAGGTACTGATCGCCGGCATGCAGCTGCCGCCGAACTACGGCCCGGATTACACGCAAAAGTTCGCCGACACCTTCACCGAAGTCGCAAAAACCACGGGGTCGGCGTTGCTGCCCTTCATGCTCGACGGCTTCGCAGCCGATCCGGGCCGCTTTCAGGCCGACGGCATCCATCCGGTGGCAGGCGCGCAGACCAGCATCGTCGACAACATCTGGACACCGCTCAGACCGCTGCTTGGCAAACCGCAAAAAACCCGGCATTGACGGAGAGCGGGTGCCCGCCGCGGTGGGCACCGGTTGAGGTCAGCCTCCGGTCGCTGCGGGCTCGCGCAACCAGTGCAGCAGTATCCGGTACAGCGTGTCTGGCGCGACCGGCTTGCCGATATGATCGTCGATGCCGGCTTCCAGACAGCGTTCGCGATCCTCGTCGAACGCATTGGCGGTCATCGCCAGAATCGGGATGGCGGACCAGCCGGGCAGCTGGCGGATGGCGCAGGTGGCGTCAAGGCCGTTCATGACCGGCATTTGTATGTCCATCAGGATCAGCGCGTAATTCCCGTCGCGCGCCCTGTCCACCGCCTCCTGGCCGTTGACGGCGACATCCACCACCAGTCCGGCGTCCTCCAGCAGCAGCGATGCCACTTCGCGGTTCAGCGGCTCGTCCTCGACCAGCAGCACGCGTACGCCACCGAACAGTCGTTCCAGCATCTCTCGCGGCGCTTCGGTCCGTTCGCCAGCGGTGGACAGCCGTTGCTCGGCGACCCGGCGCAGCCGTGCCGTCGCCCAGAAGGTGCTGCCGACACCTTCCTGGCTGACGACGCCGGCATCGCCGCCCATCAGCAGCGCGATGCGCTTGCAGATGGTCAGGCCCAGACCGGTGCCGCCATACCTGCGGGTCGATGATTCGTCGGCCTGCGTGAACGCCTGGAACAGACGCGCCTGCTGTTCCTGGCTGACGCCGATGCCCTGATCCACCACCTCGATGCGCAGCAGCACGCTGCTCGCATCCTCCTCCTCGACGCGGGCACGCACGACGATCTGGCCGGGTCCGGAGAACTTGATCGCGTTGCCGATGAAATTCAGCAGGATCTGACGCAGGCGGAAGGCATCGCCACACAGCGTGTCAGGCAGCCCGGCCGAAATTTCCCGCGACAGCGACTGCCCCTTTTCCCGCGCCGGCTGGTCCTGCATGCGCAGGCTTTCGTCGATCACTCCGGTCACGGAGAACTCGTTCTGTTCGAGCGTGAGCCGGTCAGCCTCGATCTTGGAAAGGTCGAGAATGTCGTTGATCACGTTGAGCAGATGCCGGGCCGCACCGATGCTCTTGCCGAGCTGGTCGATCTGCTTCGGATCGGTGGCGCGGCGGAGTGCCAGATTGGTCATGCCGATGATGCCGTTCATCGGCGTGCGCAGTTCATGGCTCATGTTGGCCAGGAACAGGCTCTTGGCCCGGTTGGCGGATTCCGCGGCATCGCGCGCCGCTGCCAGTTCGGCGGTCCGCGACAGCACGAGTTCTTCGAGATGATGCTGGTACTGCTCGAGTTCCGCTTCGGCCTGCTTGCGGTCAGTGATGTCGCGCGACAGGACGATGAAGTGCGGCACCTCGCCTTCCGCGACAGGCTTGCGGGCGACCGAAAGCTCGAACCAGATCCTGCCCTGCGGCAGATCCAGCGCGAACTGCATGCCCTGTGAATGCCCGTTCCGGTCGGCTTCCTGCAATGCGGCCAGCACGACCGCCGAGGCATCGGCAGGAAGCACGTCGGTGACCAGCCTGCCGATCAGCGCCTGCGATGGCGCCGCCAGCAACTCGGTATGCGGGGAATGAAAGTCGTAATAGCGGCCATCAAGCCCCAGATCGAACAGCAGATCGGGAATGGCGTCGAGCGTGGCCTGCAGCTTGGCCTCGCCCTGGCGCAGCGCTTCTTCCGTCTTCTTGTTCGCCGTGATGTCGGTGATGAAGCCATGCCATAGCGTTCCGCCATCCGCTTCGCGCTCGGGAGCCGAATTGCCCAGCAGCCAGCGGATGGTGCCGTCGGGAAAGCGCACCCGATACTCCTGGCTCCACAGCGAAAGGTTCTGCGCCGAGCGCCGGATGGATGCAGTCACGTCCGGGAGGTCGTCAGGGTGAATGATGGCCAATACCGGGGAAGCATCCTCGCGCACCTGTTCCGGGGTGACACGGTAGACCTCGCGGATGGCCTCGCTGGCAAACGGGAAACAGCTGCTGTCATCGGGGCGCAGTCGATACTGAAAGACGACGCCGGGCACCCGGCTCGAAATCTTCTGCAGGCGGCCAGTCGCTTCGGTCCGTGCTTCCTCCAGCAGCTCGGCTTGCGAAAGCCGACGCAGAAGCAAGGCGGCAACGAACAGCGAAAAGACCAGAAAGCCGGCCGAAAAAGCAGCCGCTTGATAGGCTTCGGTCATCCAGCTGGACAGATAGTCCTCGGTCGCGGCGGCCGCAACGACAATCATGGGCACCTTGTCCAGGCGATGGAAGGTGACCATGCGCTGAATGCCGTCACCACCTCCGGAATTGAGGAAGGTGGCGACCGGTACTCCCGACTCTGCATTTTTCTGTAACTCCGCCGACACCTCGCGATTGCCGACTGCTCCGGTCTTGCCGGGGAAGACAGGCATGCGCGTGATCAACCCGAGGTCGGCGTCGCGCAGTTGGATGCTGCCGCGCGGGCCGAGATCGAAGCGGGACAGCAGCTGCGAAAATCGTTCGACCGCAATCGACGCCGTCACGACGCCGGCAAAGCGGCCGTCCGGGTAGGTGTAGCGCCGGACGAAAGGCACCAGATGCTTGTTGATCACCCGCCCCATGACCGGCTTGGAGACGTAAAGGTCGTCGCCGGGATTGTCGCGCTGGAAAACGAAATAGTCCCGATCCGCGACACTGACACGGTCGTCCTTGCGTACCCGCGGACCGACGGTCATCAGGCCTTCGGCGTCAACAACCGTCAGGTGCTCCAGCTCAGGCAGGCGATGCAGCAGCCTGACCACGAAGGCATTCATCGCCGCCTCGTCGACGCCGCCACGGGCCAGTTCCCGTTCGAGTTCGTCAGCCACCGTGAGCAGCGCGAGATCGATCTTGTCCACGCTGTCGGACACCAGTTGATCGAGCGCATTGGCAGTGTTCTGCGTCAGAACCTGCGCTTCGAACTGATGCTGCTGCCAGGATCGATGCAGCGCGTAGCCCGACAGCGCGAACACCAGAACATTCACGCAGACCAGACCGATCCACAACGGCGCGCGCCAACCTCCGGGTGAACTCATGCGTCAGTTTCTCGATCGTCGCCGATGTAGGTTGTATTTGTATCGACAGCGCGGTTTCGGCAGCCCGATTCCGGCCGCATCATGGCCAGTTCGCCGAACTGGTCTGGCAGCACCGGCTGCTGCCTGCTCGACCCGGTTACCCCGGCAAACGTATGTACGGGCAGTCGCGAGCACGCGCCGACACAAACCGCGCAAAGTTTTGAGGAGCGTAGTTTATCCCCACGAGAGGAAGGGGTTTGTATCGGATCATCACACCAGCCGCGAAACCGGACCCCGGAAAGGAGTCGCGACCGGCGCTCCGGCAACGGACTGTCCGGGCTAGGCGACCACGTCGATGCCCGCAGTGCCGGCGGAAAGACCACCTATCACCGCCGCTTCCGCGAAACCGTCCTGACGGAAGGCATCAAGCACCTGACCGACGACTTCCTCCGCGCACGCAACCAGCAGGCCGCCGGAGGTCTGCGGATCGGTGGCCAGCTTCTGTTGCCACGGTTCAATGTCCGCCGACAGCGTGACCTCGTGACCGTAGGCCGCCCAGTTGCGCGCGGATGCACCGGTGGCGATGCCGGCGCTGGCGTGCGCGACCGCTTCGGCAATCAGCGGCAGGCGCGAAAACGCCACCTGCGCGCGCAGTTTCGAGCCGCGGCAGATTTCGAGCAGGTGGCCGGCCAGGCCGAAACCGGTGACGTCGGTCATCGCATGCACGCCGTCGATGTCCGCCAGTTTCAGGCCGGGCGTGTTCAGGCGCGTGGTCCAGTCCATCATCGTGCGCAGGCCGTCCGGCGACAGCACGCCTTTCTTGAGCGCGGCGGACAGCACGCCGACACCCAGCGGCTTGCCCAGCACGAGCACGTCGCCGGCACGCGCGCCGCTGTTGCGCTTGAGCTTGCACGGATCGACCAGACCCAGCGCCACCAGACCATAGATCGGTTCGAGCACGTCGATGGAATGCCCACCGGCCACCGGAATGCCGGCCCGCGCGCACACTTCCTCGCCGCCAGCCAGGATGTCGCGGATGACGTCCAGCGGCAGCTTGTCCAGCGGCATGCCGACGATGGCCAGTGCCATGATGGGGCGACCGCCCATCGCATAGACGTCGGAAATCGCGTTGGTCGCCGCGATGCGCCCGAAATCGCGCGCATCGTCGACAATCGGGGTGAAGAAGTCGGTCGTGGCGACCAGCGCCAATTCGTCGGTCAGCTTGTATACCGCAGCGTCGTCCGATGTTTCGGTGCCGACCAGCAGCGCCTCGGGCATCATGCGCGCCACACCGCTCTGCGCCAGCAGTTCGCTCAGCACGCCGGGAGCGATCTTGCAGCCACAGCCGCCGCCGTGAGAGAACTGGGTCAGCCGGACGGGCAAAGCGGGAGCGGGAATCTGATTCATGGACAAGGACAATTCGGGATGACGGAAATAACCGGACAGCGCCGTCCGGCGGGCCGCGCGACGGTAGCACAGCTGTACGGCTTCGACGCCATCATCGACACGCGTTCGCCGGCCGAGTTCGAACTCGACCATGTGCCCGGTGCGATCAACTGCCCGGCACTGGACAACGAACAGCGCGCCGAGATCGGTACGCTGTACAAGCAGGTGTCGCCCTTCGTCGCGCGGCGGCGCGGTGCGGCGCTGGTCGCCATCAATATCGGCCGCGAACTGCTGGCACGCTTCCAGGACATGGGCCCTGACTGGCGCCCGCTGATCTACTGCTGGCGCGGCGGCCAGCGCAGCGGCGCATTCGTCACCATATTCCGGCAGATAGGCTGGGACGCGCACCAGCTCGAAGGTGGGTACAAGGCCTACCGGCGCGACGTGCTGGCGAAACTCGACGAACTGCCGGCGCTGTTCGATCTGCGCGTGCTGAGCGGACCGACCGGCAGCGCCAAGAGCCGGCTGCTTGAGCGGCTGGCAGCCCGCGGCGAGCAGGTGCTCGATCTGGAAGGGCTGGCGGCACACAAGGGGTCGGTGCTGGGCGGCAGACCGGGGCAACCACAGCCGCCGCAGCGGCTGTTCGAGTCGCGTCTGATCGAGACGCTGTCGGCGCTGGACCCGTCGCGTCCGGTATTCACCGAAGCCGAAAGCCGGCGCATCGGTCAGATCACGCTGCCCGATGCACTGATCGAACGGCTCAGGGCTGCGCCCTGCGTGCGCATCGACGCACCGGTCCCGGCGCGTACCGATTTTCTGATCCGCGACTACGACTACCTCATGCAGGATCCCGAAGCGCTGATCGCGCTGCTGGAGCGCCTGACCGAGCTGCGCGGACGCGCCACAATAGACGCCTGGGCGGCGATGGCGCGCAGCGGCCGCTGGCCGGAACTGGTCAGTGCCCTGCTCGAACAGCACTACGATCCGCTGTACCGCCGCTCCCAGCAATCGAATTTCGAACGCCACGACAACGCACCCGTCCTCGTTGCCGAAGCGCTGGACGACGCCGGTCTGGACACGCTTGCAGCACGGGTCGCCGCGCAGGCGGTTCAGGGCAGCAGCGAAGGCGATCCGGCCCGGGTTGCACAGATGCGCTGAATCATTGCCGGCGCGGGCTGTGCGATCTCGCCCTGTTCGAAGGCGAGCACCTGCCCCCAGGTCCGTGCCCAGTCCAGCAGCTCATGCGGACGCAGCAGGAAGTCCGGGTTGGAAGGCTTGCCGAAGCGCTCGTTGCCCAGCATGAAGGTTTCGTAGATCAGCACGCCGCCCGGCCGCAGCAACGCGGCAAGCTCGGCCAGCCGCGGGCGGAACAGATAGCGCGTGACCACGACGGCATCGAAGCAGGCGCCCGACCAGGGCCACGGCCCCTGCTCCAGATCCGCCAGCAGCGTGCGCACGCCGGCCGTGCCGTTCAGCGCCGCGAGTGCCTGCGCATCGCGGTCGGCCGCCAGCACGTTCAGGCCTCGGCTGGCCAGCCAGCGCGCATGGCGGCCGCTGCCGCACGCCAGATCGAGTACGTCGGAACCGGCCGGCAGCAGCGCGGCGAAGCGGGTCACCCAGGGCGAGACGTCCTGCAACGAAAAATGAGAATGAGGTGGCATCTATCGGTCTTTTGTCATGCTTGTCACGGGATGGGGGGCATTATCATGCCGGGCACACCAAGGACAACAATGTTCCGCACACCGGACCCGCACGCGCCACCGATGGTCGCATCCGATTTCTTCCTCTGGCGTGCGCTCCCTCTGGCCGCACTGGCCGCTGCCATCGCCGCCCTCGTGTCGCTGCCCGCCGCACTCGCCGTTTTTGCGATCGCGGCAGGCCTCGGCGCTCTGGCGGCGCGCCAGCTTGCCGCTGCCGCCCGCCTCGCCGCACGGCAGCAGCTGGACCAGGCTCGCCAGCAGGATTTTGCCGAACTCGCCGCTGACTGGCACTGGGAAACCGACACCGGACTTCACCTGCAGCTGTCGCACGCACGCGACGACCTGAGCCCTTCGTTGCGCATCAGTGCGGTGCGCGGGCGCCAGTTGTGGCGGATCAATGGCCTGTTGCCGGTACACGGCGACTGGGAGGAGTGCCATCGACTGATCCAGGCACGGCAGGCGCTGCAACTGCATCTGGTGCTGCATCTGGCCGACGGCAACGTGCGCCACATCGAACTGCGCGGCCGTCCGGTGCTGGGTCACGACGGGCAATTCCTCGGATACCGCGGCACCGGGCGTGATGAAAGTGCCTTCGTGCAATCGACGCGGGCACTGCGCGAACTCGAAACCCGGCACCGCGAGATGGTGAATCACCTGCGCGAAGTCATCTTCCGAATCGATGCACGCGGACGTTTCACCTACCTGAACCGTGCATGGGAACAGATGACCGGACAGCCGGTGGCCCATGCGATCGGGCAACGTGTGCTGCGTTGGCTGTCCAAGGATGAAGCTCGATATCTGATCGCTCGGCTCGAACCGCTGCTCGATGGCCGGCGCGAATCGATGACGGTCGAGGTGCGCACCCATGCCAACAGCCAGTCATCACGCTGGCTGGAGATCGCGGTCAGTGCCCGTTTCGACAGCGCAGGCGGACTGGAAAGCCTGGCCGGCAGCATCGAGGACATCACCCAGCGCAAGCAGGCCGAATCCACGCTGTATGACCTGAACGCCGAGCTCGAACGGCGCGTCAAGCGCCGCACGGCGGAACTGGAGGCGTCCAACCGCGAGCTGGAGGCCTTCTCGTATTCCGTGTCGCACGATCTGCGCAACCCGCTGCGCGCGATCGACGGTTTCTCCCAGATCATCATCGAGGATTACGGCGACCGGCTGGACACCATGGCCCACAGCCATCTTGGTCGCATCCGCGGCGCTTCGCAGAAACTGTCGCACCTGATCGATGACCTGCTTGAGCTCGGGCGGCTGACGCGGGCTCCGATCAGCCGCGCGGAGATCGATCTGTCCGCGCTGGCACGCAGCATCGCGCGCGAACTGCACGTCGAGGAACCGGAACGCGACGTCCGGCTCACCATCGGCCTGCACCTGATGGCTCGGGTCGACCCGATGCTGGCCCGTGTACTGCTCGAACATCTGCTGCGCAACGCGTGGAACTTCACTGCGGGCCGCACACCGGCCGAAATCGAATTCGACGCCAGGCTGCGCAATCGCGAAGTGGTGTTTCATCTGCGCGACAATGGCGCCGGTTTCGACATGGCACACGTCGCGCAACTGTTCAGGCCGTTCAATCGCCTGCATGATCAAAGCGACCGGAACGGCACCGGTATCGGTCTGGCCACTGCCCAGCGCATCGTCCATCGTCACGGGGGACGCGTCTGGGCTGAAGGAACGCCCGGCAAGGGAGCATGCTTTTACTTCACGCTACCCGATCCGGCGAGCTAGGCCCAACAAATGCTGCACATGCACATCAATGAATTTCGAGACAGATTCATAGTTTTTCTTGGGTAGTTCTACGGTCACAGCCCGAAGCCCGGGTGTGCCCGGCCGAATTTTTGTTGCAATGCAATATACTGATGTCAGACGTGCACGAGCGCATCGCTCGCGGAAACGGCACAGCGGCCATCCCTTGCCGTTGAATATCCTTCCGCGCCACGGGAGCCAGATATGCAGTACGAGCACTACCTCAAGTCCATGTTCGAACCGCAGACTGTCGCCATCATCGGCGCCAGCGAGCGGGCGGATTCAATCGGCGCAGTACTGATGCGCAACATGCTGGATGCCCGGTTCACCGGCAGCCTCCACGCCATCAACCCCAAGCATGAAAGCGTGTTCGGCGTGCCCTGCGTGGCGCGTGTCGAAGACCTGCGCAAGCGTCCCGACCTCGCCATCATCTGTACGCCGGCCGCCAGGGTGCCCGGCCTGATCGACGAGTGCGGACGCGCCGGCATCAAGGCGGCCGTGGTCATCAGCCCCGGTTTTGCGGAAACCGGTCCGGCCGGCGCCGAACTCGAACGACGCACCCGCACCGCGGCCAAACGCAGCGGCGTGCGCATGGTCGGTCCGAACTGTCTGGGCCTGATGCGGCCTTCGATCGGCCTGAACGCGACCTTTGCCAGGTCCTACTGCAAGCCGGGCAGCATCGGCCTGATCTCCCAGTCCGGCGCCATCTGCACTGCCCTGCTCGACTGGGCGCAGCCGAACGGCGTCGGCTTCTCGACTGTCGTGTCGCTGGGTGCCTCGATCGATCTCGATTTCGGTGAAATCCTCGACTACATGATTGCCGACCCGCAGACGGAAAGCATCTTCATGTACATCGAAGGCATACGCGATGCGCGGCGCTTCATGAGCGCGGTACGTGCGGCAGCCCGCGTCAAGCCGGTATTCGCGATCAAGGTCGGACGCCATCGTGCCGGGGCGAAGGCTGTCGCCTCGCACACCGGTGCCATGGTGGGCTCGGACGACGTGTTCGACGCGGCACTTCGTCGTGCCGGCGTGGTCCGTCTGGCCAACCTCGGTCAGATGTTTTCGGCGGCCAACGCGCTGTTCACCGGCTTCAAGCCAGCCGGCAAGCGGCTGGCTGTCGTTACCAATGGCGGCGGGCCGGGCGTGATGGCATCCGACCGCGCGGCCGATCTTGGCATCCCGCTGGCCACGCTGTCGCCGGAAACGATGGATGTACTCAATGGCGCACTGCCGCCGACCTGGTCCCATTCGAATCCGATAGACCTGAATGGCGACGGCGATGCCGCGCGCTACCGCACCGCCCTGCAGGCCGTGCTGGCCGACCCCGGCGTCGACGGCGTACTGGCCATGCTCACGCCGCAGGCCCTGACCCAGCCGACGGCGGTGGCCGAGGCAGTGATAGAGATTGCCGCCACCGCCAGCAAGCCGCTGATGACCTGCTGGATGGGTGGCGAACAGGTACGTGCCGCCCGCCTGCTGTTCGAGAATGCCCACCTGCCGACCTTCCGCTCGCCGGAGCCGGCGGTCGAACTGTTCCACCACATCTCGTCCTACTACCGCAACCAGCAGCTGTTGCGTCACGCACCGGCATCGCTGGCGCAGGACCTCGATCCGCCGTCGGTCGAATCGGCGCGTCTGGTCATAGAAACCGCGCTTTCCGAACGCCGTACCGTACTGACCGAGATGGAATCGAAGGCGCTGCTGGCCGCCTTCCGCATCCCGATCGCGCAGACCGTGGTGGCGCGCAGCGCGACCGAGGCGATGGTCTATGCGGAGGAAATGGGCCTGCCGGTAGCGATGAAGATCGATTCCCCGGACATCACGCACAAGAGCGACGTCGGTGGCGTGCGCCTGCATGTCGACAATCTGCGCGCAGTACGCGACAGCTGGCAGGATCTGATGGCCGAAGTGGGCCGCCGCGAGCCCAATGCCCGCCTGCACGGCGTGTCGATCGAACCGATGGTGACCAAGCGCAACGCGCGCGAGCTGTTCGTCGGCGTGGTGCACGACGACGTATTCGGTCCGGTCATCAGCTTCGGCCATGGCGGCACGCGCATCGAGGTGCTGCGCGACCGCGCCGTCACGCTGCCGCCGATCAATGTCGAACTGGCACGCGACGCGATACAGCGCACCCGCGTGTCCGCCATGCTGGGCGAGTTCCGCGGCATGCCGGCAATCGACATGGACGCGCTGGAGCGCGTGCTGATCCGCGTATCCGAAATGGTGTGCGAACTGCCATGGATACGCGAAATGGACATCAACCCGCTGCTGGTCGATGAAAGCGGCTGTGTCGCGGTGGACGCGCGCATCATTCTCGGCGATGTGCTGCCGACCGCGACACCCTATTCGCACATGGCGATCCACCCGTATCCGGCGCGGCTGGAACACGTGGTGACGCTGCCCAACGGCACGCGCACCATCATCCGGCCGATCCGGCCGGAAGACTCGGAACGCGAAGCCCAGTTCGTGCGCGATCTGTCGGCGGAAACGCGCTACCTGCGCTTCATGAGCACGATCAAGGAGCTGCCCGGCCCCTTGCTGGCGCGACTGACGCAGATCGACTACGACCGCGAAATGGCTTTGGTGGCGATTGCCGGCGACGGCGACACGGAAGAACAGCTCGGCGTCTGCCGCTATGTGGTCAATCCGGACGGCGAGTCGTGCGAGTTCGCCATCGTGGTCGGCGATGCCTGGCAACGCCAGGGGCTGGCCCGCATCATGATGAATCTGCTGATCGATGCCGCACGCGAACGCGGGCTCCGGGTGATGGAAGGCGTGTTCCTCTCCAACAACGAACGCATGCTGCGCTTCGTGCAGAGCCTGGGTTTCCACATCAATCGCGATCCCGAGGACAGTTCGCTGGTCAATGGCGAGCTGGTGCTGCGTCCGACATGAGCCGGTTGCCGGTGCGCTGTACCTGGTGCGGTCATGATCCGCTCTATGTCGCCTATCACGACACCGAATGGGGCGTACCCGTGCGTGACGAGCAGGCGCTGTTCGAACGGCTTGTCCTGGAAGGCGCTCAGGCCGGTCTGGCGTGGATCACGATATTGCGCAAGCGCGAAGGCTATCGCGCCGCATTCGACGGCTTCGACGCAGAGCGCATCGCGCGATACGACGACGAAGACCGCGCGCGTCTGCTGGCTGACGCTGCAATCGTGCGCAACCGGCTCAAGGTCGACGCGGCAATAGGCAACGCACGTGCGCTGCTGGCGCTGCACGAACATGGCGAAACCCTGAGCGGGCTGCTGTGGGACAGTGTGGACGGTCAGCCGGTGATCAACCACTGGCGGCACATGACCGACTGTCCATCCAGCACGCCGCTGTCCGATCAGCTGTCGAAACGGCTGGCGGAACGCGGCTTCCGCTTCGTCGGCAGCACCATCGTCTATGCCTGGATGCAGTCGGTCGGCGTGGTTAACGATCATCTGGTCGACTGTTTCCGCCACCGCGAACTGGTCCGCCCCATCGCCTGAAGCCCCTTGCCGGCACGACTGTCTGTTGCGGTTCAACACCGTGACCGGACGCGCGAGCGGGGCTTCGCATCCAGATCCGACCTTGCGCCGGAAGTGCTGCACTCCTCGGCACGCCACCCCGCCAGGGCATAAAATGCGCGTCTGCCCGTGTCACCGTCGCCCCTGCACGCGACCTGACCGACTACCGGATCGAGCATGCCCAACACGCGAAACACCCTGAATACCGGAGATCTGCCCGCGATCTACAACGCGGCAGCACTCCGGCGCATCGAACGGCACTACGCCCCCGACAGCTCGCCGCGGCTGATGGAGCGTGCGGGTGCGACCGGTGCCGCCAAGGCGATGCAGATTCTTGGCGGACGGCATGGCCGCGTGCTGGTGATGTGCGGCCCCGGCAACAACGGCGGTGACGGCTTCGTGATCGCGCGTCAGCTGCGCCAGACCGGTTTCGACGTCGTAGTGGCGCATACCGGCGAAGAGCACGCGCACGCCACGGATGCGGTATCGGCCTGGGCGTCCTGGCGCGCAGTCGGCGGCATCACGCTGCCACGGCTGCCGCAGGGTGATTATTCGCTGGTGGTCGATGCGCTGTACGGCATCGGCCTGACCCGTCCGCTCGAAGGCGAACACGCGGCCTGGATACAGGCGGTCAACGACATGGACTGCCCGGTGCTCGCGATCGATGTGCCGAGCGGACTGAATGCCGACACCGGTGCGGTGATGGGTCATGCGATCCGCGCGTCCCATACGGCCACGATGATTGCGCTCAAGCCCGGCCTGCTGACGCTGGACGGACCGGATTGCTGCGGCGAACTGTCGGTACATGACCTCGGCCTGGACTGCGCGGCGGTACTGCCACCCACCGGCTGGCAGGTCGAACGCGCATTGTTCGACCGTCTGCTGCGCCCGCGCGCGCGCAACAGCCACAAGGGCAGCAACGGCAACGCCGTGCTGGTCGGCGGCGCACGCGGCATGGCCGGTGCGGCCCTGCTGGCCGGGCGTGCCGCCCTGAAGATAGGCGCCGGCCGGGTCTACGTAGGGATGCTCGACCACGCTGCACTGCCGCTCGATCCCGAGCAACCGGAACTGATGATACGTACGCCGGGCGAAGTGCTGGCCGGCGACCTGGCGACCTGCGTCGCCATCGGTCCGGGCCTCGGCCAGAGCCCGGCCGCACTCGATCTGATGCGCGAGGCGGTCATGACGCCCGCGACGCTGGTACTCGACGCCGATGCACTGAATCTGCTGGCGATGCGGCGCGATCTGGAGCAGGCGCTGATAGAACGCAGCGCCCCCACGCTGCTGACGCCGCATCCGACGGAGGCGGCAAGGCTGCTCGGCAGCACGACCGACAAGGTACAGCAGGACCGCATCGCCTCGGCCTGCGCAATCGCCCGGCGCTATCGTGCATCCACCGTGCTCAAGGGCTGTGGCAGCGTGGTCGCCCTGCCGGACGGACGCTGGTTCATCAATACGACCGGCAATCCGGGCATGGCATCGGCCGGCATGGGCGACGTGCTCACCGGCCTGATCGCCGGCCTGCTGGCACAGGGCTGGCCGGCCGACCTGGCACTGCTCGGCGGCGTGCATCTGCACGGCCTGGCGGGCGACCGTCTGGTCGAACAGGGCAAGGGACCGAATGGCCTGACCGCCGGCGAAGTGATCGAATCGGCACGCGCCGCCTTCAATGCACTGATCGCCGGCAGTGACACCCGGGAAGCCAGCCATATCCAGTTCTGAACGCCGCCATCCGCTGATCGGCGTGGCGCTGATGCTGGCGGCGCTGTTCTGTTTCGCTGTGCTCGACACCACCGGCAAGTACCTGTCACAGCGCTACCCGGTCGGCGTGCTGGTGTGGGCACGCTACCTCGTGCCGGCGCTGGTGCTGGGATCGGTGCTCTACCCCCGGATGGGCCGCGATCTGGTCGTCACCGCCCGCTGGCGCCTGCAGATACTGCGGGCGGCACTGCTGGCCGGCGTGTCCTTCCTGATCATGGGCGGTCTGCGCACGATACCGATGGCCGAAGGCACATCGCTGTTCTTCATCACGCCGCTGATCGTCACGTTGCTGGCGGGCCCGGTACTCGGCGAACGGGTGACGCTGGCACACTGGCTGCTGGCGCTGTTCGGCTTCTCCGGCGTGCTGCTGATCGCCCGGCCCGACGGCAACCTGCCGCTGGTGCCGGTACTGATGCTGCTGGCGGGCTCCTTTCTGTATGCGCTCTACCAGCTGGCGACGCGCAAGCTGGCCGCCACCGAGCGCCCGCTGACGACGCTGTTCTACACCGCATTGGTCGGCGCGACGCTGTCTTCGCTCGCGCTCCCGGCTTCGGAACACAGCGCCCTGCCCGGCCTGCTCGACACGCTGCTGGTGCTGTCGCTCGGCGTGTCCGGCATGGCCGGGCACTTTCTGCTGATCCGCGCCATGGCGTTCGCACCGGCCTCGGCGCTGAGCCCGCTGATCTATGTGCAGCTGGTGTGGGCCACGCTGATGGGCTGGGCCGTGTTCGGTCAGCTGCCGGGCGCCAGTGCGATCGGCGGTGCCGCCATCATCGTCGTCAGCGGCCTGCTCAGCGCCTGGCTGGCGCACCGCAGATAGTCCGCCGGCGCGGCCGGATGGATACCTCATCCGGCGTGTCGTGTCGCCGCCCGGAGCGATGTGATCCCCTCCGCATGACCCGGCGGAGCGCGATGCTAGAATCCGCCGCGACATAAGGGAAAAGACTGACATGCCGAACTCGATGCGGGAAAACCAGCAGTTGTTGATAGAAATACAGCGCAACGTGTCTCAGGCGCTGGCCGAAGACGTCGGCACCGGTGACCTCACCGCACTGCTCATTTCGCCGGGGCGAGCCGCCCAGGGTCTGGTCACGGCACGGGAAGAAGCCGTACTGTGCGGCCGGGACTGGTTCGAAGCCTGCCTGCGCGCACTCGATCCGAAGACCACGGTCGCCTGGCACGTGGCCGAAGGCGAATGGGTCGCACCGGACCAGAAGCTGTGCGAAATCCTGTCGGAGACGCGTGCGCTGCTGACAGCGGAACGCGCCGCACTGAACTTCCTGCAGCTGCTGTCGGCCACGGCCACCATCACGCGCAGCTTCGTTGACGCGATCAGCGGCACGGGTGCCCGCATCGTCGATACCCGCAAGACCCTGCCCGGCCTGCGTCTTGCCCAGAAGTACGCAGTGCGGGTCGGCGGCGGACTGAATCACCGCATGGGGCTGTACGACGGCATCCTGATCAAGGAAAACCACATCATGGCGGCCGGCGGCATACGTCCGGTACTGGCGCGCGCGCGTGGCATTGCGCCGTCGAACGCCTTCATCCAGATCGAGGTGGAAACGCTGGCGCAGCTGCGCGAAGCGCTCGATGCCGGCGCAACCATGGTGCTGCTCGACAACATGAGCATCGAACAGATGCGCGAAGCGGTGGCGATCAACGCCGGCCGGGCCGAGCTAGAAGCGTCCGGCGGCGTCAATCTCGACCGCGTGCGGGCGATCGCCGAAACCGGCGTCGACCGCATATCCATCGGCGTACTGACCAAGAACGTACGCGCCATCGATCTTTCCCTTCGCCATGTTGAACGCTGAGCGTTCAACCCACGCGCGAAACATCTGCGGAGACCCTGGCTGATGTGGTTCATCATGTATTACGTTGTGGCGATCACGGTGCTGATCCTGCACTTCACCGGATTTCTGGCCCGCAACAATCTGGAATGGCTGGTGTTCGTACTGGCGGTGACAGTATTCCCGGCCGTACTCTATCTCTGACCTCACCGGCTGGGGCCGGCAATCCGGAAGGCACACATGAACAACACGCTGTCTTGCATGCTGGCCGTCTCCGCATTTCTGTTCTGTGCCTGCAGCAAGACGCCGGACGCTGGCACGGGAACACCCGGTTCGCTCCCTGCCGGCAGTCCGCCCGCAACAGCCACCTCCGCGACGCCGGCCAGCCCGCACACAGCGGGTACGGGGGATGTCATCAAGGGCTGGAAGGTATGGCGCTCGGCGGCGTGCGAACGCTGCCACGGTCCTGCGCAGGAAGGCATGGTCGGTCCGTCGCTGATTGCCGCACTGGGCAGGCTGTCGAAGGACGAATTCGTGAAGACCGTGCTGGAGGGCCGGCTGGAACGTGGCATGCCCAGCCACCCCTATCTCGCGGACCGGATCAACGACCTGTATGCCTACCTGAAGGGCCGGTCGGACGGATCGATTCCCAAGGTCCGGCCGGACGGTACCTGAGGCCGTTGAGGCCGCCCGAGGTCAGCGCAGGAAATTGCGGCTGACTTCGCGGAATTCGTCGGTACCGGCTGCGCGCAGCCATTCGAACGCAACCATCTCACGTGACACGACGATGACGCCGTGCGCGCGCAGCCGCTCCAGCGCCAGCATGCGGTTGGCCGGATCGCGCGAAGCGATGCAGTCGGCGACGACGAACACCTGCCGCCCGTCAGACTGCAGGTCGATCGCGCTCTGCAGCACGCAAATGTGCGATTCGATGCCGCACACCACGACATGCGGCCGTTCGACATCGAGCACCGGCTTGAGGCAACCATCCGCCACGCAGGAAAAATGCATCTTGGGCACGATGGCTTCCGGTGGAATCAGCGCGCGCAGCGGCTTCACGGTAGAACCGAGCCCCCTGGGATTCTGTTCGGTAGCGACCACCGGCACCATCAGGCGCTGCGCGATCTTCACCATCCAGATCACGCTGTCGAGCAGGCGTTCCGCATCATCCATCGCAGGAAGCAGTCGTTCCTGCATGTCGATGAGCAGAAGCGACGAACGCGGGCGGTCAATCAGCATCGGATTCTCCGTTCGGCAGGACTGCCGGTCAGGTTAGCAGCCCGATCAGGGCGTGGAAACGGGCGCGGTCGTTTTCGTGTCGGCCGCGCATGCGCAAGCGGCCGCCCGCGCGTCACAGAAGCAGCATCGACGCGACCGAAAGCTCGTCCAGCCGGGCCAGTTCCTCGGCATCCCGCCATGCGTTGTATTCGAGCACGCCGACCACTGCGGCCAGCAGCAGGCTGCATAGCGCCAGCGCACCCGCCCAGCGAACGAGCCGGCGGCGGCGCTCTGCCGGCGCAGACGCCATCATCCGGGAGCGCAATTCGTCCGATGGTGCCGGCGCCTGCAACGCGCGCAGTGCGCGGCGCAGCGATTCGTCGGAAAACTCGTCAGTCATTTCCATCCTCCCCAGACAGCCGGGTCTTCAGCCCGGCACGCGCGCGGAACAGCAACTGATGCGCGGCATTGTCGGTCATGCCGAGCTCGCGCGCGATCGCCGGCACGTCCAATTCCTGCCATGCCCACATCATCAATGCGGCACGCTGACGGAACGGCAGTGCCTGCAGCGCCTCATGCAGGCGGGCGCTGCGCACGCCTGCATGCCAGTTCTCCTCGGGTGTCGCCGCGGCGTCAGCCAGCGTCTCCAGCACCGACGCGTCGGCATGGTCCTCCGATCGCCTGAACCGGTCCATGCACAGATTGCGCACGATGGTGAGGAACCATGTCGACACCTTCGCCCGCGGTTCGAATCGCTCCGCGTGCTGCCACAGGCGGCAGAACGCCTCCTGCACCACATCTTCCGCGTCGGCGGGATTTCCGGTCAGTCGCCAGGCCAGCGCATGCGCGGGCGGCATCAGGCGATCCGTCAGGGCACCCGATGCCTTGTGATCGCCGGCCAGCGCTGCCTGCAGCAGACCGGCCTCAGTGCGCCAGACCGTCGGCAGCAGTCCGCCCAGCAATGACAGTCCGACCTCAATGTCCAAGTTCGCGCTTCCAGCGCTGGCGTTCTTCCGCTGTCATGTGTTGCAGCATGTCGCGCCGTTCGCGCAGCAGCGCGCGACGCTCCTCATGCGACAGCGACTGGATGTAGGCACGCCGCTCGGCGCGCAGGCGTTCGCGGTCGGCATCGCTCATCGCTTTCCAGTCTTCGCGCAGGCGGTCGGCCATCTCGCGCCGCTGATCCGGCGGCAGCGCCGACAGTCGCTGACGCAGGCGCTCGCGAAACTGCCTGCGTTCTTCCGGCGAGGCTGACCTCAGCTGTTCGCGCAGCGCACGGGCACGCGTGTCGCGCACGTCTGGCGGCAGCGCGCTCCAGGTCTTCGGATCGGGAACGGCCGGCAACTCGGCCATGGCATGGCCGCACCAGCCGGCAGCCGTCAGCACAATCAGCAAGACTGCACAACGACGAGGCATGTTCATCGGAAAGGTTGGATCTGACATGCAAGCTTAAACGCCGGTGATGCCCGATTCTTATGCTGCATCCACCGCCATCCCGATGCTTTTACATCCGCTTACAGGGCGCCACCGTAAGTCACCCTTGACCGCTGCGTTAAAGGGGACACAGCGACTGCATCCTGCACTCGCTGATCTCACGGAGAACACCATGAAGTCGATCATCGTTGCAGGACTGGCCGCATTCTTGCTGACCGGATCCGTACTGGCACAAACGCCGGCCGAGCGCAGGGAACATCGAGCCGAGCAGCGTCAGCACCGACAGGATGTCCGCATCGACAAGGGTGTTGCCAGCGGTTCGGTCACTCCGCACGAAGCGACGCATCTGGAACACCAGCAAAGACACATCGACCATGTCGAGAAACATGCTATGGCAGACGGGACGATGAATCACCGGGAAGCGCAACGGATGGGAAGAATGCAGGACCGCGCGAGCCGCAACATCCACCACCAGAAGCACGATCGCCAGCACCGTCCGTAACGCCTGCCGACAGCAGGCCCGGGGTCAGGCCAGCGCGCGTTGCCCCAGCGCCTGGCTGACCGCGCGGTCGAACATCGGTTCGGAATCGACGATTCGGGCATCGCCGCGCGCGAGCTGCAGCGCAAGCGCATCGGGCGCGATCGAGGTGGCACGCGGCGACCCGGGATTGGTAAACAGGTAGATGCCGCGCTGCGGGCTCACCCAGTTCAGCCTCATGCGCGCAAAACTGCCGTCGACCTGCCGGAACTCCACCCAGTCGCCACGTTTGAGTTCGGCCACGCGATCCTGATCCGGGATGTCCAGCGCACCCGCCAGATTCAGCGAAATGTCATCGAGTTCGAGCCCGTCCTGCTCGAGGCGCTCGCTGACCATTTCCGGCGCAGGTACGTCGTCGTTGGCAGATCGGGCTTCCGGAACCCACTGTTCGACCGGCGGCGAGCTGGGCGTCGCACCCGGCTTGATCCACTGAGCATGCAGGTCGAACAGTCCGTTCAGCAGCATCAGTTTGTCGGCCGGGTGCGCGCCAGCCAGGTCGAAGCCCTGATTCAACCGGCGCAGAAGACCTGGCAGCGCCACGACCAGCGCACGTCTCTGGTCTGCATCCGCCTTCGGCTGGACGCTCCATATCAGTTCATCGGCGGTGGTCAATGCCTGACGGTAGTCGACCTCCGACTCCGGCCCTGCATCCACCAGGTGACGCAGAAGACGGCGCCAGACGCCATCGAGCAGACTCTGCACCACGCCCGGCAGCGGCGTACGCAGGCGGTTGTCCATTTCATCGTCGGCAGCCAGCCGTGCCGTCTCGCGCCGAATCCGTTCCTGTTCGCGCTCGCTGGCGATCCGCGCTGCCGTCTCGGCACGCTGCATTTCGTCGGCTTCGAGCGACACGATGAAGGCTTCGAGATCGGCACTGCACGCCTCGAAAAGACTCAGATCGCGGTCGAAATCACGCAGGATGCGGTCGACGATGGAGGCGAGCTTGATGTAGAGCGGATCGTCATGCCCGACGTCATGCCCCCAGCGCATCATCGACTGCGAGATCAGGTCGAGCAGACGGCGCGCCGGATGTGCCTTGCTGGAGAAGAAGCTGCGGTCCAGCATTGCCACCTTGACCAGCGGAATCTGCAGGCGCCCGACCAATGCCTTGATCGGGTCGGCGATTTTTGCATCGTCGAAGATGAGATCGAACAGCATCGCGACGATATCGACCGTAATCGCATCGAACTGCCCGAGATGGCGTCCAAGTTCCGAACTGCGGAAGTCACGCAACACATTCGTCGGAACGACATTGATAGCCGGGAAGTTCGACGCCGACGCCGACGCCGTCACTGGCACCATCACGTCAGCGCTTGCCTGCAGGGCACTGAGTGCTTCCAGCACAAAGGGCGATTCGAGGGCAGCCTGTCCGCTGGCGCCAGCAGCACCGCCGGCCGGAACCGGCAAGCCCTGGGCTGCCATCTGCCCCTGCACCAGCTGCGACAGCATCGCGTAGATATCGCCATCGACATCGCCGACCGTACCGAGCCCCTGATGCTCGCCGAACCCCTGGACCGACGAGACACCGAATCCTGGCATCGATGCAGTGAAGTCCTGCGACGGCATTGACGGCGCGCCTGTCGCGGCCGGTTGAGGCGTCGCAGGACCGGCACTGCGCGCTGCGGCATTGCGGCGGAAACCCCGTCGCAGCCCGGGCAACACGTTCTGGCGCTGCAGACGTACGTTCAGATCTTGGTAAAGCTTCGACAATTCGCTTGAAATCTGCGATTCGATCGACTGCAGAAGCACCAGCCGCATCTGTACGCTGGCATCCACCTCTTCGCATGCGGCACGCAGAGCCTGCGCCACGCCCTCGGTGCCGAGGGGATTGTCGCGATCGCTGGTATCCGTCTTACCGAGCAGGGAACCAAGGCGTTGTTCGACGCCGAACAGTTCCTCGTCGCAGCGCTCCTTCAGCTTCCGGGTCAGTTCGCTGACCGCAAGCTCCTGGGTCAGATCGTCCTCGTCGACAAGGCTCAGCTCGTCCAGCGACGTCGCGGTGGCGCCTGCGACCTTATCCAGCGGATCACCGCGCACACGCGCATCGAAATAGCTGGTCAGGTAATCAAGGAAGGTCTGTTCGATGCCGGCCCACTGCTGGCGGGCCTTGCCGCAGGTAAACATGTAGAGATTGCGCTGATCGCGATCGAGCTCCGCCTCAGCTCTCGCCACAAGGTCTTCCTCGATCTTCTCGAGCATGCCGTGCAACGAATCGCGAAGCCTTCGTATCGTGAAGTCGCGACAATCGTTGATGACCCGCCCCCGTTCAGGCGGTACAGCGTTCAACGTCGTCTGGGGCACAGCACTCATGATTTACCTTTGCGACCACATCTTGCGGCCGGTAAAGGCTGACACCCGGGCAAAGTCAGATCCGAACGCAATACTCCGAAGGGTATCACTGCGGCCCCGCTGTCATGGGGCGCACGCGCCCTGTAGACCGGAAACTTTGCGTCCCCACCTTTCGATGGGTTTGCCCTGGTTCAGCATCAATTAGTCATCAGAGCGACTAACGGCGGCTCAGCCAGAAACTTTATTAGGGATAGTTCAAATCTGCAAGGTAGAGATGATCGAATCCAGCTCTTCCTTTGATTCGACCACCACCGCCTCCAGCGTTTCGTTGTCGATGTCCGAGGTCGCAGCGTCGGCTATGAGTCTTTCGTCAAGGGACGAGGTGTTGCTGAACGGGTTCGGGAATGCCGCCATGCTTTCCGCAAGGAACAGCACGTCAGCGAAGGTCCGTGGCGGCACCACGGCACCGTCGATCGACGAATCATCAACCGCGGCCATGACCTGCTCGGGCACCTTCAGCGATTCCAGCACGGCACGGCCAACGCTGTGACTGAAGCTGTACATCAGACCGCCAATCTCGGCCTCGCGCTGCAACAGAGCCGGAAAGGCGGATGCACGCGCCAGCAGGTAGAACTGACCGATCTCGTGCACAAGCCCGACGAACATCGCGGTATCGGCGTTCAGGCGCGACAGGCGACGTGCAATCACGTAACACAGCGCCGAAACATGAATGGTGTGCTGCCACAGGTCATGCGTAAGCACGCGCAGACGCTCGTCGGCTCGCGCGTCCACCATCTGCCGCACGATGAGCGACACGGTCAGCATGCGGATCGGCTCGGTACCGACGCGATTCACGGCAGTGCGTACATCGCTGATTTCATTGCCACTTCGATTGTAGGCAACGGAATTGGCCAGGCGCATGGCCTTCGCACTGAGTACCGGCTCGGCCCCGACAAGCCGTGCCACCTCGTTGATGTTGATGTCGGGATTCTCCAGCGCCTGGCGAATACGCAGCGACACATCGATGCTGGTCGGAAAGACGATGTCGCCTGATTCCAACTCGGCGGACAATCGCTGCAAGGCTTCAAGAGATGCGTTCACCGGCTCACCCATGACATGTTCTCCGTTGCACGCAGGTGCGTGCATCTGATTCGATGTTCACGTTTACGGCATGATCCGGCACCGACTTGACCCTCGCCCCCGCTTTGCTGAGGCTCCGCGACGAAACGCCACAATCGGTACGCGACGGCTCCGAACGCCACAACGAGGGCGGCGCGTGAAGCACATTTGCGCGCCGCAGCTGGGTTGTCATGCAGCGGGAAGATGCCGCCGACTGCCCCCTGTCCCGGCAGCATCCTCGATCGGACCATGAGCCAATCCGGGCCGATCACGATCTTCGGCGGGCGGGTGGGGCGACAGGCAGCACGTCCGGCCACAAGCCGGAAGTAATTCAAAACTATATAGACTGGGCAGGCTTTAGCCATTCACCTGTTGTCGGAGTTCCCTTGCCGTCACTGATCGCATCGCAGCCGGAAACCGGCAGCTTCGCCAATCTGATTGTCGTTTCAACTTTCTACCATCTGCTCCTGGCCTGCCTGGTTGCACGCGATCCCCGTTTCCCGGGGAAATGTCTGCTGGTCATCGATGCGGAGCGTGAACAGATGGCCGCACTTTGCGATCTGCTGACCGATGCGCCGGACAGCCCTTTCGATGGAGTCAGGGTGATGCCCGATGTCTCAGGTTCCAAACTCGCACGGGAGCGGCTACACGGAAAATGGCTGGCCCGGCTCGATGAGGCCATCCAGCCTGAACGCATCATCATTTTCACGGATCTGCGTCCGGACAATCAGCTGCTGTGCCGGCGTGCAGCGGCGCGCGGTGCGGCCACCTTCTGCGGCGAGGATGGCGGGGCCGCCTATTCGTCAGGCAGTTGGGCGGTACCGTGGCGACGTCACTTGAAGCGGATGCTGTGCTTCGGTCCATGGCTGGAAAACCGTGCCGCCGCCGGCAGCAGCCGCCATGTGCAGACCTTCCTCGCGCTGTATCCGGAGCTGGTCCGACCGGAACTGCAGGCCAAGCCGCGATGGGAACTGAATCGTTCGTTGGTGCCCGACCTGCTGTCGTTGAGCTGGATCCGCCGGTTCCTTGAACATTTCCAGCTGACCCCGGATGCACTGGCCTGCGATGAACTGTATGTGCCGACGAGCAGCCGCGCCACAGGCGCCACCGAAGAATTGCGCAATCTGCTGAGGCAGGAAATACGCACCGCCCGGGCAAATGGGCTGGACTGCGTCGTCAAATACCATCCGCGCGAGCGCAGCGACTTTCTGGATGCGGAGGCACTCGGCGCCCGTCTGCTTCCCGCAGCGATTCCGGTCGAACTGATCTATCTCGCCAGCATCGGGCGACTGCATCGCGTCGTAGGCGATACCGGAACGACGTTGCTCAGCGCACGCTGGCTGGTGCCGGAAGCCGAAGCACTGTCGGTACTGCAGCATCTGCCCGACCTGATGGACCCATGCTACGTTCAGGCGGCGACCCGTCTGGGTGTCAAACCACTCGATTGACCCATCCCAGCACACCGTAGGACTAAAGACCTCGCCAATCCAGCACCAAGTAACACAAGCGCTTTGTTTTTCGGACGGGCAACAAAAAAGCGCCCCGAACGGCGCTTGGCTGCTTGTAACGTGGCGGAGAGGGCGGGATTCGAACCCGCGTTAGGTTTTCACCTAAACACGCTTTCCAGGCGTGCGACTTAAACCACTCATCCACCTCTCCGCGAAGCCGCGGGATGATAGCAGAAAGAGCCCGCGAAATCCGGCTTGGTCCGGATTTCTGAGCTACCGACGGCCAGAGTCCGGCATCAGCGATCGGTGCGACTGCCCGACTCGACCGCATGCACGCTACCCCCGAGTTTCGGATAACGCACGTGGTCGATCAGCCCGATGATCGTACGATCCGGCGCGGGTGTAAGCAGGCTGACGACGACCAGAACGACGAAACCGAAAGGGATGCCAAAGAACCCGGACGAGATCGGTTCTATGCCGAACCAGGCGTTATGAATGTCGCCACCGAAGAAAGGATGGGTGATCGACGCGTAATACAGGCACATGCCCAGTCCGGCCAGCATGCCGGCTACGGCGCCAGCCTTGTTGGCGCGCTTCCAGAAGACACCACAGACGAGTGCCGGGAAGAAGGCGGAGGCGGCAATCGAGAATGCGAGCCCGACCATGAACAGGATGTGGTCCGGCTTGCGCGAGGCCGTATAGGCCGCCACCAGCGCGACCACCAGCAGCAGCGCCTTGGAAATCACCAGCCGGCGCTGGGATGACGCATCCGGGTCGATGACCTTGTAGTAGACATCGTGCGACATCGCACTCGCGATGGTCAGCAGCAGGCCATCGGCAGTGGAAAGAGCCGCCGCCAGCCCGCCTGCTGCGACAAGTCCGGAAATGACATAGGGAAGACCGGCGATTTCCGGCGTGGCAAGCACGATCACGTCGGTATTCAGCGTCAGTTCGGCCAGTTGCAGGATGCCGTCGTGGTTGATGTCGTCGATCTTCACCAGCCCGACCTTGCCCCAGGACGCCACCCAGCCCGGCAGCGTCGAAATCGTCGAACCGACCAGATTCGTATAGACCTCGTATTTGGCGAACACCGCATAGGCGGGTGCGGTGCAGTAAAGCAGGAAGATGAAGAACAGCGACCAGAACACCGATTCGCGCGCCTCCCGAACGCTGGGCGTCGTGTAGTAGCGCACCAGGATGTGTGGCAGGGAGGCCGTACCTATCATCAGGCACAGCACCAGTGCGATGAAGTTCAGGCGCTTGCGGTCGGATTCGGCGGCATCCTTGCCCGCGTGCGCCACGCTGTGAGCAAGCGGCGGCTGCGCCTTTCCGGCAGCCAGCGTCCTCGCCTCCCCCCACTTCTTGCGGGCATCGATCTCGTTCCTCGGGATGTTCTTGAGCGCCTTTTCTGCCGCCGCGATCTCCTTTGCCGGCGCGTTGGCCGCCTTCAGCGCGTCAAGACGCGCGGTCACCTTGGTGCGCTCAATATCGAGCGAGGCCGGAAGACCATTGATCTTGTCTTCGAAATCGTCGGCCCGGGCCTTGTACAGCGCATTCACCTCGCGCTCCCGGGGCGAGGCGAACAGCGTCTGTTCCGTTTCGGTGAGCTTCTGCAGCACCGTGCCATACACCGCCTGCGGTACCGGCACGCCGGTCACCTTGGTCGACAGGATCACCACCGGCAGCAGGTAGGCAACGATGAGGATGATGTACTGCGCCACCTGCGTCCAGGTCACCGCGCGCATGCCACCCAGGAATGAACAGACCAGGATGCCGGCCAGACCGACGAACACTCCGACTTCGAACTCGAGGCCGACGAAGCGGCTGGTGATCAGGCCAACGCCGTAGATCTGCGCAACCACGTAGGTAAAGGAAGCGAGTATCGCGGCCAGCACGCCTATCATCCGTGCCGCATTGCCGCCGTAGCGCGCACCGAGGAAGTCGGGGATCGTGAATTCGCCGAACTTGCGCAGATAGGGGGCCAGACACAGCGCGACCAGACAGTAGCCGCCCGTCCATCCGAGCACGAAGGCCAGCCCCTGATAGCCACCGAAATAGAGCGTGCCGGCCAGCCCGATGAAGGACGCCGCGGACATCCAGTCGGCACCCGTCGCCATGCCGTTGAACAGCGCAGGAACACGGCGCCCCGCTACATAGTATTCCGTGACGTCGGCCGTGCGACTCACGATGCCGATGACGGCGTACAGCGCGATGCTGGCGAACATGAAGACATAGCCTATCCACTGCGAGGACATGCCGATCCGTTCCGCCAGTGCCAGCAGCAGGACGAAGATGATGAAGCCGCAGGTGTACCAGCTGTACATCCGCTTCAGCCGGCGATAGAACGCGGCCTGCCCCTGCGCCATGGTCAGATGTCCTCTTGCACGCCGTATTCCCGGTCGAGCCTGTTCATGGCGCGGGCGTAGTAGCCGACCAGCAAGAGAAACACGATCAGCGACCCCTGGGCTGCCATGTAAAAGGCCAGCGGCCAGCCGAAGAACGAAACTTCGTTCAGTTCTGGCGCGAAGTAGATCGGCACGAAAGTCACCAGCAACCAGATCGTGAGCAGTATCGAGATCATGCGCAGATTCCTGCGCCAGTACTCGCGATGCCGTTCGTTCAGCTGCATGCCGGGCCCTCCTCCTGCCGATTGTTGTTCATGTGTTTGCATTCGACGGTCCGGCGTCCCCCGGACCGCTGCGCAGGCGCGACAGCGGGGCATACCGGGTGCATCACGCTTTTGTGCAATCAGGCGACCATCATGCTGCCCAAACTTACGATGGACTTACACAAAAAAACATTCCGCATCGCACAATTCCTTTTGCATTCGAGCTTACTCGAAAGGAAAAAAACTTCATGCGTACGGAAACAAGGCCATGAGTACGACTTATGGAATTTCAGCGGTAACCACAGGACAGAATCGGGCTTTGCTACCGTTTGATCACGGTGCAGTGCACGAACGCGTGATCTTCACTCTTTTGGTGCATCAATATGCACGCAAGACCGGGCTGGCGAGCAGCCGGAATGAAGCCGAGACGATAGAAAACAGGGGAAAGAACCGACAGGAAGCAAGGATCGCGGACCACCCGGCGGGAACATGGTCCCGTCGGGTGGTCGCCGCGGTTTACAGCGTCTCGGCCAGTTGATCCAGGATGGCCGGGTTTTCCAGCGTCGAGGTGTCCTGCGTGATCTGCTCGCCCTTGGCGATCGAGCGCAGCAGGCGGCGCATGATCTTGCCGGAGCGCGTCTTCGGCAGGTTGTCACCGAAACGCAGATCCTTCGGCTTGGCGATCGGACCGATCTCCTTGCCGACCCAGTTGCGCAACTCGGTCGCGATCTGCTTGGCTTCGTCGCCGGTCGGACGCGAACGCTTGAGCACGACGAAGGCGCAGATCGCCTCACCGGTCAGGTCGTCCGGACGGCCAACAACCGCGGCTTCGGCGACCAGCGGATGCGCCACCAGTGCCGATTCGATTTCCATCGTGCCCATGCGGTGACCCGACACGTTCAGCACGTCGTCGATGCGGCCGGTGATCGTGAAATAACCGGTCTTGGCATCGCGGATCGCACCGTCTCCGGCCAGGTAGTAACGCCCCTGGAAATCGGCCGGGTAGTAGCTCTTCACGAAACGGTCCGGGTCGCCGAAGATGGTGCGGATCATCGACGGCCAGGGCTTCTTGACCACCAGAATGCCGCCCTGTCCCCACGGCACGTCATGGCCGGTTTCGTCGACGATGGCGGCCTGGATGCCCGGGAAGGGCAGCGTGCAGGAGCCGGGCACCATCGGCGTGGCGCCCGGCAGCGGCGTGATCATGTGGCCACCGGTCTCGGTCTGCCAGAACGTATCGACGATCGGGCAACGGCCGCCGCCGACGTTCTGGTAGTACCACTCCCAGGCTGCCGGGTTGATCGGCTCGCCGACCGAACCGAGGATGCGCAGGCTCGACAGGTCGTAGCTTTTCGGATGCACGGCATCGTTCGCATCGGCCGACTTGATCAGCGAGCGGATGGCGGTCGGCGCCGTGTAGAAAACGCTGACCTTGTGGTTCTGGATCATCTTCCAGAAGCGCCCTGCATCCGGATAGGTCGGCACACCTTCGAACACGACTTCGGTCGCGCCGCAGGCGAGCGGGCCATAGGTGATGTAGGTGTGGCCGGTGACCCAGCCGATGTCCGCGGTACACCAGAAGACGTCGGTCGGCTTGATGTCGAAAGTCCACTTCATCGTCAGCACGGCATGCAGCAGATAGCCGCCGGACGAGTGCTGCACGCCCTTGGGCTTGCCGGTGGAACCCGACGTATACAACAGGAACAGCGGATGTTCGGCTTCGACCCACTCCGGCTCGCAGCTGTCGGACTGCCCCGCCACCAGGTCATGCAGCCACACATCACGGCCGGCAACCATGTTGCAGGCACCGCCGGTGCGCTTGAATACGACCACGTCCTTGCACGCTTCGCAGCCACCCATGCCGAAGGCTTCGTCGACGATGGGCTTGAGCGGGATGTTCTTGCCGCCACGGCACTGTTCGTCCGCGGTGATCAGCATCACTGCGCCGGCATCGCTGATGCGGTCGCGCAGCGACTGGGCGGAGAAGCCACCGAACACGACCGAGTGCGTGGCGCCGATGCGGGCACAGGCCTGCATCGCCACGACGCCTTCGATCGACATCGGCATGTAGATGACGACGCGGTCACCCTTCTTCACGCCGCGTGCGCGCAGCGCATTGGCCAGACGGCAGACGCGCGCCAGCAGGTCGCTGTAGCTGACATGCGTGACGGCACCGTCGTCAGCTTCGAAGATGATCGCGGTCTTGTCGCCGAGGCCGGCCTGGACATTGCGGTCCAGGCAGTTGTACGACACGTTGAGCTTGCCGTCCTCGAACCACTTGAAAAAAGGTCTGTTCTCTTCGTTCAGGGTGCGGGTGAACGGCGTCTGCCATGTCACGTGTTCGCGGGCGAGTCGCGCCCAGTACCCTTCGTAATCGCGTTCCGCCTCGGCACACAGTGCCTTGTAGGCATCCATGCCGGACACCGCCGCATCGCGGACCAGTTCCGGTGCGGGTTGATAGACGCGAACTTCCGTAGATTCAGACATACCACCTCCTCCATCATTTCAAAATCTGCACGCTCGCTGGCTCACGCGGCGGAACAGGTACAGCCTTGCGGCTGACGGCAGGCGCATAGGCTGCGCTCATATTTTGTGGATTACAGCTTTGGCGCCTTACAAACCGCTTACGCGCCGCGGCCAAAGCTGCAAGATGCGGATGTTAATATCTGCGCCGATCTTTTGCCTCAAGTTCAACACCCATGAATCAACTCGGACGCATTCTGGAAAGCCTGATATTCGCCAGCCGCTGGCTGCAGGCACCGCTCTACTTCGGCCTGATCGTCGCCCAGGGCGTGTATGTCTACCTGTTCATGGTCGAACTGTCGCACCTGATCGAGAAGATCGGTTCGCTGTCGGAAACCGACATCATGCTGGTCGTACTGGGTCTGATCGACGTCGTGATGATCGCGAACCTGCTGATCATGGTCATCGTCGGAGGCTACGAAACCTTCGTGTCCAGACTCAATCTGGAAGACCATCCGGACCAGCCCGAGTGGCTGTCGCACGTCAACGCCGGCGTGCTGAAGGTGAAGCTGGCCACGGCCTTGATCGGCATTTCTGCGATCCACCTGCTCAAGACCTTCATCAACGCGGACCAGCTCACCGACCGCGTGGTCATGTGGCAGGTCACGATCCACCTGGTGTTCGTCGTTTCCGCCCTGGCCATGGCCTATACCGACAAGCTGATGACCCAGACCCTGTTGCTGAACAAATCGCAGCACTGAAACCGCGCAGCGCACGCTGCACAACGAGGATTACCCGCATGACCGCCACCACCATCCGTCAGGACGACCTGATCCAGTCCATCGCCGACGCCTTCCAGTTCATCTCCTGCTACCACCCGCTGGACTACATCCAGGCGCTGGGCCAGGCCTACGAGCGCGAGCAGTCGCCGGCCGCCAAGGATGCGATCGCGCAGATCCTGACCAATTCGCGTATGTGCGCCGAAGGCAAGCGCCCGATCTGCCAGGACACCGGGATTGCCGTGGTGTTCATCAAGGTCGGCATGGACGTGCGCTGGGATGCCACGATGAGCGTGACCGACATGATCAACGAGGGCGTGCGCCGCGCCTACCTGCACCCGGACAACATGCTGCGCGCCTCGGTGCTGACCGACCCGGCCGGTGCCCGCAAGAATTCGAAGGACAACACGCCGGCCGTCATCCACTACGAAATCGTCCCGGGCCACCACGTCGAGGTAGTCTGCGCGGCCAAGGGCGGCGGTTCGGAGAACAAGTCCAAGCTGGTGATGCTCAACCCGTCCGACTCCATCGTGGACTGGGTGCTGAAGACCGTGCCGACCATGGGCGCCGGCTGGTGCCCGCCCGGCATGCTGGGCATCGGCATCGGCGGCACGCCGGAAAAGGCGATGCTGCTGGCCAAGGAATCGCTGATGGAGCCGATCAACATCCAGCAGGTCGCCGACAAGGCCGCACGCGGCGAAAAGCTGAGCCGCGTCGAAGAGCTGCGCCTGGAACTGATGGAGAAGGTGAACGCGCTGGGCATCGGCGCCCAGGGCCTCGGCGGCCTGTCCACCGTGCTCGACGTGAAGATCCTCGACTACCCGACGCACGCCGCCTCGCTGCCGGTGGCGATGATCCCGAACTGCGCCGCCACCCGTCACGTGCATTTCCATCTCGACGGTTCCGGCCCGGCGAAACTCGAAGCGCCGCGTCTGGAAGACTGGCCGGCCGTGACCTGGCAAGCCGACACCAAGACCTCGAAGCGCATCGACCTGAACACGCTGACGCCGGAAGAAGTCGCTTCCTGGAAGCCAGGCCAGACCCTGCTGCTGAACGGCAAGATGCTCACCGGCCGCGACGCCGCGCACAAGCGCATCGCCGACATGCTGGCCAAGGGCGAGAAGCTGCCGGTCGACTTCACCAACCGCGTCATCTACTACGTCGGCCCGGTCGATCCGGTACGCGATGAAGTGGTTGGCCCGGCCGGCCCGACGACCGCCACCCGCATGGACAAGTTCACCGAAATGATGCTGGCCCAGACCGGCCTCATCTCGATGGTGGGCAAGGCCGAGCGCGGCCCGGTCGCGATCGAGGCGATCCGCAAGCACAAGAGCGCCTACCTGATGGCAGTCGGTGGCGCAGCCTACCTCGTGTCGAAGGCGATCAAGGGCGCGAAGGTGGTCGGTTTCGCGGATCTGGGCATGGAAGCGATCTACGAATTCGACGTGGTCGACATGCCAGTGACGGTGGCCGTTGATTCGGGCGGCACTTCGGTGCACAACACCGGCCCGAAGGAATGGCAGGCAAAGATCGGCAAGATCCCCGTTGCCAGCGCGTGATACCTTCAGTACTCGCCCCACGCCGGCTCGCCCGGCACTGACGCCATAACAGGACCGGTCGCGGCCGGTTCTGCATACCAAGAGGCTGCTTGGACAGCAGCCCGATCCCGCACAGGAACCCGCCGTCGCGCCCCGCAAGGGGTGCGACGCTTTTCCATTGCACGCACTGCGTGCAGATCGGAGGACGCGATGGTCTTCGAAGCAGGACGCATCTTTGCGCTGGTCGGCTGGCCGGCCCTGCTGCTGGCCGCCTGGCTGGCCGGCGAAATCGCACATCGAGGTCTGGGCGTGCCACGCGTATGCGCCTATGCGCTGGCCGGCATCGTCAGCAGTGCGCTGGCGGATACGCACACCACACCGGAGACGGCCGCCGCCCTCTCCTTTCTCGCCAACTTCGCGCTCGGCCTGTTTCTGTTCGAACTCGGCCACCGCATCAACCTGCGCTGGCTGGTGACCAACCCCTGGATACTCGCCAGCGGCATCGCCGAATCGCTGCTGACGTTTGCGGTCGTGCGCTGGATCGCGCTGGCCATGGGACAGCCGGAAAGCATCGCACTGGTACTGGGCGCACTGTCTGTCGCCACTTCGCCGGCTGCGCTGATGCGTGTCGCCAATGATCTGCGCTGCTCGGGTCAGGTCACCGAACGTGCGCTGCACTTGTGTGCCATCAACTGCCTGCTTTCGGTGCTGCTGATGAAAGGCGCCATCGGCTACTGGCAGTTGCTGGCGTCAGGCAGTCTGGGCAGTGCCGCATGGAACAGCATCGCCATTCTCGCGGTATCGGTCGGCTGCGGCATCCTGATCGGCATTCCGCTGCCCTGGCTGCTGCGACGCCTGCACGCCGACGAACGTGGCGTGACGACGGTGTTCGCGCTGGCGGTGATGCTGGTCACCCTGCTCACCCAGGGCGTCAATGTGTCGCCGCTTCTGGCGGCGCTGACGCTGGGCGTCCTGATGCGCCGCAATCGTCTCGCGCTGGCCGCGGCGCAGCGCAATTTCGGCGCGCTGGGCGACCTGCTCGCACTGTTCCTGTTCGTGTACGTCGCAAGCATGGCGACCTGGCCAAGCACAGCCGTAGGTCTCGCGCTGGCCGTGCTGTTGTCGGCCGGCCGCATCGCGGCAAAGATGGTGGCCACGGCCGCGTTCGCCCGCGTGAGCGGCACGAGTACGCGCAAGGGCGCGCTGACCGGGCTGGCGCTTGCCCCGCTGTCGACCTTCGCGCTGCTGCTGCTGGAATACAGCCGCAGCGCCGGCTTCGGACTGGCCGACGGCAGCTTGTCAGCAATCGCCGGCATGGTGATCGTAATGGAGCTCGCCGGGCCGTTGTTCGCTCAATGGGCGCTGATGCTGGCCGGCGAAACTCAGCACAAGGAGCATTACTGATGCCACTGGAGACCTTCCACGCTTCGGGCGCGCTGAGCATGGGTATCGAGCTCGAACTGCAGTTGGTTGGGCAGCACGACCGCGATCTGGCGTCCGCCGCCACCGACCTGCTCGAACTGACGAGACGCAAGCCATTTCCCGGCGACATCAAACCGGAAATGACCGACAGCATGATCGAGGTGGCGACCGACATTCATGTCCGCCACGACGCCCTGCTGTCGCAACTCGAAGCCATGCGCGACACGCTTCTCGATTCGGCAGGAAAACTCAATGTCTCGCTGTGTGGTGGCGGGACTCATCCGTTTCAGCACTGGTACGAGCGACGCATCTTTTCGGCGCCCCGTTTCCAGCAACTGTCGGGCCTGTACGGATATCTGGCGAAACAATTCACCGTGTTCGGCCAGCATGTGCACATCGGCATGCCCGATGCCGACAGCGCATTGCGCGTGCTGCACACGCTGGGCCGTTACGTGCCGCACTTCATCGCACTGTCCGCGTCATCACCGTTTTCGCAGGGCAGCGACACGCTGTTCGATTCCGCCCGCCTGAATTCGGTATTTGCCTTTCCGCTCAGCGGGCGCGCCCCCTTTGCACTCGAATGGCACCACTTCGAGCATGACTACTTCGCAAACATGGAGGCCACCGGCATCGTTCGCAGCATGAAGGACTTCTATTGGGATATCCGGCCGAAGCCGGAGTACGGCACGATAGAATTGCGTGTGTGCGACACACCGTTGACCGTGGGGCGTGCAGCCGAGATCGCCGTCTATCTGCAGGCGCTGTGCAGCAGCATTCTGGCCGGCGAAGAAGCCGGGCCGGTTGAAGACGACTATCTGGTCTATACGTACAACCGCTTCCAGGCCTGCCGCTTCGGGCTCGACGGGCTGCTGGTGCATCCGCGAACCCATGACACCGTTACGTTACGCGACGACATCGATGCCACGCTTGCGCGCCTCGAACCCCACGCGCGGTTGCTCGGCTCCACGCAAGCGCTGGATTCGCTGCGGCACATGATTTCCGCGGATGGTAACGACGCCTGCCGCCTGCGCACAGTACACGCACGTACCCACAATCTGCTGGCCGTGGTCGACGAGGCCGTCGCCGCTTTCGCACAATGAGCCTGACCGGCATCCTGATGGCGGTGGTCGCCGCGCTGCTTGTTCTGACCGGACTGGCCGGCGTGGTGCTGCCGGCCTTGCCGGGCATCCCGCTCATATTCGGCGGATTGCTGATAGCGGCCTGGCTGGACGGATTCGCACACATCGGCGGCATCACGCTCGGGCTGCTGGGTGCGCTCACGGTACTGTCATTGCTGATCGAACTCGCAGCCAGCGTCGTAGGTGCCCAGCGGGTCGGCGCCAGCACGCTGGCGCTGGCCGGTGCCGCGGTCGGTACGGTGCTGGGACTGTTCGGTGGCCTGATCGGCCTGCTGTTCGCGCCGCTGGCCGGTGCGGCTATCGGCGAATACATCGCGCGACGCGACGCGCTTCAGGCCGCACGCGTCGGCCTGGCCACCTGGCTGGGCATGCTGTTCGCCGCTGTCGCCAAGGTGGCAATCGCCTTCATGATGCTGGGCATCGCACTGGCGGCTTGGCTGCTGTAATCCAGCCGCAGGTCTTACTGAACCGGAACAACGTCGGCAGGCTCGACACCGTCGCCGGAACGGAGGCGTTCGGCCTGCAGCACCGCCGGACTGCCTTCCGGCGATTCCGGCGGCACTGCCGGTACCGTCGCAACCGGCACGAAAAGCCAGTCCGCATGCCGCAACTCGGCCGGTTTTCCATCCGCGGCAAGCTGCGCCCCCTTCACCTTCGCCGATGTGGCCCCCTGCCCGGCCGACGGTGCCTTCAGCGCGTCGGGTATCTTGTCCCCGGTTGCATCCACCCAGGCTGGCAGCACGCGAATGCGCGCAACCTTTTCGGAGCGGCTATACACCGCCCGAATCTGGCCGCCGCTGATAACCAGTCCCCAGTCCTGACTGCGCGTCATCGGATCGAAGTAGATCTTGCGCAGATGTCGCTGCACGGTCTGCTGCCGCCGGTCTTCGAGCAGCTCCTGCAGCGTGGCCGGATAGCGCTTCGGTTCGACCGGTGAGGCATCGTAATAGCGCTGCAGCGCGCGCGAGAACTCGCCGCCGATGAACAGCAGCTCGCGCTCGCGTTCAGTCTGCGACAGCGTGCTCCACATTAGCGAAGTGGCGGCGCGGCCGCCCCGCCCCGCCACTGCAAACAGCAGCAGCAGATAGGAGAAGCCCCGCTGGCGAACCGGCGCACGCATGGCGTCAGAAGTCGGCGTAGGCAGTGCCGTCCCGCGACTGGCCTTCGGCACCGCTTTTCAGATCCGCCACACCGTTTTCGGTGGCTGTATCACGTGGTGGAACGATGATCCAGGTCTCGGCACTGTCGGTGACCGGATCGAACGGCAGCTTGCGCAGATACTGGCGATCGACCAGATCCTGCAGGCTCTGCGGATAGGCACCGCGGTCACCGCGGAACTTGTCGATGGCATCGCGCGTGACCGCCAGCGTCTGCCTGAGCGTCGCTTCGCGCGAACGTTCGAGATGTTCGAAATAGCGCGGTGCGGCCAGCGTCAGCAGCACGGCGATGATGGCCATCACGACCAGCAGTTCGATCAGCGTGAAGCCACGCCGCAACGCAGGTTTGCGCATTCACCAGTTCCGGTAGGGAATGCCGTTCAGGCCGGTGTGGCCGGACAGCGAGTACACGTCGAAAACATCCGCACCGGGCGCCGGTTCGTCCGGCGGACTGGCGTAGCTGCGCAGTCCCCAGGTCTGCTCAGGCGGCGTGGTCTTGTCGCGGAAGAAGGGGTCGCGCGGCAGGCGGCGCAGGAAGTAGATCCTGGCATCGTTCGGCTGCTTGATGTCGCGCACGCCACTGACCAGCACGTCCAGGCTGGGCGGATAGCCGCTGGCACCGACCTTCTTCTCGATCCGCCCCTCGTCCCAGGCCTTGCGGTAATCGTCGAGGCCGGTACGTATCTGGCGCAGGGCGGTCCGCAGCTCCGCCTCGTCCGAGCGCACGCGCGCCAGCTCGATCATCGGCATGGCCATCGTGGCCAGGATGCCGATGATGGCGATCACGACCATCAGCTCGATCAGCGTGAAGCCACGGAAAAAATGGGAGCGACGAAGCATGTCGCGCAGGCTATCACAGCACCTTCACGCTACCGTGACAGCAGCGGGACGACGGGATCAGCTCAGATGACTTCGCCAGGGCTGGACGACATCATGCTCGCGCAGCCAGACATAACGCTGCGAACGCCATTCCTTCAGCGCGTTCAGCGCGAGATCGAAATCCGGGTAGGAAAGGCGGTCGAGTTGCTGCAGGTCGAATGGCGCATCGTGTTCCAGTGCCTCGAGCAACTGACGGAACACCGCCGCACCGGTTTCATCCGTGACTGACTGCGCTTTTTCGAACAGGGCTTCAAGGTGCATGAAAATCCTCCCGTATCGACGTGGTCGAGACCGCAGGACTGCGGCGCGGAAGATATCTGACACCAGATTCCGGCGCGCATCTACCGCAATACGCGGCAGCTTAACGCACCACTTCCGCGACTGACTTGTCAGGCGTAGCCCTGCGGGTTGTTGCTCTGCCAGTTCCACGCATCGGTGCACATCTGCGCGAGATCACGCCGTGCAACCCAGCCCAGAAGGCGGTTCGCGTGTTCAGGGTCGGCGTAGCACTGGGCAATGTCGCCGGATCTGCGTTCGACTATCTGGTAGGGCACGCTGCGGCCGCTGGCCGACTCGAATGCGCGCACCACGTCGAGCACGCTGTAGCCGCGCCCGGTACCCAGATTCACCGTCAGCAAACCCCGATGCGCTGAAAGATAGTCGATCGCCCGGACATGGCCTTGCGCCAGATCAAGCACGTGAATGTAGTCGCGGACACCGGTGCCGTCGGGTGTCGGCCAGTCTCCACCGAACACCCGCAGCTGCGCCAGTTTGCCGACCGCCACCTGGCTGACGAAGGGCATCAGGTTGTTCGGAATACCGTTCGGATCTTCACCGATCAGACCGGATTCATGCGCCCCGACAGGATTGAAGTAACGCAGCAGCGCCACCCGCCACTCCGGATCGGCCGCACACAGGTCCCGCAGCACGTACTCGGCCATCCACTTCGAACGGCCATAGGGATTGGTCGGTCCGGTCGGAAAGTCCTCACGGATCGGCACCGACTCCGGATCGCCATAAACGGTGGCCGAAGACGAGAAAGCCAGCGACTTCACGCCGTATTCCGCCATCACTTCGCACAGCGCAATGGTTCCGCCGACATTGTTGTCGTAGTAGGAGAGCGGCATGGACACCGACTCTCCGACTGCCTTCAGACCGGCGAAATGAATGACCGCATCGATGGCATGCGTCGAAAACACCGCCCGCAGTGCCTGTCTGTCGCGCACATCCGCCCTCACGAATGCCGTCACCGGCTGCCCGGCGATGCGTGCCACCCGACGCAGAGACTCTTCCTTGCTGTTGCACAGATTGTCGACAACGACCACCTCGTGGCCAGCCGCCATCAACTCGATACAGGTGTGCGAGCCGATATAGCCCGCACCACCGGTCACCAGCACTCGCGACATGGGTGCTCCCGGACGGAAACGCTTTGGGAATTCGGAGGGGCCGGACCACCACACTGCGATCCGGCCGGAGACATTTCAGTGCTGGTGGCCGTGCTCGCCGTGCACGTGACCGTGGGTCAGTTCTTCGGCGGATGCCTTGCGTATTTCGGACACGGTGCACGAAAAGACCAGCGCGGTACCAGCCAGCGGATGATTGCCGTCGATCACCACGCGGTCATCGGTGATGTCGGTGACCGTGTAGAGGCCTTCCTCTTCGCCTTCCGGGCTGACGCGCTCAAACTGCATGCCGACTTCGATGTTGTCCGGAAAGTTGGAGCGCGATTCGATTTCGACCAGTTCCTCGTCGTACTCGCCGAAAGCATCTTCCGGCTGCAGCTTCACGATCACCTCATAGCCGACGGCCTGACCTTCGAGGGCCTCTTCGATCGGCTGGAAGATGCCGCCATAACCGCCGTGCAGGTACGCCAGCGGCGCCGCACCTGAGTCGACCAGATTACCGTCCGGATCGGTCACGCTGTATTTGAGGGTGACGACCGAGTCCTTGCTGATGAGCATTCCTGATTCCTTTCGTATGAAGTGCGCGCACGTGCTCGAGGACTTCCCCGGCGTGCCCGCGCGGATTCACGCCATATTGCGCGTAACGTACGACACCTTTCCGGTCGATGATGAAGGTCGAGCGGGTCATGCATGAACGCATGACCCCATCGATATCACGTTCGCGCCACACACCGTAGCGACGGCTGACTTCACCGTCGATGTCCGACAGCAACCTGACTGCCAGACCGTGCTTGTCACGGAAATCTGCGTGGGTAAAACACTCGTCCCGGCTCACCCCGACCACGGCACAGTCAATGCGCCGGAAATCCGCGTCGAGATCACTGAACTCGATCGCCTGGGTGGTGCAGCCTGGTGCATCATCCTTGGCATAGAAATAGAGCACTGTCAGATGCCGCCCCATCTGCTCGCGCAGGTCGAACAGTTCAAGATCGGCATCGGGCAGTTCGAACAGCGGAGCGGGTTGTCCTGCACTCAACATGCACACCTCCCATCCACGCAACTCGCGCGCGACGACACTACCGGATGACGGTGCGGATTCTAGCAGGGGGAAGCCTGCGGGAAGGCGTGAAAAAAAACTGTAAAGGAAGTCGACGCTGCCACGCACAAATCCGTGGCGAACGCACTATATTGAAACTATCGCCTGCTTCGGCCTGCAAACACATAACCTTAAATATCAAACAGTTATAATAAATTCATCAAAAAGTAACAGATTAAAAACCCGGGCATAACAATTGCTAACCTTGTACCCGGGGGAGCGGCTGCACGCACTACAAGGCCGCCGGCAGGAATTTCCTACCATAGTCGTGAAAATCAGGAAGCCTGCCAGCAGCACGTGCTGTCGTTCTTGCAAAAATTCTCGTTGATATCTGTCTCTTTTCTGAAAGGCACGGAAATGAAGAAAACCTTACTGGTAGCTGCTTTAAGCAGCCTGTGCGCCGTCACCGGCGCGCAAGCCGCCAGCGTTACGCTGAGCGGTTCGTTCTTTGATGTGACGTACGACGATGCCCTGACCGGACTGTTTGGCACGCCGGTGCTGGTTGGCAACACCCTGAGCTGGGCGCCTTCGGGCAGCCCGGGCTTCACCGCGCAAAGCTACGGTGAAGGCATCAAGGTAACCAACTCGACCTTCGCGCTGACCGTGACGGCCAAGGACAATTACCTGATCAACGGCGCATCGCTGGCCGAAGCAGGTGATTACTTCTTCTTCGGGGCCAATTCCGGCGTCAAGGTTGCCGGGCAGCTGCGTGGCCGCAGTCTCGACGTAGCAGGCGCACCGATCATCACCAATGGCATTGCTGCCAGCAGTTTTGCCGGGAATGCCGACTTCGACATCACGACCAGCAACTGGTCGGGCACTGCACTGCTGGCACTGGATGTGGCTTCGAAATCGGCCACCTTCTCGATCCAGAACATCCTGATGGCCTACAACCCGCCTGGCTCCTTCCCGACAGCCGCATTCATCGAAAAGAAGAATGTGGATCTGGCGGTTGCAGTGACGGCAGTACCGGAAGCCGACACCTACATGATGATGCTCGCCGGTCTGGGCATGATCGGTCTCATGGCCAAGCGTCGCATGGGCTGAGATTTTCAGCGTTGAAGCAGAAAAGCACCTTCGGGTGCTTTTTTGTTGCCTGTTGATCGGCCAGAAGCACCTTGCAGTGCAGCACTGTCAAAAAAACCGACGCGGAAAACCATGACCTAAGTCTTAGAGACACCTCGCCCGGAAGTATGTCCGGCGTGCGCCAGTTGTATGAATATCTTTTCCATTCAAACCTCTGCCGAAAACGGGCCACAGTCAAATCACCGACAGCTCGACCTCTCCCACCTGTTTTCGGTGTAACAAATTTCGACACTTGTTCGATTCCGTCTCGATGGCACTTGCAGACCGCCCAATAACTGTATAAAAATACAGTCATTAAATTACGGTCGCCCAGCACATGCCTTCAGACGCCCTGACAGCACGCCAGCAGCAGATCCTGCAACTGATCCGGGACGCCGTCGGCGAACGCGGCAGTCCGCCCACCCGGGCTGAAATCGCCCAAGCCTTCGGCTTTCGCTCCCCCAATGCAGCGGAAAGTCATCTGCGCGCACTGGCCCGCAAGGGCGCCATCACTCTGGACGAAGGCCGAGCCCGCGGCATACGACTCGCCGAACAGCCGGGCATGCCTCTGATCGGACGGGTGGCGGCCGGCAGTCCGATTCTGGCCGACGCTCATGTACAAGGGCGCTACCAGGTTGATCCGGCGCTTTTTTCTCCGCGAGCGGATTATCTGCTGCGCGTCCGCGGGCAAAGCATGCGCGATGCAGGCATTCTCGACGGCGACCTGCTGGCCGTCCATTCGACGACCGAGGCACGCAACGGCCAGATCATCGTTGCCCGCCTCTGTGATGAAGTCACGGTCAAGCGACTGAACCGCCAGGGTGCCCGGGTTGAACTGCTGCCCGAGAATCCGGATTTCAGTCCCATCGTGGTCGACATGCAGCGCGACACGCTGGTGATCGAAGGCGTGGTCGTCGGCCTGATCCGCAACGGCAGTCCGGTCTGACGCCATGGCGGCTCTGTCCCCGACACCACTGCCTCATCCGTCGCTTTGGCGCGCGGATGAGGCTGCCGTCCCCTGCCCATCGGGCATGCCGACCGGTCATGCCGTACTCGACGCGGAACTGCCTGGCGGCGGCTGGCCACCCGGTGAAATGACCGAACTGCTGACCGACTGCAATGGACATGGCGAGCTGTCACTGCTGCTGCCACTGCTGGTCCGTAGCAGCCAGAACGAAGGCTGGCTCACCTGGGTTTCGCCACCGCACATGCCTGGCATTCCGGCCCTGGCAAGCGCGGGACTGCGGACTCCGCGTCTGCTCATCGTCCAGGCAGGCACCACCGGTGAGCGCGCATGGGCACTTCGGCAGGCTCTGCGCTCGGATGCCTGCACGGCGGTAGTCGGCTGGCTAGGCTACGTCGACACTGCGCTGCTGCGCCGGCTCCAGCTGGCCGTGCGCGCAACCACCATCCCGCTGCTGCTGTTCCGCTCGGCCGGCAACGCAAATACCGCCTCTCCAGCAGCACTGCGCCTGCTGCTGTCGACCAGCGCGCCCGGCGTACTGCGCCTGGACATACTGAAAAGACGGGGCCGCCCTGCCAGCCGACCCGTGCATCTGTCGCCGGATGGCTCATTTGCGGGGACATCCGGTCACCCGCCCCTGCGACGGATGGCCGGTTCACATGCCGGGGCGTCTCGGACTTTGGCGCTCATCGCATGAAGACCACCTCGAACATGGATATCGCTCGCGCATGCTCTGGCTGGCACTTGTTTTTCCAGACTGGCCGCTGCAGGCCCTGTTCCGTGGCCAGAAGCACCGGACTCCGCTGGCCGTGGAGGCAAGGCAGCGCATGCTTGCGCTGGATGCGGCAGCACTGGCTCAGGGCGTGCGCCCAGGACAGGGCCTGGCCGACGCACTGGCAGTAGCCCCTGCCCTCCTCATACGCACGCAATCCGTCGAAGCTGAACATGCTGCATTGCGTGACGCAGCGGGATGCGCGCTGCGCTACACGCCGCAGGTCGTACTCGAAGCGGATGGGCTGCTGCTCGAAATAGCCGGCAGCACGCGCCTGTTCGGCGGAACCGACCGGCTACTGCGCCAGTTGCGCACCGATCTTGCCGCCGCAGGCTTTCACGCACTGACCGCCTGCGCGCCGACACCGCGTGCAGCACGCTGGCTGGCACTGGCCGGCCCCGGCCAGTGCATCGACGATATAGAAGACCTGCACGCCACACTTGCCGCGCTTCCCTTGCGCGTGCTGGAAACCAGCGAACGCATCAAGGCCCTGCTTGCAGACAGCGGGTTGCACAGTGTGGGCGAGGTGATGCGGCTGCCGCGCAACGGACTGGCGCAGCGCGACGCCAGTGACGTCCGGCGGCTCATCGATCAGGCGCTTGGACGACACCCCGATCCACGCCCGTATTTCGAAGCCCCCAGATATTGCGACAGCAGGCTCGAATTGCCGGTACCGCGTCATGACGCCGACGTGCTGCTGTTTGCCGCCAACCGGCTGCTCAATGCCTGCTGCAGCCGACTGTCTGCAGCGCACGCCGGGATTGAGCACTGCCTGCTCCGGCTGGAGCATGAGCATCATCCGGCAACTCCGCTCACATTGACGCTGGGCACGCCCTCGCGCGACGCGCGACGCATGGCCCTGCTGGTTCGCGAGCACCTTGCCCGCATCGCATTGCCCGAAGCCGTCTGCGCCGTACGCCTGCAGGCCACCGACTGGATCAGTCTGGCCGGCCGGAGCGACGACCTCTTCGGTCCGCAGGCGCCCTCCCCTGACGGATGCCGCGAAGCATGCGGCACGCTGGTCGAGCACCTCCGTGCCCGGCTCGGACGGGACGCCGTTTACGCACTGTCCGCCCGGGCAGACCATAGGCCGGAGTGCGCGCATCGTGTCTGCGAACCCGGTACCGGCAAGACCGGCCGTTCCCCCGGCAAACGGCCACTGTGGCTGCTGTCGCCCCCGCAATTGCTGAAACTGGTCGATGGACACCCCTGGCGCGATGGACCAATGCAGCTGATCGCGGGACCGGAACGCATCGAATCGGGCTGGTGGGACAGCGACGACACGGCAGGCCAATGCCAAGGTGACGCCTTGCGCGACTATTTCGTCGCCGTCGGCCACGACCACGCACGGCTCTGGATCTATCGCGAACATGCGCCGCCCCACCACTGGTACCTGCACGGGCTGTTCGCCTGAAGTAGCATGCACCCGACACGAATTTCGCGCATTCCGCATGGACACCATCCAGACACTGACCGACACCTTCACCCGGCAAGGTCGCGTCACCTGGATCGGCATACGCCCGATCCGCCGGCAATCGCTGCGCCCGCTCGAGACCGTGCAGGCCGTCGAGGCGCTCGGTCTGGAGGGCGATCACTACGCCAGCCCGGGCGGCAAGCGTCAGGTCACGCTGATACAGGCTGAACACTTGACTACGATCGCCGGTCTGCTCGACCTCGATGCCGTAACGCCGGAACCGCTGCGCCGCAACATCGTCATCAGCGGCATCAATCTGCTGGCGCTCAAGGGCAAGTCGTTCCGGATCGGCGAAGCACTGCTTGAGTACACCGGCTCCTGCGATCCGTGCTCGCGCATGGAAAGCAATCTCGGCCGCGGCGGCTACAACGCCATGCGCGGCCACGGCGGCATCACGGCACGCGTCCTGTGCAGCGGCCGCATCCGGGTCGGCGACCCGGTTTTCGCCAACACGGACTGAACGACGGTTCCGGCAGGGATAGTCCGCACACACCAGAAAAAGAAGAGGAAGCGAAATGGACAGACGACGCATGCTCACCACGCTGCTGGCCGGCGGCGCTGCGGCTCCGCTCGCCTTGCACGGGCTGGTGGGCGAAGCCCTGGCACGCGACGCCCGCCAAGGCCTGCGCGGCTTTCACGGCGACGTCACGGTCAATGGTGCGCCGGCGCATTTCGGCATGGACATCCAGCCCGGCGACGCGGTGCGTACCGGCAACGGCGCCGAAGCCATCTACGTGATCGGCGGTGACGCATTCATGCAGCGCGGCAGCTCGCACATTGCGTTCGGCAGCGGTGCAGCCGCTGACCTGATGCGGGTCATCACCGGCCGACTGCTGTCGGTTTTCGCGCGCGGCCAGCGTCGCATCGCAACACCGGCCGCCACCATAGGCATCCGCGGCACCGGCTGCTACATAGAAGCGGGCGAGGAAAAGACCTACTTCTGCCTGTGTTATGGCGACGCGGAGATCGCGCGTGCGGGCGATCCGGCGCAGGTCGAAACCATTCGTACCCGGCATCACGACAGGCCGATGTGGTTGCACGACCAAGCCGGCAGCGAAATGATGACGGCCGCCAGCGTCATCAACCACACCGACGCGGAACTGACCCTGCTCGAAGGGCTGGTCGGCCGCCGGCCGCCGTTTGCCGGAACAGGCTGGCCACCGGATCAGGGCTACTGACAGGCGTTCAGGCGGGCGGTGCCACCTTCATCACTTCTTCGAGCGTGGTCACACCCTGTGCGATCTTCAGTGCACCGGACACGCGAAGCGGGTACATGCCTTCGCGGTAGGCCTGTTCTCGCAATGTGGCAATGTCGGCGCTGGCCGCCACGATGTTCTTGATTTCCGGCGACATCAGCAGGATTTCATAGATGCCGATACGCCCCGAATAACCGGTCATGCGGCATTCCAGGCAACCGACCGATTGCATGAAGCGTTCCGGCCGGCTGGCCTTCCACGGTGCCACCAGATCGTCCCAGGCCTGCGGATCGGTATCCTGCGGCGTGGCCGGCTTGCGGCAGTGCGGGCACAGCGTACGCACCAGGCGCTGCGCCATCACGCCAAGCACCGTGGCATTGAGCAGATAGCTGGGCACGCCCAGATCCAGCAGCCGGGTGATCGCCGACGGCGCGTCATTGGTGTGCAGCGTCGACAGCACGAGGTGGCCGGTCAATGCGGCCTGTATCGCCATCTCGGCAGTCTCGAGATCACGGATTTCACCCACCATGATGATGTCCGGATCCTGACGCATCAGAGACCGAATGCCTGCCGCAAAGGTGACACCGATGTCCGACGACACCTGCACCTGATTGAACGACGGCTCGATCATTTCGATCGGGTCTTCGAGCGTGCACACATTGACCTCGGGCGTGGCGAGGTTCTTCAGCGTCGAGTACAGCGTGGTCGTCTTGCCCGAGCCGGTCGGACCGGTCACCAGCACGATGCCGTTCGGCTGCGTGGTCATCTGCTTCCAGCGGCGCGAATCCTCGTCGGAGAAACCGAGATCGCGGAAGTCACGCACCAGCACTTCGGGATCGAATACCCGCATCACGAGCTTCTCGCCGAATGCGGTCGGCAAGGTGGACAGGCGAAGTTCGATTTCCTGCCCGTCCGGCGCCCGGGTCTTGATCCGTCCGTCCTGCGGGCGGCGCTTCTCGACCACGTCCATGCGCCCGAGAATCTTGATGCGCGAGGTCATCGCACCGAGCACCGGCATCGGAATCTGATAGACCTGATGCAGCACGCCATCGATGCGGAAACGCACGACGCCGAAATCGCGCCGCGGCTCGATGTGGATGTCGCTGGCCCGCTGCTCGAAAGCGTATTGCCACAGCCAATCGACGATGGTGACGATGTGCTGGTCGTTGGCATCCAGCGGACGGTTGCTGCGTCCCAGTTCAACCAGCTGCTCGAAATTCGATGCGCCTACACCGCTGACGTCACCCCGCTTGGCGGCCCCCTTGACCGACTTCGCCAGGTTGTAGAACTCGACGACGTAGCGCGCGATGTCGTCCGGATTGGCAATCACGCGGCGGATCGGCCGGCGCAGTATCGGCGCCAGCTCTTTTTCCCACTCGCTCATGAAAGGTTCGGCGGTCGCGATCACCACTTCGCGTGTCGAAGCCTGTATAGGCAGTATGCGGAAGCGGTTGGCGTAAGCGCTTGAGACGACCTCGGTCACCGCCGCGAAATCGACCTTGAGGGGATCGATGTGGAAATAGTCCAGACCGCTCCAGCCGGCCATCCACTCGGTCAGGTTATCGAGATTCAGCGGACGATGCGGTGGGTGCAGCGAGCGCCACTTCTGCTCGGCCAGCACCACGAGAGGATGTTCGCCGCCACGCCAGTAGCGGCGTTCATGCAGGAATGCCCGCGCCACTGTGTCGCCCAGCAGACCGTCGGCCACCATCCCTTCCACCAGTTCGGACAGCGTGAGCTTGTGCTCGCGCAGATCCTTTCCCGACACCGCTGCCGTCATCAGTTCCTCCGTTGGGTCCGACTATAGCCGAGCGGCAGAATGATCCCTGTCAAGGGACATTAAATTTTCAAGCAAATTTTTCCCGTGTTGTCGTAACATGTGGTTACAGGGTCAGACTCTGTCTGGAATCGTGCACCAGACGGTAGGAAAAATAGGCAAAAATGCCACTCCGGTTCGCCCATACGGGTGAATTGTTTTCAGCATGCTTAGCGGTCGGATCATCCGACGGAGGCTGAAATGGATCTGTTGACCCCGTGCCCTACAGCACGGCAGCAACTGCTGTGCTGCAAAACACAAAGGCTGCGTTCCGACGCGCATTCCACCCTGAGCCAACGGGGGACATGCCATGCAGATCATTGATCGCAGCCGCGGCCATCTCCATACGGTTGTACCTCGTCGTACCGACACGAATGCGCCGAGGCTGCTTGCAACGCCCATCGTCACGTCACGCTTCGAGCCGGAAACGCGTGCGCTCTGGATGTACGCGCACCCGATCGGTCGTCCATGTTTCACGCCTGAATTGCTGGCCGACGTCGTCGCACAGCAGCAGGAAGTCGAACTGGCACCCGGCACCGTCGACTTCTTCCTGAATTGCTCGGGCGTTCCGGGCGTCTATAACCTGGGTGGCGACCTTGACCTGTTCCGCCGTCTGGTCGAAGCACGTGACGAACATGCGCTGATGCGCTACGCGGAATCCTGCATCCGGGCCATCAACAACAATGTGTGCGGCCTGCACGCCGATGCGGTATCGATGTCGGTCGTCCAGGGCGACGCGCTTGGCGGCGGACTGGAAGCAGCGCTGTCCTGCCACGTAGTAATCGCGGAACGCGGCGTCAAGATGGGTTTTCCGGAAATGATGTTCAACCTGTTTCCGGGCATGGGCGCCTACAGTCTGGTCGCGCGCAAAGCCGGCCCGCGCGTGGCGGAAGACCTGATACTGAATGGCCGTGTGCTGTCGTCGGAAAAGATGCACGAACTCGGACTGGTCGACCATCTTGCCGATCCGGGTCGCGGCGAGTGGGTCGCGCGTCAGGTCATGACTTCGATGTCCTCGCAACTGAAGGGCTTCCGCGCCTTTCAGCGCGCGAAAATGCATGCCTACGTGCGTCTGACCTATCAGGAACTGGAAGACGTGACGCGCGAGTGGGTGAAGGGTGCGATGAAACTGGACCGTCGCGACCTGCGCACGATGGAACGTCTGGTCAAGGCGCAGAACCGCATGCATCCCGGCAACAACGGTACGGAAACCGTCAGCGCGTGATGCGCATTCCCCGGGGCCTGCCCGGCCCCGGCCATCGCTACAGCGTACCTCCCTTCGTCTCCACAGACAGCTGACCTGCGCGGCATGCGCTCGCGCCATTGACTGCAATCTCAGCTAGCGGACCTGGACCGTTGCGTCGAGCACGATGCCGGCGGTCAGTATCTGGGGCAGCACCACCGGACTGGCACCGCCGGCCGGATAAAACACATACAGCGGAACACCATCGCGACCGTGTTCGTGCAGGAAGCTCGTGATGTCGGGATCGCTGCGGGTCCAGTCGCCTTTCAGGTACGTGATGCCGCGCTGTGCAAAGGCCTGCCGGACTTCCGGTGTCGACAGCGCGATCCTTTCGTTCATCAGGCAGGTGACGCACCAGGCGGCGGTCATGTTCACGAATACCGGCTGCCCTTTTGCGCGCAGATCGGCGAGACGCGCCAGTGAGTAGACCGACGGTTCGCCAGGCAACGAAGACCCGGCCACACCACCTCCCGACGTGTAGGGCGCGTACCCCACAATGGATGCCGCCATCAGCAGCAGTACCAGCGCTCCGCCGCGCCAGACGCAGCCCGGCGCGGCGCCACGCTGGGCTGCACCCAGCATCCACGCGGCGACCGAAAGCAGAAGCAGCACGCAGAGTGCCGCCAATACCCCATCGGCACCGCTCTGCCGGCTCAGCACCCACACCAGCCAGGCCGCCGCTGCATACATGGGAAATGCCAGCCCCTGCTTGAGCCTGTCCATCCATGGCCCGGGCCGGGGCATCCTGCGCGCGATCCCGGGGAAGAAGGCGAGCAGTGCATAAGGCAGTGCCAGACCGCCCCCCATCGCCAGGAAGACGGCCAGCGTCTGCGGTGCCGGCGCTGCCAGCGCCACGGCAATCGCCCCCCCCATGAACGGTGCCGTGCAGGGCGTAGCTACCACCACGGCCAGCGCGCCGGTGAAAAAGCTGCCGGCAATCCCCCCTTTCGAAGCCAGCGCATCGCCGCTTGATGCAAGGCCGGTGCCGAGTTCGAACACGCCGGAAAGGTTGAGGCCGATCAGGAACAGCAAGGCCGACATCGCGATCACGAAAACCGGCGACTGGAACTGGAAGCCCCAGCCCGACTGCATGCCCAGCGAGCGCAGCGCCAGCAGCGCGGCGGCGAGCAGAACGAAGGTGGCCATCACGCCGGCACAGTACGCAAGGGACTGGCTGCGCACTGCATGGCGCTCATGACCGCTCATCCGTGCGAACGACAGTGCCTTGATCGCCAGCACCGGAAAGACGCAGGGCATCAGGTTGAGCAACATCCCTCCGGCGAATGCGAACAGGACGGCGTAGACGAACCCGGACCAGGCACCTGACGCCGGCAACGTCGCCTCCGGGATTTCCGGCAACCGGGCAGACACCCACCTGACCGACGACGGCCGCTGTATCGCTTCGCCCGGCGTCTCGATCCACAGCGCACGTTCGACGCCCTGCCCGTCACTCAGCAGCAGTACGCCTTCCAGCCGCCGGGCCGGATCGAAATCCGGTCCGGGCCGCAGTCGCAGTTCGAACGCCCGGTCGCGTCGCTCGAAAGCCTGCTCCGCGCCGCTGTCCAAGACGCCCCGCAGTGCCGGCACGAAGAAGGCTTCCCGGACCTCCGATGCGCCATCGCCGGTCAGCAACAACCTTGCTTGTGTGTCCAGGGTCGCCGTCCAGGTGGATTTCTGCGGTCCGGCATCCTGCGCGAGATCGAACAGGGCTGCCTGCTCCGAAGGCCGGACGTCCCCTGCGGGCAGGGTCAGCCGGAACATCCCCTCCTCAGGGATGCAGATGTCCCGGCACACCAGCCAGTTCGCCCTTGCCACAACCGGGATGGCGGCATCGATGCCGGCCGGCAGTGTCAATGAAAACGGCAGCAGCACCTCGCCTTCGTGGATGAAGGTGGTGATTGTTCCATCCACATGCCGCCGGGGTGCCGGCCATCTGATATCGGTCACCGTACTGCCGACCGGCGCGTACAGCTCGACTTGCGGCGCCTGACCGGCATCACCCGGGTTCTGCCAGTAGACGTGCCAGCCGGGTGACAGTCTGACCCGCAGCGCCAGATCCACCGGCTGGCCGGCTGCGACGGCGGATTGCGCCGAGACCAGCGTGACGACCGAGCGCGTGCTGACGACCGGCGCACTTTCAAGCGCAAGCGCGTCCCGGACCAGCAACGCAAGCAGACACGCAGCAAACCACTTCGCCATCTTCATGTACATGGTGTGGAGGGGATCGTGCAACTGCGCCCGAGTTCCGGACATGTACGGAAGCATGTGCGCAGCCGCCGCGGCATCAGGCACCAAATGCTCCGCTGCGCAATTTGAACAGGCGGTCGCGCGCTGTCGCGGCCTTCTCGAATTCCAGATTCTTCGCGTGCTCGATCATTTCCTTCTCGAGCTTCTTGATTTCGCGTGCCAGGTCCTTTTGGCTCATGGCTTCGAAATGCGCGTGCTCTTCGGCCACCTTCAGCTCGCGCGCCACATCGTCCTGATCGTAGACACCGTCGATGATGTCCTTGATGCGTTTGACCACCGAACGCGGTGTGATGCCCTGCGCCTCGTTATGCGCAATCTGCTTGGCGCGGCGCCGTTCCGTTTCACCGATCGCACGTTTCATCGATTCGGTCAGACGGTCGGCGTACAGGATGGCAGTGCCATGCAAGTGACGCGCAGCGCGGCCTATGGTCTGGATCAGGCTGCGTTCCGACCGCAGGAAGCCTTCCTTGTCTGCGTCGAGAATGGCCACCAGGGACACCTCTGGAATGTCCAGCCCCTCGCGCAGCAGGTTGATGCCGACCAGCACGTCGAATTCGCCCAGGCGCAGGTCACGGATGATCTCGACCCGCTCGACAGTATCGATGTCCGAATGCAGATAGCGCACCCGGATCCCGTTTTCGCTGAAGTAGTCGGTCAGATCCTCGGCCAGGCGCTTGGTCAGCACGGTCACCAGAATCCGCTCCTGCACGCCGACCCGCTTGCGTATCTCGCCCAGCAGGTCATCGACCTGGGTGATCGCGGGCCGGATTTCGACCACCGGATCGATCAGGCCGGTCGGACGCACCACCTGCTCCACCACCTGCCCCTGATTGGCCGCCTCGTAGGCCGCCGGCGTGGCCGACACGAAGACCGTCTGCGGCATGAGCTTCTCGAATTCCTCGAATTTCAGCGGCCGGTTGTCCAGCGCGGACGGCAGCCGGAAGCCGAAATCGACCAGATTGGTCTTGCGCGCGAGGTCACCCTTGAACATGCCGCCGATCTGCGGAATGGTGACGTGCGACTCGTCGACGAACATCAGCGAGTCGGGCGGCAGGTAGTCGATCAAGGTCGGCGGCGCCTCGCCGGGCTGGCGCCCGGACAGGTGGCGCGAATAGTTCTCGATGCCCTTGCAGAAGCCCAATTCGTTCAGCATTTCGAGATCGAAGCGGGTGCGCTGCTCAATGCGCTGCGCCTCGACCAGCTTGTGCTGGCTGACGAATTCCTTCGAGCGCATCTGCAGTTCGACCTTGATCGCATCAACCGCACGCAGCACGGTGGCACGCGGCGTCACGTAGTGGCTGGACGGATAGACCGTAAACCGGCCTATCTTCTGCCGCACCTGACCGGTCAGCGGATCGAACAGTGCCAGATCCTCGATCTGGTCGTCGAACAGCGACACACGCAACGCATTCTCGGCGTGTTCGGCCGGAAAGATGTCGATCACGTCGCCGCGCACCCGGAAGGTGCCGCGCCGGAAATCCATGTCGTTGCGCTGGTACTGCATCTGCACCAGCCGCGCGATGATGTCGCGCTGATGCAGCGTGCCGCCCTCGCGCAGGTGCAGGATCATTGCGTGGTAGTCCACCGGATCGCCGATACCGTAGATCGCCGACACGGTCGCCACGATCACCACGTCGCGCCGCTCCATCAGGCTCTTGGTGGCCGACAGCCGCATCTGCTCGATGTGTTCGTTGATCGCACTGTCCTTCTCGATGAACAGATCCTTCGACGGCACGTAGGCTTCCGGCTGGTAGTAGTCGTAATAGCTGACGAAGTACTCGACCGCGTTTTCCGGGAAGAACTCGCGGAATTCCGAATACAGCTGGGCGGCCAGCGTCTTGTTGGGCGCCATCACCAGTGCCGGACGCCCCAGCCGGGCGATCACATTGGCCATCGTGAAAGTCTTGCCCGAACCGGTGACGCCGAGCAGGGTCTGGAACATCAGGCCGTCCTCGATCCCCTCGACCAGCTTGCCTATCGCGACCGGCTGGTCACCGGCCGGCGGAAAGGGTTGATGCAACTTGTAGGGGCTGTTGTCAAACGTTAACAGCGCGGGTGCGGCGAGGATTTCTGACATGGTAGAATTTTGCGTTGCACAAACATTGCCTGACGATGACTGCAAGAGTGCCGCAGCGTTCATCAAAGGCAGACATTAGCGCGTTTTAGACCTATCTTTTAACCGCACATCGCTGCGCCCGTACCGGGCGACATTCCAACGCATTCCGGAGCACGCATGAACCCGTCTGTCTTCTCGTCCGTGGACATGGCACCGCGCGACCCTATCCTGGGCCTGACCGAAGCTTTCAACACCGACACCCGCACGACCAAAGTCAATCTGGGCGTCGGCGTCTACTACGACGATGCGGGCAAGCTGCCCCTGCTGCGTGCCGTGCGTTCGGCCGAAGAAGCGCGCATGAAGAACGCGCCGCCACGCGGCTACCAGCCGATCGAAGGTTCGCCGGCCTACAACAAGGCGGTGCAGGATCTGCTGTTCGGTCAGGGCGCCGCGCTGACCGCCGACGGCCGCGTCGTGACCGCGCAGGCTCTGGGTGGCACAGGCGCACTGAAGATCGGCGCCGACTTCCTGAAGCGCCTGCTGCCGCAGGCCAAGGTGTACATCAGCGACCCGAGCTGGGAAAACCACCGTGCGCTGTTCGAAGCCGCCGGTTTCGAGGTCGACGTCTATCCGTACTTCGACGCCGAGACGCGCGGCGTGCGTTTCGACGCGATGATCGCTCACCTGAAGGCGCTGCCGGCGCACGCCATCGTGCTGCTGCACGCCTGCTGCCACAACCCGACCGGCGCTGACCTGACCGACGCGCAGTGGGGCGAAGTGGTCGAGGTGTGCAAGGCACGCAATCTGGTGCCCTTCCTCGACATGGCCTACCAGGGTTTTGCCGAGGACATCGAGAAGGACGCCGTCGCGGTGCGACTGTTCGTGCAATCCGGCCTGAGCTTCGTCATTTCGAGCTCGTTCTCGAAGTCGTTTTCGCTGTATGGCGAGCGCGTCGGCGCGCTGTCGATCGTGACCGCGAGCAAGGACGAAGCCGCGCGCGTGCTGAGCCAGCTCAAGCGCACCATCCGCACCAACTACTCCAACCCGCCGACGCACGGCGGCGCCGTGGTTGCCGCCGTGCTGTCGACGCCGGAACTGCGCACCATGTGGGAGCAGGAGCTGGGCGAGATGCGCGATCGCATCCGCGCAATGCGTACCGGACTGGTCGACAAGCTGGCGTCGCGCGGCGTTTCGCGCGATTTCTCCTTCGTGGTGCGTCAGCGCGGCATGTTCAGCTATACCGGCCTGACCGTAGCCCAGGTCGATCGCCTGCGCGACGAATTCGGCATCTACGCTGTCAGCACCGGCCGCATCTGCCTGGCGGCGCTGAATTCGAAGAACATCGACTACGTGGCAGATTCGCTCGCGACGATACTCAAGTAACACCCTCCGTAATCGTCATCCGGGTGACCGGATGACGAAATGAAAAGGCCGGAGCAGTGCGAGCTGCCCCGGCCTTTTCATTTGCCGTGGCCGTTCAGACCACGCCTTGCGCCAGCATGGCATCCGCTACCTTGACGAAGCCGGCCACGTTGGCACCGTCGATGTAGCTGATACTGCCATCGGCACGCTTGCCGTAGCGCAGACAGGCAACATGGATGCCGCGCATGATTTCATGCAGGCGCGCATCGACTTCATCGCTCGTCCACGACAGACGCATGGCGTTCTGGCTCATCTCGAGGCCCGATGTGGCCACCCCGCCTGCGTTGCTGGCCTTGCCCGGCGCATACAGCACCCCGCTTCTTTCGAACAGCTTGGCGGCTTCGATGGTCGAGGGCATGTTCGCGCCCTCGGCCACGCACACGACGCCATTGGCGATCAGCGTCGCGGCATCACGTTCGCTCAGTTCGTTCTGCGTGGCACACGGCAATGCGATGTCGACCGGCACATGCCAGGGCGTGACATCCGCCTCGAACTTCACGCCGACGCGCTTCGCATAATCGCTCACGCGGCCGTACAGGTGATTCTTCACCTCCATCAGTTCGGCCAGCTTTTCGGTCGTGAAACCGGCTTCGTCGATCACCGTTCCGCTCGAATCCGACACCGTCACGACCTTCGCACCCAGCGCCATGGCCTTCTCGACTGCGTATTGAGCGACATTGCCGGAACCCGACACCGAGACGCGCAGACCATCCATCGAACGCCCCGTGGACTTGAGCATCTCTTCGGCGAAATAGACTGTGCCGTACCCTGTTGCTTCCGGACGGATCAAGGAACCACCGAAGCTCAGACCCTTGCCGGTGAACACACAGTCGGCGCGATTGCTGAGCTTCTTCATCATGCCAGTCATGAAACCGACTTCACGGCCGCCGACGCCGATGTCACCGGCCGGCACGTCGGTGTCCGAACCGATGTGCCGGAACAGCTCCGACACGAAAGCCTGACAGAACCGCATCACTTCACCCGGGCTGCGCCCCTTGGGATCGAAGTCCGAACCGCCCTTGCCACCACCCATCGGCAAAGTGGTCAGCGCGTTCTTGAATGTCTGTTCGAAGGCCAGGAACTTCAGGATCGACAGATTCACCGAAGGGTGGAAGCGAATGCCACCCTTGTAAGGGCCGATGGCAGAACTGTGCTGGATGCGGTAGCCGCGATTAACCTGCACGTCGCCGCGATCATCGACCCACGACACGCGGAACATGACGACACGCTCGGGCTCGACCAGACGGTCCAGCAATGAATGTTCGGCATAGCGCGGGTGTGCTTCGATGTAGGGCCAGAGGCTCTCCATCACTTCGGTCACCGCCTGAAGGAACTCCGGCTGCCCCGGATTGCGCGCCTCGACGTGGCCAAGAAATTCACCAAAATTCGGGTACTTCAACGTCTCTCTCCTCAAAAATTCGCAACCCACTGTTATTCGTCACCCGCACCAAAACAGCGCATTTTTACTTAAAAGAGACAAAACCGCACTATTTTAGTGCAACCACTTTCAAGCCACGCACTGGATATCCGCCTCCACTCGGCAATCATTTCTTCGCCGATCTCACCACGAGGCCTTGCCTGCGCCGAATCGGTCAGGACGCACCGAAATCGCGCACGACGGATGTCATCGAGCAACCGAGTGGTGCGCTCTTTGCTTTTTGCACCGCCACAGTGAATCGCGGAGAAGTCATGGACAGTTTCAAAACATCGGCCGACGTGTTGTTCATCCTGCTGGGCGCCATCATGGTGCTCGCCATGCACGCCGGCTTCGCCTTTCTGGAGGTAGGTACCGTAAGGCGCAAGAATCAGGTCAACGCTCTGGTCAAGATCCTGGTCGATTTCTGTGTCTCGACGCTGGTGTACTTCGTTGTCGGCTATGGCATTGCCTACGGCGTGCATTTTTTCGGCAACGCCGCCACCCTGACCCAGTCGAGCGGCTACGACCTGGTGAAGTTCTTCTTCCTGCTGACCTTCGCCGCCGCCATCCCGGCCATCGTCTCCGGCGGCATCGCCGAACGCGCGCGTTTCGGGCCGCAGGTGATGGCCACCGCACTGATCGTGGGCCTGCTCTATCCCTTTTTTGAGGGCGTGGTGTGGAACGGCAACCTCGGTTTCCAGGCCTGGCTCGAAGCTCGGTTCGGCGCACCGTTCCATGATTTCGCCGGATCGGTCGTGGTGCACGCCTTCGGTGGCTGGGTCGCTCTGGCGGCCGTGCTGCTGCTCGGCGCACGACGCGGACGCTATTCGCGCGACGGTGGCATCTCGGCCCACCCGCCCTCCAGCATCCCTTTCCTGGCACTGGGCGCATGGATACTCACCGTGGGCTGGTTCGGCTTCAACGTCATGAGCGCCCAGAAACTGGAAACCATCAACGGACTGGTGGCGGTCAATTCGCTGATGGCCATGGTGGGCGGAACGCTGGCAGCGCTGGTTGCCGGGCGCAACGACCCGGGCTTCGTGCACAACGGGCCTCTGGCCGGACTGGTCGCCGTGTGCGCCGGCTCGGACCTGATGCACCCGCTGGGCGCACTGGTCACCGGCGGCATCGCCGGCGGATTGTTCGTATGGATGTTCACGCTGACCCAGAATCGCTGGAAGATCGATGACGTGCTCGGCGTCTGGCCGCTGCATGGCCTGTGCGGCACCTGGGGCGGCATCGCCGCCGGCATTTTCGGTTCGGAGATGCTGGGCGGGCTGGGCAAGGTGAGCTTCGCCGCACAACTGACCGGTACCCTGGCCGGCGTGGCGACCGCATTCGCAGGCGGTGCGGCGATCTACGGCGTAATCAAGGTATTCGTCGGTCTGCGGCTCGATCCGGAGCAGGAGCACGAAGGAGCGGACCTCGCCATACACCGCATCAGCGCATCGCCCGAGCGCGAGACACTCTGGTAGGACGCGGGCGGTAGGCGCACACTGACCGCCCTTTGTCTGCATGACGGCGCAGAATCGGGGGAGAACACCAACGGAGCGCCCTCATGTCCAGTCCTTCACGCGCCACGCTGCTCGGCCTCTTCGCCGCCTTTTGCGCGCTGCCTGCGCAAGCGGACATCCTGCTCGCCTCGCGCCAGACCCTGGTGGAACCAGGCTTGCCGTTGACACTGATCGCGGTGGCGACCCACGGCGAGGCACTGCCTGACGAACTGCCGGCCCGCATCGTCATCGGTGCGCGCGCGGTCAAGCTGACGCTGCACGCAAGCGGTCCGGCAGGCAATGCACAACGCGAGTACGACGTCGCATTTCCGCCCGAACTGGAAGGCACCGGGCGCATCGAGCTGATGAACGAAGCATCGAGCGTGCTGCTGGTGCAGCTCAAGCCCGGCGTGCGCGCCGCGCCGCCGGTCGACAACCTCGCACGCATCCAGGGGCACGAGGAAGAGACCGGCGTGGTCAATCTGGGCCGGCGCAAACCGGCGCTGTCCGAGCACGAGCCCATGTATTTCGTCGCCGGAACGCGCGGCGGCAAGGAAACGGCCCGGTTCCAGCTGTCGTTCAAATACCGCATATTCGATCCCGATGGCTGGGTGTCCGACCTGCCGTTCGGACAGGCTCTGACCGGTCTGCACTTCGGCTACACGCAGACCTCGCTGTGGGACCTCAGCGGCCACTCCAGGCCCTTTCGCGACACCACCTACAAGCCGAGCTTCTTCTATGAGCTCGGCCCGTACCGGATGATCGGTTCCCGCCACACGCTGTCGGCCCAAGCGGGTTACGAGCACCAGTCAAACGGCCGCGACGGTTCGGATTCGCGTTCGATAGACACGCTTTTCATTCGACCGAACTGGCGCTGGGAAATCGACGAGAACACCCATTTCAGCGCGTCGGTGAAGCTGTTCGACTACCTCGACAAGGACAGGAACAACCGGGACATTGCGGAATACCGCGGCCATGCGCTGGTGAACCTTCGCTTCGGCAACGACGACGGCTGGCTGCTGCAGGCCGAGGGGTATCCGGGACAATTCGGATCGCTGCAGCTCGACCTGTCCTATCGTCTGAAGCGCCTGCTGCTGGCCGATGCCGGCGGCTTCCTGCACTTCCAGTACTTCAACGGCTACGGCGAAAGCATGATCGACTACAACCACAGCGGCCCGTCGCAGTTCCGGGTCGGATTCTCAATCGTCCGCTGATCGACCCTCGCTGCCGGCACCGACCTGCCGGAACACCGGTTCGGCCAGCAGGCGCAGCGTGAAGCAGGCCCCGGCCCCCGGTTTGCTGTCGACCGAAATCGTGCCGCCGTAGCGCTCGACCAGACCGAGCGATACCGAGAGACCTAGCCCGGTCCCCTCCGAGCGCCGGGTCGTGAAGAAGGGGTCGAACACGCGGCCGAGATGTTCCGGCGCGATGCCGTGGCCGGTATCGCTGACGGCAATATCGACGCCGGCGGGCGCGTTGCAGTCACGCGTGGCCAGCGTCAGTACGCCGCCTGCGGGCATCGCGTGCAGCGCATTGACGACGAGGTTGACCAGTACCTGCTGCAGTTCGTCGCGGTTGATGCGCACCCGGGTCGTCGCCCGGGTGTCGAACTCGATGCGCACGCGGTTCCTGCGCACCAGATGTTCCACCAGCGGCAGCGTGTCGCGCAGCAGCGCAGCGGTGTCGACATCGTCCACGTAACCCGCGAATTCACCCGGCCGCGCGTATTGCAGCAGTTTGGTGACGATGAGGCGGATGCGGTTCACCTGTTCGTCGAGCAGGCGGATTTCCGTCGATACGCCGGCCGCTGCCGGCCCGAGCAGTTCGCGCATCAGATCCAGATTGCCTTGCATCACCGCGATCGGATTGTTGATTTCGTGGGCGACGCCGGCCGTGAGCTGGCCGATCGCCGCCAGCTTCTCGGAACGCACCAGCTGGCGCTGCATTTCATGCAGCTCGGCGGTGCGCTCGACCACTTTCCGGTCGAGTTCCGCATTGAGCTGTTTCAGATCCGCTTCCCGCGCCGCCACTGTGTCGAGCAGCGCGTCGAGGTGATCGGCGAGACGCGCGATCTCCTCCACGCCTTCGACGCCGCCAGTGCGCGCCAGCGCATCCCCCTGTTCCACCGCACCGATTGTTTTGTCCATACGCTCGAGCGGCCGGAAGATCGTGCGGGCACCGCGCAGCGACAGCATCACGGCGACGGCGACGACGAGCGCAAAAAGCCCGATCAGACCGGCCAGCAGGTTCTGTTTCACCGCACGGAAAGGGCCTTCCGGAAAGCCGACGTACAGCATGCCGATGCGACGGTGCGCGCCATCAAGCAGCGGTTCGTAGCCGGACACGTACCAGTCGTTGACGACAAAGGCGCGATCCAGCCAGCGTTCGCCGCGATCAAGCACGCGGTGCCGCACATCGGCCGACACGCGGGTGCCAAGCGCGCGGTCGCCGCCGAACATGCGCACATTGGTGGCAATGCGCACATCGTCGAGAAACAGCGTTGCGGTGCCGCGCGACCCCAGCGGTAAGGCGTCGTCGTTGTAGACAAGATCGTTGATGGTGTCGACGAAATCGAGGTTGCGATTGAGCAACTGGCCGGCTTCAAGCACACCGGTCTGCCGGCCCCGGGCGTCGAGTACCGGATGCGCGGCGTGGATCATCATGCCGCGCACTTCCTCGTCACGCGGGTCCGGACGCGCATTCGCAGTCGGCACGATGACCAGCCGCGCGCGCTCGCGCAGCGGCGGACCGACTTCGTCGAGCTGCCCGGCACTGAAGACGGACAATGCGATGCGTGCCTCACCGGCCAGCGCCGACAACACGACCGGCCACTCGGTACGGAGAGAGGCTGCGCCGCCCGCCGCGGGCAAACCGTCTTCGCCGGCGGAACTGGCCACCAGCTTGCCATTCATGTCGAGCAGATGCAGGTAATCGAAGTGTCGCGAATGCGCCTGCTCGGCCAGCAGGGCATCGAGCGGCGCACCGCCCTCCATCGCCGCGCGCAGGCGTGCGGACGCGGCGAAGCCCGCCACCGCGAGCTGCTGCGCCTCAAGTACCCGGTCGAGATACTGGCGCGCAGTGATCAGCTCGGCGTTGACCTTGTAGACGAGCAGCCGGTCGTAGGCGGCGTTGCCCCAGTACACCACCAGGCCGATCAGCAGCGGCAGCATCAGAAGCGGCGGCGCCAGCACCAGCACCAGCAGGCGCGCGCGCACCGAACCACCGCGCATTTTGGGAAACGGACGCATCGCACGATGCTACTTCACGCACGGATCCGCGGGTGGCTCGCCAACCCGTCTACACTCGTGCGTTCCGTTTTCCGCAGCAGGTCCGCATGTACTTTGATGTCATAGTGATCGGCGCAGGCGCCGCCGGCATGATGAGCGCCGCTGTCGCAGGTGCGCGCGGCCGCAGCGTGCTGCTGATCGACCACGCGGCCAAACTGGCCGAGAAGATCCGCATTTCGGGCGGCGGTCGCTGCAACTTCACCAACCGCGACCTGAAGCCGGAGTGCTTCCTGTCGCAGAACCCCCATTTCTGCCGCTCCGCGCTGTCGCGATACACGCCGCGCGACTTCATCGATCTGGTCGAACGTCACGGCATCGCCTGGCACGAGAAGACGCTGGGCCAGCTGTTCTGCGACGACTCGGCGACCCAGATCATCGGCATGCTGAAGGCGGAATGCGATGCCGCCGGCGTGCGCTGGCAGATGCCGTCGGCCGTCCACAGCGTTGGCCGGGAAGGTGACGGCTTCCGGATCGACACCGACGACGGCACGCATGCGTGCGCCTCGCTGGTGGTCGCCACCGGCGGACTCACCGTACCGAAGATCGGCGCCACCCCGTTCGGCTACCGACTGGCAGAACAGTTCGGCCTCAAGGTCGTACCGCCCAAACCGGCGCTGGTTCCACTGGCACTGGACCCAGCCTGGCTGGCCGGTTTTGGCGAGTTGTCGGGTGCGTCCTTCGATTCGGTCGCGTCCTGCGCCGGCCCCGGCTTCCGTGAACAGACGCTGATCACGCATAGAGGCCTGTCGGGCCCGGCCATCCTTCAGGCATCAAGCTACTGGCAGCAGGCCGATGGCCGCGAGCCGCTCACCCTGGATCTGCTGCCGGACATCGACGACGCGGAAGCCTGGCTGCAGTCCGCCCGCAACGGCCGTCACACCCTGCCGGCATTGCTGGCCGAACACCTGCCGAAGCGTTTCGCCCAGCAGTGGCTGGACATCGAAGGAGGCGGCAAATGGGGCTGTGCAGTGGTCGAACTTTCACGCACGGCACTGGCCGACATCGCGCGACGGCTCAAGGGCTGGCAGATACAGCCTTCGGGCACGCTGGGCTACAACAAGGCTGAAGTGACACTCGGCGGCGTCGACACGCGCGAACTCGACCAGCGCACGATGGCATCGCGCCGGATACCCGGCCTGTATTTCGTCGGAGAACTGGTGGATGTGACTGGCTGGCTCGGCGGCTACAACTTTCAATGGGCCTGGTCATCCGGCTGGAGCGCCGGGCAGGCTGCCTGAATGTCGCAACAGAAGACATGCAAAAAGGATATTCATCGCTTCCATCATGCCTCGCCCGCCCGGCATCGCGCCTCATCCGGCTCACCGGGCGGGATGCTGCGGATCACGCCATGATCGTCATGGAATCAAGGCATTCCGCCAATGCGCGGCGCTGGATTGAAAATAGTGTTTGCTTCCCACGGACTATTCCCGTATAAGCACGCCTGTAGGTGATTTCAAGCATGAACGTGTTGTGCGTCGGTTCTCGATTTTCAAGTCAGTACTCCGCTTGCCATATTCCCCTTGAGGTTTCCCTGCGTTATGGTCATTGCACGTTGTGATGACCTGTTTAACTCTGTATTAAAAGGAATTCAAAAATGGCAACTGGTACTGTCAAGTGGTTCAACGACGCCAAGGGTTTCGGCTTCATTTCCCCGGATGATGGCGGTGAAGACCTGTTCGCGCACTTCTCCGCGATTCAAGGCAACGGCTTCAAGTCGCTGCAGGAAAACCAGAAGGTGTCGTTCGAAGTGACTCGCGGCCCGAAGGGTCTGCAGGCTTCGGAAATCAAGCCGCTCTGATCATTCAGGCTGCGTGATGCCGCTGCAAGGCGGCCACCGATAAAAAAAGCGCACTTCAGGTGCGCTTTTTTTTCGTCCCGGATTCGGTCCGGGGCCGGGACGCCGCATGCGCAGCGCCCCGATCTGCATCATTCCTTGCTGTGCGCCGCGAACTTGAGCCAGGTTTCGACGACCGTATCCGGGTTCAGCGACACGCTCTGAATGCCCTCGTCCATCAGCCACAGTGCGAAGTCGGCATGGTCGGACGGCCCCTGCCCGCAGATGCCGACGTACTTGCCGAGCCGGTTCGCGGTACGTATAGCCATCGACAGCAGCATCTTGACCGCCGGATCGCGCTCGTCGAACGCCGCGGCGACCAGACCGGAATCCCGATCCAGGCCCAGCGTCAGCTGGGTCAGGTCATTGGAGCCGATCGAGAAACCGTCGAAGTGTTCGAGGAACTGTTCGGCCAGCAGCGCGTTGGACGGGATTTCACACATCATGATCAGACGCAGCCCGTTCTCGCCACGCTTGAGGCCATGCTCGGCCAGCAGCTTCACGACCTCGGCCGCCTCGCCGACGTTGCGCACGAACGGCACCATCAGCTCAACGTTGGTCAGCCCGAGTTCGTCGCGCACGCGACGCATCGCGCGGCATTCCAGTTCGAAGCAGTCGCGGAAGCTGTGCGAGATGTAGCGCGAGGCGCCACGGAAACCCAGCATCGGGTTTTCTTCGTCCGGCTCGTAGATGTCGCCGCCGAGCAGTTTCTTGTATTCGTTGGACTTGAAGTCCGACAGGCGGACGATCACCGGCTTCGGCCAGAATGCCGCACCGATGGTGGCCACGCCTTCGACCAGCTTGTCGACGAAGAATGCTTCCGGACTGGCATAGCCGCGCGCGCGGCGACGGATTTCCTCGCGCAGCCGGGCCGGCGCCTGATCGATCTCCAGAATCGCCTTCGGGTGGATGCCGATCGTGTTGTTGATGACGAATTCCAGACGGGCCAGACCGACACCTGCATTCGGCAGCTGTGCGAAATCGAACGCCAGTTCCGGATTGCCGACGTTCATCATGACCTTCAGCGGCAGATCCGGCAGATTGGACAGGTCGGACGTGATGACTTCGTAATCCAGGCGACCGCGATAGATATTGCCGGTGTCGCCCTCGGCGCAGCTGGCCGTGACTTCCTCGCCTTCGGCCAGGGTTTCGGTCGCGTCGCCGCAACCGACGATGGCCGGAATGCCCAGTTCGCGCGCAATGATTGCCGCGTGACAGGTACGGCCGCCGCGGTTGGTGACGATGGCGGCCGCCTTCTTCATCACCGGTTCCCAGTTCGGGTCGGTCATGTCGGTCACCAGCACGTCTCCGGCCTGCACCTTGTCCATCTCCGACGCATCGACGACGATGCGCACCGGACCGGCGCCGATCTTCTGGCCGATGGCGCGGCCGCTGGCCAGCACCTTGCCGAACTGCTTGAGGCGGAATTTCTGCTGGGTCAATCCGGATTCGTGCGACTTCACGGTTTCCGGACGTGCCTGCAGGATGTACAGCGCGCCGTCGATGCCGTCCAGACCCCATTCGATGTCCATCGGACGACCGTAGTGCGCCTCGATCGTCATCGCGTAGCGCGCGAGTTCGAGCACCTGTGCGTCGGTCAGCGAGAAGCGCTGGCGATCCGCATCGGCGACATCGACCGTCTGCACGCTGCGCCCGGCCGAAGCAGCCTGCGCGAACTCCATCTTGATCATTTTGCTGCCGAGCGCGCGGCGGATCACCGCCGGCTTGCCCGCGGCCAGCATCGGCTTGTGCACGTAGAACTCGTCCGGATTCACCGCACCCTGCACCACGGTTTCACCCAGGCCGTAGCTCGACGTGATGAACACCACGTCACGGAAACCGGATTCGGTATCCAGCGTGAACATCACGCCGGCGGCGCCCTTGTCCGAACGCACCATGCGCTGCACGCCGGCCGACAGCGCGACGCCCGCATGCATGAAGCCCTTGTGCGCGCGGTAGCTGATCGCGCGGTCGTTGTAGAGCGATGCGAACACTTCGCGGATCGCGTGCAGCACGTTGTCGATGCCGGAAATGTTCAGGAAGGTTTCCTGCTGGCCGGCGAACGAGGCGTCCGGCAGATCCTCGGCGGTCGCGGAACTGCGTACCGCGAACGAACCGTTGCCGGCCGCATCGAGTTCGGCGTAGAAGGCGCGGATATCCGCTTCCAGCTGCGCCGGGAACGGCGTCTCCATCATCCACTGACGGATCTGCGCACCGGTGCGTGCCAGCGCATTCACGTCGTCGACATCCAGCGCTTCGAGCGCGGCATGGATGCGGTCGGCCAGGGCGTCCTGCGCCAGAAACTCGCGGAAAGCGTCTGCCGTCGTGGCAAAGCCTCCGGGCACGCGCACGGAACGGGGCAACTGGCTGATCATTTCGCCCAGCGATGCATTCTTGCCACCGACGCTGTCGACGTCGGTCATGCGCAGCTGTTCGAACGGGATGACGTAGCGAGACATGGGAATCCTCTCTTTGACTGAAGACGGCCGGATGCTGCCTTGACCGTTTGTGTTCCCGACGCGCCGCACGGGCGTACGGGAGCCCGGTATTCTAGTTAAAGTAGGTGCTGCACTGCGGAATTTTTTATGGCAAGCGTGACGTTTGAGGTTTGGAATCGCTTGTTTTTCGGCCAGCCCCCCGCGCGGAACCCAATGTTAATAAAGGGAAACCGAAAAACGCTCCTGTAACGGCGGGACCCCTGATGCTCCAGCCACGGCCGCCTCTGCCCCACCCGGTCTGTCACGCAGGACGGTGCCCGGCAGATCCGGTTCCGTTTCCCCGATCATCGTCAGCAATCCACAGCCGCAGACAGTGTGCTGCAGCCCCTGGCTCAACCTCCTGGCCTGACGGAACCGGTCGAGCGACCGCCCGCCGAAGTCTCAGATCGCCGACGGAATTCCCGGATCCGGGGCGCGCACTCTCACGAACGGGACGCCGCTCCCGGATACGGTAATGAAACACGGCCTTTCCCGGTGCCGGAGCGGTTTTTCCGCGGAACGCCACCGGGCATGCGATTTGCGTTATCGGCAGTGCCCCGACTGGAGGGCCAACTATCGGAGAACCGAAGGTGAATACCCCCATCAATCAAGACCGCCGCCGGATGTTGAAGCTCGGAGGCACCGCCCTCGCGATGATCCCCGTGATCGCTCTGGCCGCGAAGAATGACGGCATGCGCAGTTCGATGAAGTACAAGGATTCGCCCGAAGGAGACAAGGCCTGTGCCGATTGCGTGCAGTTCGTCGCCGGAAAAGGACCGAACGACGCAGGTGGCTGCAAGATTTTCCCCGGCGACACCGAAATTTCGCCCAAGGGCTACTGCGTCGCGTGGGTCAAAGGCTGAACAGCCAGGGTACGACTCCGGGAACGCGCCCCAGGATCAGGGCGCAGTCCCGGCAGGCCGGCAACACACGGCACTGAAATCCGGGCCGCCCGGCCCGGCACCCTGCATGAGTACTGCGACGACTGGCGCCCGCGCTGTCGTCACCTCGGGGGCCGGACCATCCGGTCACGACGAACGCAGTTCGGCCATCGCGCCGGCGCTACCGGCTGATCACTTGCCCGGGCGCAGATGCGCCACGCCGCCGTAACTGCCTATCCAGAGGTCGCCGTCAGCCGTCGTCGCCATGGCGAAGATGTTGTTGGCGAACAGTCCGTCGGCCGTGGTCATCGTCCGGGCAAACTTGCCGTCCTGCCACTGCGTCAGGCCGTTGTTGGTGCCTATCCACATCCGGCCCTGCCGGTCCTGGTGCAGCATGAACACATGATTGCCGGGCAGACCTTCGGCTGTCGTGTAACTCACCCACTTCCTGCCGTCGAAACGCGACAGGCCGCCACCCCAGGTTCCGGCCCAAACGTTGCCCTGCCGGTCGACCTCGAGCGACACCACGTAATTGGGGTTGTAGGCGACGTTGACGTCACCCAGACCCATTTCCTGTTTCTGCTTGGCGTGGTGCAGCGACTGCGTGCCCGGATCGTTGCGGAACGCGATGTCCTTCTTCACCTTCTCGTAGTCGGCGCCCAGCCCCCGGGCGTGGTTCCAGTTTTCCCAGCGGTTGTTGGAAAAGCGGGCCATGCCGCCTTCGGTGGCCAGCCAGATGTCGCCATTGCGCCCTTCCGCAAGACCGTATACCCAGTCGTTGGGCACACCACCCCGGGTGTTCTCCACCGTGAACAGGTCCCACTTGCTGCGGTCATCGAGATCACCGCCACGGATGCGGTTGGCGCCCGACCAGGTGGCGATCCAGATGTCGCCGTTCCTGGCCGTGATGACGTCGTAAACGAAGGCGTCGCCCAGACCTTCGGGAATATTGTAGGTCTTCCACGTGCCGCTCTTCTCATCGAGCAGCGACAGGCCGCCACCGTAGGTACCGACGGCGATCTGTCCCTTCACCTTGCCGACGAAGAACATGCCGTTCGACAGCAGGCCGTTGCGCACGTCGTACAGCTTGAAGCTGTCATCTCCGGTGTCGTAGCGGACCACGCCACCCGAGGTACCGACCCAGACCACCTTGCCTTCGGCGTAGATGGACTTCACGTTCTTGTTGCCGACACGGAAATGGGTAAACCTGGCCGCCGGGTCGACCGCCACCTTGCCTTCCCTCTCCTGCACCGTCGGAGCCACCGGCGGATGCTGCGGCATGCCTGCCACCGGCGGATGCACCGGAGCCGCCTGCGCCAGCAGCACCGGCGTGCCGTCCGCCCGGACCGGACCGGCGCCACCGCCCAGTGCCAGCAGCGCGAACGATGCGGCAAGCGCTGCGTACCTGTACTGAATCATGACTTTCCCTTTCCCGGTCATCTATCGGGGCGCGATGCGCACGACGCCGCGCTTGGTGCCGGCCCAGATGTCGCCGTTCGGTGCGACGGCGAGCGCATAGACGTTCTGGTCGAACAGTCCTTCCTTCGGGCCAAGCGTCGTCCAGGTCTTGCCGTCGTAGCGCGACACCCCCCTGTCGGTGCCGAACCAGAAGACTCCGGCTTCGTCCTGGACCATCGAATAGACGATGTTGCCGGCCAGTCCGTCGTGGCTGGTCAGGCTGGTCCACTGTTTGCCGTCGTAGCGGCTGACACCGCCGCCCCAGGTACCGGCCCAGATCGAACCATCCGGCGCCGCATGGATGGAGAAGACGTAATTCGGGTTGTAGGACGGCAGGCCGTCGACCTGCGTCGTGAGGTCGTGGCGCGAGCGCGTGCCGAGGCCCGTATTGGCGCTGGCCTGAAGCTTTTCCGGATTCTCGCCGCCGAGGCCGTCCTTGTGGTTCCACGACTTCCAGCGCTTGCCGTCGTACATCGTGACACCGCCTTCGGTACCGAACCACATGCGGCCGGCGCCATCCATCGTCAGGCCGTACACCCACTCGTTGATCAGTTCCTTCACATAGGTCCTGAACTTTCCGGTCGTCACGTTGAAATGATTGACGCCGGCCCAGGTGCCTATCCACAGATTTCCGGCGCGGTCGTTCTGGAACGAATAGATCCAGTAGTCGGCCAGCCCGTGCATGGGGAAATAGGTTTTCCACTTGCCGTCCTTGTAGCGCGAGGCGCCGCCGGCATTGGTGCCGAACCACTTGTAGCCCTGGGAATCGACACCGATGGCAAAGACATACTCGTTCGCCAGGCCATCCTGACGGGTGAAGGTGTTGCGCGGCCGGGACGTCGCCAGATCGATCTCCAGGGCGCCGACCGACGTGCCCACCCAGAGCGAGTTGGCGCTCTTTTCGACCGCCATCGCGCGGACGTACACGTTGTCGCCCACCTCGAACGAGTCGACGACCCTCACACCTGCCTTGTCCGCCGCCTGCAGCGGCAGCGACATCGATACGGCAACGGCTGCGACAAGCAGACGCAGGAAGCGGCAGTCAGTTTTCATCGCAGCGTTCTCGCATAGCCCAGGACATCGAGAATTTCGGGATCTTTCAGCACGCCGAAGAACGGCGGCATGGTCTTGCTGCCGGTCTTCACCGACTGCATGAGCATGACGTCGGGCTGGTCCAGACGTTCACCCAGCTGGAATTTCGGCGCGTCCGGCGCCACGCCCTCGCCGCGCAGGCCGTGACAGGCGGCGCAGTGCATCTGGTAGATCTGCTGTCCGCGCATCAGATTGGCCGCCTGCGCCGACCCGCCAGCCGTTGCCAGGACCGCAAGCACCAGCACCGCGCGGAAATGCCTGTTCGTCATGGCGTGTCTCCTGACTTGGCCGGCTGGACGACGGAAATCTTCCGTCCCTTCTTCTTTTTCCTGGTCGGATCGATGTCACGCAGGCGGTTGGCCTGGGTCACGTAATCAGCCGAACGCTGTGCATTGGCGACAACCGGCAGACCGTTGCCCGTCAGATAGGCATCGGCCAGCGCATCGACCGCCGGCAGATAGTCGTTGCGCGCGGCCAGTTCGATCCAGCGCAGCGCATCCGGCGAATTGCGGTCGGCCTCGGTCAGCCCCAGTTCGGCCTTCAGATAGGCCTGGGCGATGACGCTGGTTGCCTGCGCGTGCCCGAGTTCCGCCGCCTTCTGGAACCAGCATCTCGCCTCGACCGGATCCTTCTTCTTCAGGCCTTCACCCGCTGCCAGCATGCGGCCGTAACCGAACATGCCATCCGGATCCCCCTGCTCAGCTGCCTTGCGGTAGAAGGCGACCGCCTCCTCGTCGAACTCGGAACGGTCCAGCAACTCGGCCAGCAGCACCTGCGCCTTGGCATGCCCCGCATCGGCGGCCTTGCGCAGGCCCGGCATGGCACCGACGATATCGCCGTCCCGATAGCTTTTCAGGCCGGACTGATAGTCCTCGTCCGTACCGGCAAGGCATGGCTTTCCGACGCCCAGCGCACAGAGCAGCAGCGCCGACAGCATCCAACGAAAATTCCGCAGCATGTGGCCCCGACCTTCATGGTTCGCTTCTCATCGTGCCCAGCGTCTCGAATTCTTCGAGCTTGCGGTACAGGCTGGACACGCCGATTTCCAGTTTCTGCGCGGCCGCCCGGCGATCACCGCCGCATTCCTTCAGGGTGCGGACGATGATGTCGGCTTCGACGCGGCGCAGCTGCTCTCGCAGCCCACCCGACGATGCAATGTCCATGCCACCACGTTCCCGGGAAATGCTCTGACGCGCGATGTCGGGCGGCAGGTCGGCCAGCGAAATCCGCTCGCCATCGGCCAGGATGTAGATGCGGTTGATCACGTTCTCGAGCTCGCGGACATTGCCCGGCCAGGCGTAGTCGACGAGGATTTCCTCGGCCATCGGATCGAGCTCGAGCTGCTTCTTGCCCTTGCCGACCATGCCGTTCAGCACGAATCGGATCAGCCGTGAAATGTCTTCCCGGCGTTCGCGCAACGGCGGGATATGGATGTGGAACATCGACAGGCGGAAGTACAGATCCTCGCGGAACCGTGTCTCCTTGACCATTTCGGACAGATTGCGATTGGTCGCCGCAACGATGCGCACATCGACCCGGCGCGCCTGTTCTCCGCCCAGCGGACGCACTGCCTTGTCCTCGATCACATGCAGCAGCTTGGTCTGCATGTGCAGCGGCAATTCGCCGATCTCGTCCAGAAACAAGGTGCCCCGGTCCGCCTCGGAGAACAGGCCCTTGCGCGCCCTGTCGGCACCGGTGAACGCGCCCTTTGCGTGGCCGAACAATTCGCTTTCGAGCAGGTTTTCCGGGATCGCCCCGCAATTGACCGGAATGAACGGAAATTCGCTGCGCGGACTCATTTCATGGATCGACCGCGCCGTGACGCCCTTGCCGGTGCCACTCTCGCCGGTGATGAGCACGGTGCTGTCGGTCACCGCCACCCTGGACACCAGACGTTCCATCTCGACCATCGACGGCGAGCCGAAATGGAAGACGCCGCGATCGCCGGCCACCAGCTGACGCAGCGCCTGGTTTTCGGCCTTCAGGCCGCGCATGGAACCGATCTGCTCCATGCGGTGCAGCAGCTCCTCTTCCCGCACCGGCTTGACGATGTAGTCGGTCGCTCCGGCCCGCAGCGCCTCGACCGCGGTCTCCATCGAGGCAAAGGCGGTGACCATGATGAAGTGGGTGTCGATGCCGCTGCCCTTGAAGCTGCGCACCAGATCGACGCCATTTCCGTCCGGCATCTTGATGTCGCACAGCGCGATATCCACATCGCCGCGCACCAGCTTCGACGAAGCCTCGCGCGCGGTTCCCGCCGTATCGACCGAATGCCCGGCCTTGCGTACAGCGGCCGCCAGAATCTGGCGCAGCGCCGCCTCGTCGTCGATCACCAGCACATGCATTCCTATGTCCTTTCGGCGGCGGCGTCGGCCACCTCGCTCCCTGTGGTCGGCACCGGCAGCTTCACCGTCACCGTCGTTCCCTCGCCCAGCACCGATTCGATGGTGATGTCGCCGCCGGCATCCCGGATCAGCGAACGGCAGACCGCCAGCCCCAGGCCGCTGCCTCCGCCCGGCCCCTTGGTGGTGAAATATTCGTTGAACACCAGGTCGATGTAGCCCGGGTCGATGCCGGAGCCGTTGTCGCTGACTTCGATGACGACGAAGCCGTCTCTCTCCCGGGTACGGAGTTCGATTTTCTGCGCCGGCTCGGTCTGTTCCTGCAGGGCGTCCGCGGCATTGATAAGCAAATTCATTGCCACCTGAACCAGATGATCGGCAACGCCCCTGACCGCAGGAAGATCGCTGTCCAGATCAGTACAGAGTTCCAGCAGGCGGAAGCGGCGGTCGAACGCGACGAAATTGCAGGTACTGCGCAGCAGCCCGTTGACGTCCAGCAGCTCCGATTCCTGCGACCGCGGCACCGAAAACTCGCTGATGCGGCGCGTGATCTGGATGACCCGTTTCGCCTGATCGAGAATCATGCCCGGGTGACAGGCCTCGCCGTAGTGGCTGCACTGTTCGACCTTGCACTGCTGATCCATGGCCTGCGCGACGCCGACGATGGCGGACAGCGGATTGTTGATTTCATGGGCAACGGCCGCCGCCAGGGACCCGACCGCCACCATCTTTTCCTTGTGGAACTGCTGCTGGCGAGCCACCTCGATCTCCGATTCGCGCTGCCGCAACTCCTGCTGCATCTCGTTGACGGCATCCATCAGTGCGCCGAGTTCATCGCCACGCCTGTGCTCGAGCGGATGCGAGCGATAGCCGCGGACGATGTCCACCGCACGTTCGCGCACACGGTCGATGTCGTACGCCAGCCGGCGGAAGAACACCAGGATCAGCCCGCCCAGTATCGCCAGGCCGACGACGCCGAACAGCAGCCACTCCACGGTGACGCGGTTGAAGGTCGACTGATAGCGCTCGACGATGCGCTGCTTCTGCGAATGCACGTCGGCCGTGATCACGTCCAGTTCGATCACCAGCCTATGCACGGTGCTGCGCAGCTCGGCAATGGTCCCGCGCGCCGGTGCAGTGGCCAGTTCGTCGATCGACTGGCGCAGCGCATCCATTTCTCCGGCCAGCATCGGGTAGTGCTCCTGCAGGCGTTTGAGGCCGGGCAGTATGGCCTCGACCTCGAGGATGAGCACCTTGCCGGCCTCCTGGATGTCGGGCGAAAAATAGTTCTCGTTGACCGCCAGAATCGTGCGGGCGACCGCGATGTTGAGCGCGACCAGACGTTCCTCCCGTTCATGCACCTCCTGCAGCCGCGTGACCGAGCTCAGCATGACATCGCGTTCGACCGCGATGACCAGCGAGATCAGCACGAAATAGACGACCAGGAGCACGACTGTCCACAGGCCGAGGCGCCTCACGGTCCGTTCCGGACGGACCTTGTTCAGCTTTGCAGCACCCTTCATCGACATCTTTCGGCGGCCTCAAATCTGACGTGCAGGCATGAATGCACAAGGTGTGCCCATGAAGGAACAGTCGTCGCATCGGCCAGCGCGACGGCAAGGCGGAACGACTCGCTTGACCGGCGCCGGGGCTTCCGTATCCGGGCAAGGCCTGAAAATTGCTCTCGGGTAATGCCGCAATCGAACAAACGGCGCCGACATTATCAGCGATCCCCGGTCACGGAAGCGGACCGGGTGCCGCCGTCGATGTCCGCCAGGATCGGGTAAAGACATGCCGCGCAAGAGATTTCTGATCACGCTGTTCCTGCTTGCCACCTTTGGCGCCCACGCCGCCGACCCTCTGGGCGACGCACTCCAGGCCATGGATTCCGGGCGCCATGCCCATGCCGCACAACTGCTGCAGCCGCTGGCCAGCAACGGCAATCCGCTCGCCCAGTACCGTCTGGGCATGATGTACTACAACGGCCAGGGCGTTCCCGAAGATGAGAAGCAGGCCATCTACTGGTGGAAAAAGGCCGCCGCCCAGGGCTATGTCGAGGCGATGTTCGAGCTCGGGTCCGCCTATCTTTTCGGATCGCAGACGGCGAAATTCGTACCCGACCCCGACCGCGAGGCCGCAACCTGGTATTTCCAGGCGGCCAGCGGCGGCCACGCCGAGGCCCAGTACCACCTCGGACTGCTGTTTCTGGCGGGCAAGGGCGTGATCGACAATCGCCAGGAAGCGACGCGCTGGATGCGCAAGGCCGCTATGCAGGGCCACCCGGAGGCGAAGAAAGCGCTCGCCTCGATGGAGGCAGCACGCTAGCGTCTGCCGGCCCTCATTTCGGCTGCGGATCCGGCTCCAGCAGTTCCTCCACCCAGCCGCGGGCCTCACCGGAGTCCCATAGCCATCCGCCGAATACCACGCGCCGCACCCGGCCATCGCGCGCAACCAGCAAAGTCGCGGGAATGGCGGACGAACCCAGCAGGCGGGTCATGATCCGGCCACGCGGATCGCTCCAGACCGGAAAACCCGTACCCGACTGCAGCACATATTCCCGCGCAAGGTTGATGTCCTCGTCGACCGAGATGCCGGCAACCTTCAGTCCGTGCGGACTCAGTTCGCGATACAGCCGGTTCAGTCCCGGCATTTCGTTGCGGCAGGGCTGACACCAGGTGGCCCATACGTTCAGCAGCAGCGGCGCATCGGGAAAGTCCCGGCTGGTCCGCCTCTGTCCGGCAAGGTCGGGGAATTCCAGCAGCGGCAGCACCTGTCCCTCAAGCGCGGACGGGTTCCGCCGGCCGCAGCCGGATGCCGCTCCGGCCAGCGACGCGCCGGCCAGCAGTTCCAGCAGCAGCCGCCGCCGGAGATCAGAGGGACTTCTTGACCGACACGGCACCGCGTACCTGCCCCACCTGGAAGTCGACTGCGCGGTCGAACGGATACTCGTTGACGAGCTGCGCCTTGACCGCCTCGGAAAGCCCCGACACGGGGCCGTGACAGTTCATGCAGGGCTGTCCCATGGGAATCGCCTTGACATAGCGGAACACGCGGCCGGCCGGTTCATTGACGATCTCGGACGCTTCCAGCGTGTCGATCGTCTCACCTTTGGCAAGACGTTTCTCGAAATCGAGAAGGGCCTGCTGCTCCCACGGATCGGCTTCGCCGAGGGCACGATTGCGCACCCGCAGCGCCACGCGAGTCACCCGCATGCCGGTCTGGCGGGAAATCGTCGAGGTGATTTCCGGTGCGCTGTACTTGCAGACCACCATGGCCCTGAGCGGACCACTGCGCTCCAGTTCCTTGGTCACCTCGCCGCGGATCTGCGTGAGTATCTGAACCGCAGCCTTGCGTGCGTCGTCGACCATATGACGCAGGTCGTCCTCGGCAGCGACCCTGCCGGACACGGCAATCAAGGCAGCCAGCACTGTTACTGCCGCCGTGCGTCTGACTGACCGCATCTTCATGGGACGCACCTCCTCCGGAACTTGCGAAAGGCCGCTGCGGCGCGGCCGGATCGCGCGACGGCCGGTCAATCGACCGTTGAATTGATCAGGATCCTAACATCCCGCCCCCCCGGCGCCATCGGCTCGCTCAGCCCCTGCAGGTCGCCGGCTCGCGGCATGGCGTCGCCACTTTTCGAAATCCGGGCGCCGACCACGACACGCGTCTGCTGCGACAGCCTGAAATTCGGTGACATCGCCATGCTGTCGTCCAGCGTGAAGCGCAGCGGCAGGTCGGCGACCGTCTTGCGCAGGATGGCCAGCGGCATTTTCGGCCCGCGCTCGGCGCGCGCGAAGACGAACACCGTGTCGGTCGGCGCGAACCGGCCGCCGTGCGCAGGATCGATCGACACGATGCCGGTGATCGACGAGTCCGCCACCGCCACGACCTTCGCCGGCGCGCCGCCGCTGCCCCCCATCCTGCTTTCGGCGTCGCGGATGCTGCCCTGGATGCCGCTGGCGATCGGCGACTCCGGCGGCACCAGAGCGACCACCTTCTGCCACTCGGCAATGGCGGACGCGTAGTCCTGGCGATCGAAATAGATGGTCCCCGACAGCGCCAGCGCCTTCAGGTTGCGCGGATCGATCTCGAGCGCACGACGGATCAGCCTTTCCGGCTCGCCCTGCACCTTGCGCCCTTGCGCCATGGCAACCGCATCGGCAAAGTCGGCGAACATCTGGGCATCCGGCGGCATCAGTCCGGCGGCGCGTCCGTAGGCGGCGGCGGACTCGGGAAAGCGACCGAGCACCGAATAGGATCGCGCCAGCATCAGCCAGCCGGCGCCGTCGTTCGGATTGGCCTGCAGCTTCTCGGACAGGCGCTCGACCATGCCGACGATCTGCTCCTGCGACAGGTTGTGCGCACCTTCGGCCGGCGCCTCCTTGCCCTTGCCGCCGTCGAATACCTGCGGCTGCCCCAGAGCGAGATACAGCGCCACTGCGGTCAGCGGCAGGACGAGGCCCAGCATCAGCGCCAGACGCGGCCGTCGCGCCGTACCCGCCGGCTGCACCGCACTGCCGGCCAGGTCTTCCAGGGCGCGTCGCTCCAGTTCTTCGCGCGCACGCGCGTAGGCTGCCGCATTGATGGTGCCTTCGCTGCGCTCCCGTTCCAGATCGGCGCCCTGTTCCCGCAGGACCGCCAGATTCAGCGCCCTCGTGTCGCCGCTGTCCGCCCCCTGCCCGCGCGAACGCAGCAAGGGGCGCAGCAGCAGGATCACGACGCCGCCCAGCAACAGCCCGGCTGCAAGGAAAAACCCGTTCATGCAACCTCCCGGTCGTGATCATCGAGCAGCCTGCGGGCTGCCGCACGCTGCTCCGGCGTCAGCTCGGCACCCACCTCGCCGCGCCGCCTGCGCAGCCGGACGGAAAGCAGTACCAGACCGGCGGCAAGCAGCACGAAGGGCCCTCCCCACAGCAGCCAGGTGGTGGCTTTTACCGGCGGCTTGTAGAGCACGAAGTCACCGTAGCGCTGCACCATGAAGTCGATCACATCCTGTTCCGACTGGCCCTTCTTCAACATTTCGCGCATCTGGTCCTTCAGGTCGACGGCCAGTTCGGCATGGGAATCGGCGAGGTTCTGGTTCTGGCAAACCAGGCAGCGCAGCTGTTCGGCCAGAACCTGCACCCGGGCTTCCAGTGCCGGGTCCCCGGCCACGGATGGCGCTTCGCGGCCATGCACGCCGGTCAGCCACAGCGCCAGGCCAAGCAGGACTATCCATCTACGCACCATTGAGCTCCTTCACCAGCGGGATGATCTTTTCATTGAGTACGGCGTCGGTGAGCGGGCCGATATGCTTGTGGCGGACGATGCCCGCCTTGTCGATGACGAAGGTTTCCGGCACGCCATACACGCCGTAGTCGATGCCGACCCGACCGTCCTGATCGAACACCGAAAGCAGATAGGGATCGCCGTTGCGGGCCAGCCATGACTGGCCGGCCTGGCGTTCGTCCTTGTAGTCGAGGCCGATCACCGGCACCAGCTTGCGTTGTGCGAGCTCAAGCAGCACCGGATGTTCTTCCCGGCACGATCCGCACCACGAGGCCCAGACATTGAGCAGCCACACCTCGCCGCGCATCGATTCGGGCCCGGTGATTCGCTCCGGCGCATGCAGCTGGCTCAGGCGGAACGCAGGCGCCGGCTTGCCGATGAAGGGCGACGGCACCTCGCGCGGCTTGAGCCCGAGACCGGCGGCCAGGAAGCCGACCAGGATGATGAACAGGCCCAGCGGCCACAGGAAGCGGCGCATGGCGTCAGATCGCACCCGGCATCGGGGCAGCAGCGTCCGCAGTGCGCCCGGCCAGCCGATAGCGCCGGTCGGTCGCGGCCAGCAGGCCGCCCAGGGCCATCAGCACGCAGCCCCACCAGATCCAGCCCACCAGCGGTTTGTGCTGGATGCGCAGTATCCAGGTCCTGATGTCCAGCGGCTCGCCGAGCGCGACGTACAGATCGCGGAACACGCCGGAGTCGATGGCCGCTTCCGTCATCGGCATGCGCTGGACGGTGTAGATGCGCTTTTCCGGATGCATCACGCCGACGCTGGAGCCGTCCCGGCTTACCTCCACGCGCGCCCGCGCGGCGATGTAGTTGGGGCCGTTCAGTTCCTCGATGCCCTGGAAGGTGAAGGTGTAGCCACCGACGCTGGCGGTATCGCCGGTGGTCATGCGCACCTCGACCGCCGTCTCGTAGTTCTTCACCATGGTCACGCCGATGATGAACACACCGACGCCGGCGTGGGCCAGCATCATTCCCCACTGCGCGCGCGGTATCGACGCCAGGCGCGCCCACGGCCCTGCGGTACCGCCGGCGACGCGCACGACGATCTGGGCGAAGCTGGCCGCTATCGTCCACAGGCCCAGCGCAAGGCCACAGGCCACGAACAGCGACCAGCGGCCCGACAGCAGGGGCATGGCCAGCGCGAGCGGCAGCACCAGTCCGGCAGTCAGCCACAGCGGTCTCGCCATGTCTTTCCAGCGGGCCGCCTTCCAGCGGGCCAGCGGTCCGACGCCGATCAGCAGCACCAGCGGCACCATCAGCGGCACGAAGACCGACTCGAAATACGGCGCTCCCACCGAAATCTTGCCGAGATCGAGCGCATCAAGGCACAGCGGATACAGCGTGCCGATGAACACGGCTCCGGTGGCCGCCATCAGCAGCACGTTGTTCAGCAGCAGCAGCGATTCGCGCGAAAACAGTTCGAACAGGCCGCCGCGCCCCACCTTCGGTGCCCGCCATGCGAACAGCGTCAGCGACGATCCGACCACCACCACCAGAAATCCGAGCACGAAGATGCCGCGCTTCGGATCGGTCGCAAACGCGTGTACCGAGGTCAGCACGCCGGAGCGGACGAGGAAGGTGCCGAGCAGCGACAGCGCGAAGGCCAGGATGGCCAGCATCACCGTCCAGTTCTTGAAGCAGCCCCGCTTTTCGGTCACCGCCAGCGAATGGATCAGCGCCGTGCCGAGCAGCCAGGGCATGAACGACGCATTCTCGACCGGATCCCAGAACCACCAGCCACCCCAGCCCAGTTCGTAGTACGCCCACCAGGAACCGAGCGCGATGCCCAGCGTCAGGAACATCCAGGCCACCGTGGTCCACGGCCTCGACCAGCGCGCCCACGCGGCGTCGAGCCGCCCGGAGATGAGGGCGGCGATGGCGAAGGCAAAGGCGACCGAGAAACCGACATAGCCCATGTAGAGCATGGGCGGGTGAAAGGCCATGCCGGGGTCCTGCAGCATCGGATTCAGGTCCCGGCCTTCGGCCGCGGCCGGCAGCAGGCGTTCGAAGGGATTGGACGCGAACAGGACGAAGGCGAGGAAGCCGACGCTGATCAGGCCCATCACCGCCAGCACCGCAGTCACCGTCTCGCGCGGCAGGCGCCGGCTGAACAGCGCAACGGCCATGGTCCACACCGTCAGCAGCATGACCCACAGCAGCATCGACCCCTCGTGTCCGCCCCAGACGGCGGTCACCTTGTAGAGCATGGGCAGCAGGGTGTTCGAATGCTCGGCGACGTAACGCACCGAAAAATCGTTGCTGACGAAGCACTGCACCAGACAGCCGAAGCCTGTCGCCACGCAGAGGAACTGGGCCTGGGCGGCCGGCCGTGCCAGCGCCATCAGGCGCATGTCGCCGCGCACGACGCCGATCAGCGTCGGGATGCCCTGGACCAGGGCGACAGCAAGGGCGACGATCAGGGCGAAGTGCCCCAGTTCAGGAATCATGACAGCGTCTCCGCATTGACTGAGGGACGACTAGCAAAATCGATTCCAGACGGCATCCGCGGCGCCGGACATCAAAAGCGGCTTCCGGCACCGTCGAATGCGCACAAAAATCCCGGCCACGGGAATGCGTTCCCGATAACGGGAAAACACATCGCCGCTCACCGGCACGCTGCGCGCGGCCGCCGGAAGCCGTCGCTGTCCTGCCCGGTCATCGCGCGGCGGCCGGTTTCTCCTCTGCCGTGGCGCTCGCGCTTGCTTTCTGTTCGTCCAGCCGGGCCCGCCACTCCCACACCGCGGCCTCCGCCTTGCGGCGATAAGGGTCGTCCGCCGGCGCCCGGTGCAGGAACACCTCCATCGCCTGCATGGCGCCGAACGCGTCTCCGGTGCCTTCGAGCGCCAGCGCCAGACCGTAGTAGCCGTTGATCTGATCCTTGCGCAGCGTGGTCGCCTCGTCGAAGAAGTCGCGGGCGGCCTCATGGCGGCCCAGACCGAGCAGCGCGAAGCCGGCATTCACGTAGGCCTCGGGCATCTGCGGTGCCAGTTCGATGACGCGATGAAAGGCGGTCAGCGCGTGGTCGTATTCCCTGAAGTGCAGCATTGCGACGCCCTGGCTGAAGCGCAGGTCGATTTCGGCTCGCTTCTTTTCCGCTACGTGACCGTCGGCCTTCATGGCGCCGATGGCCGGCACCGCCGGCATGAATTCGACCGCCAGTCCGCCGGCGAACACCGCGCTGGCGGTGATGGCCAGCGCCCGCATGCGCACGTCACCCGGGCGGGCCCCGGCCGCTGCGGCACGCGCCGGTCGGCGCAGACCGCGGAACAGCATGCAGACCAGTGCGAGCACCGCTGCAAGCGCCAGAAATCCGCCCAGCCCCGCCAGGCTCATCGCGACCAGATAGGCCGGATCGGCCTGCATCAGTTCGGCATGGGGCGCCTTGCGCGGCACACCCAGGGCACCGGACCAGGCGAGGCCGGTCACCAGGATGGCGATGCCCAGGCCGTAGGCCAGGGTCAGGCGACCGGCCGTCGCCTGCTTCAGCGCGACGACGCCGAACGACCCGGCGTGGCGCACCGCCAGCGTCAGGTAGGCCAGGGTCACGGCACCGACGGTGCCGTGATAGTGGGCCGGCACCGATGTCGTGCCCTGCCGCTGTATCGCCGCGCCGATCAGGCAGCCGAACGCGTACAGGGCCATGGACGCGAGCAGGCCCGCTTCGCCTGCCGCCAGCCCGCCCGGCGTGCGCCGCAGCCGCCAGGCTCCTGCCGCGAGTCCGGCGCCGAGCACCAGCGGCCCGGGCCAGGTGGCCCAGCGCATCAGGCTGGTGTAGCCCTGCCGGTGGTCGAAGCTGCCGATGTCTTCATGCAGCGAAACAAAAAGTCCGCCCAGCGTCGCCAGTGCGGTCAGCGCCAGCAGCCACGGCACCCGCCGTGCAAGGCCCGGTACCGCCTCGAGGAGACGCCGGCCCAGCAGCATCCAGGCCGACATCATCAGCAGGTCGTGCACGAACTGCAGCAGGTGTCCGGTCCCCCAGAGCTGGTCATCCAGCGTGACCGGGAGAATGAGACGCGAGCTGCCTGCCCGTCCCTGATCGATGGCGAACACCGCGGTCGCCACGGCCATCGTCAGTACCGCCCAGCGGGCTGCCTGACGGTGGCCTGAAGCCGGCATCGACCAGCCGCCGGTCACCGACAGCATGCCAGCCCCCACCACCGACAGCAGGAAACCGGCCAGACCACCGAGGAAGACCGGGCTGTCGAGTACCGGCACATAGTTGGCCAGCACCGGCGGCGGGCCACCCAGCACGGGCGCCGCAATCATCGCCGACAGGCCGAGGACGGCCAGCGCCAGCGCGCCCCAGCCGACACGATCGGCGCGCGCTCGCAGCAATGTCCACGCCCCGGCGGCCGCGGCCAGAAACCAGACCACGACGCCGAGGTTGACGTGCAGTACCAGCGCCGTCCGGAAGAAGCTTCCGCCCAGCCCGAGAAAGGGCGAGCGTGCCGCCACCAGCACGATGGCCAGCAGTGCCGACATGCCGAGTGCGGACAGGGCAAGCGCGAACCACGCACCGGCCAGGCGCCGCACATCGCGCGGCAATTCGCCGCCGGCAATGGCGGTGCTCAGACCGCCCCCTTGTGCGGCGAGGTGGACACGAAGGGCACGCCGAAGAAGGTCAGGAAGGCGATGACGAAGACCGCGACCACCAGCCAGGATGCCGCCTGCGGCGACAGCCGGGACGTCGCCCGTGCGTGCAGCGCGAACGCCAGCGTCAGCCAGGTGACGAAGGCCCAGGTTTCCAGCGGATCCCACGCCCAGTAGCGCCCCCAGGCGTCCTGCGCCCAGATCGCCCCGGCGATCAGCATCAGTGTTTCGAAGATGAAGCCGAGCGCCATGCAGCGGTAGGCGAGCTCGTCCAGCCGTCCGTCGGCCGGCAGGCGCTGGAAGCGGTCGCGCCCCCAGACCGTGGCACGCATCAGGACGACGCCGGACAACCCGACCGCCACCAGCACCGCACCGAGGAAAACCTTGCCGAAGCCGATGTGGATGAACAGCCAGGTGGTGTGATACGTGGGCGGAAAGTGACCGGCCTTCGGGCTGGTCATCAGCAGCCAGCCCATCATCAGGAACAGGATGGGCATCACCACCGCGGCACTGGGCCGGATGGCGGGCAGGCGCCAGTAGGCGATGGTGAAGGCGAGCATCAGGCTCCAGACATTGCTGGACAGGATTTCGAACATCGTGATGAACGGACCATGGCCGAGGCGATCCCATCGCACGACGATGGAAGCGGTGTGGCAGGCCAGCCCGAGCACCATCAGTCCGAGTATCAGGCGCTGCCAGTTCCGGCGCAGCACGACGCCGAAGATGGCGCCCGATCCGGCCAGCACGTAGGCCAGCACAGCCGCCCACAGTTGTTGCGCTTCAAGCATTGCCATCTCCGTCAGGCACCTCGACGCCGTCCCATGGCTGGCTGGCGAACTTGCGCCAGAAATGCCAGCCCAGCGCGACGGTCGCCGACACCGCCGCCGCCAGCAGCCAGGGAATGGTCCAGTCGTAGAACACCGTGTATCCCATCCACGCCCGCAAGCCCTGATAAGTCAGTCGACCGCCGGGCAACACCACGTACTGACCCGGCTGCAGCGTCCATCGCCGGTCGCCGACGCGCAGCACCAGAACATGCTCCGCCGGCAGCTTGAATTCGTCGGCACGCTCCGGATCGATCAGCGCTCCGTCGAACTGCAGCATGGTCCATGCTTCGATGCCCGATTCCGGCAGACGCCAGTTCCGTGCCTGCCTGTACTCATGCAAGGGATATGCCGGCAGGTGGACCGAACCGGTCACGCTGCCGGCTCCACCTGCGGGCGTCCATGCGAAGGTGGGCGCGAAGCCCTTGTTGTGGCTGGTGTAGAAGCGGTAGCCGCACAGCGTCAGCGGTGTCTGGTCGCCGATCACCGCCTGCCCGACCGCGCCCGACGCATCGAGGAAGCGCACGGCGTTGCGGGTCGGCCCGCGCCGCATGCCCGGGTCGTAGTCGATGCGGAAGCCATCGCTGGCAAAGCGCACCTGATCGAGCCGGCCGAAGTGCCAGGGTCCCGCCTCGACCGCCGACAGCTGCCCCTCGAACCAGGTCCCGTCGGTCAGTTCCAGCTGTCCCTTCAGATAGGTCATGCGCCCCAGGGCCACGAGCACGATCAGCGCCAGCAGACACAGATGGAACACCAGCAGCGGCAGCTGCCGGCGGAAGATGCCGTTGCTGGCGATGGCGGCCATCAGGTTGATCGCGCACAGGGTCAGCGGCAGCACCAGCGCCCAGACGGTGCGCGTATCGCTGAGGTAGGCGGCGACCACGCCGACCGCCAGCAGCACGAGGATGGCGAGCGTCAGTTTCAGCGAGGCGAGCCGCGACAGCAGCCGCCACAGCCGGCCACGCAGCGCGCGTGATGGAGTCGATGCGGCGGACATGGACGAGGTCACGGCGGATTGGTGCAGTTCTCGTTGGAGTCACGCATCCAGCTGCGGCCGCTCTGGCCGTTGCCCGGCGCGCCCCGGGAGCCGCAGTTCGTGTCCGACCAGTTGCCGCTGGTGGCGAAGGTGCGGATCTTGTTGATCGCATTCAGGTAATACGGCTCCTGGTTGTACGCCGCCGTGGTGTTGTTGCGCACCTGGGTCCCCGCCACCTGACCGGCCTCCGGTCCGACGTCGTTCAGGTTCACCAGCAACGCCTTGTTCTTCCAGCCATGCGGCACCGCCACGTGGCACCAGTTGCAGCGCATGCGCCCGATCTTGTCGGCGTGATAGGAATGCAGGTTGCTGTCCTTGCTGCCGCCGAAACCGCTGGAGCCGCCGCCCCGCGTCGCATAGAGGCTGTAGCTGTGGCACTTGAAGCACAGGCCGTCGGCCTGCTGCCCGGTTCCGGTAGACGTGTTCCAGGCACCCTTGAGCAGGAAGTTATTGTTGGAACCGTGCGGCCCCCAGGGGCTGCCGTTCTCGCCGCCATCCGGAATCACCGACGCCGTGCCCGACGCAACCCCGGAGCCGTGGCAGTCGGTGCAGTACATGGTCTGGGTCCCCACGGCGTTGCGCCACGGGAAGTTCCAGTTTCCGGCACCGGCATTGCGGACGGCCGGCGTGCGGCCGGTGCTGTCCATCACCGGATGCCAGGACCGGTGGTTGTTGGTGGTGAAGTTGGCACCGGCACCGCTGTCGGTCGTCGTCGTTTCGCCCTTGTGCGCCACCGGCGCCTGGAATTCACGCGCCTGGTTGGTGTACTGGGTCAGGTTGTTGGTGCCGGTGGGCGTGCCGCCGGTGAAACTGCCCAGCGTCGGCCGGCTGCCGTTGGGGTGGTTGTTGTTGTCGGTATAGCCGTAATCCGAATGGCACTTGAGGCAGATCTGGTACTCGCGGGTCACGTGGTTGGCGCTGGCGCTGGTGTCGGTACTGTTGCCGGGGTCGCCCCGCTTGACCAGATAGCTGGTAGGCAGGCTGTTGAACGACGCCGAGCCGTAGATCGGTTCCACCCCCCAGGCGCCGCGCAGCACACCCGAGGCGATGTTGGAGTGACTGGTCGCCGCATCGTCGGTATGACGGTGCGTGCCGGCCGCATCGGGTGCGCCGACCAGGCTGCCACTGCCGGCGACACCGCGGAAATCACGGAACTTCACGACCCGGTGAGGGTTGTGGCAGTCGGTGCATTCGGCATGGCGGTTGCTCAGGTTGGCGACACCCAGCCTGGCCCGGCTTTCCATGAAGTCCTTGCCGCAATTGCTGGTGGCCAGACTGCAGTTGATGAAGATGCCGTCATTGAAATTCGAGCTGATGTCGTGCTTTTCGGTGCCGGCCGGCTGATCGACCGAGCGGATCGGCATGTGTCGGGCAAGGTTGGTGAAGTCGTCCTTGATGTTGGGCACCGAGGTGGTTGGCGTGATGACGCTCTGGGCGGCATTGGCGTGGCACTGGTAGCAGGTTTCCTCGATCGCCGGATTGCCGCCCGACTTCGGCGTGGCTGCACTGTCCGTGCCGTCCCGCAGCAGGCGCCGCGAACCCGCCACGGAATGCGTGTCATGGCAGTTCAGGCAGGCTGCCTTCCACACCGGCATGCCGACCGGAAATTGCCGCTGTGCCGCCGCGGCAGTGGTGTAGGTCTGGGTGGCGACCAGCGGATTGGCGTGGGCGGAACCGGCCCAGCTGCCGCTGAAGCCGTTCTTGTCGTGACAGGCCAGACAGATGATGTCGCCCGAATTCACGGTGACGTCGAAGCCGCTGGCGCTGGGTGGATTCTTTTCCTGGAAGCGGTTCAGGCGCAGGAACTTCTGGTTGCCGACGACCGCCTCGTTCTGCTCGCGGATATGGGGATCGTGGCAGCTGGCACACTGGATCTGCGGCTGATTCCCGACTTCGGGAATCGGTTCCAGCGGCAGCCGTGGTCGGACGCCCGGCGAGCGTGCGCCGACCACGACGCCGTCCGGCGGACGCAGCTCGCCGTCGCGACTGGCCAGTGCGGCGTCGAAGGTGACCGATATCGGATGATCGTTGGACAGGTCGGTGCCCAGATTGCGGGTGAAGCCGGTGTCGGTCCCCGCCCCGGCGGGCATCTTGTGCGGGGCGGCAGCGCTGTCGGTGACGCCACCGGCGTTCATCGTGATGCTGCGCGTGCCCGGTGTGGAGGCGCTGCCCTGGCCATTGAGCACATTGACACTGCCGATGGCCATGGTGCCGTCGTGGCAGGACAGGCAGAGCTTGGAACTGCCGCCGGGCTGGTTGAGCGCGCCCTGTATCTGCTTGGCGTCCAGCGTCGACGAGTCGTACATCACGTAACTCTGCGTATAGCCCTGCCCCGCCACCTTGCGGTTCCACAGCGGCGTCGCACCACTGGTGGCGGCGTGCGGCGTATGGCAGAAGACGCAGATCTGCGTTTCGCTCGACGCCCTGATGTTGCGGTTCGGCACGACGCCGGCGCCGTTAGGGCCGGCATAGGCGGCGCCGTCGGCGGCCGCCGACAGATTGTGCCGGGTACCGCGCACGTCCGAAATGCGCGCTGCCGCGGCCGGATCGACGCCGAAGCGGAGGATCACGCCGACGATGGAAACGAGCGCCAGCAGCGCCCATAAGGACTGACGCGCGACCGGATCAGTGGCCACTCTCGCTGCCTCCGCCCAGAAACTGGAACACCACGATGCGGCCGTTGAAAGTGTCGGCCACGAACACCCTGTTGCGGGCGTCGACCCACACGCCGCCCGGCAGATAGAAACTCCCGATCTCCTTGCCGGTGCCGCCTATCGGAAGCAGGAACCGGCCCCGTGCGTCGAACACCAGCAGGTGATCGTGGTAGGACTCGACGACGTAGATGTTGTCTTCGGAATCGACCGCGACGCCCTTGGGCCGCACGAAGTCGCCGAGCCGTGTGCCGCGGTGGCCGAAAGCCGCCGCACTGCCGCTGTCGTCCAGCGGAATGATCTGGATGCGCGCATTCATGGTGTCCGCCACCACCAGCCCGTTGCGGCTCAGTGCGAGGTGGGTCGGAAAGTTGAACTCGCCCAGTCCCTCGCCACGCCGGCCGATGCTGCGCACCAGGCGGCCGGTCATGTCGAACACCTTGATCTGGTGGGCCTGCGTATCGGCCACGTAGAGCAGCGAACTGGCGGCATCCCAGGCCACGCCGGTCGGACGCTGCAGCTGGTCGCGACCGATCACGCCGACGCCCTTGCCGCTGCGGTCCAGCATGACGACGCGCTGCAGTTCGGCATCGGCCACGAACACCCGCCCCTCCGGACCGAGCGCAATGCCCGAAGGCGCCATGAAGTGACGGAAGCCCTCGGCGTACTCCCAGACATCCATCTGCCCGGACTTCTCGTCGAACACGAAAACCGCGCCGCGGCTGACGTCGGTCACCAGAATCCGCCCATCTTCGTCGACCACCCCGGACTGCGGCCGCTGCAGCACCACCGGATCCTGATTTTCCAGCCAGCCGGCAAGCACCTTCAGGACGCCGATGAAAACGTTCTGTTCCTTTTCCTCCGGCGCGACGAAATTCTGCTCCCCCACCAGTTCGCCCAGATAGACGTAACGCGGCACTTCGCCGTCGGTCTCGGGCGGAAAGAGCACGCGCCGCGTCTCCGCCGCGGGTGACAGGTTCATTCGCAACACATCGCGGCCGGAGCTGGCACAGCCGGCTGCGAGAATGGCAAAGAGGGCGGCGATCACGAGTTTCACGGGTTCAGCCGGAAGGTGGCGATGCGCCGGCCACCGGGATCCGCGACGTAAAGCAGCCTGTTCATGACCGCCATGCCCTGCGGATTGACCAGACGCAGGTCGGCGAATCCGGGGTCGGCGCGCAGCGTACCGTCACGGTAGATGCGGAGCTGCCGCTCCATGCCGTCGGCGACCACCAGCCAGCCATCGCCGGCAGCCAGCGCGGTGACGTTGCCCAGATCCTCGGCCACCACTTCCTTGCCGCGAGTGCCGAACGGATCGATCGCCACGACGCAGCCGCAGGCCCGCCCCGCAACGTAGAGCCAGCGGCTGTCCATCGCCATCGCCTGCGGCAGGTCGGGCAGCAGGCCCGGCGGCAGCACGGTCCCTCCGCGTCCGTGCGGCATGATTTCCTCGAGCCGCCCCTGCACCCGGTCGAGACCGTAGAAGCGCCCGCTGTTCGGGTCGGCCACGACGTCGTCGTAGCTGGCCAGCCCGTTCTGCGGCTCTATGGTCTGCCGGGGCAGGCCGCCTCGGTCATAGCGCCGGGCCGGCACATTGCCGCCGTTGGACAGGACCACCGATCCGTCGGGCAGGCTGGCGATGCGCGACTGCTGCGTGACGCGCGCGCCGGGAATCGCCGTCATGGCATCCAGGACCGGGTCGTAGCGGAACAGCGCGCCAAGACCGGGGTCGGCGACGTACAGGTCCATCGGCGTCACCGCCACCGCCAGCGGGAACACGAACATGGTCATCGGTCCGAACGTATCGGGCCGCATCCCGGGCATGCCGGCAGGACCGGTCCGCTGCAGCAGCCGTGCGCCGACATAGCTGCGGTCAGGCACGACGACCGCGCCCGGCGCCGCCCGCACCCCCGGCGCCAGCGCCGCGGACGCCGCCAGCAGCAGGCGCCGGCGCGTCGGACTGACGGGCTTACCAGCGCCCGGGGCCAGAAGTTTCATGTCCACCGTATACCCCCGAAGGCAGGCCCGGTTTGCCCGAATGGCATAGATCGCAGCGCTCCGGCGACCAGGCTATGTCGTTGTTGTGGCAGGCCCCGCAATAGCGGCCCTCGATGATTTCGGTCATGTTGATGCTGTTGCCGCCGGCCTTCATCCTGAAACCCAGTTCGGCGTGGCAGACCTTGCAGCGGAAGCGGATGCGGTGAAACCAGTGCGGGAACACGACCGGGCGCACACCGTTGCGGTCCGACTGGCGATTGATGACCACGTCGGCGTATTCGGCCGCGGCCGGCAGGCTGGACAGCAGCAGAAGGGCCGCGGCGGCCCCGGGCAGCAGGCACCGGGCGGATGCACGGCCGGTCACGGCGCCTTCCCCGCCGGCTGGTGCATCAGCGGATTGACGCCGCCCGGCACTTCCGGCGCCTGTCCGGGCTGTCTGGAGATGCTGTGGCAGCGCACGCACTCGGTCAGCGGGAAAGCCACGGCGCCATGGCAGACACCGCACTGCTCGCCCTGCAGGATCAGGAACATCGATATCCGGGTTTCGCCGGTCCTGCTCCTGAACAGGCCTTCGTGGCAGTTGCTGCAGTCCAGCCATTCGGTGTGCTGGCGGTGCGGAAAGCGCACGGCCGGCATGCCGCCATTGACGTCCAGGATGATGTCCTGATCGAGCTTCCTGATCCGTGTGGCCGGGTTGAGCTTCTCCCGCGGCTGGATTTCACCCTTTTCCAGCGCCTGCACCCAGCGCACCTGATTGCCTGCGGTATCGGGAATCAGGCGCGACAGGGCGTCGCGCGGCTGCTGCAGCTGCTTGATGCCCGGTCCGCGCGGGTCATGCACGCCGTCGCGTGCCAGCGGCAGCCACTCGCCGGCCAGCACGACTGAATACGCCGACAGACAAACGACAAAAGCGATCAGGCCCCGCATGCGGGAGCTGATCGCCGTGCTCGGGCAGGATGCCGGCTCAGCCGGGGATGTAGATGCCCGCATTGCGGATGGCCCGCACCAGTTCGGCGGTGGATTCCTCCAGCAACTTGACCGCCTGCGCATGGTCCTTCTGTCCGGCCGCCCCTTCGGCCGAGGTACGCAGGGTGCGCGCTTTCGCGACGAAGGCCGAAACCTGCTGGTCGAGCGCCGGATTGTCGGCCCGCTTCTCCTGCACCAGCATGTTGATCAGCATCAGATGCGTGTCGTTGCGGTCGATCTCGTAGTGGTACTCCTCTTCCTTGCTGGCGAAATTGAGCGAGCGCACCAGCGTATCGCCGCTGCGCATCGAGCTGATGCCGGCCTTGGCCACCAGGTAGGCGCGATCCAGCTCACTGCGCCCTTCCCGGTATTTGCCGCCCAGTGCCAGCCGGGCCGCCTCGGCCACCGACTTCTCGATCTGTGCGACCGTCTCGCCGACCGCCTTCGCGGTGCCGCCCTTCTCGTTAGCCACCCGCTTGTAGGCACCGAGCAGCGCGTTGACGCTGTCCAGGCGCGCTTTGTAGTCGTTCTCCAGCTTCTTGGCCGTGACCTCCTCCGGCGCAGCCAGCCGGACCGCCTCGAAAAAGGTCGAGCGCGCCTCGGTCAGCAAGGCGGACGCCTTGTCCAGATCGCCACCCTGCAGCGCGGCCCTGGCCGCCTGATAGACCTCCTTCGCCCGGTCACGACGGGCCATCGCCTCGGGTGCCCTGCTCGCCTCGATCTGGCGTGCGGCGGACGAGCTTTCGAGCAGCTTGCCGACCGATTCGACATTGAAGGCCAGCTGATCCTTGTCCACACCGGCGGCGGACAGCCGGGTCGCGGCGCTTTGCGCCGGCGGCTCGCTGTCCGCGGCACCGGCGGTTGCGCCGTACGCCAGCGCGGCCAGCAATGTGGCCAGACCGGCCTGTTTCAGTACTTTCAGCTTCATGTGCACACTCCGTTGCCCGGCACGCTCATTTGGCCGGTTCGGCCGCAGCCGGCCGGACTGCCAGTTCCTTCTTCTTGGAATGGCAGTTCCGGCACTCGGATACCGGGAAGGCCACCTTGCCGTGGCACACGCCGCATTTTTCACCCATCAGGATGGCGGCCATGCTGATCGAGTTGGCGCCCTTCTGCGGAATGAAGATGGCCGGATGACAGTTGGAACAGTCCAGCCATTCGGTGTGCTGCTTGTGCGGATAGACCACGTCAGGCATCGACCCCTTCACCTCGCGCACGATGTTCAGATCCATCACCACCGGCTCCGCCTTCGGATCCAGCCGGTCGTAGCGCGGATTGAGCTTCTTCTGGTTGAGCGCCTCCACCCAGTTGATGCGGTTGCCGGCATTGCTCTTGGGCAGTGGCCCGAAGGCGGTCAGCGGCGGCTGCAGCGCGTGGGTACCGTCGCTCGACGGATCGTGTATGCCGTCTTCCGGCGGCGGCAGATTGCGCTTGCTCACCGGCTTGAGCAGACGGTTGAAGGAATTAACGTCGGCCGGTGCCGCCGCGGCCACCTCGGTCGTGGCCGCCGACGTCGTCGCGACGGCAGCGGGCACCGGAGCGGCTTTCGGCTCGTCCTTCGCGGTGTCGGCCTTCCTGGCTTCGTCCTTGCGCGCCTCTGCCTTCTTCGGTTCGGCCTGGGCAGCGGCCGGCCTGGCCGCATCCTTGACCGCAGCCAGCATGAAATCCACGGCCCCCTTCGCTTCGGCGTCGGACAGCGCAAGATTGCCCCCCTTCGCCGGCATGCCTTTCGGCGTTCCGTTCAGGGCGCTCTGATAGAGCCTGGCCACGCCGCCCGCGACGCGGGGTGCCCAGTCGCCGGCGTTGCCGTAACGGGGCGCACCGGCCAGACCGCTGGCATGACAGGTCGCGCAGACCTTGCCATAGACATCCTTGCCGGACTGTTCGGCCGCTGCCGGCACGGCAGCCAGGGCCAGAACCAGAAACGCCATCCTGCTGATCATCGTCATGGCGCCTCCTTACTTCTTCGGTGTGCCGGCAGGCTGCGCCAGCTTGTGGATGGTGCTTTCGTGCACCTGCGTCTGCGTTCCGGGCTTGCCGGAATGGCACAGATTGCAGTTCTCGACCGACCAGGCGATGTCGCCGTTGTGGCAGGCACCGCAGAACTGGCCATCGATGATCTTCACCATGTTGATCTCGTTGCCGCCGGCCTTCATCTTGAAGCCGAGGTCGGCATGACAGACCTTGCAGCGAAAGCGCATGCGGTGGAACCAGTGCGGAAATACCGCCGGCCGCATGCCGGCCGCATCCGAGTAGTTGTTGATCACCACATCCCCGTATTCCGCCTGTGCGTCCGGAATATCCACGAACAGCACCGTGCACAGAGCCAGCACCACGCCGGTGGCCAGCCCGCGCATCAGGCTCAAGAGTCTTTTCATCTTTCTTCCTCTGGTTCCAGTCGAATGCAGGCGTCCCGGACGGACTCGCGTATCAGAACGCACCGATCTGCCGGGTCACCTGGAAGAAGAGCAGAGCATTTTTCTTGCCACCCACATCGTTGACCGCCAGATTGAGGCGGAAGTCGAGCAGACCGATGCGGTAGTCGAAGCGATTGGCGAGCGTCCAGCGGGCCCGATCTATCTCGCCGTTGATGTTGCCCAGCAGGCGCTCGTCGCGCAGACGCGTGTCGGCGGTGAACAGCAGGCTGTAGCGCAGGCCGCGATAGCCGAGAAATTTGGTGTGCGTATACGACGCCGATCCGAGCAGCGTCATGTGCTCGCTCCGGTCGCTGATGGTCGGAAAACCGAAGGCCTGCTGGTTGTCGGTGCTCTGCTGGTTCCAGTTGAACTGCAGGTTCACATTGGCCGAACTGAGCGGAGACAGCTGCGCCATGCCGTTGAAGCCGAGATTCAGCATGCGGTAATGCAGGGCGCTGGCGCCGCTGGTCAGGATGTCCGACAGCGTCAGCGTCGAGGCGCCGGTGATCTGTTCCCCCCAGCGCAGGCCATAGCTGGCGGCGGCGCTGTGGGTCAGCGAGGTGGAATTTCCGACCGACTGGTTCTGGTTCGCGCTGACGCTCTGCGACAGCGAGACCGACAGGGTTTCCCGTTCGGACAGCGCCAGAAAGCGTCCCACCGAGTGCCCGACCTGGAGCCCGACGAAATAGCTGGAAGGGATCTCTCCGCTGGCGCTCTGCCAGTTGCCGTTGCCACCGGCGTTCCAGTTATAAGAAAAATTCCCAAACATGAGAGGATTACCGACGTAGTTGACGTTGGCGCCCAGCATCGTCAGGAAGATGGTCGGACTGCCCGCCGTGCTGACCTGATTCACCGCGGCATTGACGCCGGTGGTCAGATTGTTGGAAAAGCGGTAGAGCGCATTCACGTTGGCACCGACGCTTTGCGTGTCGATGCCGAAGCCGCCGAAGCTGTTGCGCATGGTCGAGTAGCGCAGGCTGCCGCTGAGCGTCAGCGGCAGCTGGTCGGTGTCCTCGAATTCCGGCATCCAGGTTCCGAATCCACTGAGCAGGATGAAGCGGGTCCGGCTGTCGGCGCTGCTTCCCAGACCATTGCCGCTGCGGATGGCGTTGTCCAGATAGTTGAAGCTGCCGGACAGGTTGAGGTTGTCGTCCAGATTCGCGTTGTGCGCGGTATTCAGGCCGATGAGCCGCGCCCGCTCGCCGCTGCCGCTGCGTTCGCCGAGCGAATAGCGGCCGTTGAAGCTGTTCTTCACGATGCCGATGTCGGTGGCGAAGTTTCCGGACAGCGCGGTCAGCGTGTCGTCGTTGCCGTTGTTCGACTTCACGACACTGTGGTCGATCTGACCGCCGGCGCTGGTCACCCCGTCCTCGCCGCGATAGGTCTGGCGCAGTCCCACGCGGGTGTTCACATAGTCGTTGCTGACCAGGTTTCCGCTGGCCCGGCTGTCGGAACGGTCGAAGTAGGCCTGGAACGGAAAGCGACTGGTCGGAAATACATTCAGATCGCCGCCGCCCACCAGATTCGAACTGCGGTTCTGGTTGTCCTGCCCTCCGCCGACACCGGAATTGCCGCCGGCGCTGCTGCGGGAGGTGCTGGTCGTCATGCCGAAGCGTCCGGACACCGTGGCAGCCCATGGCGCATAGATGTAGCTGGCCGCGTTGAAGCTGGAAAAGAGGCTCTGCGATACCGTACTCGCGCCACCGCTGGCCGAGCTTCGCTGCAGCGAGTAACCCTGCGTGCCGCCCCAGCGGATGGGCGGGATGACCCACGAAACACGGGGGCTGGCCTGTTCCCGGTTTCGGGAATCCGCTTCGGGCCGTGGTGCGACGGGTGACGGTCCGGGACTGTCCGTTTCTGCCTCCGTCGGCACCTCCGGTTGCGAAGGCCGGGGCAGCCCTTCATCCGGCACGTCGATGCGGCGCGATGGCCGCAGACCGTATTCATCGCCAGGCGGAGCGCTGCCGGTCTGCGGCTGCGGCCGGGTCCATGTCCCGGGGGCAGATATGGCCTGACTCAGGCGCAACGGCGGTTCAAGCCCGGCTTCGGCAACCGGCTGCGCTGTTATGACTTCGGGTTCCGAATAGACGAATTGCACCGCCTGGGCCAGCGGAGACAGGGCAAACATCGCAGCGCCAGCCGCGATGACCGCCGGCTGGCTGGACGTGAACCTGCATCGACGGGGAATCTTGATACCGACCATTCACGCCCAGCGAAGGCGCGCGCTACTTCCGGCCGGCCTCCTGCTGCTCCGCAGATACTCCATGAAGGAACTTCACGTCAGCCGCTGCAACCAGCTTTGCGATCAGCCCCTTCCAGGCCTGATCCTGACGTTCACGGATTAGCAAGTCCCGTGCGCGCTGAGCGACTTCCGGAAATTCCTTCTTCTTCGGTGCCAGGCGATCGTCGAGACGGACGATCGCGATGCCCTGCAATGTTTCCAGCGGCGGATTGATGCGACCGAGTTCGTACTTGTCTATCTGCTCCTGCAGTATCTCGGGCAGCATGCCGCGATGCAGATAGCCCATGTCGCCGCCGGTCTCGGCGTAGGCCGCCGAGTGCATGCGCGCCGCGTCGGCGAAGTCGGCACCGCCGGAAACACGCTTGTAGATGGCCTGGGCCTCTTCCCGCGTCGCCTCCCACGCGGTCGCCGGTGAGGACGGATCGACAGTCAGCAGGATTACCGACAGACGGATCTTTTCCGGTTCGGTGAACAGCTCGGGTCTGGCATCGAAAAAGCTGCGAACCTCATCGCCCCCCGGATCAGGCACCTGACGCGCCTGCTCCTCGAGCCGCGCAACCAGACTCTGCTCCTCGAGTTGCTGCCTGAGGCCGGGCAGCAGGCGCTCGCGGTTCTCCTTCCACGCCACGCTGGTGGCATAGCGGCTCTCGTAGCCGGCGATCGTTCTGTCGATCTGCACCGCATCGGGCACGATGCCGCGACGTCCCGCCTCGTCGAGCAGGACGATGCGCTGGACCAGCCGGTTCCTGACCTCTTCGCGCGCCGAAACCAGATCCTTTTCCGGCACCTGTCCGTGATAGAAGCGCTGGCGCACCAGGCTGGCAAAAGCGGTTTCGTATTCGGAGGTCGGAATGTCGCGACCGTTGACCACTGCAAAGGTCTGCGAATGCGACGGGCGGGCGTCGCCGCGGCTTTCCGCAACGGCTGTCTGCGCCGGTTCGCCATCGCCACCGGCGAAGGCAGGCGACGCACTCGCGCAAAGACTCAGCAGGACGGCCAGCAGGCCGGACCGGTCGATCATCGAAAGGGTGGGCACGGGCAAATCCTCGAATGAAAAAGCGGGCCAGGCACTGGATTGGCCTGGCCCGCTTCAGTCCGTCTGGAACTTCTGGTCGGGCGCCTTACTTGTTGTGGCAGGTCAGGCAGACCGCGCTCTGCGCGTTGGACACGCGAAGGAAGGTCGCATTGGTGCTCGAATGTGGGTCATGGCAACTGGCGCATTCGACGAAGGGCTGGAAGAAGCCGGAAGTCGCATCACCGGTCAGCGTCGGGGCACGGGCGTACAGGATCATGTCGGACTTCTCCCGCGTACCCGTGGTACCGGCAGCGGAATCCACCCACCACACCCGGGTACCGGCGACGGTTCCGCTGGTAGGCGCGACAAAGTCGGGATCACGACAGTTGCCCGAACTGGCTGCCGACGTCGAGGCGCTGCCGGTGCTGACGCCACCGCCGCAGTACTGGATGCCGACCGGATGGTCATTGGTCAGATCGCTCGTCAGATTGGCCAGACCGATCATCTTGCCGGCCGTCTGATTGGCACCGGCCCACTGTCCGCCTGCGATCTGCGCGCCCGCAGCGTTGTAGTTGCCCGAGCCCGGCTGATTGATCATGGTGTCCATGGCCTGGGTACCGTCATGACAGGACAGGCAGGCCAGCGAAACTCCGGACATGTCGACCGAACCGTCTATGGTGGACGAGGTCGCCGTGCTGTAGGTCTGGTAGGAACCGCCGTTGGTCGGCTTGTTCCACAACGGCGCCTTCACGTTCGTGTTCGATGCGTGCGGCGTATGACAGAAGACGCAGATTTCCGTCGTGCCGGTACTCATGAAATTCGTGTTGTTGCCGTTGGAAGCACCAAGGTTGTGTTTGGTGTCAGCAATGCCCGCCAAGGCCTGCTGACCACCCAGAACCCCCAGCGCGAGCGCGGCTGCGGCAAGGAGTTTCAGCAAGCGTCCGGCATTGCTCCTTGTGGTGGCATGAGTTTGCATGGATGACCCCCGATCCCTGAAAAATTGATCACATTCGAGCTGTTCGCCCTGCCACCTGATCAGCAGCTTCCATGCCAATGACGGCGCCGGTCGGGACCGGATCGTCCCCGGCGGCCGGAAACGCCGTCGCTGCGCGGGTTCCGGCCATCCGGAGGTCGTCGAGTGGAAATCTGTAGGGAATTTTCCGACAGCACCGACAGATATTTTTTCCCGGCCTCAGGAAACCGTCCTTCCCAGCCTTGGGAAGCCGCTCATGAAATGACCAGGGAAATCAGCGGGATGCGACCGGCTTGCGCCTGACGCCGAGAAAACCGGCCTCTGCCGGCAGCGCGTAGGGGCGGAATACATCGACCTTCCGGAACCACTGGTCCACCACGTAGATGCGCCCGTCCTCGTCGACATAGATGCCTGACGGCAACATGTAGCGGGCCGGGCCATCGCGTTCCGAGCGCTCGCCGACATACATCAGCAGATCGCCGTCGGCGGTGAATATCTGAAAGTTTCCGAAGGCCGAATCAACCACGTAGACATTGCCTTCCGGATCCGACGCGATTTCCTTGGGTCTGGCGAAATTGCCCAGCTGCTTGCCCACCGAGCCGAAGCTCTGCAGGTACTTGCCGACCCGGTCGAAGACCTGGACCCGGAAATTGCCGCCATCGACGACGTAGATCTGGCCATTGCGGCCGATCGCGGCATCGCGTGGCAGGTTGAATTCGCCCGCTCCGACACCGCGCTTGCCGATATCGAACAGGTGATCGCCGGTCACGCCGTCGAACACGCGAACCTTGTGCTGATCCGATGACACGCCACCGATGTCCACCACCATGACCCGCTGACCGCCCGGTTCAACCGTGACGCTGGACAGCCGCTCGAACATCTTCGGACCGCCGATCTTGCGCAGGAACTTGCCGTCCCGGTTGTAGACCATCACCGCACGGTGGGTCGCATCGGCGACGTACAGATTGCCGGCCGCATCCACGTCGATGCCGAGCGGCTTGATCAGTGTGCCCTGCTCGTCGTCGCCAATCTTGAAGTAGCGGCTTTCCGGAATGTCGAACACCTTGACGAAGCGGTCGGCCGAATCGCTGACGAAGACGCGCCCGCGATGCACCGCCACCGCATAGGGCTTGGCCAGCCCTTCGGAACGTTCCGTATCGCCGACCAGCATGCGCTTGAGGGCACTTTCATCCCGTTCCGGCGCGACGTCGGCGCTGCCGTAGAGGGTGCGCTCATAGACGAAGCGCGGCGCGTCGGGCGGCGACGGATAGACCAGCTGCTCCCGGCGGACTTCGCTCTTCGGCGCCTCGGGCATCGGCGCACAGGCGCCCAGTACCAACGCGCCGGCGACGGCAAGCCAGCATCGGCAACGCTTGCACAACGGATCATTCCAGCTCATTGCGAACTCCCTATCGCCGCGGATCACGGCTCATTTGTCATGGCAGGTGAGGCAGAGGCGGCTGCCGTCATTGCTCACCCGAAGAAAGAGCTTGTTGGGAACATGCGGGTCATGACAGCTGCTGCATTCCACATACGGAATTTCCCCACCGGCGCCCGGGCGGGCGTACAGCGGCAGGTCGAGGCGGGTACGCAGCGTATTCATGCCGCCGGCCGACACCCACCAGACGCTGCGGTTGTCGACCATGCCGCGGCTGGGCGCACGGAATTCGTCCAGCGACTTGAGGTACTTGGCCGGATGCGACGGCGCGTCCTCGCTCGCCGCCTCGTCCAGCGGCGAACGTTCCCGTCCGCGGGTGAAGCCGCGATACGGGATGCCGAACGGGTGATCCGATTCGGCCGACATGACCAGGAAGGCCTGATTCGCATCGTGGCAGGACAGACAGGCGATCGACTGCGACCCGACCGCCGGCTTGTCGCCGAACTGCAGGCGGCCGATATCGTCGAACATCACGAACGCGTGGGTCAGCGGGAGCGATGGCTGCCATGCCGGCTGCGAGGAAACATCGCTGCGGCCTTGCAAGGCCGGCGGCATCTGCGGCGTATGACAGAACACGCACACCTCCTCGACATCCACCAGCAGCCCCTTGCGGGTCAGGTTGTGCGGCGTGCCCCGGATGTCCGCACCCCAGCATGCGGTGATCCCGCCCAGCGCCAGAAACGCGCAGCACCAGCCGGTCCGGCGCCGCAGCCACACAGCTCGCGCCCCTGCAGTGCCGCGGCATGGGGCAATTTCCGTCAAGCCGGGTGACGGCATGCCGGAGTGAATGACCATGGCTGCCATCCGCAGGAATATCCGTTGCAAACCGATTCCTCATCTCCTCGCACTGTGTGGAAGCATGTAGTCCAGCGCTGCGTTCGCCTCGATCGCCGACAGCGAGGCATTTCCCCCCTTCGGCGGCATCCCGCCCTTGCCGCGCAGTACCGAGCGCAGCAGATCGGCCCGGCCCGGCATCATCCTCACGCGCCAGTCATCCGGCTCGCGTGGTCGCGGCGCACCCGCCACGCCCTTCGAGTGGCACATGGCGCAGCTCTGCGCGTACACCTCCGCACCGCTGAAGCTGCTCCCCTCGGCCGCTGCCGGCGGAACCAACAGGAAAAGAGACAGCAGCGGAAGCAACAGCGCGAATGGCCCTGGAAAATGCTTTGGCATGGCCCGTGAACTCCTGCCGCCGCGCATCTCCTGCAGGAAATCCCATCGGCCGTGGATCAACCCATCCCGGTGCGGGCAGCAGAGGGTTCAAGCAACCTGCATGCCACAGCCATGCAGCAACAGACCTTGGCCCGCTTCTTGCTGAAATCCGGCGACAGTTTTCCCGACGAGGATCCGGCTTCATGCTTTTCATCACTGCCTGGCAATCGATGCAGCGGATCGCAGGACAGCGGATGCTGCCCTTGCTCGTCTGCCTGCTTGCGGCGACAGGCGGCACACCGGTGGCCCATGCCGGCGAACGGCCGCTGAAGGGCGGCTCGATCAAGCCCGCCGTGCTCTATCACAACTACTGTTCCGTCTGTCATGGCGACCGCGGCGACGGCAACAGCCGTGCCCGCAACAGCCTCGTGCCCCCGCCGCGCGACTTCACGCGGGCTTCGGAGCTGACCCGGGAAACCATGGTGGCGATCGTGACCGGCGGCAAGCCGGGTACCGCGATGACGGCGTGGAAGACGCAGCTCGAGGCACCGGAGATCGAGGCGGTGGTCGACTACGTCCGTACCACCTTCATGCAGGTCGCGCTCGATCCCCGATTGCAGCGCGGACGCAGCCTGTACGCCCAGAACTGCATGGTGTGCCACGGCGACCACGGTCAGGGCGCATCGGGATCGGCGGGCGGCCTGGTGCCGCCGCGCGACTTCACGACACCGCAGGCACGCGTCGAACTGACGCGCGAACGCATGATCAGCTCGGTCACGCACGGCCGCGCCAACACGGCCATGGCGGCGTTCGCCGCCCGGCTGCCGGCGCCGGACATCGAAGCCGTGGTCGATTACGTCCGCGCCTCCCTCATGCTGCCGGCCTCGGATGCGATATCCGGCACCAGCGCCCACGCCGGGCGCAGCGGACCGCCAGACAGCGGGAACCCGATGGAGCAGCCGTTCCAGAACGGCCTGCAGGGCAACGCCACACGCGGCGAAAGAACCTATATGAGCGGCTGCGCCACCTGTCACGGCCCGAAGGGCGACGGCAAGGGACCGCGTGCCTACTTCATCAATCCGAAACCGCGCAACTTCATCGATCCGGCCTTCCGCGCCTCGTTCAACCGCCCGGCCATCTATACCGCCGTGTCGGACGGCCGGCTGGGTGCCGAGATGCCGGCCTGGAGCAAGGTACTGGACCATCAGGAGATCGCCGACGTCAGCGAGTTCGTGTTCCAGCGCTTCGTACGTCAGCCGCCGGTCGCGAAGGGCCCGGCGCGCGGAGCCGGGCATTGATCCTGCGCTGCCTCGCCATCCTCCTGCTGTTCGCGGCCTTGCCGGCAGCGGTGGCCGCCGATACCCTGGTCGAGCAGGGGCGACGCATCTACAACTACCGCTGCTATTTCTGTCACGGCTATTCGGGTGATGCCAGAACACTGGCCGCCACCTACCTGTCGCCACCGCCGGCCAGCTTCGTTGCAGCCACGCCGGAAAGACTGGACCGGAAGGCCGTCATCGACACCCTCATCCATGGCCGGCCGGGTACCGCGATGAAAGCGTTCGGCGGCGTACTCGACGCCGCCGGGATGGATGCCGTGGCTGCCTTCGTGGTCGACGAATTCGTCAGCCGCAAGGCGGCCAACACGCGCTACCACACGGCCGAAAACGGCTGGCCCGATCATGACCGTTACCGGGACGCCTTCCCGTTCGCCCGTGGCGATATCCCGCTTTCCCGTTCCTGGGAAACACTGAGCGCTGCGGAAGCAAGCGGCAAACGCCTGTTCCTGTCGAGCTGTGTCAGCTGCCATGACCGCGGCGCCCCGGCACCGGACGACGTCGCATGGGATTCACGCCCGCTGTCCTTTCCCCGCAACAATTTCTCGCTGGCCGCACCACCGCCGCGCGTGGACGCCATGACCAGCGCCACGCCCTACTCGCTGCACGACATTCCGCCCAGACTCGAGCGCCCCGGCCGTGCCGAACGCCGCGGCGAGCGCATCTTCCAGGCCAACTGCGCCTTCTGCCATGGCGCCGACGGCACCGGCAAGAACTGGATCGGACAGTTCCTCGAACCGCACCCGCGCAACCTGCGCGACCCGGCCTTCATGTCCGGCGCCACGCGCGACAGTCTGGCGCACGCCATCCGCGAGGGTCTGCCCGGAACCTCGATGCCGGCATGGAAGAACGTGCTTAGCGCGGCTGACATCGCCGGACTGCTGGCCTACATTTCACGGGCCTTTCATCCGCTGGCCGAGGCATCCGCTCCGGCGGCACCGCCCGCCAGCACCGGCGCCCGCTGACCGCCGCGCGACGCTGCCGTGAAACACCTCTTCCCCGCCACCGCCGTTCTGCTGGCAGCCACGCTGGCTGCCGCGCAGGAAGGTTCGCCGGACGACCGGCGCCGTCTGGTCGAACAGAAGATCCGGCTGGTGGAAATGCTGGTCAACACGCAGGCAGCCAAAAGCTCTGCCGCAAGCGCACCGCATGCGCCGGAACGGCTGGAAAAGGGAAGGAATGCGCTTGCGCTCGCCCGGCAGGCGCTGGACGACAACCGCTTCGACGACGCTGCCCGTATCCTCGACGACGCGCTGCGCTCATCGGCCTCGGCACAACGCGCACAGCCTCCGGCCAGTCTGTCCGAAGACGCATTGCGCCACGCCCACCAGAATCTGATCGAACAGGTCGCGACCTACCGCGCATCGGTCGAGGAGGTCGCCACTCACCCCAGGATAGGAAGCGCGGCACGGGTGCTGCTCACACGCATCGATGCAAAGAGCGCGGAAGCGCGGAAGCGTGCCGGAGCCGGCGAACTGGCGCTGGCCAACCGGCTGCTGGGCGAGGCCTATCAGCTGGCGGTGTCCGAGTTGTCCAGACTCCGCTCCGGCGAGGAAGTCGTGCATTCCCTGAACTTCTCGTCGGCCGCCGAGGAATACGCCTACGAAATCAGACGCTTCGAAAGCAACCAGCTTCTGGTGAACATGATGGTCGGCGACGGCAAGGCTGACGGCGACCGGCGCAGCGCGATCGACAACTTCCAGTCGGAAGGCCGTCGCCTGCTTGGCGAGGCCGACGGCCAGGCCAGGGCCGGACAGTACAAGGAGGCGGTGCACCTGATGGAAGCGGCAACCGGTCAGCTCAACCGGGCGCTGCAGCTGATGGGAGTACCGGTGTTTTGAGGACGTGCGCGCCAATGCGGAAAACGTCGGGACCAACGGTCACCGGTGCAGCGGACGCGCCGTCCGGGCAACGCCGGACAATCGCATCTCCGGCAGCCCTGTTCCGCCCGGCCGATTCCCGATTCCGGCAACGGATTCCCGCTTCCGGGAATGCCCGCCACGCCGCTCCGGACACGCTGCAGCCCGGCTGCCAGACAACGCATCCCTGCCGATGAACGGGCGGCAATGGCGAATCCAGCGATGCCTGGCGCTGCTTTCGATCCCGGTGGGCGCCCTGCTGGGCGTGGTCCATTCACTGGACGCCTCGGCATTCCTGCGCGCCACGCCGAAAAGTGCGGTCGCCGCGCCGGATGCTGCGCCGGATGCCCCCCGTCCCGACGCCGGACACGATGCGCGACGGATCCTGGACGAATCCGATGTCCACGACCCGGACAACCCGGAGGCGGCACGCCTGCAGCGGATAGGCGAAGCAACCCGCGACCTGCCCTACGACGCCACCGGATTCCCCGACTGGATGCGCGCACTCAGCGAGGGCCTGATACAGCCCCGCAGCGACCTTCGGGGTACGCAGGGCATGGAAGTGCTGGATCTCGACATCATCATGAAGAACACGAAGGAAATGCCCCATGTGCGCTTTCCCCATCGTTCCCATACGCTCTGGCTGGCCTGCGCGAACTGCCACCCCGCACCGTTCGCCTCGATCGCCGGCAGCACGCACATCCGCATGTCGGACATCTTCCGCGGCCAGTACTGCGGCATGTGCCATGATCGGGTTGCATTCATCACCTTCTTTTCCTGCAACCGCTGTCACAGTGAAAGCCCGCCGGCACAAGGCAAATGAACGAACGACCATGCATCCGTCCGATGCCGCACCGCACCCGCCCTGTCCAATGAGCCACCTGAACCGACATGCAGGCCATCCGCCCGGTCGGGTCGCGGATCGCCACGCGCCCGTTACGGCTTCCGGTTTCCCTGACCGACGCGAACGGACCGGTCCCGCCGTTGGCGGCGGCCAACCGGCCTGCCCCAACTGAAGAGGGATTCCATGCGCGTTTCAAGCTCAAACTTCGAGACCCGACCGTTCAACCTCATCCGCTGGTTCTCGCTGACGGCGCTGATATCCGTGGCGCTGGTCAGCACATTGGCCGCGTGGGCCTTCTCCGCCTTTCTCACCGACCGGATGATCCGGCAGGAGGCGGAAATCACGGCCGGATTCGTCAGAAGCATCGTGGCCACCGAGAATGCGTACGCCTATTTCGAAGGCACGCGGACCACGACACCGCAGCAGTTCCAGAACTTTCTCGATCACATGAACCGCATGCCGGGGGTTCTCCGGACCAATGTCTATTCGGCCGACCGACACATGGTCTGGTCCAGCGACAGCACCCTCATCGGCCAGCACTTCGAACGCAACGACGAACTGGAAGAGGCTCTGCAGGCTGACCTGGTCATTCACAGCGGCGTCATAGACCCGGCCCGCCTGCCGAAGTCGGAACACAAGCATCTCGAACGGACCAGCAATCACTTCATCGAGAGCTACATCCCGATCTTCGATGTCCATGGACGTCAGGTGGTCGGCGTCATCGAGCTCTACAAGGTGCCGACCGAACTGTTCGAAGCCATGGAGGAAGGCGTGCTGCTGATCTGGGTCGCATGCGGCGCAGCCGGCCTGTTTCTCTATGGCGCGCTGTTCTGGACCGTGCGCCGTGCCCATGGAATCATCGCCACGCAGGGCGACAAGCTGGTCGAGAACGAGTCGCTCGCCGCCGTCGGCGAAATGTGCTCGGCGGTTGCCCACGGCCTCCGCCACCCGCTGGCGTCGATCCGCGCGTCCGCCGAACTCGCGTCCGCCGACATCATGCCTGCAGGCGCGCAGGGACGCATCCGGGACATCATCGTCCAGGTGGATAGACTCGAGGGCTGGGTGCGCCAGTTGCTGGCCTACGCCAGACCCGCGTACATCAACCTTGCTGCGGTGGACATCAACGCTGTCGCACTGGAGAGCCTGGCCGGTTTCACCCGTGATCTGGATCAGCGCGGCATCCGGGTCTCCCGCGGACTGGCCGACGGTCTGCCTCCGGTTCGCGGCGATACGATGATGCTGTCCCAGTTGATCGGCAGCCTCATCGCCAGCGCAATGGAGGTCATGGAGTCCGGCGGAGAACTTGCGGTATGCAGCCGCCTGGATCCGGATGGCCGGGTCATCGCCGAAATCCGCGACAACGGGCCGGGCATCGCGCCTGTCGACATGGGGTTGATCTTCAAACCGTTTCTTGCCGGCAAGGCGATCGGCTCCGGATTGGGTCTGCCGCTGGTCCGTCGCGTCGTCGAAAGACTGGGCGGCACGGTCGAAGTCGATAGCGATCTGGGCAAGGGAACCGCAGTCCGGCTGTATCTGCCCGCGTGGACATGAACAGCGCCGTTCCGCTTCCGTCGTGTTCCCGGTCCCCGTCGTACTGAACGCAGGCACGCCTCCTCGCCGCCCTGCGCCCTGCCGCACGTCAGCCCCGACAATCCCGTTCCGATAACATCCCGCATGCGGGATTGTCGGTTCATCGACGTTTCTGCCCGGGTTTTCGCGCCAGAATGGGCGACCGAAACACGATTCAATGAATGGACAAACCGATGCGAACCGTCTTCTTCATCTCCGACAGCACCGGCATCACCGCCGAAACCTTGGGCCGCAGCCTGCTCTCGCAGTTTGAAAGCGTGCGCTTCCGACAGACCCGCGTTCCGTTCGTCGATTCGGTGGATAACGCACTCGACTGTGTCGAGCGCATGACGGAGGCAAAGATGCGCGACGGCGTGCGACCCATCGTGGTGACGTCGATCGTGAATACCGAGGTCGCGCATACCGTGCGTCAGGCCGACGCGTTGTTCCTCGACATGTTCGAGCACTTCGTCGGTCCGCTCGAGGAAGAACTGGGACTGCCCGCCAATCACAATGTCGGTCGCCCGAAGAGCATGGAAGAAAGCGCCGACTATCAGAGGCGGATCGAAGCGATCAACTTCTCGCTGGCGCACGACGACGGCATGTCGCACAAGGAACTGCAGCAGGCCGACGTGATCCTGGTCGGCGTATCGCGCTCGGGCAAGACGCCGACCAGCCTTTACATGGCCATGCAGTTCGGCGTGAAGGTGGCGAACTACCCGCTGATTCCGGAAGATTTCGAACGCGCGAAACTGCCGACCGAACTCGTGAAGTATCGCGACAAGCTGTTCGGACTGACCATTTCGCCCGACCGTCTGGCGCAGATCCGCGAGGAACGCCGCCGCGGCAGCCATTACGCGTCTCAGGCCAACTGCCGCTACGAGGTCGAGGCGGCGCAGAAGCTGATGCGCATGGAAGGCATACGCTGGCTCGACTCGACCCACAAGTCGATCGAGGAAATCGCCGCCATCGTGCTGCAGGCGGTCGATCTTGAGGACCGGCTGATCTGACGACGCGACGCGCTCACGGTGCGCCCAGGGCGCAGAACACATAGTCGTGCAGCGCCACGCCGTCGCCTGCCAGCGCTACCGGCAGGAAATGGGGCGGCAAGTGATCATCGGGCTGCCCGTCGAGCACGCGGGCATAGCGGATGGCCGCGGCACCGGCATCGAAGCTGCGCACGATTTCCGCTCTGGCCTCGCGCCGCAGCGACGCCTGCAGCAGCGGGCTGTCGAGCAGGCGCAGCACCGCCTCGACGATGCCTTCGCTGTCGAGCGGATCGACCAGAAGCGCATTGATGCCGTGGCGCACCACCTCGCGTACTGGCGACTCGTCGGCCACCACCATCGCACAACCGCAGGCCATCGCTTCGAGCAGCGAGCGATCTACACCATCCGGCCGGCCGATATGGACGTGCACCGCGGACACGCGCAGCATGTCCGCGATCCCGCCCTGACGCGGATTGCCCACGAAGTGCGTGCGTTGCGGGTCGACGCAGGCAGCCGCCATCCGCCGTTCCAGCCAGTCGGTCGCATCGTCGCTGAAACCAACGATCAGCGCACGGCAAGGATGGCGACGCTGCAGCAGTCCGAGCACGCGCAGGAAACCGGACAGACCGGCTCCACCACCCGGTGCCGACGCCACATGGGTGATGACCGCATCGCCTGCGTGCAGCGTCATGCCGTCGTCGGTCACCACGACTGCTGATGGATCCGGACCGAAGGCGGCATGGCAGATGCCGTCGCGTATCACGTCGATCCGCGGCTGGAAAGTCGGGGGATAGGTGCTTTTCTGCCACCAGCCGGGGCTGATGCCGGCATCGCAACGCGCGATGATGGACAGATCGGGTGCCGCACCCCGAGCTGACCGACCGGTATGGCCGGCGCAGTAGTGCACCAGCCGCGCATCCGGAAAGATGTCCTTCACACGCAAGGTTTCGCCTGCACCGGGATCGGCGAGGATCACATCGGGCACATGGTTCCGCGCTCGCAGATCGAGCAGCACGCGCGCGACCGCCTCGCCGCGTCGCACGGCACTCAAAATCGTGTTAATGCGAGGCGATGTGGCGGCGATCGGCTGATGAGGGTAGCGATATCGGATCCACGGCACGTCGTCGCAGCCGGACGAGGCATCGGAACCGATGCCGAGCACCTGCCAGCCAAGCCTGTCCGACCAGATCGGCAGAAGGTCGCGGAACGGCCCCGGAAAGTTGTGATGGATCACCAGCAGCCGCTTGCAGCCGCCACGACCGGCAGAAGCCAGCCAGTCGTGCTCCGAACAAGGCATTCCCATGCAGGCCGCCCTCCGTTCCGTCGCCCGACGGCACCATGCCGCCGGCCCGAAGCGCAGCCACCTTACACATTATTCCGAATAAATAAAATAACTCTTTGACATGAGGCGGCATCGACTCCGGATACCTTGGCCGGACGCGGTCACCACCACGCCGGCAAGACACGCAGAGCAGCCGGACCGGGGTCGTCAGCCACTGAACGAAGCGCTGGATATGCGCCGGCACACAGATCGGGATACGCCGCCGGCCACTTCTATGGTGGAATACCCGCCCTGTCACGCTCGCTTTCCTAGGTTCCATGTTCAATCCCACGCGCGACCAGGCCCGGCAGTTCTTCATCGACACTTGGGCCAAACGCAACAGCCCGCAGCCACTGACCCAGATGGAAATGCTGGCGCTGACGCTGATGGGACGCCATCCCGAGTACCACGGACTGCTCGATCAGGGGGAGCGTGCGCTGACCCGCGAGTACCCGCCGGAACTGGGCGAAACGAACCCCTTCCTGCACCTTTCGCTGCATCTGGCGATCGAGGAGCAGCTGGCCATCGACCAGCCGCCCGGACTGCGCGCCGCGTTCGAAGCCCAGCGCACCCGACTGGGTGACGAACACGAGGCGCTGCATCGCGTGGTCGACTGCCTGGGCGAAACCATATGGCGGGCGCAGCGCGACCGGCAGCCGCCGGATGGCGCTGCCTACGTAGCCTGCGTACGCGCCGGCCTTGATGACTGAACGCCCCTGCCACCCCTGCCCGTACCCGACACCCGATGAATGAAGCCAGCGGAACCATCCAGCAGATCGACCACGCCGGCCAGCCCGCACTTTCCCTGCAGGCGGCTGACGGCGCAAACTGCCTGATCAGCCTGTTCGGCGCGCAAGTGCTGTCCTGGATTCCCGCCGGCGGCACCGACCGGCTCTACCTGTCGCCCGACGCCCGCTTCGACGGTCACAGCGCGATACGCGGCGGCATTCCGGTCATCTTTCCGCAGTTCGCCGAACGCGGCGATGGTCCGCGCCACGGCTTTGCTCGCACGCGCACATGGCAGCTGTCGGAACAGCGGATCGCCAAGGATTTCGTCACCGCCACGCTGCGCCTGAGCGACGACGAATCGAGCCGTGCCGTCTGGCCGCACGCCTTCGCGCTGGAGCTGACGGTCGTGCTCGGCGGCAACCGGCTGGACCTCGAACTGGCGGCGGAAAACACCGGCGACGCACCATTCCTTTTCGCCGCGGCACTGCACAGCTATCTGCGCGTACGCGAGGTGGAGAACTGCCGGATCGAAGGGCTGCGCGGCAAGCGCTACATCGACGCCGCGCATGGCAACACCGTCACCAGCGACCGCTTCGACGCCGTTGTGGTCGAGGACGAAATCGACCGCCTGTACTGCGGCGCACCGGACACTATCGTGCTGAACGAATCTCCGCGCGCACTGGGTCTGCAGAGCGAAGGCTTCCCCGATCTGGTGGTCTGGAATCCGTGGGAACACAAGTGCCGCGCACTGACCGACCTGCCCGACCTCGATTTCCGCCGCATGATCTGCATCGAACCGGCACTGGCCGAACGTCCGCTGGAACTTGCGCCGGGCGCGTACTGGACCGGACGGCACACGCTGGTTGCCGCGTAGCGGCAGCGCAAAGGAAAACGGGCACCCCAAGGTCAAGCCGTTAACCAATTCTGTTGAAGCGATCCGTTTTGCATGAATGATCAAATGGCCTGCTGGGCTGGCGTTAGGCAATGAGCTTCGATTTTCGGGGCTCGTTTTTTCGGCAACCATAGAATGTCCTGGTTCGCCTACGCCCAAAAAGGCAATGGCTATTCATCCGTCTGACTACTACCACCCTTGCTGTGGCCCAAGAGCGCTTCCCAGACCTCGGGAAAAAGGAAAGCGATCAGGGAGTCATATTGCGCCTCCCGGTCATAGTCCTTGTCGCCCTCGGCTAGCCGCTCCTTGTATTCCTTGACCCTCTTGGCCCAATTGCCCTTCTTGTCTTCCCGCTTCAACTGCTCGCCTCGGCCATAAACCAGCAGGGCCGCGCGGAATGCACGGATGACATTTTTGTAGCTGTTGGCGACCGTATTCGCCGCCGAAATGAAGTTCGGATGGTTCCAGCCGATACTTTCTCCCTCACGGGCGGAATAGAGTGCGTTAAGCAGACCGAGGGCATCGAACGGGTATTCGGGCAGGAAGACGCCGCGCTTCCTAAATTCCCGCTTCGCCTCCGTCCATTCGGCATCCTGCAAGGAGCGCTTCGAGTTCCGCCACCAGAGATAGAAGCGCTGCTTCAAGGCCTCCTCGCCGGCATCGCGGGCGAGTCCGGCTTTCAGGGCATCGCAGTCGCGGTAGAAGACCCGCTGCCCGGCCTGGTCGAGGGTCAGCCCGGAGAACGGCACCCGGGCATGCCGCCAGGCTTCAACGATCTCGCCGCCGACGGCGGCCGGCTCCAGCCAATGGCAATCCAGCATCAGGGCGCTCTCGGCGACGGACGCTTTCAACGTCTCCTCGCTAGCGAGGAAGAGGTTGCGGTTGTTGTTGTGGAAGATGTCGTCCTGTGTCATTCGCGCCTCCGACCCGTCGAAGGTGCGGAATACCCAGCAGAGCAGACCGCCTTCCTGCCGGTAGAAGTTCCGCCGCTCCGCGATGACATGCAGGAAGGTCGTCGAAAGCTGGATCTCGAAGGCGATCCGCGTCTCGCCCTTCCAGAGCGCCTGAACGTCGGGCTTGCGCCACTTCGAGCGGTCCATGCCGCGCCAAACTTTCTCGGACTCCACTTCGGAGAAGTTCGGATCGCGCCGCAGACTGTCGGCGATGATCTCCTTGAGCCGGATGTGAGCATGACTCTCCTTGGCGGCGTTGTATTTGCGCGCCAGCATCTCCTCCTTGGAAAGCTCACCCCGCGTGATGGCCGGGCAGTTGCCGTTTTCGGTCCGATGCTTGAAGAAGAACCGCTTCTCGTCCTTGCGACGGCAAGAGATATAGACCCCGACCATGCAGATCGGGCAGGCATAGAGGGAGTCGCCCGCCGCGTTCGCCTCGGCCAACTCCATCCGCAGCTTTTCGAGCCGGTTGTAGTCGTTGCCGATCACCGCCCGCGCAGGCGAGATGATGCCGCTTTCGAGGTTAATGACCTCGTCGATTTCGGGATCGGCGACGCATAGGCAGGGAACCGTCATCGCCTATCCCACCGGCGGTTAGGCGCTCTCGATGGAGAGCTTATGCACATGCGGCTTGAAGGCTTTCTCCAGCCGGATCATGGCGTCGACCAGGGCAGCGTGCACAGCCTCGAATTTCGCTTCGTCGTCGCGATATCCGCCGCCTTCCAGCAGCACGCGGACGCGGCAAGCCCGCTTGTTGTCCAGCCGCTGCCAATCCAGCTTGCCTTCGAAAGCCGCCTCGATCTGTTCCTTCTTGGCGTGGAGCGCGTCGAAGATCGCCTTGTTCTCCTCGTCGCATTCCTTGCCGCGGTCGATGTAGAGCTCGGCCGCCGCCTCGTGCTCCCAAACGACATAGTTGTAGGCCAGCCCGCTCTTGCCGGCGCCCGTGCCGACCCAATTCTGTTTGCCGGGGGAAATGCCGGAATGAAGCTTGGTCTTCGTCTTTGCGTAGGCCAGGAGCTTCGTCCAGAAGTTGTGCCGCAAATCATAGCGTTCCGCGAATTCTTGCTTCGCCTTGCCGACCGCCTTGGTTGATTCGCTCGGACCGACGATCAGCGTCAGGAGCGGTGCCGGAGCGGAGTCGCCAATCTGGATGGCTTCAAGCTTCAGGAGATAGAAGCTCGCCGTCGACGCCTCGTTGAGCCAGGTGATGGCGGAGACATGCTCGGGGCGCGGATCGGAGACGATCCAAATAGCTGTTTTGGCTTCGAGGGCGACGAGGTATGTGATGACCTTACCGAGATGGTCGTGGTTCGACTTCTCCAACTGGTTCTCGATGATGACCTTCGAACCCGATTCGTCCTCGCAAACGATATCGACTGAGAAATCGCCTGCCGCCTGCTCGCGCTCGGCGTTCGAGAGCGTGATGTCAAGGCAATCGTTCAGGACGTCGATGTTCTCTTCCAGCCAGCGCGTGAAGTCTAGCGCCTCATGTTTGAACGCGTCCCGAAGCGGGATGCGGGTGATCTTCTGAATCATTCCATCCTCCTTGCCGCCTACGCCGCGGATGCGGTCTTCTGGCAGTCCATGCAGTAGATGTTGCCGCCGAATTTTGGCTTGTTGAACCAGCAGAATTTCGCGACGTTGTAGCCGACCGCAGCACCGCAGGAATGGCAGATAAGCTTCTGCTTGGGCTTCTGCTCCGGTTCAGCGGCGGGCTGTGCGGCCTCTGGCGTCGGCGCGGCGGCTTCGGTCTTGGTCGCCTCGGGAGGTGGCTCGGGCTTCGCCGAAGGCATCGTGGGCGGCTCCTTGGGCAGACCGAACTTCGCCGTCCAGTCGAAAGCGATTGGCTTGTGCAGCCTCGCAATGTCACGCGCCAGGACTTCGAGCGTGTCCTGCCCGATGATCTTCGCCATCATCAGCGGGTTGTTGCTCTGGTCAATCGCCTTGTCGATGTATTTGAAGATTTGGTCATTTTTGATGATCACATCCATGCAGTCGACTTTCGCCTTCGGGCGACTGATACGGGCGCCCTTGGAGACGAGAACAAGACTTTTCAGATCGGGCTTGATCGCGAAGCCGAGGCGCTTCGGGAGCTTGACTGCGCCAGATTCGAAGAGCTTCTTCAAAATCAGGATGTGCTTGGCGTTCTGCTCGATAGGGGAAGGCACACCGTAGGGTTTGCCACCGAAGAAGGCGGCGAATTCTCCGTGCTCGTTGATGCCAATCCCTTCGGAGAAATGCTTGCTCTCGCAGACCCAAATTTCCAGGAAGCGGTTGATTAGCAGATGGTCGATTTGGGCGACCAGCTCTCCATGTTCGATACGCAGATCGTGGACGATCATCCAGTTTTTGGAGTCACCCCAATGGACCTTCATCTCATAGGCGGCTTCCTCCTCGCCGCGGGCGCCCGCCTGGATGTTGCGGATTTCCTGTTCGATCCGCTTCTTCGTTTCGGTCTTGCAGTCGGGGCGGAACCGCAGGGCTTGCAGCCACTGGATTGCGGGCTTCTTGTCGTCGGCTTCCTTGATGATCATCGAGTGCTATCAATATCGTGCAAGACCCAAAAAGGGTAACACGTCGCCCATGGCAACCTGATGCCGATGGATTACCCGAGCCCCGTTCTTACCAAGTAAGGACAGCGCAAAAGGAAACGGGCACCGCTAGGCGCCCGTTTCGATTTACTTCAAGGCGTGCTACTTCAACGCCTGTTTCACCTGATCCAGCGTCGTGGGATCGTCCAGCGTGGTCAGGTCACCCGGATCACGGCCTTCGGCAATCGCCTGGATGGACCGGCGCAGCATCTTGCCCGAACGCGTCTTGGGCAGGCCGTTGACGAACAGGATGCGTCCGGGCCTGGCGATCGCACCCAGCAGACCATCGACCGTCTGCATTACTTCCTTTTCCAGCGCAGCGCGGTCCTCCGCCGTGGCGACGCGTGTCGGGTCCTTGACCACCGCGAACGCCATCGGCAGCTGCCCCTTGAGCTGATCCGCGACGCCGACCACCGCCACTTCGGCCACGGCTGGATGCGCCTGGATGGCTTCCTCGATCTCGCGCGTGCCGAGCCGGTGTCCGGCGACGTTGATCACGTCGTCGGTGCGGCCCAGTATCTTGTGATAGCCCGCTTCGTCGCGGATGCCCCAGTCAAACGACGAGTACACCTGCGGCGACTTGAACAGCGAGAAGTAGGTACGCACGAAGCGGTCGTCGTCACCCCAGATGGTCGACAGGCAGCCCGGCGGCAGCGGCGGCACGATGCCGACGATGCCCTTCTCGTTCGGCCCGCACTCGGAGCCGTCCTCGCGGAAGATGCGCAGGTCGTAGCCATAGACCGGCGCGCCGGGCGAACCCAGCTGTATCGGGGTCTGCTCGACGCCCGGCAGTTCGCACAGGATGGGCCAGCCGGTTTCGGTCTGCCAGTAGTTGTCGATCACCGGCTTGTTCAACGCCGACATCAGCCACTCATGCGTCGGTTCGTCCAGCGGCTCACCGGCCAGAAAGATGTGACGCAGCGACGAAATGTCGTGTTTCGTCAGCCAGGCGGGATCCTGCTTCTTGAGCACACGCGCTGCGGTCGGCGCCGAGAACATGACGCTGACCCGGTACTTCTCGACCAGACTCCACCAGATGCCGGGATCGGGACGCAGCGGCGTGCCTTCGTACATCAGCGTTGCCATGCCGGCGATCAGCGGCCCGTAGATGATGTAGGAGTGCCCGACCACCCAGCCGATGTCCGAGGTGGTGAACATCGTCTCGCCGGGATGGCCGCAGTAGATGTGCTTGATCGAGGCGGCCAGCGCGACCGCATAACCGCCGGTGTCCCGCTGCACACCTTTGGGCTTGCCGGTGGTGCCCGAGGTATACAGGATGTAGGACGGCTCGCTCGACTCGAGCCAGACGCACGGCACGCGGGCATTCATGTGTTGCGCGCGCAGCGTCGCATAATCGACGTCGCGCCCGGCCACCACCGGGAAACCCTTTTCCAGACCGCGATCCACCATCAGGACCTTTTCCGGCGGATGTTCGGCCAGCGCGCAGGCTTCGTCGAGCAGATGCTTGTACGGCACCACCTTGCCGCCACGCATGCCGGCTTCCGCCGACACGATGACGCGCGGTTTCGCGTCATCGATGCGCGTCGCCAGCGAGCCGGAGGCGAAGCCGCCGAAAACCACCGAATGGATGGCGCCGATCCGCGCACAGGCCAGCATCGCGAAAGCTGCTTCCGCGATCATCGGCATGTAGATCAGCACACGGTCGCCGCGCACCACGCCCAGCGACTGCAGGATGGCCGCCATGCGCTCGACTTCGCGCTGCAGTTCGGCAAACGTGTAGGTCTGCTCGGCGCCGGTCTCGGTCGATACGTAGATCAGCGCCGGTGCATCGGGCCGTTGCGCGGCATGCCGGTCAACCGCGTTGTGACACAGATTGGTGGTTCCGCCGACGAACCAGCGCACGAAAGGCGGGCGCGAAAAGTCGCAGATCTGCTGCGGTTGCTCATGCCAGTCGATCAGACTGGCCTGCTCACCCCAGAACGCGTCTCTCTGCCGGATGGAACGGGTACGGAACTCCTTGCTTGCTGACATTCAACTCCTCCAACCCTGCACTACTTTGATGAATGATTTTTTTATTTTTCAACCAGTGAAGTATCGGCTTCGCGCGCCAACTGGCGCAAGCTCTCGAGCGGCATGTTGCAGTCGTACTTGACTCCAATCAATTCCAGAAGCGGCAGCAGCCGGTAGATCAGCGCCGGCAACTGCGGCACGATATCAGCCTCCGCGCCGGACTTGATCAGCAGCAGCGCCCGCTCGATGCTGACGATGCCCGCCGTCCATGCGAATTTCTGCGGTTCTCCGCCGGTGCACCGTACCGCGTTTCCACCCTCGCGATGGGCAAGGTCGGCACGCGAAACCGCGAGGCCGAGCATCTGCGAGACCGAATCCGCCTGATCGGCAATGCTGTTCGCGACGCCGATGTTCAGGCTGATGCGCAGGGTCTGGCCACGATACTGCATGGCGGTCGCCGCGATCACGCTGCGCATGCGGTTGGCGAACTGCTCGGCACTGGCCAGACTGATGTCCGGCGTGATGATGGCGAACTGGCCTTCGCCGATCTGCGAGAACGTGTCTTCCTTGCGTACCTTGGTCGCCAGCACCTTGGCCAGCTTGCGCATAATCAGGTCGGTGACGTGCCGGCCGAAATTGCGGACGATTTCGCCGAAGTTGTCGATTCCGACGATCAGCACGCTGACCTGGCCGTCGTAGCGCACTGCGGCGGACATCAGCTGCTCGCCATGGATTTCCATGTACTGCGGCGTGGCCATGCCCGAATCCGGATCGATGGGCGATGCCGCCGCCAGCGCCTGGCGGCTGTCGGCAAGCTGGCGCGTCGTCGCATTCAGCCGGCTCGCCGACTCGATGCGGGCAATCAGCTCGACCGTGCCTATACCCTTCGTTATGAAGTCAGTCGCGCCAAGTTCGCGCGCCCGTTCGCGCGCCGTGTCGTCCTCGTCGCCCGAAATCATGACGACCGGAATGTCGGCGATGCGATGCAAGCGTGACGAGCGGATGCGCTCGAGCAGGCCGTATCCGTCCAGCCTGGGCATCGTCAGGTCCGACAGCACCACCTGGATCGAATCATCGACCAGCAGCGTCTGCCAGCCCGCCTCGCCGTCGGCCTCCTCTCGGAACTCGAAGCGGTCGCGTATCCGCTTGATGATGGAAGCGCGCACCATGCGCGAATCGTCAACGATGAGTACCTTCACCTTCGGCAGTACGTCACCAGTCCCAAGATCGTCACTCATTTATCCGCGCGCCGGCCGCGAGCTGTGGTCGAACACCGGATTGTAGGGAAAGAGCCGGAACTACGAATGCCTTAAGTGTCGAAAAACTTGGCAGTCGCCCCGTGCATGGGTATATTCCGACCCCATGCTCCGAATATCCCTTCGCCGCCTGTGCCTTTTCGCGACACTGATTGTCACGTTTGCCGGCACTCCGGCTGCTCGCGCCGAGCCTGCCGCGGCCGTTGAGCCTTCCGCCCGAACGCTGTACGAACTGTCCACCGGACGTGTAGCCGAACACGCGGCTGCCGCCGTGGACGCGGTCGGAGAGCTGGTCGACAACGGACTTTCGCTGCTCGGCATCCGCTACCGGTTCGGCGGCAACAGCCCGCAGAGCGGCTTTGACTGCAGCGGATTCGTGCGCCATGTGTTCTCTGATGCACTGGGCGTCCTGCTGCCGCGTACTGCGGTGGAAATGGCCCGGGTCGGCGACACGGTGCGGCGTGACGAACTGAAGCCCGGCGATCTGGTGTTCTTCAACACCCTCAGCCGGGCGTTCTCGCACGTCGGCATCTATCTGGGCGACAACAAGTTCATGCACGCCAATTCCCGTGGCGGCGGCGTACGCGTCGACGACATGAACGGCGGCTACTGGGCCCGCCGCTTCAACGGTGCGCGCCGCATCGAAGTCGACGACACCAGCGTACTTCCCCTGCGCTGATCCGCAGTCCGTATCCGGCCGTGCAATCGGCCGGACTGTGCGCCATCTCTCCGAGCCAGCATCATCATTCCCCGCATGCGGCCACCGGTCCATGCACGTAACTGCGAATGATTTGCAATTACAAATCGCTTCTGCTAATTTTCGCTGCCCAGCCCGGCCGGTCGAGATAAGGGACCGTTGGAATGCCCGGCTGAACCGATCAAATTCGCCCGGAGCCCCTGATGAACCCCCGTCTTGCCGCAGTACTTTGCTTCGCTTTGATGCTGTCGCCTGCCCACGGCCAGGAAAAGGTGCTCAATCTGTATTCGGCACGCCACTACCAGACCGATGAGGCGCTGTACTCGAACTTCACGCACCAGACCGGCATCCGGATCAATCGCATTGAAGGCAAGGAAGAAGAGCTGGTCGAGCGCATCCGCAACGAGGGCGCCAACAGTCCGGCGGACGTATTCATCACGGTCGACGCCTCCCGTCTGGCGCAGGCTGACGCATTCGGATTGTTCGCTCCCGTCAGGTCGGCGCTGCTGGAAGAGCGCATTCCGGCCCACCTGCGTGATCCCGAGTCGAACTGGTTTGCGTTCTCGACCCGCGCCCGCGTCATCATCTACAACAAGCTCAAGCTGAAAGCGGCCGACGTCGGCAACTACGAGGATCTTGCGAAGCCGGCCTTGAAGGGCAAGCTGTGCTCGCGCTCGGGTGCACACCCGTACAATATTTCGCTCGGTGCCGCACTGATCCAACACTGGGGCGAGGTGAAGACCGAAGAGTGGGCGCGCGGCGTCGTGGCCAATTTCGCGCGGGCGCCCAAGGGCGGCGATACCGACCAGATCAAGGCGGTCGCGGCCGGCGAATGCGATGTGGCGCTGTCCAACACCTATTACCTGGTCCGCCTGCTGCGCTCGACCAAGCCGGAAGACCGGACGATGATGGAAAAGGTCGGCGTAGTGTGGCCCAACCAGTCCGGTTTCGGCACCCACATCAACATTTCCGGCGGCGGCATGCTGAAGACGGCACCCAACAAGGACGCCGCGGTGAAGTTTCTGGAGTACCTGGCCTCGGACGAAGCGCAGGCCTACTTCGCCAACGGCAACAACGAGTGGCCGGTCGTGAAATCCGCGGTCATCGCCAACCCTGAACTCAAAGCACTCGGCAATTTCAAGGCCGACACCCTGAACGTGGGCGAACTTGCGCGGACGACGGCACAGGCGCAGAAGGTGTTCGACCGGGCCGGCTACCGCTGAGGCGAACGCCCACGCGTGACAGGCCCCGTTCCATCCGGATCGGGGCCTTCCTGTTTCCGGAGCGCAGTGCCGGCAGGGGATGCGGCATGGCAGCCACCGCCGGATAGAATCCGGACCATCGCGTTCCACGACACCGCACGATGCTTGCATCGATCACTCTGCTGCTCGTTTTCCAGCTGTTCGGCGAAATATTCGTGCAGGCGCTGGGCCTGCCGGTTCCCGGACCGGTGATGGGCATGCTGTTCCTGTTCATCGCACTGGTCATACGCGGCCATGCCCCGGTGCCGCTGCGCGAAACTGCCAGCAACCTGCTGCAGCACCTTTCGCTGCTGTTCGTGCCGGCCGGTGCCGGCGTGATGATCCACGCCGGCCTGCTGGCGCGCGAATGGTTGCCGACGCTGGTGGCGCTGGTCGCCAGCACCGCCATCACGCTGCTGGTGACCGCGCTGGTCATGCGCCTTGGAGCGCGCGAGCAATGAGGCCCGAACTGCGCGACCTGTGGGTCTATCTGTCGACCTCGCCACTGCTCGGCCTGACACTGACGCTGCTCGCCTACCAGATGGCGCACGCGCTGTCAGTCAAGCTGGGCGGACACCCGCTGGCCAATCCGGTGGCGCTGGCCGTCGCCCTGATCGTGGCGGTACTGACGCTGACCGGCACGCCCTACGCCGCCTACTTCGAAGGCGCGCAGTTCGTCCACTTCCTGCTCGGTCCGGCAACGGTCGCGCTGGCGGTGCCGCTGTACGGCCAGTGGCCACGGCTGAAAAGGCTGTTCGGCGCCTCCATGCTGGCGCTGGCGATCGGTTCGATCACCTCCGTCGTGTCGGTCTGGTTCATCGCGCAGGCACTCGGCGCCACTGGGCAGACGCTGCTGTCGCTGGCACCGAAGTCAGTCACCACGCCGATCGCGATGGGCATTTCGGAAAAGATCGGCGGCCTGCCGTCACTGACGGCCGTGCTCGTGATACTGACCGGCATCATTGGCGCCGTGATGGCACCCGCCTTGCTGAGAGCCATCGGTACCCGTGACCACGCGGCGCAGGGTTTCGCCATCGGCATGAGCGCGCATGGCATAGGCACCGCACGGGCATTCAGGATCAGCGAGACCGCGGGAGCATTCTCGGCACTTGCAATGGGATTGAACGGCGTCGTCACTTCGCTTGTCGTTCCGGTGATCACCGACTGGTTAAGCTGATCGATCTGCCAGACCAACCCCGGGATCGGCGATACTTACGCACCCTGTCGAGGTTACGCACCCCGTCGGGACCATTTTCTGCAAAGCAGCACATGACAACGCAACCCACTGAGAAGAAATACCGGGCGGTCGGACATCTGCCGCACGGCGAAGCCGTCGAACACGCCACCGCCAGTCCTGCGGGTCAGACCGCCGCTGCGTCAGCCGTCGTCTGCCGCCTGCCTACGCGTTTTGCCGACTTCGCGCTGCACGGATTCGCCGATCCGGCGACCGGACTGGAGCATGTCGCGCTGACGCTGGGTGACTTTTCCGACGGCGCGCCGGTACTGCTGCGCCTGCACTCCGAGTGCCTGACCGGCGACACGCTGTTCAGCCTGCGCTGCGACTGCGGACCGCAACTGGAAGCCTCGCTGCGCGGCATCGCCGCCGAGGGCCGGGGCGCGCTGATCTATCTGCGTCAGGAAGGACGCGGCATCGGCCTGATCAACAAGATCCGCGCCTACGCACTGCAGGACACCGGCGCCGACACCGTGGACGCCAACCGCATGCTCGGCTTTGCGGACGACGCGCGCGACTACGCCTTCGCGGTGCACATCGTGCGCAGTCTGGGCATCGCACAGGCGCGCCTGCTGACGAACAACCCGCTGAAGGTGCGCGCGCTCGAGGCGCAGGGCATCGAAGTCACCGAACGCATCCCGCTGCACGCCGGTGCCAATCCGCTGAACTACCGCTACCTGAGCACCAAGGCCCATCGCATGGGCCACATGCAGGACTGAGCGCCATCATCCAATGAGCCATCCCGATGCAACCGACTTCTGGTCGGACCGATATCGCTCCGTCGGCGAGGATTTCCTGTTCGGCACGGCACCGAACAGCTTCCTCGCTTCGCAGGCTGCGCTGCTGACACGCGGCCAGCGCGCGCTGAGCATCGCCGACGGCGAAGGACGCAACGCGGTCTGGCTGGCCAGGCAGGGACTGCAGGTCACGGCAACCGAACTGTCACCGGTGGCGCTGGACAAGGCGGCGAAACTGGCTGCAGCAGAAGGCGTGTCGGTCGATTTCATCCATGCCGACGCGCTGAACTGGGCTTATCCGGAAGCAGGCTTCGATCTGGTCGTCGGCGTCTTCATCCAGTTCGCCGCGCCGGCCGAGCGCGATTCGCTGTTCGCCAACATGAAGCGGGCGCTCAGGCCCGGCGGTCGCGTCGTGCTGCAGGGCTACACGCCGAAGCAGCTGGACTACCGCACCGGTGGTCCGTCGGCGGTCGAGAACCTGTACACCCCGGAACTGCTGCGCGAATCGTTCGCCGACTGTGACATCGAACTGCTGACCGAGTACGAGGACGTGCTCGACGAGGGGCTGGCGCATCGCGGCCGCTCGGCACTGATCGGACTGGTCGCGCGCAAGATCTGACATCGCCGCGGCTGCCGATCCTTGCACCACGCCAGTCGCTGTTCGTACAGGGGTGTGCAGATCGGGCCAGTCACCCGCGCAGGATCAGCGACTTCGGTACCAAATCCGGGGCGGATTTCGTGAGTATGTAGCTGGTGCCCAGGAGAGGACTCGAACCTCCACGCCTTGCGGCGCTGGAACCTAAATCCAGTGCGTCTACCAATTTCGCCACCTGGGCACGCGCCGCGGATTCTAGCAGGCGTCGGCGCGAGCGCCCGGTATACTCGGCGCCCCATGTCGGTCGAACACTACGAAAACTTCCCGGTCGCCTCGCGTCTGATGCCGCCCGCGCTGCGCGAGCCGGTGGCCGCGATCTACTGGTTCGCACGCAACGCCGACGATCTGGCCGACGAGGGTGAAGCCGTCCCCGAAGCGCGACTGGCAGCACTCGAACACTGCCGCGAGCAGTTGCGCATCATCGAACGCGGCGGCCAGCCCGACGACGTGATCCACGCCCGGCTTGCCCGTGCGGTACGCGCATGGTCGCTGCCGCTGCCGCTGCTGCATGACCTGCTCGACGCGTTCGCACAGGACGTCGTGCAGACCCGGTATGCCGATGACGCCGAGCTGATGGACTACTGCCGACGCTCGGCCAACCCGATCGGCCGCCTGCTGCTGTGCCTGTACAAGGTGGACGACGCCGCCAGCCTGCAGCAGTCGGACGCAATCTGCAGTGCGCTGCAGTTGATCAACCACTGGCAGGACGTCGCCATCGACTGGCGCAAGAACGCCGACGGCGTGCCGCCCGGTCGCATCTACATGCCGCAGGCCCACATGACCCGTTTCGGCGTGACCGAACGGCATCTGGCGCAGGCGGACTGCGATGCCGCCTTCCGCGCGCTGATGAAGCATCTGGTCGATTCGGCACGCGCGCTGATGCAGTCCGGCATGCCGCTGGCCCGCCGGCTGCCCGGACGGGTCGGCTGGGAGCTGCGTCTGGTCGTGCAGGGCGGCCTGCGCATTTTGCAGCGCATCGAGCAGGTCGATTACGATGTATTCCGCCATCGCCCGAAACTGGGGCGCGCAGACTGGCCGCTGATCGGCCTGCGATCACTTCTCTACCCATGACGCCCGACGAATACTGTCAGGACCGCGCCGCAAAAAGCGGCTCGTCCTTCTATTACAGCTTCCTGTTCCTGCCGCCGCCGCGCCGCCGCGCGATCACGGCACTGTATGCCTTCTGCCGCGAAATCGACGATGTCGTGGACGAAAGCAGCGACGTCGGCATCGCGCGCACCCAGCTGGCCTGGTGGCGCACCCAGGTTGCCGCCTGCTTCGACGGCACGCCCGAGCATCCGGTCTGTCTGGCGCTGATCCCGGCCATCGCCGAATTCGGTCTGCCGCGCGAGCAGCTGCTCGAAATCATCGATGGCATGGAAATGGATCTCGACCAGTCGCGCTATCTCGATTTCAAGGGCCTGCAGCTCTATTGCTACCGCGTGGCGTCGGTGGTCGGCCTGCTGGCGGCGCGCATCTTCGGCTCGACTCAGCGTGAGACCGAAAAATACGCCCATGATCTGGGCATCGCCTTCCAGCTCACCAACATCATCCGCGACGTCGGCGAGGACGCACGGCGCGGGCGCATCTACCTGCCGGTGGAGGAACTGCAGCGCTTCAACGTGCGCGCTGCCGACATCCTGAACGCGCGCTACAGCGACGATTTCCGCAAGCTGATGGAATTCCAGATCGCGCGCGCCCGCCAGTACTACGAACAGGCGATGGCCGCCCTGCCCCAGGCCGACCGCGCCGCCCAGCGTCCGGGTCTGGTGATGGCGGCGATCTACCGCACCCTGCTCGACGAAATCGAACGCGACGGCTGCCGCGTGCTCGACCGGCGCATCGCGCTGACGCCGCTGCGCAAGCTCTGGCTCGCGTGGAAAACCTGGCTGCGCAGCTAGGCCCGTTGAACAGCACGCACGCACCCGGCAGCACCTCCCGGACCGGACCGACCGTCGCCATCATCGGCGGCGGGTGGGCCGGCCTGAGCTGCGCGGTCGAATGCGTCCGGCACGGCCTGCGCCCGACCGTATTCGAGGCGGCGGCCGGCGTCGGCGGTCGGGCCCGCACCGTCGGACTGGACGGACTGCGTCTGGACAACGGCCAGCACATCCTGATCGGCGCCTATGACGCAACGCTGGCCATGATGCGTACCGTGGGCGCCGACCCCGACCGCCTGCTGCTGCGGCAGCCGCTGGCACTGACCTTCGCCGACGGCTTCGAACTGCGTGCGCGTTCCGGCAGCCGGCTGGGTCTGGCCATGGCCTTCCTCGGCTGCCGCGGTCTGGGCTGGCGCGACCGCGTCGCGGCACTGCGCCTGATGCGTGCCATCGGCCGGCCGTCCGGCAAGGACGAAACGGTCGCCGGACTGCTTGCACGCACCGCACAGACCGCGAACAACACGCGGCATCTGTGGGCGCCGCTGTGCATCGCCGCATTGAACACCGGCATCGCCGATGCCAGCGCACATGTTTTCGCCTGCGTGCTGCGCGACAGCCTGATGGGCGCGCGTGGCGCATCCGATCTGCTGCTGCCCGGGGTCGATCTCGGGCAGCTGTTTCCCGAACCGGCCGCTCATTGGCTGGCTGCACATGACTGCGCGGTCCGCACCGGGGTCCGCGTGCGTGCGGTACGCGAGGACGCGCGTGGCTTCCTGCTGTCCGATGGCACTGCGGAAGATGTTTTCGACCACGTCGTTTTCGCCGCGAGCCCGCACCAGGTGCCGGCGCTGCTCGGCGATCTACCCAGGCTTTCCGCGCTGGCCGCACAGATCGGGCTGCTGGAATACGAGCCCATCAGCACGGTCTATGCCGCCTTCGACACCAGCGTCCGCCTGCCGGCAGCGATGACCGGTTTTGCCGAGGGCGAGCCACACTGGCTGTTCGACCGCGGCGCGCTCGGCGGGCCGGCCGGCCTGACCGCCAGCATCGTTTCGGCCGCGACGATGCCGCGCGAACAGACCGAAGCCGCCGTGCTGGCGACCTTGCGGGCACAGCACCCGGATCTTCCGGCTCCGCTGTGGGTACGCACGATCACCGAGAAACGCGCAACCTTCCGCTGCACGCCAGCACGCGTGGCGATAGAGCAACCCGCCGACGCGCGCATCGCGCTCGCCGGCGACTATCTGCTGCCGGACTACCCGGCCACGCTGGAATCGGCGGTACGCAGCGGCATCGCCGCCGCGCGCCGGATCAGCGCACCGTCACCCTGACGCCGTCGCACTCGACCACCTGACCGGCGCGGATCTTCGCGGTCTTGCGCGACTCGGGCCGACCATCCACACGCACATCGCCCTGCGCGACACGCACCTTGCCCTCGCCGCCGCTGGTGACGATGCCGGCAAGTTTCAGCAGGTCACACAGCGCGACGTACTCGCCGGTCAGCACGAATTCCTGGTTTTGCATGATGTGCTTTCAGAATGCGCACAGGCGTTCGCAGGCCTGTGCGATGAGGGATTCGCTCTTGGCGAAGCAGAAACGGATCAGCCGCGGATCGAAACCGTCGTGATGGAAGGCCGACACCGGAATGCTCGCCACGCCGGCCTCGTGCATCAGCCGGCGCACGAAGACCTGATCCGGTTCGTCGCTGATCGCGTCGTAACGCGCCAGCTGGAAATAGGTACCGGCGCAGTCGAGCAGTTGGAAGCGCGAACCGCTCAGGCGCGCGCGGAAGTCGTCGCGCTTGGCCTGATAGAAGGCCGCCAGCCCGAGGTAGCGCGCCGGCTCCGCCATGTAGTCGGCCAGGCCCAGCTGGGCCGGCGTGTTCACGGCGAACACGTTGAACTGGTGGACGCGTCTGAATTCGGCGGTCAGTGACGGCGGCGCACAGACGAAGCCGACCTTCCAGCCGGTGACATGAAAGGTCTTGCCGAAGCTGGACACCATCAGCGTGCGCACCGCCAGCTCGGGCACCCGCGCGGCACCGGCATGCTCGCGTCCGTCAAACACGATGTGCTCGTACACCTCGTCCGAAATCACCACGATGTCGCGCCCGTTGCACAACGTCGCCAGCCGGCGCTGTTCGTCCACCGACCAGGCCGAACCGGTCGGATTGTGCGGCGTGTTGGTGATGATGAGGCGGGTGCGCGGCGTGAGGCGGCGTGCCACCTCGTCCCAGTCGGGCAGGAAGTGCGGCGCCTGCAGCCGCACGAATACCGGCGTGGCGCCCGCCAGCCGGATGCCCGGCAGGTAGCTGTCGAATGCCGGTTCGAACACGATGACTTCGTCGCCCGGCCCGGCGAACGCCATGATCGCGGTAAACACCGCTTGGGTGGCACCCGCCGTGATCGTTATTTCGGTTTCCGGGTCATACGCGGCGCCATATACGGCGGCCATCTTGCGCGACAGCGCCTCGCGCAGCGCCGGCTGTCCGGCCATCGGCGAATACTGGTTGTGGCCGGCGTGCATGTGCGCCGCGACCGCATCGAACAGCTCCGGGCCGGCCGTGAAATCGGGAAAGCCCTGGGAAAGGTTCAGCGCACCGCAGGCCTGTGCCTCGCGTGAAATGACGGTGAATATCGTGGTGCCGACGTCGGGCAGCTTGGACTGGATGTGTCCGGTGTAGTCCTGCATGGCGGGCGTTCGGATCGGTCAAGGCCGGATTATGCTTCATGCCCCCGAACAAGGTGACCCGCAATGACCGACACGCCCAGCCCGCTGCGCTTCGACGACGCGCAGCTCCACATCCTCGACCAGACCCGCCTGCCCTTCTCGGAACACGAGTTGCGCATCGACACGGCCGCACAGGCTGCCCACGCGATCGCCACCATGCAGGTTCGCGGCGCCCCGCTGATCGGCGCTATCGGCGCTTTCGGGCTCGCGCTGGCACTGCGCGAGGCGGCCGAGGACGCGTGGCTGGACTTCGCCTTGCGCATGCTGGCCGAAACCCGCCCGACCGCGGTGAATCTGGCATGGGCACTGCGTCGCGTCGAGGTCGCGGTACGCCCGCTGGCGCCGCACGATCGCGCCGACGCCGCTTGGCGCGAGGCGATGGCGATCTGCGATGAGGACCGGGCTGCCAACCGGCACATCGGCGAACTCACACTGGACCTGATGCAGGCAATCACGCCGAAGTCGGGGCGGCTGAACCTGATGACCCACTGCAACGCCGGCTGGCTCGCCACCACCGGCTGGGGCACCGCGCTGTCGGGCATCTATCTGGCCCGTCAGGCCGGCATCGACCTGCATGTATGGGTGTCGGAAACGCGTCCGCGCAACCAGGGCCTGCTCACCGCCTGGGAACTGGCGCGCGCCGGCGTGCCGCATACGGTGATCGCCGACAACGCGGCCGGGCAGCTGATGCGCGAAGGCCGGGTGGACGCGGTGATCATCGGCGCCGACCGCATCGCGGCGAATGGCGACACCGCAAACAAGATCGGCAGCTATCTGAAGGCACTGGCCGCACGCGACAACGGCATTCCGTTCTGGGTGGCCGCTCCCTGGTCTACCGTCGACCTCAGCTGCCGCGACGGCCGGGCGATTCCGATCGAGGAGCGCGAAGGACGCGAAGTGCGTGAACTGCGCGGCGCTGCCGGCGGTGCCCGGCTGCTCGAAGAGACGTCGGCAGTCGAGAACCCCGCCTTCGATGTCACGCCGGCAGCGCTTGTAACGGCCCTCGTCACCGAACTCGGCGTCATCGAGTGCTCGCGCGTGGTGTCGCTCGAAGCCTTTGCGCCTGCAATCAATCCACAGAAGCTCATGTAATTTCGAGCTGCGTGAAACCGGCTGCCAGTAACGATTCTGTTCGTTTTGCACCGCGAAACGTCGGTGCTGTCGTCAAGTATTAATGCAAACCCGCTTGAAATCTGGAATCCGTTGAGGATAATCCACCGTCAATCCACAAAACAGGGGATACACCCTGATGAACGAGGTCAGCGGCGCCGACGTGCACAACGCAGCGCGCCGGTTGGAACTTTGCGGACTCAACCGCGGTGCGGCTGGCAATGTCAGCGCGCGCCGCGGTTCCGCATTTCTGATCACGCCCAGTGGCCTGGATCCTGCGCGGTTCGGGCCGTCGGACATCGTCGAGGTGGCCGATGACGGCCGTTTTTCCGGTGCTCTGAAGCCTTCGTCGGAGTGGCGCATCCATCGCGACGTGTATCGGGCACACGCCGACGCGGGCGCCATCGTCCACACGCATGCACCGTTCGCGACCGCACTTGCCTGCATCGGCAATCCGATTCCGTCCTTCCACTACATGATCGCCCGCTTCGGCGGCAGCAGCATCCGCTGCGCGCGCTACGCCACATTCGGCGAACAGGCGCTGTCAGACGCCGTCATTGAGGCGCTCGACGGGCGCTGTGCCTGCCTGATGGCGAATCACGGCATGCTGGTGTTCGGCCGCGACATCGATCATGCCGTCGCACTGGCCATCGAATTCGAAACACTGTGCGAACAGTACGTCAGGGCACTGCAGATCGCGCAACCGCGCCTGCTCGACGAAGGAGAGATGCAGCGGGTACTTGCGAAATTCGGGAGCTATGGCCAGTGAGCACAAGGGTCATGCCGCTGCGGGGGGTTAAAGATTCAGGGGCGGGGACCGTGAACCCTGTCAGCCTCCCGCAACGAAGTCCGGTGGCAATACATACCTGAAGCCGAACCCGGTCATGCCCATCAATCCACCGTCAAACGGCACAACACCGCGCAGCGACAATACCGAGCGCCAGGTAGAGGCGGAACTCGTCGCCCTCGCGTATCGCCTGACGCCGTTCACGCTGGTGATGGCAGTGGTGCTGGCCACCCTGATCTGGGGCGTGCTGCACAAGATCGTGGACACCCGCGTACTCACGCTCTGGCTGGTTTCGATGGTGGCGATCAACGCCGGACGCTACGGGCTGATCATGGCCTGGCGGCACGTCGGCCCCGGCGTCAACGAAACACTGATCTGGAAGTGGCTGTTCATGCTGGGCGTGCTGGCTGCGGGGTGCGGCTGGGGCTCGCTCGGCGTGCTGCTGATGCCGCCGCCCGGCCATCCGTACGAGATGGTGGTGCCGCTGTGCCTGGTCGCGGTCGCCGCGGTCGGTCTGTTCTCGCTGACCGGCATGTGGAAGGCCTACGTGCTGATGGCCCTGCCCACGCTGCTGCCCACCGCCTTCTTCTATCTCGCGGCACCGGAACCGGAACGCGAGGTACTCGGCGGCTTCATCCTGCTGTTCGTGATGATCGCCGTCGTCAATGCGCGCCGCTTCCAGAGGAATACCGCGGAATTCATCCGGCTGCGACTGCATCACGCCCACGTCGCGAAGGAAAACGAGGAGGCGAAGGAAGCTGCCGAACAGGCCAATCAGGCCAAGAGCCAGTTCCTCGCCAACATGAGCCACGAAATCCGGACGCCGATGAACGGCGTGCTCGGCATGGCCCAGCTGCTGCTGCGCAGCGACCTGACGGCCGACCAGAGACGCTACCTGGAAACGCTTTACCGGTCGGGCGAAAACCTGCTCGACCTGCTGAACGACATCCTCGACCTGTCGAAGATCGAAGCCGGACGATTCGACCTCATCCGCAGCGAATTCGACGCCCGGCGGACACTGCGCGAAGTCACCGAACTGCTCGGCGCGCAGGCACGCGAAAAGGGTCTGACGCTGGCGATCGACGTCGACGATGCCGTACCCGGCCGGGTCGAAGGCGACGCCGGCCGCCTGCGCCAGATTGCGGTCAACCTCATCGGCAACGCCATCAAGTTCACCGACCATGGCGGTGTGTTCGTGACCCTGCGCGTGCACTCGATGGACGACGACCTGATGCTGCAGCAGCGTCCCAACAGCGGGTCGGTCCGCATGGTGATGTCAGTGCGCGACACCGGCATCGGCATTGCGGACGACGATCAGACCCGCGTATTCGACGCCTTCGCGCAGGCGGACGGAACAGCCGCGCGGCGCTTCGGCGGCACCGGACTCGGTCTGGCCATCTCGCGGCAGCTTGCCGAAATGCTGGGTGGGGCGATCACGCTGCGCAGCGCGTCCGGCATCGGATCCACCTTCACGCTGTCACTGCCGTGCAAGGTCGTCAGCACCGGCATGGAAGAAGCGCAGAGCAGTCTTTCACTGCCCACGCTGCCCCGTCTTGCCGGCAGCGTGCTGCTGGTCGAGGACAGCACGGTCAATGCCGAAGTGGCCTCCAACATGCTCGAAGCCTTCGGTCTGCGCTGTACGCTCTCGCGTGACGGCCGCCAGGCGCTGCAGGAACTCGAGCACGCCCGTTTCGACCTCGTGCTGATGGACTGTCAGATGCCGGGCATGGACGGTTTCGAGGCATGCGAACGCATACGCGACCGCGAACGGCTGGTCGGCCTGCCCGCTACACCGCTGATCGCACTGACTGCCGGCGCCAACGACGGCGACCGCGAGAACTGCATCGCAGCCGGCATGGACGACTACCTCGCCAAGCCGTTCCGCGAGGACGACCTGTACGCCATCGTGCGCAAGTGGCTGCCGGACAATGCGGTATCCGGCACGCAGTCGATCTCGATCGACGCGATCGGTCAGCCGGACCGCGCACGTTTCGCCGCGCTGTACGAAAAGGAATCACAGCGCAACGTACTGGCGCTGCAGGAAGCACTGCGTGCGCACGACGAGCACACGCTGCGCCGCGCGGCGCACACGCTGAAGTCACTGGCGGTGCATGCGCAGGCATTCGATCTGCACGATTCGATGCGCCGGCTCGAAGCGGCCGCAGTCGAGAAGGACTGGTCTCTGGCCACGGCGCTGGTGCCCATCGCCTGCCGCATGCAGCTCGAATCGGTACGCCGTGTGACCGAATGCAGTCTGGACAGCGAAGGCACTACGACAGCGCTGCCGGACACGCTGGACATCCTGATCGTCGACGACGACGAAGCGGAACGCTTCCTGATGCGCCGCTCGCTTGAAAATGCCGGCTGCTCGGGCATACGCGAAGCGGAAAGCGGCGAGCAGGCGCTGCTGATGGTCGGCCAGCAATGCCCGCACGTGCTGCTGCTCGACGGGCTGATGCAGGGCATGGACGGCATCGCGACCTGTCGCGCGCTGCGCGAGCACTACAGCGCCGAACAGCTGCTCATCGTGCTGCTGTCCGGCATCGAGGACCCGAACTGGCAGCGCTCCGCAATCGAGGCCGGCGCCAGCAGCTTCGTGTCGAAATCGATATCGCGTGACGCGCTGATGGAGGCGCTGACCGCCAAACTCGCGGAACTCGACCGTCCTCTGCGCAACCGCGCCCGAGGCCGGCCGCGCCTCAGCGTCGCCTGAGCAGTCCAGCACCGCTGCCTGCGCCGTGTCCGGGATCCGGCGGGCAAACGCCGGGAAGCCCCTCTCCGGGAATTGACGTCCGCGTCAGCACTCACCCCAAGTGGGTTCCGATGCGCCCAGCCCGGCGACCACCATCAACATCTTCGAGCCGTTCAACGCCCCGGCAGCATGCGCGACAGCAGGCCGTCGCGATCGACGAAGTGATGCTTCAGCGCGGCTGCGATATGGCCCGCCACCACGGCCATGAACAGGAAGTTCAGCAGTTCGTGCACCTCGAGCAGCGCATCGCCCAGCGCCTTGTCCTTGGGCAGCAGATCGGGCAGCGGCAGCACGCCGAACCACACGGTCTGGAAGCCCTTGGCGGAACTCATCAGCCAGCCCGACAGCGGCACGATCAGCATCAGCACGTACAGCAGATGATGCCCGGCAGCGGCGGCCTTCAGCTGCCAGGCCGGCATACCGGCAGGCAGCGGAGGCGGCACATGCGTGACACGCCAGCCGAGGCGGACGAGCACCAGCAGGAAAACCGTGACGCCAGCCCACTTGTGATACGAGTAAAGCTTGAGCTTGGTCGGCGACAGCGGAAGTTCGGCCATGTACAGCCCGAGACCGAACAGTCCGAACAGCATCAGGGCGATCAGCCAGTGCAGCGCGATCGCGGTACGGGTATAGCGCATGGCGAGTCCTGTTCTTGCGAATTTCCGCGGCCGGGATGCCGCAGCGGCGCGTTGTCCGCCTAGAGACTGATCTGCGTCCCCAGCTCGACCACGCGGTTGGGAGGCAGATGATAGTAGTTTGCGGTGCCTTCCGACTGCCTGAGCATCCAGCCGAACAGCGAACGGCGCCAGGTCGTCAGGTCGCCGACGCCTTCGACCACGGTGGAACGGGCGACGAAATAGGTCGTGTCCATCGCTTCCAGTTCCAGCCCCAGCGACGGCAGGACTGACAGCGCTTCGGGGATGTCTGGCTCTTCGCGGAAGCCGTAGCGCAGCTCGATCGCGTAGGTTTCGGCGCACAGCATCAGCAACTCGACGCGTTCGGCTTCCGGCACCACCGGTACGTCCTCGATCTTCACGTGCAGGAACAGTATGCGTTCGTGCAGTACCTTGAAATGCTTGAGGTTGTGGAACAGCGCGCTGGGCACGGTTTCCGGGTCCGACGTCAGGTAGATCGCGGTACCGCTGACGCGCGGCACGTCCGGTGCCGGCCCGCTGATGAAGTCGGCCATCGGAATGTTGATGCGCCTGCGCTCGCGCGCCAGCAGTCCGCTGCCGCGCTTCCAGGTCGTCAGCAGAGTGAACAGTGCGGCACCAAGCATCATCGGCAGCCAGCCGCCCGCCATGAACTTGGTCAGATTGGATGCGAAGAACAGCAATTCGACCATCAGGAAGCCGCCGAGCACCACCAGCAGCACCCCTCTCAGGCGGCGGTGCGACATCGAGGTGATGAACAGCATCAGCAGCGTCGTGATGATCATGTCACCCGACACCGCGATGCCGTAGGCCGCAGCCAGATCGCCCGACGTCTCGAATTCGAGCACCAGCACCACGACGCCTATCATCATCAGCCAGTTGACCGACGGGATATAGACCTGACCGCGCTCAGTGTCCGACGTGTGCAGCTGGCGCAGGCGCGGCAGATAACCCAGCCGGGACGCCTGCGCGGTGATCGAGAAGGCACCCGAGATCGTCGCCTGTGACGCAATGACGGTCGCCAGCGTCGCCAGCAGCACCAGCGGCAGCCGCCAGTCGTCGGGGGCGAGCATGAAAAAGGGGTTGCTCACGGTTTCGGACGCGCGCAGCACCAGCGCGCCCTGGCCGAAGTAGTTCAGCAGCAGCGCCGGTGACACCACCAGATACCAGGCCATGCGCACCGGGCGACGGCCGAAGTGCCCCATGTCGGCGTAGAGCGCCTCGCCGCCGGTCAGCGCCAGGAACACGGCACCCAGCAGCAGGAAGGCCTGCCCCGGATGCTCGAGCGCGAACATGATCGCGTAGGCCGGATTGAGCGCATCCAGCACCACCGGAGTCTGCACGATGCTGCGGATGCCGAGCAGCGCCAGCACGGCGAACCAGACTATGGTCACCGGCCCGAAGAAGCGGCCGACGATGGCCGTGCCGCTGCGCTGCACTGAAAACAGCAGCACGATGATGACGATGGTGATCGGCTCGATCAGGTGTTCCAGCGTCGGCGCCACGACGGCCACACCCTCGACCGCCGACAGCACGGAGATTGCCGGCGTGATCACCGCGTCGCCATAGAACATCGCCGCCGCGAAAACCCCCGCAGCCGTCACTGCTGCAACGCGGCGACGCACGCCGGCGCGCGCCGAACGCTGCGCCAGCGAAGCCAGCGCCAGCGAACCGCCCTCACCGTCATTGTCGAAGCGCAGCACGATGAACACGTACTTGAAGGAAATGATCATCGTGACCGCCCAGAACAGCGCCGACAGCGTGGCCAGAACGTTCGCTTCCGACAGCGGCAAGCCGTGTACGCCGGTAAACGCCTCCTTGAAGGCGTACAGCGGGCTGGTTCCGATGTCGCCGAAAACCACGCCGAGCGCCGCCAGAATCAGCGGTCCGAGAGCTCGGGCTTGCTTGCGCGATTGGTTCATCGGGTCAGGCGTGAATAGCAGACGGCGGATATTGCGCCGCACCATAGTCAAGATCAAGTCCAGATGGCTGCCCGATGCGATACTTTTGCAACACTCCCGACCATCGAACCGACATCCGCATGTCCACGCCTCCCGACACCGCAAACCTGCACGCGCTGCGCACGCTGATCCGGCAATTCGTCGACGAACGCGACTGGGCGCAATTCCATACGCCGAAGAATCTCGCGATGGCGATGGGCATCGAGGCCGCCGAGGTGATGGAACACTTCCAGTGGCTGCCGACCGGAAACGAACTGACCGGCGACAAGCGGCAGGCCGTCGGCCACGAACTGGCCGATGTTCTGGTCTATCTGGTGCGGCTGGCCGACGTGCTGGACATCGACCTGCCGGCCGCCGTCGCCGAGAAGATGCAGCTGAACCGGGAAAAGTACCCCGCCGACAAGGTGCGCGGCGACGCCCGCAAGTACGACGAGTACGACTGAACCTTCGTCCGGCGCCATTCCGACAAACCCGGTGCTTTTCGGGATAATCATGCCCTCTGTCGCTTCGGCGGCGCGCCGGAACGATCCGGACGCCGCGCTCTCCACTGCCCCATGACCTCGCCCCGTACCGCCGTTCCCCCGCTCGCCCACCTGCCACGTCCGCGCGCGGCCAGTCGTATCGACTGGCCCGCCCTGCCCGGTGGCGCGCAGGCACTGGCGCTGGCCGCGCTGGCGCGCGAGGGCAGCGCACCGCTGGTGGTGGTCGCCGCGCGCCCGATGGACGCACAGCGCCTGGTCGACGAACTGCGCTGGTTCGCGCCGACGCTGCGCAGCTTCCAGCTGCCGGACTGGGAAACCCTGCCCTACGACCAGTTCTCTCCGCACAACGATCTGGTGTCCGAGCGGCTGGAAACGCTGTACGCGCTGATGCGCGGCGAACTGGACGTGCTGGTGGTGCCGGCATCCACCGCGCTGTACCGGCTGGCGCCACGCGAATATCTGGCCGCCCACACCTTCTTCGTGAAGCAGGGTTCGAAACTGGACGTCGAAGGCCTGCGCCTGCAGCTCACCGTGGCCGGCTACAGCCCGGTCACCCAGGTGGTCGCGCCGGGGGAATACAGCGTGCGCGGCGGTCTGGTCGACCTCTACCCGATGGGCGCGGCCCTGCCCTACCGCATCGACCTGTTCGACGACGAGGTCGAGAGCATCCGCACCTTCGACGTCGATACCCAGCGCACGGTATTTCCCACAAAGGAAATCCGCCTGCTGCCGGCACGCGAATTCCCGATGGACGACAAGGCGCGCGCGGCATTCAGGTCGCGCTTCCGCGAAACCTTCGAAGGCGACCCGTCGAAGTCGGTCATCTACAAGGACGTGTCCAACGGCGTACCGACGGCCGGCATCGAGTACTACATCCCGCTGTTCTTCGATCACACCGACACGCTGTTCGACTACCTGCCGGCCGATGCCGTGGTCGCGCTCGACTACGAGGTCAATGACGCGATCGCCGACTTCTGGCGCGACACCAGAAGCCGCTTCGACCTGATGAAGGGCGAACGCGCCCGCCCCATGCTGCCGCCGGCCGACCTGTTCCTGTCGGAAGAACAGTTCCACGTCGCGCTGGCCAACCGCGCCATCGTGCGCATGGGCCGCGGCGACGGCGAATCCGGCACCTCGCCGCTGCCGGATCTGGCGGTCGAGCGCAAGTCGGACGACCCGCTGTTCAGGCTGCGCGCGTTGCTGTCGGCACGACGCGTGGTGGTGGTCGCCGAATCAGCCGGCCGGCGCGAGACGCTGACCGACTACTTCACCGAATACGGCCTGCCGAACGCGCAGTGCGACGGCTTCGACGCCGCACTCGCGAGCGATGCGCCGCTGCTGATCGCCAGCGGACCGCTGGCCGAGGGCTTCGTGCTCGAATCAGCAGCGCTCGCGCTGGTCACCGAAACCGAGCTGTATCCGGCCCAGGCGCGCTCGCGCGGCAAACGCGACGGGCGCAAGGTCACCGCCGAGAACTTCCTGCGCGACCTGACCGAGCTGAAGATCGGCGACCCGGTGGTGCACCTTCAGCACGGCATCGGCCGCTACATCGGCCTGATGCACATGGATCTGGGCGAGGGCGAAACCGAATTCCTGCATCTGGAATACGCCGACGGCGACAAGCTCTACGTGCCGGTGTCGCAACTGCACCAGATCAGCCGCTACAGCGGTGCGCCGGGCGACCAGGTGCATCTGCACAAGCTCGGCTCCGGCCAGTGGGACAAGGCGAAAAGGCGCGCCGCCGCGCAGGTGCGCGATACCGCGGCCGAACTGCTGGCACTGTACGCGCAGCGTTCGGCGCGCAAGGGCCACACCTTCGGCTTCCGGCAGCACGACATGGACGCCTTCGCCGAAGGTTTCGGCTTCGAGGAAACGCCTGACCAGCTGGGTGCCATCAACGCGGTGGTCGCCGACATGACGTCCGGGCGGCCGATGGACCGGCTGGTGTGCGGCGACGTCGGCTTCGGCAAGACCGAAGTGGCGCTGCGCGCCGCCTTCGTCGCAGTGGCCGACGGCAAGCAGGTGGCCGTGCTGGCGCCGACCACGCTGCTGGCCGAACAGCACTACCAGACCTTCACCGACCGTTTCGCCCAGGTGTCGCACGAGTGGCCGGCGCGCATCGCCGAGATTTCGCGCTTCAAGAGCGCGAAGGAACAGACGCAGGCGCTGAAGGAAGCGGCAGAGGGCAAGATCGACGTGCTGATCGGCACGCACCGCCTGCTGCAGAAGGACGTGAAGTTCGCCCGGCTTGGCCTGGTCATCATCGACGAGGAGCACCGCTTCGGCGTGCGCCAGAAGGAGTCGCTGAAGGCACTGCGCGCCGAGGTCGACGTGCTGACGCTGACCGCCACCCCGATTCCGCGCACGCTGGCGATGTCGCTCGAAGGCATCCGCGACTTTTCGGTGATCGCCACCGCACCGCAGAAGCGGCTGGCGATCAAGACCTTCGTCAGCCCGTGGTCGCGCGGCCTGATCCGCGAAGCGGTGCTGCGCGAATTCAAGCGCGGCGGCCAGGTGTATTTCCTGCACAACGAGGTCGATACCATCGAGGAAATGGGCACCCGACTGGCCGACCTGCTGCCCGAGGCGCGCATCGTCATCGGCCACGGCCAGCTGCCCGAGCGCGAACTGGAGCGCGTGATGCGTGAATTTACGCAACGCAAGCACAACCTGCTGCTGTGCACGACCATCATCGAGACCGGCATCGACAACCCGAACGCCAACACCATCATCATCAACCGTGCCGACCGCTTCGGTCTGGCCCAGCTGCACCAGTTGCGCGGCCGGGTCGGTCGCAGCCACCACCAGGCCTACGCCTATCTGCTGACCGACGCGCACGCCAAGCCCACCGAACAGGGCCGCCGCCGCCTGGAAGCCATCACGATGATGGAAGAGCTGGGTTCGGGCTTCTTCCTCGCCATGCACGACCTGGAAATCCGCGGCGCCGGCGAGGTGCTGGGCGAATCGCAGTCGGGCGAAATGCAGGAAGTCGGCTTCAACCTGTACACGGAGATGCTCAAGAGCGCGGTCAAGGCGCTGCAGAAGGGCGAGGACGCCGACCTCACGCAGCCGCTGGACATCGTGTCCGAAATCAATCTGCACACGCCGGCGCTGCTGCCGACCGACTACTGTCCGGACGTGCACGAGCGCCTGACGCTGTACAAGCGGCTGGCCAACTGCGACACCGACGCCGAACTGTCCGGCCTGCGCGAGGAGTTGGTCGACCGCTTCGGCCAGATGCCCGACCAGACGCGCGCACTGCTGGAAACCCACCGGCTGCGCATCGCCGCCAAACCGCTGGGCATCACCAAGATCGATGCGCACGACACGCAGATTCTGGTCACCTTCGTGCCGAATCCGCCGATCGAGCCGATCCGCATCATCCAGCTGGTGCAGAAGGACCGGAACTTCAAGCTGGCCGGACAGGACAGACTGTCATGGAAGCGTTCCAGCGGCGACCTCGACGCACGCGTGGCCGGCGTGCGCGAGCTGATGAAGAAACTGTCCGGCTGACAGCGTGCCGATAGATGCCGGCCGATTGAGGAGGGAAACCCGATGCGCATCCTGATACTCGGCGCCGGCGGCATCGGCGGCTACTTCGGCGCACGGCTGCAGCAGGCCGGCGCAGACGTGACCTTCCTGGTCCGTCCGGCGCGCGCGCAGCAGCTGCGCGATCACCGTCTGCGCCTCTACAGCCCGCTGGGCGACCTGCAGGTGACGCCCGAAGTGCTGACCGCGGTCGACGACGGCATGCACTTCGACGTCGTCATCCTGTCGTGCAAGGCCTACGACCTCGCTTCGGCGATCGACGCAATCGCGCCTGCAGTCGGCCCGGACAGCGTGGTGCTGCCGCTGCTCAACGGCGTAGCCCATCTCGACGCACTCGATGCGCGCTTCGGCCGCACGCGCGTGGCCGGCGGCGTGGCCCACCTCGCGCTGACGCTGGACGAAGCCGGCGGCATCCGCCATCTGAACGCGACGCAGCGCCTGATCACCGGCGCGCGCAGTACGGCACATGCCCCGACGATGGACAGCCTGGGGCGCGTGCTGGCCTCGATATCGCCCGACTACACGGTGTCGGCCGACATCGAGCAGGACATGTGGGACAAGCTGACCTTCATCAGCGTGCTGGCCGGTGCCACCTGTCTGATGCGCGCATCGATCGGCGACATCCTGCTGACGCGCGCCGGGCGACATCTGATCGAAGGCATGCTGCGTGAAAGCGCCGCCGTCGCCACCGCCTGCGGTCACGCACCCGCGGCTGAAAAGCTCGGTGCCTATCTCGGCCAGCTGACCGAAGCCGGTTCCACGCTGACTGCGTCGATGCTGCGCGACATGCGACGCGGCGCACCGACCGAAGCGGATCACATATTCGGCGATCTGACCCGGCGCGCCGATGCCGCCGCACTCGCCACGCCGCTGCTCGATCTGGCGACCTCGCATCTGCAGACCTACGAACTGGCACGCCGGCGCGAGTCGGCAGCGCCAGCCTGAAGACCCGCCTCCACCATGTCCAACTCCGCCCGCGCTACCTGGGCACTCACCGTCCTGTCACGGAACTTCCCATGATCGATTCATCGCGTCTCGAAGCCGCCTGGTGGAGCAGTTTCATCGGCGATGCACTGGCCATGCCGGTGCACTGGTACTACACGCGCGAACGCATCCCGGCCGACTACGGCGACATCACCGGCTACCTGACGCCGCACAACCCGCATCCGGACAGCGTCCTGTGGCGCAGCCGCTACGTCGTCACCGGTGCGACCGACGACATCCTGCATGACCAGGCGAAATACTGGAGCGGGCCGCGCGACATCCACTACCACCAGTTCCTGCACGCCGGCGAGAACACGCTCAACGTGCGCATCGCCGCGCTGCTCGCAGAATCACTGATCGACTGCGGCTGCTACGACCGCGACGACTTCGCGCACCGCTACACGGACTTCATGCTGACGCCGGCCAGCCACGGCGACACCTACGTGGAGGAGTACCACCGCGCCTTCTTCAAGCATTACGCGGAAGGCCGGGAACTCGAAGACTGCGGCGTCGAGGACATCCACATCGGCGGACTGGCAACGCTGGTGCCGCTGATCCTGTTCTACGCCAACGACCGCGACGCACTGCAGGACGCCGTCGCCAGCCATGTGTCGCTGACGCACAAGGGACCGGTCGCGGCCGAAGCGGCGTCGGTGTTCGCCGATCTGATGCATTTCTCGCTGCTGGGACTGTCGATCGACGAAGCGATCGCGCGTACCAGCCCGGACCGTCACGCCGCGCTCGCCTGGCCGTATCGGGAATGGGCAGGCACCCGGCCGGACGAGGAGGTGGTCGGCACGCAGTTCAGCCCGGCCTGCTACCTCGGCGATTCGCTGCCGGCAACGCTGTTCCTGGCTGTGAAATACACCGACGACCTGCGCGCCGGCCTGCTGGCCAATGTGCGGCTGGGTGGCGACAACTGCCACCGCGGCGTGGTGCTGGGCGCCCTGCTGGGCGCCCAGGGCGGCATGGACGCGGTACCGCCGGCATGGATCACCGGCCTGTACGACTACAGGCACTACCGCGAATTGTTCTCCCGTCTTGCTGAAACTGCGGGATCACGGAAACAGAACTGACAATGGTTCTGCCAGAGCGAACCACGCTCGCGATTCCCTGCGTCAAACGGCGTCAGCCGCCGACCCACGCCCGCATCGCGACCATGGGTCGCTCCTGCAGAAACCGCGCGGCACCCACCTTTGCAGGAGCGAGCCATGCTCGCGATAACCCCGCGTCAAATCCGCGTCCGTCGCCGTGTGACAACCGCATCGCGACCATGGGTCGCTCCTGCAGGAACCGCACGGCACCCGCCTCTGTAGGAGCGAGCCATGCTCGCGATTTCCCCGCGTCAAATCCGCGTCCGTCGCCGTGTGACAACCGCATCGCGACCATGGGTCGCTCCTACAGGAACCGCGAGGCACCCACCTCTGTAGGAGCGAGCCATGCTCGCGATTTCCCCGCTTTGAAACCTCGCCAATCGCGGCCCCGCAACCGCATCGCCGCCGTGGATCGCCTGATCAAACCCGTCCGCGGGCGACTGAACGGCCTGATCCCGAGACGGATCAGGCCTAATTGAGCACGGCCCGGTTGCGACCGGATTCCTTTGCCTTGTACAGGCGCATGTCGGCGGCACGGAACATCTGCGCGATGTCGTCACCCGCCGCATCGACGAAGGCACCGCCAACCGAGGTGGTCACGATGCCCCATTCCGCATTTCGTTCGTGCGGAATGCCGGTGCCGCGCACGGCGTCGAGCACGCCATCGGCAATGCTGCGGTACGCCTGTTCCGACGCGATCGGAATCACCACGGCGAATTCCTCGCCGCCGTAGCGCGCGGCAAAGGCATCCTTCGCGTGACCGTCCGAACTGAACGCTTCGACCACGGTGCGCACCGCACCGGCCACGGCGCGCAGGCAGTCGTCGCCGGCCAGATGGCCGTAGTGGTCGTTGTATTTCTTGAAGTGGTCGATGTCGAGCATCAGCAAGGCGAATGACGCGCCGCTGCGCACCGCCTCAGACCAGGCCATGTCCAGCGTCAGATCCATGTAGCGGCGGTTGCACAGTCCGGTCAGACCGTCACGGCTGGCCTGTTCCTTCAGCATCCGGTTGGCCTGCGACAGGCGTGAACGCAGTGCGGCGATCCGCGCCATTGCCTTCATCTTCGCCTGCAGCACCGCTTCGGGCACGGATTTGGCCATGAAGTCGTCGCCGCCAGCCTCGATCGCCGTGATCAGGTTTTCCTGCGTGTCGGAGGCGGTCAGAAAGAGGATGGGCGTCCATGCCCAGTCCTGCGTTGCCTCTATCGCCCGGATGCGTGCGGACGCCTCGAAGCCGTTCATCACCGGCATCTCGATGTCCATCAGTATCAGGTCAGGCCCCCAGTCGGCGAATTTCGCCACTGCCAGCGCACCGTTTTCGGCGACTGCAACCGAATAGCCGAAGGACGACAGACGCACCGACATCACCGCGGCCATGGCGCGGCTGTCTTCAACCAGAAGTATCTTCATCGCGATCCCGGAAGCAAAAACCCACATGGTCAATGTGGCTTTTTCGACCCCGGGCGGGACGCCTTGAAACCTGATTGTGTCGCACCGCGACACAATCCACATCCGGCCACGATGCTACCGGCGAATGGAGACGGGCGCCGCCGATCATCCGGCGCACCCTGCTGCCGGATCACCGCACGGGAAGAGCGGGCACCGGCAGCTCCGGATCAGCCGACCCAGACCCGCGCGTTCCTGAACATGCGCATCCACGGGCTGTCCTCTTCCCAGTGCGAGGGGTGCCAGCTCATCTGCACGGTGCGGAAGATGCGCTCCGGGTGCGGCATCAGGATGGTCACGCGGCCGTCGTCGGTGGTCAGCGCGGTGATGCCATCCGGCGACCCGTTCGGATTGCGCGGGTAGCGGCTGGCGACCTTGCCGTCGTGGTCGATGTAGTGCATCGCGACCCTGGCCAACGACTGCGCCTGCGGATCGTCGAACACGGCACGGCCTTCGCCGTGCGACACCACGATGGGCATCTTGGAACCGGCCATGCCACGCAGCAGGATGGACGGCGATTCGACCACCTCGACCATGGTGAAGCGCGCCTCGAACTGCTCCGAGCGGTTGCGCTCGAAACGCGGCCAGTGCGTGGCACCGGGCACGATGTCGCGCAGCTGGCTCATCATCTGGCAGCCGTTGCACACACCGAGCGCGAAGCTGTCCTCGCGTTCGAAGAATGCAGCGAAGGCATCGCGCAGCTTCGCGTTGAACAGAATCGACTTGGCCCAGCCGGAACCGGCGCCCAGCACGTCGCCGTAGGAGAATCCGCCGCAGGCCGCCAGCCCCTTGAAGTCAGCCAGATCGATGCGGCCGGCCATCAGGTCCGACATATGCACGTCGCGCGCATCGAAGCCGGCGCGGTCGAACGCCGCCGCCATCTCGACCTGACCGTTGACGCCCTGCTCGCGCAGGATGGCGATGCGCGGCCGCACGCCTTTGCCGATGTATGGTGCAGCAATATCCTCCTGCGGCTCGAAGGTGAGCGCGGCGAACAGTCCGCTGTCGTCCTTGTCGTCGAGCAGCGCGTATTCCTCGCGCGCGCAGTCGGCGTCGTCGCGCAGCGTCGCGATGCGGTGGCTGACGTCGGACCAGGCCTTCAGCAGCTCGACACGCGGTTCGCTGAAGATCACCTTGGCGTTGTGCCACAGCCGGATCTCGTCGCGGTCGTTCGGCGCGCCGATGCCGTGCGTGATGCCCGACAGCCCCGCCTCGCGCAGCATGTCCATCACGCGCGAGCGGTCTGCGATGCGGATCTGCAGCACCGCGCCCAGTTCCTCGCTGAACAGCGCCGAGAAGATGCGGTCGTTGAAGCGGCCGCGCACCGCGTCCGGCTTCTTGGCCAGCGAATCGATGTCGACCAGCAGCGGATCGTAGGCCAGCGTGTCGAGATTGATCGACAGCCCGACCCGGCCGGCGAATGCCATTTCACACAGCGTCGCGAACAGGCCGCCGTCGGAACGGTCGTGATAGGCAAGCAGCAGGCCGGCGTCACGCAGGCTGCGGATGGCCGGCAGAAAACGTCCGAGCAGCACGGCATCGGCGTCCGGCGCATGTTCGCCGGCCACGCCATAGGCCTGCGCGAAGGCCGAACCGCCGAGGCGGTTCTTCATCTGGCCCAGATCGAGCAGCAGCAGTTCGGTCTCGACCTCGGGGTCGATCTGCAGCTGCGGCGTCAGCGTCTTGCGCACGTCGTCGACCGGCGCGAACGCGGTGATGACCAGCGACAGCGGCGATACCACCTCCTTCTGGGTGTCACCGTCCTGCCAGCGCGTCTTCATCGACAAGCTGTCCTTGCCGACCGGAATCGACAGTCCGAGCGCCGGACAGAAATCCAGCGACACGGCCTTCACCGTGTCGAACAGCGCGGCGTCCTCGCCCTTGTGGCCGGCTGCGGCCATCCAGTTGGCGGACAGCTTGATGCGGTCGAAGCTGCGTACGTCGGCGGCGGCCAGATTGGTGATCGCCTCGCCGATCGCCATGCGGCCCGAGGCCGGCCCGCTGAGCAGCGCCACCGGCGTGCGTTCGCCCATCGCGAAGGCTTCGCCGCGATAGCCGCTGAAGCTTTCGGTGGTGACGGCGACGTCAGCGACCGGCATCTGCCACGGGCCGACGAACTGGTCGCGCGCGGTCAGGCCGCCGACCGAGCGGTCACCAATGGTGATCAGGAAGGACTTGCTGGCGACCGACGGCATGCGCAGCACGCGGTAGGCGGTGTCTTTCAGGTCGTAGCCGGCCACGTCCATCGGCGGCGCGTAGGCGGCACGGCGCGACGCCGTGCGGTGCATCTTGGGCGGCTTGCCGAGCAGCACGTCCATCGACATGTCGACCGGCTTGGTGCCGAAATGCGGGTCGGCCACCGTCAGCTGGCCGTCGCCGGTGGCTTCGCCGAGCACTGCGTACGGGCAGCGCTCGCGCTCGCACAGCAGGCGGAATTCATCGACGCGCTCCGGCGCGATCGCCAGCACGTAGCGCTCCTGCGATTCGTTGCACCACAGCTCGGCCGGACTCATGCCGGACTCTTCGCTGTTGATCGCACGCAGATCGAACCAGGCGCCGTGGCCGGCGCCGTGCGCCAGTTCGGGCAACGCGTTCGACAGGCCGCCGGCACCGACGTCGTGTACCGCGAGGATGGGGTTGTCGTCCTGCATCTGCCAGCAGCGGTCGATCACTTCCTGCGCGCGGCGTTCGATTTCCGGGTTGCCGCGCTGCACCGACGCGAAGTCGAGGTCGGCGGTGTTGGTGCCGGTGGTCATGCTCGACGCCGCGCCACCGCCGAGGCCGATCAGCATGGCCGGCCCGCCGAGCACGATCAGCTTGGTGCCGACCGGGAATTCGATCTTCAGCGCGTCGCGCGCACTGATGTTGCCGATGCCGCCGGCAATCATGATGGGCTTGTGGTAGCCGCGCATCTCGCCCATGAAGGGCAGTTCGAAGGTGCGGAAGTAGCCGGCCAGATTCGGTCGGCCGAATTCGTTGTTGAACGCGGCCGCCCCCAGCGGGCCGTCGATCATGATCTGCAGCGCCGAGGCGATGCGTTCCGGCTTGCCGTACAGCTCGCCATCAACGCGCTCCCACGGCTGTTCGAAGCCCGGAATGTTCAGGTTGGACACCGAGAAACCCGCCAGGCCGGCCTTGGGCCTGGCGCCACGCCCGGTCGCGCCTTCGTCGCGGATTTCGCCGCCGGCACCGGTGGCCGCACCCGGAAAGGGCGAAATCGCGGTCGGGTGGTTGTGCGTCTCGACCTTGGCCAGGAAATGCATCGGTTCGCTGTGCCAGCCCCAGTGACCGTTCCGGTCGGGGTAGAAGCGGTCGACCGGCGTAGTCGTGGCGCCCTCGATCACCGCCGCGTTGTCCGAATACGCGACCACGGTGTGCTGCGGCGTGCCGCGGTGCGTCTCGCGGATCATGCCGAACAGGCTCATGTCCTGCGTCGCGTAATCGATGGTCCAGCTGGCGTTGAAGATCTTGTGCCGGCAGTGCTCCGAATTGGCCTGCGCGAACATCATCAGTTCGACGTCGGTCGGCGCCCGGTCGAGCTTGGTGTAGGCGTCGAGCAGGTAGTCGATCTCGTCGTCGGACAGCGCCAGCCCCAGCTCGCTGTTGGCGCGCACCAGCGACTGACGCCCGTCGGCCAGCGACACACTGACCAGCGGACGCGGCGGCACGTGGCTGAACAGCGCGTCAGCGTCGTGCAGCGCGCCCAGCACCGATTCGGTCATGCGGTCGTGCAGCTTCGCGGCCAGCGCATCGCGTTCGGCAGCATCCAGCGAGCCGCTGCCCAGCAGGCCGCGCGACAGTTCGATTTCGTACAGCACGCCGCGCTCGATGCGCACGACGCTTGCCAGACCGCAGTTGTGGGCGATATCGGTCGCCTTCGACGACCACGGCGAGATCGTGCCCAGCCGCGGCGTCACCAGCAGCACCGTGCCGTCGATGGCACCGGCGGACTGGGCGTTGAGCAGCGCGCACAGGCGTTCCTGCTCTGCGGCATCCGGCTCGGTGGCGCATTCGACGAAGAAGTATTGCGTGGCACGCAGATCGCGCAGTTTGGCGACCGACCGACGACAATCATCGAGCAGACGGGCCAGACGCGCGTCGGACAGTGCGGCGGTGCCGCGGAGCTTCAGGATATGGGCCATGTAGGGAACGGAAGGGATGGACGGCAGGCGCCGGGCGACACCGCGAAAGGCGTAATTATATATAGGGGCGGCCATTGTTCCCCGCGATTGTGCCGATTCCGGTCGCGCCGAAACCTCACTTGCCGGCAGCCGGCTTGAACCTTGTATGCTGCGCCGCATATAAACGGATGCAGTCGCCGGCCGCCCTCCGCAGCCGGCAACCAACGCTCGAGAAGGAATGCCATGTCCGCCGACACGCCCGGCCCGGTTGAAGCCGACATCATCGATGTCAATCTGACCAACTTCCAGCGCGACGTGATCGACGCTTCTCAGCGCACGCCGGTACTGGTCGATTTCTGGGCGCCCTGGTGCCAGCCCTGCCACGCGCTGGCACCGCTGCTCGAATCGCTGGTCGCCGAATACGCCGGCCGCGTGCGTCTGGCGCGGATCAATGCCGACGACAATCCGGAACTGTCGCGCCGCTTCCAGGTGCGCGGCATTCCGAACGTGAAGGCCTTCATCGGCGGTGTGGTGGTCAATGAATTCGCCGGCGTGCTGCCGGAACGCGAACTGCGCGCCTTCATGGACGCGCTGCTGCCGTCGCCGGCCGAGCCGGTCTACGCGCAGGCACAGGCTGCACTGGCGCGTGGCGCGACCGAAGACGCGCTGGCACTGAACGAGGAAGCGCTGGAGATCGATCCGGCATTCGAGCCGGCGGCACTCGGCCGCATCGAGGCGCTGATCGCACTGGCACGGCTGGACGACGCGCAGGCCGCACTCGACGCCCTGCCCTACGAACAGCAGGATCGGGCGCGCATCGGCACGCTGTATGCGCGCATCGCGGTCGCGCGCCGTCAGCCCGGCGATGTCGCCACCGACCACGCTGCCCGCATCGCGCTCAATCCGGGCGACCTCGCCGCGCGGCTCGCCTGGTCGGCCGCGCTCGCCGCGGAAGAGGACTGGTCGGGCGCGATGAAGCAGGCCCTGGAAGTCGTGCGCCGCGACCGCAGCTTCGGCGACGACGCCGGCCGGCGCGCCATGCTCGACCTGTTCGCACTGCTGGGCAGCGAGCATCCGACCGTGCGCCATTACCGGCACGAACTCGCGGCAGTCCTGAACCGTTGAGCCAAACCGGCGCACGCATCCACTGTTTCCTGCCGGTGGCCGATCCGGCGAGCGCACGCATTCTGGTGCTCGGTTCGATGCCAGGCGTGGCCTCGCTCGCCGCCGGCCAGTACTACGCGCATCCGCGCAATCAGTTCTGGCCCATCATGGGCGCGCTGTTCGGCGCACACCCCACCCTGCCGTATGAAGATCGGCTGGCCGTGCTCAGGCAGGCCGGCATTGCATTGTGGGACGTGCTCGCCAGCTGCGAACGACAAGGCAGCCTCGACGCGGCGATAGACGTACGCACGGCGCAGGCCAACGACTTCGCGGCCTTCCTCGACGCCCATCCGCTGATCACGCGCGTGTACTTCAACGGCACACTGGCCGAAACCCGCTTCCAGCGCGACGTCATGCCGCATGTCCGCACGCTGCACATGACGCGACTGCCCTCCACCAGCCCGGCGCATGCCGGCATGTCCGCCGCCGACAAGCTGGCTGCATGGAGGCAGGCGCTGCGGCGCGGATGACGGATCAATGGCTGCGTGCGCCGCGAACTCACGCCATCGGCATTTGTAACAGGCGGATATACGTTCTTACACTGCGGCTGACATCCTTCGGCGACACCCGGCGTTATTCGGCACAAGGCGCTGCGCTGTGCAGAGGCCTGAAACGCAAATCCAACAACTGTTGAAGGAAAAGAAAATGATCAAGACCGTCATCGCTCTCGCTGTCGCCGCTGGTTTCGCCACCGCTTCGTTCGCCCAGGGCACCACGGCCGCAACGCCCGCCACCCCGGCAACGCCGGCTGCCAAGGTGACCGCGCCGGCCACCGCGACGCCGGAGAAGAAGGTCGAAGCCCCGACGGCCGCAGAACCGGTCAAGGCAGGCGAATCCGCCAAGGCCGCCACGCCGGCCGCCGGCGAACACAAGGCCGCGCAAGGCGAAAAGCATCACCCGGTGAAGCATCACCCGAAGCACGGCGCCGAGCCGGCCAAGGCTGACGACAAGGCCGCCACCAAGTCCTGATCGCCTCCGGTCCGCCCGAAAGCCCCCGGCCTACGTCCGGGGGCTTTTTGCTCTTCCGGAAAGTCGCAGCGCCTCGAACGACGCAGGTCAGTCCGCCGGACACATGGCAGCAACGGGATGCGGAACAGACGGACGTAAAAAAACCCACGATGTGTGGTTTTTTCGTGGCATGCAAGGCATGCGCAACTCAGCACGTAGTTTGGCAACACACTTTCGTGTGAAATCGGCGAGTAGTGACGAACTGCGGTGGAGAGTGCACCTCACAAACACATTGAAAACTCATATTTAAAGTTCCTCACGCGCCTGCCATTTTCGGAAAACAAAAAATCAATCTTTCATCATTATATTCATATCGATTGACGACAATTCACTTGTTACATTCGCAAGCTCCGCATGAATATCAGTTAGATTGTAACCTGCAGGACCAATGGTATCTCGCCTCGCATCATCGATATTTGACGCGACATACTCGAGCGACCCCAACAATTGTTTTGCAAACGAAGGATCCTGGCCCCACCAATTTAACTTACCATATATTTCCGAGGATGTACGCCCCAACATCTCGACCCCAGAACTAATTTCACCCAATCCTCTCTCAACAATCGCCCCCAAATTATCAACCCTCGAAATTAATCGAATTTGTTTTTCAACCAGTTGCTCCAGAAGAAATTCTATTCTTGAAGTATCCAACACTCGCTCCTTATCAAGCGCCATCTATTAAAATTTTTCTAAACCTTCACGCCATCGAGGGTCACCCAGACAACGGCGCCATTGGGATGACGGTACTGAACAGGAGTCGGTAATGAACGCACAGAATCCAGAACCCAAGCGTGACACCATTTGTTCGTTTCACCTGATATCAAACGCGCGGGAGTGATGAGGTGTTTCTCCTGATTGGCGAGCATTTGCTCCGTGTCCAGAGGCCCGATCGAATCGACCAGATCAGCCGTACCGACGATCAATCCCGAGCCTTTTCGTATGAGCGCGATCGGGCCTCGGATTTTGGTTCGACTGGAACGCATTTCCCATGTTTTCCGGCCGGCAAGGATTCGATCGATGTGCGGTACGTCAATGATCAAACCTTGCGTGATCATGCGACTGCTCCTTCAGCGTCTGCAGTTCCATCGCGCCTCCCGAGATCAATGAAGTCCTCGGCTCTCAGTTCGCCCGTCCCGTTGAGCATGTCTGCCGACAGCGAACGCTTCCATGTGAGCAATTCGTGCAGACGTTCGTCAAACGTCTTGAATCCTTGGGCACTGACCATCGGATAGTAGACGCGGACCTCGCGTGTCTGGCCTATACGGTAGGCACGGTCAGTCGCCTGGTCTTCCTTCGCGGGATTCCATGTACGGCTGAAGTGAATCACGTGGTTGGCGGCCTGGATATTCACTCCAAACCCGACAGCAAGGGGTGACAGGATGATCACGCCGAATCCCGGAGCTTCCTGAAAGCGACGTATCCGACGCTGCCTGTTGTTTATATTGGCTGCATCCGCGCTGGTATCGCCGTTCACGATATCCGCCTGAATATCCATCAACCTCGACAGGCAGCGCTGAATCATCCGTTGCAGTTCCCTGAATTCGCAGAAGACGATCGCTTTCTCGCCGCGCGCACGGATTGCAGACAGTTGGTCGATCAGCCAGCGCATCTTCGGGTTGTGTTCGATGATCTGCTCGACCGACGTCCGTTCCGCCTCGGCCGGATCGAATGCAAATGGATCCGACACCACCCGGCGCAGCACTTGGATCATTTCAAGGTGTTGCCGGCCATCCGAAGCCCCCTTCAACTGGGTGAGCACCCGGTTGTAGTGCTGCATCTGCATGGCCGAAATCGGCAGGGAGTGACTGCTTTCGATCTTTGCCGGCAAATCCTTGGCGACGTCAGCTTTCGTCCGACGAAGTATCTGCGGCTCGATGATCGATCTAAGTTCTTCGATACGTTGTCGGTCTTCGTCGGTGGATGCCTCGATCGGCCGACGGTACGTCTCGCCAAACTCGGCCAGAGAGCGCAGCAATCCGGGCTGCACGAAGTCGAACAGGCACCACAGGTCGGTGAGGGTGTTTTCCACCGGCGTGCCGGTACAGGCGACCCGGAATCGGACATTCTGCTTCTTGGCCGCACGCGTCACCATGGCATTCGGATTCTTGATCTTCTGCGCTTCGTCGCAGATCATCACCGACCACTTTTCTGCAGCCAGCGAAAACTCAAGGTCTCGCAGAGTTTCATAGGTAGTCAGCACGACCTTTGCGCTGCCCCGCCAATCGGATTTCAGCAGACGCGTCAGTCCCTGCCCTCTCAGTTGCTCATCGATCGCCGCTTTCGGCAATCGGCGTTCGGTCAGGTGATTCCCGTATAGCGTGAGAAGGGGGAGCGCCCCCTCGGCAAAGAACTTCTCGATCTCCTCACGCCAATTCTCGAGCAACGCCACTGGCGCGACGACAAGCACCGGATCGGGGTCAGGTTGCGACTCGATCATGGCGGCAACGAACGTCAGCAACTGCAGTGTCTTGCCCAACCCCATGTCATCAGCAAGCAGCGCGCCGCGGCATGCATCGGGCGAATGCCGCCAAAGGTTCTGCAACCAGGCGACACCTTCGAGCTGGTGCCGTCGCAACGAAATTTCCGACCTAAGCGACGATGGGAGGACTGCCTCGACTCTGTCGGATCGCTTCAGCTGTGCAGCCCTGCTTTCCTGATAGTCAAGCGCATCGATGTTCGACTTGAGTTGCAGATGAAGGCGCTCGGTCTGGTTGCCCTCTTCGGCAGGATTCTTCGGTATTCGACCGATTTTTTCCTTTTCCGTTAGCACAGCGCGCAGCACATGTTCTGCTTCTTCGACGCCAACCTCGACCTGCGTGCCGGGCACCGTGACTGTCGACTTTCGATCGATACGCGCGTTCTCGATCGCGCGCTCAAGTTCAGCCACTCGTTCGGGCGTCATCACATTCTTGACGGGCGATGCGCCATTCTCTTTGCAAGACGACCACAGAACCGTAATCTCCAGATTTTCAGGAAACCACCCTTCATCGTCCTTCTTGCGCGCGATATACGGCGAGTTGTACTGCTCCTCGGCGCCGAATCCTTCTATCCGCTCCGAATACCGCTGAAGATCGAGGATGTCTGCCAACGCAAGCTTGTTCGGTGCGATCCAGTCGTCGAGTGCCTCCGACAGCATCCGAACGTGATCCGCTGCGTCACCAAGCAATTCCAGCTCACACCCCTGCCAGCGCAGGCACTGTGCGTTCCGCCCGAGGCGCTCCCTGGCCACTGAAAGGAAACGCGATAGTGCATTCGGTCCGTCAAAACGGATCCGGCCCGAGTCAACGCCGTCCTGACGAATGGTTTCGATCACCAATGCGACTTCGTCGATTCGACCTGAGTCATCCCTGCGGACTTCCGGCTGGAAAACGGAGGTTTTGATCCCCGCCACCTGCCTCGCCTCTTCGAACTGCTCCGGGCTGATGACGCGTGCGGCATCAGGTCCGAGCACCGAAAACGGATTCCGTACGAACGCCTCGGCACGCTCCCCCGCGACACGCCGGCCAGGCAGGCGCTTGATCTCGGACAACACGGTCCGAACTTCCGGCGAAACCAGCACATGAACCAGACTGGAGCCGTCGGGAATCTCGTAGCGTTCGGGTACCGTTCCGAGGCGATCAAAAATTTCGATCCAGCGCGCGGGAGCTTCGTCAAAACGCGGCACCACCTCGACCACGTCGGTATCGCCCAAAGTGACGCGGGAAAGTTCGATGCGGAGCATCTCCGGAGTCAGGACCGTAGTCTTCTTCAGAAAATCGGAAAACTGCGCACCGGCAGCAACCCCTTCGCGTCGAATATGAGCCCAGTGCTCCTGATTGCTTTTCGCAGTTCGTGCCTGCGCCGGGCGAGCATGGAAACGCCCAAGCTCCATCAGCACTCGCCACGACTCCAATGGAATCAGCAGCTGCTGGCCAGCGATTTCCGCAATCGCGCCCTTGATTTGAACATCGCCAGTCAGCGTTACACCCCGGGCATCCACCCATCCGGAGAGCACAACCATGAATGTCGTATCGGTCAGGCTTCCTCTGCTGGAAATGACCGGACGAATATCGATGCGCGGCGGCAGACCAAGCAGGAACGAACCAGAGGCGTAATCCGGGTCATCAAGCAAACGGTACGCGGTTCCCCACGCAATGAAGACTCCATCGTCGACTACCGAGGCGAAACCTTCGTCTTCCAGCTGAGCCAAAAAAGCGCCAAGTTGCGGGGCGTCCGCGGCCGAATGAGGGTCATCCAACCATCGGCGGATGACCGTCTTGACGGGCGTGTACGAGATGCCTTCCCTTGACAGCTTTGGCATTACGAAATTCTGTTCCAGCTGGCTCACCGCAGTTCCCACTTCATTCGTGCCGCCATCCCTTACCGTCCGTATAAGTGAATTTCCAGCTGGTCAAAAGCCGATTCAATGGCGAGTAGCCATCTCCGGCAGCCACGATAATTTGGCCACTCGCATCGCGAGAGACCGGAACATTCAAACCCAGTCGCCGGATTTCATCAGCGACGGATTTCGCGATGATTTCGTTCAGGTCACCTTTGATCGCAGCACGCGTCGTACCGCGCAGCGGTTCCGTACGATCCTTGATGGGCGTCAGTTTGTGTGGTGCCGGATTCGTCGTTGCGAACGCCGCAGGCGGCCGAGGAGCCGGAGGTGGCTCAAACGTTCTCCCGCGTTGCTTTTGTTCAGGTCGATCTGGCCACCAGTCGATCTTCGGACAAAGCTCCTGAATGAATTTCTGCTGCCAGGAATCACTGGGTAAATGCGTCATCTGGCGCCCACCCATGCCCTGCAGTTCGGACGGCGTGATGGACATCGTTGCGCCTGGCCGCAGATCGATCCGACAGTTGTCGGAATGAACCAGATAGGCTGCCCGTCCCTTTTGCCCGAACTCGATCATGTAAAACGGACCGATGCGCATGATGAAGGCGTTGTTGGTCATTCCGGCACCGCTGAACTCGGTGATCCGCTCGCGACCAATCCGCTCGCGCATCTTCACGTAATTGGGATCCCTGCTTCGCTTTGCGTGCGAGCCCAGAACGAACCAGATGTCATTGATGACCGGAACGAATCTTGGCCAGAACTCCATGCGGGATCTGTCGGCGACACCATCAGCAGCAAGCAGTTGGAAGAAGTCCTGAATCAGCCCCGTCTTGATCCAGCCGTCGATCAACTGCCTGGCCGAGTCGTCGGCAACGTAGGCGTCCCACGCTGTTTGGTTGAGCCACGGCTTGCCGAAGCAGCGCAGCACCATATCCAGCAACTCGGCATGCTCAGGTCGGACACCACAACGCGCATAACGTCGGAGAAGGCTTGCTGCACCCTGCCTCTGAATTTCCGCACCAAGAGGCACCTTGGCACCTTTCAGTGCGTGCAGCGCGATATCCAGCTCGGCCTTGTAAGCATCGTCGGAAGAAATATCCGATACGGCCTCGACATGCGCTAGAACCGCCTGCTTCCATACCCATGATTGCGACGAAACCGCGAGCCCGGCTGCAACCTCTTCAAGTTCATTCCATTGCCCCTTGCGCAAGGATTGCGCGTAACGCGCACAAGGCTTCGGACGCAGCAGATTTTCGTGCGCCTTGAGCACATTGGCCCACGATGTGACGGGTTCGACGGCCAGGATCACTGCAAGCTGCTTGCGCAGGTAATCACGCAACTGAGTCCAGTTTTCGACCTCGGCATCCGTTGCGCCGTCATCCGCCGGAAAGTTGAGGTAGCTGCTCAACAAGCCCTGGTAGCACTTGCGGAACCGTCTGGGATCAGCAACCAGACCGTGCACCTCGTCCATGAGTGCCGGATAGAGCGCTTCGTCGCCGAGAAGCGAGTCTTCTGCAGCACCGTCCCGCAGCGCGAGTCCGTAGCAGAGGTATTTCAGATCGCGGAAGGAATCGACACGACGGTGGTTCCGGAAGGATCTGACCGCTTGCAGGATCGAGTGGTCTGAGGCAGGGGCTGCCGATCCGTCGAAGGTCTTGACGACCGCCTTGAGCGCGCGCGACATCTCTTCGGGCCGGCCCCATGCCGCTGGTGCGGCATCGTCGCTCAACGCCTGATGCAGCAACGCTCCGAGCCGTGCAAGCTCTCCGGTCAATCTAGCGGGCATCGTGGATTCTCGTCGAGTGGCTGATCCCGTGTATCCGGGCGCTTTTCCTCAAGATCCAGAAACTCGAGCTTCATCTCGATGCGCCGGCTTTCCTCCAGGCTTTCTTTCAGGCCATTGAACGATGATCCGCCCACCAGAAACAGCTCGCGAATCTTCAACAGGTCAGCATCGGCGAGCGGTTCCGCACCGGCTGCCGGCCGCGCGAGCAGCACACAAAGCACGCGCTGCGACCGCTGCATGCTCAGGTTCAGATTGTGAAGATAGGTCCCTCGCTGATCCGCAAACCCTTCGACGATCACCCGCTTGATCCACTTCTCACCCAGAGGATCGCGCGCAACCTCCAGCAACTTGGGCACCAGGGCTCGCAGCAGGACTGCCTGATCCGGGTGCAGCACATGACTATTGGTATCAAAGCGCGCGCGATCGCCGAAATCGACCGAGCGCCCGCGAACCGTCACACCGGGAAAGTCCCGAACGATCTCGGCGATCCGGGCCATCAGTGAGTCGATTTCCTTCTCGCGCTCGGCCTTTCGGTCTTCCACCACGGATATCTGGTTCGTGATGGCCAGCAGGGCGACCGTCATCGCAACCAGAAAAAGCACCATCAGTGCCGACATCAGGTCCGAAAACGATATCCAGAACGGCTTCTCGCCGTCGTCCCTGTGCTTCTGACGGATTGCCGTACGAATGCCGATCATGATTCATCAACCACGGGACGGCACGGCTTCAAGTGCATCGCCGAGGTCCAGAATGGCGCCGCGCAACATATCCACCGCCTTGCCCAGCTCAACGTGGAAATGGCTGTTGCTGTCCTTTAGCGTCGTCTTGATCGAACTTGCAAACGCGGCATGTGCGTCGCCAAGAACCTTGCTGACCGACTTCAGATAAGCCTCCGCTTCCTCCTCAACATCAGCCACCGCATCCGCGGCCGACTCAAGCTGTGCAACCAGATCCGACGTCAGTTTCGCATCGCGGCTGGCGTTCTCCACCGTCTGGCGAAGTTCGGCAATCATGGTCTGGAAGCCCTGCTGCGCTGTCTGATGCCCAGCCAGAGCCTGGTTGCTCAAGGCAACAATGGCTTGCAGCTTGCCCGCGGAGTCCGACAAGCCTTTGCTCGCCTCAATGACGCCATCACTGCAATTCGACAGTGACTCAAGCGCTCCACCAAAACGCGTCGCGGAACCGCTCAACAGTTCGGCACCGCGGTTCATGCTTGCAATGCCTTCCGAACTGGCACGTGAAAGTTCGGCGATCGCGGACTTCATCGAGGTCGAGGCGTCCTGCACCCGTGCTGTCAGCGCCTCAACCTGCTGCCCAAGTCGGGCAACGAGCGTCTGCGTTTCCATGGCGAACGACGCCGAGACTTCCTGCTGCGCCCGGGCCGATGCTTCATGGCGGGCATCCATGCCGGCAATCAACTGCCCGGTCTGATCTCCCAGTCTGGCGAGCATGCTTTCGAGCCCCGCAGCAGCCTGGGCCTGACCTTGTGACAGCGTGTCTTCCATGCTGCCCAGAAATTCCGACATCCGGCTGCCAAGGTCCTGCAGCTTTGCCGCCTGCTCCACACTGCTGTTCCGCGCACCGTCCTGTATCAGCGAGACAGCCGACGCCACCTGCGCACCTAGATCGGCGAGAAGCGACTGGACGCGTTCCGCGGATGCCGTCTGCGAGCTTTCCATACTGCTCTTGAGCTCTTCCACAAATGTAGCCATACGGTCATTCATGGCCTGCTGACGAAGTTCCATGGACGACATCATCGTCTCGAGGCGCTCGTGCATCGCCTCGGCGGCGCCCTGCCCTGCAGTCTCAAGATTGACTGCAAGCTGGTCGAATTTTCCCGCCGCAGCCTGGATCGCGGCTGAAGTCTGCAGCAGCGCGTCATTCATACCTCGCATCTGCGCGCCGAACATCTCGTCCATCTTCGTCGTGAAACCCGCGAGCACATCCGTCAGCAGGTTGTTGATCGCCGTGCCTTGATCACGTGCGACTGAACTCATGCCCGCACTCAGCTGCGCCATGGGCTCCTTGAGACTTTCATTGATCGCACCGACGACAGCGGACGAAAGCTGCTGATTGTTCGAGGCCGCGGCGGCGATCTGGCGATCGGCGACTTCCGACAGCAGCTGCTTCAGGTCGGTGACCAGCGAATCCTTCATCTGCGCGGACTGCGTGGCTGACTCCTCGGCAGCGGCAACAAGCCGGGCAAGGTATTCCTCACCCGCGCCGGCGTCGAAGAAGCCGTCAACAAGCTGGCAAAGGTCCTCGACCTGCTTGTACCGACGGGTCACCGTCAATTTTTCGATCCACGTCGCGAGCATCGCCAGAACGATCGCGCTGCAGGACACGACGAAGGCGTGCCCCACCTTCTGCACCAGCGAGGCGAGGCTCGCACGGACCAGATTCGCGTCCTCGCTGATCTGGAAATCCATGAGCCCGAAGATCAGCCCCGAAAAGGTGCCAATGATCCCGATACCGGTCAGGATGCCCGGCAGATGCTTGAAATACTCGGTACGCAGAGGCGTCTCGATCAGGGCCTGCTCGGAAAAGAAGGCCTCAGCACGCGCCGTGGCACGCCAGCGCACGACCCGCTCCGTGCCGAATTCGTCTATCTGCTTCTGCGGATGCAAGGTTTCCGCGAACTCGCTCCAGCAATGCTTCAGCGCCTCGTCGGTCATGCAGTCCTGCTGCAACCGATCGAGATCGGTGATCCACACCCCGTCGTGCTCGGCTCTGATCGATTTGAGGGACCTGACCGTCTTGTTCAGCCGGCTGCCGACGACACATGCGGGAATGAAGAACCGCACGATGAACTGGATCGCGAGCAGCACCAGGACGGCACCTATCACGAAATGCAGATTGTCTTTCGCAAGTTCGAGCATGCTTTTGTTCTTAGTCTGTTGTTGTTTATATGAATATTTCGCAGCAGCACGTATGCGAAAGGATTTGCACTCGCACCGGCGGGGAACATATCAGCATCCGGCCTCAAACGGCGCCCCATCCGGAGAGAAGATGCGAACGTGATCGCGTGCGAAACACTTCGACACGGAATTCCGGAACGAAAATTATGCAGAAGCGGACCACGGCCAGCCCGCCCCCGACGGCGATTCCGCAGGCATCGCCCGTCCGGATGGCGGTTCAGGCGAGTGCCGCCATCCCTTCCGGCCCGTCGTCATCGGACGTGCCGTCGAGCAGACCCGCTGGCAGGGACTTGGTCGGTTTCACGCCCAATGCCCGTACCTTGTCGAGCTGCCCGATCAGATTGCCGCGCCCCGAACTCAGCTTGCCATGCGCTGACTGATAAGCCCGCTGTGCCTTGTCCAGCCGGTCACCGACGTCTTCGAGATCCTCCACGAAGCCGACGAACTTGTCGTACAGCCTCGCGCACTGATCGGCGATGGCCTGCGCATTGCGATTCTGATGTTCCTGTCGCCAAATGTTGGCGATCGTGCGCAGCGTGGCGATTCGGTCGAGATCGATCAGTGGATCGCCGAACGCCTTAACAACCGCACCTGACTCGCTCCCCCTCGGACTTCCCATCGCCAAACGGAGAGCGCCATGCAGGTCGTATCCATCATTTCAACGAAAGGTGGCGTCGGCAAGACGACCACGGCCGCCAACCTCGGCGGGCTCGCCGCGGACGCGGGGCTGCGCGTGCTGCTGCTCGATCTCGACGTGCAGCCCACCTTGTCCTCCTACTACGATCTGGCTCACCGCGCGCCCGGCGGCATCTATGAGCTGCTGGCGTTCAACGAGCGCGGTCTCGACCAGCTCGTGTCCCGCACCATCATCGCGGGCCTGGACCTGGTGCTCTCGAACGACCACCGGGGTGAACTGAACACCTTGCTGCTGCACGCGCCAGACGGGCGCCTGCGGTTGCGCCACCTGCTGCCGGCGCTGGCGCCGCTCTATGACCTGGTGCTAATCGACACCCAAGGCGCGCGCTCGGTGCTGTTGGAGATGGCGGTGCTCGCCTCCGGCCTGGCGCTGTCACCCGTGACCCCGGAAATCCTTGCGGCCCGCGAACTGCGGCGCGGCACCATGCAGTTGCTGGAGGACATCGCGCCGTATCGGCACCTTGGCATCGAACCGCCACCGCTGCACCTACTCATCAATCGTGCCCACCCCGTGTCCGCCAACGCACGCATGATCCAGCAGGCGCTGCACGACCTATTTCAGGATCACACGGGCATCCGCGTGCTGGGCACCGACGTGCCGGCCATCGAAGCCTATCCGCGCGCTGCAACCCGCGGCATGCCGGTGCATCGCGTCGAGTATCGACAGCCACCAGGCAGAGTTGCGCCCGCTGCGCTCGACACCATGCGCACGCTCGCCGGCGAACTGTTCCCGCAGTGGCAAGACAGATTCGCCCGCGTGTCCGGCCGTCCTCCACGTTCTATTGAAACCGGGAGGTCCCGTGGCGAGCGCACATGAACTGTCCCGTGGCCACAAGCGACTGCGCGCCCTGATCGAGTTTGCGGTGAGCGAAGGCTGGCACGTCAAACGTACTCGGGGTGGACACCTCAAATTCACCAAGACCGGCTGCGCCGCCATCTACACCAGCTCGACAGCGAGCGATTACCGGGCAGACCTCAATGCCCGTGCGCAGATCCGCCGAGCCGAGCGCGAGGCCCGCATGGCCCGGCCCGCCAACGCCGAGGGATGCGGCCATGGCTGAGATGACCTCCCAGGACATGGCCGGCAAGCTGCTTGCCGCCGGGTTCGAGCGCAGTGGGCCATCGGCCACGGCTTTGAGTGACCCCATCGCCGACACGCCGATGGTCGTGACGCTGGACCAGTTGCGGCCCTACGACCACGATCCCCGCAAAAAGCGCAACTCGGCCTACGATGAAATCAAGGCCTCCATCCGCGAGCGCGGCCTGGATGCGGCGCCAGCCATCACACGCCGTCCTGGCGAGGCGCACTACATCATCCGCAACGGCGGCAACACCAGGCTGGCGATCCTGCGCGAACTCTGGACAGAAACGAAGGACGAGCGCTTCTTCCGCATATCGTGCCTGTTCCGGCCGTGGCCTGCGCGCGGGGAGATCGTCGCGCTGACCGGGCACCTCGCCGAGAACGAACTGCGTGGCGGCTTGACGTTCATCGAGCGCGCCCTCGGCGTCGAGAAGGCGCGCGAGTTCTATGAAGCGGAAAGCAGCACGACCTTGAGCCAGTCCGAGCTGGCCCGTCGCTTGGGCGCCGACGGCTTCCCCGTGCAGCAGTCACACATCAGCCGCATGGCCGATGCGGTGCGCTACCTGCTGCCTGCGATCCCGACCGTGCTGTATGGTGGCCTCGGTCGCCACCAGGTCGAGCGGCTGTCGGTCATGCGCAAGGCCAGTGAGCGCACGTGGGAGCACTATGCCAAGGGCCGCTCCCTGCCGCTCGACTTCGACAGTTTCTTCCAAGAAGTGCTGTCGCAGTTCGATACCCAGGCCGACGAGTTCTCGCCGCAGCGTGTGCAGGACGAGTTGATCGGTCAGATGTCCGAGCTGCTGGGCATCGACTACGACGTGCTTGCCCTGGACCTGACCGAATCCGAGAGCCGCCACCGCGCCCTGGTCAGCGACCCAACCCCGCCATCGGCGCCGCCGGCATTGCCTGAGCCTGGGGCCATCGCACGGCCGCCGATTGAACCGGCACCGTCCCCCGCCACAGCAGCACATTCTGCAGGCCACTCTGCCGCCGCGCCGACAAGGCCCCAGGACGATGCGGCCCCGCGTGAGGCATCCGCAGCCACCCCTGCGGCAGCGGCTGGCGATCTACTTGACGAGCACATCGTCTCTCCGGCACCCACGACGCAGCGGCTCCAGTCCATCCAGCGCATGGTCGCCGACCAGTTGGGCGATGCGCTTCCGCCCGACTTCTCGGCCAACGTGCTGCAGTCGATTCCCGTGCAGGCCGGTGGCCTCTATCCCATCTCGGACATCTGGCATATCGACCCAGGTCTCGACGCACCCGGCCGCCTGCGCGTCCACATCGCGCAGTTCGCGCGCGAGATCGCGGGCGAGGTCGACCTGGACGCGTGTGTCGAGGATCGTTCAGATGGCATCGGGTTCGCGTGTCGTGCCCCGACCCAGGTTTCGTCGCCGCTCGCACGTGCCGTGCTCGCGCTGCTGGTTTCCCTGGCCGGTCAGCAGTCGGCCGACGTGGGCTTGGACGGCGGGCACTTCGTCACCGACCTGCCAGCGCTGTTGCACGGCCAAGGCCAACGTCATGCCGACGGGGCCCGGCGATTGAGCGACACCGCGCTGGTCAAGCTGTTTCGTCTGCTGCGGCTGGCCCGGCGCCTGCTGGATCTGGAAGCCGGCGCTCTCGGTCCTGGGACCTGAGCGAGGGAGGCCCGCATGTCCGCACCGAACCCACTCAACCAGGCCGTCATCGCGCAGGCGCTCTACGATCTGCGCAACGGGCAACTGCGCCGCTGCAAGGCGATGGGATTCGGTGAGGAAGAATTGGATGCGCTCAAGCATCCGGCGCTGATCAGCGTACTGGCCAATGCCAGCGTCTCGTGGTGCTCTGTCTCGGTGAACCGGGAAGTGCTCCGGCGATTGCTCAAACAGGCGCAGGACGTGGAGAAGGAGATCGCCACCGTCGATCGCATGTTGCGCCTGGGGGCCAGTACGGAAATGGCGAGCCGTTTTTATGGGCTGACGCACCAGGAAGTCGCGCTACGGCGTGAAGTTCTCGGCCTGCCCAAACGCAAGGGGCGCCATCCGGTTCTGGACGAGGAGCAGGACACCGAGCTGTGGCGACGCTGGAAGGCCGTGACCAGCAGCAGGAATGTCGAGCTGGAGGATGAGACCTCGGTTCTTGATGCGGCAATGGACCTCGCCGAAGGCATGGAACTGCCGCTGTCGGTGGTCTGGGCTGCGATCAAGAACTGGATCGATCAGGGATTGGGTTGAGTCATGGCCGTGGACGACGCTGCACCACGAGCACCACGCCAAGGCCCGGTCGCCCTCGCTGATCTGTTCGACAGCGCGCTGAAAGACCTTGCACCGAAACCTCGCCCGCCCGCGTCCGCGCCAGCTCCCGCATCCGCAACATCTCCTGTCTCCGCAACCGGCGACGGTTTTCTGTTCAGCGGCAATCGGCACGAGAGCGTGCCGCGACGGCTGTTCCTGGACCGACGCCTGACGCCGCTGGAACGCAATGCCTGGCAAGTCTTTCGGATGATGCTCAACGAGGATGGGGTCACGGCGTTTCCGACGTATGAGCAACTTCGCCCGTGGCTCGCGTCAATGCCCTGCGCCGGACAGGCCTCTCACGAGACCGTGGCACGGGCGCTGACGCTGTTGCGCCTGACTCGCTGGTTGAGTCTCGTGCGCCGCAGGCGTGACCCCAAGACCGGGCGCATCCTCGGCAACCTCTACGTCCTGCACGATGAGCCCCTGACGCCTTTCGAGGCGATGCAGCTCGACCCGGACTACTTGGAGCTCGTCAGCCAGGCCCTGGGCCATTCGGCCAGGGCCGTTCAGGTCGTGGGCTTGCACACCCTCAAGGAGATCGCCGAAGACCCGTTGCTCTCCGGCCGCACGTTGCCCTCGCGGCTGCAGGTCCTTGCCGAACGCCTCGCCAACCAGGGCATTGGGTCGCAGGAGAGTTATCCACAGGAGGATAGGGTTCACGATTCCGAAGAAGGGGCGCCGAGCCTTCTTCGGAATTCTGATGACCCCTCTTCGGATTCCGAAGCAGGGCCGAAACCCGCGTCAGACGGCACTCTTCGGAATCCGAAGCAGGACCGTACTGTACGTAGTAGTCGTATTAATGAAGTACGTACTACCGCGCGTGAGCGTGGGCAGGTGCGCGCGATGCCGGGAGTTCGTCTGCCTGATCGCTTCCTCGGCTTGAAGGAAGAGCAGCAGGCCGGCGCCATGGTGGCATTGCAGCAGGTCGATGCCCCGCTACGCCAGGCCGTGCTGGACGAATGGGCGGATCGCTGTCGCGGCAGCACCATCCGCAACCCGGCAGGCTACCTGTTCGGCATCATCCAACGCGCCATCCGTGGCGAGTTCAACGCCTGGGCCAAGCAGGCCGGGTCAACACCGCCACCTGCCCCTGCACGAGATTCACCGCCTGAGCCACCGCGCAATGTGGTTCCACCCGAGGTAGCCCGGCAGCACATCGACCGGCTGCGCGACCTTCTGCGCAGTAGCTGAGCGCGACGAGCGACAAGGGCGTGAAGCAGACGTCGATGGCCGTCAGTAGAGCTATCCCCAGGGGATAGATGTACTACAAGGTGTAACGCCGACCGGCGCGGCCTGGTACTCCCGCCCACGGGCCCGTAATGGCGTCGGTTTCATGAGCGGCCCGCACCATCCGCGCGAGCAGCGCTCCATGCCGTTTGATGGAGCTATCCCCTGGGGATAGCTCGTGCCAGAGGCCACCGTTGCCAGGACAACCGGGGACTGGTTCATTTCGGTTTGTTGACTGACTGCCTTCCGCTGCGTGCCGATCCTGACCGCTCCTTTTCCCAAGCGAGCGGACACCATGGCAACCAACGAACCTCTGCAACTCAATCTCGGCTCTTTGCGCAGCGCGATGTCGCTGACGCTTCACACCCACCACGCCTCGCGCATCTGGCATGGCCGCGCCGCCGCCGAGGGGCGACCCGGCATTGTCGGCCTGAACGGCTACATCGCCGTGATGAACAAGATGAAGCGCGGCTCGGAACAGGACGACCCGTACAGCGACTGGTGGATGTTGCGCATTGAGGAAAAGCTCGACCAGACCAAGACCACGCTGCAATCGCTGCGCGAGCAGGTGGACCAGGCACTGGCCGGCGTGCCTGCGGCGTTGAGCCTGGGCGAGAACCTCAACGTGCAGCCGGTGAAGCTCCCCTTGTTCGTGAACGCGCAGCTCGGCTTTGCCGCCGTCTATCTTCTGGCCGACTACGACGACATCGCCCGCAAGCTTATCCTCGCCCATCACACCGCACTGATCGATCGCTCGACATTGGAGCGCTGGCTCAACGAAGGTGCCCACGCGCTGCGCAGCCTGTTCAGCCTGGCCCAGCAATACCGCTACTCGGGCTGCACCCGCGACGACTTCGCGGCCAAGAACGCCGCAGCTCGGGCAGCATTGGAGAAGTTCGGCGAACTGCCGCAGGACGTGCTCGAAGGCATGCGCCGCTCGAAGTTTGCGCCGCCCATCGCACGCCGCGGGCTGCAACAGCGCGGTGATAGCGCTGCCGCAGCCGCTCCTCCCACCAACGAAGGCACTGCCGCCGATCCGGCTGAGGCCAGCACCGGCGAGGACGAACAGGCATGAGCGACCCGAACCGCGAACCGCGCTACTTCCGTGGTCTGGAACAGCCAGCCTTCATGCGGCTGGAACACGCGGCCTCTCTAAAAGGCCTTTTAAAGCCTTTTAAAGGTAAAGGGGACTTCGAGGGCTGGGCCAGCCAGTGCTTCGCCATGCGCGACGAATTGATTGCCCTGGCGCAGCGACAGGTGCTGCCACAGGCGTGCGGGCATCCCTTCCACCTGCTTCCCGTCGAGCTGGCTCAGCAGACCACTGGCGCAGGCACGACCTTTCTACGCTGGCGCAAGCACGACCGATCGGCCATGGGCGTGGTCCTGTGGCAGGAGCTGATCGCCACGACCAGCACGCCGGTCAACCTGCTGCACGACCTGCACGCGATCGAACTGCAGCGCATCACGTTGAACATGCAGATCAGCCTGCTGCACACCCTTGGCAGGCAAGCGCAGGAATGCGCCAGCAAGGCCGCGCAGGCAGACAACACCTACCTGCGCCGGCTCGCGTCCGTCCCTGCCGCAGTGCGCGATCGGTGATTGCGCCAGCCATCCGAGCACGCGCCCGAGCCCAACGAGGCACGGGTATTTCAACCACCACGGAGATTGCACCATGAGCACACAATTCATCGGCGAGGGCAACATCGGCTCGCCCCCCGAGTACCGCGAATTCCCCAACGGCAATGACGATCCTCGCCGGCTGCTCCGGCTGAACGTGTACTTCGACAACCCCGTCCCCACCAAGGGCGGCGAGTTCGAGGACCGCGGCGGCTTCTGGGCGCCGGTGGAACTCTGGCACCACGACGCCGACCGCTGGCAGCAGCTCTACCAGAAGGGCATGCGCGTGCTGGTCGTCGGCCGCATGGAGCGCGACCCCTGGACGGACAACGAAGATCAGCCACGCGAGACCTGGCAGGTCAACGCGCGCAGTGTCGGCATCCTGCCGTACCGCATCGAGTCCGTGGCCCTCAGTCCGAAGCCACAGGAGGCAGAGCCGAAGCCCCAGGCCACCCCGGAACCGGCTACACCGAAGGAAACGAAGCGCAGGAAGTGACCCGACATGGAGGGCGGTTGCCGCAGTGCTTCGCCGCCCTCCATGCGCTGCGAACTATCCCCAGGGGATAGCTCCACCAACGTCCACCGAGTTCCACGCGCTCCCGGAAATCGCGGCTATCGGCCCGCACACTTTCGGCCACGCGCCTTCCCCGCACACGCCATTTCATCGGCGTGAAAGCGGTCGCCGCCGCATGCGGCTTGTTTGCTGCCGCCCTCGACGGCGCTCGGCATCCTCGATCCCAGCAACTCATGAACCACGGGAATCGGATGGACGGATATGCGGCTGTTCTTGTGCGAGAAGCCCTCCCAGGGCAAAGACATCGGCCGAATTCTCGGCGCCACGCAACGCGGTGAAGGCTGCCTCAACGGTTCCGGCGTCACGGTCACCTGGTGCATCGGCCATCTCGTAGAGGCAGCAGCACCGGAAGCCTACGACGAGCAGCTCAAGCGCTGGTCCATCGAGCAGTTGCCCATCATTCCCCAGCATTGGCGGGTCGAGGTCAAACCGAAGACTGCCACGCAATTCAAGGTCGTCAAAGCGCTCCTGGCGAAGGCGACCCAGCTTGTCATCGCCACCGATGCCGACCGCGAGGGCGAGTTGATCGCTCGCGAAATCATCGACCTGTGCGGCTACCGCGGGCCAATCGAGCGGCTGTGGTTGTCGGCGCTGAACGATGCGTCGATCCGCGCCGCCCTCGGCAAGCTGCGGTCCTCGGCCGAGACGCTGCCAATGTACCACTCGGCCTTGGCGCGCTCCCGTGCGGATTGGCTCGTGGGTATGAATCTGAGCCGGCTGTTCACAGTGCTGGGGCGACAGGCGGGTTACGACGGCGTGTTGTCGGTCGGCCGCGTACAGACCCCGACGCTCAAGTTCGTTGTGGACCGCGACCGCGAGATCGCGCGCTTCGTGTCCGTACCGTACTGGGCCATCGCCGTGTCCCTGTTCGCAGACGGCTCCACTTTCGTCGCGCAATGGGTTGCCCCCGACGCCTGCACCGACGACGCCGGCCGCTGCCTGCAGCAGCCGGTCGCGCAGCAGGCCATGCAGCAGATCCGCACTGCCGGCAGCGCCCAGGTGGTATCGGTCGAGACCGAGCGTGTGCGCGAAGGCCCGCCGCTGCCGTTTGACCTGGGCACCTTGCAGGAAGTGTGTTCCAAGCAGCTCGGACTGGACGTACAGGAAACCCTGGAGATCGCCCAAGCCCTGTACGAGACGCACAAGGCCACGACGTACCCCCGCTCGGACTCCGGTTACCTGCCGGAGAGCATGTGTGCCGAAGTGCCCACCGTTCTCGACAGTCTGCTCAAGACCGATCCCTCGCTGCGCTCAATCATGGGCCAGCTCGACCGTTCGCAGCGCTCGCGCGCCTGGAACGATGGCAAGGTCACGGCCCACCACGGCATCATCCCGACGCTCGAACCGGCGAACCTCTCCGCCATGAGCGAGAAGGAACTGGCCGTGTACAGGCTCATCCGGGCGCATTATCTGGCGCAGTTCCTCCCGCACCACGAGTTCGACCGTACTGTGGCCAAGCTCTCGTGCGGGGGACAGAACCTGGCGGCCACGGGCAAGCAGGTTGTCATCCCGGGCTGGCGCCAGGTGCTGGCCGAGTCGCAGTCCGAAGACGGCGATGGCGATGGCGATACTGCGGCCCGCGCCCAGGTGCTACCGGCGCTGCGCGATGGCCTGGCATGTCAGGTGGCCGACGTCGATCTGAAAGCGCTCAAGACGCTGCCGCCTAAACCGTACACGCAAGGCGAGTTGGTCAAGTCCATGAAAGGCGTCGCCAAGCTGGTGTCCGACCCCCGCCTGAAGCAGAAGCTCAAGGATACGGTCGGCATCGGCACCGAAGCGACGCGGGCCAACATCATCGGCGGCCTGATCGCCCGAGGCTACCTCGTCAAGAAGGGGCGCGCCATCCGCGCCTCGGATGCGGCTTTCACTTTGATCGATGCCGTGCCTGCGGCGATTGCCGACCCCGGCACCACCGCCGTCTGGGAACAGGCGCTCGACATGATCGAAGCCGGCCAGCTCACGCTGGACGTGTTCATCGGCAAGCAGGCCGCGTGGATTTCGCAGTTGATCGCGCAATACGGCAGCGCGTCCCTGTCCATCAAGGCTCCCCAAGGGCCGGCATGCCCGCAGTGCGGCGCACCCACGCGCCAGCGCAGCGGCAAGAGCGGCCCGTTCTGGTCATGCAACCGCTACCCGGACTGCAAAGGCACGCTGCCGGTCGAATCCGGCAGCTCCAAGCGCGGCGCCTCGCGCCCGCGCCGTAGCGGCCGCAAAGGCTCCTGATCGACCCCATTCCCCGTGAGCCGTGCCCGCCTTAGGCGGCGTGGCCCGTGTCCCGCATGCCCTGCGGGACGCCCAGCGCGCAACGCCTTCTTGATCCGTGTGCGCGTCCCGCCCAGCCGTCCCCGGCCGCGGGACCTGAAGGTAGCTTCTCCGCGAGCCGCACCACGCGCGTTCTGTTGATCTGCGTTTCTTCCGCCCTCTGCGAAGGGTCTCCCGATGGCTTGCCAGGCTGCACGAGCCATCGGGAGACCCTTCGTGGTCAGCGGTAATCGGTGCCGGTGCCCACCGGTGCAAAAACGGGCTCCCTTTGTGCGCGGATGTGCGCCAGACGATGCCGGCCCCAGCCACGACATGGGCCGGGTGTGATTGCTTGATGAGCAGACGGTTCTAGCGACGACCGGGCCTGCCAATAAGCCCACGGGTGGTTTTTCTTTCCTCCCGAGCCGAAGGCCGCAGGGCCTTCGGCGCCTTTCTCCTGCCTATCAACGTCCCGGTCCGGCCATTGGCCTGGGCCACACGAACAGGAGAGACGACATGCACCCTCAACCTTGCGCGCCACTGCTGTACGGCAGTGTGTGCAGCGGCATCGAGGCAGTGAGCCTGGCATGGCAGCCGCTCGGCCTCGAAGCCGCGTGGTTCGCCGAGATCGAACCGTTCCCGAGCGCCGTGCTCGCCCACCACTATCCGCGCGTGCCCAACCTAGGCGACATGACCTCGATCGCCGACCAGGTTCGCGCCGGCACTGTGCCGGCCCCCGACATCCTGGTCGGCGGCACGCCGTGCCAGTCGTTCAGCGTTGCCGGTGCACGCAGGGGACTGGATGACCCGCGCGGAGCCTTGACCCTTGCTTATGTGGAGTTAGCTAATGCCATCGACCAAACCCGCTACCAAGACGGCCGCATGTCGGCCACGCTCGTCTGGGAAAACGTCCCCGGCGTCCTCAACGACCGCAGCAACGCCTTCGGGCATTTCCTGGGAGCACTGGCCGGAGAAAGCCGTGCGCTCGAACCGCCAGGGCAAGAATGGGCGCACGCAGGTTGTGTGTCTGGACCCCGGCGCCGCATCGCCTGGCGCGTGCTCGACGCTCAATATTTCGGCGTCGCCCAACGCCGCAAGCGTGTGTTTCTTGTGGCAAGTAGTGGAGATGGCCTCGATCCCGTCGAAGTACTTTTTGAGCGTGCAGGCCTGCACGGGGATTCTTCTGCGGGCAGCGCGCCGTGGCAAGGAGCTGCCCGTGTTGCTGGATCTGGTACTGAAGCAGCAGGCGGATACGCAGGATTTGCTGGACTGAAGCAGCCCTACGGCAAGGTCACGACGACGTTCGGATTCAGTGGCGGCACCGGCCCCGTCGATGTGGCCGCATGCCTGATGGCCGCAGGCCCCAAGCACGACATCCGCACCGAGACGTTCATGGTGCAGTCGTTCGCCGGCAGCATCAGCCACACCCTCGACACCGCCAACGGCGGCAAGGGCAGCAGCGAGGACGGTACGGGCAAAGGTGTGCCGATCATCGCCTTCACCGCCCAGGGCAGCGGCGCGGATGCCACGATGGATCTGACGCCGACGCTACGTGCTGGCGGACATCGCAACAGCCATGCGAACGCCGGTGTCGTTCCCGCCATCGCCTTCGCGCAGAACAATCGCGGCAAAGTGCGCTTCGAGTCCGGCCACGGACAGGTGGCTTGCACCGTCCTGTCCAACGGCAAGCCGGGCTACGGGGTGCCGATGGTGGCCTGCGTTGCCCTGCGGGGACGGCAGCATGGTCTTGCCGCTGAGCTGGGCGGCGGCGCGGACAAGCCCCATGTGCTGGCTCCCGACTTCGAGGCGCATTTCCGGTACGACTGGAATGACCCCGGCCCGGGAGACTGGTCGCATTGGCGCGTGCGGCGGTTGATGCCCGTGGAATGCGAACTTCTGCAAGGCATGCCCGACAACTACACCCTGGTCCCTTATCGCGGCAAGCCTGCCGCAGACGCCCCGCGCTACAAGGCCATCGGCAATTCCATGGCCGTGCCCTGCGTCGCGTGGCTGGGTCAGCGGCTGGTGCAGTGTCTGCAAAAGACGGGATCGAGCGCATCGGATTGATGCACGACGCCGCCAACCGGCCACGCCATTCTTCCTCCTGCATTGCCGACGTGTCGGCAGCAGCCAGCAGCCAGGGTGTCCAGGCTGCCGTGGGTTCCACCCGCGCCACCCGCCAGTTCGCCCAGGCATCCATCGGCGAACGCTGCCCACCGGGGCACCGATGCCTCCTTTCTCCAACCCACGGGACGAATGCCGCGTCCCGCCAGGGGCGCGTCATCACCCGGTCGATACTCAGGACTTCCCATGGAAACCATTACCCAACAAGACCGCATCACGCTGAACAATTTCAAGGTGGCCGAATTCGCCAGCGAGGAAACGCTGTGCTTCACCGCCATCGTCGAATTCGACGGCATTCCCATCGCCGAGGCCCGCAACGACGGGCACGGCGGCTCGACGTTCGTGCGTGCGCTGCAAGGCCTGGCCGCGCTGCTGGCCCAGGCGGAGGAATTCGCCAAGAGCCTGCCGCCGGCCTCGCTCGACATCGATCGAGAGGATGAAGAACCGCTGATCATCGATATCACGCTCGACTTCCTCGTCGACCAACTGGCCGATGCCATGCACGCCGAGCGCAAGCTGCGTACCGCGTTCAACCGCGACGTCGGCAACAAGGTGCTTTTCATCAAGGACGGCAAGCTGCTGTTCCTCAAGGGCATCAAGCTCAAAGCCATCGCAGACCGGCCGGCGTATTTCGCATCGCTGCGCGCCCGTCAGGGCCAGCCCATCGTCATCCTCGCAGAGCTGGGACCGGACGAGGCATTCGCCCTGTGGAAGCAGCATGTGCTGGGCGACAAGACTCGCTGACCCAGCTTCGCCTTATCCTCCTGACAGCCCCGCATTTGCTGCGGGGCTTTCTTTTTTCCGCGTTCGCCAATCGGGGCTGTTGCAGATGCCGATTTCCGGCTGACGCGGCTCGCCTCGCGCACGAAGCTGCCCGCATGTGTCGCTGATCCGTCAGCAGCATGCCAGCAGCCAGGGTTTCCAGGCTGCCGCGGATTCTCTCCGCGCCACCCGCCAGTCCGCCATCGCATCGAGTCTGCGGACGCGCGTCCTCGTGACGCCGATGCATTTTTTTTCAACCGCATGCGGGAGCTGCCATCCCGTGAGGGACAAGGCCCCGCTTCTCCAAGGAGACCGTCCATGTCCCAGCAAGCCTCTTTCGGCCAATTGGCCTTGATCCATTGCGGCAAGTTCCTGCCGCTCGAAGTCCTGCATAGCGCCGCCGGCCACTACATCGGCACGCGCGATACCGAAGGTCCCGTTTCGCGGGAATCCTGCCAGTACTTCCGCAGCTATGCCGCGGCTCAACGTGCCCTCGAAAGAGGCGGCTGGTCTCAGCTCGCCACACCCTGATCCAACTTGAGGAATCACGTCATGAACCAGCTTTTGCCACGGGAAGTCGTCGATCAGATCATGCGGGAAGAGCAGCACTTCGCCGCCGCGCCCCAAGCCTTCTTCGAGGCCTGGAAGCGTGGCGTCGAGATCGCAGGCCCGCAATGGTTTGGCGACGGCACGCGCGACGGCCTGAACCAGGCCAAGAGCAAGTGGGACCTGCGTCCCGACATGCTGCGTGCCAACGACGCTCTCGGCGTCCTGAGCAGCGGAGAACGCATGCTCCTGTCCGCCATGTTCAGCTTCTACAACGCGCGCGAGGGCGGTGCCATGCTCAAGCGCTGCCACTTCCAAGGACTGTCGGACTTCGACGGTCTCGATCTGCAACGCCGCAAGGTCATCGCCGACCTGCTGGTGAACTACAGCGGTTGGTGAGCCGGTCTCCGGCATACCACCGTCTTTTTGTTCACTGCCCATGAGGGACATGCGCCCACGCGACCATGTCCCTCAATTTTTCTTCCGTCAGCCTGCGCCGATTGGCCCAAAGCCATCGATCAGTGCCGCCTGACGCTTTTTCCACTTTCAACCCACCGGGGTTCAATTCCCGGTGGCGGGAATTGGCTCCATTATTCAATCTGGAGAAATCCCATGACCCAGAATCCCAATCCCTTTGTACGCGGCTACTGGAATCTGAAAATCGTCCGAACGCTGTGCATCAGCTACGGGGACGGAAGTCCGCATGTGTGGCGAAACATCCACGCGAGCCAACAGCACCTCTCCGACGGGGCGCTGGTTTCTTCCCCCTGCATCGTCACCAGCGACTTCGCGTGGATCAGGAACGGCACTGACGCCATCAGCGACGAGCTGATCGCCGAATGTGATGCTGTTGAAGGCATCAACGGCGAAGGCGTGGTGGGCGCCGTGGTCTATGCCATCCATGGCGACGACCTCGACGGCCGCCCGGTCCACATCGGTGACACCTATTCCGAGGAGGCCGCGCGCGACGTGGTGCAGCGGTTGAGTTTCGAGACCGGCTATTACAGCCGCTGCTGGGAAATCAGCAGTGCACACATCAGCCAAGAAACCGGCCAGTACCTCGCCAACCTGGCAGACCTTGCAACACCGGAGGCCTTTCTTTTCATCGCCTTCCGGGTTCCGTACAGCCCGGCGATTGGCGTCAAGCTGATCTCCACGCCCTGGACAGACAAGAACCTGGAATATGCCGAGGGCATCAGTGCGGAGCAGCTTCGACAGGAGCACCGGGACAAGGGCATGCCTGACGACCTGGCAAACATCCTTGAATTGGCCGGCCAGGCCGATGTGCGCATCCTCATCCTAGATGCCGACGCACCCGCGCTACTGGGCCTGCCACTGGCTGAGACCTAGCAGATGCACGACGCGCAAGCCTTCCCCTTCATCCCCCACATGCCAGCCCGCCTCCCACCAGGAGCCGGGCTGGTTCAATTCCATAGGAGCAATCTCATGTTCCCCGACCTCATCTTGCCCACGCCCGACTTCGAGAATCAGCTTGGAGCCTGCGTCGACGCCATGAGCCAGGACGACGCCATCGGCCAGATCCTGGTATTCGAACGCATGAGCGGTACGCTGCACATGCGCCATATCGACAGCGCCGATCTGGTGGACACCGACATTGACGACTACGAAATGGTCGTATTCGACGGTGGCAACACAAGCGGTGACACGTGGAAGCACGTGTTCTTCCCGCGTCAGCGCGAACACTACTTCGTGTACGAAGCCTGACCCCAAGCCCCTTTCGAGGGGCTTTTTCTTGCCCACGGCACAGGAAAGCGGGTGCGACGGGGTGCTGTTTCCTGCGGGCGAGCCGCTCACTCCCGGGCCATTCTTGCCCCATGTTCGTCGGCGTTGCCGACACATGCCCAGGCAGCCGAGACCTTCAAGGCTGCAAGCACGGGAAACCGTGCTGGTCGATGCTTTCCACGGACGTGCCGCGTCCACACCCACAAGGGACCTCTCCCTTGCGGGCGGGGAATCCCTTGTTTCTTCCTCAAGGAGATTTCCCATGGACCGTTCCCTCATCAAATCCATGATGCCTTCGCTTGTTGCAGGCCACGTGCCCCGCAACGTGCGGTCGTTCAAGTACCGCGTGTTCGACGATCAGCCGCAGTCTTCGACATTGGGCTTCGTCATCGACCCCCAGCCCTTCGACGGGAAGGTAGTCGCAATCACTGACGACGCCATCGTCGTCAAGCTCAAGCCGAGCGAGTTCGCTGTGCTCGATTCCAAGCTGGTGACCACCGTCCCCGACGAAGGCGCCAAGGTGCATGTCCTACCCTACGCACGGCGCCGTTTCGATGGGCTGCGGGCGGACACGCCGGAAGAGCGCACCGAGATGACGTCCGACGGCATTCCCTACACCGTCAAGACGCACATCCTCGGCTCCGCGCCGGCCAAGCTGCCCATCCCCGAGCCGCAGTGCATGGAACTGGGCCAGCTCATCCAGCAGTTGGAGGAAATGCCAGCGCCCGATGGCTTCCGGCGTATCACCCACATGCTGGTCGATGCCGGTGCCCGGGATTTCACCTGGGTCGATCCGACACCGTCCAAGATCATCGAGACGCCTCCGGCGATCAGCTTCACGGTCTTGACCGCGAAGTTCGAGGGCCGGGTGACGGTGCTGTACGACCGAGGTGGCGACACCTACATGGTGGAGCTGCACCGCGACGGCGAATTGGTCGATCGGCATGACGAGGTGTATTTCGACATGCTCGGCGAAGTGTTGGAGCGACTTATCGACGACGGACGTTGGCGCGTGATCGATGTGAGCGTGATCGACGCCAAGGCTGCCCGGCAGCGCCAGGCGGTGCCGGCATGACGCCGGGGACTGAATCCTGGCGGTTCTTCGGCTGACCCGTGGCTCCCGCCACGGCGTTTCAGCCCATTGGTCATGTGCCCACAGGCTCTCCATCCAGGCGGGTGGAGGGCCTTTTCTCTATCCACACAGGAGATTTCAACCATGTCACTGCGATTCAAAGGCTCCGACCTGCGCCCCGTGCTGACCGAGGCCATCGCCAGCCAGTGCCCCGTCATCCTGGTCAAGGACCAGGGCGTGTACTTCCTCGCCGAGCAGGGAGAACGCCGCCCGGATGGGCGAGTGAAGCTGCTGGCCTATGCCGTCGGCTGCAACCCGGATACCGATCCGTTCGACGACTGGTGGGAGCTGGCGCGCGCCGAACTGGGCGGCGACGACTTCGCGGAGTACTTCGACCCGAAGGACGGCGTATTCACGCGCATCCTGCACACCGAAGACGACCTGATGCTGTCGGCCACCGCCACACATCTGTCGCTGGAGGTGGTGCCTCCCGCATAGCGCGGCAACCGCCACTCGACTCTCGCAGCCCCCGCGCCGGGGGCTTTCTTTTTGCGTTGAGCCGGGCTGCGTGGACAAAGGGGAACACCCGGATGCCAATTGATTGCTGCCGCGCGCGCGAGGGCCGGCCATGCTGACCCCATGCCTGCTGACGTTGTCAGCGACATGCCAGGCAACCATCGGTCTTTGAGGTTGCGGCGCAGTTTCCACTGCGTGACCAAGCCAGCTCGCACCGCATCCATCCGCGAGCGGCCACCAGTCCCTGGTGGTGGATGCTTTCGCCTTATCAACCCATCGCGGGGTTACGCACCTTTCCCCGCATGCGTGGGCTCGGTGTGTCTCCGCTTTTCCCAATGGAGATTCACCATGAACACCACTTCGAACGAGAAATCGTATTTCGACCTCCACACCTCGGGCATCGGCTACATCCAGCGTGTCCGTGAAGTGCCCGTCAGGGGCGGCCGCCGTGCGCAGCCCTTCCTGGCATGCACCATTGCCGCGCTGGTCGGCCCCGCCAGGGACCCCAGCTACCGCTACTTCGACGTCAAGGTCTCGGGTGCCGAGGCCAAGAAGCTCGTTCAGCGCTATATCGGCGTTGACGATCCCAAGCAGCGCCCGCTGGTGCGCTTTCGCCTCGGCGACCTTTGGGGCGATGCGTACATCCGTGACAAGGGCGAGAACCAAGGCAAGGCCGCCGCGTCTCTCAAGGCGCGACTGCTCAAGGCCGAGCTGATCGAGCGGGCCGAACTGGCTTCGATCGAGCAGCACGAGCTGATCACCCGTGGCATCGGCTACCTCAACCGTCCGAAGGACATCACCCCCAAGGATGGTGACCCGTTCCTGTCGTGCTCCATCGCCGCGCTCGCCGGACCTGTCGATGAACCGGAATATCGGTACTTCGACACGATCGTCGCCACCCCTGAAGCCGAGCATCTGGTTCGCCGATGCGTGCAGGCCATCGAAGGGGATCGCAAGGTACTGATCGCCTTCCGTCTCAACGACATGAAGATCGATCCGTACATCCGCACCAAGGGCGAGCACGCTGGGGAACCGGCCGCAAGCCTGGAATCGACGCTGGTCCACATCGGTCTGATCAAGATCGATGGCACCCAGGTCTATCCGACGAGCCAGGCACAAGCCGAGGCAGCGCCGGTGGAGGACGCACCCGCGACCGAAGCCGTCATCGACACTGCCGCCGACGCCGTTTCCGACCAATCTGCCGAGCCCGCTGAGCGCGAGTCCGAAGTTGAAGTCGAGGAGCAGGAGCCGGCATTGGCTGCTTCGTTCTGATCCGGCATGGCCCCTCACGGGGCCTTGCCTTTTTCCTATTCGTCAAGGAGAACCATCATGGCAGCCACATCGGCACCTACGAGATCAGTCCTACCCATCGTCGTTCCGGGCCAGCTCACGTTGCGGACCATCCGCGGCAAGAACGGCCCGTTCACGGTTGGTCGTCTTTCCACCCCCATCGGCGAGTTCGCGGTTAAAGACGCGGAGTTGGAGCAGTACCCCGAAGGCAAGTACGACGGGGATTTCGTCATTCGCTACATCTTCGCGAAGTCCTACCCGGTCGCGGGCGGCGCGCGGTTTGAAGTCCGCGCCAACCTCGATGGTATGACGCTCAACGGCATCGACAAACTGAGTCGTGATGAGGCCCGCAGCTTCGCCACCCAGGAAGTCGATCCACTCGATGAAGAGGTGGGGACGCAACCTGCGGAAACGCCGGCCAAGCCCGCCAAGGCCTCCAGACCCGCCAAGCCCGCACCCGTGCAGGCCTCGGCGGACCCGCTGGTCGATACCACGCCCTTCGGTGTGGACGCACCGACGCTCGCTGCGGCGGCTGCTCCCGACGGCACCGAAGGGGGCGACAGCGCTTTGTTCGGCCTGCTCTGGCCACTGGGCGAGTCCGTCAAGCTGGATTCGACCATCGACCGCCGGGCCCTGCGCGCGCAGATCGCCCGCCTGGGTGAACTGGGCTACGCGCTTAACTTCAAGACGCAGGAGTGGAGCCGCCAGGCCGAACTGCAACCTGCGTGATCGCAGACACCGCATGCACGGTGTTCTTCATCCACCCGCCGGGGTTCTTTCCCTATGCGGAGAGGCCCCGGCTTTCTTCTGGAGGTCTCCATCATGTCCACCATCGCTTGCGATACACCCCGTTCTGCACTGGATGAACCCGCGTGGCGGGCTCTCTGCGAGACGGCAGCCGCACAAGCCACCAAGGGTTGCGGACTGTCTCACGACTACTACGTAGAGCGCTTCAGCTCGGCGATCGACGCGCAAGTTGGTCGATTGCCCGAAGAACATCGCGCACAGGCGCTGCAGATCGCACAGGAATGGGACTACGCCACACCGGCCGAAAGGCAGGAAACCCAGGACTGGAACGCCGAAAACGGCTATTGCTCGCACGGAATCGAACTGGGTTATTGCCCGGCCGGTTGCGATTCGGACTATTGAGGTCCGGCACACGTCATCGCCGCTTGCGCGGCTTTTCTCCACCGCTTGGGGCAGCACCTACCTCAGGGGCGGTGCTGTTTCCGATTCACCGAGGACATCACCATGAGTCGGCACTACTTCGACACCATTCACAAGGGCTTTCCCATCACTGTCGTACTGGGCTGGGACCGGCCGGCAAATTACTTCTTCCTATTTATCGAGAAGCCGGCCGAGCTGATCGACGATACCGCGAAGGTCGAGAGCGACGACTTCTTGTACAGCAACCTGCACGAGAGCGACCCGTTCAACCACGACCTGGACTACTACCGAGTGGTCCTGCGCCATTTCCAGATCGACGTGCCCGAAAGCATGTTCACCGAAGTCCAACAGGACTGCGAGGGCAACGTTGGCAACCGGGTCGTCAAGCATCAGGCCGACGGCTCGTTCACCGAACAGACGTTCTGAACGCCCAAGCGGATCGAACACCTGATCCGCATTCCTTCATCCCTAACGGGGCATTCGCTGCCCCTGCGGGCGGTGCTGCCCCTCATTTCATCGAGGACACCACCATGCACGCACACACTTCATCCACCACGCTGTTCCACATCGACGAATGCCCGGACCTGATGGCCGACGCCTGCGTCGGCGACGACCAGGGCAGCCTGATCTTCCTGTCCATCTGGGCGCGCGACACCGCCGTCCAGCAGTTCCTCGCCCGCCTGACCCTCGGGCGCGACGAGCAGGGACTGGACCAGTTCCACATCCTCACCGACCAGGGCGGCAGCGTCCCGGTGTTCATCGGCAACGTCGATCATCTGGAGAAGCGCATCACGCGGGCCTACCGGCGCACGCTGTTCGGCTCCCTCTCCAACGTGTGGCTGTTCGACCGGCGCTGCGTCAAGCCCGACAAGGCCAACGCCAGCGCACTGGCATTGCTGCCACGCGACAGCGCCCACCGGCTTGACCGCCTGTGGACGCTGGTGCGCGACACCTGCCCGTTGCCGCTACTCGACCACTGGCGCGAAACCGTGCTGGAGCTGCTGCAGACCCGCGAGATGCTGGCCCGCCTTCCGTTCGCCCTTGGGCCGTTGGAAGGCCATCGGCTCGCCATCGACGTGCCGGCGCTGACCCTGGCGCTGGGCTCTCTGATCCGCAGTGACGCACTCACCGCCTATCCCTATCCGGCCAAGATTTGGACGCCGAAAGCGGTAGCGGCTTGATCCACCCGCGGAGGCACGCCTTGGCGTGCTTCCGCCATTCCTTCCCGCCAACCAGGAGACTTCCATGGCCCGCATGTTCCCGCGGCTCGCCCGCAATTTCGCCAAGAACGGTTACTACCCGACCGACGAACCCACGCTCGAAAGAGCCCTCAACGCACTGATGCCCAGCGACGGGACGATGTGCATCCTCGATCCCTGCGCCGGCGAAGGCGTGGCTGTCGCCGAAGCCGCCCATGCCCTCGGGCGCGAGCAGACCAAGGCGTTCGCCGTCGAGTTCGACGCGGAGCGGGCACGCCATGCCCGCGGCCTCGTCGATCATTGCCTGCACGCGGACCTGATGGACACAATGGTCTCCAAGCAGTCGTTCGGACTGCTCTGGCTCAACCCGCCGTATGGCGACCTATCCAAGGATGTCAATGGCAACATCGGCTATCAAGGCCAGGGCCGTGCCCGCCTCGAAAAGCTGTTCTACCAACGCACCCTGTCGCTGCTGCAGTACGGCGGCGTGCTGGTCTTCATCGTCCCCGGCTACGTGCTCGACGCGGAGCTGGTCGGCTGGCTGACACGCCACTACACCGATTTGCGGATCTACCGAGCGGTGGAGACGCAGTTCAAGCAGGTGGTGATCTTCGGCCGCAGGGCACGCCAGCGCGAGCAGGCCCTCGATGGCGTCAAGGCCATGCGCAATCTGCTGCTGCAGGTGGGGCTTGGCGAAGTCGAAGCCGAGGAACTGCCGAGCGATTGGCCGTTCCTGCCGTACATCGTCCCCGCCACTCCGGCCGAGCCGGAGCATTTCTTTCGCGTGACGATGGAGCCCGAGCAGTTCGCCGACGAAGTTGGCCGGTTGCAAGGCCTCTGGCCGTCGCTGGACACGCACCTGGGGGCCGCGCAGCAGTCGCTGCGTCCACCGGCGCGTGCTCTTTCCCACTGGCATCTTGCCCTGGCGTTGGCCGCGGGTGCGATCTCCGGCGTGGTGCGCTCCAAGACCGGGCGTGTGCTTGTCGTCAAGGGGGACACCCACAAGGACAAGACGCTCCAGCGGGAATTCACCGAACGCGACGATGGCTCCATCGCCGAGACCCGCATCTTCACCGACAAGTTCGTTCCCGTCATCCGCGCGTGGGACATGACGCCTGGCTCCCCAACTCGGGGCGAGGTGTTGACCATTCGCTGACCTCTTTCCACCGCCGACGGTTCGGCGTTTCTTCTCCCACCACGGGGCATGCCATTGCCCCTGTGGGGGTGGTGCATGCCCCATTTTTCTTCGGAGCATCACTATGTCCCTCGATCTTGAATCTACTGCCGCAGAAGCCACTCCCGTGCAGGGTGAACTGCTCGACGCGGCACCTTCTCCTCTGACCCTGAGCCTTCAGGATTTCGTCGGTGAGTTCGGCGACGAATTGCTGGACTCTCTCAATCGGGCTAACCCGCCGGTCTATACCGGCCAGCCACAGGCGCACCGCCAGCTCATCGTCGCCAGCCTCAAACGCAAGCTGTTTGAGGCCCAGGCCGAAGTCGTCTATGCCGCCGCCGAGCTGCTGGTCGATCGTGGCGAACGCGCCGCGATCGTTAATGGCGAGATGGGGTGCGGCAAGACGACCGTCGGCATCGCCACGGCCGCCGTCCTCAACGCCGAAGGCTACCGCCGCACCCTGGTGCTTTCGCCGCCACACCTGGTTTACAAGTGGCGACGCGAGATCCAGGAGACGGTGACGGGCGCCAAGGTCTGGGTCCTCAATGGTCCGGATATGGGCAGGCCGGCCAAGCGTCCATACGGCATCAAGAGATGACGCAGACAGAACCCATGGACTGTACCAATGAAAAGATTAGGTGCCTGCTGAAGTCCCAAGCTTTCAATTCGGCGCGCGACGACGACTGCGCCACCCGCGCCTGATGTCATCGAGGAAGTCTCGGCCGCACCCGAACCCGAGACGCCCGAGTACATCCCCGTTGTGCGTTACGGTCGCTACACGCTAGTCGAGCTAGCACCCCCGGCTGCACAGCGGGACCTGCTGTTGCAGACCATCGACGTGTCCATGCCCGAAGATGCCCGCGCCACCGTCGGCGATGGGCTGCGGCATGTGCTCAAGCGCAGTGGTTACGGCCTGTGCCAGACGGCGCACGCGGTGACCGAGCTGTATGCCCTGCCGCTGCCGGCGGCGCACCTGCACCTCGGCCCCATGACCTTACGCGATGCGCTGCTCACACTGGCTGGCCCGGCTTGGGAACTGCACGCGGATGATCGCGCACGACAGATTTGCTTCGAACGGCCCGCCGACAGCGCGGCTATCGAACCTGCATCCGAGCCATCCGCCGCCGACGCGGTGCAGACGTTCCCGGTGGAGCCTTCGGTTTCGGGAGGCCAGCTATGAACGCCCCGCGGTCTGCCCGGCGCTCGGCCGCCGCCGTGGTGGTGCAGAGCCTTCTGTGGCTGTGGCTGATCGGCCTCAGCGTCTTCGTAGCTTTGGGCTACCAGACCATGAACGACCAAGCCGACCAGGAGCGGCTCGATTCCCGCCTGCAACGCCTGGAAGCGCAGGCGACGGGCCTGGCCGAGACCATCGAGGCCATCCAGCAGCGTCCGGCCGTCGCAACGGCGGCAGACCTCAAAGACACCCGCCAAGTCCTGGAAGCACGCGCTGCCCAAGTTGAGAAAACGCTGAGCGGCTATGCCGCTGCCGACGACCTCCAGGCGCTGCGCGCGGAGGTCGAGCAGATCAAGGCGCGCCAGACCGCTGCGCCTGTTCCGCGCGCCGCAGCACCCGCCCGGCGGCGCACATCGGGCAAGGCCGTTGCCAAGCCCGAACCGCCGTCGCTGCCGTTCCGTGTCGTCGGCGCCGAATTGCGCGCTGGCCAGCGCAGCGTGTCCGTCGCGCCGAGCAGCGCGGACTCCACGCCCGACCAGCTTCAGGTGCTGCTGCCAGGTGATGCGCTCGGCCCGTGGCGCTTGCGGGCTGTCGAGGGCAACACCGCCGTGTTCCTGGCCGGCGATCGGACCCGTCGCGTGGCGATTCCCTGACCGGAGCACACGACATGCAGCCGTCGATCATCCTTTTCGCGCTCCTGCTGGCATCCGCCCAGTTGCCCGCCTGGGCGCAGCAGCCGGCCACCGCCCCGGCCCGCAATGCGCAGAGCCAGGAGCGTCCGCTGGTCGCCCGAACCCCAGATGACAAGGTAGCAAGCGACTGGGGCCTGCAACCGCAGGAATGGACGCGCTATCGCGAGTTGATGGACGGGCCGCTAGGCATCTACTCGCCCAACCTGGACCCGCTGTCCGCCTTGGGTATTGAGGCCCGCACCGACGAGGAACGGCGGCGCTACGCAGAACTGCAGGTGCAAATCGAAGCGCGCCGCGTCGAGAAGCTGCTTGCCTATCAACGTGCCTACGACGAAGCCTGGCAGCGCTTAAACCCCGGCATGCAACGGGTGAACCTGCCTGACGATAAGCCCAGCGCCGGCGCAGTGCGCGGCAGCGGCCGCATGGCGGTGTTCGTCAAGGACGGCTGCGCGGCCTGCGGACAGCTCGTGCAGCGCCTGCAATCCTCGGGTACCGAGTTCGACCTGTACATGGTCGGCAGCCGCCAGGACGATGCACGCATCCGTGATTGGGCCAAGCGCGCGCAAATCGATCCGGCCCGCGTGCGCAGCGGCAGCATCACGCTCAACCACGACGGCGGCCGCTGGCTGTCGCTGGGCCTGCCCGGCGACTTACCAGCGGTCGTACGCGAGGTGAACGGCCAATGGCAGCGCCAACCCTGACGGCGCCGCTGCGCGCACTGGTGGTCGCTGCTGGCCTGTACGTCAGCACCGTCTATGCCCAGGAGGTTCCGCCGCCGGCCTACCAGCTTGCCGCCCAGCGCGCGGGCATCCCTTCGACGGTGCTCTACGCCGTGGCCCTGCAAGAGAGCGGTATCCGACGCAACGGGCGCATCGTCCCGTGGCCTTGGTCCCTCAACGTCGCCGGCCAGTCGCGCCGCTACACGACCCGAGCCGACGCCTGCGCGGGTTTGCAGCGGGCGATGCGCTCGACGCCTCATACGCGCATCGACGCGGGCCTTGGGCAGATCAACCTCGGCTACCACCAGCAGCGCTACAGCACCGCGTGCGACCTGCTTGACCCGTACCGCAACCTCGCCATCGCCGCCGAGATTCTGAAAGAACAGCACACCCCCGGTGAGGACTGGCTGGTGGCGGTCGGCCGTTACCACCGCCCCGCGGGTGGTGAGCCGGCCGCCCGCTACCGGCGCAGCGTATCCCGCCACCTCGCCCGCGTGCAGGGTGCGCGCTCAACCACTGCGGCGTCCGCCGCGCGCCAGGAGACCTCCCCATGACGAAATCCCATCTGGCCCATCTCACGTTCAAGGGCCTGCTCATGCTGCTGACGATCCTGCCGCTGGCCTCGCGTGCCGGCGTGCCGCTGATCGTGGTCGAGGACCGTGGCGGTGCATCGGCGCTGCCGTACTACGAAGCACTCAACCTCCAGCCGCGGGACAACGGTGCAGCGCGGTCGCCCATCCCGATGCCGCAGGTTCCCGCGACACCCGCGGATGAGGCTGCGATGCTGCCGGTGCGCAGCGCCAAGCTCACGCCCGGCACCGTCGCGCGACGGGTGATCGAGGCACCGGGCCTGCGGCCGTTCGTGGTCATTGGCGACGACAAGGCTTCCCGGGACTGGCTGCAGCGCCATGCGGGCTCCTTGCACGAGCGCGGCGCGGTCGGCCTGGTGGTCAATGTCGAGACCGCACAAACCTTGGCGCGGCTGCGCGCACTGGCGCCCGGCGTGCCACTGGCACCCGTGGCGGGCGATGACCTGGCTGAGCGTCTGGGCTTGAGGCACTACCCGGCGCTGATCACGGCCACCGGCATCGAGCAATGAAGCCATGTCGGGCAAACAGCCGGTTGAGGTTCTGCTTCGCCCTGCGGTGGAGCTATATACCGTCGCAGCGTGTGCAGGTGCCGCGTTTCTGTCCCTGGTGGCCCCGTGGTCGCTCGCACTGAGCCCCGGCATGGGCGTCGGCAGCGCGCTGGCGTTCGGCGCCTACGGTGCCATCCGCTACCGCGATGCCCGCGTGATCCTGTGCTATCGGCGCAACATCCGCCGCCTGCCGCGGTACGTGATGACCAGCCGCGACGTGCCGGTCAGCCAGCAGCGGCTCTTCATCGGTCGGGGCTTTCTCTGGGAGCAGAAGCACACCCATCGGCTGATGCAGACGTACCGGCCGGAGTTTCGCCGCTACGTTGAGCCGACACCCGCTTATCGGCTGGCGCGGCGTCTGGAAGAACGGTTGGAGTTCGCGCCGTTTCCGCTTTCACGCCTGCCGAGGCTCACAGGCTGGGATGTGCCTTTCAACCCCGTTCGGCCGTTGCCGCCCGTGGGGGGCCTGCCGCGATTGCACGGCATCGAGCCGGAGGAGGTGGACGTCAGCCTGCCGCTGGGCGAGCGCGTCGGGCATTCGCTGGTCTTGGGCACCACCCGCGTGGGCAAGACCCGGCTGGCCGAGTTGTTCGTGACGCAGGACATCCGGCGCAAGAACGCATCCGGCGAGCATGAGGTCGTCATCGTCATCGACCCCAAGGGCGATGCCGACCTCCTGAAGCGCATGTACGTCGAGGCCAAGCGCGTGGGCCGCGAGGGTGAGTTCTACATCTTCCATTTGGGCTGGCCGGAAATCAGCGCCCGCTACAACGCGGTGGGTCGCTTCGGTCGGATCTCGGAAGTGGCGACACGCATCGCGGGACAGCTCTCCGGCGAAGGCAACAGCGCGGCATTCCGCGAGTTCGCATGGCGCTTCGTCAACATCATCGCCCGCGCCTTGGTGGAACTGGGGCAGCGCCCGGACTACATGCTGATCCAGCGGCACGTCATCAACATCGACGCGCTGTTCATCGAGTACGCCCAGCACTTCTTCGCCAAGACCGAGCCCAAGGCCTGGGAGGTGATCGTCCAGATCGAGGCCAAGCTCAATGAGAAGAACATCCCGCGCAACATGATCGGGCGCGAGAAGCGCGTGGTGGCGCTGGAGCAGTACCTTTCCCAGGCGCGCAACTACGACCCGGTACTCGACGGCCTGCGCTCTGCAGTCCGCTACGACAAGACGTACTTCGACAAGATCGTCGCATCGTTGCTGCCGCTGCTGGAGAAGCTCACCAGCGGCAAGATCGCCCAGCTCCTGGCCCCGAACTACTCCGACCTGGCCGATCCGCGCCCGATCTTCGATTGGATGCAAGTCATCAGAAAGCGCGCCGTGGTCTATGTGGGCCTGGATGCGCTCTCGGACGCTGAAGTCGCCGCAGCGGTCGGCAATTCCATGTTCTCGGATCTAGTATCCGTCGCAGGGCACATCTACAAGCACGGGATCGATGATGGCTTACCCGGTGCATCGGCAGGCACACGCGTGCCGATCAACGTGCACGCGGACGAATTCAATGAGTTGATGGGCGACGAGTTCATACCGCTCATCAACAAGGGTGGCGGCGCCGGCCTGCAAGTTACTGCGTACACGCAGACGCTCTCGGACATTGAAGCCCGCATTGGCAACCGCGCGAAAGCCGGCCAGGTGATCGGCAACTTCAACAACCTGTTCATGCTCAGGGTCCGGGAGACGGCCACCGCCGAACTGCTGACCCGGCAATTGCCGAAGGTCGAGGTCTATACGACCACCATCGTCTCCGGCGCGACCGACAGTTCGGACATCCGCGGCGCGACGGATTTCACCAGCAACACGCAGGACCGTATCAGCATGTCCAGCGTGCCAATGATCGAGCCCTCCCACATCGTCGGCCTGCCCAAGGGGCAGTGCTTCGCGCTGCTGCAGGGCGGCCAACTCTGGAAAATCAGGATGCCACTGCCGGCGCCGGACCCCGATGAGGCCATGCCGCAGGATCTGCAACAACTGGCGGGCTACATGCGCCAGAGCTACACCGATGCCACCCAATGGTGGGAGTTCACCAGTTCCCCAGCCTTACAGGATGCGGCCTTGCCCGACGATCTGCTCGATGACGCCGAGCTGGCCAAGCCGGTCGAGTCTGCCGCGGCGGCCACCGGCGCCGACGACAGCGCCGAAAACGAGGCCTCGCCATGAAAGATGCCGCCTCGACCGCGCAGCGGGAGCAGAACCAGCGCCAAGGTCTGATCGTCGGCACCATCACCTTGCCGTTCCGGCTGCTCGGGGTGCTGATCGGCTCGCTGCTGTTCTCCATCGTGGTGGAGTGCGTCGGCATGCACCTGTTCTGGAAGGAACAGGGCTGGCGCCATTCTCAGCAGATGTTGCAGTACGAACTGGGGCACCTGTCCAATCACTTCACGCGCAGCGTGGTCGTGCAGGAGCCGGGGCGCACGGCGCACGAGCTGGTGGATACCGGCTACGAATGGGTGTTCGTGCGCTCGGGGCTGCTGGAACGCATGAGTCAGACCGCTGAGCGCGCCCGCACGCCCAGCCAGGGACAGACGCGGAACTTTCGGTACTTCATCAGCCAGGTCTATGTCTGGGCCGAGAGCTACCTGATTGCCGCCGCGTTCACGACGTTGACCTTTCTTGTGCGGCTGTTGGTTCTGGCGCTCACGCTGCCCTTGATCTTCACGGCGGCATTCGTCGGGCTGATCGACGGCTTGGTTCGGCGTGACGTGCGTCGATTTGGCGCCGGGCGTGAATCGGGCTTCATCTACCATCGTGCGAAAGCCAGCCTGATGCCGCTGGCCGTGCTGCCGTGGATCACCTACCTGGCACTGCCGATCTCGGTGCATCCGCTGCTGATCCTCCTGCCGAGTGCCGCCTTGCTGGGCTTGGCCGTGAGCCTGACCGCCGGCAGCTTCAAAAAGTATCTCTAGACCATCAATCCGGTCGCCCGCGAGTTCCTATTGTTTGCGGCCTGAAGTCGCCCTGATCTCCACGATCGAGCCATTGCTGATCACACAGGAATGGCGCGATGGTGGCTTCAACCTGGCTGCGCGCCGCGCATCGCGGCGTGCCCACTTTTCTCGTGACGGCCCTCCTGATGGGTCAGTCCCCGATGGCGGTGGCCGAGTCCCCGGCACAGCGCCAGGAACTGGCCGGCGCGCTGCGCCAGCTCGACGCGCTGGAGCGCACCGTGACCGACAGCGCCGCGCACACCGCCGTCATTCCGGGCGAGCGCTACCACTTCGACTACCCGCGGCTGCTGGCCGACCTGGCCCGCGTGCGCGCTGGCATCCAGGCCCATCTCACACCGTCGCGCGCCCAGCCGCGCGACCCCTCCGAACTGGCCGGCGACTATCGCACCGAGCGGCCGGCTGAGCCGCTGCCGGCTACGACTGCGGAGGGCAAGCCATGAACGGCGCCCAGGTCTCGGCTTTTCAAGCCAATAGCGGCATCGCGCCTTCCGCGATGGCGACCGTCCTGGTCGGTGTCGTGCTCGCGGTCCTGCTCGTCTGGGGCGTCTGGGCCATCCGAACGGCCTACGTGGGGTGGTCCGAGAGCCGCCTCAACCAACGCCAGTTCCTCGGCGTCTGCATCCGCTTCGTCGCGATGTACCTCGTCCTGACTTTCTTCCTCCTCTCCTGACCTGAAAGGCCTGACCATGCATAACCGCATCCTCACTTCCCGTTTTGCCCAGCGCGCCGCCGTGGCCCTGGGTGCAGCCGCGCTGCCTGCGCTGTCGTACGCGCAGGGTCTGCCGCAGTTGGAGAACCCGACTCGCGGCACGGGCAACGGCATCATGGAGACGATCCGCAACTACGGCTACGACATCATCATGCTCGTGGCCCTCCTGGTGGTGGCGTCGATGTTCATCGGTGTCTGCTATCACGCCTACGGCACCTACGCGGAGATCCACACCGGCCGCAAGACCTGGGGCCAGTTCGGCCTCACGGTCGCCATTGGCGCCGTGCTGCTCGTGATCGGCATCTGGCTGCTCACCGAAGCCACCGGCATCCTGTAAGCGAGGTCGGTATGTCCGAGCAGCAGCACGTCCGTGCGGACGGGACGGTCACGTTCCTTCCACACCGGCTCAACCGCCATCCCATTGTGGTGCGCGGCCTTACCGCAGACGAACTGTGGATCTGCTGCGGCTTGTCTGGCGGCGCCGGCTTGCTGATCGGCGCGCCGCTGTCCTGGGTGTCCCGCACCATTGCGCTGGCGCCCACATTCATCGTGCTGGGCGTGGCGTTTGGTGTGTTCGTGGGCGGCGGTATCCTACGTCGGCTCAAGCGCGGCCGTCCCGACACCTGGCTGTACCGGCAGTTGCAGTGGCGCATCGCCACGAAGCATCCGTTGGCTGCCGGCTGGGTGGGCGGCCACGTGCTGATCTCGCGTTCCGGCTTCTGGACCACCCGAAGGTCTGTTGCAAGGGGGACGCGATGAGCCGTTTCAAGAACGAGATCACCCACCTGCAGGCGCACATTAAGACGCTGCGCCTGGGCGCGGGCGCGCTGGTCATCGTCGCGCTGGTCATGGGTGGCGGTTGGTGGAGTGCCCCGCGCGATCTGACCATCCACGTCCCGCCTGACCTGCGCTCCGGCAGCACCCGCAAGTGGTGGGAAGTGCCACCCGAATCGGTCTATGCCTTCACGTTCTACGTGTTCCAGCAGCTCAACCGCTGGCCGACCAATGGCGAGGAAGACTACCCGCGCAACCTGCACGCGCTCTCGCCATACCTCACGCCAGCCTGTCACGCCTTTCTGCGTGCCGACTACGACTACCGGCGCAGCACCGGCGAGCTGCGCCAGCGCGTGCGCGGCATCTATGAAATCCCGGGCCGTGGTTATGGCGACGATCCCACCGCCCGCGTGCGCGTCGTCTCCGACCGCGACTGGGTGGTGACGCTAGACATCAGCGCCGACGAGTATTACGGCGCTGAGCAGGTCAAGCGCGCCCTGGTGCGCTACCCCATCAAAGTCACGCGGGTGGACGTCGATCCCTCACGCAACCCGTTCGGCCTGGCGCTCGATTGCTACGACGGCACGCCCCAGCGCATCAACGTCCCGGAGCCGACGCGCCCGACATCTGGCAGGTTGCCTTCGCAAGCGCCTCAAGGAGAAACCCCATGAAGCACTCCTTACAGCATTACTCCCTCGCCTTGCTGGGGCTGCTGGCCGTGGCCTTGGCATCTGCGGCCCAGGCGGTGGAGATCCTGCGCTGGGAGCGCATGCCGCTGGCCGTTCCCCTGAAGGTCGGCCAGGAGCGCATTGTGTTCATCGACCGGAACGTGCGCGTGGGCGTGCCGGCCGCCGTGGGCGAGCGCCTGCGGGTGCAGAGCGCGGGCGGCGCGGTGTACCTGCGCGCCAGCGAGCCAATCGAGCCCACACGGCTGCAACTGCAAGACGCCGACACGGGCGCATTGATCCTGCTGGACATTGCGGCCGAGCCGCCCAAGGACGGCGAAGCGGAGCTGGAGCCGGTGCGCATCGTCGAGGGCAATACCGCTTCAGCGCGCTATGGCGGTCAGCCAGCGGGCGCCGATAAAGTGTCGGCACGCTCTGGTGATTCGACGGGCGCGCCGCCGGCCCGGCGCGAAACGCCGGTCGCGGTCGTGCTGACGCGGTTTGCCGCGCAGAACCTGTACGCACCGCTGCGTACGGTTGAGCCACTTGCGGGCGTGATGCGCGTCAACCTGCGCCGCAACCTGGACCTCGGCACGCTGATGCCGACGTTGTCGGTGCGCGCCGTCGCGCTCGCATCCTGGCGCTTGGAGGATCAGTGGGTCACTGCCGTGCGTCTCACGAACAGCAGTGCCGCCTGGATCACGCTCGACCCGCGCGTGCTGCAAGGCGATTTCCTCACCGCCACTTTCCAGCGTGAGGCGTTGGGCCCGCGCGGCACACCGGAGGACACCACCACCGTGTACCTGGTAACGCGCGGGCGGGGCCTTGCGCAATCGCTGCTGCCCGCCATTCACCGCTTCGACCCGGCCGTGCATCTGCCGCAACCGAATGCGGATGAGAACGGCAAGGAGGCCCGTCATGCGCAGTAACGGACTCCTGAAGTGGCTGATGATCCCAGTGGCCCTCCTGGTGCTGTTCATCGGCGTCCGTCTGTTCTCGGGCGGCGGACCTTCGACACTTTCCCAAGCCGACGCGGGGAGCCAGCTCACGCCCGAAGAGATGAAGGCGCTGGGCATCGAGGGCGATACCCCGCGCGATACCGTCGCCACGCTGGTCGCGCAGGTCAAGCAACTGCGCACCGAGCTTCAGACCGCGCTGTCCGACAACAAGTCTCAGCGCGAGGAAAACCAACGCCTGCGCCAGCGCGAGAACTCGATCGATCAGCGCATCAACGCCGCGCTCGAAGCCGAGCGTTCCAACCTGCGGCGCGACCAGCAGCAAGCCGCGAGCGAGCGCCAGCAAACCGAAGGCTTGCTCGCGGACTTGCAGCGACGCCTGGAGGCGATCGGCGGTCGTGGCGGCGGCCATGCCGACCTGCCGGTGGGCCTGGGACTGCGCGACGGCGACGAGGCCGGGATGGAAGGCGGCGTGCGCTGGGTGGAACCGGACGACGCGAAGAAGGCTGAGGCGCGCGGCTCGTCCAGTGGCGCCATGAGCTTTCCGACGAGCTTTGGACCGGCGCAGCGCACGCTGGAAACCACGGCGGAAACCGTGGCGAACGCGGGCGCACGCGCCGCCGGCGTCAAGACCGCCAAGGCTGTTTATACGGTTCCGACAAACTCCACCCTCATGGGATCGGTGGCGATGACCGCGCTAATCGGCCGTGTGCCGATCGACGGCACCGTGAACGACCCGTACCCCTTCAAAGTCCTGGTGGGCCCCGACAACCTCACGGCCAACGGCATCGATATTCCCGACGTGGCGGGCGCCGTGTTCAGCGGCACAGCCTCGGGCGACTGGACGCTCTCGTGCGTGCGCGGCCAGGTGCGCAGCATTACGTTCGTCTTTCATGACGGAACCATCCGCACCATTCCCGAGGACCGCGAGGGCAACCAGCAGAACAACCAGCAACGCGATGGCCTGGGCTGGATCAGCGATCCCTATGGCATTCCCTGCGTCAGTGGGGAGCGGCGCAGCAACGCCCAGCAGTACCTCGGTTCGCAGGCCCTGATCACCGCGGCCGGTGCCGGCGTGGCCTCGCTCATCGAAAGCGACAGCGGCCAGATGTCCTACGTCGGCTCGGACGGCTCCATCGGCACTGTGGGCATCAGTGGTCAGGAGGCCGTGGGCCGGATTCTCGCCGGTGGCGTCCAGGAAATGTCGAACTGGGTCAACAAGCTCTACGGGCAGGCCTTCGCCGCCGTCTATGTGCAGCCCGGCGCGAAAGTCGCTGTCCACCTCGAAAAACCCCTTGCCATCGACTTCGACCCCGAGGGTCGCAAGGTCGATCACCGCGCAGGAGAAAGCCATGCTCTCGAACTTGACTGACTTGACCCGTGGCCTTGCGCTGGCCGTTGCCGTTGCGGTGCTCGGCGGCTGCGCCACCAGCAAGGAAAAGCTGCTGCCCCACGGTAGCAGCACGATGATGGACATTTGGCAGCAGGAAGCCGGCGACGGTGGCGGCGGTGCTGGCCAGGTAGCGCGCAGGCAATTGCTCGATGCGCGTCAAAGCCTGCGTCGGCCGCTGACCGAAGCGGACGTGCAGGCCGCACCTTCTGAGCAGATGCGCTACACGCGCACGGCGCGCAACGAAGTCTATCGCCAATTTCAGCGCCTGCCGAATCCCGACCTTGTGATGTATGTGTTCCCCCACCTGGCGGGCACCGACCCCATACCTGTGCCGGGCTACACGACCGTTTTCCCCCTGTACCAGCGTACCCAGTACGCCATGCCGGGCGAGCGCGTGGAGGATTATTGATGCGCTGGAAACTCTCTTGGCCGAAGCTGGCCGCATCCAGTGCTGGCGATGAAGAGCAACCGGACGGCTGGAAGCGCCATGTTGAGGCCTTGCGCCAGGCCGGTATTCCCGAACCCGGCTCGGCGGTCCGCGGGCGCAGGTCGGCAACGGTGGCCGACGAGCAGGCGCTGTACGACGTCGCGCCTTCGTTCGTGGAACTGCTGCCTTGGGTGGAGTTCCTGCCCGAGTCGAAGGCCATGCTGCTGGAGGACGGGCAATCGGTCGCGGCCTTCTACGAGTTGGTGCCGCTGGGCACCGAGGGCCGGGAACCCGGCTGGCTCGCACATGCCCGGGATGCCCTGGAGAATGCGCTGCAAGACAGCTTCGATGAATTGGACGAGCACCCCTGGGTACTCCAGCTCTACGCCCAGGACGAGGCCAGCTTCGACCAGTACATGCAGACCCTGCGCGACTACGTGCAGCCGCGCGCACGCGATACAGCTTTCACCGAGTTCTACCTGCGCTTTTTCGGTCATCACCTGCGCGCGGTGGCCAAGCCGGGTGGCCTGTTCGAGGACACCGTGGTCACGCGCCTGCGCTGGCGCGGCCAAAGCCGGCGTGTACGGATGGTGGTCTATCGGCGTTCCAGCGGACAGGCGAGCCGCCGTGGCCAGACGCCGGAGCAGATGCTCAATATCGTCTGCGATCGCCTGTGTGGTGGCTTGGCCAACGCCGGTATTCAGGCCCGGCGTATGGTCGCAACCGACGTTCACGACTGGCTGCTGCGGTGGTTCAACCCCAATCCCGCGTTGCTCGGGCCTGCGGTCGAGGACCGCGAGCGCTTCTATGCGTTGGCACGCTATCCCGATGAGACCGAAGACGGCGAGATCGAACTGGCGAGCGGACGGGATTTCAGCCAACGGTTGTTCTTTGGGCAACCGCGCTCCGACGTAGCGCGCGGTACCTGGACCTTCGACGGCATGCCGCACCGCGTGCTGATCACCGACCGGCTACGGATGCCACCCGGCGCCGGGCATCTGACCGGAGAGACCCGCAAGGGCGATGCGATCAACACGCTGTTCGACCAGATGCCCGAAGACACCTTGATGTGCCTGACGATGGTCGCCACACCGCAGGATGTCCTCGAATCGGATTTGAATCACCTGGCGAAGAAGGCCGTGGGCGAAACCCTGGCATCCGAGCAGACGCTCAAGGATGTGCACGAGGCCCGTTCGCTCATCGGCAGCGCGCACAAGCTCTACCGGGGCACGCTGGCGTTCTACCTGCGCGGGCGTGACGAAGCCGAGCTGAACCGTCGCGGGCTGGATCTGGCGAACGTGATGCTCAACGCCGGCTTGCAGCCGGTGCGCGAGGACGACGAGGTGGCGCCGCTCAACAGCTACCTGCGCTGGCTGCCGTGCTGCTACAACCCCAGCCAAGACCGGCGCAAGTGGTACACGCAACTCATGTTCGCCCAGCACGCGGCGAATCTGTCGCCGGTATGGGGCCGTGCTCAGGGCACCGGGCACCCCGGCATCACGATGTTCAACCGCGGCGGCGGCCCGATCACTTTCGACCCGCTCAACCGCCTGGACCGACAGATGAATGCCCATCTGTTCCTGTTCGGCCCAACCGGCTCGGGCAAAAGCGCCACGCTCAACAACCTGCTGAACCAGGTCACGGCCATCTACCGGCCGCGGCTCTTCATCGTGGAGGCTGGCAACAGCTTCGGTTTGTTCAGCGAATTTGCCAGGCGTTTGGGTCTGACGGTCAACCGCGTGAAGCTGGCCCCTGGCTCGGGCGTGACCCTGGCGCCGTTTGCCGATGCGCGCCGGCTGATCGAGACACCCAGCGACGTGCAAACGCTCGATGCCGATGCGCTGGACGAAGAGCTGCCACCCGATGCCTCGGCCATGGAGCCGGACGAGCAACGCGACGTACTGGGCGAGTTGGAGATCACCGCGCGGTTGATGATCACAGGTGGGGAAGACAAGGAAGAAGCCCGCATGACGCGGGCCGACCGCTCGCTGATCCGCCAGTGCATTCTGGATGCTGCCGAGCGCTGCGTGGCCAAGAGGCGCACGGTGCTCACGCGTGATGTGCGTGATGCGTTGCGCGCGCGGGGCAACGACAGCACGCTGCCAGAGATGCGGCGCGTGCGGCTGCTGGAGATGGCGGACGCAATGGACATGTTCTGCCAGGGCACGGATGGCGAGATGTTCGATCGGGACGGTTCCCCTTGGCCCGAGGCCGACATCACTCTGGTGGATCTCGCGACCTATGCTCGCGAGGGCTACAACGCGCAGCTCTCCATCGCGTACATCAGCCTGATCAGCACGGTGAACAACATCGCCGAGCGCGACCAGTATCTGGGCCGACCGATCGTCAATGTGACCGACGAAGGCCACATCATCACCAAGAACCCGTTGCTCGCGCCCTACGTCGTGAAGATCACGAAGATGTGGCGCAAGTTGGGCGCGTGGTTCTGGCTCGCGACGCAGAACATTGACGATCTGCCCCGTGCCGCAGAACCCATGCTCAACATGATCGAGTGGTGGATCTGCCTGTCGATGCCGCCGGACGAGGTGGAGAAGATCGCGCGCTTTCGCGAACTCTCGCCCGCGCAGAAGGCGTTGATGCTTTCCGCACGCAAGGAAGCAGGGAAATTCACCGAAGGCGTGATCCTGTCGAAGTCGATGGAGGTGCTGTTTCGGGCCGTACCGCCAAGCCTCTACCTCGCACTCGCGCAGACCGAACCCGAGGAGAAGGCCGAACGCTACCAGCTCATGCAGCAGTACGGCATCACCGAACTGGAGGCGGCCTTCAAGGTGGCCGAGAACATCGACCAGGCACGCGGCATCGAGTCGCCGGCCCTGGACCTGCCGCAATAGCCGGAGAACGCCATGGAGCCGAAACGTCCCTTCATTCCGATGCAAGTGCAGGCGTTCCGTCGCCATCGCTCGCGGAAGCGCTGGATCTGGGTCTCGGCCGCTACGCTGGTCGCGCTACTGCTGATCTGGCTCGTGTTCCAGTCGTCCGGCGAATCCTTAACGCAGTCGTCCGCCCCGGACAGCGCTGCGCAGGCGGCGGGGCCGCCGTGGCAGATGGGCAACCAGGACGGCCGCTTTACGCTGACGCTCTATGCCGACCTGGAATGCCCGTTCTGCCGGGATTATTTTCCGAGGCTCAAGCAGTGGGTGGGAGCCAATACCGACGTTGCCTTGCAATGGCATCACCAGCCGCTGGCCGCGCATGAGCCGGCCGCGTCCGCCGAAGCACGCCTGGCCGAATGCGCCGCTGAGGTCGGCGGGCAAGCTGCCTTCTGGCGGGCCATCGAATGGGTCTATGCCCATACACGCAGCGACGGCCAGGGCTTGCCCGACGGCCTGAGCTATCCAGACCTTACGCCCGCCATCGAGCACTGTCTGGCAAGCAAGCGGCCGGATGCGGTGATCCGCGCCCAGGCCGAGGAAGCCACGAAGGGCGGCGTGACCGCCACGCCATCTATCCGGCTGCATGATCGCCAGACCGGTCAGGCAATCCTACTGCAAGGGCCGATCGAGGGCGACTCCTTGCTTTCGGCCATGGACATGCTGTCGGCTGACGACTCGGCCGCCGCACCGACCACCGAAATGCCTGCCGACGTTGTCGGCGACATGCCCAGGTAGCCTGCGGTCCTTGAGGCTACGGCGCAGTCCTCTGCGCTGATCGCTACCCGTTCGCCTCGCATCCTGGCCGCGAACGATCACCGCACCCGCGGTGGTGGATGCATCATGTTCCGTTGTTCCCATCCCCAGGAGGGCTTGCCCTCCCTGGGCATGCGCCTCCGATCTCATCACCCGGAGGTTCGTCATGTCTTTCGTCGTCAATGACTCCTGCGTGGAGTCGCTTTCCGTCGTCGCAGCCCAGCACGAAGACTGGATCATCCAGCAAGCCATCGCGCTGCTGGAACAGCGGGTTTTCAAAGCCGGCCCCCGGCTCGACCGGCCAGCAGCCGTGCGGGACTACCTGCGTCTGAAACTGGTCGCCGAGCCCAACGAAGTATTCGTCGTTGTGTTCATGGACAGCCTGCACCAGGTGCTGGCCTACGAGCCGATGTTCAGAGGCACGATCAATTCGGCCACGGTGCACGCGCGTGTCATCGTGCAGCGTGCTTTGGAGCTGAATGCCGCCGCGGTCATTCTTTCGCACCAGCATCCCTCGGGAGCCACTGAGCCGTCGAGCGCCGACCGCGCGCTGACCCAGCAACTGCAGGCCGCGCTGGCGCTGATCGATGTTCGGGTACTGGATCACATCATCGTCGGCCAGGGAATTCCGTACTCCTTCGCGGAGCACGGCCTGCTGTAGCACATCGCTTCATTGATCACAGCGGGGGCTTCGGCCTCCGCTTCTTCCTTGCCGAGAAGCAAGCAGGTATGCGGGGTGTCCGCGATGCGCATTGTTTGTGGGGGCCGGACCGGGTTCGGCGTTTGACTATGGCCCTGATCAACTTCCGGGGCACGCGTCATGCCAGCATCTTTTCCCAGGTCCGCTCCAAGCTGGCGAGCCCTTGGCCTGGCCGTTGTACTGCCGGTGTCCTTGGGTGTCTTCAGTCCGGCCACATTCGCTGCCGATGTGCTGGTCATCACCGACAGCCGCCATCCGGTCAAGACCATGGGCGGCGAGCGGCTGATCGAGCTGGACGAAGCGTACCGGATTGAAGCGGAGCTTTCTGCGGAACTGCCCGCCGAACCCGAACAGGCGACCGCCCTCGTCAAGCGTCGGCTGAACAGCGGCGGCACCGACCTCCAACGCCGCATCGCTTCCGCCTACCAGGGCGTTGCCGACGCATGGAGCCTGGGCATCACCAGCATCCCGGCCGTCGTGGTGGATCAACGCTACGTCGTCTATGGCGAACCCGATGTGGCCCGCGCTGTCGCGCGCATCGAGCAGCACCGGAGGGCCCAGCCGTGACCCGCCCATTCGACCTGATGCGCCGCTTGCGTGCTGGCGTGGCATCCGTGCTGCTGCTCAGCGCCACGGGCAGCTATGCGCTCAACACCGCAACCATCGTCGGCTCGGTGGCATCGCCAGACTGCCTCGAATACCGCGTCGTCGGGATCTGCTACTGGCTGTACTGCACCTGGACCGGCTGCACGGTGCGCACGTCGGTCAAAGTGCGCCACTACATCCCGGATGCGGTCGTCTCCAGCTACAGCAATACCGGAGAAAACCCCTGGGCCGAGGTTCGGGCGATGAGCACGCCCAATCCTTCAGCTCAGGCCGGTGGTGACGGCACCACCAACGAAGACCACGAGAACAACCTCGCCAAATTCAAGAACGCGGATGTCATCGGGCATCCCGGCGTCGAGGTATTCAACCAGTTCGTCTCCTCATCGGGCTACTTCTGCGAGGGCGCGGGCACGGCGTTCATGCCGTATCTGCTCAGCACCTTGGACACGCTGGCCTGGCGCTACAACGTGCCCGAGATGGCCTACCCGGAGGCACTGATCCCCGGAACGCGCGAGATCGGCGTGCGCTCGACGTTGAACCTCTGGGGCAACGTGTATCCGCGCGGCGGCTTCCTGCATCAGACAGACGACCACAAGGCTGGTGCCGTGGTGGCCCAGCGTGCGGGCGATGTCGTCACTCGCCGCGGGCAGTTGCACGTGTACCAGCCGCTGCTCGCCAACGCCCGTGATGGCTACTGGCCGGCTGGCGAGCTGGTCGAAGGCGACGCCTCGACGGGCAAGTGGCAGGAACTCACACCCGTCCTGTCATCGTCGTGCTCGGTCTTCCCGCGCAACGGCTCCCTGACACAGGCCCAGCAAGGCGATTACGCGTGGGCGCTGTGGCGGCCCTATGCGTGCTGTGAACGCCGTGGGCAGGTGTTTCTTGGCAGCGTTGATTTCCTCTGAGGTGCCACGATGAAGCGTCCTGAACCGACGAATCTCTCCACCAGGGCGTACCGCCTGCTGCGTCCGACGGCACTGGCCGGCGCGCTCGCCCTGGGCTGCGGCCTGGCATGGGCACAGGCCGGATACCAGAACAGCGGCCCCGTCGTCGGCGATGACGTCATGTACTCGATCGGCGGCGGCAGCGCAGTGTCCATGGGCCGCGCCGCCGGCATGCGTTCGATCGGGGTCGGCGTGGGGTGGAACAGCAACCTGATCTGCGGTGACATGAGCCTTCAGACCACCCTGCGCAATCAGCTCAATGGCATCACGAATGGTTTCCAGCAGATCATGGGTAACGTGATCCAGAGCGCCACGAGTGCCGTGGCATCCCTGCCGGCGCTGATCATCCAACGCGCCGATCCCGGTTTGTACAACTTGCTCACGAATGGCGTGCTGCAAGCGCGGCTGGATTTCGACCGTTCCAAGCTGACGTGCCGCGCCATGGCCGAGAAGATGGCCGAGATGGCGGGCGGCCAGCTTGGCTGGAGCCAGATGGCCGAAGGCATGGCGCTGCGCGATGCGGTGTCGAGCACGGACGCCGTGTCGGCCATCGAGCAGGCCGAGACGCGCCGGGGCAATGATGGCGTGCCCTGGGTGGGCGGCAGCAATGCCGGTGGCGCAGGCCAGCCGGCTATTCGGGTGGTCGGCGATGTCACTCGCGCGGGCTACAACCTGGTCAACGGCCGTGGCGTGACCGACACGTCATCCATCGCATCAGCCAGTTGCGTGAGCCTGTCGTGCCAGACCTGGACCTCGCCGCAGCAGGCGATCGAATGGGCCACACGGGTCCTCGGGGAGCAGGAGCAGCGCACCTGCGATGCCTGCACCAAGACCGAGACGGTGCCCGGCGTCGGACTGACGCCGCTGATCCAGGAAGAATACGAGGTGAAGCTGGAAACCTTGCAGGAGCTGATCTCGGGGACGCGCAACACGACCTTCGAGAACCTGCGCGAGGCCGGCAGCACGTCGCTGCCGATCACGCGCGGCGTGATCGAGGCACTGCGCGACGAGCCGGACCAGGACCTGCTCGCGCGACGCCTAGCGTCCGAGGTCGCGCTCTCGTCGGTGCTGGAGAAAGCATTGCTGCTCCAGCGGACCCTGCTGACGGGCAAGAAGGAACCCAACGTGGCGGCCAACCAGTTGGCGGTCGAGGCGGTGAACCACGAGAGCGACACGCTCGACCGCGAGATCCGCAACCTCAAGACCGAGCTGGAGCTGCGCCGCGAGCTGGCCAACAACTCGCCGATGGCCATCATCCAGCGCCACGGTACGCGCGCGGCGGGTTCGCGCGGCGTCTATGAGGGGGACCCGGTGCCCGACCGCCTCGACCAGTTGCAGAAGGGCAACCCGGGAGGCCGGCCATGAGTCCGCGCGCGAACTGGCTGGGCCGGCTGTTCAGCCGGCACGCGGTGAAGGCGCTGCTATGGACGGTGGTGATCATCGCGGCTGCCGTGGGGGCCAACGTCGTCGGCATCTACCTGGTCGGCAGCGTTGACGGCTGGGAGCAGTGGCTGGCCGCCACTGCGGGCTACTTCCTGGTGTGGCGGCTGTGCCTGTACGGCGCGACAGCCTATGGATGGGTCTGGATGCGCCGCCGGTTGCTGGCGCGCGAGGCCCAGAACGGCGCGGATGGGCAGGCACGGCGCCGCCTGGTGCGCAGCGAGATCGCTGGCGTCATCGCAATCGTAGCGCTGGAAGCCAGCCTGCTGATGCAGGGCTGAGGGGAGATTCAGGCAATGACGCTTTTTACGACCGACTACCTGGAGTACTACCTCACCCTAGTCTCCTGGATCGTCCATAACGGAATCTGGGCCGTGCTGGTGTCCAGCGGGGTATTCGCGTTGCCTTTCGTGGCGATCATCGTGCAGGAATGGCTCAAGGCACGCGCGGAAGGCGCGGACGAGGGCAACAAGGGCGTGCTGTCGGCTGCGCGCATTGAGAACCGGGTGTTCGTCGCCATCGTGGTGGTGATGTTCGCTGGCATTCCGTTCATCGACGTGGACCTCAACACCATCCAGTACGACAGCTCGCGCTCGGCGCAGTGCCAGGTCAGCGTGCCGCAGCCTACCGGCACGGGCTGGTCGCAGTCCTTCTCGACGCTCAACAACCAGAGCGCCAAGCTGCCGGTGTGGTGGGCCTTCATGCACGCGCTCTCGCGTGCGGTCACGGGAGCTTCCGTGGCGGCGATCCCTTGCGGCACTGATTTGCGGCAGATGCGGATGGAGATCGACGCCACGCGCATCGACGACCCGGTTTTGGCTCAGGAGGTCGCGGATTTCACGCACGACTGCTACGGGCCGGCCCGCGCCAAGCTGTTCATGCAGCGCCCGAACCTCGATGAGGCGCAGATGCACGACGTGACCTGGATTGGCTCCCGCTTTTTCACGGACACGGCCGGCTACTACGACAACTATCGGTCGAGCACGCCACGCGATGACTGGCCTTACGACAGTGACCGTGATGCTGGGCTGGCCCAAGTGTCCAGCGGCGGTGGCTATCCGACCTGCAGGCAATGGTGGGCCGACGGCAGCAATGGCTTGCGCGCGCGGCTGTTGGGCCAAGTGGACCCAAATCTGCTCACGCGGGTGGCGGGCTGGGCCGGGTTTCTGAGCCGCGCCGAGGTGGACGACTCCGTGATCCGCACCATCGCTTCACCGAGACAGCAGAAACTGAACCAGGGGAGCGTCTATACGGACTACGGTGGCCAGATCGACAAGACCTTGCCGAACGTCATCACGCGCGCGGCCGGCGACGTAGGAATGGCAGTCGGGGGAATCGCAGCGTTCCCTGCCATGGACGTCGTTCGCCAGGCGCTGCCCATGGTGCTCGCCTTGCTCAAGATGGCGCTGGTCATCTGCATCCCGCTCGTGCTGGTCATTGGCACCTATGACCTGAAGACGGTCGTTACCGTCAGCGTCGTGCAATTCGCGCTGTTCTTCGTGGATTTTTGGTTCCAGCTCGCACGCTGGATCGACAGCACTATCCTCGACGCGCTCTATGGGTGGGGCTGGGGCTGGAACCGGCCGCACAACAACTTTGATCCACTGGTCGGGTTGAACAATGCGTTCGGCGACATGCTCCTGAACTTCGTCATGGGCACAATGTTCATCGTAATGCCCACCTTCTGGGTCATGGCCTTGGCTTGGGCAGGCGTTCGCGCCGGCAACGTCCTTCAAGGCCTCGCTGGAGCCACGGGAGATGCCAAGGCTGCAGGGGGTAAAGGAGGAGGTATTGCGCTCAACGCCGTGTCGAAAAAGTGAGTGCTGCTAATCATCCTCGACATGTGGATCAACGCGAAAGCCGTCATAGGTGTACAGGCCAAATCCCGCAGGCCCGTTTCTCCATTCCGGCTCGGGTAACTCGTGATCCAGATCAGCATTGCGGGCCATCCAAGCGGCAGCTATTGCGAACACCAGCAGCAGAGCCAGCCAGAAAGTGGTGTACAGGAGCACACCGAGCACGGCCAACTTGACCAACCACAGCAGCGCGGTGGCACCAGCCACCGGCACACCCTTGGAAACCAGCCAGTTCGACACTCGCCGTTCGCTGCGGGCATAGGCCCGCCACCCGCGGCCGACGCTGCGGCCAAGCCGTTCTGCGGTGCTGATGCGTGTTGTCGTGCTCATGGTCGTCTCCTGCTACATGGGGGATGCCTACTTCAGTTTGCTCCAATCCTGCTTGCTTGCCAGTACCAATGCGTTCCAGTCGTCCGGCGGATTTCCCCGCCCCAACATCTTCTCAAAAACGGCGTAGGGGTCTGACTTGCTGCCCGACGACCGCAATGTCTGCTCATCGTTGACCCAGGCGTAAACGATGATCTTCGCCTTGGAGTCGTACCGGAAGAACAGCCGGAACCGCCTTCCGATCTTGGCCCGTCGCCAGTGGCGGTGGGCCGGCCCCAAGGTATTGCCCTGGCGGTATTCGTCGCGCGCCGGATCACTCGGCACCACATCCAGCATCAACTGACTCAAGGCCCGGAAGAGCTTGACGTTGGCGTTGGACTCGAAGCCATTCGGATCGTTCTCCTGCGCGCGCCGGGCGGCTGCATGCAACTTCTGCAACTGCTCGATCACGCAGTCATGGAATAGCAGCGTCCAGCCATGCCGTTGCATCAGAGCGCCACTTCCCCGTCGATTTCCTCGTCCAGCTTCACGCCGTGCCCCGCGTGCTTCAGCATGGCGCGAGCCAGATCCTCGGGCAGGCCTTGGACGTTCCGGCCAGCCTCGATGTCGCGGGCCAGCAGGCTCAGAAACGCACCGATGGCGGGGTCCTCGTGCTCGGCGTCGGCACGGGTCACGACGACTTCGCCGTCACGCAGGTCAAATGCGACTTTGCCGCCGGCATCGACACCGAGCGCTTGCCGGATGGGCTTGGGCAGAGTGATCTGGCCCTTGGAGGTCAGTGTGGCAACTTCATGAATGACAGGCATGGCCGTTCTCCTGAGAGAGATGCCTCTATGGTAAGGAATATTCCTTACCTTGTCAATGTGATGCCTCATGGCGTTCTCCCGTCCAAGAATCGCCCATCGTAGGCCGGGAATAGCGAGCCTTCATGCATCAATCCGACCGCCCGCACCCCGCATTGGCGATGGACGATCGATGCCCGGCGTCCTATACCCAAATGGTTAAAGGCCAAAGGGCCGAAAGGGCAAGGGAATGGGGCGCAAGGGGAAAGGCCCTACCTGAAAAGGCGAAAAGGCCTCCCGGCCGGCCCGCCAACAGGACACCTACATGCTCTCCTTGTTCCAGCGAAAAAGGGTCTCTGTCGCCCCCGCTCCGTCGCCAGCACCTGCCATCGATCTCCCGAAAGGGCTGCTGCGGCCAGAAGCCGCCGCAGCGCTGCTGGCAACACCGCGCCGGCAGAAACTGCTGGAACACATCTGGCAGCGCACGTCGCTGTCGCGCAGGCAGTTCGCCACCCTATACCGCGCACCGCTGGAGCGCTACGCCGAGCTGGTCCAGCAGTTCCCCGCCTCCGAAAACCACCACCATGCCTACCCGGGCGGCATGCTGGACCACGGCCTGGAGATCGTCGCCTATAGCCTCAAGCTGCGACAGTCCCATCTGCTGCCCATCGGCGCCAGCCCTGAGAACCAGGCCGCGCAAGCCGAAGCCTGGACGGCCGCCGTCGCCTATGCCGCTCTGCTGCACGACATCGGCAAGATCGCGGTCGATCTGCACGTCGAACTGGCCGACGGCAACACCTGGCATCCCTGGCACGGCCCGTTGCACCAGCCGTACCGCTTCCGCTACCGCGACGATCGCGAGTATCGCCTGCACAGTGCCGCGACAGGCTTGCTCTACCGCCAGCTGCTTGACCGCCAAGTCCTGGACTGGCTCAGTGGCTATCCGGCGCTATGGGCGCCGCTGCTCTACGTCCTGGCTGGCCAGTACGAGCACGCCGGGATACTGGGCGAGCTTGTCGTGCAAGCCGACCGTGCCTCGGTAGCGCAGGAGCTGGGCGGCGATCCGGCGCGCGCCATGGCCGCACCCAAGCATGCGCTGCAACGCAAGCTACTCGACGGGCTGCGCTATCTGCTCAAGGAAGAGTTGAAACTGAACCAGCCCGAGGCCTCCGATGGCTGGCTCACCGAGGACGCGCTGTGGCTGGTGAGCAAGACGGTCTCCGACAAGCTGCGTGCGCACCTGCTATCCCAGGGCATCGATGGCATCCCGGCGAACAACACGGCGGTGTTCAATGTGCTGCAGGACCACGGTATGTTGCAGCCCACACCGGACGACAAGGCGGTCTGGCGGGCGACCGTGACCAGCCCCAGCGGCTGGTCTCACTCGTTCACGCTGCTGCGCATCGCTCCTGCGCTGATCTGGGAATCTGGCCAGCGGCCGACACCGTTCGCTGGCACCGTGGTAATCGACGTAGCGCCTGCAGCCAAAGATACCGATGCTTTCGTACCCCCGGCCGCGATCGCGACAAAGCCAGCCGCCGAGGGTCAGGAGCCGAAGCGTTGGGAGGAAAGCGGCGACATCGCTGCCCAGGCTCCCCCGCCCGCTTCCCCGGCCATGCCCGATGCCATGGAAGACATGTTAGCTATGGTAGGCATGGGCGATCCGCCCGACGTTTCTCACAATGAGCAGGCCGATACAGCCAACACATCTGCCGCACGCTCCGAGGCTCCTATGCCGACTATGGCTGTGACCTCGCCAACGTCGCCTGTATCCACGGCCATAGCTGCACCGCCACCCTTAAGCGCACGGCCATCCGGTGAGCATTTCATGGAGTGGCTGCGCCAGGGTATCGCTTTACGCAAGCTCATCATCAATGATGCGAAGGCGCTCGTGCATACCGTGAGCGACACCGCGTATCTGGTCAGCCCTGGCGTGTTCCAGCGGTACGCACAAGAACACCCACAAGTGGGCATGCTGGCAAAGCAGGAGAGCCAACAAGATTGGCAATGGGTGCAAAAGCGCTTCGAGCGGGCGCAGTTGCATCGCAAGCATCCCAACGGCTTGAACATCTGGGCCAGCGAAGTGACAGGTCCGCGAAAATCACGGCGCCTGCATGGCTACCTTTTGCAAGACCCCCATTTGTTGTTTACGGAGGTGCCTCCAAACAATCCGTATCTGTCGTTGATCTGATGGGAACAGCCCAAGCGCAACCGACCTGTCAAGTTGCGCCCGAAGGGTTACGCGGGTATGCACTACTGCGACTACAACTGGACCGGTGGGGGCACATCCATGGCGGTTTGTCGCCAGGCCTGCGCATCCGACCTGGTGGGGAAGACGAACAACCCCTATCGCTGGGAGTGGCCCAGCAGCTCGGCGCTTGCGCCAGTTCCTTACGTGACCTGCACGGGGCAACCCGGCTGCACCCCCAGGGCTGCGGCAAACTTCGTCTGTGGCTTCATTCAAGCGTCCTTGTCTTTGGATGGGGTAATGCCGATGACCTGGTTTTTGTAGCCGATCTCCAAACGGTCGACTTGGAGAACGATGTCTGGCAGGCCGTTGGGCTGAAGGCCGCCCTTCAGGACCTTGAAAAAGATTCGATCCCCGGTAGCGTCGCGCCCGACCCGGTTCAGCTCAGCCACGTCTTCAGGCTTCAGGCGCAAGGCAGCGTGGTAACGGCCTCCGTGCTCCACCCCAACCACCGCTGATCCCTTTCCCAGCGGGGATGCACCCACCACTGCCGTGGGCAAAAACCCTGGGGAGTGGGGATACCAGGAGTTGTCGAAGATCTTCGCGTAGGCATGGAGGATCCCGGTCTTCGGGTCGATCTCCACGTCCATGGGAGGCCGCAGGTAGAAAATGCGTATTTCGGCGAACGTGACCGCCCATTTCGGTCCATCGTGACCGGCACGCCGAGCGGTGAATTCGGCGTCATTTCGGCAACGTGACCACGCGTTTCGGTGATCGTGACCGCCCAGGTCGATGGCGGTGCTGCGCAGGGGGCAGAGTTTAGGGGCGGTCAGGTTCGCTCAGATCATTGGCTGGCGTCCTGAACTGCCCTTGTTGACTTGGCTGCCGCCCGCGCGGCCTTGCCGGTGCGACGCGACTCGCCCTCGAGATTGAAGCGCCGGCAGCTTTGCATCAATCGGTCGAGGATGGCGTCGGCGATCGTGGCGTCGCCCAGCCAGGCGTGCCAATGCTCGATGGGCAACTGGTGCGTGATGATCGTCGCGCGGTGGCCTACCCGGTCATCAATGACCTCCAGCAGGTCACCCCGGGTGACACTGTCCATCGGACCCGTCCCCCAATCGTCCAGGATCAACACGTCGACCTTGGCAAGCTGCTCGAGCCAACGTCGGAAGGTGCCTGCGCCGTGGAGGATGCGAAGCTCCTCGGCCAGACGTGGCACCCTCAGGTACAGCGCCGAGTGTCCCTGGCGACAGGCGTACTGGGCCAGCGCGCAGGCCAGCCACGTCTTGCCCAGCCCGGTGGCGCCGGCGAAGGTCAGCGTCTCGCCCCGCTCGATCCAGGTCGACAGTGCGACGCCCATCAAGGTGGACCTGTCGATGCCGCGCACCGTCTCGAAGCTGGCGTCCTCCAAGGTGGCCGTGGGGTACTTCAGCTGGGCACGCTGCAGCAGCCGAGCCCGCTTGCGGTCGCCTCGGGCGTAGACCTCGCGCTCGACCAGCAGGGCCAGTCGCTCGTCGAACGACAGGTTCAGGCAGTCGGCCTGTTCTTGCTGCTGCTGCAAGGCGTCGGCGAAGCCCTGCAGTTTGAGCGCGCGCAGTTGGGTCAGGGTGGCGTTGTTGAGCATGGCGTGTGGGTGCAATGGATTGGATGGGTTCATGGTGGGCTCTGGGCTGGTGAGGTCGGTCGTCCTCACTGGTAGTAGCCCGGTCCGCGCAGGTTGGCGTGCGTCGGACTGGTCCATTCGGCTTCGGCATCCAGCGGCACCTGGTCACGGTTGTTGGCCAGCAGGTCGCGCACATGGCGGTAGCGGAAGGCACCCAGAGCGAGGGCCCGTTCGCAGGCCGCCTCCAGCCGTGCCTCGCCATATCGGCGCGACAGGTTCAGCAGTCCCAGGCAGGAGCGGTAGCCGTGTTCGGGATGCTTGTAGGTCTGCAGCAGCCGGGTGATGAGTTCGCCGCATGCCATGCCGATGCGTTGGCCCCAATCGATCAGCCGCTGAGGCGTCCACTCCAGGTGGGCGCGGTGGGCAGCAGGCATGTGGGCCTCCACCGTGGTGTAGCCGCCGCGGCGCTCGTTGCGAGCGTGGGCGGCCACGCGCTGGCCGCGCAGCAGCAACTCCACGCCGTGGCGGGTGAGGCGCGCCTCCAGGGCCTGGCCGACGAGCGCATGCGGCACGCTGTAGCGGTGGCCCTCCATCTCGACGTGGTAGTCGATGTGGACCTTCACCGTCTTGAAGCGGGCAAGCTCATAGGGTTGGCGCGGCAGCGACATCAGTGTCGGCGCATCCAGTTCGGCGAACACGCTGGCGCGGCTGCCGGGCAGCTTCTGAAACGGCCGGTCGTTCACGCTCGATAGCAGTTCGGTGATGGCTGCATCGACCTGGGCGACGGTGTCGAAGCGATGGTGGCGCAGCCGGGCCAGCACCCAACGGGTGAAATCCGCTCTAGTGCGCAGTGGCAAGGCCGACGCCACGATGGTCCTTTACCCTGGGGGCACGCATTCCTTGGCGGGCAGTGGACGTCCGAGTCATCGACAGGACTACCACGAACGGATTGTGGATTTCCTTGAGCAAACGCAATATAGCGACAAACCGACGTAGAGGCCGCCCTGATGAGTGAATCGCCCCGGTTTTTGAGGAGGCTCCAACCTTTGAGAAGATGGAGCCACTATGAAGAAGTCGCCAAAGTATTCCCCCGAAGTGATCGAGCGCTCGGTGCGTCTGGTCTTTGAAGCGAAGGACCAGTACGCGTCGCAATGGGCGGCCATCGAATCGATAGCCGGCAAGATCGGCTGCACAACAGAGACGCTGCGCCGCTGGGTGCGGCAGGCCGAGCGTGACCAGGGCCTGAGGGCAGGCACGACGACAGCGGAGCAGGCGCGCATCAAGGAACTGGAGCGAGAGGTGCGTGAGCTGCGCCGAACCAACGAGATCCTGAAGCTGGCCAGCGCCTATTTCGCCCAGGCGGAGCTCGACCGCCATCACAAGAAGTGAGTCGGTTCATCGACACGCATCGTCAGCGCTTCGGGGTCGAGCCGATCTGCAGAGCGCTGCAGGTTGCCCCGTCGGGCTATTGGCGAGACGCGGCCAGAAGGCGGGACGTCTCGCGGTTGCCAGCCCGTGCACAGCGCGACGCGCTCCTGCGCCCGCACATTGAACGGGTCTGGAATGCGAATCTGCGCGTCTATGGCGCCGACAAGGTCTGGAAGCAGATGCAGCGGGAAGGGCAGTGTGTCGCCCGCTGCACGGTGGAGCGACTGATGCGCCAGTTGGGGCTGCGCGGTGCTGTGCGCGGCAAACGCGTGCGCACGACGGTGCAGGATGCCCGGGCGGCGTGCCCGGCGGACCGGGTCAATCGGCAGTTTCATGCCAAGCGTCCGAACCAGCTCTGGGTCAGCGACTTCACCTACGTCTCGACCTGGCAAGGCATGGTCTATGTCGCCTTCGTCATTGACGTGTTCAGCCGCTACATCGTGGGCTGGCGGGTCAGTTCGACGATGCGTACCGATTTCGTTCTCGATGCGCTGGAGCAGGCGTTGTATGCACGCAAGCCGCAGCGTGATGGCGCACTGATCCACCATTCGGACAGGGGGGCTCAATACGTGAGCATCCGCTACACGGAACGCCTGGCCGAGGCCGGCATTGAGCCGTCGGTCGGATCCCGGGGCGACAGCTACGACAACGCGCTGGCCGAGACCATCAATGGCTTGTACAAGACCGAACTGATACACCGTCGGGCGCCTTGGAAGAACAAGGAATCCGTCGAACTGGCCACCCTGGAATGGGTGTCGTGGTTCAATCACCACCGGTTGCTGCAGCCCATCGGCTACATCCCGCCGGCCGAAGCCGAGGCACACTACTATCGGCAAATCGCCAGTCAGACCATGACCGCCTGACTCACACCAAACAGCCTCCACGATTCCCGGGGCGATTCAGACTGTCGCCTTCTTAAGACAATGTTTCGCCACCGTCGCCACGCCTTCCCAAGGCGAAAGGGCGCCGCACTATAGCTACTAGTGCGGAGCGCCGCTTCTGCGCGTCAATACGACGCAAAACGACCAGTTTCAAAGAAATCCATGCTGATCGCATTTGCGCCGAATGAGCTGCGGATCACCGCTCATTCGTGTCTCGTCCCTCGTAATGCTTTTGACAACGCTGCCGTGGAGTCGCGAACTGCCTGTTGGCTCACCACTGCTGTCTGCACCATCTGAAACCCGTGTGGAGCGCCAGGGTAGATGTGCATTTCGACGGGCACCCCAGCCCGCATTAACCGTCGGGCATATTCGAGGCTCTCCTCAAGGAATAGGTCTAGTGCCCCGCACATGATGAATGTGGGTGGCAATCCCGCAAGATCTTCTGCCCGTGCCGCAGCGGCGTAGCAGGACACCTCGCGCGAGCCGGGCGCGCAATTGAGCAATGATGTCCAGCCATACAGATCTGAGGCCTGCGTCCAGATGAACTCCCCTGCATAGGGTGATACGTCGGGATCAATCGCCGTGCGGTCATCGATCATTGGGAAGACCAGATGCTGGTAGGCGATCGCATACTTACCCCTATCGCGCGCGAGCAATGCCAGCGCCGCCGCGAGGCCGCCGCCTGCGCTGTCACCGCTGACAAGAATACGGGTGCGATCTTGATCCGCTTCTCGTTGTACCAGCGGATGTACGAGTCGACCGCCTCGACGAACTGCTCAATGGTGGCGGTCTTCCAGTCCCGAGGATAGAACAGCTCATTCTTCAGCCGACCGAAGAAGCCTTCGCAGGCAGCGTTATCAGGTGAGCATGCTTTGCGAGACATCGAGCGGATGAAGTTCGCGTTGCTCATTCTTGAGAGCCAACCCGGCCAGCGGTAGTGGCCGCCCCGATCGGAGTGGACCACGGGACGATCAGCCGTGTCGGCCAACGTCTCGATGGCTGCGTCCAGCATCGTGTTGACCAACTCCGCGTCCGGACTGGTCCCAATGGTCCAGCTGACGACCATTCCGTCGAAGCAGTCGATGATGGGCGAGAGGTACACCTTGCCAGCCGGGATCTGGAACTCCGTGATGTCCGTGAGCCATTTCGCGTTGGGCACCGCGGCCTGGAAGTCGCGATCGATGAGGTTCTCAGGTGCTGGGCTGATTTCGCCAAGGTAAGACGCATAGCGGCGCTTTCTGGGCCTTGGAACAACCAGGCTTTCCTGCTTCATCAACCGCTGTACAACCTTCTCTGAGATCGTGACGTCCTGCCTGGTCAGAGATGCCTGCAGCCTGCGGTAGCCATAGCAGCGGTGGTTCGACTCAAAGATGTCGGTGATGGATTGCCGAACCTTCAGGTACTTGTCGCCCACCGCTGCGCGGGCCCGGTGATAGAAATACGAACTGCGCGCAAGATCCAACTGTGCAAGGAGCTCTGGCAGGCCATAGTGCTCCCTGAGGGCGTCAATCAGCAGTGTCTTCTCCCGGTTGGACAGGAGCTGCAGGTCGACGCCCAGGCCTTTTTTTAACAGTTCGTTGGCCTTGTTCAAAAGATCCTGCTCGAGGCGCAGTTGCCTGACTTCGCGGCGCAGGGACTCAACCTGGCGCTCGAGCTCATCGCGCTCCTGCGAAGGCGAAGATGGATTGGTACGTTTCATGGATGCGGGTGCTTCACGTCCCAGAAGTTGGTTCTTCCAGTTGTACAGCGTTGGCCGGCACACGCCGAACTTGTCGGCTACAGCCTGGGCACTTTCCTCGCGAGTGCAGAGTTCCATGACTCCTGCTTGCATCAGCTCCCCGGAATACCTTCGTCGCACCGTACTGCCGACGACACGCCTTCTGGCTTCAGGAAGGGCCTCGCGAATCCAAGCGGTTAGCGTCCCTCTGCAGGGGTAGCCCAGTGCCCTCATGGTGGCCGCAATGCAGCGGTCGTGAGCGAGGTAAAGCTCGATAGCTGCCGCCTTCTGTTCCTTCGAGAACTTGGGTCTCCGGCCCGCATAGCCCGCTGGCAAGTCGAGCTTCTGCTGGTATTCGTTGTACCAGCCCTTCAGAGAATTCTTTGTTGGATAACCCAGCTGGCGGATCGTGGGCCTGACGCGCCTGCCCAGCTTGATATAGAGCTCAACCGCTCGAATTCGATCTTCGTAGGAATACATGAACTACCTCCTGGTAGTCCAAGTTTTCGTCCGCACCCCCAGATGGTCAGTTTTGGGTCGGCACTAACACCGGGACGGACCGGGAGGGCATGAAAAAAGGGGCTGGACGGGAACCCGGCCAACCCCTTGATTTTTCGATACTTTCTTACAGCTTGTTAGCTTAAATCTGGTGCCGGAAATAGGAATCGAACCTACGACCTACGCATTACAGAGGAGTGCACTACGCCCATCTGAAAGATAGAAGCTTGCCCAAATCAGCTCGGCTGCGTACAGCAGATGGCAGTTGTCTATGGCTGCATGAAATGCGCTTCCCGCAGAGCAATGTCCTCTCTCAGAATGCGCTGGATTTCCAGCACTGCCGCCGCGCTCTGTTGCACGCTGTGTCCTGAAATGATGATTTTCTCGGATTGCGCCCCGGGAAGATGAGCGCTGCGGTAAGGCACGAGACCATCATCGGAATCAGCGAGGGCCACTTCGGCATTGGCCTGGGCCACGATCGAGTGATAGTTCACCTGGGCAGAGATGGGAAAGTCCGCCGCCGCGCGCACGAAAGGATCGTTCTCGTCGAGGTTGTCGACGCTATTGGGGATATGCCCCAGGCTTTCGTGGCTGCTGGCCGCCGCATTGGGTGCTAGTGTGTGGGCGAGTTCTTCGAGCACCGTAACGGGGAAGCGAATGAATCCCGCCATCCAGCGCCCCAGGCGTCCACCTGCGACCGACGTGCCCCGGTGCGGTGCTGCGATGAAGATGGCGCGGCCGACATGCGGGAAGGGCTCGAAACGCAACATCGGATCTATGCGTTTGATCTGCTGCGGCGTCAGCCGACTGCGATCCGCAGCCAGCTGCACCAGCGACTGGTCGGTTGACGACACCATCAACCGCGCGATGACCCCGCCCATGCTATGCCCCACCAGTACAAGGTCGGACGATGCCGGCGCCTGGCCGGAAGGATCGAAATGCGCCAGCGTATCCCCGAGCGCTCTGCGAATCATCGCGTGGTTCAATGCGATCGGCATATTGGTCGGGTAGTAGACCTGCCAGATTTGGTAATGCTGGCGCAGCGCCTCATCGCCCAGGATTTCGTTGGCGAGTTCCACCCAGGCTTCCGGGCTACTGGCCAGTCCGTGCAGCATGACGATGATCCGTCGGTTCGGATCGTAGGGCTGCATCAGGTAGACGTGCGGACGGTCGATTCCACCCTCGCGCCCAAGCAGGCTGCGCAGCGACTGCCGGTTGAAGTTGGCGCGGGCCAGCCACAGTCCGTAGCCGGCGGTGAAATTGGCCGCCAGCGGTACGCGCTGCCCGCGCAGCATGATGGCCGACTCCACATAGGGGTCATGCACCGTCAAACGGACAGTGCGGGTATGCAGCACGCTGTCCAGGTCGTCTCCGTCCGGGTGCAGCAGAATCGTCATGGACGGCGCGGGCATCTCGCTCCAGGGTAGAGGCTGCTGATTGCGTTTGGCCGCTGGATGGCCATCCCGGGTGGGGGCGGAAGTCAGGGGTTCGTCCGGCATGACCGCCACCAGCTCGGCGCCGAAACCGTCGCGCCGGTAGAGGCTGCGCAGTCCGCGGAAAGACAGGGACGAGGCTGGCAGGAGTTCGGCTGGCACCGCCGTACTGCCCGGCAAGCGCGCGCTGCGCATATCCAGCTGCAGCTCCCAGCCTGCAATGTTCCAGCGGGTCTGCGCTGGCAACTGCGTAGACATTTGTTGCCGAACCTCGAACATCCCGGTGGCGGCACGTTCGACCGCATAGTTATACCAATCCCGCACTTGCGTCTGGCGATCCTCGAAGGCTCGCTCCCCAGGCGTATGGTCACCGAAGAACAGGTAGGCATAGGCATAACGAATGGTCTCAAGCCAGGCGGCTTGCTGCTCTGATCCGGGCTTCATGGCCTGAGCCTGCGCCAGCCACAGTTCGGACAGTGCAGCCAGGCGTCGATCCGCGGCAACGCCGGTCACGGCGGCCAGGGCCTCGACGCAATCCGCTGAGATCGGTTTTGCGCAAGCCTGCGCATCCAATGCCGCCACCCTGATGGTCTGGGTCGTCGCATCGCTGAGTTTGCCGCGTGTCAGGATATCGCCGCGCTTGAGTTCGATGGCCTCGCCCGCATCCAGTGTATGAACCTCAACCACTGGGCCGAACTCACGCAGGATCGAGCAGCCCCCCAGCAACAGCGGGGCAATGACGAGCCACACTGCCATGCGGCAAGACTGCTGGAACCTCATGGAGATACCTCGTCGGCCGGCACGCCGGGCACACCTTGTCGAATCGACATCGAGAAGTCGTCTCCTGATGCGTCAGAGGCCAGTGCGCGTTCGTTGATGTGCCCCAGTGCCTGCAGTTCTGCGTAGCGATGGCCGGGCGTCAATCCGTGCAGGTCATGGATGTATTCCGCAAAGTGTCCGGACAGCAGCAGGCGATAGTCCGCCGGCAACGCTGGCGCAATGAGCCGAGCCAACTCGAACACGATGGTCGTGCAGTTGCTGGTCAAGGTATTGTAAAAGCGTGGCGCGCGCCGCAGGCCATTGGCCGCATCCAAATACTCCAGAAACAACGCGCGGACTTTTGCCTGACTTATCTGCAACCGATAGAGATAAACGTCCTCGCCTCGCGCATTACTGCGCGTACGCACAATGTCACGCTCATCGGCGGCTACCAGGATCTGCTCGAACTGACGGAAAAATCCGCCGACCGCTGAGAAGGTCTCGTGGCGCTCCTTGCGTATTTCCAGTGAGAACACCACCCGCTCGCCATCGTCGAAGCCGAACGATACGAGCGTGTGAGCGATGTTCGGCCCCATCCAGTAGGAAAGTACCAGGTCGGCGCTACGCAGGCGGGTAAGGTCGTAGGTACGGTTCTCCCAACGCGGCGTGTAATCGGTTTCACTGCGCCATTCGAAGTTGCGTACATTTTTCAGTTGAACATGATCGCCGTCGATCCTGGCCTCCAGCAACTGGGCGACATCGTCAGCCCATGCGCGTTGGTGTGATGGCTGCAGCGCTCCCCACCACATGAGCAGGGCTGCCGTTGCGGCCCCGAACACGAATCCGGCAATCCTGCGTGTCCGTCTTTCAAGCAGGCCTGCCAGCGACACCGCGACGGACAGCCCCGAGGCAGACCACGCCAGAGTGGCGATCCAGCGAGCCCCTGGATGTTGCGGCATCTGGTGCCACAGGGCCAGGGCGCCCCACGCAGTCAGCAATAGCACCGCAATGCCGATCACCAGGCGCATGGGGAGGTGCCTGACTTTTTGCGTCACCTTGCTCATCGAGGCTCCAAAAGCTCAAGCAGCAGTTGCCGATGCGCATCCTGTAACTGCACCAGCGCTATGGAAGGGTTGCCCCTGGATAGCATTGACGAGCTCAGCCATAGCAGTGCGGGAGCGAGTGCCAGCGGGAAAAAGTGCTCGGTCAAGACGCCCGGACGAATGATGCCCCGTTCTATGTTGCGTTGGATGATGAGCTGCGCCCGCTCTTTCAGTCCGTGCGCAACTTCGTTGTGCCAACGCTGCACCAGCTCTGGTGTTCTGGCGCTTTCGGCCAGAAGCAGCCGGTAAATCGACATCGTGGCAGGGGAGCTAAAGGTCGCGTATAGGCGATCCAGGTAGACATCTACCAGCTCTGGCAACGTCAGATCTTCATCCGGGAGCCAGCCCTGGAAATCGCAAATCTGCTTTGTCGTACGTTCGAGCAAGGCACGAAAAATTTCTTCCTTGCTTTTGAAGTGGGCGTAGATGCCAGCCTTGGACAAGCCTGCGCATTCCGCCAGGCGCTCCATTGACACGGCGTTGTACGTCCGATCCGCGAATTCGACCAAGGCCGCGTCGAGTATTTCTTCTTTTCTGGCGGCAGAGGACAGGTAGCGGCGCTTGTCGGGCGCGTCATCTTTCTTGGGTAGCATTCAAAGGCTCTGTTCAAAGATCTGAGGGGTGTTCCCACGGGCCGGTCACCGGCTCTACCAGAAATCAGGGCCTTCCTTGAACCCAAGCCGGCAGCTCGAATTGATCTGCGTCAATGACCGACGAGCCCGCTGATTGCGGTTCTTGGATTGTAACGTATAATTGAAAGCAACCGTCCAGCCGTTTGTTTTCAGATTTCACAATGCAGATCAACACAGGGCGCGAGTGAACCCGGCACATCGGGTTACGACACAGGAAGAGCGCCCTATCAACCAGCCGGGGAACACGGGGATGCACATATCAACAAGGAGATGAAGTGGGCTTGACAGCACTTGCAAGCAAGAAAGTAGGGCCTGCGGACACCAGCCACGAACCCCGCATTGCGGGGGTGGCAGCCATTCCCTCCTCTGCGACCAGACCCTCTTCAGCCCGATACCTGTACGGAACGTGACCATGCTCCCAACTTCCCCGTTGTTTCCCGCGTTCAGATTGCGCGCTGCCTCGTTGGCCCTGAGCGCCGTCGTCTTGACCGGCTGCATGTCGCTCGCTCCGGCGCCAGACACCCCGCCATTGCCCGTGCCCGAAGCCTGGCCCGCGCATCTTGGATCAGGCACCGACGGCGCCCACGCGGGAGAGCTTGCCTGGCAGGCGTACTTCACCGACCCCCTGCTGCAACGCCTCATCGAGACTGCGCTGGAAAACAACCGCGACCTGCGCGTGGCCGCGCTGCGCGTCGAGGAAGCCAGCGCCACATTCCGCATTCAGCGCTCGGATCGTTTTCCTGCCATGGGCGTGGGCGCCCAAGGTGGACGCGCGCGGGTCCCTGGCGACCTGAACATGTCGGGCCGATCGCAGGTGGGCGGCGAGTACCGGGCCGAGGTGGGTTTGACCACCTGGGAACTGGATCTGTGGGGTCGGATCCGCAACCTGGAAGACGCCGCCCTGCAAACTTGGCTGGCTTCCGACGCGGCTCGCCAGGCCGTCCATTTGGCGCTGATCGCCCAGGTGGCAGACGGCTATCTTGGCCTGCGCGAGATCGACGAACGCGTGGCGATCGCACGGCAAACCGTGACCACCCGCGAGGAGTCCTATCGCATTTTCCGGCGCCGCGTCGAAGTCGGCTCGACCTCGAAGCTGGATCTCACACAGGTCCAGACCCTGCTGAACCAAGCTCAGGCGCTGCTGACGCAGCTTGAGCAGGCTCGCACCACGCAACTGCACGCCCTGGCACTGCTGGTAGGCGCTGATCCCGGCCCGCTGCCCGCCAAGGCACCCTTCGATGAAACGACGGTTCTGGCTGAGCTGCGGGCCGGTCTGCCTTCGGAGCTGCTGGTCAGTCGCCCGGACATCATTTCCGCCGAACACCAATTGCGTGCCAGCAATGCCCACATCGGCGCGGCCCGCGCGGCGTTTTTGCCGCGCATTGCGCTGACCGGCAGCTTCGGCACGGCCAGCTCCGACTTGAATGGCTTGTTCGATTCCGGCAGTCGTGCCTGGACCTTCATGCCCACCCTGTCGCTGCCCATCTTCGATGGCGGGCGCCGCCGCGCCAATCTGGAGCTGAGCGAAGTGCGCCGCGACATCGCCGTCGCCGGATACGAAAAAACCATTCAAACAGCCTTCCGCGAGGTGGCTGATGCACTGAGCGCCAAGTACTGGCTGGCTGAGCAATTGACGATCCAGCGGGCCAATCTGGAAGCACAAAGCGAACGCGCCCGGCTGGCCCAGTTGCGCTACGACAACGGTTCGGCCGCCTTCCTGGAGGTGCTGGATGCCCAACGCGATCTGCTGGGTGCCCAGCAACAACTGGTACAGGCGCGCCGTGCGCTGCTGTCTAGCCAGGTGGCACTGTATGCCGCGCTCGGCGGCGGCACCCTCGCTGCAACCGACGAAACCCAGGGTGCAACCTCGACGCCCGCTCCCACGCCATTAACCCGTTAAGGCACGCCGAACCTATGACTGTCTCACCCTCTCTCAAGAAAAAACTCCTGGTCGCTGCCGCTGCAGCGGTTGTTATCGCGCTGGCCTGGTGGGGCTGGACGGAGCTTGCCGACAGCGGACCCGGCGAAGGGTTCGCCAACGGCAATGGCCGCATCGAAGCCACCGAGATCGACGTGGCCACCAAACTTCCCGGCCGCATCGAAGACATCCTGGTGCGTGAAGGCGATTTCGTCACAGCCGGCCAGCCACTGGCCAAGATGCGGCTGGAAACGCTGGAAGCGCAGCGCGACGAGGCCCTGGCCATGCGTCAGCAGGCTGAGCATTCGGTGACCGCGGCGCAGGCACAGGTGGCGCTGCGTGAAGCCGACGTGACTGCCGCCTTGGCTCTGGTTGGTCAGCGCGAGTCCGAACTGGACGCCGCGCAACGGCGCCTGACACGCTCCAGCACGCTGTCGAGTGAGGGAGCCGCCTCGATCCAGGAACTGGACGATGACCGGGCGCGCGTACGGGGCGCCCAAGCGACCCTCGCGGCCAGCAAGGCACAGGCCGCCGCTGCCCGCGCCGCGGTCGAAGCCGCCAGGGCGCAGCTTGTCGGCGCGCAGTCCAGTGTGTCCGCCGCTACGGCCAGTATCAGCCGCATCGAAGCCGACATCCGCGACAGCGAACTGCGGTCTCCGCGCGACGGACGGGTTCAGGTGCGTGTCGCGCAACCCGGTGAGGTGCTTGGAGCGGGCGGACGTGTCCTGAACCTGATCGATCTGTCGGACGTGTACATCACCTTCTTCCTGCCCGAAACCGTGGCCGGCCGCGTTGCGCTGGGCTCGGAGGTTCGCATCATTCTGGATGCCGCGCCCGAGTATGTGATTCCAGCCACCGTTTCCTTCGTCGCCAGCGCGGCGCAGTTCACTCCCAAGACGGTGGAAACCGCCAGCGAGCGGCAGAAACTGATGTTTCGCGTGCGCGCGCAGATTTCGCAGGAGCTGCTGCGTGAACACCTGGACCAGGTCAAGACCGGGTTGCCCGGCGTGGCCTGGATCAAACTCGACGCCAATGCCGAGTGGCCTCAAAACCTCTCCGTTCGCGTGCCGGAGTAAGGTATGAGCCACAGTGCGAGTGCGCAGCCCACGACCGTTGCAAGCGTCCGTCAGGTGCGCTTGCGTTACGGCGACGTCATCGCCCTGGATGGCATCGATCTGGACATTCCCGCCGGACGGATGGTCGGCCTGATCGGCCCCGACGGCGTGGGCAAATCCAGTCTGCTCTCATTGCTGGCGGGTGTGCGCATCATCCAGGAGGGCACGGTCGAGGTGCTGGGTGGCGACATGGCCAGCAAGGCCCATCGCAAGCAGGTATGCCCGCGCATCGCCTACATGCCGCAGGGACTGGGCAAAAACCTGTATCCGACGCTCTCGGTCGAGGAGAATCTGCAATTCTTCGCGCGCCTGTTCGGTCATGGCGCCGCAGAGCGCCGCCAGCGGATCGACGAACTGACTCAGGCCACTGGCCTGTTCAAATTCCTGGAGCGCCCGGCAGGCAAGCTGTCCGGGGGCATGAAGCAAAAACTCGGCCTGTGCTGCGCGCTGATTCATGACCCGGATTTTCTGATTCTCGATGAGCCGACGACTGGCGTGGACCCGCTGGCGCGCGCGCAGTTCTGGGATCTGATCGAGCGCATCCGCGCCGATCGCCCCGGCATGAGCGTGATCGTGGCTACCGCCTACATGGATGAGGCACAGCGCTTCGACTGGCTCGCCGCCATCGACGACGGCAAGGTTCTCGCCACCGGCACACCGAAGGAATTGCTGGAAAGAACAAACAGCCCGAACCTGGAAGAGGCATTCATCCGCCTGCTCCCGGAAGAGAAAAAGCGCGGACACCAAGCGGTTGTCATTCCGCCTCTGCCTGAGGACGGCGCGGACGATATCGCCATCGAAGCCGAGGGGCTGACCATGCGCTTTGGCGACTTCGTTGCCGTCGACAGCGTGTCCTTCCGCATCCGGCGCGGTGAAATCTTCGGCTTCCTCGGCTCCAACGGGTGCGGCAAGTCCACGACGATGAAGATGCTTACCGGCCTGTTGCCGGCGAGCGAGGGTCGGGCCTGGCTGTTCGGCCATGAAGTGAACCCGCATGATCTGGGCACCCGCCGCCGCGTCGGCTACATGTCCCAAGCGTTCTCGCTCTACAGCGAAATCACGGTACGCCAGAACCTGGAGTTGCACGCCAAGCTCTTCAGTGTGTCCCCGGAGGACATTCCTGCTCGCGTCGATGAGATGGTGGAGCGCTTCGGGCTGGTGGACGTCATCGACAGCCTGCCGGCCAGTCTGCCTCTGGGCATACGCCAACGCCTGTCGCTGGCTGTGGCCATGGTGCACAAGCCAGAACTGCTGATTCTGGACGAGCCGACCTCCGGCGTCGACCCGGTGGCGCGCGATGCGTTCTGGCGACTGCTCATCGAGCTGTCGCGGCGTGACCGGGTGACGGTCTTCATTTCCACCCACTTCATGAACGAGGCAGAGCGCTGCGACCGCATGTCGATGATGCATGCGGGCAAGGTGCTCGACAGCGACGTGCCCGCCAGACTGGTCGAGAAGCGCGGCGCCAAAACCCTTGAAGAGGCCTTCATCGGCTACCTCGTCGAAGCCGAGGGCGGCACGGCGGCGCCGGCCAGCCAGCCCGGGGCCGCCGATCACGAGGAGCAACCATCGGCGGCGCCCGCTGAACACGGTGGGCACCGCTCTGGCGGTTTCAGTCTGCAGCGAATGTTCAGCTATCTGTGGCGCGAGACGCTGGAATTGCAGCGGGACCCGGTACGCGCCACGCTGGCGCTGGGCGGTTCGCTGCTGCTGATGTTCGTGATCGGCTTCGGCATCACCATGGACGTCGAGGACCTGAGCTATGCGGTGCTCGATCGCGACCAGACCACGCTTAGCCAGAACTACACGCTGAACTTGGCCGGATCGCGCTACTTCACCGAGCACGCGCCGATCGTCGACTACGACGATCTTGATCGACGCATGCGCAACGGCGAACTGTCGCTGGCCATTGAGATCCCCCCTGGCTTCTCTCGCGATGTGTTGCGAGGCCAGAACGTGCAGATAGGTGCCTGGATCGACGGCGCCATGCCGCAACGCGCGGAAACCGTCCAGGGCTACGTTCAGGGCATGCACCAGCACTGGCTGCTCGTACAGGCCAGCGAACGCAGCGGTGCCAGCGCCGCAGGCAATGCGAGCGTCGAGACGCGCTTTCGCTACAACCCCGATGTCAAGAGTCTGCCAGCCATGGTGCCGGCGGTGATCCCTCTGCTGCTGCTCATGCTGCCGGCCATGCTGACTGCGCTGGCGGTGGTGCGCGAGAAAGAAACCGGGTCGATCACCAATCTGTACGTGACGCCGGTCACGCGCATCGAGTTCCTGCTTGGCAAGCAACTGCCCTATGTCGGTCTGGCCATGGTGAACTTCCTGCTGATGAGCCTGCTCGCGGTCACCATCTTCGGTGTGCCGGTCAAGGGCAGCTTCTTGACCCTGGCGCTGGCCGCGCTGATCTTCTCCTTCGCCGCGACAGGCATGGGGCTGCTCGCCTCGGCCGTCACGCGCAGCCAGATCGCGGCCATGTTCTTCGCCATGATCGGCACCCTGATTCCGGCCACCCAGTTCGCCGGCCTGATCGATCCAGTGTCCTCGCTCGAAGGCTCCAGCAAGTTCATCGGCGAGATCTACCCCGCCACGCACATGATCTCCATCAGCCGTGGCGTGTTCAGCAAAGCGCTCGGCCTGGCCGATCTGGCGGGGCCGTTGTGGTCGATGCTGCTGTCGGTTCCGGTGATTCTCGGTGCGGCCGTTTTGCTACTCAAGAAGCAGGAGCGCTGAGATGCGCAGAAGAAACGTTGCCAACATCTACGACCTCGGTGTCAAGGAGCTGTGGAGCCTTTGGCGTGATCCGATGATGCTCGTGCTCATCGTCTATGTGTTCACCGCGTCGGTCTACACCTCGGCCACGTCCATGCCGGAGACGCTGCACAACGCGCCCATCGCCATCGTCGACGAGGATAATTCGGCGCTGTCCCAGCGGGTTGCCTCGGCCTTCTACCCCCCGCAGTTCACCCAGCCGGCCATGATCGACTATAGAGACGTGGACCCGGGCATGGACGCGGGGCTGTACACCTTCGCCCTGGTTATTCCGCCCAACTTCCAGCGTGACGTGCTGGCGGGGCGATCGCCCGCCGCGCAGCTCAATGTCGATGCCACCCGCATGAGCCAGGCCTTCACCGGCAGTGGCTATATCCAGCAGATCTTCACCGGTGAAGTCAATGAGTTCGTCAAGCGTTACCGCGGCACCGACGCGCCACCCGTGGATCTGGCATTGCGCGCCCGCTTCAACCCCGCCCTCGACAAGGCTTGGTTCGGCTCGGTGGTGCAGATCATCAACCACATCACGCTGCTGTCCATCATCCTGACCGGCGCAGCACTGATCCGCGAGCGCGAGCACGGCACCATCGAACACCTGCTGGTGATGCCCGTGACTCCCGCCCAGATCATGCTCTCCAAGGTCTGGTCGATGGCCCTGGTCGTGCTGATCGCCTCCTTCCTGTCGCTCACCCTCATGGTGCGCGGCGTCCTGGGCGTGCCCATCGAGGGCTCCATCGCGCTGTTCTTCGCCGGTGCAGCGCTCAGTCTGTTCGCCACTACGTCGATGGGCATCTTCATCGCCACGCTGGCGCGCAACATGCCGCAGTTTGGCATGTTGATGATGCTCACCATCATGCCGCTGCAGATGCTGTCGGGTGGCACTACGCCACGCGAAAGCATGCCCGAGATCGTGCAGAACATCATGCTGGTCGCACCCACCACCCATTTCGTGGAACTGAGCCAGGCCATCCTTTATCGGGGCGCCGGGCTGGAGACGGTGTGGCAGCCCTTCCTGGCGCTGGCCTTGATCGGCGCGGTGCTGTTTTTCCTGTCGCTGGCACGCTTTCGCAAAACGATCGGCCAGATGGCCTGATCGTTTGACCGCCCGAGTGGGCATTTCAACCCAAGCAAGGAGTTTGACCATGAGCAATGAAACCATCCCTCTCAATCTCTTCAAGGCGAACCTGGAACTGCAGCTGCGCATCCAACGCCTGATGCAGGAAAACGGCCAGCAATGGCTGGAGAACGCCACGCGCGCGGGCAGCGAAAACATTGCCGAGTCCGGCACTGAGATCGAAAGCCTGCTCAAGGCCCAGAACTGGCAGGAGTTGGCCACGCTGCCCGCGCAGGCCTTCTGGCGTCAGTTTCAGCACCAGATGGGTGGCGCGCAGGCACTAACGCAAGTCGCAATCAAGAATCAGACCACCTTCACTCAAGGCCTGCAGCAAGCCATTCAGGACTGGCAGAAATCGGTCACGCAGGCCGTAGGCCAGGCAGATGCGATATTGCCGTTCCAGGATATTTTCAAGCAATGGGGAGCGGTGTGGGCCAAGGCACAGGACAAGGACGCACCAGCCAAGACAGGTGGTCGCAATGCCGGCTGAGCAACGCACTGCACTGGTCACCGGCGGCAGCGGCGGCCTGGGCGAAGCCATCGCCCGGGCCTTGCACGATGCGGGCCATACCGTGCTCATCGTCCATTCGCCGGGCAATGCCAGCATTGGCGCGTGGCTGAAAACCCAAGCCGGCGAAGGTTACGACTTCGCCGCCTACGGCGCGGATGTGGCCGACCATGCCTCCTGCCAGGAGCTGGCCGGCCTCATTCAAGCAGACGGTCACCACATCGACATTCTGGTCAACAACGCGGGCATCACGCGTGATGCTACGTTCCGCAAGCTGAGCTACGCCGATTGGGATGCCGTCCTGCGGGTCAATCTCGACTCCGTTTTCAACGTCACCCGGCCATTCATCGACGGCATGCTCGAACGCGGCTGGGGCAGGATCGTCAACATCTCCTCGATCAACGGCTCCAAGGGGCAGTTCGGCCAGACCAACTACTCCGCCGCAAAAGCCGGCATGCATGGCTTCACTAAAGCCCTTGCGCAAGAGGTGGCGCGCAAGGGTGTGACAGTCAACACCGTCTCGCCGGGGTATCTGGATACGAAGATGGTGACGAGCATGTCGGAGGAAGTGGTCAAGCAAGTGACTGCCGGTATTCCCGTGGGTCGTCTGGGACGGCCTGAGGAAATCGCCGCACTGGTTGCATTCATCGCCAGTGAGTCTGCGGGGTTCATGACCGGCAGCAACGTGTCGATGAATGGTGGCCAGCACATGTACTGAGTGAGGAAGGGCCGGCAAGACGATGTGCCTGCGGCCCCTTTTCATTCAATTTTTCAGTTTCATCATAGACGGAGTGCCCATCGCCATGAATCAAGACACCACGACATCACCAACGGCCGCTTGGGGGCAGTTGCTGTGGGACCCGTTGCGACTATCGGCGATGGCAAACGAGTATGCAGTGGATGCCTGGCAGCGGTCCATTCTGTATGCCGACGTTCGCCGCCAACGCGGCAACCAGTACCAGGAGCATTTGCAGGAGCAGACGCCGAACGTACTCGACTTCGCCTCTGAGGTCATCATGTCCGGGCTGGACCTTCCGCAGCCGGTCAACTATGGCCTCGTACGTATCCTGCCGCCAGCCGACACGCCGAGCGATCCCCACAAGCGACCGTTCGTGGTGGTCGATCCACGAGCGGGCCACGGCCCAGGCATCGGCGGCTTCAAACCCGATAGCGAGGTCGGCGCGGCCCTCAAGGCTGGCCATCCCTGCTACTTCGTAGGCTTTCTGCCCGATCCCGTTCCCGGCCAGACCGTCGAAGACGTCATGCGCGCCGAAGCGGCCTTCGTGCGCAAGGTCGGCGAGCTGCACCCCGACAGCCGCGGCAAGCCTGCGGTCATCGGCAATTGCCAGGCAGGCTGGCAGATCCTGATGGCAGCCGCCGTCTGGCCCGAACTGTTCGGACCGATCATCGTGGCCGGTGCGCCGCTGTCGTACTGGGCGGGCGACATGCCGATGCGCTACGCGGGCGGTCTGACCGGCGGTAGCTGGTTGACGGCATTGACCAGCGACCTAGGAGCTGGTCGGTTCGACGGCGCCTGGCTGGTACAGAACTTCGAGAACCTGGACCCGGCCAATACGCTGTGGAGCAAACAGTACAACCTGTACGCCAAGGTCGACACGGAAGGCCCGCGCCACTTGCAATTCGAGAAGTACTGGGGCGGCCACGTGTTCCTGAACGATGTGGAAATACAGTACATCGTCGATAACCTGTTCATCGGCAACAAACTGAGTACGGCGCAGCTGGTGACGTCTGATGGCGTGCGCATCGACCTGCGCAATATTCGCTCGCCGATCCTGGTGTTCTGCTCCTATGGGGACAACATCACGCCACCGCCCCAGGCCCTGGGCTGGATCACCGATCTGTACCGCAACGATCTGGACGTGATGGGGCATGACCAGACCATCGTCTACGCCACCCATGACAGCATCGGGCATCTGGGTATCTTCGTCTCCGGCAGCGTCGGGCGTAAAGAGCACCAGGAGTTCGCCGCCAACATCGACGTCATCGACGTGCTGCCGGCCGGTATCCACCGCATGCTGGTCGATGAAAATCCAGACGGGTCGCAGGAAGGCGAGCCGACCGGGAACGCCTACCTGACTCGGATCCAGCGCAGCAACATCGATGAAGTCCGTGAGATCGTCCGTCCCGACCCTGAGAACGATCGCCGGTTCGCCGCCGTTGCGCGGATCTCCGAGGTCAACCTGGCTTGCTACCGCAGCTTCGTGCAGCCATGGATGCGTGCCCTGGTCACGGACCAGGGTGCGAAGTGGCTGGAGCCGCTGCATCCGCTGCGCATGGGCTATGAATTGTGGTCTGACAGGCATCCGCTCGCCGCCGCAGTACATGAGGCTGCGCAACACGTGCGCGACCATCGTCAGCCCGTCTCCGAGGCCAACCCTTTCCTGCAACTGCAGGCGCAGTTTTCCACCGCCGTCGAACAGATGCTGGATCAATTCCGTGATTGCCGCGACCAGATCTACGCACAGGCGTTTGACACGCTGTACAGCCTGCCGCTGGTGCAGGCCATGACTGGACAGAGCCTGCACGACGATGCACCGCCGCGACCCCGTCCCAGCGAGACGCCCGAGCATCGCCAGTATCTGGCGCAAGAGTTGACACGGCTCGAAGCGGATATTCACAGCGGCGGGCTCGCCGAAGCCTCCATACGGGCGCTGTTCTTTGTGCTGGCCGCGCGTGGCGAGGCCGACGGGCGGCACTTCCGGCACGCAAAAGAACTCGCGCGCCCCCATTTGGCAAACGACTTCGACATGCAGGTCTTTCGCCACCTCGTTCGTCGGCAGGCTTTGCTCATGAGGCTCGACGAGGACGCCACGGTGTCCGCCATCCCCGGATTGCTCAACGGCATAGCGCCTGATGACATCCGCCAGGTGGCGGGAATGATCGTGCAAGTGATTGGCAGCGGCGGTGTGCTGTCCGCACAAGAACAAACCAGGCTGGAACAGGTTTCTACCTTGTTCGAGCAGGCCGAGCGCCAAGCGCAGGCGGCTTCGGCGCCCGCCGTGATAAGTCCCGCCACTGATACCTCCGCTACGGTCGTGGACGCGAAGTCGACAACCGCCATGCCACGCTCTGCCAGTGGCACATCCGCTGCGGTCGAGGATGCGAATGCGGCGCCAGCCATGCCGAGCTCCGCCAGTGACACCTCCGCTCCGGCCATAAACACGACCTCCAAGACATCCTCTCCAAAGCCTAAGGCGCCTCAGAAGAAAACTGCTACGCAGAAAACTGTGTCCAAGACGCCAGCCGCCCCGCGGACAAGTCAAACACGGCGAGGGAAAGGCAAATGACGACGTCCTCCGCACCGGTCGATGGCGCCGCCGACGCATTGCAGGTTCTGCGCAACCGCACCTTCGACGAGATCGCCATCGGCGACAGCGCCAGCCTCGAACGCGCGTTTTCGCCGCAAGACATCCACATGTTCGCGCTGCAATCGGGCGATGTGGATCCGGAATCTTCGGTGTCTTCGCCCTCGCGGGACACCACGGAGGCCATTTGTGCAAACGTCCTGATCTCGGCTGTGCTGGGAACACGCCTGCCGGGGCCTGGAACCCAATATGTCAGCCAGAACCTGCGCTTGCTCGGAGCCGTTCGGCCCGGCGACAGGCTGACCGTGCAGATGCAGGTGAGCAGCAAGGACACGGCCACCCATCACGTCACGCTGGACTGCACCTGCACCAGCCAGGAGGGGGTGGCGATTTTCCAAGGCCAGGTAGAGGTCGTAGCGCCCACTGAGCGCATTGAAAGAACGCGCACGGCGTTGCCGGAAATCCATCCGGATGCGCAGGGCCGCACAGGCCTGCAGCACCTGCTGGCGCATGTCGCGCACTTGCAACCGATTCGGGTAGCCGTCGTCCATCCGTGCGATGTCCCCAGCCTGTCCGCTGCGCTTGAAGCGCGCCACGCGGGGTTGATCGAGCCGGTGCTGGTCGGGCCACGAGGGCGGCTCGAAGCAGTCGCCACCGAGGCCGGGCTGGATCTGGCCGACGTCGCCATTGTGGACGTCCGGCACAGCCACGCCGCTGCGCAGCAAGCCGTCGCCTTGGCAGCCGCAGGTGAAGTCGAAGCCCTGATGAAAGGGAGCCTGCACACCGACGAGCTGATGTCCGCGCTGGTTTCGGCAGCAGCGGGGTTGCGCACCAAGCGCCGGGTCAGCCATTGCTTCCTGTTGCAGACACCGGCCTATCCGCGCCCGTTCATCGTCACCGATGCAGCGATCAATATCGCCCCGACTCTGGAACAGAAGGCAGACATCATCCGCAACGCCATCGAGCTGGCGCAGGTGATCGGCGTGCGCGAACCCAAGGTCGCAATCCTGGCCGCAGTCGAGACGGTCAGCCCGACGATGACGGCCACGCTCGACGCGGCGGCGCTGTGCAAGATGGCCGATCGCGGCCAGATCACTGGCGGCCTGCTCGACGGGCCGTTGGCCTTCGACAACGCGATCTCCATCGCCGCTGCGCGTACCAAGGGGATCGTCTCCGAGGTCGCCGGGCAGGCCGACATCCTTGTCGTGCCTGACTTGGAGAGCGGCAACATGCTTGCCAAGCAGTTGATATTCCTGGGCGGCGCAGCCAGCGCCGGAATCGTCCTCGGAGCGAAAGTGCCGGTCATTCTGACCAGCCGCGCCGACTCGCGCGATACACGCATCGCCTCATGCGCGATTGCACTGATGCTGGCGCACCACTATCGGCTGTCACCCCCGTGAATCGACTTATCAGCAACGTATCCACCCCATTGGAGGAAACACTATGAAGTACTCATTTTCTGGCCGCGTAGCCCTGGTAACCGGTGCAGGATCCGGCATTGGCGAGGCCATCGCGCGACTTCTTGCGAGTAACGGCTTGAGTGTCGTCGTCTCGGATGTCAGTGCCGACAATGCCGAGCGCGTCGCCAAGCTCATCGACACCGATGGCGGCCAAGCCGTGGCCAATGTGGCCGACGTGGCAAGCATCGACCAGGTTCAGGCTGCTGTGGCCTGCGCGGTCGATACGTTTGGCGACCTTCATTTCGCGGTCAACAACGCCGGTATCAGTGGCGACCAGAGCCCAGTGGGCGAACTGGACCCTGCCGCCTGGAGCCGGGTGATTGATGTCAACCTGAACGGCGTGTTCTATGGCCTGCGCTATCAGATTCCCGCGATCCTTCGTTCAGGAGGTGGTGCCATCGTCAACGTCTCTTCGATCCTGGGGGTGGTCGGCGATGCAGCGAACCCCGCGTACGTCGCAGCCAAGCATGCTGTGACCGGGCTGACCCGGTCGGCAGCGCTCGCTTATGCGGCCAAGGGGATCCGAATCAACTCGATCCATCCTGGTTACGTGCGTACGCCCATCCTGGATTTCCTGGGTGAATCGGCCCTTCAGGAGGCCGTCGGCCTGCACCCGATCGGTCGCCTGGGCACCCCGGACGAAATCGCCCATGCCGTGGCGTTTTTGTTATCGGAAGGAAGCAGCTTCTTTGCGGGCACCCAGCTCATCGCCGATGGCGGCTACACAGCGCGCTGAGTCTGACGACGATGAGAGCGCAGGCATACCCGAACACCGTGGCGACGTCACCGGGGCTGGGCAAAAAGAGGACGACATGATGGATGCGACCAAGGCCCGCTCCTGGCGCCCCGAGCACGGACTGATCCTTGTGCTGAACTGCGGTTCATCCAGCATCAAGTTTGCCGTGTTCGACCCCTCGGCCACGCCACTGCCTCGCCAGGCGTTGTGGAATGGCAAGGTGCAGGGAATCGGCGGCGCCGATCCGGATTTCGGAGAGACCGGGGTTGCGCCGTTCCCGATCGAACTGGATACGGCACGTCCATATCGCGCCGCATTGCGCCTCATCCGCGATCGAGTCAGTCAGCGACTCGATGGCCGCCGGATCGGTGCGGTCGCTCATCGGATCGTCCACGGCGGCAGTAAATATTTCGAGCCAGTTCGCGTGGACCTCCAGGTACTCACCGATTTGCAGGAATACATCCCGCTCGCGCCACTGCACCAGCCATTCGCGCTGGAGGCCATCGATATCCTGCTGCGCGAACGGCCGGAGCTGCCGCAGGTGGCCTGCTTCGATACCGGCTTCCATCACAGCATCCCTAAGATCGAGCGGGTTCTGCCGTTGCCCTATGCCGCATGGGAGCGCGGTCTACGCCGGTATGGATTTCACGGCCTGTCGTATGCGTACATGGCGGTGGCCTTGCCCGAGCGCCATGGCGACGCGGCGCGCAGGCGCACCATCGTTGCCCACTTGGGCAGTGGCGCCAGCCTGTGCGCCATGCAGGGGCTCCAGAGCGTCGCCACCACCATGGGTTTCTCCGCACTTGACGGCCTGATGATGGGTACCCGCACCGGCGCGCTCGATCCAGGCGCCGTGCTCTACCTGATGGAGATCGAAAAGCTTTCACTGGAACAAGTGGGGCGTGTTCTCTATCACGAGTCCGGTCTGCTCGGCGTTTCGGGCATCTCGGCCGAGCCGCGCATCATTGTCCGGCACGAGAACGATGAAGGCGAAACGGGTGAGCGAGCGCGTTTGGCGCTGGCCCTCTACGTGCGTCGCATCGTGCGCGAGATCGGTGCCTTGGTCGCTGTTCTGGGCGGCCTGGACATGCTCGTGTTCACGGCGGGCGTCGGTGAACACAACGCCTTCATTCGCGAGCGCGTCTGTGCGGCACTGAGTTTTCTTGGCGTTGCCCTGGATACTGACGCCAACGCCAGCGACGCGGCGACGATTTCCCCCGACCACAGCCAAGTCATCGTGGCAGTCGAACCCACCAACGAAGAATGGATCGCCGCCAGCCATGCGCTGTCCTGCCTGGACAGGGGGAAGGTGCGATGAAGATCGATGCCTTCCATGGCTTCACGCTCGCCATTCTGCTGTTGTTTGTGGGCAAGGGCTTGGTGGCGCGTTCGGGCATTCTGCGTCGTTACAGCATTCCGGAATCCTTGGTGGGCGGCTTGGCCTGCGCCTTGGTTGTCTTCGTCCTGTACTACGGGATAGGGGTCACGGTCAGTTTCGATCTGGAAGCACGAGACGCGCTTCTGCTGTACTTTTTTGCCGCCATTGGCCTAAGTACCGACGCTCGCACGCTGCGCCATGGTGGACGGCCTTTGCTGATCCTGTCGGGATTGGCCATCGGCTTCATGGTGCTGCAGAACCTCGTTGGGATGGAGACGGCACGCGCATTCGGCCTGGATCCGCGCGCCGGACTCATGGTCGGGTCCATTTCCCTGACCGGCGGGGTGGGCACTACCTTGGCCTGGTCCGATTACTTCGTTCAAACCCTCGGCATTGCTCAGGCGCAGGAACTGGGGTTGGCGGCGAACATGATCGGCTTGATTGCGGCGTGCACCATCGGTGGCCCGATCGCAAGCCTACTCATGCGCAGATATCAACTTCGAGCCTCCGGGGACAGCACACTGGAGATTGGCACGCTGCACAGCGATGAACAGCATGCCCGTCTGGACTACTACGGTGTGCTATTGGCATTGCTCTGGCTCAACTTCGCCTTGATGTTGGGCTCCGGAGTCAATGCCTTGGTCGCGCTTACCCCTGTCACGCTACCCGCCTTTGTGGGCTGCCTGCTGGCCGGCATTCTCCTGCGCATGATTGGCGACTGGATGAGGCCGAGTGGGCGCGGGCGTCTATGGAACTGGCCGAGCATGCAGCCGGGCATCGCTTTGATCTCCGACATGTCATTGGGCCTGTTTCTGACCATGGCGCTGATGGGCCTCAGACTCTGGGAGCTGCAGCCTGTACTTGCCTTCATCACCGTGGCAATGCTGGTGCAGATCATCCTGGTCATCGCATTCGTTTTTCTGATCGTTTTTCGGGCAATGGGCAGGGATTACCAAGCCGCAGTGATGTGCGCCGGTTTCGGCGGAATCGCGCTGGGATCTACCGCCACCGCCATCGCCAACATGACGGCGGTCACTCGGGAGCATGGCGCTGCGCGCGAGGCGTTCATTGTGGTGCCCCTGGTGTGCGGGTTCGTCATCGACATTGCGAACGCGCTGGTGATCAGCCTGATGGCCGGTTAAGACGAAAGAATTAACGGAATGCGCCGGCAGGCGGAGACATCTCTAGCACGCTGGCACGGTGTCATCGCAAAAGCGCTGATGACATGAGTGCCGGTGTGCATGAACACAAGCGAGCACAACTACCCCCGTGTTCAAACGAGGGCGCTCCATCTATTTGAATAGCAATTGAGGTAATGCGTTTTGACAAAAAATAAGAAAGGTAATACTTCATCGACAATCGTTCCGGCACTGGATATGCAAGCGCATATGGCTTGGGCCCAGGCTTGGTCCTCAATTTCACCTGAATCGTCGCTGTTGGCTTGGACTGATTGGGCAAGCCATTTAGCGAACAGCCCCGGAAAGCAATCGGAGCTTTTGGCTTTTGCAGGCTCCTTGTCTGAGCAATGGATGTCTCTGCTGAAAAAGAGCTTGGTCAGTCCGGACCAGGAAGTTGCATCTCCTGAACCGTCACCTACCAATGACCGTCGTTTCAACGATCCGGCATGGGATCAATGGCCCTACAACCTTTTCCGCAGTTCCTTTCTTATTCAATCCAAATGGTGGGAGCAAGCAACGCAAGGTGTATGGGGTGTTGATCCACAACACGAACGCCTATTGGCGTTTGGCGCAAAGCAATGGCTGGAAATGGTATCGCCGACCAATTCTGCACTTTTTAACCCCGTTGTCCTGAAAAAAACGATAGAAGAACAAGGCGCCAATCTGGCGCGTGGCATGTCCAACTTTCTCGATGATCTGCGCCGACAACTATCCGGTGAGCCTCCTGCGGGAACCGAGAACTTCGTCGTTGGGCGCGACGTGGCGGTGACGGAAGGAAAAGTCGTACTGAGGAATCAATTAATCGAGTTGATTCAATACACGCCCACTACCGCGAAAGTCCATCCTGAGCCAATACTGATCATTCCTGCCTGGATCATGAAGTACTACGTACTCGATCTATCTCCCCATAACTCGCTGATACGGTATCTCGTTGCACAAGGCCATACGGTTTTTTGCATCTCCTGGAAAAATCCGGATGCTAGTGATCGAGACTTGGGCATGGATGAGTATCTTGAGTTCGGCTTGCGTGCGGCGCTGGACGCCGTGACATCCATCGTCCCCGAGCAGGGAATCCACGCGGCTGGCTATTGCCTGGGCGGGACATTGCTGTCTATTGGGGCCTCAGCCATGGCGCGCGATGGCGATACGCGGCTGGTGTCCGTAAGCCTCCTGGCTGCGCAGACGGACTTCAGCGAGCCGGGCGAGCTGAGTGTTTTCATCAACGAGAGTCAAGTGGCGCTGTTGGAGGCCAGCATGGCTCAAACCGGCTATTTGACCCCCGAACAGATGAGTGGAGCTTTCCAGTTATTGCGTGCCTACGATCTCATCTGGTCTCGCATGATTGACGAATACCTGTTGGGCGATCGTCGGCCAATGACCGACCTGATGGCCTGGAATGCCGATGGGACTCGCCTGCCTGCGAAGATGCATTCGCAGTATCTCCGGCGCCTTTACCTGAATAACGATCTCAGCGCAGGGCGTTATCCCGTCGCGGGTCGCCCGGTTTCAGTGGGAGACATCGCTGTACCGATGTTTTGCGTCGGCACTGCCACGGATCATGTTGCGCCTTGGCACTCCGTTTACAAGCTGCATCTCCTGTCTTCGGCCGAGCTGACTTTCGTGTTGACCACTGGCGGGCACAACGGCGGCATCGTGAGCGAGCCCGGCCGAGGTAAGCGCCAATATCAAATCCATACCCGCGCAGCCGGTGATGGATACATGGCGCCGGATGAGTGGCAAGCGACGGCGCAGACGCATCCGGACTCCTGGTGGCCGGCATGGTCGGCATGGCTGCGAGAGCGTTCCGGTGATGTTGTTGCGCCTCCGCTCATGGGGGCCGAATCCAGTGGATACCCCACTATTTGCGATGCCCCAGGGGAATATCTACGCAACTGAATAAGCGCATACCGCGTCCGCTATTGCGACACGGTATGCGCAATATCTGTTCGGCACCCCGTCCTACTCTGATAACTGGAGATATTCATGTACTCAAGACTCCTGGTTCCGCTCGACGGAAGTCCTACCGCCAATTTGGCGCTCCACCACGCTGCGGTGCTGGCACGCCTGAATGGCGCAACCATCGTCTTGCTGCACGTCATCGAGGAGATGAAGCACAGCAACGGCTTCGAGAGGCCGAGGATCTATATTGAAGAAGTGAGGCCGGGCTTCCTGGCGGCCGGGCAGAAGCTGCTGGACGAGGCGGCGCTGCGGCTGAGGCAGGAAGGCTTGGCGGTTGAGACCGTCCTTCTGGAAAGCAAGGGCGAGCGCGTCTCGGTGCTCATCGCTCAGCAGGCACTGACCACTCAATGCGAGTTGGTGGTGCTGGGCACCCACGGACGTCGGGGCGTGGACAGGCTGCTGCTGGGAAGCGATGCAGAGCAGCTCGCTCGCATCGCACCAGTTCCGGTGATGCTGGTACGCCAGCCCCATTCTGTCATTGCTACTGCAACCCCTGGGCACGGTGGCATGCCAGCGTGACGAAAGTTCAGCCCACTGACCTCGCTGAATGGAGGCTCAGAGTCGCAGCTACCTTGCTGCTGCTGTCGCTGAGTGCCTGCGCGCAGGCACAGTCCTGCCACCGTGACAATCCGCTGCGCTCGACCGGAACGCTCAATCTGCGGATCGACAACGACATGTTCGGCGGCATGGGACAGGATCAAGGGTACTCCAACGGGTTTCTCGCCAGTTGGGTTTCCCCCAACCTCGTGGACTATAGCGATGACCCTTGTCTACCGCGTCTCGTCCGTGGGCTGAATCGCTTTCTCACGATGCTCCAACCCCAAGGCTTCGACGAACAGAACATGACCATCGGCTTCGGGCAGATGATGTACACCCCGAACGACAAAACGCGCAGCGATCTCATCAAGGATGATCGTCCTTTCGCGGGCGCCTTGATGTTGAGCCTTGGCTATAACGCGAGGCGGGGCGATACGCTGCGCACTTCGCAACTCCGCGTGGGGGTGGTGGGGCCCTCCTCCCAGGCCAGGCAAGTCCAGAACTGGTGGCATGACACCGTCGGAGTGGACAGATTCAATGGCTGGAGACATCAACTGCGCGACGAACCCGTGCTGCAGTTGCTCCACGAACGCCGAACGCGAGTCTTCAGGCAAGAAAACGTCAGCGGTTGGGGTTGGGATCTGACCCGCCACTGGGGCGGCAGCTTGGGCAATTTCGCCACCTACGCGAATGTCGGCGGAGAACTGCGCTATGGCCTACGCCTGCCGGACGACTTAGGCACCGCACCGCTGCGCCCGGCTGGAGAAAACACCTCGCCCGTGCGTAAGACCGCTGGCAGCAACTGGAACGGGCACCTGTTCGTGGCACTCGACGGTCGCTGGGTTTTGCACGACATCACGTTGGACGGCAATACGTTCAAGTCCAGTCATAGTGTTGATAAACGGCCATTCGTGGCCGATGTGGGCTATGGCATCGCGATGACTCAGGGCAACTGGCGCATCGCGATAGCCCGCTACCACCGCACCCGCGAATTTCGTGGACAAAAGGAAATCCCGGTCTACGGAACGATCACCGTAGGACGGCGATTCTGATGCAGATCGATTCCTTGAACGCCATGCAAGCCACTCTGTTGCTGTTCATGACAAGAGCCTGGTTGCTTGTGGAGCTACCACGTCGACGCAGTACTGCCAATGCCGTCGTCATTAGCCAGTTGGCAAGGTGAACACAGCGAGCTGAACGATAAGGCACCCGCGCTCGATAAGAGACCAAGGACAACAAATAAGGAGATAAATGGATGCAACGACTCACCCTGGCCCTACCCGGCAATGAAGATCTGGCCCGCGGCATCGCGCAGGCATGCGGCAGCGAAGCCGGCCGCATCGAAACGCGCCGATTCCCCGATGGCGAGAGCTATGTCCGGTTGCATGGCGAACCTGCCGATCGGATCGTGGATGTGATTTGCACGCTGGCCCATCCTGATCCGCAGTTCCTGCTTCTGGCTTTTGCCGCTGACGCGGCGCGCGAACTTGGCGCGCAAGAGGTGAACCTGATCGCACCGTATCTGGCCTACATGCGCCAGGACAAGCGATTCCATGACGGAGAAAGCGTGACGTCGCGGTCCTTCGCACGTCTGGTCTCATCGACCTTCGACAAGCTGCTCACGGTGGATCCGCATCTGCACCGCTATCCGACACTATCAGCGGTCTACACGATCCCCACCATCACCTTGCATGCCGCACCACTGCTGGCCGACTGGATCGCGAATCATGTCGAAGAACCTTTGATCGTGGGCCCCGACGAGGAAAGCGAGCAGTGGGCCGGCGCCATCGCGTCCCGCATCGGCGTACCGCACGCTGTGCTTCGCAAGACACGCCATGGCGATCGCAGCGTGGACATCGATGTTCCCGACCTGTCGATCTGGCGCGGCAGAACGCCGGTGCTTGTGGACGACATCGCATCATCAGGCCGCACGCTCGCCGTCGCGGCGCGCAAGCTCGCCGAGCAAGGAATGCGCAAGCCGGAGTGCGTAGTGGTGCATGCCCTGTTCGCCGAGGATGCCTGGGCCCAATTGACACCGTTGTTTGCCCGAATTACGTCCACCGACGCAGTACCGCATCCGAGCAACCGGATTGGTCTCGCTTCGCTGATTGCCGACGCTCTCTCTAGCGGGAAAACCGATCCGCGAGGCTGATCTTTTTATCGATCCAACTATTTTCAAGGAGACCTGAAATGTCCTCTCAAGCTAACCTCGCAACCGATTGGCGTGCTGGTTACGGGCCCATCGCGCACAGGTCTGAAACCATCGAACGTATGCAGGCCCTCGTGCAACGTCTGGTCGCGCAAAGGCGTATAGCAGACGAAGCCTCGGCCCATGCGCTGCTGGCTGCAGCCGACCGGGTGGCCTGCACGGCCATGAGCGTAGTGGCGCATATGACCTATGCCCGGCGCATCGACCGAAGCGGCTGCCCACTGGGCTCCGATGATTTCAAACAAACGCCCGAAGGCCACACCGGCGGCTCGCTCAACATGGTGCCAGCCTTCGTGGGTTATCTGTTGGCCAACGCGCTGACCGGGACGACACGCGGCTGGCTCATGGGGCAGGGGCACTGCGTGGCCGCGATCGAGGCGGTGAACGCACTGACCGGCGATGTATCCGCCGCCCAGCGTGGACGCTACGACCGCAGCGAGGCGGGCCTGTCGCTCCTGATCGCGGACTTCTACTCCTATGCCATCGATAAGCAGGGTCGGCCCGCGGTACCGCTGGGTAGCCATGCCGGGCCGAACACGGCCGGCGCGATCTCCGAAGGCGGCTATCTGGGGTTCGCCGGGCTGCAGTATGTGCACACGCCGTTGCCGGGAGAAAGCCTGGTGGCATTCCTCAGTGATGGCGCTTTCGAGGAACAACGTGGCTCGGACTGGGCGCCGCGCTGGTGGCGCGCCGAGGACTGCGGCTTCGCCATCCCGGTCATGATTCTCAACGGACGGCGCATCGAGCAGCGCACCCAGATCGTGCAGGAAGGTGGCGCTACCTGGCTGGCCGAGGACCTGCGCCACAACGGCTTCGATCCGGTCATCGTTGATGGACGTGATCCGATGGCGATCGCATGGGCCATTGTTGAAGCCGAAGACACGCTGAGCGCCTTCGCTGCACGCTCGGATCGGCGCTATCCGGTCAAGCTGCCCTACGTGATCGCCGAGACGGAGAAAGGTTTTGGCTTCCCGGGCGCGGCGACCAATGCCGCCCACAACCTGCCGCTGAACGGCAATCCGCGCGAGGATGCGCAGGCACGCGAGGCCTTCAACGCAGGGGCTGCGGCGCTGTTCGTGCCCGAGAGCGAACTGGAAAACGCGCTCACCGTCCTTGCGAATCACGGCCAGAGCCAGCGCTCGCGCGAAAGCGAGCACCCCATGGCCCTACGCCATCCAGCGAGCCCTCATCTGCCGATGCCGGCCTGGGCGCCAACTGAGGTATCGGGCAGCGCCATGTCCGCACTGGACCGTTGGTTCGTGGAGCTAGTGCAGGCAAATCCACAGTTGCGCATCCGGATCGGCAATCCCGATGAACTGGCCAGCAACAAGATGGGGACCACGCTAGCGCTGCTCAAGCACCGCGTCAACGTGCCCGAACCCGGCGCCCCGGAATCGACGGATGGCTCGGTGGTCACCGCACTCAATGAAGAAGCCGTTGCGGCCGCCGCCCTCGCCAACAAAGGGGGGCTGAACCTGATCGTCAGCTACGAGGCATTCGCGGTCAAGATGCTTGGATTGATGCGCCAGGAGATCATCTTCGCGCGTCGGCAGAAGGAGCTGGGCCAGCCGCCAGGCTGGATCTCCGTCCCGCTGATCGTCACATCCCACACCTGGGAGAACAGCAAGAACGAGCAGTCACACCAGGACCCGACCATTGGCGAAGCATTGCTGGGGGAGATGTCGGACACCGCACGCGTGTTGTTCCCGGTGGATGCCAACACGGCGTGCGCCGCGCTGCGAGCGGTCTACGCCAGCCGGGGCCAAGTGGCTTGTGTTGTGGTCTCCAAGCGCGACACGCCGAATCACTTCAATGCCGCCGCCGCTCAATCGCTGATCGAGCACGGCGCAGCCCATGTAGCCGGCGATCCGGCTACAGCACAACTGCAGTTCGTGGCGATTGGCGCCTACCAGTTGGAGGAAGCGCTCAAAGCCCACGCCCGCCTGGGGCACCATGGGTTTACGTCGTGCGTCACCGTGGCGATCGAGCCCGGCCGTCTGCGCATTCCACGAGACGACCTTGAGGCCGCCTTCGTGCTCGGTGACGAAGCACTGCAAGCGCTCTTCCCGCCTCACCTGCCGCGCGTGTTGATGAGCCATACCCGCCCTGAGCCGATGCTGGGCGTGCTGCGCCGCATTGACAGCGGCCCCTCGAAGACGCGGGCTTTGGGCTACATCAACCGCGGCGGCACACTCGATGTGGCTGGAATGCTGATCGCCAACCGCTGCACCTGGGCGGACGCCATCTATGCGGCTGCGCAAGTGACCGGCTGGAACAGTTCGCAGGTTGCTGCGGCCGCGACCGACGCGCGAATTTCAAGTGGTTCTGACGCGGTCCGCGGCGACCGCGCCGGTTCCTGATTTCACAACCCACCAACAAGAGAGGAGACAAATACATGCTCTCATTGACCAGCCTGGGTGGTGCCGGCACCGTCACCGGCTCCAAGCACCTTATCACCCATGGCAATACCCGCATCCTGATCGACTGCGGACTGTTCCAGGGATTGAAAAACCTGCGCGAACTTAATTGGCAGCGCCTGGCCGTTGAACCCAAGGACATCGATGCGGTCGTACTGACGCATGCGCACCTGGATCATTGTGGGTATCTGCCCCGATTGGTGCTGGACGGGTTCCGCGGGAAGATTTTCTCGACCTCAGCCACGCGAGATGTCGCCGAACTCATCCTGCTCGACAGTGCCTGGTTGCAAGAGAAGGACGCCGAGTTCGCCAATCGAAAAGGATTTTCCAAACACAAGCCAGCCCTTCCGCTGTATCGGGTTCGGGATGCAGAACGTGCGCTCCTGCAGTTCAAACCGGTGCCGCTGCATCAAGAGACGGAATTGCCGGGCAATGCCCGTCTACTGCTGCGCAGCGCTGGTCACATTCTTGGGGCGGCGACGGTTCAGATCGACATTGGCGGCAAGCGTTTGGTGTTCTCCGGCGACCTGGGGCGCTATGACGATGTGGTCATGCCTGATCCTGAACCCGTCACGGCAGCGGACTACATCATCATCGAGTCCACCTATGGCAATCGTCGTCATGACCGTTCCGATGCCGTCGAAGCGCTGGGCGACATCATCGAGCGCACGACTCGCCGCGGAGGCACCGTAGTGATTCCCGCTTTTGCCGTTGGACGCGCGCAGTCGTTGATCTATGACCTATGGCTGTTGCGACAGCGCGGTCGGCTCCGCACCGTGCCCGTCTATCTGGACAGTCCCATGGCCACCAGCGCAACTGCGCTGCTGCACCGCCATGCCGACGACCACAAGCTCGCACAACACGATTTCGAGGCGGCATTCTCAGAAGTCACATACATGCGCGACGTTGAAGAGTCCAAGGCGCTATCGGCGAATCGCTACCCCAAGGTGATTATTTCCGCCAGCGGCATGGCCACCGGTGGCCGCGTGCTGCATCACATAGAAGCGTTTGGCGGCAGTCATCAGAACACGCTGCTGTTCTCTGGATTCCAGGCAGCAGGTACGCGCGGACGCAAGCTGCTTGAGGGCGCTCGCGAAGTCAAAATTCATGGGCGCTGGATGCCGATCAAGGCGGAGGTCGCCGAGCTTGCGATGTTGTCGGCTCATGCCGACAGCGATGAGCTGATGCGATGGCTGCGCAGCTTTACCAAGGCACCGGAAAGAGTGTTCATTGTTCACGGTGAATCCGATGCCTCCGAGGCGCTGCGCGAACGTATCCAGCGCGAACTCAATTGGCACGCATCGGTGTCCATGCAAAACCAGGAATTCGCCCTGTGAGTGCCCGCATCACCCCCCAGACACCCGCCTTGCAAGCATTGCGCATGCGACTGCATGCCCAGCATCAACCCGTCGTCTTGATGCGTACCGATTGCCATGTCTGCCGTGCCGAAGGGCTGGCACCGCGGTCACAGGTACTGATCATTGCCGGCGACCGCACTGTGCAAGCGCTACTGTACCAAATCGACAGCGATCTGCTCAAAACCGGACAGATCGCTCTGTCCGAGGCCGCCTGGGATGCCCTGGACATTCATGAGGGCGATCTTGTGCAGGTTCGGCATCCTCCGCTGCTCGAATCGTTGTCGGCCGTGCGTGCGCGAATTCACGGCCACCGACTGCAAACGACGGAGTTGCAGGCGATCGTCCGTGATGTGGTCGATGGTCGCTATACCGATGTCGCACTTTCGGCCTTCCTGACCGCAACGGCGGTACTGCCTCTGGATATGCAAGAGACCATCCATCTCACCCGTGCGATGGTCGATGTCGGAGATCACCTGCAATGGCAGGCTCCGATTGTTGTGGACAAGCATTGCGTGGGCGGATTACCGGGAAATCGCACCACGCCGTTGGTGGTTGCCATCGCCGCAGCCAATGGATTGGTGATGCCCAAGACCTCATCACGCGCCATCACCTCTCCCGCTGGCACCGCGGACACCATGGAAACGCTGGCTCCTGTAGACCTGGACCTGGATACGCTCAGAAAGGTCGTGGAGAAAGAGGGTGGATGCGTGGCGTGGGGCGGCGCGATGCACCTCAGCCCCGCGGACGACATCTTCGTGCGTATTGAGCGTGAACTGGATATCGACACGCAAGGACAACTGATTGCCTCGGTGTTATCCAAGAAGATTGCAGCAGGGGCGACCCACATCGTGATCGATATTCCGGTTGGGCCAACCGCAAAAGTCCGCAGCCGGGAAACTGCCGAGCATCTTGCGCATCACCTTTCGGAAGTCGCCGCGTCATTTGGCCTTGTATTGCGTTGCCTGTTTACAGACGGGAATCAGCCTGTCGGCAGAGGTATCGGCCCGGCGTTGGAGGCGCGCGACGTGTTGGCCGTATTGCGCAACGAGGCGGATGCGCCGCAAGACCTATGTGACCGCGTGGCGTTGGTCGCGGGCGCGGTGCTTGAGCTTGGCGGTGTCGCCAAAGAAGGGGACGGACTTCGGTTGGCTCACGAGACGATCAGCAGTGGCCGCGCCTGGGAAAAATTTCAGAGAATCTGCGCGGCTCAGGGGGGATTTCGTGAGCCGCCCCAAGCTCTCTATGTCGAACCGCTTTTGGCAACCACTTCAGGCCGAGCAGTACACATCGACAACCGTAAGCTGTCCCGTTTAGCCAAATTAGCCGGAGCGCCTGAGAGTCCAGCCGCAGGGATTCAATTGCAAGTGCGCTTAGGTGACGAGGTAACACGCGGACAATCATTGATGTTTTTGCATGCGCAAACCTCTGGAGAGATGGCCTATGCACTCGCATACGTGCATGACATTGGTGACATCGTAAAGATTGAACCTTAGCGCCGTAGATAAACAGGGCTCTTGAATGCTCAGTCAAACACAGCCCGGCCTCTCGTTTGGAAAAGTTGAACGCCTACATCTCGTGCTCAAAGAGCATATGCAAAAAACATCGCCTAGAAGTTTTCAACCTGCATAGCGTGGAGCAAATAGAAGGAGGTCGTCAGCGTCTGAATAGGAACATTGCTCATGGAACTGCGACACCTGCGTTGCTTTATCGTTTTGGCCGAAGAGCTTCATTTCACACGGGCCGCCGAGCGCCTGCATATCGAGCAACCCCCTTTATCTCGCGCCATCAAAGAGCTTGAAGACGAACTGGGGGTGGTACTTTTCGACCGAAATCGCCGTGGAACCGTTCTGACCGCAGCAGGTGCTGCCTTCTTGCAGGATATTCGACGCCTGTTCACCGTCCTGGAGCAGGCACGAGAAAACGCCAAGGCTGTCGCCTCAGGCTTGCGAGGCAGCTTGCGCATTGCAGTGTCCGATGGTGCGATCGATCCTCGACTGTCAGCATTTCTGGTCCGCTGCCGCGCAGAGGAACCGGAGATAGAGATACGCCTATCCGAGGTGCCGTTGGCCGAGCAGCTACGCGGCTTGCGGTCAGGCGACTTCACGATCGGATTCGCGCACACGGCCGAAGTCGGTGACGACATTGTTGCCGAACCCATCTGGCGGGATCCGTTGGTGATCGCCGTGCCAGCTCGGCACGCGCTGCTCGTCCACAAGAAGGTCCCACTTCATGAACTCCGGGGGCATCCGCTTGTCTTGTGCGACCCTCACGCATGCGAGGGGTACTGCCGCGAATTGGGGCGGCTCTTGCAGGTGCTGGAGCACAAGCTGAACATCGTCGAGGAAGTGTCTTCGCTGGACATGATGCTCACGCTGGTCGGTGCAGGATATGGCGTCGGCTTCATGACGGCGACCAAGATTCCGGTCTGCCAATGGCCGGATGTGGTGATTCGTCCCTTGGCGATGGATTCCGCGGTGATCACCACCTACTTGCTTCGGCCTGAAAGCAACAGTTTGTCGGCTTCGCTGGAGCGGTTTATCGCTCGGTTACGCGACTCGTCCGACGGTTGACGGAGTCCTGCCGGCGGACATCCTCAAGGATCGGTTTCGGCACGCAGATTGCGTTCGGTCGCCGTCATCAGTTCAGCCGCGCTTATCCTGAGCGCCGTAGAAATTCTCAGTATGAGAGGCAGTGTGGGCACGTGCTCACCGCGCTCGATCTTGCCCATGTGCGAGCGCGAGATGACTGCCCGAGACGCGAACTCGTCTTGCGCGACTCCCTGAGCGACGCGGGCAGCGCGCACGGCCTGTCCGAAGGCCAACGCCGACTCGGATTCATACGTTGATGTGCCAGTAGGGCGGCCTGGCTGGATTGTTGATTTCTGCATTAGCAGAAGCGTCAAACAATCTTCCAAAATTAACCACGTTATTTTTAACGACGTTAAACTTCACTCTTAACCACGATGTTGGTTCGCCTTCCTGGCCAGATCGCTTCTTGGGGGTCCTCATGCATGCCACCAGCCAGTTTTCTCATTTCAGGCTTGCTATAGCACCCGGGGTGCCGTCCTCATGCCTCTCCACGCTTCTCGCCCTGCAGCGCACGGAAGAGCCGGACACCCCCATCGCCTTCTTTGAAGCCTCGGGTGACGACCTGGTGATCGGCCTTGAAGAAGGCCGCTATGACGCAGGAATATCGCTTCGGCACGTGAGTGCTCCGTTCCTGAGAAGCCAGCCTTTGTGGATCGATAACATGGCTGTCGCCATGCCATTGCGGTCTTCCTTGCTTGGCCGGGCAACGCTCACGACCGCCGAGGTTCTGGACTACCCCGGGTTTCGCTGGCAAGCAGAGACCTGCCCGCTGCTGGATCAGCGGTTGTCCTCCTTCCCGCCGCTGAGCGAGCAGAGCATGCAGCATGTCACTTCGTTTGAGATTTTGGCGCTATGGGTCGCCGCTGGCTATGGCGTCGGGATCTCTGCGCAATCGCGTATTGAGCGCGCCCATGCCTGGGGCATCACCATGCGGCCGCTTTCTGATGCTCCCTACGAGGTCGTGACACATCTGCAGCGGCCCAGGGAGCGAGCCAGCGCCATTTCTGAGCTGTTCGAGCGCAGGGCGATGCAGGTTGCCAAAGATAGCGCGGCCTACTCGAATACCCGATAGCTCACTCGCGCTGCGTGCTCTCCACTCAGATGCCGATGCCAGGCATCCGTAATCGGCGCGGGAATTCACTGCTTCCTGGTAATTGCAACGGCACGCGCTGTCAATGCGCCAGCATCGCGTTTTCATCTCTGGCAACATGACGAATTAAACCGGCCTTATGGAGATGCCAATGGTTGGAAGTAGTTGGGACCGAGTACCCATCGACTCGCAAAGCATCGATGCGCCACTGTCGCGCGCGGCGGTGTTTCTCACATTGACGGTCGCCGAGGGCCGAGAGTCCCTGCAGGCGGTCGCCGGCGTCCTGGACGGCCTGGACGACCTGATCAAGACGGTGGGCTTTCTTCGCGATCTCAACGGCCGGCTGTCGTGCATCACCGCCCTGGGATCGGCGCTGTGGGACCGTTTCCAGGCCGGAAGGCGCCCGAAAGAACTGCGTCCCTTCGCACCCATCAAGGGCGCGAAGCACACCGCGCCGGCCACGCCCGGCTCATATCCGGGCCGAGGGCGAGGACCTCTGCTTTGAATTCGAGCGCCTGCTGTTGGACCAATTGGGCAGCAGCGTGACGGTGGCCGACGAGGTGGCGTGCTTTCGCTATTTCGACTCCCGCGATCTCCTTGGCTTCGTCGATGGCACAGCCAATCCGACCGGGCACGAAATCGGCGCATCCACGCTGGTCGGCAGTGAGGATCAGGAATTCGCCGGCGGGAGCTACGTGGTGGTGCAGATGTATCTGCATCAAATGCAGCCGTGGGCTCGGCTTCCCGAGGACCAGCAAGAGCAGATCATCGGCCGGGAGATCGTCAGCAATATCGAATTGCCCGATGCGACGAGCGGCCAGAAGTCGCACAAGACCCTCGCCACGATCGTGGGTGCTGACGGTACCGAGCACGACATCCTGCGCGACAACATGCCCTTTGGCCGCCCCGGCCAAGGCGAATACGGCACCTACTTCATCGGCTACTCCAGGCATCTGTGCGTCACGCAGAAGATGCTGAAGCGCATGTTCCTCGGCGATCCGCCGGGCATGAACGACCGCCTGCTCGATTTCTCGACGGCGCACACTGGTGCCGTGTTCTTTGCGTCCGCCCCGCGCACGCTGAGCGAACTCGTGCAGGCTGTACAAGCGTAGCGCGGGGGCCGCAAGGCGCCCGCAAGGGCTGGTAGCCCTATGCGCCGTCCAGAACCACGGCGCTGTCCACCATTCGGCGAACGCTCTGCCGCACCTCCTCTGGGATAGGCCGCGGTGGGACTGTCTCTGGCGCATTCGCATGGAACTGGCCGCTTGCGATGACCTGGACCACCATGCCCAGATTGCTTGGCGTCACCAAATCGATGGCCGCGCGATCGCCCAGGTCCGGGTGTGGCCGGGTCAGCATGCGGTAAAGCTCCCACGAATCCGCTTGCGGACACTGGCGCATGAGCACCTGGGCCAGCTTGTGCTTGAGCGGCACCAGTTGCCAATCGGGAACTCGCTGGCCCCGGTTGCCCAAGCTGACGGATAGCAGTTTGCCGGCCTTCAACTCGCGGTTGATCTGGTCTTTGGACTTCCCGGCCAACTTGCCGAACAGGGGGACCGGCAGGCTGCTCGGCGATTCATAGATGGCCAGCATTTCCTCGCGCTCGCGCTGGATGGCAGATACTTCCGGTTCTGGCGCATGCGTCGGAGGCGGCGGCACCTGCGACAGCCGCTGGAACGTGATGCTCCCGTCGTTCGGCGTCACGACGATGGGAGCGGTCACCATCGACGGAACGGGTGCCGCAGAGGACGCTGCAACGATGGCGTCGGGCTTGTCCTCCTCTGCCATGGCCGGCACGCCCTCGATGTGAATGGTGAGGTGCGCGCTGGCCGCCTCCACCTGGCCCTGTTCGAGCAGGTCGAGGCGATCCGCCCAGTCCTGCATCATCCGGCGGCGCGGCTCAACGTACTTGGCATGGTTGTAAGCCGAACTCACCTTGTTCGGGTCGGAGTGCGAGAGCTGCGCGTCCACCCAAATCTTGGGGTAGCCGATCTCGTTGAGCGCCGTCGAAATCGTTCCCCGGATGCCGTGGCCGGTCAGTTGGTCCTCGTAGCCCATCCGCTTCAAGGCGGCATTGAGGGTGTTCTCGCTGATGCGCTTCTTGAGTTCGCTGCGGTGCGCCAGCAGGTGGCGCTGGGCCGGCCGTATCACCCCCAGAAGGTAGCTCACGATCTCGATGGCTTGAAGGGACAGCGGTACGATGTAGGGCGGCACATCCTGGGGGCGCTTGCCGGCCTTGCGCATCTCATCCTGAAGCTGCTTGACGATCTGGGGTGGAATGATCCAGAGGCCGCGGTCCAGGTCGAACTGATCCGGGGTCGCCAGCCGCAGCTCGCCGGTTCGCACCCCGGTCAGGAACAGCAGCCGGATGCCGAGCTGGGTCTGCCAGCCACGCGGGTTGTAGAGCCGGAGCTTCTGAAGGAATTCCGGCAGCTCGGGCAAATGCAAGTACGGGTTGTGGTTCACCGGAGGCTTGGGCTCCGCCACCACATCCAGGTCAGAAGCCGGATTGGCCTCCAGCCCCTCGACGATCACGAGGGCATAGCGGAACAACTGGCTCAACCAGGTGCGGACCTTTTCTGCCGTGGTGAAAGCCTTGCGTTCCTCGATTCTTGCCAGGACGCCCAGAAGCTGGGGCCGGCGAATGTCGTAGATCGACATCTTCCCGAGGGCGGGCAGCACGTCCTTGCCGAAAATCCGCAGGATCTGCGAGAGGGTGCTTTGACGGCCTTCCTTGAGTTCCTTGCGCCGATGCTCGACCCAGGCATCGAAGACCGCCTTGAACGTGTAGTCGGCCGCCAGCTTCACGGCATGGCGTTTCTGCTTGCGGTCGGTGTGAGGGTTGATGCCCCTAGCCAAGAGTGCGCGGGCTTCGTCGCGCAAGGTACGCGCTTCACGCAGGCCGATCTCGGGGTAGTTGCCCAGGGAGATGCGCTTTTGCTTGCCGAGCCAGTAGTAGCGCAGGTGCCACGATTTGCCGCCGGTAGGGGCGACCACCAGGCCGAGGCCATCGGTATCGGGGAGGCTGTAGGTTTTGTCAGCGGCCTTGGCTTGCCGCACAGTCAGATCAGAGAGTGCCATCATCGAAGCTCCTAAGTCTTGGACTTAGGCCCGATGCTGCTGGTCATCCCGATCCAACCCCAGCAACAAACCGGAACCGGCACCGCCCGCATTCTTTGGCCTTGTTTTTGGCCTCAAAAACGCTGGCTGTCGGTGGATTCCAGTGGCTTTTGCTGGAATGAAAAAAGGAGCCGAAGCTCCTCTTTTCAACGACTTACAGACCCCAGTGGAAGTCTGTAGATCATAATTTGGAGCGGGAAACGAGGCTCGAACTCGCGACCTCAACCTTGGCAAGGTTGCGCTCTACCAACTGAGCTATTCCCGCAAGACAGGTACCCGAAGGCACACTGACTGATGTACTGGAGGGAGGGTCGAAACAGAAATTTACTCTAAGAACAGCTATGGAAGCCAATCTTAAAATTTCTACTTTCTTTTTGCCCCCTATCAACACCCCTATTCAACTGGGGCGACTGCTTGCATGTGACTGCAGCAGGGCGCGAATCCTAACAGACTCACAGCCTTAACGGTCAAATTTCATCTCCATCCGCTCCCGGGTAGAAGATGGGGCTTGTGATCGAGTCCAGTACGGAATCGAGATTTCCGCGATCCCGCGCCTCTACCAACTCGTCGAATCTTTCGAGGATGGCCGTGTCGGCGCGGAAAAGCAGTCGCGCCAGGTCATCTGGATGAATCATGCACTTCTGGGCCTGCTTCGCGGTCGCCAGCTGCGCCTCAAGCTGTTGAATACGAAGTCGCAGCTGATCCGTGTCACTCATGGCAGATCGGAATACCCGTGCACGCAGGCGCCCCGGATCCGTGTTCTGGAATACCTGCCGCGCCGCAGCCACAGGATCAATCTTCCCATCCGGGGCCACGGTTATCTTTCCGTTCTTGATCCACTGCGAAACACATTGCTTCGATACGTTGCACATTCGGGCAAAGTCAGCCGGCCTGACGCGCACTGCTGTCAATTCCGCCGGGTTGAACGGCAGAAGTGACGGGGCAAAGTTTTCAGGCGTATGGCCCCGAGCGCTACCGCCTTGGTCAAAATCATCCACTCGTGTCACTTGGTAACCTCGCAAGTCAAGTCATTTTTAACGTCAGCACCTACACCCCCAATGGGGTTCGCATTACCCTGTCGTGGATTAGCCAGGAAGGACCCTGAATTCGCATCGAGACTGCTCCGCGCATCAACCTGAATGGTCTCGACTCGCTCTTGGTATCGGGTCATCAGATCGTCAATATCAAGACGCGCGCCGTACCGCTGACGCAGGTCTTGGATCAAAGAGGCGACCGTGTCATCCGGTTGCCCGATTACCTGACCGCCAACCCTCATGGTTGAGCGCAATCGGAACGCGACAACCACCCTGGAGAGCACTGTATTTTCTGGCGCGAATTCAGTCTGGGGCACCCCACCCCCCGGCTCCATGCGTTCCCGTTGTTCAGTCCCTTGCACGGCTCGGGACACAAGAGCTGCCCAGTCGATCACCGACGCCCAGCCTTCATGGCTTCTATACGGAGCTGCCTTTCCAGTGATTCGGCGACCGCCTGTTTCGCAAAGGTTTCAAAGCGGCCGCGATCACCCAAATCCAGCACAATCGGTGTTCTCGAGTTCTCCGCGGAGCGATTCAGGGGGCTGACGCTGGGCTGCTGAAAATTGCGGACAAGCCCTCCGGTTGCGTACCCTCTCAACGCTCCTACACCGTCACGGTTCAAGCGCGTCATGAATTCAAGGACACCCGGCTGATTGGTGACCTCGCTGCGTAAAACGAACTCCCCGGCATGCACAATGCCCGCAGGTTGAAACTTGCCGCCCGGCCCCGTGTAGCCACCCGAAGATTTTCCGGGAAGCGCAACGGTAGCGCCGTCAGGCACTGTCCCCGTCGTTTCCAAGGCAATCTTTGCCCTGTATTCCTGCGCGGTCAGGGCTTCAAGTTGCGATTGCAGTGTCTTGATCTGTTGTTCCGCCTGCGCGATATCCGCCTGCAAGGTAATCGGCTTTTCCAACTCCGCCCTGATCGCGGCAATTCGCGTCTCGGCTTCCGCGAGAAGTTGATTCTGCTGCGAGGCCCGCTGCTCGAGGTCGGATGCCTCGCGGTCCTTGATGTCGGCCTGCGCGTTGAGCACCTTTTCCTGTATGCGCCCGACTTCTTCGAGCGCGCTGGCGGCGGTGTCGTTGTTCAGGATGTTGTCGGCGGCCTTCTCGGCCTTCGCGGCCAGCTTGGCGGCATCTTCCGCCAGTTTCGTTGCCCGGGTAAGGTCGCCTTCGCGGACCGCGGCTTGGGCGGCACCCGCAGCCAGCGTGGCCCGAGCGCCCAGCGTGCTGGCGTCGCGTTCTGCCAGATCGCTGCGCTGCTGGTCGGTCAGATCGCGATTGCGGCGCTCCTGCGCCTTGTCGTTCGCGCTGCCGCGCGCATCGGTGGCGGCCGTGCGCAAGTCCTTGGCCTGATCGCGCGCCTTCTGGGCATCGACCAGCGACTGTTCTGATGCCTTGCGCAGTGCATCGGCCAGGGCTTCTTCACCCTTGAGGCGCGCTTTTGCATTCTCCTCTGCCAGCTTTAATCGTGCATCAGCCAGAGACGTATCTATTTTCAATATTTCGGCACTGGCATTCCCGGCCGCGACGGCCTGAAGCTTTTCCAACTCCGCCCGTTTCGCGGCCAGATCTGTTTCGATCTGAATACGGTCTTGCCCTGCCCGTTGAGCCAATTTGCTATCCACTTTGTTGGATGCAAGTGGATCGGTCGAAATCTCGATCACGTCACGCCAAAGCTGTTTATAGGTCTCTGCAGCTTGTTGGAAATTGCCATTGAATAGCTGCTTCAGGATTAAAGCAGTTGCACCCGCAGTCCGCCCAAGAGCACGCACAAACCGACTCAGAATATCGACCGAATCAATCAACACATCGACAAGCGGTTTGGTTGTTTCAGTTGATGACGCCAGATCATCAAGCCCTTGTCCGACCGTAGAAATTCCGCTTGCGAGCGCAACAGTTGCGCCAGTTCCCTGATCGACTGATCCAATGAACTGCGCAAAAGAGTTGCGCAGCAAAACCATGGACTGGCCTACGGTGAGAGGCACATCCTTGAAATCACTTGCAATTGATCCGGACACCGTTTCCAGAGCCTTCGCCACCACCTCCGCCGTCAACTTCCCCTCGGCTCCCAGTGCGCGCAGCTGTCCGCGGGTTACACCCAATCCTTTCGCAATTGCATCGGCAAGCGCTGGCGTCTGTTCGAGAATTGAATTCAACTCTTCGCCACGCAATGCACCACTTGCAAGGCCCTGCGTGAATTGCACGAGAGCCGCGCCAGCAGCCTCAGTTGAAGCACCAGAGAGGGCAATCGCCTGATTTACAGTCGTGATGATGCCCACAGTGCGCTGAGAACTGATACCAACCGCTGCCAAGCTGGGGGCGATCTGCGAATACAGGTTGACCGTATCCTGAAGCGGCGCACGGGTATCTTGCGCGGCCTGACGCAACGAGGCTTGCACCTCGGAGAAATCGCCGGTCGCCCTGGTCGCCAGACGTAGCCGGCTGGTAATTTGTGCATATTGGTCGGCGATGCGAACAAGTTCCCCAACCCCGACGCCGATCCCCGAGAACGCAAGAGCGCCCGCTGCAACGGACTTGATACGGGTCAGCTCTCCGCCCAGATCGGAAACGGAGCGTTTCGCCTGATCAACACCCGAAGTGAATCCGGATGCATTGAGCGACAGCCGTACTTCAATGTTTTCACTCGACACGTGTGTGCTCCTTCACTGCCATCACATACACCCGCCACGGGTAGGACCAGACGTTTGAATGCCCGTGGGTGACTAGTGCGACTGCATTGCATTCGATGTTCCGGGCGACAGAAGCCGGCGTACAAGCGACACCTGTGCTGCCATGACGGCCGCCCGGCCGCGAAAAAAATGGGGGTTCAACTCCTTGGCCACCTTGAGAAGAGGGGCCAATTCCGAAGGCGCAAAGTCGTCAAACACGCCCGCGTCGACACCGCACATCATGGCAAGATCAGATAGGCTGCAGTCGTCGAAAACGAATTCACCTGCCGGGTCCACGAGAGCAGACCCCAATTCGGTTTCGATCATCCATTGCCGGACATCTGAAACACTCAGTTCGCTAACAGAAAACTCTTTATCACCAATGGTGACGTTAATACTGGCGCGCATTTTCATATCCTTATGTCGTAATTTTCGGGTTCTCACAGCGACCCTATCCGTGACTGTTTGCCGCAATATCAGTAGGCGCCCATGAGTATTGATAAAGCATGTAGTTGCTATGAGCGCCCGCTCTCGCAACCGCAATCCACCACTGTTTATGAGAAATTGATTTAAATGCGCACCTCCATGGCGAAGGGACTTTCATATCGTCTGAAATCTCGCGTTCGGTGCGCTCAAGCCTCCGAATCTGCTTCGAGGATGGAGGACAAAATCAGATAGAACCGCGCCGGATTCGCAACCCCCGGTTCTCTCACCTGAATCGTCATGTGGGGGGATGACCGGCTCCGCTGCAGCATGCCTTTGTCGTGCAGTACTTCGGCAACCTGCTTCGGGTCAAAACCGCGGCACAGCTCCGACTTGAACGCCTCCGGATAGACCAAGTATTCAAACACCTGATCCGCTTCGGCAAAGCCTTGCGTCGCTGCCGACGGCCGGCGCCATCCGGCGCGATTCATGGTTCTGGGCGCATGACTGTCACCGACTGCAGGGCGGCGCAGGTCTTCGAGACGACCCACCGCGTGTGCCTGAATCCAGGCACGCACCTGCTCAACCATCTTGCGCGGCTCGCGGTTTTCCTCACCGCCGAAAGCCTGCAGCCAGTCCTTGAACAACCGCATGGATGCGTGCACCGCGGCGCCAGCCGGCCACCCCGTAATTCCCCACGCCGTTGCCAACTCGCCAGCAAAGCCCGCCGCCGCAAAACGAGTCGCGGCGCGGATAGCCTGTCCGCCAGCGCGCTCGGACAGCGCTGCATGTTCGAACTGCGAAAGCATGTGCGCGAACTCATCCGACAGGCCCGAGCGTTTCACCACCACGTTACGCACGAACGCCGGCCATGCAGTGCCGTAGTACCTAGCCGCATTGCCTTGCACCGCCTCACTGAAGCGGGCGCCATCGGCTTGGTCATGCAGGGTGTCCCAAGCGCCGAAGCCGGCGCCGGCATCGGCTGGCAATTCGCAGAAGCGCACTTCCTGCCCGGCATAGGCGCGCTCCTGACTTTCTTCGAGGAACTGCGTCAAGCCAATTTCGCCATTCGACTGGAACAGAAGCCTGAACTCCGCCGTTTCGCGCATGCCGCCCGCAGCCTGCCCGCGTCCCTTGCCTTGTCCGCTGGTGAGCATGTAGGCGGCCTGTGCCACGTCGCGCGGGTTGCCGGCCTGCTTCAGTTCGTCCAGCAGCAGCGGTGCGTCGCAATGCCCTGCGGCGGTCGCCTCGATGGCCGTCGCGGTCAGCAACCAGGTGCGTCGATAGGCAGGCGAACCGCACAGGCTGGCCGCCGCGTACAACAGCGCCGATTTACCCAGACTGGAACCGCCTGCCCAATGGAAACCGCCCGCAATGTTCGGATGCAGCCACACCAGCGCAGCGGCAAAGCCGGTCGATAGTGCGAAGGTGAGCCGGCTATTGCCGACTGCCAGAGCCGCTACGTGTTCGCGCCATTGCGCCAGAGTGCCGGCAGTCCTGAACTGCGCACCGCCATTACCCGGCGTCTCGTGCAGCCACAGTTCAGCACCTTCGGGCGCAATCGGTTCAGCATCGCCGCCCAGCACGAAGGACCAGCGGCCCGCCTCACTCACGTCCTCATGCCAGCCGATGCGCCGCGTCAGGCGCGCCCGTGCGGCGGGGCGCTGCCGATTCACATACATCTTCAGCAGCCCGCCGCGATTGTCGGCAATGAACAGCCCACGCCCACGCAGCATGCGCGCGAGCGAGAGCCCATCACCTTCTAGCAGATCGTCCGGCACGATGACACGCCGGGTGCGCCCGTCGTGGTCGCGAAACTCCGCGAGTCGGCTCCATGCCTCGCCATGCCGGTCGCGCACCATGTGTGTGATGGTGAGCGGCGCGCAGACGAACTGCTGGTCCAGATACGGCAGGCTGTCCTTGCCCTTCGGTGTCAGCCACTTGGATCGATACACACCGGGCACATCGCAATCCGTGAGCAGGCGAAATTCATCGTCCGACTGTCCAGGCACGACCGCTGCGTTATTCGCTGGCGCCGGCCGCGCAGCGACCTTCTCCATCGGCTGAACCGGGACCTGAGCCCACGCGGCATTCAGCAACCGCCGCACTGCCGGCAGGCCTTCGCCATCGCGCAGGCTATTCGCCAGGTCGTTGAAGTCAGTCGACGCGGCGGAGCGGTCCGCTGCGAACTCGGGCACACACACGATGCCACCCACTGCTGCCGCGGCGACAGTGGCCTTCTTCCGCCCCGGATTGCCATCGGTCGCATGGTCGTCGTCACCGCAGACAATCAGCTTCACGCCGGCATGCTTCTCGCGCAGCTCGCGTGCCACCGCTTCTAGGTTGCCTGCATCGAAGGCCACCGCCACCGGCCAGCCGGTCACCTCGTGGACTGTGGCGGCCGTCGCGTAGCCCTCGGCGATGCACAACGGCACATCCTCGCGCACCTCGCCCAGCAGGTGAAAGCAGCCCGACTTTCGCCCGTGCGGCAGGAAGTCTTTGTCGCGGCCGTCGATACGCTCCGCGAAGATCGCCTGCAGGCTATGAAGCGTGCCAGATGCACTGCGTATCGGTACCAGCAGAGCACCTGGCACACGATTTTCCTCCCAGCGCCCGGCACCGTCCTGTTGCCAACGCGACCAGTTGCCGATCTTCAGCCCATGTGAACCGACATTCTTCCGGGCCAGATAGCTGTGTCCGTGGTCGACGGGCTTGCCGTCGTTCCAGATCGCGTTCGCCTTGCGGCGGGCCTTGTCGCGACGCTTCTTCTCGTCGGCCTCGCGCGCCTTCCGCTGCGCGTCGATACGGGCGCGATGCGCGGCCTCTTCTTCGGGTGTCAGCCGCCTGCCGATGTCGGCCCGCCAGTTCTCCCAGCCCCGGCCGTCGCGATGGTTCTCGAAACCGCCAGCCGGCACGCCATCGAGGTGCAGCAGATAGGCACCATCGCCTTTGCCGCGCGCCCCGCCATCAACGTCGCAGCGGTGCAAACAGCCATCTGCAACGATCTCGGCCGGCAGGATGAGCCCGCGCGTCGAAGCCGCAGATCGAAACTGATCGCAGGTATCGATCATCAACGGCATCCGGAAAGCACGCCGCCTGCGACCGGATGCAACAGCACGACGTGCACGACAGCCGCGACCATGGCATCCGGGTACTTGCAGGCCGCTCGGGCCAGCGCATCGAGTGCTGAAGCAAAAACGCCGGGGGAGGTCAGGATTGCGCCGTACTGCGCGGCGGGATCCGGGTGCCTCACCGCTTGCGTCCGCTCTGTATGCGCTCCTGCTGCTTCACCAGCCTCTTCGCCTGGCGTCGCTGGGCTCGGCTTCCGATGCGTTCGATGTCACTCAGCGACACGAACTCACCGGCACGCCCGGGCGCGGAGAGCCCCATGTGTGAGCGCTTCGGATAGCCGTCGTGCGCCATGTCAGACCGCCCGCGCCTGAGCCATCTTGGCCAGCGCACTCCGCACCTCGCCCACGTTCCAGCGCAGCATGCTGTGAGAATGGCGGATCGGGAGCGGGATGACACCCGCCTTCCAGCGGCGCTTCAGGGTTTCGTTCGAGCAGGACAGCAACGCGCACATGTCGCGCGGGCCGATCTGGGCGGAGTCGGGCAACTGATCGAAGTTGCGTGTAGCCGGAGAGACTTCCTGAGTAGCGATCTTTCTTGACATGCAAAGCACCTCATTGAATGGGCTTGCACGTCATTTAGAAGTAAAGAAATTGCTCTGAAAACGTTCTGCGCAAATTATTTATTTTTTGACGGACGCCGACCGCTGTTTGCACGGTGCGCTCTCTTAGCAAGCGCATCGGGCTTGAGTTCTGCAACTTCCGCTTCAAGCTCGTCGATACGACCCTGCAAGACCTGAATTTCCTTTAAGAGATCGTTCGCCACAGGGTTATCCGGGTAGGAAATCGGCACTTTGTTCTGAGGTGCTACTCCCTCAATTGACCATCTGATAGCGAACGTGGAGGACACAGTCGTTGGAAGACCAGAAAAGCAACCGGCCCAGCCTTTCTGATCGCTAGCCCATGCAACCAAGTGTGGCAACTCGAACTTCCCGCTCGACGACATCTTCAGCAAGTTAGATTTCTTCACCAGCTTGCGGTGGTAGCTGATGCGGGAACGAACAACAGTCTCGTCATCACCGGTGCGCGATACGATGAGTGCGACCGCCTCTTTCAACGTGAGCTGAGCGAAGGCTTTGTGTTTTTTCATCCAATCATCCCGTAACCACCAGTAACCACCGCCAAAAGGGGCCATGGTTACAACCCTGTTGCCACGAAAGCCGCATAGATACTAGTGTTTACTAACTTGTAACCACAGTAACCAGTGTAACCACTGGTTTTCCCTCTCTTAGGTCCGCGTCGATTTTTCTCCGTTCGGGAATCACTGGCGAAAGTGAACTTTGCGTCGCTGACCTGAAGGTGTTCAAAATCGGTGGTTACGGCGGTTACAGTGGTTACATGAAAAATTAATTCAATAATTCATGGCGTTAGAAGCAGTACCTGTAACCACACCCCATCCCATGTAACCACTGAAGACATGGTTACAGGGGATTTCCCACCGTCGATGAAGGGACTTAAGGCGTCACGAAACAGGAGCGTTCGTGTCACCGCTGGGATAGTTAGACGGAAGCAACCAACCTTCGATACCACCAGCCATCTGTATCCCTCCAACCTTCTTGGCGCCAAAATCAGCCAGAAGGCCGATTCTTTCGAAGTTGCTACTCAGCCCCTCCAAAGCGATCCAGAGCCTCTCTTTCTCGGCAAGTGCATCTGGTTCATCTGTGCCGAGTTCGTAAGGATTTTGGGAATAGAAAATGATTCGGCCGGCCTGGTGCGCCAAGCACGCGATCCGTTCAAGCACGATGCGAACTTGCTCTGTTTCAAATTCTGAAAGCCCGCTTTGCTTGGTTCTCATGCCGCACCCCCTGCCTGGGTACGTTGTTGGTTCCTGCCTTGGTTGTTGATGCTGATAGAACGCAGAACTGCGCGAGACATATCAATCAACCGAATCGTTTGGTTGACGTTTACCGCGTCCTCGCCCGAAACGCCCTGCAAGGTGGTATTCATGAATACGAACGCGTCATCCAGCATCATCGCGACTTCGCTCAGGGCGTCTTCGACAGGTACCCCGGGTTTGACTTGGAAGAGATTCATTCCTTGCATACCACACTCATAAAATGGCTCGGCTCGATCAAGCCGAAAAGCGGCGTCGCTCGGGTCAACGGTAGTATTGGCAGTAGCCATGGGTCCTTACCTCCAATCAAGTGCTGCATGGTCAGGGGTCGCAGGTGCTCCAACACCAGCGGCCCCGTTCTTGCCGGCAACCGGCCGGTGCGGTTGAAACTCACGTTACCTTCGCGGTCTGAATGACGACGCCAGGCGCCGTACGCGGCGCTTTTCCCCTCGCCAGGGATACGACTTTTGCCGCCTTGCGCATCTTGTCCAACTCGTCGGCCCACCACTTGGAAAGCTCTCGCCGCTCGCGCAGGTAGCTGGCGCGGTTGTAGGCGGCGCGCACTGCGTTCCGTTCTGAATGGGCAAGCGCAGCTTCGATCACGTCAGGCCTGAAGTGTCCGGCGTCGTTCGCCATGGTGCTGAACAGCGCGCGAAAGCCGTGCGGAACGATGCGATAGGCCGGCCAGACGGCCTTCAGCGCCTTGGTACACGTCATTTCGCTGATTGACTTCGAATGGTCGGCCATGCCCGGGAAGAGCAGTTTGGAATGTCCGGTCATCGGCGTCAGCTCATCAAGCAGCGCCAGCGCCTGAGCGGTGAGTGGAACAACGTGATCAACCCGCGCCTTCATTCGTTCAGCGGGTATCCGCCACAGCTTCTCTTCGCGGTCGAACTCGGCCCAGCTCGCGCCCCGCGCCTCACCCGGGCGCGTCGCCGTGAGTATCTGGAGCAGCAAGCAAAGGCGCGTTTCCGGGCGCCCCGGATAGTCGGCAAGCGCGCGAAGAAAGGCACCGACATCAGCGCGATTTTCAAGCGTCGGAAAACTCGTTGCCTTCCGCGTCTTGAGCACATCGGAGTTGATCGGATCTAACGGATTGGCGCCGATGAATCGCCCGGTCGCAATGGCAAAGTCCATTGCGCCGCGCAGGTCGCTGCGCAGCTTCTCCACCATGCGAAGCGCATTGCGGGCTTCGACACGACGCAAAACCGCCAGGATGAGCGGAGGGGTGATGTCGGCAATCGGCAGCGCTCCAAGCACCGGCAAGGCATTGCAGCGCAGATTGGATTCGATGCGCGCCCAGGTTGAAGGTGTGACCTTCGCCCGCTTCACATCAAGGTACTCGGACACCAGATCGGCGAACGTGTCGCCTGCCCGCGCCAGTTCATTGGCTCGAGCAAGTCGCCTCTTCAGCGCCGGATTACGGCCGGCATCAAGGTCGACACGTACATCGCGCGCTCGCTGACGCGCTTCGGCCAAGGTGACATCGGGGTAACGCCCAAAAGCAAGCTCCCCCCACTTGCCCGTCAGCTTGTACTTCATCTTCCAAAGCTTGCGCCCCTTCGGGGTCACGATCAGGAAGAGGCCGTTGCCGTCGTAAAGCTTGTACTGCCGGTCACGCGGCAAAGCGTTGCGGATAGAAGCGTCGTTGAGGGGCATGGGTAGGGGTGTAAGCACATCGGCATGAACACGCCCCTACTCTAACCCCTACTTGGCGTGACTTGCAACGCACCCAGTTGCGCACTCTTGAGCACTTGAAAACAGGGCAAGTCGTTGAAAAGACGTAAAAAAACCCGCATGTGCGCGGGTTTTAGTACTAAATCTGGAGGCGAGGGTCGGAATCGAACCGGCGTCCACGGCTTTGCAGGCCGCTGCATGACCACTCTGCCACCTCGCCGGTGGTGCAACCGATGCAGCCGGTTGCTTAAGTAAAAAGGGGAAGCGGAGCTTCCCCTTTCTGAATCTTGGAGCGGGAAACGAGGCTCGAACTCGCGACCTCAACCTTGGCAAGGTTGCGCTCTACCAACTGAGCTATTCCCGCAAGACAGGCGCGCATTATAGGGCCGGGAGAAAACCTGTCAATACTCGGCAGCAAGATTTTTGCGCCCTGCTCAGACCTGCTTGCGCTCGCGCAGTTCGGGCCATGCCCGGCGCATGTAATACACCATCGACCAGATGGTCAGCACCGCTGCAATCCAGATCAGTCCGCGGCCGATGTCGTGGATGTCGAGCCCGGCAACTGGCTCGTTGTACAGCAGCATCGGAATGGCGGTCATCTGCGCGCTGGTCTTCACCTTGCCTATCATCGACACGGCCACGCTGCGCGACGCACCGACCTTGGCCATCCATTCGCGCAGTGCCGAGATGGTGATTTCGCGGCCGATGATGATGAAGGCGACCACCGTGCTGGTGCGATCGAGCTCGACCAGCATGATCAGCGCCGCCGCCACCATCAGCTTGTCGGCGACCGGATCGAGGAAGGCGCCGAAGGCCGAGGTCTGGTTCAGCGAGCGCGCCAGATAGCCGTCGAGCCAGTCGGTGACCGCCGCGACGACGAACACCACGGTCGCGGTGAGGTTCTTGTCGGCAATCGCCAGCGTGCTGTCGGGCAGGAAGAACACACCGACGAACAGGGGGATGAGCAGGATGCGCGCCCAGGTGAGCGCCGTTGGCAAGGTGAACATGTCGGCTAGTTTAACTGCCGCTGTATCTGTTCGGCGAGCGTGCGGCTGATGCCTTCGACCCGGCACAGGTCCTCGACCGTGGCATTGCGCACACCAGACAGTCCGCCGAAGGCGGTGAGCAGGCGCTTGCGCCGCGCCGGGCCGATGCCCGGGATGTCTTCCAGCGTCGACGCCAGCCGCTTCTTCGCGCGCTTTGCCCGATGGCCGGCGATCGCAAAGCGATGCGCCTCGTCACGGATTTCGGCGATCAGGTGCAGTGCCGGATGGTCCGGTCCGAGCACCAGCCCATCGGCCACGCCGGGGCGGATCAGCTCTTCCGCCCCCATCTTGCGCTCGACGCCCTTGGCCACGCCGACCAGCGGCAGGTCGAGCCCGAGTTCGGCCATCACCTCGACCGCGACGCCGAGCTGGCCGCGGCCACCGTCGATCAGTACCAGGTCGGGCCGCGCGCCCTCGCCGGTCGCCACCTTCTCGTAGCGGCGCGTCAGCACCTGACGCATCGCCGCGTAGTCGTCGCCCGGCGTGATGCCGTCTATGTTGTAGCGCCGGTACTCGCCATTGCGCATGGCGCCGTTGGCCCACACCACACAGGAGGCCACCGTGGCTTCGCCCATGGTGTGGCTGATGTCGAAGCATTCGATGCGCTCGGGCGCGACTTCGAGCGCCAGCGCCTCGACCAGCGCGCGCACCCGGTGCGTGGCGCGCGCACCGGCGTCGAGCTTCACGCGCAGCGCGATTTCGGCGTTCTTCAGCGCCATTTCGGTCCATGCCCGCTCGCGCTCGTTGCGCGCCAGCGCCAGCGTGGCGCCAGGCACCGGCTGTTCGAACTCGTCTTCCGGCAGCAGATTGACCACCACGCGCTTCGACGCCGACTGGTTGGCGTAGTGCTGCACGACGAAAGCGAACAGCATGTCGGCCTCGCTGCCCTGCCCGGCCGCCGGAAAGTGCGCGTGATCGCCCAGATGGCGGCCACCGCGCACCATGGCGTGATTGACGCAGGCGGCGCCGTCGCGCTCGACCGCAACCACGATGTCCAGATCCTCGTCGCGCGCACTGTCGGCGTACTGCTTGTGCAGCACGCTGCTCAAGGCCCTGATCTGGTCGCGCACCTGCGCCGCCTTCTCGAAGGCCAGCGCCTCGGCCGCCGCGTGCATCTGCTCGGACAGCCGGTCGATCACCTCGCTGTGCCGGCCGTTCAGAAACAGGCTGGCCAGGCGCACGTCCTCGTCGTACTGCTCTTTCGACACCAGCCCGACGCACGGCGCCGAACAGCGGTGGATCTGGTGCAGCAGGCAGGGCCGCGAACGGTTGGCGAACACGCTGTTCTCGCAGGTGCGCAGCAGGAAGGCGCGCTGCACCAGCTGTATCGTTTCACGCACCGCCCACACGCTGGGCAGCGGCCCGAAGTAGCGCGCGTCGCGCCCGACCGTGCCGCGGAAGAAGCCGATGCGCGGATAGCTGTCGTGCGTGAGCTTGATGTAGGGGTAGGACTTGTCGTCCCGGAACAGGATGTTGTACTTCGGCCGCAGGCTCTTGATCAGGTTGTTTTCGAGTATCAGAGCCTCGGCCTCGGAGCGCACGACCGTGGTGTCGACGCGCCGCACCTGCGCCACCATCATGCCGATGCGCGGACTCGACGCGGTGCGCTGGAAGTACGACGACACGCGACGCTTGAGGTTTTTCGCCTTGCCGACGTAGAGCACCTCCTCGTCGGCGCCGATCATGCGATAGACGCCCGGCTCCTCGGTCAGCGTCGGCAGATAGGCTTTGGCGTCGAAGCTGCTCATCACACTGCGCGTACTCAGGCGTTCAGGCGCTGCACCAGACCGAGCGCGTCGCGGTAGCGCGTGTCCTGCGCCAGCTGCGGCCGGTCCGGGAAGGACGACGCGGGCAGCAGCGAGGCGACGCGCGCGCTGCGCACGCTGTCGTGTTCGGGGTGCCAGCGGTCGATCAGCTCGACCGCCGTGGCGCGCGCATTGCACACCAGCACCATGTCGCAGCCGGCGTGCCAGGCCGCCTGCGCCCGTGCGACCACGTCGCCGGCCACAGACGCGCCTTCCATCGACAGGTCGTCGCTGAACACCACGCCGTTGAAGGCCAGCCGCTCGCGCAGGATGTCCTGCACCCATTTGCGTGAAAAGCCCGCCGGCATGCTGTCGACGGCCGGATAGATGACGTGCGCCGGCATCACCGCGTCGATCTGCTGCCCGAGCTGCAGATAGGGCTGGATGTCGGTGCGCCAGATCGTGTCGAAGTCGCGCTCGTCGACCGGGATGGCGACATGCGAATCGGCTTCGACGAAGCCATGACCCGGAAAGTGCTTGCCAACCGATTTCATGCCGGCCGCACGCAGCCCTTCGGCCAGTGCGCCGGCCAGCGGCGCGACGATGGCCGGATCGCGGTGGAAGGCGCGGTCGCCGATCACGCCGCTGCGACCGAAGTCGAGATCGAGCACCGGCGTGAACGACAGATCCACGCCCAGCGCCCGCAGTTCGGCCGCCAGCACGAAACCGGTCGCGCGCGCCTCGTCGAGCGCGGCCGGCGCGTCGGCTTCGTAGCGCGCGCCCAGCGTGCGCATGGCCGGCAGATGCGTGAAACCGTCGGTCCGGAAGCGCTGCACGCGCCCGCCTTCGTGATCGACCGCGATCAGCAGCGGCGGCCGGCGCACCGCGTGGATGGCTTCGGTCAGCGCCTGCAGCTGGCGCGCGTCGGCGAAATTGCGGGCGAACAGGATGAGGCCGCCGACCGAAGGGTGGGCCAGCAGTTCTCGGTCTTCGGCATCGAGTTCGAAACCGGCCACATCGAGCATGACCGGACCGGGTGCTGTGAATTTCATGCAGTGTTCTCCACGCGCTCGACCACCACGAAGGCGAGCGCGAAAGCGGAACCGTCCGCGGATTCGTCGGACAGTGAAAGATGGGTGCGCAGGCCGCGCTGGTCGAGCCAGTCCGTCAGCGCGTCGTCGAAGGCGAGCACCGGCTTGCCCAGATCGTCGTGCGTCACGGCGATGGCACGCAGCAGCACCGGCGCGCGGATGCCGGTGCCCAGCGCCTTGCCGAGCGCCTCCTTGGCCGCGAAGCGCTTGGCCAGGAAGCGCGCCGGATGATGCGCGCGGGCGAATTCAGCGGTTTCGGACGGCGCCAGGATGCGCGTCGCCAGCCGGTCGCCGTGACGTGCCAGCATGCGCTCGATGCGCGTGATGCCGCACAGGTCGGTGCCGACACCGAAGATCACGCAGCCCTCCCGGCGGCCTCACGCATCAGCTGCTTCATTTCGCGCACCGCCTCGCGCAGGCCGACGAACACCGAGCGGCTGACGATGGCGTGACCGATGTGCAGTTCGCGCACGCCCGGCAGTTCGGCCACCGGCTGCACATTGGCGTAGTTCAGCGCGTGGCCGGCGTTGAAGCGCATGCCGAGGTCGCGGATCAGCTTGCCGCCGGCACGCACCTTGTCCAGTTCCACCACCACCGCCTGCGATTCGCGATCGCGGCCAAGGCCATGGAAGGCGTGCGCGTACGGGCCGGTATGCACTTCGCACACCTGGGCGCCGATGCGCGCGGCCGCCTCGATCTGCGGCAGTTCGGCATCGATGAACACGCTGGTGACGATGCCGGCGTCGCGCAGACGGCTGACCACGCCGTGCAGACGCGCTTCCTGCGACACGATGTCCAGCCCGCCCTCGGTGGTCACCTCGTGCCGCCCTTCCGGCACCAGCATGGCCATTTCCGGCTTCAGGCTGCAGGCGATCTCCACCATTTCGGGCGTGGCGGCCATTTCGAGATTGAGCTTGATATGCACCAGATCGCGCAGCCGGCGCACGTCGTCGTCCTGGATGTGGCGACGGTCTTCGCGCAGATGCACGGTGATGCCGTCGGCGCCGCCCAGATGCGCTTCCACCGCCGCCCACACCGGGTCCGGCTCGTAGGTGCGGCGCGCCTGCCGCAGCGTGGCGACGTGGTCGATGTTGACGCCGAGTTCGATCATGATGGTCAGATGTCCTGTAGTTCCATGAATACGCGCCGGGTGCGCAGCTCCTGCCCCTGCAGGTAGTGCGAGATCAGCGCACGCATCAGCGATTTTGCCAGCCGTGCCACCTGCGGGTCGGTGTAGTCGTCGGCGTGAATGGCCAGCGCCTGCGCGCCGGTCAGGTTCACTTCGCCATCGGCCGCAACGTCGTCCTCAAGCAGCCCGACCTCCGAACGATAGGTGTAGCGCGCCGCAACATCCAGCGGGTCGCCGTTGGCGTCGCAATCCAGCGTCAGTCCGTAGCCGAGTTCGCGCAGCAGCGCCTTCTCGAAGCCGCGCAGCAACGCCTCGTGCCGGGCGGTTTCGCGCGGCGCGAGCGCCAGCTTCTGCAGCGTTTCGGCGTACAGGTCGAACAGCGCCGGATGAGCGTCGTCGCGCGCCAGCAGGCGCTGCAGCAATTCGTTCAGATAGTAGCCGAGCAGCAGCCGGGGCCCTGACAGCATCGGCCAGGCGCGTTGCCACTCGGCGCGCGCCAGCGTGCGCAATTCACCTTGGCCGAACCAGCCCAGTTCCAGCGGCTGGAATTCGACCAGCACGCCGCGCAGCGCGGCACGCGGGCGCTTGGCGCCGCGCGCGACCAGACCGATGCGGCCGAATTCGCGACTGAACACGTCGACCACGAGGCTGGTTTCGCGATAGGGGTGGGCCTGCAGCAGGAAGGCGGACTGGCCGTCCACCCGCTGCTTGCCCGAGGTCACGGAACCGCCCTCCGGCCGCTGCGCGAATCGGAGCCGGCCTTGTTCGGCCGTGCACGCGACTTCATGGCTCGAAGCCCAGACTCTTGAGCGCGCGTTCGTCGTCCGCCCAGCCGCTGCGCACCTTCACGTGCAGCTCGAGGAACACCTTGGAGCCGAACACCTTTTCCATGTCCAGCCGCGCGGCGGTACCCACGGTCTTCAGCACTTCGCCATTGCGGCCGATCACGATGCCTTTGTGCGCTTCGCGGCTGACGATGACGCAGGCGGCGATGCGGCGCATCGCGCCTTCGGCCTCGAAGCGCTCGATCTCGACCGCCAGCCCGTACGGCAGTTCGTCGCCCAGCTGCCGGAACAGCTTCTCGCGGATGTATTCGGCAGCCAGGAAGCGTTCGCTGCGGTCGGTGAAGTCATCGGCGTCGAACATGGCCTGACCTTCGGGCAGCAGGCCGCCCGCCACCTTCATCAGCGCATCGAGCCCGTCGCCGCGCTGTGCGCTGACCGGCAGGATGGCGTGGAAGTCGTGCAGCTTGGCGATGCGTTCGACGAAGGGCAGCAGCTTTGCGCGATCGCCCGCCTTGTCGGTCTTGTTCAACAGCAGCAGTACCGGCCGGTCCTTCGGCAGCAGCGCGATCACTTCCTCGTCGGCTTCGGTCAGCCGGCCGGCTTCGATCACGAACAGGATCACATCGACATCGGCCAGCGCCTGCGTGACCGAGCGGTTCATCACGCGATTGAGCGCGTTGCGGTGCTTGGTCTGGAAACCCGGCGTGTCGACGAACACGAACTGGCTGCCGTCGCGCGTCAGCACGCCGTGGATGCGGTGGCGCGTGGTCTGTGCCTTGGCCGAGGTGATGCTCACCTTCTGGCCGATCAGGCGGTTCATCAGCGTCGACTTGCCGACATTGGGCCGTCCGACGATGGCAATGAAGCCGCAGTGAGTGATGTCGGTCATGTCTGCCCCCGCAGTTGTTCGAGTGCACGCGCAGCGGCGGCCTGTTCGGCGTGGCGGCGGTTGCTGCCCTCGCCTTCGGTGGAAATACCCAGCGTGTCGATGCGGCAGCGGGCGCGGAAGGCCTGCGCGTGCTCCGCGCCGGTGACCGCGCTGATCTCGTAGACGGGCAGCGCGGTACGCCGTGCCTGCAGCCATTCCTGCAACGCGGTCTTGGGATCGCGCGCATCGACGGTCGGATCGAGGCCGGTCAGGCGGTTGCCGAACAGCCGGGCGACCGTCTGCCGCGCCGCCGGATAACCTGCATCGATGAAAACCGCACCGATCAGTGCTTCCAGCGCATCGGCAAGGATGGACGGCCGGCTGCGGCCGCCGGTCTTGACCTCGCCCTCGCCCAGTCTGAGCATCGGACCCAGATCAAGTGCGGTCGCCATGTCGGCCAGCGTTTCCTGTTTGACCAGATTGGCGCGCAGGCGAGACAGCACCCCCTCCGGCAATTCGGGGAAGCGCTCGCACAGCAGGTCGGAGGCGATGCAGTCCAGCACCGCGTCGCCGAGGAACTCGAAGCGCTCGTTGTGGGTAGCTGAAAAGCTGCGATGGGTCAGCGCCTGCGTGAGCAGGGCTCTCGATGAAAAAACGTGGCCGAGACCGCGCTCGACCCGATCGGCAATGGTCACGGCTTCAGTTGGACCCCTTGGCGGAACCGTCGAAGTCGAACACCAGACTGACCGGGCCCCACAGCGGCACCTTGCGGGTGTAGGAGAACGAGAGTTCGACGCCGTTCGAATCCTTGATGATTTCGAGATCCTGCGGCGTGACGCTGGACATTTCGTCCATGATCGCGCGCTTGGCATAGGCGTTGCGATAGTCGGCGACGGTGCCGCCCTTGATCTCGCCGTTCTTGGCGATGGCGTTCACATTCTTCAGGATGGTGTAGTACTCGATGACCGCGGGGACCGTCTTCATGCCGAGGATGACGACGAGCCCCACCAGCGCCATGACGATAATGAAGCCCACCATGCTCAGTCCGGATTGCGTGCGCTGCATCACTTTCTCTCCCCTGTCTATTCGACTACTTACCTGAAGCTGCCGATGCGGCTGAAGTCCACGCCCTTGGGCGGGATGATGCTGTCCGCGTGAAACCAGATGAAGAAGGCCTTGCCGACGATGTTCCGGTCGGGTACGAACCCCCATACACGGCTGTCCGCGCTCTGGTCGCGATTGTCACCCAGCATGAAGTAGTGACCGGCCGGCACCTCGCAGCGAACGCCGTCGTGATTGTAGACACAGTTTTCCCGGCCCGGAAAATCGAGCGCCATCGGCACGTCGGCTCGTGCATCGCGGTCGTTCAGGATGGCGTGCTGGACCGCGCCCAGCGTCTCGTTGAAGCGCCCCGAGTAGTAGGCGCGTTCCTTGTGCAGGTAGTCTTCCATCGGCTGCACCGGCACCTCGACGCCGTTGATGGTCAGACGCTTGTTCTGGTAGGCGATCTTGTCGCCGGGCAGGCCGACCACACGCTTGATGTAGTCGACCGAGGGATCGGCCGGGTAACGGAACACCATCACGTCGCCACGCTGCGGATCGTTGATCTGCAACACCTTGGAATTGAGCACCGGCAACCGGATGCCGTAAGTGAATTTGTTGACCAGGATGAAGTCGCCGACCAGCAGGGTGGGAATCATCGAACCGGACGGAATGCGGAAAGGCTCGACCACGAAGCTGCGCAGGCCGAACACCACGATGATGACCGGAAAGAAGCTGGCACCGTACTCCACCCACAGCGGTTCGCGCGTGCCGGTTCCGCGCTGCTTCGCGAAGACCATCTTGTCGGCCACCCACAGGATGCCCGTGAGCACACACAATACGAAAAGGATCAGAGCGAAATTCAAGATTGAAGTCCCGTCTATTTATTTGTCGTCGACACGCAGCACGGCAAGGAAGGCTTCCTGCGGAATTTCCACATTGCCCACCTGTTTCATGCGCTTCTTGCCTGCCTTCTGCTTTTCCAGCAGCTTCTTCTTGCGCGTGATGTCCCCGCCATAGCACTTCGCGAGCACGTTCTTGCGCAGGGCCTTGATCGTTTCACGCGCGATGATGTGCGCACCGATTGCCGCCTGCACCGGAACATCGAACATCTGGCGCGGAATCAGTTCGCGCATCTTGGCCGCCACTTCGCGCCCGCGATGCTGTGCATTGGCGCGATGCACGATGACCGACAGCGCATCGACCTTCTCGCCGGCAACCATGAGGTCGAGTTTGACCACGTCCGCGGCGCGGTATTCCTTGAATTCGTAGTCGAGCGAAGCATAGCCACGCGACACCGACTTCAACTTGTCGAAGAAGTCGAACACCACCTCGGCCATCGGCAGGTCGTACGTAAGCTGCACCTGACGGCCGTGATAGAGCAGGTTCACCTGGTTGCCGCGCTTCTGCTCGCACAGCGTGATCACCGCACCGAGGTATTCCTGCGGCAGGAAGATGACCGCCTTGATGATGGGTTCGCGGATTTCGGCGGTCTTCGACGAATCCGGCAGCTTGGCCGGATTTTCGACCATCACGATGCTGCCATCGCTCATCAGCACCTCATACACGACGGTCGGTGCCGTGGTGATGAGATCCATGTCGAACTCGCGTTCCAGCCGCTCCTGCACGATTTCCATGTGCAGCATGCCGAGGAAGCCGCAGCGGAAGCCGAAGCCCAGCGCCTGCGACACTTCGGGTTCGTACTGCAGCGAGGCGTCGTTGAGCTTGAGCTTCTCGAGCGATTCGCGCAGCTGGTCGTACTCGCTCGCCTCGACCGGATACAGGCCGGCGAACACCTGCGGCTTGATTTCCTTGAAACCGGGCAGCGGTGCTTCGGCACGACGGTCCGACAGCGTGATCGTGTCGCCCACCTTCGCGGCCTTGAGCTCCTTCAGACCGGATATGACGAAACCCACCTCGCCGGCCGACAGACTGTCCTTGGACAGCGATTTCGGCGTGAACACGCCAACCTGGTCGCACTGGTACTGCGCACCGGTCGACATCAGCAGCATCTTGTCCTTCGGCCGCAGCGCACCGTCAATCACGCGCACCAGCATCACGACGCCGACGTAGTTGTCGAACCAGGAGTCGATGATGAGCGCCTTGAGCGGCGCCGCGGGATCTCCCTTGGGCGGCGGAATGCGTACGATCAGCATTTCAAGGATGTCGTCTATCCCCATGCCGGTCTTTGCCGAGCACGGAATCGCGTCGGTCGCGTCGATGCCGATGACGTCCTCGATTTCCTGCTTCGCGTTGTCCGGATCGGCCTGCGGCAGGTCCATCTTGTTCAGTACCGGCACCACCTCGACACCGAGTTCGAGTGCGGTGTAGCAGTTGGCCACGGTCTGCGCCTCGACGCCCTGCGAGGCGTCCACCACCAGCAGCGCGCCTTCGCAGGCCGACAGCGAACGGCTGACCTCGTACGAAAAGTCGACGTGGCCCGGGGTGTCGATCAGATTGAACTGGTAGGTCTGCCCATCACGCGCCTTGTAGTGCAGCGCGGCCGTCTGTGCCTTGATCGTGATGCCGCGTTCGCGCTCGATGTCCATCGAGTCGAGCACCTGCGCCTCCATCTCGCGATCGGACAGGCCGCCGCAGCGCTGGATCAGCCGATCCGCGAGCGTGGACTTGCCATGGTCGATGTGGGCGATGATGGAAAAATTTCGGATGTGCTGCATCGTTTGATTGGAAACTGGAATGAAAAAGGGTGCCCTGGCAGCACCCTTGTCTGGTCAGCCGGATCGGCGAATTCAAGCGCGCGATTCTAACAGATAGGCCTCGACCGCCCCGGCATCGAGTCGGTGACGGCACAATTCGCGCGCGCCGGCGCACAGGACCGGAATGTGTTCGCCATAGACGTCCTCGAATTCCGGGTGTTCGTCGATGTCGATCTCGCGTACGGCTATGCCGTGCGGGGCGATCAGGGGTTCGAGCGCTTCGAGCAGGTCGTCGCACAGGTGACACCACCTACGCAGGTACAGCGTCAGTTCCGGTGCTGCACCGCTCACTTGGCAGCCCCCTGCTCGCCCGGCGCGCGCAGGGTCAGGAAGGTCTGGTTGTCGCCACGCCGCACCAGCACCGTCAGCCCGACCTTCGGTTCCATGCTGGAAAGAATCTTGTTGAACTGGTCGAGCGTGGCCACCGGCGTCTGCTTGCCGCGGGCGATGACAGCGAGGATGACATCGCCGACCCGCAGGTCGGAACGGGTGTTGCCGGTCACGTCCTCGACCCGCAACCCGCTGTCGACCTTCATGTCGCGTTTCTGCAGCGGCGTCAGCTCGGACAGCACCAGACCGAGGCGGTTGGGCGGCGTCGCCGCATCGGGCGACGCACCGCGCCGGCCGCGACGCGGATCGATGCGCTCGTCGCTCAATTCAGCCACCGTCACACGGACGTCGCGTGACGCACCGGCGCGCCAGACCTGCGCAACCGAGGTCGCGCCCGGCTTGATCGCACCAACCAGGCGCGGCAGGTCGCCCGACGCCTCGACCGGCTTGCCGTCGAAACGCACGATCACGTCGCCGGGCTCGATGCCCGCCTTCTCCGCCGGGCCACGCGGTTCGACCGAACTGACCAGGGCACCTTCGGCGCGCGGCATGCCGAACGAATCCGCCAGTTCCTTCGTCACCTCCTGGATGACCACGCCAATGCGGCCACGCTGCACACGCCCGTTGGCACGCAACTGCGCCTGCACGTCCATTGCGACGTCGATCGGGATCGCGAACGACAGCCCCATGAAGCCGCCGTTCCGGCTGTAGATCTGCGAATTGATGCCGACCACCTCACCGCGCAGGTTGAACAGCGGCCCGCCGGAATTACCCGGATTGATCGCCACATCGGTCTGGATGAAGGGGACGAAATTTTCCTGCGGCAGCGAACGGCCCTTGGCCGACACGATGCCGGCGGTCACCGTGCTTTCGAAACCGAAGGGCGACCCGATGGCGACTACCCACTCGCCGACGCGCAGCCGCGCCGGATCACCGAACCTGACCACCGGCAGGCCGTTCGCCTCGATCTTGAGCAGTGCCACGTCGGTGCGCTTGTCGGCACCGATCACGCGCGCCCGGAACTCCCGCTTGTCGTTGAGCTTGACCGTGATTTCGTCCGCCTCGTCGACCACGTGCGCATTAGTCAGCAGGTAGCCGTCGGCCGACACGATGAAGCCGGAACCGAGCGAGCGGGCGTCCTGCCCGCCCGGGCCGCCGGGCTGCTGCGGCACGAAGCGGCGGAAGAAGTCGAACATCGGATCGTCTTCGCTCATGCCGGGCGGCAGTTGCGGCGCTGCGCGCGCACTGACCTTCTGCGTCGTGCTGATATTGACGACCGCCTGCCCCTGGCGCTCGACCAGATCGGAAAATCCCGGCATGTCACGCTGCACCGGAGCGGGTGCCGCACCGGCGAAGGTGGAAACGAGGCTGAACAGGACGGCCGACAGGAATGTTTTCATGGCTCGACAGGCAGAACCCGACCGGACTGCGCGGTCAGCGAGGGAATGATCGATGGGCGGGCTCGTGCATGGCGCAGCCACAGCACGGAAACGCACAGACCCGACAGCGCACCGATGGCGACGACGGCATCGGACTCGCCGGCGATCAGCCGCGCCGTCAGCGCACCGGCAAACAGCGCAAACAGCGCAACGCCGTAAAACATGAAGGCGGCGATCAACGGCGCGCGCTGCGGAACAGTCACCGCAACCCGCTCGCCTTCATGCACATCGGGGCCGGCCGGCAGAACGTAGGTGGCCATGGCGCTCGTACAGGCGCGGCCGCAGCCGCCCGATTCCGCGCATCGCCCGCAGCCGCTCTGGCGCTCGACATCGACCCAGGCCAGGCCGTCGGACACGCGCCGCACCAGACCGAAACGCACTTCCATCAGTGCTTCTGCTCCACGCCTTCGACCATGCGCTGCAGGCTGTGCGGCGGCACCTCGCCCAGCGCCGTGACGATGTAGCCGGCAATACGGCGCTTGAACACATTCACCGCGCCATGCTTCATCGGACCGACATAGCTGCCGTCTTCACGACGATACGGTTCGATGAACACCGAGATCGCCGCCAGTCCGTCGGAAAAAACCATATGCACCATGTCCGGACGATCCGGACCCAGCGTGCGGCGCATGCCGGCAACCTGACGGAAACCCGGTACGTCCGCGTGCACGACCCAGCCGACATCGACGTTCTGTGCCGACGTCGTATTGGCCGAATGCACCTTCCAGCCTTCGGACATCGCGGCCAGACGCGAGCGCACATCTTCCCGGCTCAGCGGCAGACCGATCTGCAGCTGGGCGAAGGCAAACTGCTCTATCGGATCCCCGCGTTCGTTGACCATGCGTGCCTTGAGCAGCAGACCGGTCTGCGCCTCGATCCAGAACACATAGCCGAAGCGGAAAGTATCCTTGGGCTCGAGCAGCACGGAATAGGTATCGAAGCCGGCAACCCGGCCAGGCTGACCCCGCTTGACCGAGTAGAACTCGGTCAGCGCACCGACCGACTCCGGAAGCAGCGACGGAAAGGTCTTTCTCGATCCGCGCTTGTCCTCGATGATCACCTTTTCCTTCGGCAGGTAGCAGCGCACCTCGTCATTGATGCGTACTACCTCGCGCGGGCTGCCGTCGAGAACTTCCAGGCGCTCTATGGAATTGCCGTCGGCGTCGATGTAATGCGCGATGCGCGATGTCTCGACGCTGCTGCCGCTCTGATACACGAAGGTACCGGCGTAAGAGAGATGCTGCGAGGCATTGACCGCCCGGCTCAGCAGGGCCAGCGCTTCTGCCTGGGCCTGCGCCCAAGCGGCCGGAACGACCAGCAGGGTCGCCAGCAGGCAGACTGCTCTGAAAATCATCGACGGTCGTCGGTCTGTATATCCGATACACCGCGCGCGTACAGCGCGACACCCTGCATGCTGCCCGTGGGCGAATAGCCGTGATGCGCGACCAGATAGGCCCGCAGTGGCGCGTCGTCGGCTTCGGCCACCGGCGCGACGGAAACAGGTTCGGACGCAAGCCGCGTCGGAGAAGCCGCAACCTGCACCGGACTGCCCGGTGCCATCAGGTCCAGTCCCAGCCAGGAAACCAGCGCGACACCGGCAACCGCCGCTGCCGCGGGCAGCCACAGAGCCGGCGATGCCTTGCGCTCGCGCGATGCGATCGGCGCAAGAACGGTTGGCTCGTCATCGAGACGGCTCATCACCGATGCCGTGAAGCCGGCATCGTGCGTACTGTCCCCGCGCAGTGCGTCGCCTATCATGACCTGCAATGCGAATTCCCGGCGCAGATCGCCGTCGGCATGCAGACGGTCGAGTACCTGCCGGGAAAATTGATCATCGAGTTCGTCGTCAATGAACGCGCTCAGATTTTCTTTCATGCCTGTTACCACCTCTTGTCGGGTGCGGTGTCGAGCAGCGGCCGCAGTTTTTCCGCAATCGCTTCCCGTGCGCGGAAGATGCGCGAGCGCACCGTGCCGATCGGGCAATCCATCACCGTCGCGATCTCCTCGTAGGCCATGCCTTCGAGTTCGCGCAACATGATGGCCGTACGCAGTTCTTCGGGCAGTGCTTCCATGGCGGCATTCACCGTCTGTCCGATCTGCTTGGTCAGCAGCAGCCGCTCGGGCGTGTTGTTGTCCCGGAGGTTGTCGCTGTCATCGAAATTTTCGGCTTCTTCGGAATCGAACTCGGTACTCGTGGGCGCGCGGCGCCCCTGGGAGACCAGATAGTTCTTCGCGGTATTGATGCCGATACGGTAAAGCCAGGTGTAGAACGCACTTTCGCCGCGGAAGGACGGCAGCGCACGGTAGGCCTTGATGAAGGCCTCCTGTGCCACATCCTCGACCTCTGCCGGGTCGCGGATCAGCCTGGACAGCAGCCGTCCGAGCTTGCGCTGGTACTTGGTGACGAGCAGACCGAAGGCCTGCTTGTCACCGCGCTGTACGCGCTCGACCAGTAGCTGGTCAACTTCTCGCTCGCTCATCTGTGCGGATGCTCTGCTGCCCGGATCTTTCACGGGCAGGGCTTTTGAACTGGCGCGCAGTATATCCGAGCGCACAGGCCTGGGCAGTACTTCAAGGGGGATCATAGTCGCGTCCATGGTGCGACAGACCGGCAGGTATCCATAAAGTTCATCCGGTCATTACACCATCCAAACCGGCGGGCGCAAAGCCCGCCGCCACGCTGCGCTGCGATATAGTTCGGCCTTCAATCGCAATACCGATAATCATTCGCCGTGCACACATTCGACGCGCTGGTACTTGGAAGCGGGCTGGCCGGTCAGGCGCTCGCACTTCGCCTGGCCGAGGCCGGCCGCAAGGTGGCGCTGATCACCAAGAAACGGATCGAGGATTCGGCCTCCAGCTGGGCACAGGGCGGAATCGCCGCGGTGCTCGACAGCGAGGATTCGGTCGAGCACCACATCAGAGATACGCTGGTTGCCGGTGCCGGCCTGTGCGATGAAGAAGCCACGCGCTTCGTGGTCGAGCATGGCCGCCAAGCCATCGAGTGGCTGATTTCGCGCGGCGTCCCGTTCACCCGTGATGAACAGGCCGCGCTTGGTTACCACCTGACGCGCGAAGGCGGCCACAGCCATCGCCGCATCGTCCATGCCGCCGATGCAACCGGTTCAGCCATCCAGACGACGCTGACCGGTCAGGTCAAGTCGCATCCGAACATCCACATCTTCGAGCGGCATCTCGCGGTCGATCTCATCGTCGGCTGGAAGATGGGTCGCCCGGACCTTGGCTGTGCCGGCGCCTACGTGCTCGACATCGAGTCGGACCAGGTCAATACATTTTCCGCTCCGGTCGTGGTGCTCGCGACCGGCGGAGCCGGCAAGGTCTATCTGTACACGACCAATCCCGACACCGCGACCGGCGACGGCATCGCCATGGCCTGGCGCGCCGGCTGCCGTGTCGGAAACATGGAATTCATCCAGTTCCATCCGACCTGCCTGTACCACCCGCACGCGAAGTCCTTCCTGATCACCGAGGCGATGCGCGGCGAAGGCGGGCTGCTGCGCCTGCCCGACGGCGAACGCTTCATGCCGGCGCATGACGAACGTGCCGAACTGGCACCGCGCGACGTCGTCGCCCGTGCGATCGACTATGAGATGAAGAAGCGCGGCCTCGACTGCGTCTATCTGGACATTTCGCACAAACCGGCCGATTTCCTGGTCAGCCACTTCCCGAACATCCACGCACGCTGCCTGGAACTCGGCATAGACATTACGCGCCAGCCGATCCCGGTGGTGCCGGCGGCGCACTACACCTGCGGCGGCGTCAAGGTCGACCAGCGCGCGCGGACCGATGTCGACGGCCTGTACGCTATCGGCGAAACCTCCTACACCGGCCTGCATGGCGCCAACCGGCTGGCCAGCAACTCGCTGCTCGAATGCCTCGTATATGCGGAATCGGCGTCCGCCGACATCCTGTCGAGGCAGACCGTGTCGCTGCCGGAATTGCCGCCGTGGGATGAGAGCCGGGTCACCGATGCGGACGAGGAAGTGGTGATCGCGCACAACTGGGACGAACTGCGCCGCTTCATGTGGGACTACGTCGGCATCGTCCGCACCAACAAAAGGCTGGAGCGCGCGTTGCACCGCATCCGTCTGCTGGAGCGGGAAATCGAGGAGTACTACCTGAATTTCAGGATAGGCAACGACCTGATCGAACTGCGCAACCTGGTGATGACCGCGCACCTGATCGTGCGCAGTGCGATGCAGCGGCACGAGAGCCGCGGCCTGCACTTCAGTCGCGACTACCCGGAAACCAGCGTGGTCGCCAGTCCGACCATCCTGCGTCCGCGTCGCGGGCGTCATCACGAAGAACTGCACGCAGCCACAGCCTGAGCCGACGGAAATCTCCGGCATCGGCGAACTGGTCGCGCAACAGCAGCAGCACCTCGTCGCGGCCGCTGTCGGGGCGCAGCGTGACGGAAATCCAGAAGCGCCCCATGCGCGCCGCCACCGGACGCGCGAACAGGATCCGGCCATCGGCAAGGCGCCAGCTCAGGGCGCCATCCCGGCCAGGCCGGATCGAGCGCACACGCCCGCAATCCCTGCGCATCCACAAGGACAGTGCCAGTGCCGCGCCGCCCGAAAGGACGGATGCCGGCGTCAGCGGCGCGAAGGTCACTGCACCGACCGCCAGCACCAAAAACAAAAGGGCCACGTCGCGGTGACGTGACCCTGCAAGTGGAATGTCAGACAGGCCGGCACTGGCGTCCCGGCTCGACATGGCACCCTTACATGCGGCGGAAAACCAGCGTCGCGTTCGTTCCGCCGAAACCGAAGGCGTTCGACATCGCGGCACGGATCGGAACCTCGCGCGGAACCAGCGGCACGTAGTCCAGATCGCACTGGGGATCCTGATCGTGCAGATTGGCGGTCGGCGGCACGATCTGGTGATACAGCGACAGCGCGGTCACGACCGCCTCGATGCCTGCAGCCGCACCCAGCGCATGCCCGGTCATCGACTTGGTCGAACTCACGCAGAGTTTCTTCGCATGCTCGCCAAAGCAGCGCTTGAGGGCGACCGTTTCGGCGATGTCGCCCAGCGGCGTCGAGGTACCGTGGGCGTTGATGTAATCGATGCCGTCGGGCGACAGCCCTGCATTGCGCAGCGCGTTGGCCATGCTGCGCGATGCGCCTTCGCCGTCCTCGCACGGTGCGGTGATGTGGTGTGCATCCGCGCTCATGCCGTAGCCCGACAGTTCGCAATAGATGCGTGCACCGCGCGCCTTCGCGTACTCATATTCCTCGAGCACCAGAACGCCGGCACCTTCCCCGAGCACGAAACCGTCGCGGCCGCGGTCCCACGGCCTGCTGGCCGTCTCCGGGTCGTCGTTGCGCATCGACAGCGCCTTCGCTGCCGCGAAGCCGGCAACACCGAGCGGACACATGGTCGACTCGGCTCCACCGGCAACCATCACATCCGCATCACCGTACTCGATCAGGCGCATTGCCTCGCCGATCGAGTGATTGCCGGTCGCGCACGCGCTGACGGTCGCGAAGTTCGGACCCTTGAAACCGTAATTGATCGCGATGATCCCGGAGATCATGTTGATGATCGAACCGGGAACGAAAAACGGAGACACCTTCCGTACGCCACCGGCCAGCATGGCGTTGTGTGTCTCTTCGATCATCGGCAGACCGCCGATGCCGGAACCGATGCACACACCGATGCGTTCCGCGTTGTCGGGCGATGCTGTCAGCCCGGCGTCACGGATTGCATCCATCGCGGCAGCGATGCCGAAATGGATGAAGGTGTCGAAGCGGCGTGCTTCCTTGGGAGAAAGATAGTTGGCGACGTCGAAATCGCGCACCTCGCCCGCGATCTGTACCGGCAGTTCGGACGGATCGAAGCGTGTGATGCGCCGGATCCCCGACTTTGCCGCCAGGACATTTTCCCAGGCTTGTCCAACGGTGTTGCCGACCGGGGAAATGATGCCCAAGCCGGTCACGACTATTCTTTTACGTGCCAAAACGTACTCCGTCCGGTGAACGATCAGGCCTTGCCGGCCAGATGGCGATTCACGTAATCGATGGCCTGCTGCACCGAAGTGATCTTCTCGGCTTCTTCGTCAGGGATTTCGCACTCGAACTCTTCTTCGAGGGCCATCACGAGTTCAACGGTATCGAGCGAATCCGCACCGAGATCGTCCACAAACGACGATTCGTTCTTGATCTCTGCTTCGTTGACGCCCAGTTGCTCGGCGACGATCTTCTTGACGCGTTGTTCGATGTTTTCCATTGCGTTACTCCTTCCCTGTGTAAGCTCTGACGATAGCGTGAGAGCACTAAAAAAAGTGGCGCGAGTGTAACAGAAAGCCTGTTGCACTTCGCCGATGCCGGCCGCCCTGCGTTGCGGGCCGGCGCCAATAGGAACTCAGTGCATGAACATGCCGCCGTTGACATGCACGGTACTGCCCGTGATGTAGGCAGCCTGTGGAGATGCGAGGAACAGCACGGCTGCGGCGACCTCGTCCGCGCTGCCGAGCCGGCCCAGCGGAATCTGGCCGAGCAGCGCCTCGCGCGCCGTGTCGCCGAGCGCTTCGGTCATGTCGGTCGCGATGAAGCCGGGCGCCACGCAGTTGACCGTGATGTTGCGCGAACCGAGTTCGCGTGCCAGCGCCATGCTCATGCCCGCCACACCGGCCTTGGCTGCCGCGTAGTTCGCCTGCCCCGGATTGCCGGTTTCACCGACCACCGACGTGATGTTGATGATGCGGCCGTTGCGCGCCTTCATCATGCCTTTCATCACCGCACGCGACATGGTGAACACCGCTTTCAGATTGGTGTCGATCACCGCCTGCCACTCGTCGTCCTTCATGCGCATCGCGAGGTTGTCGCGGGTGATGCCGGCATTGTTGACCAGCACGGAAACCGCGCCGAAATCCTTTTCTATTGCTGCCAGCACGGTGGCGACGCCAGCCGCGTCGGTGACGTCAAGCACCGTGCCCCGCCCCTTGACGCCGGCTTCGTCGAAAGCCTGCTGGATGCCGGCAGCCCCGGCTTCGGTCGTCGCCGTTCCCACCACGACTGCACCGGCGGCGCCGAGCGTCAGTGCGATGGCGCGGCCGATGCCACGGCTGGCACCGGTTACCAGTACGATCTTTCCGTCGAGAACACCCATCATTCCGCTCCAGTCTGTTGCGCAAGCTGCTCGATGGCGGCAGCGTCAGCCAGTGCCACGCCCGTCAGCGCGCGATCGATGCGCTTGGTCAGACCGGCGAGCACCTTGCCCGGGCCGCACTCGGCTACACATCCTGCGCCCAGCTCCGCCATGCGCTGTACCACTTCCACCCAGCGCACAGGTGCGGCCGCCTGGCGGACCAGCGCGTCGCGGATGGCATCCGGATCTTCCGGGGACGCAACATCCACGTTGTTGATCAGCGTGATCACCGGACGACGGAATTCGACACCGGGCAGCGCTTCGGCCAGCCGCGCAGCGGCTGGCTGCATCAGGCTGCAGTGGAACGGTGCGCTGACCGGCAGCGCGACCGTGCGCTTGGCGCCGCGTTCCGACAGGATGGTCATGGCACGAGCCACCGCACCGGCATGACCGGCAATGACCGTCTGCTCCGGCGAATTGAAGTTGACTGCGCTGACCACTTCGCCCTGCGCCGCCTCGTCGCAGCAGGCCTGCACGACCGCCGCATCCATGCCGAGCACGGCTGCCATGGCGCCGGTTCCTGCCGGCACGGCGTCCTGCATCGCCTGGGCGCGCAGGCGCACCAGCGGCACCGCGTCGGACAGGCTGATCACTTCGGCCGCGACCAGTGCCGCGTATTCGCCGAGGCTGTGGCCGGCAACCATGTCCGGACGGCGACCGGTGCGCGCCATCCAGCTGCGGAAGACCGCAACGCCGGCCGTCAGCATCAGCGGTTGCGTATTGGTGGTCAGCGACAGCCGCTCTGCGGGGCCGTCCACGGCCATCGACCAGAGGTCCTCACCGAGCGCCTGCGAAGCTTCGTCGAACGTGGCGCGGATTGCCGCGTCTTCGCCATAGGCGGCCATCATGCCGACCGACTGCGAGCCCTGTCCGGGAAAAACGAATGCGAGTTTCTGCTTGTCCATGATTGCCTTCAGAAGCGCAGGAGTACACCACCCCAGGTGAAGCCGCCGCCCACACCTTCGAGCATCACGTGCTGCCCGGTCCGGATGCGGCCATCACGCACGGCGACATCCAGTGCGAGCGGCACGGATGCGGCGGAGGTGTTGCCATGATCGGCGACCGTCACGATGATCTTTTCCATCGGCAGATCGAGCCGGCGTGCGGTGGATTGAAGGATGCGGATGTTGGCCTGGTGCGGCACCAGCCAGTCCAGCGCCGTAACGGGCAGGCCGGCGGCACTCATCAGTTCCTGCGCGGTATCGCCGAGTACCTTCACGGCGAACTTGAATACCGCCTGACCATCCATCTGCAGCAGCGGCCTGCCGGCGATGGCACCGTTGCACACCTGCCCCGGCACGGAGAGGATGTCGTGATAATGGCCATCGGCGTGCAACGCGGTGGAGAGAATGCCCGGTTCGTCCGATGCTTCCAGAACAACCGCGCCGGCACCATCGCCGAACAGCACGCAGGTGCCGCGGTCTTCCCAGTCGAGGATGCGCGAGAACACTTCCGCACCGACCACCAGCGCACACTTGTGCGAGCCGGAACGGATGAACTTCTCGGCAATCGTCAGCCCGTAGACGAAGCCGGAACATACGGCCTGCACATCGAAGGCCACTGCGGCACGGTTGCCGAGCTTGTTCTGCAGGATGCAGGCCGTACTGGGAAACACCTGGTCGGGCGTCGACGTGGCGACGATGATCAGGTCTATGTCCGCAGCGGCACGTCCCGCCGCCTCGAGCGCCCGCACACTGGCGTGCAGCGCGAGATCGCTGGATTGTTCGCCATCGGCGGCAAAATGACGGAAGCGGATGCCGGTGCGATCGGCGATCCATTCGTCTGACGTCTGGATGCCGCGCGCCACCAGATCGTCGTTCGACACCGGCGCACCGGGCAGATATCCGCCCGTGCCGGTGATACGGCAGAAAGTCATGCAGCCACCTCGGTACGTGTCATGCAATGTGTAATGCGCGCGATGAGATCGTTGCGCACGGCATCTGCCGCACGCGCAACCGCCTGTTCGAATCCGTAGGCATCGCTGGAACCGTGACTCTTGACCACGACGCCGCGCAGGCCGAGCAGGCTCGCGCCATTGTAGCGACGATGATCGACACGGTTGCGGAATGCCTGGATCACGGGGCGCGCAACCAGATACATCAGTTTGCGCAGCGGCCCGCGGCTGAATTCCTCACGCAGAAAGGTTCCGATCATCTGCGCCAGACCTTCCGACGTCTTCAGCGCTACGTTACCGACAAACCCGTCGCACACGACCACATCGGTCGTGCCCTTGTAGATATCGTTGCCTTCGATGTTGCCGAAGAAATTCAGGTCGCTGGCCCGCAGCAGTTCCGCTGCGCCCTTGACCACCTCGTTACCCTTGATTTCCTCTTCACCGATGTTCAGCAGGCCGATACTGGGCCGCTCGATCGATTCGAGCACCGATACGAGTATCGAGCCCATCACGGCAAACTGGAAAAGGTGTTCCGAGGTGCAATCGACGTTCGCGCCGAGATCGAGCACATAGGTGTGCCCCTTGATCGTCGGCAGGATGGATGCGATCGCCGGACGATCGATGCCAGGCAGCATCTTGAGCACCACCTTGGAAATCGCCATCAGGGCGCCGGTATTGCCGGCCGACACAGCGGCCTGGGCCCGGCCATCCTTGACCAGATCCATCGCGACGCGCATCGATGAATCCTTCTTCAGACGCAGGGCCTGTGCCGGGGGTTCGTCCATGCTCACGACTTCGGACGCATGAACGATCGACATGCGAGGTTCGTGTTCGGCGCCCAGGCGCTTCAATTCAGCGGCGAGCACGTCCTGCAGGCCCACCAGCAGCAGGCTGCAGGACGGATCCCTTCGCACATAGGCCAAGGCCGCCGGTACGGTGACCGACGGTCCATGGTCCCCGCCCATGCAATCAATGGCGAGGGTGTAACTCATGCCGCACCCCCGATCGCTTCACGGCCAGCCGGTAACGTCATCGACGGACAGTTCATCGGGAGCGCGATCAGGCAGCTCACTCGCCCTTGGTCTTGAGCACCTTCTTGCCGCGGTAGAAACCGCTCGGCGAAATATGGTGACGCAGATGCACTTCACCGGTCGTCGATTCGACCGCAGTGGCCGGTGCCGTGAGGAAATCGTGAGCGCGATGCATGCCGCGCTTCGACGGAGACTTCTTGTTTTGCTGAACAGCCATGAACTACTCCTCCCGGATAACCGGATAAAAATCAATACAACCTTGATACAGCATCAGATCCGACGGGTCGGTACCTGTCGGCCGGCACACGGGAATACATCCCTACGCGCCGCATTCGAATTCCGCATTCAATTCCGCACTCAGTTCAATTGCGCTTCAGTTTTCCCAGCACGGCGAACGGAGACGGTCGCCCCGAATTGCCGCCATCCGGCACTCCGGGTGCCTCGCACGACTCATGCAGCGCGATCGGCGGCAGACAGAGCAGGACCTCATCCTCGACCAGCACGCTCACGTCCAGAGGCCCATCGACCTCAAGCGCCTCGAAACTGTCGTCTTCCAGGTCCTCGTCGTTCCAGGTCTCGCCGGGAAACACCAGCCGGAAGCGCGAAACGCTCCGTACATCGATGATCACGTCTTCCAGACAACGCTGGCACTGCCTGGGCACCGCGGTAACGACTTCGAGCGTCAGCCAGCACGCACCTTCGCCATCAACCGTTCCATCGAGATGCCATGAGAGCGAAACCCGTCCGGCGTCGCCCGAGCATTCCGCCGCCAGCCGTTCCAGCGCGGCAAGCGTCGTCGAGCCACTCAGGGTTTCGTGCGCCCGCGCAAACTGCTGCACGTCCATGCGCTGCGGCAAAGCAGAGCCGCTGCTTGCCGGAAGACCCGACTCCCCTGCATCAACGACGTCTTTCAAACTCATGTATGCGCCCAAAGCCGCAACGGGCGGAGAAACAAACCCAAAATGATACTATTTGCCAACCACTGCTGTCAAAGCGTACATCCCATACCGGTGCAAACGCCCTTCCGGGGCGCGCCCTGTCCTCCATGCCCGACCATCCCCTCCCCCTGATCCTCGGTTCGTCGTCGCGCTACCGTCAGGAACTGCTGTCCCGGCTGCGCATCCCGTTCAGCGCGCATTCACCCGATATCGACGAATCGGCCATCGACGGCGAAACACCGTCCCGACAGGCGATGCGTCTTGCCCGGCTGAAGGCCGAAGCCATCGCGATACGCTTTCCGGACGCCTGCATCATCGGATCCGACCAGGTGGCTTCCTGCGAAGGCCGGCGCTACGGCAAGCCCGGCACGCGCCGGGCCGCCTGCGAACAGCTGGCGGAACTGAGCGGCAGGGCCGTGGTTTTCGACACCGCGCTGTGCGTCATCGACGCGCGCACCGGGCGCCGCCACGAGGCGAACGTTCCCACCGAAGTGGCTTTCCGCACCCTGTCCGGCGCCGAGATCGAACGCTATGTCGAACTGGATGATCCGGTCGACTGCGCCGGCGCCGCCAAGGTCGAGTCCCTGGGCATCACCTTGCTGCAAAAACTGGCCGGTGACGACCCGACGGCGCTGATCGGCCTGCCGCTGATCCGCCTCGCCGACATGCTGCGCGACATCGGATACCGGCTGCCATGAATCAGGCAACGCCAAAAGGGGGCGCCAGCGGCGTGCTCTACATGCTGCCCAGCCCGCTCGACGCCTTCGCACCCTGGCCGGCCGATACGCCGCAGCAGGTGAAGGATCGGGCACATCAGCTGGACTACTTCCTGGTCGAGAGCGCCAAGTCGGCGCGCGCCACACTCAAGCGGCTGGAACATCCGCGCCCGCTGCGCGAACTGGAAATCGTCGAACTGCCGCCGGAAAAGAACGGCGGACAATTGCGCCCGCTGCTCGAACCGGTGCGCGCCGGCCGCAGTGCCGGCGTGATTTCCGACGCAGGCTGCCCGGGCGTGGCCGATCCCGGCGCCCTGGTTGCCCGCACGGCACACGCGATGGGCATCGAAGTGGTGCCGCTGGTCGGACCGTCGTCCATCCTGCTCGGCCTGATGGCGTCCGGACTGAACGGCCAGTCCTTCGCCTTTCATGGCTACCTGCCAGTCGATGATGCTGGGCGCGTCCGCACCCTGGCGAACCTCGAAAAGACATCGGCACAGCTGCGCCAGACGCAACTGTTCATCGAAACCCCCTACCGCAACCTCAGGATGCTCGACGCCATCCGCACGAACTGCCGTGGCGACACGCTGCTGTGCATCGCCAGCGCACTGACCGCGCCGGACCAGTTCGTACGCACGCTGACGGTGTCGCAATGGAAAACGCAAGACGTCGAGCGCATCGACCGGCGCCCGACGCTGTTCCTGCTGCTGGCCGGATGATCAGCGCAGACTGACCTTGGCCAGCGCGCCGGCGACGCTTTCACCGAGATCGGCGCCGAACTTTTTGGCAAAACGTTCGGCGATGTTCTGGTGCTGCGTGAAATCGACGATGTCGGCGGCGTGCACGACTTCACGCGCCACGTAGTCGACGCTGCCCAAGCCATCGGCCAGACCGAGTTCGATGCTGCGCGATCCGCTCCACATCAGCCCGGAAAACATCTCGGGCGTTTCCTTCAGACGATCGCCGCGCCCCTTGCGCACCACGTCGATGAACTGCTTGTGCACATCACCCAGCAGTTCCTGCGCATGCAGACGATGGCGCTCTTCCTGCGGCGAGAACGGATCGAGAAAGCCCTTGTTCTCGCCAGCGGTCAGCAGGCGCCGCTCGACGCCGACTTTCTCCATCAGCCCGGTGAAGCCGAAACCTTCCATCAGCACCCCGATCGAGCCGACGATGCTCGCCTTGTCTACATAGATGCTGTCGGCAGCCACCGCGACGTAGTAGCCACCCGAAGCGCAGATGTCCTCGACCACTGCGTACAGCGGAGTGTCCGGATACAGGCCGCGCAGGCGGTGGATCTCGTCGTTGATGATGCCGCTCTGTACCGGGCTGCCGCCCGGACTGTTGATGCGCAGGATGACGCCCTGCGTGTTCTTGTCCTCGAACGCAGACTGCAGTGACGCAAGGATGCTTTCCGCGCTGGCTTCGCCACCCGGAGCGATGACGCCGGTCAGCTCCACCAGGGCCGTATGCTTGCGGTGTTCGGCCTGATTGAACAGCGCGCTCCAGTCCACCAGCGCAAACATCAGGATGCCCAGATAGCTCAGGCCGACAAGCCTGAAGAAGATGCTCCAGCGGCGCTTGCGCCGCTGCTCAGTCACCGATTCCAGCGCCAGGCGTTCGATCAGCGAGCGCTCCCATGTGGGTTCGCGCTGTGGGTCGACCTGGGATTTCGATACGGATTCGGACGCAGATGCGGACGCTGACTCGGACTCGGACATGTTTGCTCGTTTACTCGACAGGTGTTGCGGGCAGCCAAACCTGCCCTTCGGATTCTTCCAGCGGCACCGGTTCAAGGCGTCCGCCACGACATGGCCCCCCTATGCACCGCCCTGTCTCGGGCGCATAGATCGCACCATGCGTGGAACACATCAAGTATAACTTTGAAGTATCGAAGAACTCGCCATGATTCCAGTCCAGCTCTATCGGGACATGGGCGCATCGGTTGATGTAGCCATGCACGCGGCCGTTGAAACGCACGGCGAACGCCGCCTGCGGCCGCCCGCGCTGTTCGACCTCGAAGCGAACCCCTACGCCGCCATCGACCAGTTCCTGCGATGCGCAGATCCTTACGCGTGACATGCCAGCCACTCGTCGAGTTCGCCCACCGTGGCGCAATGCGCGCGCGGCGCGACGCTGAGCAGTTCGTGCACCGGATGCGCGCCATAGCTCACCGCCACGGCATCGCAACCGGCATGTCGCGCCATCAGCAGGTCATGCGTGGTGTCGCCGATCACCAGGGTGCGCTCCGGCGCGAAGGACAGCTCGTCCATCAGCTCGAGCACCATGTCCGGTGCCGGCTTCGACACCGATTCGTCGGCACAGCGTGTCGCCGCAAACAGGCCACCGATGCCGGTGTGCCCGAGCGCACGGTTCAGCCCGATCCGATTCTTGCCGGTTGCGACCGCCAGCGTGTGCCCGCGGCTGCGCAGCGACACCAGCATTTCGCGGATGCCGTCGAACAGCACCAGTTCGTGGTCGCGCGCCAGATAGTGATAGCGGTACCGCCCTGCCAGTTCCTGATGACGCGAGGACGGCAGATCCGGCACGACGCGCGCGAGCGCATCGATCAGCCCCAGTCCGATCACCGAACGTGCGGTGTAGTCGTCGGGCGGCGCCACGTCCAGATCCTCGCAGGCGCGCTGCATCGCATGCACGATGGCAGCCGCCGAATCGAGCAGGGTACCGTCCCAGTCGAAGACGATCAGGTCAAACTGCGCGGGCATTCGGAACTCCAGCCTGGGCGCGCTCGAATTCGCGCGCCTGATGTTTATCGACATTGCGCATGAAACCCGACAGGTCATCGGGCAACGGCGCTTCCAGCGACAGCGGCTCACCGGTCAGCGGATGTTTCAGCTGCAGGCTGTGCGCGTGCAGGAACATCCTCGGCAGCCCCTCCTTGCGCAAGCTCTTGTTCAAACCGAAGTCGCCATATTTCTCGTCGCCGACAATCGGAAAGCCGCTGTGAGAAAGGTGCACGCGGATCTGGTGCGTGCGACCGGTCTTGATGCGCACGTCCAGCAGGCTGTAGGCTGGCCAGCGGACCAGAAGCTCGACGATGGAGTGCGCCGCCTTGCCCTCGCTGTCCACCGACACCCGCCGTTCGCCCGATTCGGTCAGATATTTGGTCAAGGCCAGCTTGATGTGCTGCACCGGATTCATCCAGCGGCCACTCACCATCGCGTAATAGCGCTTGTCCATGCCGCCGTCGCGGAAGGCGTCGTGCAGCGCGGTCAGCGCCGAACGCTTCTTGGCGACCAGCAGGATGCCCGAGGTTTCGCGATCGAGGCGGTGCGCCAGTTCGAGCAGCCGCGCCTCGGGACGCGCGCGGCGCAGGCTTTCGATCACGCCGAAGCTGACGCCGCTGCCGCCGTGCACCGCCATGCCCGCCGGTTTGTTGATCGCCAGGAGGGCTTCGTCCTCGTAAAGGATGTCGAATTCGCGCAGCGGAATCGGCGCGGGCGTCCCCGGATCGGCCAGCCGGATCGGCGGAATCCGGATTTCGTCGTGTTCGACCAGCCGGTAGGTCTGATCCACCCGCTTGCTGTTCACCCGCACCTCTCCCGACCGGAGGATGCGATAGACGTGACTTTTCGGCACGCCCTTGCAGATCCGCATCAGGAAGTTGTCGATGCGCTGGCCGGCTTCTTCCAGGTCGACAACATGCCGGAGCACTTTCGAAGCTTTACCCAACTCCTTCATTTCAAATATACTAGGGTGCGTTTTCGGTCTGATTTCACAGCAGGCGCAGTCCGGAGCACATCCAGCCCGAAGTGGTGGACGCCGGTTTCAAAGTAGTCGGTGCAGTGCTTCATGCGGCCTTTCTTGGACAGACGAAAACCGGATAAGGGGTTAATCCCGCTCACCCAAAGTAGCGAGTGTACTGAGTAGCGCGAGTACCGTACAGGCAGAATCCCCCAGGCAGCTGCGAGAGCGCGGCTGCATTGAGAGTTGGCAGACCCCTCCACGTCCCCGTCCGTCCCCATCGAGATAGAACCCGATTGCAGCCGACACGATAGACGTTATTAATTGACGAGCGGTTTGTCCTGCCCGTGTGCGGTGCGCGCGGGAGATGTTGATGAAACGAATGCTCTTCAACGCGACGCAGGCAGAAGAGCTGCGCGTCGCGATTGTCGATGGCCAGAAGCTTGTAGACCTCGATATCGAGTCATCCAGCAAGGAACAGCGCAAAAGCAATATTTACAAGGCAGTAATCACCCGCATCGAACCCAGTCTCGAAGCCTGCTTCGTCGACTATGGTGCCGATCGTCACGGTTTCCTCCCGTTCAAGGAAGTTTCCAGGTCCTACTTCAAGCCTGATCTCGAACCCGGCCGCGCCCGCATCCAGGACGCGCTGAGCGTAGGACAGGAACTGATCGTCCAGATCGACAAGGACGAACGCGGCAACAAGGGTGCCGCCCTCACCACCTTCATCTCGCTGGCCGGCCGCTATCTGGTGCTGATGCCGAACAACCCGCGCGGTGGCGGTGTGTCGCGCCGGGTCGAAGGCGACGACCGCGCGGAACTGCGCGAAACCATGGATCAGCTCGAAGTGCCCTCCGGCATGAGCCTGATCGCCCGCACCGCAGGCATCGGCCGCAACGCCGAAGAACTGCAGTGGGACCTGAACTACCTGATGCAGCTGTGGACCGCCATCGAAGGCGCCGCGCAATCGCAGACCGGCGCCTTCCTGATCTATCAGGAAGGCAGTCTGGTGATCCGCGCGATCCGCGACTACTTCCAGCCGGACATCGGTGAAATCCTGATCGACACCGACGAGGTGTTCGACCAAGCCTACACCTTCATGGAACACGTGATGCCGGGCAACGTGTCGCGCGTGAAGCGTTACCGCGACGACGTGCCGCTGTTCTCGCGCTTCCAGATCGAGCACCAGATCGAATCCGCCTACTCGCGTCAGGTCACCCTGCCGTCCGGCGGCGCCATCGTGATCGACCACACCGAAGCGCTGGTTGCGGTCGACGTGAACTCGGGCCGTTCGACCAAGGGCAGCGACATCGAGGAAACCGCGCTGCGCACCAACTGCGAAGCGGCCGACGAAATCGCCCGCCAGCTGCGCCTGCGCGACCTCGGCGGCCTGATCGTCATCGACTTCATCGACATGGAAAACCCGCGCGCCCAGCGCGAGGTCGAAACCCGCCTGCGCGACGCGCTGCATCACGACCGCGCACGCGTGCAGATGGGCAAGATCAGCCGCTTCGGTCTGCTCGAACTGTCGCGCCAGCGGCTGCGTCCGGCGCTGGCCGAAACCAGCTACATCCCGTGCCCGCGCTGCAGCGGCACCGGCCACATCCGCTCGACCGAATCGGCTGCGCTGCACATCCTGCGCATCCTCGAAGAGGAAGCGATGAAGGAGAACACCGGCGCCGTTCATACGCAGGTCCCGGTCGATGTCGCCACCTTCCTGCTGAACGAGAAGCGCGCCGACATCAATGCGATCGAACTGCGTCACAAGGTCAATCTGGTGCTGATCCCGAACAAGCACCTGGAAACGCCGGCGCATGAAATCACCCGCCTGCGCCACGACCAGCTGAATCTGGAAGGTGCGGCTCCGCCCTCCTACCAGATGGCCGTGAATCCGGACGCCGAAAGCTATCAGCCGCCGTCGGCCATTCCGGCCGAAGAGCGTCCGAAGCGCCAGGAAGCCGCCATCAAGCATCTGACGCCGGATCAGCCGGCACCGATGGGCAACGATCCGGTACCGTCGCCCCAGGCCGCTCCGGCGCCGGCAGCCCCGGCGGCGCGCGGGGGCTTGTTCGAGCGTATCGCATCGTGGTTCCGCGGCACCGACGCAGCGCCTGCGCCGGCACCGGCACCGACGACCGAATCCAAGCCTGCGCAGACGCGCGAGCGTGGCCCGCGCAGCGGGGAATCGGGTGAGCGCGGCCGTGGCCGCAACCGTCGCGATGGACGCGAAGGCCGAGAGGGTCGTGAAGGTCGCGAACCGCGGGAACCGCGCGAAGCACGCGAGCCGCAGAACAAGGGTGAAGGCCGCAGCGAGGGGCCGCGCAAGCCGCGCGAACCGCGTGCGCCGGACCAGGATGGCAACGCGGCAGCCCCGCGCGAACGCCAGCCGCGCGAACCGAAGGAAGCACGCGAGCCGCGTGAGCCCCGTGAACCGCGCGCTCCGCGCGAGCGTGCAGCCAACGACGCCCGCGAACAGCAGCAGGCCGATCTGCCGCTGAATGCCACCACCACTCAGCCGGATGGCACGCCGCCGGTCGAAGGTGCCGAAGGCGCCGCACCGCGCAGCCGTCGCCGTCGTGGTGGTCGTCGCGAACGAGGCGAACGCCGTCCGGATGCAGTCGAAGGAGGCGCCATCAACGATGTCGCCGCAGTCGAAGGCGAAATCACCGTAGCCAGCACAGCCGCCAACGAGGCACCCGCCCAGCCGGTCGTGTCCGCCGCTCCGTCGCTTCCGGCCGCAGGGGAAGTCACTGCGTCACCGGAAATCGTCGAAGTGGTCATTGAGGAAGTTGTTCCGGCAGCAACGGCGGAAGCCGTCGTGCCAGCGGCCGAGGCTGTGGTCGTCGAAGCGGCGGCTGAAGCTGCTGTCGTCGCTCCGGTCGAGGCAGCCCAACCGGCTGCCGCCATCGAGGTGACCGAATCCGTCGCGGCAGCCGTCGAGACGCCGGCACCGTCGGAACCGGCAGCCGTCGAGCCGGAACCGATCGCTGCAAACGTGACGCCGCTGAACGACAGCAGCGAGTCCACGCTGGTTCGTGCCATGGAAAGCTTCGGTTCGGTTCCCGCTCGGGCGGAACCGGCGCCTTCAGCCGCTCCGGAGGTCGATCTGCAGAGCACACTGGCCAGCAGTGGTCTGGTACTGGTGGAGACGCAGACCAGCCTGATCGCCGACAGCGCACCGGCCATCAGCGAACAGCCGCAGGCAGGCCGCCGCCGCCGTCAGGCACCGGTGATCAGCAATGAGCCGATGCAGCAGGTGGAAACGCGCGGCGAGTAATCGTCGTGTAGCAGTAATGAAAAGGGCCCGGTTTGCACCGGGCCCTTTTCATTTCAGCGCCTTATTTTTTGTTGATCCTGCAAACGGGATCTCTACTCCCCGTTGCCCGCAACCGCTTGGTTACCCCAGACGCCGCTTCAGATCGTTCACCAGCCCCTCGGCCGCATCCTCGATCAGATCCAGTACGCGCTCGAAGCCGGCCGGCCCGCCGTAGTAGGGGTCGGGCACTTCATCCTCGTCGAAACGCTCGGCGTGTTGCAGGAACAGGGCCAGCTTGTGGCGCAGCTCGTCCGGACAGCTGCGCTCGAGATTGCGCAGGTTGTCGCGGTCCATCGCATAGATCAGGTCGTACTGCAGGAAATCGTCTGCACTGACCCGACGGGCACGGATGCGCGACAGGTCCACACCGCGCGCGGCGGCCACTTCCTGCGCCCGTTTGTCGGGGCGGCTGCCCATATGGTGGGCGTGGGTGCCGGCCGATGCGACATCGACCCGCCCGCCCAGTCCGGCCGCCTCCAGCCGCGCACGCACGACGCCTTCGGCGGTCGGCGAACGGCAGATGTTGCCCATGCAGCAGAACAGGATGCGCATGTCAGCGTTCCGGGAAGCACGCGGCGGTCGGCGCATCCATCGTTCAAGCACAGCCGCCGCCCGCGGCGATGTCCAGGCGCACCGGTATGCCGCCGACGGCCTCTTCATCCACCCATGACCGTGCCGGCAGATCCGGCGGATCGAAGGCGGTATCGCCCTCATCAACCACGCTGCCCGGCTTCAGGCCGGCGAAGTCGAACAGCTTCGAATCCGCAAGATGCGACGGCACGACGTTGCGCATGGACGTTGCCATCGACTCGATGCGCCCCGGATACATCCGTGCCCACTCCTGCAGCATCGCCTTGACCTGCTTGCGCTGCGCGTTTTCCAGCGAACCGCAGAGGTTGCACGGAATGATCGGATAGGCCATCACGCGGGCGAAGCGCTCGATGTCGCGCTCGGTACAGTAGGCCAGCGGACGGATGACGATGTGCCGGCCGTCGTCGCTGACCAGCTTGGGCGGCATCGACTTGATCTTGCCGCCGAAGAACATGTTGAGGAACAGCGTTTCCAGCAGGTCGTCGCGATGGTGGCCGAGCGCGATCTTGGTCGCGCCGAGCTCGCTTGCCACCCGGTAGATGATGCCCCGGCGCAGCCGCGAACACAGGCCGCAGGTGGTCTTGCCTTCGGGAATCTTGTCCTTGACGATCGAATAGGTGTCTTCGGTCTCGATCCGGTATTCGACGCCGATCGACTTGAAGTACTCCGGCAGGATGTGATCCGGAAACCCCGGCTGCTTCTGGTCCAGATTGAAGGCGATCAGGCGGAAATTCACCGGTGCGCGCTCCTTCAGGCCGCGCAGCAGTTCCAGCATCGTGTACGAATCCTTGCCGCCGGACATGCACACCATGATCACGTCGCCGTCCTCGATCATCGAGTAGTCGGCGATCGCCTGCCCGGTCGCCCGCTCGAGGCGCTTGCGGAATTTCAGGAAGGTGTTCGACAAGGGTTCTGCTGTGGACGGTGGGGACGACAATACCTGCGACATGAGGGTCAGGCGCGACGCGCGCGCATGGGATCGGAAGCCCGAATTATAGCCGGCCGCCCCGCTGCCCGCCCCGTGACAACCTGCCCGCTGCGGACGCCGGAAGCGCACCCGGCGGCAAGACACGGTGCCATTGATCGCGTCCGCGTGCGCCATTCGCATAGAATCGGCCTACTACGTCGACATGACCGCCGGCCGTCAATGTTCAGAACCGCCTGTTTCCTCGTCCTGCTGCTGCTCGCCCGGATGGCTGGCGCGCAGGCCATAACCGCCCCCTCTTTCGACCGCGTCTCCGACACCTCGCGCATCGTGCTGATGCCGCTGGATGTCGAACTGTTCTCGATCAGCGCAGGCGGCGTACCGGAACCACAGGCGCAATGGACCAGCATGGCGCTGGAACATCTGCGCGCCTCGCTGCAGAGACGCGAATCGTCGATGGGAAACGATCTGGCGGAAGCTGACCAGAACGATCCCGCGGTGACAACACTCAATCATCTGCACGGCGCGGTGGCCAGCGCGATCGCGCTGCATCACTACACCCCGGCCTACGTACTGCCGACCAAGAAGAAACAGCTCGTCTGGCACATCGGCGCCGACACCGCGCCGCTGCGCGCCAGGACCGGCGCCGACTACGCGCTTTTCCTGTACGTCCGCGACAGTTATGCCACCACCGAACGCAAGGCGGCCATCGTGCTCGGCGCCCTGCTCGGCGTCGGCATGGGCGGCGGCATCCAGATCGGCTACGCGTCGCTGGTCGACCTCCGGAGCGGCGAGGTCGTATGGTTCAACCGCCTGCTGCGCGGTACCGGCGACCTGCGCGAGGAAGGGCCGGCGGAAGAGACGATCGACGCGTTGCTGGATCAATTCCCGCGCTGACATGCGCCGTCGAGACCTCATCTGCGGTGTTGGCGCAGGCGCTCTGGCGGCCCTGCTGCCGGCCGGCGTGCGCGGCGAATTCGTGTCGCCGCCCCGCTTCGAGCGCCCGGACATCGACAGCGACGAAGGCGGCCTGTGGGCGCTGATGGACCGTGAAGAAGACAGGCTGCGGCAGTCGCGCTTCCTGTTCGGCGACGCGACGCTGCAGCGCTACGTCGCCGATGTCGCCTGCCGGCTGGCCGGCGAGCACTGCCCCGACATGCGCGTCTATCTGCTGCGCACGCCCTACTTCAACGCCAGCATGGCGCCCAACGGCATGATGCAGGTGTGGAGCGGGCTGCTGCTGCGCGCAGCGAACGAAGCCCAGCTGGCGGCCGTGCTGGCGCACGAGATCGGCCACTATCTGAGGCGCCACAGCCTGGAACGGCTGCGCGACACGCGCTCGAAGTCCGCGCTGGCCCAGTTCCTCGGCATGGCCTTCGGCGTCGCCGGCGCCGGTTCGGTCGGCCAGATCGCGCAGCTGGGCGTGATGGCCAGCCTGTTTTCGTTCAGCCGCGACAACGAGCGCGAAGCGGACGCCATCGGCCTGGAACTGATGCACCGTGCAGGCTACGACGCGGCCGAAGCATCGAAGGTGTGGGCGCAGCTTATCGACGAAAACGCGGGCGAAGACAGTGGCGGCACCCTGCTGTTCGCGACACACCCCGCAGCCGACGAACGCCGGCGGACGCTCGCGGCGGCGGCCGAGCAGCTGAAGTCCGCCGGTTCATCCGGCGAGGCACACACCGATCGCTACCGCACGCACATCGCACCGTTCCGCCTGCCGATGTTGCAGGACGAGCTGCGCCGCCGCGTACCGGACAGCTCGCTGCGCCTGTTCGACCGGCTGATGACCAGCCAGGGACGCGACGGCGAGCTGCTGTACGCCCGCGCCGAAGCACTGAAGGCCCGCGCCCGCCCCGAAGACATCGAGCAGGCGCTGGCCGCACTGACCGAAGCCGACACCCGGTCCGACCGGCCGCCGGAAGCCTTGCGCCTGCGCGGACAGATACTGCGCGCCCGCGGCGACAGCGACGGTGCACGCGACGCCTATCGCCAGTACCTGGAACTCCGCCCGACGGCGCCTGACGCGCCGATGATACGCAGCTACATCGAGGCCACACCGCCGTGAAAAAGACCGTCCTGATCGTCGTCACCCTCCTGCTGTCCGGATGCGCCAGCGCCGTCTTCACCCCGGTCGCCATCGACGGCGTGCGGGTGCGCGAACGCATGGAGATTCAGACCGACGGCGACTGGAACCGCTTCACGCCGACCGGCGTCAAGCACCGTGAAATCTGGACGCAGCACGGCGTCACGCTCGACCAGCTGGTGTTCTTCGCCGGCGTCGCAGACGGGGTTCCGCTCGACGACCTGGCGCCGCGCGAGCGCAAGACGCCGAAGTTCAGGGCATCGATGTCGCCGGAGGACGTGGTCGGACTGGTCGAAACCATGCTCGCCGGCAGCGGTGGCCATTTCGAACTGCGCACCCTGGCACCGGCCAAGGTGTCGGACGTGCCGGGCTTCCGCTTCGACTTCGACTACACCGGACACACCGACGAGGTCGAACGCACCGGCACGGCCATCGGCGCCATCGTCGACGGCAGGCTCTATCTGATGATGTATGTCGCGCCGCGCGGCCACTACTACGACCTCGGGCAGCCCGGCGCGGCGCGCCTGATGAACAGCCTGCGCATCATCCCGGCGCAGGCGAAGTAGCAGCGCGCCCGGCGCAGCATCCAGGGCGCGACTTGCCGCGTAGAACGTGGCACAGTCGAATCGAGGTCCTTTCCGGGAGCCGTCCATGTCGCGTTTTCTGAAATCCGTCCTGTTCCGCCTTGCCGCGGCCGTGATGCTGGCCGCCTCGGTGCCGGCACATGCAGGCGAGCTGTCGGCCGCCGACGCGAAACAGATCCGCGCCGTCATCGAGGCACAGCTGGCCGCCTTCGCGGCGGACGACGCCCAGCGTGCGCTGTCCTACGCCGCACCCGACATCCGGCAGCGCTACAGCGAATCCGAACGCTTCCTGAAAATGGTGCGCGAGCACTACCCGGTGGTGTACCGGCACGCGTCGGTCGGCTTCCTGCCGCCGGAGGTCGAGGACGACGAAGTGTTCCAGGCGGTCGAAATGTCGGACGCCAACGGCGTGCTCTGGGTCGCGATCTACCGCATGGGACGGCTCGAGGACGGCCAGTGGCGCATCATGGGCTGCCGCGTCGTCGCCGGCGAAGGTCAGGCGATCTGACCTGACTTGTGCCTCACGGTAAGCCGGCGCGGCACAGTCCGCGACGCCCGGCGGCAGTCGCTGCCACGGATGTCCCTCTCCGACCCGGCACGTGCGTCCTGTGCGACGATGCGACCCGTGAACGACGGGGCGTGATCGACGCCAGCCCCGACCGCCAGTCACGGGAGCCCGCATGAACAACATCTACGACCAGCATCTGGAGCGCAACGCCGCCAACTTCGTGGCGCTGTCGCCGGTCAGTTTCGTCGAACGCAGCGCCGAGGTGTTCGGCGACCTGCCATCAGTGGTGCACGGCCAGCGCCGCTACACCTGGGCGCAGACGCACGAGCGCGCCGCCCGCCTTGCCGCGGCATTGCGCGCGCTCGGCGTCGGGCGTGGCAGCACGGTCAGCGTCATGTTGCCGAACACGCCGGAAATGATCGAGGCGCACTACGCGGTACCCGGGCTCAACGCGGTGCTCAACGCGCTGAACACCCGGCTCGACGCCGCGCTGCTGGCCTGGCAGATGAACCACTGCGAAACGCAGGTACTGCTGACCGACCGTGAGTTTTCGGCCGTCATGGCGCCGGCGCTCGACATCCTGCGCAAGGAATTCGGCCGGAATCCGGTGGTGATCGACGTCGACGACAGCGAATACGCAGGCCACGGCGAACGCCTGGGCAGTCTCGAATACGAAGCCCTGCTCGCTGCGCACCCGCCGCTCGCCCGGCTCGAAGGGCCGGCCGACGAATGGGATGCCATCGCCGTAAGCTACACGTCGGGCACGACCGGCGACCCGAAGGGCGTGGTCATACACCATCGCGGCGCCTACCTGAATGCGGTGTCCAACGTTACGGCCTGGACCATGCCGCACTTCCCGGTCTACCTCTGGACGCTGCCGATGTTCCACTGCAACGGCTGGTGCTTCACCTGGACGCTGGCCATGCTGGGCGGCACGCACGTCTGCCTGCGCAGGGTGAACGCCCGGGACATCCTCGACGCCATCCGCACGCATCGCGTCGATCACTACTGCGCCGCGCCCATCGTGCACAACCACATCTGCCACGCGCATGCGGAACTGCGGGCCGGCATCGACCACACCGTGCGCGGCCTGGTGGCCGGCGCTGCGCCACCGGCCGCGATGATAGAAGGCATGGCGCGCATCGGCTTCGACATCACCCATGTCTATGGCCTGACCGAAACCTACGGTCCGGCGGCCGTGTCGGCCAAACGCGCGACCTGGGCGCAGGCCGACCTGTCCGAACAGACCCGCCTGAACGGCCGCCAGGGCGTGCGCTATCCGCTGCAGGAAGGCATGACCGTGCTGGACCCGGAAACGCTGGTCGAAGTCCCCGCGGACGGCCAGACCATGGGCGAACTGATGTTCCGCGGCAACATCGTGATGAAGGGCTACCTGAAGAATCCCGAATCGACCGCCAAGGCCTTCGAGGGCGGCTGGTTCCACACCGGCGACCTCGGCGTCATCGAACCGGACCGCTACGTCAAGATCCGGGACCGCAGCAAGGACATCATCATCTCCGGCGGCGAGAACATCAGCTCGCTCGAAGTCGAGGACGTGCTCTACCGCCACCCCGCCGTCGCATCGTGCGCCATCGTCGCGCGTCCGGACGAGAAGTGGGGCGAAACGCCACTCGCCTTCATCGAACGCAAGCCGGGCAGCGAGGTCACCGCCGACGAACTGATCGCCCACTGCCGCAGCCTGCTCGCCGGCTACAAGGTGCCGCGCGAAATCCGCTTCGAGGACATTCCCAAGACCTCGACCGGCAAGATCCAGAAATTTCTGCTGCGAGAACGCGTGAAGTCATCGAGCGCGATCGGGTAAGTTTGTATCTTCGCGATTTCTTCGGGCGAGGCGCATCCGGAAAATCCGGAGCAACCCCGGTTCATGGAGATTCCGGATTCTTCACGGAACGGGAAGGCACGCCCGCTTTCCCCACTCGGTCGCCATCGCATCGTCGGTCAGGATTTCACATTCAGCGTACCTTTGACGATCGAGCACAACCGGAAGCCTCTGTGAGATCCACTGTATCGACATCGCCTCGTCCAGACCATGGCGTGCAAAGAGTGATGATTTCGCCAAGCGCTTTCCAAGCGTTACCGCATCAGGAGCAGGCAGGCGGCCATTGACGGCCGCAATGCCGTTGCTTATCTGATACACCTCCGGAAATTCCTTCAGGGCGGTTGCGCTGATCGCGTGCGAGCCGGTGGTGTTCAGGAACAGGATGCCCCCCGGCACCAATCGGCTTCGGGCCAGTTCCATGAATTCATGCGAATTCAGAAACGTCGCCCCTTCGCGCCAGTGAAAGGTGTTGTTGATGACGATCACGTCCCATTTCTGGTCGTTCGCCAGCAGCCACTTCCGTCCATCGGCAATCGTGTAGCTGGCGCGGCGATCGGCGAGGATATCGGAAACTTCCTTGTTATCGGCAATGATGCGCAGATAGCCGGAATTGATCTCGACCGACCTGAATTCCCGAACCGTCGGGAAGGAAAGCATGACTTTCGCCCAAGATCCCGATGCAAGGCCGATCTGCAGGACCCTGGCTGGTTCCGGCAAGAGTGCCATCACGGTGTAAGGCCGCAGAATCAGGTTGGAATCATGCAGCGGGTCGACATTGAAACGTCCGTCATAGGCCCCGCCGCCAACGACGACGGCCCCTCGCTCATCCGGCTGGACCGCGATGATCCCGGCATGGGTTTCCATCGTGTCGCTGAACGGAAGCACATTGAAGGTTCCCTGAAACAGCCATTCCCGCCACTGCCGATACAGCCATCCATGCAGCGGAAGAGCGCACATGACCATTCCGGTCAGGACGGCGCAACGGAACAGCGGAATGCGCTGGCGTCCCCGCGCAAACCAGACGAACGTCCCGCCGGTCAGCAAGGAAAACGTCGCGGACATCGCGACACACTGGGCAGTCGTCAGGACGTCAAACAGGATGTAGCCGGTCAGGATGGCACCTACCACAGAGCCGAGAATGTTGACCGAATAGACCGCGCCAAAGTGGCTGTTGCCTGTTGAATCGGGCCGGATCTGACCGGAGATCAGCGGCAACGAGCTGCCGCCGAGAAAACCGATCACACCCAAGGTGGCTGCGAGAAGAAAAGTACCGGCGGCAGGGGTGGACATTCCACCCAGCAACGCAGCGAGCGCCGGCATCAGCAGTGCAGCGAGCGCGGTTCCGAGCCAAACCTGACATCCTTCTGCCAGCAGGCCGGCGGTTGGCAGGCGGGCAATCCTCAGGCTTCCATACCCGAGGCCCAGCAGGAACGTCCCGACACCAAGTCCGAATGTCCAAGGCGCCCCCCCCGAAGACCAGGCCATCATGCGAAGCAGAATCACTTCCTGCCCTATCGTCACAAAACCGGTCAGTCCCGCGAGCAGCGCAGCGTGCTGCCAGGGCAGATTCAATTCACGCACCGCTTCAGGTGACGGCACATGTGGCTTGTCCGCATGTTCAGGCACCAGCCCGACCCAGTTTCGCGCTGCAATGAAGACCAGATACGCGGTCAGCGCATTCAGTGTTGCTGCAATCCAGGTCGCTCCGATCAGGCCAACGAACTGGAACAGCATGGTTGCCGCAAGCAGTGATGCAACGGCGGAACCCAGTGCATTCAGTGCGTAGAGCTTGGCAACATTCTCCTTCAGCCCCGTGCTGCGGCCCTTCAGCGCCTCCACAAGTATCGGCAGGGTGATGCCCATGAGCACGGTAGGCAGGCCGATGGCCGCGACCGACGCCGCAATCAGTACAGCCGGTGAAAAGGACCGGGCGGCCAGCGAGCCGATCCAGTCGAGCCAGAACATGGAAGCCGCACCAAAAACCCCGGCAACGAGTTCGATTGCGCAGAAGACCGCAATGCCGCGCCGTGTTCCAAGAGAGGGAGCAAGCTTGTCACCGATCAAGGCACCAACACCCAGACCGCCAAGAAATACCGCCACGATCACCGTAACCGCTTGTCCATCGGCACCCAGCAGGCTGATGAGCTTCTTTTGCCATGCAACCTGATAAATCAGGGCGGCCATTCCCGATATGAAAAATATGCCGCGAACGCCGTCGGCTGTCGCAAGCAGGTCCGAGGCGTCACGGTTCGAACACAGCGAACACGCGGCAGACGCGGCGATGAACACGGTCCCGAACAGGATTCCCGAGGTGAAATGAAATGGTGTGGCAACAAGAACCATCGACGCAATGACGAGGGCCGGCATCCAGCTTGCCTCGGCAAACAGTCTGGGGGCGCGTTCGCCAAGAAGTTCGCGGGCAAGAAGTGCCAGCAGCGCACAGATGATCGGCAATATGGGACTGTCTGAAAGTCCCATCAGCGGATCCGACAGAAAGGACGCCACGGCCGCCGGGCTACTGAAAAACCAGCGCATTGCAAGCAGAACCGTCGTCACCAGCAGCGAAACGACAAGGCGTGGCCTGAGGCAGGTCGTCAAGGCTTGAGCTCCGAACAAAGCACCGTGCGATAGCCCTTGCCGTCGAGCGATGCGTGGATAGTGGGTGTGACATCCGGGGTGACCGGGCCATCCTCCACGCCGGACAGTGCCATCCATATGTGCCACACGTCCTGGTGCGAAATCAGGGGTGCCCCGAGAACACGCGCAAGGACCTTCGCAGGTCTGGCACCTTCAGCCATCGCGCGATTCCACATGACCAGCGAACTCGTCGTGCCATCCCGCAAGGTCGTTCTTGCCCCCAGATGCAGCAAAACGCCATTGCGGTCGCCGGGCAGGTTTTCACCGTGATCGGCCGTGAACACGGCAAACGCCGGCACCTTGCTCTGGTCGAGAACTTCAGCAATCTTTACCAGCACCTGTGCCCCGTATTCTTCGGATCTTTCGTAGCGCAATTCGACACGTTCCGCATTGCCCAGGTTTTCCGGCTCAAGAGGAAACAACCCTTCGGGATATCGATCGCCGTACTCGAAGTGGCTTCCCATCATGTGCACCACTGCGCCGCGCGGCTTCCGGTTGTGGCCCTCCTCGGCAAGCAATGGTGCGGCAAAGGTCTTCAGGACCGGAACCATCACTGCGTCGTGACTGCGTTCCAGAGTCATCGGACGGGACCAGTAAAAATCGTGCCCACCTTCCTGGAATACGCTTCTGTCCTGGTTCGTGATCCACGCAGTCGCAAAGCCCGCCGATTTCAATTTCGCCAGTCCGGATGGTGCCTGGCGTGTATCTCCGAGTTCCGCTGGCGGCAATCCAGTCAACAACAGAGGGACCGACATCTGAGTGCCGTTTGAGCCGGCACACGTGGTTGGCAGCCAGGCACCGAGACCGCTGCGAAAGCGTTCATCGAGTTTTTTCGTCCACGGACCACGCGCCGTCCTGTCCGGTCCGATGCCGCCGGCACGCACGCTTTCACCGACGACAAGCAGGGAGAGGACCGGTTCACCTATCCTTCTTGATCCAGCCGGAATACGCCTCCCCGACGAAGAGAAAAATTCGCCGTAGACCACTTGTTCAAACCCCTGCTGCGCGATCAGCGAATAGGAGCCCATAGGAGATGCGAGGCTGTCCGCCGGAGAAAAGATATCGATGTCGGAAAGATCAAATGCCGTCAGCGATGACGAAACCGCGACCGGCAGCAATGCTGCCAGCAGAACGCCGCGGGATGTACGCGGCCAGATCAGGGTTCCTTCTCCAGGCACCGGCGCACCGCCTTTGCGGAGTGTCATGGCAGTCACCGCACCAAGCAACGCCACGTGCAGCCCTACGGCGATGGCAAGCACCGGAGCGACCAGCACTGCTCCGGCGGCTTCGAACATTTCGCCGATATTGGATGACAGGGCTGCTTGCGCCGCTTCCCAGCCAGGTCCGATGCCATTGAGGACTACGTACCCCATCCACCAGAGAGTCGCCGGCAGCGTTACCCAAGTCAGCGCCACGCAGGTGCGCATCCACGCCCGTGGCAGGCTTGCCGGTACCACGCTGGCACAAAGTGCCCACAGTGCCATGCGCAGAGAACGCTCCGGCTGCAGATCGTGCGTGAATACCAGCAGGGTCGGAACGTAAAGCGCCGCTGCAAAATACAGCCTTCCCTTCATCTCCCGGCGGATCACCATATGCCCCGCACGCCGCTCACAGGGCCGCATGCGATGTCCATACCATCGCTTCGCAGTTGATCAGTGGTTCGTGCATCATTTCGGAGCAATTACAGGGTGTTCGTGCCAGCGCGACAGGGTACGACAACCCGATATGCGTTGGGATGACAGCCGTCGTGTTTCAGCCGCACTGAATGCGCTCCGATCCATGCATTGAAATGAAATGAGCCGCCTTCAGGCGGCTCATTTCATTTGCAGTTCCCAAAGTCAGAACAGCCCCGACACCCTGCCGTCCTCGTCGATGTCGATCCGTTCGGCGCTCGGCACCTTGGGCAGGCCGGGCATGGTCATCATGTCGCCGCAGATGGCGACGACGAAGCCGGCGCCGTTGGCCAGGCGTACTTCGCGCACGTTCAGCGTGTGGCCGCTGGGCGCGCCCTTGACGTTGGGATCGGCGGAAAAGGACATCTGCGTCTTGGCCATGCAGACCGGGAAGCTGCCGTAGTCCCTGTTCCACTCTTCAAGCTGCTTGCGCGCGCCTTCGGCGAAGGTCACCTGACCGGCGCCATAGATTTTCGTGGCGATGGCGGTGATCTTGTCCTGCAGCGTGGCGTTGGCGTCGTAGACGAAGGTGTGGCTGCCCGGCGCGTTGTCGCAGATGTCGGCCACGGTGCGCGCCAGTTCCTCGGCGCCGGCGCCGCCGCTCGCCCAGTGACGGGCGATGACGAAGCGGCCGCCGAGCGCCTCGATGCGGCGCTTGAGCAGCGCGATCTCGGCGTCGGTATCGAAGGTGAAGTGATTGACCGACACCACGCACGGCAGTCCGTAGTGCTGGGTGATGTTCTTCAGGTGGCGCTCGATGTTGCAGATGCCCCGGTCGAGCGCTTCGAGGTTTTCCTGGTTCAGGTCTTCCTTCTTCACGCCGCCGTGGAACTTGAGTGCGCGGATGGTGGCGACCAGCACCACGGCCGACGGGTTCAGGCCGGCCATGCGGCACTTGATGTCGATGAACTTCTCGGCGCCCAGGTCGGCGCCGAAGCCGGCTTCGGTGACGACATAGTCGGCCATCTTCAGGCCGGCTTTGGTGGCGGTGACCGAGTTGCAGCCGTGCGCGATGTTGGCGAACGGGCCGCCGTGGATGATGGCCGGGTTGTTCTCAAGCGTCTGCACCAGATTGGGCTTGATCGCGTCCCTCAGCAGCGTGGCCATCGCGCCCTGCGCATTCAGGTCGCTGGCGTACACCGGCTTCCGCTCGCCCTGGGTGTAGCCGATGATGATGCGGCCCAGGCGCGCCTTCAGGTCGGACAGCGACACCGCGAGGCACAGGATGGCCATCACCTCGGACGCGACCACGATGTCGTAGCCGTCCTCGCGCACGAAGCCGTTGGCCGTGCCGCCCATGCCGACGACGATCTTGCGCAGCGCGCGGTCGTTCATGTCGACCACGCGCTTCCACTGGATCAGGCGCGGATCGATGCCCAGTTCGTTACCGTGGCAGATGTGGTTGTCGATCAGCGCCGACAGCAGGTTGTGCGCGGCGGCGATGGCGTGGAAGTCGCCGGTGAAGTGCAGGTTGATGTCTTCCATCGGCACGATCTGCGCGTAGCCGCCGCCCGCCGCCCCGCCCTTGACGCCGAACACCGGCCCGAGCGAAGGCTCGCGCAGGCAGATCATCGTCTTCTTGCCGATGCGGTTCAGCGCGTCGCCCAGACCGACCGTGGTCGTGGTCTTGCCCTCGCCGGCCGGCGTCGGGCTGATCGCGGTGACCAGGATGAGCTTGCCGTCCGGGCGGTCCTTAAGGGTATTCAGGTATTCGAGCGAAATCTTGGCCTTGTAGCGGCCGTACGGTTCGATTGCGTCGTCAGGCACGCCCAGTTTCGAGGCGACCTCGCTGATGCGCAGCATGGTTGCCTGCTGGGCGATTTCGATATCGGATGCCATATCGGTTTTTCCGTGTGATCAAGTATCGGGTTCGGGTGCGGGGGGCGCCAGGGCCACCCCGCCATTCTCTTATATCTTATATATAAGCGACACTCAGATCGTCGCAGCGATGCTGTCGGCCTTGGCAATCAGCGCCTCAGCCATGCGGATGCTCGCGATATCGATCAGGCGGCCATCCAGCGATACCGCGCCACGGCCCTCCTTCGCCGCCTGCGCCATCGCTTCCAGAATGCGGCGCGCCTTGTTCACTTCGGCTGCGGACGGTGTGTACACCTGATTCGCCAGTTCGATCTGCGACGGATGGATGGCCCACTTGCCTTCGTATCCCAGTACCGCCGCCCGATTCGCTGCGGAAATATAGCCGTCCGGGTCGTTGAAGTCACCAAACGGCCCGTCGATCGGGCGCAGGCCGTAGGCGCGGCAGGCCACCATCATGCGCGTCTGCGCGGCGTGCCAAGGGTCGGTCCAGAAGGCCTGGCGATTGCCCTGTTCGTCCTTGTCGGTCAGCACCACGCTGTCTTTGTTCACGCCGCCGATCACCGTGGTGCGGGCGCGCGTCGATGCGGCGTAATCGGCCACACCGAAGCTCATCGCCTCCAGGCGCTTCGACGACTGCGCGATCGCCTCGACGTTGGCCATGCCGAGCGCGGTCTCGATCAGCACCTCGAAGCCGATGCGCTTGCTGCGCTTCTTCGCCGCCTCGATCTGCGTCACCAGCATGTCCACCGCATACACGTCCGCGGCGACGCCGGCCTTGGGAATCAGGATCATGTCCAGACGCGGACAGGCTTCGACGATGTCGACCACGTCGCGGTACATGTAGTGGGTGTCCAGACCGTTGATGCGCACCATCATGGTCTTGCTGCCCCAGTCGACGTCGTTCAGGCCCTGGATGATGTTGCGGCGCGCCTGTTCCTTGTCGTCCGGCGCGACCGCGTCCTCGCAGTCGAGGAAGATGATGTCGGCGGCGGACTTTGCAGCCTTCTCGAACATGCCGGGGCTGGAACCGGGTACCGCCAGTTCGGAACGGTGCAGTCTGGGTGTGGCCTGTTCGACGACAGTGAAGCTCATGGAAGTCTCCTCCGGTTATGAATGCGGATCATCCGGTGGCGCCGAAACCGGCCGCCACGCAGTTGATGGAAAGCAGCAGCGCCTTGCGGAATTCCTCTTTCCGCGCGGCGTCGTCGGTCATGCGGAAGGCGCGCAGCAGCGAAATCTGCTGCCGGCTGACCTGATTGACCAGTGGCAGGCGGTGGCCCAGCTTGCGGCGGAACTCAGGGAAGCGTTCGGCCAGCTCGCGCGATCCGGACAGCCGCAGGATGGCGGCGCGGGTCTGTTCGTACTCGCGCTCGATCAGGCCGAACAGCTCGCCGCGCACCGCGGCGTCGCCGACCAGCTGGCTGTAGTCGCGCGCCAGTTCCAGATCGACCACGGCGAGCGTCTTTTCGACCTCGTCGACGATCAGCCGGAACAGCGGGGACTGCTCGAACATGCGCGCCAGCAGCGCCTCGCCCGCCGCACCGCGCACCTCGACGAAGCTCGCCAGACCGGCACCGACGCCATACCAGCCGGTGATCAGGTGGCGGTTCTGCGACCAGGCGAACACCCATGGAATCGCGCGCAGTTCCGCCAGCGAGCGCGCACCGAAGCGGCGCGCCGGACGCGAACCGATGTTGAGCAGTGAAATCTCGTCCAGCGGACTGGCTTCCTGGAAATAGCTCACCAGTCCGGGGTGCCTGATCAGGTTGGCGTAGGCGGCATGCGCAGCGCCGGACAGCGCCTCGAGCGCGTCATCGAATTCCGGCACCGGATCGGCGCCGGCACGGCGGCCCGAGTTGAGCGCGTGGTCGAACACGCTGGCCGCCAGCAGCTCCAGGTTGAAGGCGGCCGTGCCCCGGTTGGCGTACTTGCCTGAGATGACCTCACCCTGTTCGGTCAGCCGGAACAGACCCTGGATCGAACCGACGGGCTGGGCGGCGATCGCGCGCCCGGCCGGCACGCCGCCGCGGCTGACCGAACCGCCGCGGCCGTGGAAGAAGGCGATCTTCACGCCGGCCTCGGCGCCGACAGCAGTCAGCCTGACCTGCGCCTTGTACAGCTCCCAGTTGGACGACAGGAAGCCGCCGTCCTTGTTCGAATCCGAGTAGCCGATCATCACTTCCTGCACGCCGCCGAGCGCACGCACCGAGCGGCGCACCAGAGGGATGGCCAGCAGCTCGCGCATGATGGCCGGCGCACGGCGCAGGTCCTCCACCGTTTCGAACAGCGGCATGATGGGCAGCGAACAGCGTTCGACCGCGCCCGGATCGGCGTACAGCCCGGCTTCCTTCGCCAGCAGATAGACGCCCAGCACGTCGGACGCGTTGCGCGTCATGCTCAGGATGAAGCTGCCGAAGGCGTCGCGCCCGAGCAGCGGACGCTGTTCGGCGATCAGCCGGAACAGACCCAGCGTTTCGCTCGCCACCGCCGGCAGGCCACCCGGATCGCGCGGGCCGGTACGCGGCTGCGACAGTTCGGTCAGCAGCCAGTCGCGCCAGGCCTCGCCCGCCTGGTCAGGCACCGGCGCATCGTCGGGTTCGCCGCGGCCGGCGCGCCACAGCGCTTCCAGCGTCTCGGTCACGCGCGTGCTGTTCTCCCGCAGGTCCAGTCGCACGGTGCTGAAGCGGAACACCTCGACCTGCCGGCGCAGCGGCCGCACCGCGTCGTCCGCGAGTGCACCCAGTTTCATGTCGTGCAGGCCGGCTTCGAGTGTGCGCAGGTCGGCGATCAGGCGATCGGCCGATTCGTAGCCGCGACTGGCGGCAAGCGACTCACCGGCTGCGGCAGCGATACAGGCGTCCAGCCGGCCCAGCATGCAGGCGAGAAACTGGCGCAGCGGCTCGCCCGGATTGCGCGCGGCGATCGCGCTGCCGTCGCCGCTCTCGTCGAGCACCAGCATCAGCGCGTCGCGAAAATCGCCGGGCAGGCTGATCGACGCCTCGGTCACCGACAGGCTGCGCACCAGATCCAGCACGCCCTGCCGATGGCGGCGCAGGCTGGCCAGCCGGCTGCCAACCAGCGCCGCGCGCGTGATCGCGTTGGTGACGAAAGGATTGCCGTCGCGGTCGCCGCCTATCCACGAACCGAATTCCACGAAGGCCGGCAGCTCGGCTGCCGCCTCGTCGCCGAACTGCTGCGCCATCGCTTCGTCGGCGCGCGCCAGCACCTCGGGCGCGACATCGAACAGGGTTTCGTTGAAGAAATGCAGGCCCCAGGCGATTTCTTCCGACACATTCGGCTTTTCCAGACGCAGCTCGCCGGTCAGCCACAGCAGCTCTATCTCGTTGCGCAGCGTGCCTTCGAGCGCCAGCCGTTCGCGCGGCGTCCAGCGCGGCGATTCGAGGTCGATCAGCAGCCGGTAGATGCGCCGGTGCCGCTCCAGCACGGTGACGCGCTTGGCTTCGGTCGGATGCGCGGTCAGCACCGGCCGCACGCGCAGGCCGGCGACGGTGGCGCGGACCTCGCCGGCGCTGACGCCGGCCGCGCGCGCCGCGGCGAACACGTGGGCGAAGGTGCCCGGCAGGCATTCGCGGCCGCGATGGCGCTCGGTTTCGCGCCGTGCGCGCATGGCGCCGTTCTGTTCGGCGATCGACAGCAGCTGGAACAAGATGCCCTGCGCCTGGATGGCGCGGCCGAGCATCTGCGGTGACAGGTTGTTGCCCGAGACGCGGCCGGTCAGCACCGGCACCAGCTCCGGATGATGGTGCCCGACCACGTCGCGCAGCAGCGCGAACAGCAGCTCGAGCGCCTTTTCGGAAAAAGCCGGGCCCGGTGCGTCCGCGGACGCCGGGATGGAAACGGGATCGTTCACCACGATGGACTTTCGCAGCAGGGGTTGCGCACCATCCGCCCGGACAGTGCGATGCGGCGCCGCCCGGGCGCCGCTTTCGGTTACCGCCCGGCCAGCATTGCAGCCACCGTGCTGCCCAGTTCGCCGGCACTGGGTGCGACCGTCAGGCCGTAGGAGCGCATGATTTCCGACTTCTCAGCCGCCGAATCGCCGGTCGCCGAAATGATGGCGCCGGCGTGGCCCATGCGTCGGCCCTTGGGTGCGGTCAGCCCGGCGACGTAACCCACGACCGGCTTGCTCATGTTTTCCTTCACCCAGGCCGACGCCTCGGCCTCCTGCGGGCCGCCGATCTCGCCGATCATCACCACCGCCTCGGTGTCCGGGTCTTCCTCGAATTTCATCAGGTGGTCGAGGAAGGACGAGCCGTTGATCGGATCGCCACCGATGCCGACCGAGGTCGACACGCCGATGCCGAGCAGCTTCATCTGCGCCGCCGCCTCGTAGCCCAGCGTGCCCGAGCGCGACACGATGCCGACCTTGCCCGGTTTGTATATATGGCCCGGCATGATGCCCAGCATGGCCTTGCCCGGGCTGATGATGCCGGCACAGTTGGGGCCGACCATCAGGGTACGGCGCTCCTTCGGGTAGCGCATCAGGTAGCGCTTCACGCGCATCATGTCCTGCGCCGGAATGCCGTCGGTGATCGAGCACACCAGCTGGATGCCGGCGTCGGCCGCTTCCATGATGGCGTCGGCACAGAAGGCCGGGGCCACGAAGGTGATGCTGGCTTCGGCGCCGGTCGCGGCGACCGCATCGGCCACGGTGTTGAACACCGGCAGGCCCAGATGCGTGCTGCCGCCCTTGCCCGGCGTGACGCCGCCGACGACCTTGGTGCCGTAGTCGATCATTTCCTTCGCGTGGAAGCTGCCTTTGTCGCCGGTGAAGCCCTGGATCAGGATCTTCGTCTTTTCGTTGATCAGAATGCTCATGTCCAATTCCTCCTGTGCATCAGTTATGCGCCGCGGGCCGCCCCAAGGGCGAGCGCTGTCCCCTCGGTGGGGGTGAGGCAGGGGTTTCGCAGCGCATGCGCGGCGCCTGCCGAACGGACCGGCGGTTCAAGGCCGGTCCTGTGCGAGTGCGGTGAGCGTGGGGGTCTTCTAATTCAGCGCGCGGCGTATGCGCGGGCCGCCGAAACGGCCTTGCCGGCCGCTTCGGTCAGCGAATCGGCGCTGATGATGGGCAGGCCGCTGTCGCGGATGATGCGGCGCCCCTCCTCCTCGTTGGTACCGGCCAGGCGCACGATCAGCGGCACCGTGATGTCGATGTCGTTGCAGGCCTGGACCACGCCCTGCGCCACCCAGTCGCAGCGGTTGATGCCGGCGAAGATGTTGACCAGGATGGCCTTGACGTTGTGGTCCGACAGCACCAGCCGGAACGAATTGGCAACGCGCTCGGGCGAGGCGCCGCCACCGACGTCGAGGAAGTTGGCCGGCGCGCCGCCGGCGTACTTGATGGTGTCCATGGTCGCCATGGCCAGTCCGGCGCCATTGATGATGCAGCCAATGTCGCCGTCCAGCCCGACGTAGTTCAGGTTGTGCTCGGCCGCCTGCACCTCGCGCGGGTCGTCCTGTGACGGGTCGCGCATGTCGGCGACGGCGCGCTGGCGGAACATCGCGTTATCGTCGAACGACATCTTGGCGTCGAGTGCCAGCACACGGTCGTCGCGCGTCACCACCAGCGGGTTGATCTCGACCATCGTCGCATCGAGGTCACGGAAGGCGCGGTAGGCGCCCATGATGGCGGTGACCGCACGCGACACCTGCCTGATGTTGAGGTCCAGGCCAAAGGCGATCTGCCGCGCCTGGAAGGCCTGCAAGCCGACCGCCGGCTCGACCACGACCTGCATGATCTTCTCCGGTGCCGTGTTGGCCAGTTCCTCGATGTCCATGCCGCCTTCGGCCGACGCGATCACGCGCACCCGCTCGGCCTTGCGGTCGAGCACGATGCCCAGATACAGCTCGCGTTCGAACGGTTCGGCCACCTCGACATAGACGCGCTGGACCGGCTTGCCTTCCGGGCCGGTCTGGTCCGTCACCAGACGCTTGCCCAGCAACTCGCGCGCCGCGGCATCGACTTCGTGGTAGGTGCGGCACAATTTTACTCCGCCCGCCTTGCCGCGCGCGCCGGAGTGCACCTGCGCCTTGACCGCCCAGTGCCAGCCACCGAGTTCGGTTGCGGTGTATACCGCCTGGTCCGGACTGTAGGCGACACTGCCGCGCGGCACCGGCACCCCGAATCCGGACAGGAGCTCTTTCGCCTGATACTCGTGAATGTCCATGCTTCACCTTCTATCGTGAGGAAGAGAGTGGGTTCATCGCTGAACCTGTGGTGCCGCAGGGACCGTCCCTCAACACCATATCTGTTGTAAAGAATTATGGGTGAGGTCATCAGAACTAAGCTTCACTTATACTTATCACTGCAATAAGAAAGTCCGATACGAGGCCTTGTATCCGTACGATATAGTGGTTTTGCCTTGTATTACCCAGTGGCCGGCAGCGTACGCAGGCCAACGCACACACCAAGAAAGGTATCCGTAATGTTTGACCCGAAACAAACCATCGCCCATTCCGACCCCGAGCTGTGGGCCGCCATGGAGGCCGAATACGCACGTCAGGAACACCACATCGAGCTGATCGCGTCGGAGAATTACGCCAGCCCCGCTGTCATGGAAGCCCAGGGCTCCGTGCTGACGAACAAGTACGCCGAGGGTTACCCGGGCAAGCGCTATTACGGTGGCTGCGAGTTCGTCGATGTCGCTGAACAGCTGGCGATCGATCGCCTCAAGGCACTGTTCGGCGCCGAGTACGCAAACGTTCAGCCGCACTCGGGTTCGCAGGCCAATGCCGGCGTCTACATGGCGATGCTGCAGCCGGGCGATGCCATCCTCGGCATGTCGCTGGCGCACGGTGGCCACCTGACGCACGGCTCGTCGGTGAACTTCTCCGGCAAGATCTACAAGGGTCTGGCCTACGGCCTCGATCCGGAAACCGAAGCGATCGACTACAAGCAGGTCGAGGCGCTGGCGCAGGAGCACAAGCCGAAGATGATCGTGGCCGGTGCGTCCGCCTACTCGCTGCACATTGATTTCAAGCGTTTCCGCGAAATCGCGGATTCGGTTGGCGCCTGGCTGATGGTGGACATGGCGCACTACTCCGGTCTGATCGCCGCCGGCCTGTACCCGAGCCCGGTCGGCATCGCCGACTTCGTCACCTCGACCACGCACAAGACGCTGCGCGGCCCGCGCGGTGGCGTGATCATGGCCAAGGCCGAATTCGAGAAGCAGATCAATTCGATGATCTTCCCCGGCATCCAGGGCGGCCCGCTGATGCACGTCATCGCCGCCAAGGCAGTGGCCTTCAAGGAAGCCGCCGCACCGGAATTCAAGACCTATCAGCAGCAGGTTCTGAACAACGCAAGAGTGATGGCTGAAACGCTGGTCGAGCGCGGCGTGCGCATCGTGTCCGGACGGACCGAATCGCACCTGTTCCTGGTCGACCTGCGCGCCAAGAACATCACCGGCAAGGAAGCAGAAGCAGCGCTCGGCCGTGCGCACATCACGGTCAACAAGAACGCCATTCCGAACGACCCACAAAAGCCGTTCGTGACCAGTGGCATTCGCATCGGCAGCCCTGCCATGACGACCCGCGGCTTTAAGGAAGCCGAGGCGAAACAAGTTGCCAACCTGATCGTGGACGTACTCGAAGCGCCGAACGACGACGCCGTGATCGCGCGCGTCGTGGCCGACGTCACCCGGCTGTGCGCCGCACACCCCGTATACGGCCGGAAGTGAACGCCATGACCGGATATCCCCTTTCCAGCATCCCCAGCATCCAACGCATTCATTTCAGGAGATTGATCTATGCGCACCGCCGGTCGTAACCACTTGTACGTGCCTGGCCCCACCAACACGCCGGATCGGATCCTGCGTGCCATGGTGGTGGCCCAGGAAGATCACCGTTCGCCCAAGTTTCCGGAACTTGCGCTGTCCGTCCTGAACGATCTGAAGAAGGTGTTCAAGACGACAGCAGGCACCATCTTCACCTTCCCGGCGTCCGGCACCGGAATGTGGGAAGCCGCATTGACCAACACCCTGTCGCCCGGCGACAAGGTGTTGTGCTCGCGATTCGGGCAGTTCAGCCATCTGTGGGCCGACATGACGCAGCGCCTCGGCTTCGAAGTGCAGGTGATCGACGTCGAGTGGGGCAGCGGCGTGCCCTACGACCAGTACGAAGAAGTGCTGCGCGCCGACAAGGAGCACAAGATCAAGGCCGTGCTGGCCTGCCAGAACGAAACCGCGACCGGCGTCACCAGCGACATCGGCCGGGTGCGCAAGGCCATCGACAACGCCAACCATCCGGCGCTGCTGATGGTGGATACGGTCAGTTCGCTGGTGAGCATCGACTTCCGCATGGACGAGTGGGGTGTCGACTGCACGGTGGCCGGTTCGCAGAAGGGCTTCATGCTGCCGGCCGGCATGGGCATCCTGGGCATGAGTCCGAAGGCACTGAAGGCGATGGAAACGTCGAAATCGCGACGCTGCTACTTCGACATCGGCGACATGCAGCGCAGCAACGTGAATGGCTACTTCCCCTACACGCCGTCGATTCCGATGCTGTACGGCATGCGTGAAGCGCTCGACACGATTTTCGAGGAAGGCCTGGAAAACGTGTTCGCCCGCCACGAATACCTGGCCCGGGGCGTACGCGCCGCGGTACTCGAGGGCTGGAACCTGAAACTGTGCGCCAACGACGAGCAGTGGTACTCGAACACGGTCAGCGCCATCGTGGTGCCCGAAGGTTTCGACGCGGCCAGGGTGATCAGCAACGCCTACGCCCGCTACAACCTGTCGCTCGGCGCCGGGCTGTCGAAGGTGGCCGGCAAGGTGTTCCGCATCGGCCACGTCGGCGACCTGAACGCGCTGTCGCTGATGAGTGCGATCGCTGGCGCGGAAATGTCGATGCTGGACAACGGCATCAAGGTCACACCGGGTTCCGGCGTGGCGGCAGCCTCCACCTGGTGGCGCACGCACGCGCCGAACGAGGGCTGAGCGGCGCGGTCCGCGCAGGCGGACTGCCCAGTGCCGCAGGCCGGGTCCGCCCGGCCTTTTTCATCGGAACACAGCAGGAGGAGAAAGCATGTCGGAACATGTCGTGTTTCTGGACCGCTCGACGCTGAAAGCCGAGGTACGCCGCCCGTCCTTCGCGCACACCTGGGCGGAATACGACACCACGGCGCCGGGACAGATCGTCGAACGGCTGGCCGACGCCACCGTGGCCATCACCAACAAGGTGCCATTGCGTGGCGACGTACTGGCGCAGCTGCCGAAGCTGAAGATGATAGGGGTCGCCGCGACCGGCTATGACGTGATCGACGTGCCGGCCTGCCGCGAGCGCGGCGTCGTGGTGTCGAACATCCGCAACTACGCGGTGCATACCGTGCCCGAGCACGCCTTCGCGCTGATCCTGGCCCTGCGCCGCAGCATCCTGGCCTACCGTCACGACGTCGAGCGCGGCCGCTGGCAGGAGGTCGACCAGTTCTGCTTCTTCGACCACCCGATCCATGACCTGTACGGCAGCACCCTCGGCATCTTCGGCGAAGGCGTGCTCGGTCAGGGCACGGCGAAGATCGCCCGCGGCTTCGGCATGAAGGTGCTGTTCGCCGATCATTCCGGCCCGAAGGCGCCGGGCGTGGAATTCACGCCGGTCGATCAGGTGCTGGCCGAATCCGACATCATTTCGCTGCACTGCCCGCTGACGGCTGACAGCCGCAACCTGTTCGGCCTCGCCCAGTTCCGCCGGATGAAGCGCAGCGCCATCCTCATCAACACCGCACGCGGCGGTCTGGTGAACGAGGAAGATCTGGTGACGGCGCTGAAGGAAGGCATCATCGGCGGCGCCGGATTCGACGTGCTGACGAAGGAGCCACCGAAGGAAGGCAATCCGCTGCTCGACCTGCGGCTGCCGAATTTCATCCTGACGCCGCACGTCGCGTGGGCATCCGACGGCGCGATGCAGTTTCTGGCCGACCAGTTGATCGACAATGTCGAGGCTTTCGTCCGCGGCAGCCCGGTCAACACGGTGACCTGAAGCCCGTGAACTGACAGAATTCGCCGGCACCGCACCGGCCCATCCAGACCAACGAGACAAGACAATGAAAAAACTTCTCTACCAATTCGATACCGATGAACATCCGTCCGTGTTCGACAACGTGGTCTGTCACGACGGTGGCGCCGACCACGTGATCGGCTACGGCGGCGTGCATCCGCACAACGTCGGCGCCATGGTCGACGGCACCATCTTCACGCGTGCGCCGAAGGACAAGAAGAACACCGCGATCTTCATCGGCGGCAGCAACATGGCCGAAGGCGAAGCGCTGTTCAAGGCGGTGAAGAAGCGCTTCTTCGGCAATTTCCGCGTGTCGGTGATGCTGGACTCGAACGGTTCGAACACCACCGCGGCCGCCTGCGTCGCCTGGCTCGGACACCGTGGCACGCTCAAGGGCAGGAAGGTGGTCATCCTCGGTGGCACCGGTCCGGTCGGCACGCGCGCAGCCGTGATGCTGGCCAGCGAAGGCGCGTCGGTCACGCTGGTGTCGCGCAAGCTTGGCACCGCCGAAGACGCGGCAAAACAGTTGAAGGCGTCATTCAATCTCGATGTCGGCGTGGCCGAGGCGGCCGACAACGACGCACGCGGCCGCGCCATCGAAGGTGCGAACATCGTCATCGCGACCGGCGCCGGCGGCATACAGCTGCTGGAGGAGCGCCACTGGAAGGACAGCCCGACCATCGAACTGATGGCCGACGCCAATGCGACACCGCCGGCCGGCATCGAGGGCGTGGACCTGATGGACAAGGGCGTGCACAAGCACGGCAAGCTGGTGTTCGGCGCCATCGGCTTCGGCGCGCTGAAGATCGCGCTGCAGCGCGCCTGCGTGGCGAGGCTGTTCGAGAACAACGACATCACGCTGGACGCGTCGGAAATCTACGCGATGGCCAAGACCATGGTGGGCTGACCGGAATGACGATGATCAAGGACAACACGGTCGGGAAGTTTCTCGACGACCTCGCCAGCAGCGCGGCAACACCCGGCGGCGGCAGCGCCGCCGCCATCATGGGCGGCATGGGTGCGGCCCTGGTCGGCATGGTGTGCAACCTGACCATAGGCAAGAAGAACTACGCCGAGGTCGAGGGTGACATGAAGGATCTGCTGGCGCAGGCCGAAGCACTGCGCCAGGACCTCACCGACATGATCCGCGCCGATATCGAGGCCTTCGACGGCCTGATGGCGGCCTACGGCCTGCCCAAGGACAGCGACGAACAGAAGTCCGTCCGTTCGCAGGCCATCCAGGATTCGCTGAAGCAGGCGACCGACGTGCCGCTGGCCTGTGCGCGTGCCTGTGCCAGGGTGATCGGCTTCAGTCTGGTGGCTACGGAAAAGGGCAACCGCAACGTGGTGTCGGATGCCGGCGTCGCCGCGCTGGCGGCCCAGGCTGCGCTGCGCTCGGCGGCACTGAATGTTGACATCAACGTGCCGAGCATCAAGGACGCCCATTTCGCCACCTCGCGCCGAACCGAAATCGATGCCCTGCTCGCCAGGTGGGTGCCGGAAGCAGACCGCGTGGTCGAGGTGGTCAGAAGCAAGCTCTGACCGGACCTGCCGGCAACCGGGGCGCCTGCGGGCGCCCTTTTTTTCGTCCACCGGCGCGTCCGCTCACCCACTCATGCCGGCCACACCCGATTCCCGGACGGAGCACTACTGCTGGGCCTGCACCTGTGCCTGCACACGCACCAACCATTCGCGCATCGTCGCCAGCAGCTCGCTGCGGCTGAACGAGCAGCTGTCCTGCGAGAACAGCCGTGCCGACTCCAGCCGCATCAGCAGCCCGTCGAGCGCCTCGCGCCATTGGGCGGGAATGGCCGTGTCTTCGCAACCATGGCGCCGCCACACTGCGATCAGCGCATCCATGTCGGTGCGTCCTGCTTCGAATTCCGCCAGCGATCTGGCGAGTGCGTCATTCATCGTCGGTATCCCGCAGTTAAATGGGCATGCCGTATTTTCACGCTTGCAAGCATCCGCCCGCTTGCGCTTACAATCGCGCCCTGGTTGCATTGCAACACGAAAGAAAAGCCGGCGCACATCACGCGTCCGCCTTCAACGACCTGCCGGGCCGGCGACACGGCCCACAGGGCAAACGGAAGCCAGCATGAGCATCTACAGCATCGACGATCAGCATCCCGTGCTTCATCCCTCCACCTGGGTGGCGCCGGGCGCGGTGGTGATCGGCAACGCAGAACTGAAAGCCGGCGTAAACGTATGGTTCGGTGCCGTGATACGCGCCGACAATGACCGTATCGTGATCGGCGAGCGCACCAACGTGCAGGACGGCGCGGTGCTGCACATCGACGAGCACGTGCCGCTGCAGATCGGCGACGACGTCACGATAGGCCATCACGCGATGCTGCACGGCTGCACCATAGGCGAGGGTTCGCTGATCGGCATCAAGGCGGTGGTGATGAACCGCGCAGTCATCGGCCGTCACTGCCTGATCGGCGCCAACGCGCTGATTCCCGAAGGCCGGGTCATTCCCGAACGCTCGCTGGTGGTCGGCTCTCCCGGCCGCATCGTGCGCGAACTGACCGACGAGGAAGTGGCCGGACTGATGAAAAGCGCGGCGCAGTATGTCGCGAAGGCCGAAATGTACCGTAGCCGGTTGAAGGTCACGAATCGCGACTGAAGCGGCGCCTGAAGCACCTTCAGTTCGGCCGGCCGCGCGTCGATAACTCCGGAGACAGACCTTTCCGCGGAGATCGACATGGCCGAACGCACCCAATTCCTGTTTACCGGCGCCCACATGCTACCTGCCGTCATGGTCGCGATGAACGGCAGTGCCGCCGGTGTCGCAGTGCTCACCTATCTGGCGCTGCTCGCGCTGGCGCTGCTGTCGGCGCTGAGCGACGAAAAAACCCCTGCGCAGATTCCGGTACGCATCGACAGCGAAGAAGAACGCGATATCCGGCGCAAACGCTGACCGACAGCCGCAAGGCGCTGGTTATACTCCCGCCTGACATGACGACGGTGGGGGGTACGGGCATGAAACATCCGGTCTGGCTGCCGATGTGGCTGATTCTGGCGGCACTGAGTTCCAGCGTGCAGGCAGGCGAACCGGCACCGGTTCAGCACAGCGGCATCATCGTTGACCTGAATGCAGAAGCCTCGCGGCTCGCACCGAACGATCTGGCACGCGCCCAGGCTTTCATCGAGGCCGGCGACAGCGTGCCCGGCGCGCTCGCGAAGAAGGTCAACACGGTCATGCAGTCCGCTCTCGCGACCGCCCGCCCCTATGCCAGCGTGAAGGTACGCAGCGGCAACACCTCGACCTACCCGGTCTATGGCAAGAACGGCCGCACCATAGAAAGCTGGCGCATGCGCTCCGAGCTTCTGCTCGAATCGAAGGATCAGGCGGCGCTGTCGGAGCTGCTGGGCAAGCTGCAGACGCAGATGGCGGTCGGCCAGCTGACGCTCGAGCCGAGCGAGGAAGCTGCCCGTCAGGCCGAGAACGAAGCAATCGCGGACGGCATCGCCGCCTTCAATGCGCGCGCGAAGATCGTGGCCGAATCGCTGGGCAAGTCCTGGCGCATCCTGCAGATGAACGTGAACAACACCGCGGGCATGCCGCCGCCGCGCCCCATGGTCAAGGCACGGATGGCGATGTCCGAGGCAGTCGCCGACATGCCAGTCGAGGCCGGTGAATCGCGCGTCACGGTGTCGATCAGCGGACAGATCGAGATTGAGCGCAACTAGCTTCCGCCTTCCCGCGCTCGCGCTGACACTCCTGCTCGTCGGCTGTGGCAGTACGCCGTCGCGCGAAAGCGTCGAGGTGCCAGTCGCCGTTCCGCCCCCGCCGCAAACGCAGATTCAGGTGCCCCCGTCATCGGTCCGCCTGCAGCTGGCAGACGATGCGCACGCGCAGGAAGCCGCCATCTACGCACTGGCGCTGATTGGCAACCACTACCGTTTCGGCGGCCGCAATCCGGACAGCGGGGTGGACTGCAGCGGCATGGTGAGCTGGATCTACGAACAGGTGGCCGGCCTGCAGCTGCCACACAACGCCGAGCAGATCGCCAGCCTGAGCCGACCGGTGGCGCGCGAAGCGCTGCAACCAGGCGATCTGGTGTTCTTCAACACCAGCGGCAAGCCGTACTCGCACGTGGGCATCTACGCCGGCGATGGCCGCTTCGTCCACGCCCCGAGCTCGCGCGGAAAATACGTGCGCACCGACACGCTGGACAGCGGCTGGTTCGCGCAGCGCGTCAGCGGCCTGCGCACGCTGCGCCGGCCGGGTTGAAGCCGAGGGATTGCCGGAACTGCGGGAAAAAGACGCTCAGTGCTTGCCGTTGGGCACCTGCACGAACACCTCGCCCGGCTTGACCAGGCCAAGTTCGATGCGGGCACGCTCCTCGACCGCGTCGAAACCGGTCTGGAGATCCTTCACGTCCGCTTCGAGCGCGACATTGCGTGCCTCGAGCCGGGTGTTGAGCGCGCGCTGCTGTTCCAGCGCGCGTTCCGCTTCCCACGCCTGCAGCCATCCGCCCTTGCCCAGCCAGAGCGGATACTGCAGCGCAGCAATCAGCGCCACCAGCAACAGAGCGGGCCAATGACGCTTCATGCAGCCTACTTGCGCAGGTTGTAGAAGGCCGATGCGCCGGGATACCAGGCGGTATCGCCGAGATCTTCCTCGATGCGCAGCAACTGGTTGTACTTGGCGATGCGGTCCGAGCGGCTCAGCGAGCCGGTCTTGATCTGCATCGCATTCAGGCCGACGGCGATGTCTGCGATCGTGCTGTCTTCGGTTTCACCGGAACGGTGCGAAATCACGGCCGTATAGCTCGCGCGCTTGGCCATCTCGACCGCGGCGAAGGTTTCCGTCAGCGTGCCGATCTGGTTGATCTTGATCAGGATGGAATTTGCGATGCCGCGCGAAATGCCTTCCTTCAGAATCTTGGTGTTGGTGACGAACAGGTCGTCGCCGACGATCTGCACGCGGCTGCCCAGACGTTCGGTCAGCAGCTTCCAGCCGTCCCAGTCGTTTTCCGCCATGCCGTCCTCGATGCTGACGATCGGGTACTTGTCGGCCAGCGTCGCCAGGTAATCGACCAGCTGGGCCGATTCCATCGTCAGGCCGGCGCCTTCGAGGTGGTACTTGCCGTTCTTGTAGAACTCGGACGCCGCGCAGTCGAGCGCCAGCACGATGTCGGTGCCCGGCTCGTAACCGGCCGCACTGACTGCGTCGAGAATCATGTTCAGCGCTTCTTCGGCACTGCCGACGTTGGGCGCAAAGCCGCCTTCATCACCGACCGTGGTCGGGAAGCCCTTCTTGTCGGTCAGCTTCTTCAGTGCATGGAAGATTTCCGCGCCGGCGCGCAGCGCCTCGCGGAAGCTCGACGCACCGACCGGCATGATCATGCATTCCTGGAAATCCAGGCTGTTGTTGGCGTGCGCGCCACCGTTGATGACGTTCATCATCGGCACCGGCATGGCCATGCCGCCGGAACCGCCGAAATAGCGGTACAGCGGCAGGCCGGCTTCCTCGGCCGCGGCCTTGGCAACCGCCATCGACACTGCCAGCGTGGCGTTGGCGCCGAGGCGCGACTTGTTTTCGGTACCGTCGAGCTCGATCAGCGTACGGTCGATGAAGGCCTGCTCCTCGGCGTCGAGACCGATGATGGCTTCGGAAATTTCGGTATTGACGTTCTCGACCGCGGCCAGCACGCCCTTGCCGAGATAGCGGTCCTTGTCGCCGTCGCGCAGCTCGATGGCTTCGCGCGAACCGGTGGACGCGCCGGAAGGTACCGCGGCACGGCCCATGATGCCCGATTCGAGCAGCACATCCGCTTCAACGGTGGGATTGCCGCGCGAATCAAGAATTTCGCGGGCAACGACATCGACAATTGCACTCATGGTCGCTAGGGTCCTAAAAGAGATGACAAATTATGAATAATCGAAACGCACTCACGCCAGTGCGGATTCGAGAAACCCGTGGCGTTTCGTGACGGCATCGAGGTCACGAAGCTGGGTCAGCAGGGCTTCCATCATCGGCAGCGGCCAGGCGTTCGGGCCGTCCGACATCGCCTTCGCCGGATCCGGATGGGTTTCCATGAAAAGGCCGGCGATGCCGACGGCGACCGCCGCACGTGCAAGTACCGGCACGAATTCGCGCTGTCCGCCGGACGAGGCACCCTGCCCGCCCGGCAGCTGCACCGAATGCGTCGCATCGAACACGACCGGACAGGCCGTCTCGCGCATGATGGCCAGCGAACGCATGTCGGACACCAGATTGTTGTAGCCGAAGGACACGCCGCGCTCGCACACCATGATGGTGTCCGCACCGCCATTGGCTTCCTTCGCCTTGGCCACGACATGCTTCATGTCGCCCGGCGCCAGAAACTGGCCCTTCTTGATGTTGACCGGCTTGCCGGTCGCCGCGCAGGCGTGGATGAAATCCGTCTGGCGGCACAGGAAGGCCGGCGTCTGCAGCACATCGACGTACTGCGCGACGATCGGCGCCTCTTCCGCGGTATGCACGTCGGTCAGCACCGGCACACCCAGTTCGCGCTTCACGTCGGCCAGTATTTCCAGGCCACGCTCCATGCCCGGACCGCGAAAGCTGGTACCCGAGCTGCGGTTGGCCTTGTCGAAGGACGACTTGTAGATGAAGGGAACACCGAGGCGCGACGTGATTTCCTTCAGCTTGCCTGCGGTGTCGAACGCCATGTCGCGCGACTCGATGACGCAGGGGCCGGCGATCAGGAAGAACGGCCGGTCCAGGCCGGCCTCGAAACCACACAATTTCATGCTGACTTCCTCCAGGCGCGAATCGGTGAGCGATTCGGTGTGCAACTCACGACGCGACCTTGTGCGCCGAACGCTTCACCATGCCGCGCGCGTCCTGACGCGCCAGCGCAGCGCGGGCGAAGGCCGAGAACAGCGGATGGCCGGCGCGCGGCGTCGAGGTGAATTCGGGGTGGAACTGGCAGGCCACGAACCACGGGTGGTCGGGCAGTTCGATCATTTCGCACAGCGGATCGACCGCATCAAGCGAGCGGCCCGACACCTTCAGGCCCACCTTCTCGAGCTGAGCCAGATACTGGTTGTTGACCTCGTAACGATGGCGATGACGCTCGACGATCTGTGCCGCACCGTAGATTTCACGCGCCAGGCTGTCTTCGCCGAGCTGGCAGGTCTGGCCGCCCAGACGCATCGTGCCGCCGATGTCCGACGACTCGTCACGCCGCTCCAGCTTGCCTTCGGCGCTCATCCACTCGGTGATCAGGCCGATCACCGGATGCGGCGTGTCGCGCTCGAATTCGGTACTGTGCGCGCCGGCGAGACCCGCGACATTGCGCGCGTACTCGACCACTGCCAGCTGCATGCCCAGACAGATGCCCAGATAGGGCACGCCGTTCTCGCGTGCGAAGCGGATCGCGGCGATCTTGCCCTCGACGCCGCGCCGGCCGAAGCCGCCGGGCACCAGGATGGCGTCCATCGGATCGAGCAGCGAGCGACCACCGTCGGTCGCGCGCTCGATCGCTTCCGAGTCGATGTAGTGGATGCTGATGCGCGAACGGGTCTGGATGCCGGCGTGGATCAGCGCCTCGGACAGCGACTTGTAGGATTCCGTCAGGTCGACATACTTGCCGACGAAGGCGATATCGATGTCGCGTTCCGGATGTTCCAGCGCGTCGATGATGCGGCTCCACGCGCTGAGGTCGGCGGCACGCGCCAGGATGTTCAGCTTGTGGCAGACGATTTCGTCCAGCATCTGCTCGTGCAGCATGCCCGGTATCTTGTAGATGCTGTCGGCGTCGATCACCGATATGACCGCTTCCGGCAGCACATTCGTGAACAGCGCGATCTTGCGGCGCTCGTCGTCCGGCACCACGCGGTCGGAACGACACAGCAGCACGTCGGGCTGGATGCCGATCTCGCGCAGTTCCTTCACCGAATGCTGGGTCGGCTTGGTCTTGAGCTCGCCGGCGGTCGCGATGTAGGGCACCAGCGTCAGGTGGATGAAGCAGGTGTTGCCGCGGCCCTCTTCGATGCCCATCTGGCGGATGGCCTCGAGGAAGGGCAGCGATTCGATGTCGCCCACCGTGCCGCCAACCTCGACGATGGCCACATCGGCGCCTTCGGCTCCGCGCTTCACGTACAGCTTGATCTCGTCGGTGATGTGCGGGATGACCTGTACCGTCTTGCCCAGGTATTCACCGCGACGCTCCTTCTTGATCACCGCCTCGTAGATCTGGCCGGTGGTGAAGTTGTTGCGCTTGCCCATGCGGGCCGAGGTGAAACGCTCGTAGTGCCCCAGATCGAGGTCGGTTTCGGCACCGTCTTCGGTGACGAACACCTCACCGTGCTGAAACGGGCTCATGGTGCCCGGATCGACGTTGATGTAGGGGTCGAGCTTGAGATGGGTGACGCGGATCGAGCGGGATTCGAGAATCGCGCCCAGTGACGCGGCTGCAATGCCCTTGCCTAGCGAGGACACCACACCGCCGGTTACAAACACATACTTGGTCATGCTGAGAGCGGGTGCAGGAAACCCGTATTCTAGCCGAAACCGGCCGCCGACCGGGACGCTCCCGCTAAATCGGCCGGTCGGTCAGGCTCGGTTCAGTCAGCTTCGTCGATCCACGCCAGCTGGATGGCTTCGAGGATTTTCTCGCCACAGCGCTTGGGATCATCGTCGAATCCGGGCAGTGCCATCACCCACTGCATCAGGTCGGTGAAGCGCACCGTGCGCGGGTCGGCATCCGGGCGCGCTTCGGTCAGCGCGATCGCGATATCGAGCGAATCGGTCCATTTCATGTCACTCACCTCTTGCCTTCGCTGACCATGTTGATGGTGTATTTCGGAATTTCCACGACCAGAGGCTCGGCGGCCACCTCCGCCTGACAGGACAGGCGCGAGTTCGGCTCCAGGCCCCAGGCCTTGTCCAGCAGGTCCTCTTCCAGATCCTCGGCCGGTGCCAGGCTGCGGAAGCCCTCCCGGACGATGACGTGGCAGGTGGTGCAGGCGCAGGATTTCTCGCAGGCATGTTCGATCTCGATGCCGTTCTCGAGCAGCGCGTCACAGATCGAGGTGCCCGGTTCGGCGTCGATCACGGCGCCATCCGGACACAGTTCGACATGCGGCAATACGACGATCTGGGTCATTCCAGCCTCACAGGGATTCGATGCTGCGGCCCGACAGCGCACGCTGGATGCTGCGGTTCATGCGGCGTGCCGCGAAATCGTCGGTGATGCGGCCCAGCGCGTCGATCGCGCTGCGGATGCCGCCCACGCTGTCGCCGGCTGCGGCTGCAGCCAGCGCGGCCAGCGCCTGCTCGACCGTCGCACGTTCGCCGCCATCGAGCAGATCACCATCGGCCGCCAGCGCGCTGTGCGTCGCTTCGGTCAGGCGCTGCGCCTCGACCTTCTGCTCGGCCAGCGCGCGCACGGCCATGTCTTCCTGCGCATGCTCGAAACCGTCGCGCAGCATGCACGCGACTTCGTCGTCACCCAGACCGTAGCTCGGCTTGACTTCGATGCGCGCTTCGACGCCGGTACCGACCTCGCGCGCCGACACGCTGAGCAAACCGTCCGCATCCACCTGGAAGCTGACGCGGATGCGCGCAGCGCCGGCCACCATCGGCGGGATGCCGCGCAGTTCGAAGCGGGCCAGCGAACGGCAGTCGGACACCCGTTCGCGCTCGCCCTGCACCACGTGGACGGCCATCGCGGTCTGTCCGTCCTTGAAAGTAGTGAATTCCTGGGCGCGTGCGGTCGGTATCGTGGAATTGCGCGGAATGATCTTCTCGACCAGACCGCCCATCGTTTCCAGGCCGAGCGACAGCGGAATCACGTCGAGCAGCAGCCAGTCCTCGTCCGCACTGCGATTGCCGGCCAGCACATTGGCCTGGATCGCCGCACCGATCGCGACCACCTTGTCCGGATCCAGATTGGTCAGCGGCTCCTGACCGAAGAACTCGCCAACCGCGCGCTGGACATGCGGCATGCGGGTCGCGCCGCCGACCATGACCACGCCCTTGACGTCCGATGCATCGAGCCCGGCGTCGCGCAGCGCCTTGCGCGTCGGCACCAGCGTCTTGTCGACCAGCTTGCGCGTCATGTCAACAAACGCTTCGCGCGTCAGACGCACGTCGATCTCGTCGCCGCTGGCAAGCCGGAGGCCGATATGCACCTCGTCCGCATTGCTGAGGAGTTCCTTGGCGCGACGCGCTTCCATGTACAGCGTGCGCATGTCCTCCAGGCCCGGCGGACCGATGCGCGACGCCTCGATCAGCCAGCAATAGACGCGATGATCGAAATCGTCGCCGCCAAGCGCGGCGTCGCCGCTGGTCGCCAGCACTTCGAACACGCCACGCGAAAGCTTCAGTATCGAAATGTCGAAGGTGCCGCCGCCCAGGTCGTACACCGCGTAGATGCCTTCGGACGCATTGTCCAGGCCGTAGGCGATGGCCGCAGCGGTCGGCTCGTTGAGCAGCCGCAGCACTTCCAGGCCGGCCAGTCGCGCCGCGTCCTTGGTCGCCTGGCGCTGGGCGTCGTCGAAATAGGCCGGCACGGTGATCACGGCACCGCTCAGCGGGCCACCCAGACTGGCTTCGGCACGCTCACGCAGCACGCGCAGGATGTCGGCCGACACCTCGACCGGACTTTTCCGGCCCTGCACGGTGCGCAGCCGCACCATGCCCGGCGCGTCCTCGAACACATAGGGCATGGACTCGACATGCGCGACGTCGGCCAGGCCACGCCCCATGAAGCGCTTGACCGATGCGATCGTGTTGCGCGGGTCCTGTGCCTGCGCAGCCTGCGCGGCGTGTCCGACCACAGTCGTGCCGTCGGCGCGATAGCGCACGACCGACGGCAGCAGCGCGCGGCCGTTCTCGTCATTCAGCACGACCGGCACGCCATTGCGTACGCTGGCTACCAGCGAATTGGTCGTGCCCAGATCGATGCCCGCAGCCAGCCGGTGCTGGTGCGGCGCGGTGGATTCGCCGGGTTCGGCGATCTGCAGCAGGGCCATCAGTTTTCCAGTGTGTCGTGCATCTCGGCAATGTCATCGCCCAGCTTGGCGATGAACATCATGCGGCGCACCGTGGCGGCAGCGCCGCCGGTATCGTGGTCGGCATCCAGTTGCCGGGCGAGCAGTGCTTCCGCCTCGCGCCTTGCATGGCGCAGCTTGCGCGCCAGTTCGTCCAGTGCGTCGAGGTCGCGCGCATCGCGTGCTTCGTCGAGCGCCTCGCGCCACTCCATCTGCTGCATCAGGAAGTCCGCCGGCATCGCGGTATTGTTTTCCGCACCGACATCGATGCCTTCCAGTTCCAGCAGATAGCGCGCGCGGGTCAGCGGCGTGCGCAGCAGCCGGTAAGCCTCGTTGATGCGGGTCGCCCACTGCATCGACAGGCGGCGCTCCTGCTCCGGCCGGTTTGCATGACGGTCGGGATGCGCCGTCGACTGCAGCTCGTGGTAGCGGGATTCGAGCGAACGGTCATCGATTTCGAAGCGCCGCGGCAGACCGAACAGCGCGAAATGATCGCGGCTGAACAGGTCGGCGTCAGGCAGGCCCGCTGCGTCCGGTCCGGATGTCATCGTCAGGGTTGCGCCGCGCGCAGGCAAGGTTCAGACATTGAAGCTCTCGCCACAGCCGCACTCATCCTTGACGTTGGGGTTGTTGAACTTGAACCCCTCGTTCAGGCCTTCGCGCACGAAATCCAGCTCGGTGCCTTCGAGGTAGGCAAGGCTTTTGGGATCGATCAGCACCTTGACGCCATGACTTTCGAAGATCAGGTCATCCGGCGCCAGTTCGTCGGCGAATTCGAGCTTGTAAGCCATGCCCGAACAGCCGCTGGTGCGCACCCCCAGACGCAGGCCGACGCCGCGGCCGCGCTTGGTGATGTAGTTGGCAACATGCTTGGCCGCCTTTTCGCTCAGTGTGACACCCATTCGCGTTCTCCTCGGTTATCCATCGCGCCACGCGCCGCCCGCCGGGCCGCCCCAAGGGCGGCACAGCCCCCTCGAGGGGCAGCGAACGAAGTAAGCGTGGGGGCTATTCATTTCAGACCGCATCGGCCGGCGTTGCCGCGCCGTGCTTCTTGCGATAGTCCTCCACCGCCGCCTTGATCGCGTCTTCCGCGAGGATGGAGCAGTGGATCTTGACCGGCGGCAGCGCCAGTTCCTCGGCGATCGCGGTATTGCGGATTTCCATCGCCTGATCGAGCGTCTTGCCCTTGACCCATTCGGTCACCAGCGAGCTCGATGCGATGGCCGAGCCGCAGCCGTAGGTCTTGAATTTCGCGTCCTCGATGACACCGTCGGCGCCGACCTTGATCTGCAGCTTCATCACGTCACCGCACGCCGGTGCACCGACCATGCCGGTGCCGACCGCGTCGTCGTCCTTGCCGAATGCGCCGACATTGCGCGGGTTTTCGTAGTGATCCAGCAGTTTTTCGCTATAGGCCATATCAGTTCTCCTTCAGTCGCGGCATGCGCGATTTCAGTGGTGAGCCCACTGGACGCTGTTCAGATCGACACCTTCCTGCACCATCTCCCACAGCGGCGACAGTTCGCGCAGCTTGCCGATCTTGCGGTGGAGCAGGTCTATCGTGAAGTCGATTTCCTCTTCGGTCGTGAAGCGGCCGATCGAGAAGCGGATCGAGCTGTGCGCCAGCTCGTCCTCGCGACCGAGCGCGCGCAGCACGTAGGACGGTTCCAGGCTGGCCGAGGTGCAGGCCGAACCCGAGGACACCGCGATTTCCTTGATCGCCATGATCAGCGACTCGCCTTCGACATAGGCGAAGCTGATGTTCAGATTGTGCGGCACGCGTGCGTCCATGTCGCCATTGACGAAGGTAGCCTCGATGTCCGACAGGCCCTTGAGCAGCCGGTCGCGCAGCATGCGGATGCGCTCGTTCTCGGCACCCATTTCCTCGCGCGCGATGCGGAATGCTTCGCCCATGCCGACGATCTGGTGCGTCGGCAGCGTGCCCGAGCGCAGGCCGCGCTCATGGCCGCCACCGTGCATCTGCGCTTCCAGCCGGATGCGCGGCTTGCGGCGCACGTACAGCGCACCGATGCCCTTCGGGCCATAGGTCTTGTGGGCCGAGAACGACATCAGGTCGACCTTCAGCTTTTCCAGGTCGATCACCACCTTGCCGGTGGCCTGTGCCGCGTCGACGTGGAAGATGATCCCCTTCTCGCGGCAGATCTCGCCCAGCTCGGCGATCGGCTGGATGACGCCGATCTCGTTGTTCACGAACATGATCGATACCAGCACCGTATCCGGGCGCAGCGCAGCGCGGAAGGCATCCATGTCGACCAGGCCGTTCGGCAGTGGATCGAGATAGGTCGCCTCGAATCCCTCGCGCTCGAGTTCGCGGAAGGTATCCAGTACCGCCTTGTGTTCGGTACGCAGCGTGATGATGTGCTTGCCCTTGCCCGAATAGAAATGCGCCGCGCCCTTGATGGCGAGGTTGTTCGATTCGGTGGCACCGGAGGTCCAGATGATTTCCTTGGGGTCGGCCCCGACCAGCTTGGCCACCTGCTCGCGCGCCTCCTCGACCGCCGCTTCCGCTTCCCAGCCGTACGCATGGCTGCGCGATGCCGGGTTGCCGAAGTGCTCGGTGAGCCAGGGAATCATCCTGGCAGCCACCCGCGGATCGACCGGCGTGGTCGCCGAGTAGTCGAGATAGATCGGAAATTTCAGCATGTCATTGCTCCATCAAAACCTGCATCACGCCGCAGCCATCGCACGCAGGTTGCGGAGCTGGTCCACCACCTGCGCGAGAGCGCTGCAAAAATCATCAACATCCTGCATTGTCGTTGCCGGCCCGACACTTGCGCGCACTGCGCCACGCGCCAGTTCCGGCGCAACGCCCATCGCGGTCAATGTGCGCGACGGTTCCGGCGACGCACTGGAACAGGCTGCTCCGCTGGCGACGGCGAATCCGGCCCGGTCAAGCCTGGCGACCAGCGTTTCGCCGTCGATCCGGTCGAGTGCGAAGTAGCAGGTGTTCGGCAGGCGCGCCGCCTGATCGCCGAACACGGTGCCTCCCAGAGCCGCCACACAGCGCTCGATGCGCGCACGCAGCGCCTCGAGTTCGCCGGCACGGGCATCCAGCCCGGCGACGGCCAGTTCGCACGCACGGCCGAAACCGACGATGGCCGCCACATTCTCGGTGCCGGAACGCAGGCCGCGCTCGTGGCCTCCGCCGGCAATCAGCGGTTCGATATCGATCCGCTTGTCCAGGATCAGCGCGCCGGCGCCCTGCGGACCGCCTATCTTGTGCGCCGACAGGGTCATCGCCGACACGCCGAGCGCACGGAAATCGAGTGCCACCTTGCCCAGCGCCTGCACGGCATCGGTGTGCATCCAGCCACCGGCATGACGCACCCTGGCGGCGATGGACTGCACGTCCTGCAGCACGCCGGTCTCGTTGTTGGCCCGCATCACCGACACCAGCGACGCACGGCCGTCAAAATCGTCCGCCTGGACCCTGCCCTGACCATCGACCGGCAATTCCAGCAGCGTCCAGCCTGCACGCGCCAGCTGTTTGGCCGGTTCGCGCACACACGGATGCTCGATCGAAGAAATCGCGATCAGGCCGGGCTTCAGGCGTCCGGCCGCTCCTTTGACGAACAGGTTGTTCGCTTCCGAACCACCGCTGGTAAACACGATCTCGGTCGGATGCGCGTTGACTGCCGCCGCCACCTGCGCCCTCGCCTCGTCTATCGCACGCCGCGCCGCACGCCCGTATTCGTGGCGGCTCGACGCATTGCCGAAACGCACATCGAGCCACGGCAGCATGACCTCGCGTACCTCTGCGGCAAGCGGGGTGCTGGCGTTGTGATCGAGATAGACCGGGGCGAACATGATCAGATCTGTACGCGCACAATGTCCGACGCAGCGACGCGGGCGCCGTGCTCATGCATCACGACGCGGTGGCCCGCACGTTCGCGTTGCTGCACCATCAGGTCGTGCAGATTCACCGAATCGAGATATTCGTACATGCGCTGGCTGAGGCTGGACCACAGGTCGTGCGTCATGCAGCGGTGCTCGTCATGGCAGTTTTCCTTGCCGCCGCACTGCGTCGCATCCAGCGGCTCATCGACCGCCGAGATGATCTGCGCCACCGAGATGCTGCGCGCGTCGCGCGCCAGACAGTAGCCGCCGCCCGGACCGCGCACGCTGGCCACCAGCTCGTGCCGGCGCAGCTTGCCGAACAGCTGTTCCAGATAGGACAGGCTGATGCGCTGGCGTTCCGCCACGCCGGACAGCGTGACCGGACCGTTTTCCTGGCGCAGAGCCAGATCGAGCATCGCGGTGACGGCGAAACGACCTTTGGTGGTCAGTCTCATGATGGTGACTCCTGATTGAACCGATCCGGGCGTCGCACGAACGCGCGTACGAACTAATTCCCGATCATTTCAGTCGACTTTATAATTCCCGACAGGTTCAGTCAACTATTCGGCTTATCTTGTCCAGATCGACGTGCGACTGATCGGCCATCTCCTCGAGCGCATCGTCATCGAGCCTGACGCCCGCCCGCGCCAGCTTGTTGAGCAGGCATTCGATGCGCCGGTCGCTGTCCAGCGCATGGTCGACCAGCGCAGTGACCGCCCTGGCCATCGGGTCTTCCAGATCCCGCGTCACGCCGTAGGCGGTGAAGCCCGCCTGCTCCGCTCGCCGCGTCTTTTCGTCGTCCACGGCGGGCGCCTTCGCCTCGATGACGCGTGCCGGATTGCCAACTGCGGTGGCACCGGCCGGTACCGGCTTCACGACCACCGCGTTCGAACCGACCTTCGCACCGTCGCCGACTTCGAAGCCACCCAGAACCTTGGCACCGGCACCGATCACGACACCCTTGCCCAGCGTGGGGTGACGCTTGGTACCGCGATACAGCGAGGTCCCTCCCAGCGTCACGCCCTGGTAGATCGTGCAGTCGTCACCGACGACTGCCGTTTCGCCGATCACCACGCCCATGCCGTGATCGATGAACACGCGCCGGCCCATGGTGGCGCCCGGATGGATCTCGATGCCTGTGAGAACGCGCCCGATGGCCGAAATGAAGCGGCCCAGCCACAGGAAACCGGAACTCCAGCAGGCATGGGCCATGCGGTGCAGCGCCAGCGCGTGGATGCCGGGATAGCAGGTCAGCACTTCGAAGAACGAACGTGCGGCCGGATCGCGCTCAAGCACACTGGCGATGTCTTCGCGCAGACGGTGGAACATCATCTTTCCTTGTGGAACGCCGACAGCGCTGTCGGCTGGCAGAATGAATCCGACTATTTTAGTCAGTTTTTGTGCACCTGCGAACAAGTTCCGGCATCAGCCGCCACGCCGTTTGCCGCCGATCGCCTTCAGCGCACCCATCAGCAGGTGCAGTTCCTCCGATTCGAGCTGCGCCCGACCGAACAGCCGGCGCAAGCGCGGCATCGCCCGTCCCGGATTGACCCGGTCGAGGAATCCGGATTCGAGCATCAGCGTCTCGATCAGCGCATACAGGCTTTCCAGTCCCTCGTGTGGCGCCAGATCGGGCAGTTCGGCGACCACCGGCGACACCGACGCCACGGCGGTACGCAGTTCGTGACACATGATCTGCGCAGCGGCCGCCACGTTCAGCGAGCGGTAGGTGTCGCTGGTCGAGATGGTGACCGGCAGCGAGCACATCGCCACCTCCTCGTTGGTGAGCCCCGAACTTTCGGTACCGAACACCAGCGCCACCTCGGCGCTGCCGGCCGCCAGCAGCGTCGCCAGTTCGGTCGCCGCGGCACGCACCTCGCGTACCGGCAGCGCCATCTCGCGCCGGCGGGCCGTCAGCGCCGCCTGGGCGACCGTACCGGCCAGCGCCATTTCGAGGCTGTCGCACACGACCGCGGCGTCGAGCACGTCGGTTGCGCCCGAACTCATCGCCACCGCCTCGTCGTGCGGAAAATGCTTCGGATTGACCAGATAGAGACGCGACAGCCCCATCACTTTCATCGCGCGCGCACAGGCGCCGATATTGCCCGGATGGGTGGTGTGGGACATGACCACGCGCACGCGGTCGAGGGAAGCGAACGGGTTCATATTAGAATCAGGGGTTTTCCTGCCGAGATGCGGCCCCAAGGGACCGCGCACAGACACCACTCATGCATCCGACGCTCACCACCGCCGTCAAGGCCGCCCGCCGCGCAGGCCAGATCATCACCCGCGCCAGCCAGGATGTAGACCTGCTGAAAGTCAGCAGCAAACGGCAGAACGACTTCGTCACCGAGGTCGACCGCGCGGCAGAAGACGCCATCATCGGCATTCTGCGCGAGGCCTACCCGGACCACGCCATTCTAGCCGAGGAGAGCGGCGCGTCCGGCGAGTCCGAATACCGCTGGATCATCGATCCGCTGGACGGCACGACCAATTTCATCCACGGCATGCCGCACTACGCGGTGTCGATCGCGCTCGAACACCGCGGCCAGATGCAGTCGGCCGTCGTTTTCGATCCGGTGCGCAACGAGATGTTCACCGCCAGCCGCGGCCGCGGCGCCTTCCTCAACGACCGCCGCATCCGCGTATCGCGCCGCGCCAAGCTGAGCGAGGCACTGGTCGGCACCGGCTTTCCGTACCGCGTGTTCGACCATGTCGATGCCTACCTCGGCATGCTCAAGGACATGATGGAAAAGACCTCGGGGCTGCGCCGCCCAGGTGCCGCCGCGCTCGATCTGGCCTATGTCGCCTGCGGCCGCTTCGACGCCTTCTTCGAGATCGGCCTGTCGCCCTGGGACATCGCCGGCGGCGCGCTGCTGGTGACCGAAGCCGGCGGTCTGGTCGGCAACCTGACCGGCGAGACCGGCTACATGGAAAGCGGCAACATGGTCGCCTCGACGCCGCGCATCTTCCCGGTGCTGCTGGCCACCATCGAACCGCACCTGACCGACGCCCTGCGCGCGTAATCCGCGCCCGGACCGCACCGACAAGGATGGCCAGCACCGATCTGTCCTCGCACACCCCAATGATGGTTCAATATTTGGGGTTCAAGCGGCAATACCCCCAACTGCTGGTGTTCTACCGCATGGGGGATTTCTACGAGCTGTTCTTCGAGGACGCGATCCGTGCGGCGCGTCTGCTCGACATCACGCAGACCCACCGCGGCCAGTCGGCGGGCCAGCCGATTCCGATGGCGGGCGTACCTTTCCATGCGGTCGAGCAGTACCTGGCGCGGCTGGTCAAGATGGGCGAGTCGGTGGTCATCGTCGAACAGATCGGCGATCCGGCGACCTCGAAAGGTCCGGTCGAACGCGCAGTGGCGCGCATCGTCACGCCGGGCACGCTGACCGATGCCAGCCTGCTCGACGACAAGTCCGACGCGTTGCTGCTGGCGCTGCATGTCGAACGCGCGCGCGCCGGTGTCGCCTGGCTCAACCTGGCCAGCGGCGAACTGAAGCTGACCGAAGTCGCGCTCAACGTACTGCCGTCGCTGCTCGACCGCCTGCGGCCGGCCGAACTGCTGGTCGCCGACAGTGCCACCGCACCGGAAGGCAGCTGGACGGTCACATCGCGCAGCGCCTGGCAGTTCGACCTGAGCGAAGCGACCCGCCTGCTGTGCGAACACTTCGGCAGCCGCGACCTCGCCGCCTTCGATGTGGCCGAGGTGCCGCTGGCGCTGGCCGCCTGCGGCGCGCTGTACAGCTACGCCCAGGCCACCCAGCAGCGCGCACTGGCCCACATCGCGACGCTGACGGTGGAACACGACAGCGCCTGGCTGCGCATGGACGCCGCCACCCGGCGCAATCTGGAACTGACCGAAACCCTGCGCGGCGAAGCGGCACCGACCCTGCTGTCGCTGCTCGACACCTGCGCCACCTCGATGGGGTCACGCTGGCTGCGCCGCTGCCTGCACCATCCGCTGCGCGAGCGCGCGCCGGCCGAGGCGAGGCACGAGGCCGTCGACGCGCTGCGCGAGGCAGACCGCGCCGACGCGCTGCACGAGCGGCTGCGCGGTCTGGCCGACATCGAACGCATCGGCGCGCGCATCGCGCTGCGCACCGCGCGGCCGCGCGACCTGTCCAGCCTGCGCGACAGCCTGGCCCGGCTCGGCACAGTCGCCGACGTCGTCCCCGAACGCGACGGACTGCTGCACGAGGCACGCACCACGCTGAGCCAGCCGCTGTCATCGCTCGACCTGCTGACGCGCGCCATCGCCGACGAACCGGCGGCGCAGCTGCGCGACGGCCGCGTGATGCGTGCCGGCTTCGACGCCGAACTGGACGAACTGCGCGGCCTGCAGGACAACTGCGGCGAATTCCTGCTGGCGCTGGAAGCGCGTGAGCGCAGCCGCACCGGCATCGCCAACCTGAAGGTCGAATACAACCGCGTGCATGGCTTCTACATCGAGGTCACCAACGCCAACGTCGAACGCATCCCCGACGACTACCGGCGCCGGCAGACGCTGAAGAACGCCGAACGCTACATCACGCCGGAGCTGAAGGCGTTCGAGGACCGCGCGCTGTCGGCGGCCGAGCGCGCGACAGCGCGCGAGAAATACCTGTACGAGCAGCTGCTCGACGCGCTCGCGCCGGAACTGCCGGCACTGGGCGACATCGCGCGCGCGCTGGCGCAGCTCGACGGCCTGCTCGCCTTCGCCCGCGCCGCACAGCGCCATGACTACTGCCGGCCGCAGTTCGTCGACGAGCCGGAAATCACGATAGAGCGCGGCCGCCACCCGGTGGTCGAGCGCCAGGTCGACAGCTTCATCGCCAACGACACGCAGATGCACGACGCGCGCCGCATGCTGCTGATCACCGGGCCGAACATGGGCGGCAAGTCGACCTATATGCGCCAGGTCGCGCTGATCGCGCTGATGGCGCACTGCGGCTGTCCGGTGCCGGCGCAGGCGGTGCGACTCGGTCCGCTCGACGCCATCCACACCCGCATCGGTGCCTCGGACGACCTGGCTTCGGGCCGCTCCACCTTCATGGTCGAGATGACCGAAGCTGCCGGCATCCTGCACGGCGCGACCGAGCGCAGCCTGGTGCTGATGGACGAGATCGGCCGCGGCACCTCGACCTTCGACGGCGTGGCGCTGGCGCAGGCGATCGCGCGTCACCTGCTGGTGCGCAACCGCAGCTGGACGCTGTTCGCCACCCACTATTTCGAACTGACGCAGCTGCCGCAGACGCACCCGGTGTGCGCCAACATGCATCTGGACGCGGTCGAGCACGGCAGCCGCATCGTGTTCCTGCATGCGATCGAGGACGGCCCGGCCTCGCAGTCCTACGGCATCGAGGTCGCGGCACTGGCCGGCGTGCCGGGCGGCGTCATCCGCGACGCGCGGCGCGCGCTGCAGCAGCTGGAAGCCAGCCGCGTCAACGCCGGCCCGCAGGCCGACCTGTTCGCGCCACCGCCTCCGCCGCCGGAAGCACCGTCACATGCGGCCGTGGATGCGCTGGCGGCGCTCGACCCGGACAGTCTCAGCCCGCGCGAGGCACTGGACGCGCTGTACGCGCTGAAGAAGCTGCTGCGGGCTGATTGAGGCCTGCAGGCGCGAGCCACGCGCGCGATCCGGAGCATCAAACCGGGGCCGACGTTGATCACGGACGCCTTCGCGAGCATGGCTCGCTCCCACCGTCTGACCATCGCAGCATTCTCTCCAGGAGCGGCGCTGCACACGCAGACTGCCGGCTGGCGATCAGACCGTACCCGGATCGACCGTCCAGCGCTGCGACACCCTGCCGCTGCTGCCGACGCTCTCCAGATGGACCGGGAAGCCCCACAGCCGCGCCACATGCTTCAGCACCTCGTAGGCGTTGTCGCGCAGCGGGCGGTCGTTGTGCTGCGTGTGGCGCAGCATCAGCGAGCGGTCGCCGCGCAGGTTCACGCCCCAGACCTGGATGTTCGGCTCGCGCGAACCGAGGTCGTACTGGCGCGACATGGCTTCGCGCAGCGCACGGTAGCCCGCCTCGTCGTGGATGGCCGACACTTCGAGCGTCGGCTCGGTGTCGTCATCGTCGATCGCGAACAGCCGGAAGTTGCGCATCACGCGCGGCGACAGGAACTGGCCGATGAAGCTCTCGTCCTTGAAATTGCGCATCGCGTGGTCCAGCGTTTCCAGCCAGTCGCGGCCGGCGATGTCGGGAAACCAGTCGCGGTCCTCGTCGGTCGGTGCCTCGCAGACGCGCTTGATGTCCGAGTACATCGCGAACCCCAGCGCGTACGGGTTCATGCCGCTGTAGGCCGGATGCCCGACCGGCGGCTGGAACACCACATTGGTGTGCGACTTGAGCCACTCGATCATGATGCCGTCCTCGAGATGGCCATCGTCGTACATGGTATTCAGCAGGTGGTGATGCCAGAACGTGGCCCAGCCCTCGTTCATCACCTGGGTCTGCCGCTGCGGATAGAAGTACTGCGCGACCTTGCGCACGATGCGCACGATCTCGCGCTGCCAGGGCTCGAGCAGCGGTGCGTTCTTCTCGACGAAATACAGCAGGTTTTCCTGCGGCTCGGCGGGAAAGCGCGGCGCCTCCCTTTCCGACGCGTCCCGGCCGGACTTCGGCGGCAGCGTGCGCCATATCTCGTTGACCTGCTGCTGGGCATAGGCCTCGCGGTCCTTGGCGCGTTCCAGTTCCTGCGTCAGGCTCAGTTTGCCCGGCCGGCGGTAGCGGTCCACACCGTAGTTCATCAGCGCATGGCAGCTGTCGAGCAGCAGTTCGACGGCATCAAGGCCGTGGCGCTCCTCGCAGGCGGCGACGTAGTTCTTCGCATAAACAAGGTAGTCGATGATGGACGAGGCGTCGGTCCACATCCGGAACAGGTAGTTGCCCTTGAAGAAGCTGTTGTGCCCGTAGGCCGCGTGCGCGATCACCAAGGCCTGCATGGCCATCGTGTTCTCTTCCATCAGGTAGCTGATGCACGGATTCGAATTGATGACGATCTCGTAAGCCAGCCCCATCGCACCGCGCTTGTAGTTCTTCTCGGTGCTGATGAACTCCTTGCCGTAACTCCAGTGCCGGTAGTTCACCGGCATGCCGACCGAGGCGTAGGCATCCATCATCTGTTCGGCGGAGATGATTTCCAGCTGGTTCGGGTAGGTGTCCAGACCGAAGCGCTGTGCCGTGCTGCGGATCACCGTGTGGTACTGGTCGAGCAGCTCGAAGGTCCAGTCGCTCGGTCCGGGCAGTTTCTGCGCCGGCCGCCCGGTCAGCGGCAGGGGTGCGCGCAGCGGCGCGTGCGGCCGCCGGCCGCCGTATTCGTCAAGCGACGCGGCGCGCCCGTGGTTGCGCCGATCGAAGGTATCGCTCATTTGGCCACCCCTTCCTTCCTGAACAGATCGCGGAACACCGGGTAGATCTGCGACACGTCGGTCGCCTTGCGCATCGCGAACACCCGCGACTCGTCTTCGGCCAATGCGGCGTACTCGTGCCACAGGTTCTGCTCCTGCTCGACCACCTGGATGTAGGCGAAGTAGCGGCACAGCGGCAGGATGTCGTGTTCCAGCAGTTCGCGGCAGCGCGGACTGTCGTCGTGCCAGTTGTCGCCGTCGCTCGCCTGCGCGCCGTAGATGTTCCATTCGCCGCGCGGATAGCGCGCCCGAATGATTTCCTCCATCAGCACCAGCGCACTCGACACCACGGTGCCGCCGGTTTCGGTCGCGTGGAAGAAGTCGTGCTCGCTTACCTCCTGCGCCTGCGTGTGGTGGCGGATGAACACGATGTCGATCTTCTCGTAGTGCCGGGTCAGGAACAGATAGAGCAGGATGAAGAAGCGCTTGGCCAGATCCTTGCGCGCCTCGTCCATCGATCCCGACACGTCCATCACGCAGAACATGACCGCCTTGGCGGTCGGCACCGGCGTGCGCACCCGGCTGCGGTAGCGCAGGTCGATCGGATCGAGGAAGGGAATGCGGCCGATGCGCACGCGCAGCGCCTCGATGTCCGCTTCGATCAGCTCGATCTCTCTTGCGCGCGCAGGACTGTCCGGCTGTGCGCGCAGCGTCTCGAGCAGATCCTCCAGCCGGTGCAGTTCGCGCCGCGACTCGCTGCCCAGCGCGATGCGCCGGCCGATGGCGCCGCGCATCGAACGCACGACATGCAGGTTGTTCGGCGTGCCGTCGCTGGAAAAGCCGGCGCGATGCGTCTTGAATTCCGGCGTCTCCGCCAGCGTGGTGCGGATCAGGTTGGGCAATGCCAGGTCATCGAAGAAGACCTGCATGAACTCTTCCTTGCTCAGATGGAAGACGAAGTCGTCCTCACCCTCGCCGGAGTCGCTGGCGTCACCCGAGCCGCCGCCGCCCCCGCCCCCCTTGGGCCGTTCTATGCGGTCACCGCGCACGAAGTCCTTGTTGCCCGGATGCACCATTTCCCGGCGCCCGCCCTCGCCGTGGCCGAACACCGGTTCGCTGATGTCTCGGCGCGGAATGTGGATGTCCTCGCCCTGAGCGATGTCGCGTATGCCGCGCCCTTCCACGGCACGCTTCACCGCCTCGCGGATCTGCTCCTTGTGCCGGCGCAGGAAACGTTCGCGGTTTCCGATGGATTTGTTCCTGCCGGCGAGCCGTCGATCGATGATCTGTTGCACGTCATTCCTTTCAGCCGGTCGGCCGACCGGCGTCGCGTCACGAGCTCTTGCGCACGCGCAGATACCACTCGCACAGCAGCCTGACCTGCTTCGGCGTGTAGCCCTTGGCCACCATGCGCGTGACGAAGTCCTCGTGCTTCTTCGCGTCGTCCGCGCTGGCCTTGGCGTTGAAGCTGATCACCGGCAGCAGCTCTTCGGTGTTCGAGAACATCTTCTTCTCGATCACCGTGCGCAGCTTCTCGTAGCTGCTCCACACCGGGTTCTTGCCGCCGTTGTTGGCGCGCGCGCGCAGCACGAAGTTCACGATCTCGTTGCGGAAATCCTTCGGGTTCGAAATGCCGGCCGGCTTCTCGATCTTTTCCAGCTCGGCGTTCAGCGAGGCGCGGTCGAACACCTCGCCGGTGTCGGTGTCGCGGTATTCGCTGTCCTGTATCCAGTAGTCGGCGTAGGTGACGTAGCGGTCGAAGATGTTCTGGCCGTACTCGCTGTAGCTCTCCAGGTAGGCGGTCTGGATTTCCTTGCCGATGAATTCGGCGTAGCGCGGCGACAGGTGCTCCTTGATGTAGGAGATGTACTTCTGCTCGATCTCGGCCGGAAACTGCTCGCGCTCGATCTGCTGCTCGAGCACGTACATCAGGTGCACCGGGTTGGCGGCCACCTCGGTCGAGTCGAAGTTGAACACCTTGGACAGTATCTTGAACGCGAAGCGGGTCGACACGCCGCTCATGCCTTCATCGACACCGGCGTAGTCGCGGTATTCCTGATAGCTCTTGGCGCGCGGATCGGTGTCCTTCAGGTTCTCGCCGTCGTACACCTGCATCTTCGAGTACAGGCTGGAGTTTTCCGGCTCCTTCAGACGCGTCAGCGTCGCGAACTGCGCCATCATCTTCAGCGTGCCCGGCGCGCACACCGCTTCGGCCAGCGACGAGCCGCGCAGCAGCTTCTCGTAGATCTTCACCTCCTCGGACACGCGCAGGCAGTACGGCACCTTGACGATGTAGATGCGGTCGAGGAAGGCCTCGTTGTTCTTGTTGTTGCGGAAAGCCTTCCACTCGCTCTCGTTCGAGTGCGCCAGCACCACGCCGTCGAACGGGATGGCGCCGAAGCCTTCGGTGCCCTTGAAATTGCCTTCCTGGGTCGCGGTCAGCAGCGGGTGCAGCACCTTGATCGGCGCCTTGAACATTTCGACGAATTCGAGCAAGCCCTGATTGGCCAGGCACAGGCCGCCGGAGAAGCTGTAGGCGTCCGGGTCGTCCTGCGCATAGGTTTCGAGCTTGCGGATGTCGACCTTGCCCACCAGCGACGAAATGTCCTGATTGTTTTCGTCGCCCGGCTCGGTCTTGGCGATGCCGACCTGCCTGAGTACCGACGGATAACGCTTGACCACGCGGAAGCGGCGGATGTCACCGCCGAATTCCTCCAGCCGCTTGACTGCCCACGGCGACAGGATGCGGTTGAGGTAGCGGCGCGGAATGCCGTATTCCTTCTCGAGGATGGCACCGTCCTCGGTCGCATCGAACAGGCCCAGCGGCGACTCGTTCACCGGCGAGCCCTTGAGCGCGTAGAACGGCACTTCCTGCATCAGCGACTTGAGGCGCTCGGCGATCGAGCTCTTGCCGCCACCGACCGGACCCAGCAGATAGAGGATCTGCTTCTTTTCCTCCAGCCCCTGCGCGGCGTGACGGAAGTAGCTCACCACCTGCTCGATGGCGTCCTCCATGCCGTAGAACTCGGCGAAGGCCGGGTAGAGCTTGATCACCTTGTTGGCGAACAGACGCGACAAGCGGGGATCGTTGCGCGTATCCACGGTCTGCGGCTCGCCGATCGCCTTCAACATGCGTTCGGCCGCGCTGGCATAGCTCAGCGGGTCGTGCTTGCACTCCGCCAGATACTCTTCCAGCGAAAGCTCTTCCTCGCGTGTGCGATCGAAGCGTGCGGCGAAATGACTGACGATGTCCATGTTGATCTCCAAAGTCTGTTGGCCTGCAAAACCGATGCTGCGGCCGTGATGCTGCATCCCGCCGCCCTGCTGCTGCCCGTCGCGGCACTGCGCCGCAGCCGGACCGGCAATCCTCTTTTCAGCTTGGTCTACGCCGACGCCCGGGGAAAGCCCGGCAAGCGCCGCAGACACCCTCCTGTTACGCATCACCACTTTCCTGCGGCATCGATCAGGCCTTCCTCATCGGCGCTGCCGCCTGTCCAGTCGATGTCGCAGCCCCCTCCGAGTTCCCTGGGCTGGGCGGTGTCTCGGTCCGCCTCCATGCCGGTGTACGCACGCGCCCGACCATCCGTTGACCCTGCTCAGCAAGTAGCGGTCCAGGCGCGCGGGTGCCGGCTGCGAAAGCGGTGGGCGACAGACCGGTTCCCGGCATGCCTCTTCCGCCCTCAGTGCGGCTTGCAGCCATGTTGGACGGCTTCGGCAGCCATCGCCCCGCTCATGCCTGTCCGGCAGTGGGTCTCGCCAGACGGATGCTGCAACGCACCATTCAGGTGCAGACGCACAGCCGATGCGGATTCCTGCAACTCCTCCGATCACCGGCACGATCCCGATATACTGTACATAAATACAGTCATTCACTTTTGCATCGTGTCGCAGCCCTACGCCGAACTGCACTGTCTCAGCCACTTCACCTTCCTGCGCGGCGCCTCCGCGCCGGGTGAGCTGATGCAGCGTGCGGCAGAACTCGGCTACGCCGCGCTGGCGCTCACCGACGAGTGTTCGCTGGCCGGTGTGGTGCGGGCGCATCTGGCGTTGCGCGCACTGCCCGAACCACGACCGGCATTGATCATCGGCAGCGAAATCCGGCTGGCGGACGGGCCGACGCTGGTATTGCTGGCCTGCGACAAGGAGGGCTACGGCAATCTGTCCGAACTGGTCACGCTGGGCCGGATGCGCACCGACAAGGGCAGCTACCACCTGACGCGGAGCGATCTGGATGCCGGCCTGCCCGGCTGCCTCGCGCTGCTGATTCCGGAGCTGACGGATCCGGATGGGGAAGGCGCAGGCGATCCGCACGAATGCGCACATTGGCTGAAGTCCCGCTTCGGGGACCGCGCTTGGCTGGCGGCCGAACTGCATCTCGGGCCGGACGATGCGGCCAGGCTGCGTGCGCTGCAGGCGATCGGCGCGTCCAGCGGACTGCCGCTGTGCGCCGCCGGCGACGTCCACATGCATGTGCGCCGCCGGCGCCGGCTGCAGGACACGATGACCGCGATCCGGCTGCGCCGCCGGGTGGCCGGCTGCGGTTTCGCGCTGTACCCGAACGGCGAACGGCATCTGCGCCTGCCGCAAAAACTGGTGAACATCTATCCGGCAGCCCTGCTGGCCGAAACGCTGCAGGTGGCTGCACGCTGCCGCTTCTCGCTGGACGAACTGCGCTACGAATACCCGGAGGAAATCGTGCCGCCCGGGCAGACGCCGGCATCCTGGCTGCGCACGCTGACCGAACGCGGCTACGTCGAGCGCTGCGCGCAGATCCGCCGCATCGTGGCGCTCGACGACGCCACCTTCGCGCGCAAGGCCGACGGGATGCGCGCGCAGATCGAGCGGGAACTCGCGCTGATCGCCGAACTGCAGTACGAAGCCTACTTCCTGACCGTGCACGACATCGTCGCCTGGGCACGCGCACAGGGCATCCTGTGCCAGGGACGCGGCTCGGCCGCCAATTCCGCGGTGTGCTACTGCATCGGGGTCACCGAAGTCGATCCGTGGCGCGCCAACATGCTGTTCGGCCGCTTCATCTCGCGCGAGCGCAACGAGGCGCCCGACATCGACGTCGATTTCGAACACGAGCGGCGCGAGGAGGTCATCCAGTACATCTACCGCAAGTACGGCCGCGACCGCGCCGCGCTGGCGGCCAGCCTCGCCACCTACCGGCCGCGCTCGGCGCTGCGCGACGTCGGGCGCGCGCTCGGCTACAGCGACGACGCACTGGATCGGCTGACGCAGGGGCACATGTGGTGGGACGGCGGACGGGTGCGCGAGGACCGGCTGCTGGAGGCCGGATTCCGGCCCGAAGCGCCGCGCGTGCAGCTGCTGCTCGAACTGGCAAACGAACTGATCGGCACGCCACGCCACCTGTCGCAGCACGTCGGCGGCTTCGTCATCGCGCGCGGCCGGCTGTCCAGGCTGGTGCCGGTCGAGAACGCGCGCATGGCCGACCGCTGCGTCATCCAGTGGGACAAGGACGACCTCGAGGCGCTCGGCCTGATGAAGGTCGACGTGCTGGCGCTGGGCATGCTGACCGCGATCCGCAAGACGCTGAACGTGCTGGCCGCGTTCCGGGAAAAGGCGGGCACCGGCGCGACGGAATGGATGCCCCGCAGCCTCGCCGACATCCCGCCGGAAGACACGGCCACCTACGACATGCTGTGCCGCGGCGAATCGACCGGCGTGTTCCAGGTCGAATCGCGCGCGCAGATGAACATGCTGCCGCGGCTGCGCCCGCGCCGTTACTACGATCTGGTGATCCAGGTCGCCATCGTGCGTCCGGGGCCGATCCAGGGCGGCATGGTTCACCCCTATCTGGCACGCCGCCACCTGCCGCCGGAGCGCATCGACTATCCGTCGGACGAACTGCGGCCGGTGCTGGAGCGCACGCTGGGCGTGCCCATCTTCCAGGAGCAGGTGATGCAGCTGGCCGTGGTCGCCGCCGGCTTCACACCCGGTGAAGCCGACCAGATGCGCCGCTCGATGGCGTCCTGGCGCCATCAGGGCACGATGCAGAAATTCCAGCAGAAGCTGACCGAAGGCCTGCTGAAGAAGGGCTACACACCGGAATTCGCGGAACGGATCTACCACCAGATCGAGGGCTTTTCCGGCTACGGCTTCCCGGAATCGCATGCCGCCAGCTTCGCGCTGCTGGTCTACGCTTCATCTTGGCTCAAGTGCCACCACCCGGCCGCCTTCCTGTGCGGCCTGCTGAACAGCCAGCCCATGGGTTTCTACGCACCGGCGCAACTGATCGCCGATGCCCGGACGCACGGCGTCGAGGTGAGACCGGCCGACGTGACGGTCAGTGACTGGGACTGCGTGCTCGAAACACCCGCTTCATCTGCGGATGCCCGCGACGGAACAGGGCCGGCAGTCCGGCTCGGACTGTGCATGGTGAAGGGACTCGGACCGGAGCCGGCACGGCGCATCGTGACCGCACGCCTGCAGGCCCCATTCGTCAGTGTCGATGATCTGGCTCGCCGGGTGCGGCTCGATGCGGACACATTGCGCGTGCTGGCCGCCGGCGGCGCGCTGAAGACTCTGGCCGGCCATCGGCACCAGGCGCACTGGCAGGCCGCAGCCCGCCGGCCCGACGCCATGCTGAGCGACGCGCCGGTGCATGAATGCCTGCCCGAACTGCCGGCTCCTCACGAAGGCCAGGACATCGCCGCCGACTACGCCAGCCTCGGTTTCACGCTGGGACGCCACCCGCTGGCCCTGCTGCGCCGGACACTCGCCGCGCAGCGCTTCCTCACCGCCGCCGAACTGCGCCGCCTGCCCGACCGCGCGCTGGCGCGCGCTGCCGGCATCGTCACCTGCCGGCAGCGGCCGGGCACCGCCAGCGGCGTCATGTTCGTCACCATCGAGGACGAAACAGGGTTGGCCAACGTCATCGTGCACCGCGATCTGCAGGAGAAGCAGCGCCACGAAACACTGGGCGCCACGCTGCTCGGCATCTACGGTCAGGTGTCACGCGAAGGCGAGGTCATGCACCTTGTCGCCCGCCGTCTGGTGGACCGCTCCGGACTGCTCGGTACGCTGGCGCCGCGCAGCCGCGATTTTCACTGAGGCGGGGATTACCATCGCCCCGTCGACCACCCTACAGCCCCCTGCACATGACCTCCGGACAACCTGCTCCCGACTTCGACGCCCCCGACCAGAACGGCACCCGGCACCGTCTGGCCGACTACCGCGGCCGCTGGCTGGCCCTCTACTTCTATCCGCGCGACGACACGCCGGGCTGCACGAAACAGGCCTGCTCGCTGCGCGACCACCGTTCGCAGCTGGCCGCGCGCGACGTCGCCGTGCTCGGCGTATCGGCACAGGGCGCAGCCGCACATCGCGCGTTCACCGAAAAATATGCGCTCAATTTCCCGCTGCTGATCGACGGGGACATGCGCATCGCCCGCGCCTATGGCGCACTTGGTGCCGGCCCCGGCGGATTGCTGCGGCGCTGGCTGGGTGCCTACCGGCGGATCAGCTTCCTGATCGACCCGGATGGCCGTATCGCACACGTCATCGATCGCCCCGACGTGAGCCGCCATGCGGAGGAACTGCTGGCGCAGCTCCCGGCGCCATGAATTGCAGGTAGATCATCCGGCAAACGCGTCCGGACAAGGTCTGTCCGGACGTAAAAAATTCCTTCAAGTATCCGAGCCGCTCGACCGTTAGTTGCCAGACGGACATGACAAGCGGGGGGCACCCCGCATGTCGCACCGCAGGGTGCGGACAATAAGGAGGAGACGGACACATGCTGAACTGGTTGCTGAAAAAGCCTTTCTCTGAAGAACTCAAGCGCATCGCAGACGCCGAGGCGCGCGGAGAGGCCTACACCCCGGAACTGAAGGGAAATTCCCGCGAACGCGAATTGCTGGGCACCTTGTCCGGATCATTCGCCAGCCTGCGCTCACGCCTGCACAGCGCCGAAGAGCAGGTGCGCCAGCTGGAGCAGACAACCTCCTCGATTTCAGCCGACCTGCAGGAAACACGCCTGCAAGCCGAAGAAGCCGCCGAGCGCACCGGTCTCGTCGCTTCGGTGGTCGACGCCGGTCTGTGGGAAGCCATGCCCGGCGACAGCCGTACCCTCGATCTGAAACACCCCGTGTGGTGGTCCGACCGCCTGCGCCAGCTGCTGGGTTTCGATAACGAAACGGATTTCCCCAACCGTCTGGAAAGTTGGGCCAGCCGTCTGCACCCGGAAGACCGCAAGGCAGCACTCGACAGCATGCAGCATCAATGGACCGATCGGCGCGCCGGCAGCTGGCCGGATGCGCAGTACCGGCTCGCCGCCAAGGATGGCAGCTACCGCTGGTTCCTCAGCCGCGTCGTGACCTCGCGCGATGACAGCGGGAAATCGATGCGCATCGCCGGTTCTCTGACCGACATCACGCGCAGCCGCGAAGACGAAGCGCGGCTGAACGTCGCGCTCACCCGCTTCGAACTCGCCAGCGAAATGCTGAACGACGGCATCTGGGATCTGGACGTGGTGGCCGGCGATCCGGTCAACCCGTCCAATACCTTCTGGTGGTCCACCCAGTTCCGCCGGCTGCTCGGCTTCGAGACCGAACAGGAATTCCCGAACGTGCTGGACAGTTGGGCATCACGCCTGCATCCGGATGAAAAGCAGGCCGTCATCAAGGCCTTCATGGATCACCTGATGGACCGCAGCGGTCGCACCCCCTACTCGATCGAGTACCGGCTGCGCTGCAAGGACAACCAGTACCGCTGGTTCCGTGCGCGCGGCCGCACAAGGCGCGCGCCGGACGGCACGCCGCTGCGTGTCGTCGGCGCTCTGACCGACATCGACGCGGAACACAGCGCCCATCACCTGCGGGAACTGGAACTGCGCCAGCGTCAGCAGCTGAGCGAAAACGTGCACAAGATCCGCGACATCGTCACCACCATCCGCGACATCGCCAACCAGACCAATCGCCTGGCGCTGAACGCAGCGATCGAGGCGGCGCGTGCGGGCGACGCCGGACGCGGTTTTTCGGTGGTCGCGGACGAAGTGCGCACGCTGTCCGAACGCACCCGCGAAGCCACCGAGCAGATCGCCCACATCATTCCGCAGGACGAAAGCGTGTGATGACGAACAACGGCCCGCTCCGGCGGGCCGGATGAAACCTTTCGCAGATTCCCTTACAGTCCGCCGCGAGGCGGACTGTGTCTTTCCGGACGTCCTTTTTCCCTCCGGCCTTACTTGATCGAGAAGTCGGCGCGTGCCGGCGCGTCCTTCGCGTCCTTGCCGCCGTCCTTGTCCATCTTGCCGTCCGCATCGTTTTCCTTCGGCGCCAGCACGAACAGGCGTGCATCCTCGATCTTCGCATTCGCCGCCAGATAGTCCTTGACCGCCTGCGCGCGCGCCAGACCGAGCAGGCGCAGATTCTCGTCACTGACCTCGGTATTGGTGAAGATCAGCTTTTCCATCTCCTCCACCGGCAGGCTCTTGGTCAGACCAACCATATTGCGCGGCTTGGGGAAACTTTCCGCCTTGTAGACCGTTTCCAGCAGCTTCGGATACTCCTCCGGTGCAAGCACCACCTCCTCCGCCGAGGACTTGGTCTGCGCCGCCTTGACGGCCCGCACCTTGCGGTCCAGAAGGGCGCGGCGGTAGCCATCGACGTCGGTCGCGCGGTCGGTACGGCCGGTCACCTCCAGCTTCAGCGCCGGCCGGTCGGTCAGTGCCTTGCCCAGCGTGTCCAGCTTGCCGCGCGCGGTATCGCTCAGTGTCGCCAACCCCGGTTCGAACGCGACATGGTCGAGATCGGCTTCCGAGCCGAACAGCGAGCCGAGCAGCGCGAACGGCGAAGTCACTGCCTTGACGATGAGATTGACGATCACCTTGACGACGATGCCGCCGATCGAGAACTGCGGATCGGATAACGAGCCGCTGATCGGCAGATTGATGTCGATCACGCCGTTGCGGTCCTTCAGCAGCGACACCGCCAGCAGCACCGGCGCCTTGATCGCGTCCGGGCTGTTGACCGGCGTACCGAAGGTAAGCTGGTCGAGCACCACATTGTTCTGCGCGGTCAGCTGGTCGTTCTCGATCTTGTATGCGATGTTGACGCTGAGCTTGCCCTTTTCGATGCCGTAGCCGACGTATTTGCCGGAGTAAGGCGAAAGTGGCGCCAGTTCGATGCCGCGTGCGCTGGCCTTGATATCGAGGAACAGTGCGCTGGCCAGCGGATTGACGCGGCCGGTGATGTCGATCGGCGCCGATCCTTCGACCACACCGCGCAATTCGACTTCGCCCGCGGTGCCGCTGGTCGAACTGAGGCCGGACACGCGTCCGCCGAGCTTCGACAGCTGGGCACGATAATTCGGCTTGATGAAGAAGTCGCTGAAATCGACCTGTCCGCCCTGCAGCACGATGGTCCTGACGTCGACCGGCGGACGCGCCGACGAGATCAGCTGCGCCAGTTCGGCTTCCTTGGTTGCAGCCCTGGGCTTTGTTTTGGCCGCATTGACCGATGCCGTCGCGGGCACCGGTGCAGGTGCAGCCGGCGCAGCGTTGGGGGCCGCCGCGGCTTCCGGCTTGCGCATGATGTCCTGCAGATTGAGCCGACCCTGGGGCGACACGATGATGCGGGCGAAATAGTCGGTCAGCGCCACCTCGCCCACCGACAGCGAAGCCAGCAGGTCGGGCTTGCGGCTGTCCAGCTTCACCGCGACGCCGCCAGCGAACAGCGAGCGCCACTTCAACAGGTCCGACGCATCGCTGCGTTCGGTCAGATGCACGTCCTCGACGTTGGTCTCACCGTTCCACGCGAGCGTCCAGTCGCCGGCCGGCAGCACCTGCACGCCAAGGTCGCCGCGCGTGCTGATCGTGCCGTGCAACAGCTCCGCATTCACCTGCTCGGCAACCCAGGGCTGGGCGACCAGCAGGTCGAGACGACGCACATCGATCTTCAGCGCCGCCTGCACAGGCGCCAGCGAAAAGCCGCCACGCGCATCGAACTGGCCGCCCTTCGGATCGCGGAAACCGAGCTGCACGAGGGATTTCAGCGCCTTGTCGGTACCGACGTTCTCCACCGTCAACGCCAGCCGTTCAAGCGCGATCACACCGGGCTTGGCCAGCGTGCGGTCCTCCAGTCTCAGGGAACCATCCTTCAACCGGAACGCCTTGAGCAGGGCCGACCACGCGGCCTCCTTCGACGGCGGTGCCGCACCGGACGGAGCGGCCGTGCCAACCGGACCTGCGGGCGTCTGCGGCACCAACGACGCCAGATCGATCGAACCGTCGGGCTGGCGCGCCGCGCGCAGCTGCGGCTTGACCAGATCGAACGCGTCGACGCTGACACGGTGCGCGGCGAGATCGGCCGATGCACCGGACAGCACGATGTCGTCAGCCTGAGCGAACGCCGTCTTGTCGCCCTTGCGCATCAGTCGGAGCCCGGCCACGCCTGCTTCGGCGACCGTGACTTCGCCCTGCGGCGCGCCATCGACCAGCGTCAGCTTCAGATGCGCCGCCAGCCTTGCCTGCGCCTGGTCGACCGAAAAATTGAGGCGGTCGGCGAAATAGGGAGCGAGGCGCGGAATGTCCAGTCCGCTCAGCTTGAAATCGCCGTCGATGCCGGGGGTCGCGGCGGTGACCTTTGCGTCCAGCGTCACCTGCGTGCCGCCTTCTCCGGTTGCGCCGATCACCAGCGTGGCCGGCTGGCTGCCCTGCAGCGAGAAGTCGCGCAGCACGATGTCCACCGGCTCGATCACGTAGGCGAAAGGCCGTGCGGGCGCTTCATCGCTGAACGCCACGCGCGCTTTCGATACTTCGAACAACGCAATCTTGACCTCAGGCTTCGGCGCATCGGCCGGCGCTGCGGGCACCGGTGGGGCGTCGGCAGCCGGCGCGGACGCTTTCGGCAGCAGCGCCAGCAGATTGAGCTTGCCGTCCTTCGCCCTGGCGACCGTGAAATCGGGCCGGTCGAGACGGATGCTGGCGATGTCGACTTTGCCGGCCAGCGGCTGCAGGTCGTTGATCGCCACATCCAGCGCCGGCAGCTTGATCAGCGACTTGCCGTCACGGCGGTCGAGCACCAGATCACGCAGCTTCACGGTGCCCTGCAGCGCGATGCGCGGCTGACCGGCGGAAGGCTGGCTGAAGCCCAGCTCCAGGTCGGAGTCGAGCAGACCGGAAGATATGCGGAAATCCAGCGGTACCGGCGAGTATTCGTCGAAACGCGCCAGATCGAGTTCACTGAAATCGATCTTCAGCGTCGCTTCGCGCTGCTCGCTGAACGGACGGACGCGCCCCTTGAGTTCGAAGTGCGCATCATTGACGTGCGCTGCGATCGACGGTTCGACGAACAGTTCGACGTCCGACGGCAGGTTCGACACGAAGGGCAGACCAATCTCGATGCCGCTGATCACATGCTTGCGCGCCAGAGGCTGATCGTCGATGTCGATGCGTCCGTCGTGCAGCACGATGTTGTTGATCGAAAACCGGGCCGGCTTGTCGCTCGGCGGCTGGTCGAGCAGCTTCCTGAGCACGTCGCTGTAGTTGTACTGCCCCTCGCCCAGCCGCGCCACGCGTATCCAGGGCTGATCGACCTGCAGAGAGCGGACCACCGGCGCCCCCTTGAACAGCGAGGCCCATTCGACGTCGACCTTGAGTCCGGCCAGCGTGAATGCCTCGTCCTTGCCGTTCGCCTCGAGCAGGCGCAGACCGGATACGGACAGTTCCAGCGTGTAGGGATTGAGCGAGACATCCTTCAGCGTGAGCTGGCGGCCGAGGAACTCGGAACCCTGCTTTTCGGCCAGGGAGCGGACCAGCGGCGGTACTGCAAAGACGCCGAGCAGGCCGAACAGTACCAGCGCAATGACGCCGCCGAGGACGGCCTTGCGCACACGGGGACGGGACATAAAGGAGACGGCGGACATGCTGTAGCGATCCGTGACGAAGGAATGCGGAGCGTATCACCGCCCGGACGGCGATGAGTCCGCCGGCAGGCGCATTACGTCACGCTGCCCTCCGCCAGATAGCGCCGCGCCGCCGATTCCGCTTCCGCCAGGAAGTCGGCCAGCGACACCACGGCTGAAGCACGGTCTGCAGCGGCCAGCGTACCGTCGCGCAGCGACCGTTCGAGCGTCCTCGCCTGATCGCTGGCCCGCACGAAACACAGGTTGAGGCAGGCACCCTTGATCGAGTGGACCAGGGTGAGCACATCGGCTTCGGGATTGCCCGCCATGCCGAGCAGATCCGCGTGCATCTGCGCAATTTCCGGCAGCGAACCGCCGAGCACCTCCCGGTACAGATCGAAATCACCGTCGAGCTGGGCATCCACGCGGCTCAGATCCAGCACCGGCGTCGACAGATCTTCCAGCATCACGGGAGCAGGCGGCACGGACGGGGCCGAAGCGCGGTCGCCCGCCGCCGCTACCTGTTCGAGCACGGCCAGCAGCGCCCGCGTGTCGATCGGCTTGGTCAGATAGGCGCACATGCCGAGCGCCAGACAGTCGTCCCGCTCCTCCGAAATCGCGTGCGCGGTCAGCCCGACGATAGGCGGCGCACCGGCACCGAATTTCGCAATGATTTCGCGGGTCGCGGTCTTGCCGTCCATCACCGGCATCTGGATGTCCATCAGCACCAGATCGATGCCGCCGGCACTGATGCGCTCGAGCGCACGCACACCGTTGTCGGCCTGCTCGGTACGGGCACCGGCGCGGGAAACCAGGTGGCAGGCCACCGTGCGGTTGATCGCGATGTCATCGACCACGAGCACATTCAGGTCGGTCAGCGGGCGCGTCGCCACGACGCTGTCACGCCGGGTCGCCAGTTCCGCGGGGTCGCCTTCGCCCAGCCACACGTCGGCCCAGAACAGGGCCCCACGACCGATCTCGCCTTCGCCGCCGACCGAACCGCCCATGGCTTCGGCCAGGCGCTTGCAGATGGTCAGGCCGAGGCCGGTACCGCCGTGGCTGCGCACGATGGAGGCGTCGGCCTGCACGAAGGGCTCGAACAGCGCATCGACTTCGGCACGCGACACGCCGCGTCCGGTGTCGCGCACGGACAGTCGGACGTTCACTTTCGGACCGGCACGCCCGAGCAGTTCGATGCGCGCATCGACCCGGCCCCGGGCGGTGAACTTCAGCGCATTGGAGACGTAGTTGCTCAGGATCTGGGTCAGCCGCGTCGGATCTCCGCGCAGCGTCCGCGGCAGGGCGGGGTCCAGCGTGATGTCGAGCGCCAGCCCCTTGTCCATGGCCAGCGACGCGAACGACGCTCGGCAGGTTGCCAGTATGTCCTCGACCGCAAACGAGCAGTCCTCCAGATCGAGCTTGCCGGCTTCGATCTTCGAGAAATCCAGGATGTCGTTGACGATCATGCGCAGCTGATTCGCGGCAACCCCCAGCTGACGGCTGTAGTCGCGCGCCATTTCGGGCTGTTGGTTGTCAGCCAGGATGCCGGCAAGACCGACCACGCCGTTCAGCGGGGTGCGTATTTCATGACTCATCGCCGCCAGGAAGGCACTTTTCGCGCGGCTGGCCTCGTGTGCATCGGTCACCGCCTGCTCCGCCCGCGCGAGCAAAGCCTCGCGCTCAGATTCCCGGGCCTGCAGCGAACCGGCCATGCTGTTGAAAGTCCGCGCCAGCGACGACAGCTCCGCTTCGCCCTGTTCGTCCACCCGGGCGTCCAGCACGCCCGCCTCGATCCGCCGCGCACCGTCCGACAGGCGCTGTATTCCGGCGGCTACCCAGCCACCGAGCAACCAGGAGAACAGCGCGGCGAGCGACATGCCGATCGCCGCGATCACGGCTGCCAACTGTTTGGCGTGGCTGATTTCGACGCGCGCCTGGCGGTTGTCTATGCCCAGGCGGATCTCGCCGATGCGTTCCTTGCCGGCCAGAATGGGCGCACTCACGGCAAACACGCCGTGCAGATCATCGAGCGGATCCTGATCCTTGTCGAAAGTCCGTTGCAGCGCAGCGGCATCACCCCGCTCCACCACCAGCCGGCCATCCTGATCCAGCACCTTGACGAACACCGCCTCGTTGCGCGACACGAGATCCTGAGACACCGCGTCGATCTTGGCCAGATCGCTGGACAGCATGGCGTCGGATACCGCTGCCGAGAACAGGGAGGTGGCGGTATTGGCACTGCGCTCGATCAATTCGGCCTGGGAACGCTCCATCTGCCCGAGCGCACCGATGATGGTGATCGACAGTGTCAGCGCTTCGATCAGCGCAATGCCGAAAATCGCCTTCCAGCGGAAGGACAGGCGGGGAAAAAACATGGACCGGCCCGGCTTCAGCGCGCTGGCGCCTGAGCGGGCGCAGCATTCAGCAGTGGATCGAGCACGCGGATATCGAGCGTGCGGATGGGATTCCAGTCAGCATCCGTCGCCGGCACGACGCCCTTGAAACCGATCTGCTGCAGCAGATCATTGCCTTCCGGCGTGGCGGCGACCTTCTGCATGCCTTCGACGAAGGCCCTGCCGACCACGTCCTGCGTCGCCGGCAGCCGGGCAAATGCATGCGGCGGATACTCGGCAGAACGCCAGATGACGCGCAACTGGGCACGCACGTCGGCATCGATCGATTCGAGCGTGCGTTCGATGCCGCCGCCGGCCACAACGAGGTTGCGCGTGACATTCAGGTAGACAGAATCATGCGATGCAACGAAGCGCGGCGTCACGCTGATGCCGGCCTTCTTCAGTTCGGCCAGCGGAATGACGGTTGCCGCAAAGGCTGCCGGCGACGGAAACGCGACCTCGCGACCATCGAGATCGCGTACCGAGGTCACCGGGCTGTCGGCGCGCACAACCAGCAGTCCGCGCAGCTTCCTGTCCTTTTCGCGCGCGATGGCAAGGTAGCCGGGAGACTGGTGGAACACCACGTAGTGATACGGATTCATGTAAGCGATGCCGTATTCGGCGCGCGACAGGCGCTTCTCGAATTCGGTGATCGTCGGCGCGGTGGCGAAGCGGAATTCGCAGCCGCTCGCCGCTGAAACCTCCTTCAACAGGGGAATCCAGCTCTGTGCCAGATCGCTGGCCGCCTGCTGCGGCACCACGCCGACCGTCGTCACCCCTTCGACCGGACAGGCTGCCAACACGGGCAGCGCAACGCCCGCGACAAAAATGCAGCGAATGAACAGCCTGAAGCAGTACTGGATGCAGGGCATGACATCAAACAAAGTAGGTGGGCAAGGCGCCGTCATGCTTGACTGGCATGCAGGCCCGTGGGGCGGACGTGATTCTATCTCTCAAGTCGGCGGGTCACCATGCCGATAGACTTGTCGAGCCCCACCAACCATACCCGCATCGCCAGTTATGTCAGACCTCATCGGATCGGTTGCGAATCTCACCGGTTACCGGGATCGCGATCTCATCGACAGCACCTTCGTATCGGTGCTGTCGGACTGGCTCGACCCCGTGCGGCTAAGCCTGTTCCGTTGCATTGGCGACGTTGCGGACCTGCGCCTGCTGCTGCAGGCCAGCATGCAGCGCGGGGCCGGCATGGTGGCAGGGGATCCGTCCTGGACGCCGATGGAGGCATTGCCTGCCCTGGCTGACCGGCCGCAGTTCGAGCAGGCGTTCGCCAGCGACGAACCGCTGCTCGACCTGCCGCAGAACGGCACAGAAGGTCCCTGGCTCAACCTGTTTGCGGTGTGGGCGGGGTCGCGCCGCTTCGGCATCATCGAGCTGCTCAGCGAGCAGCCCTTGCTGCCGGTGCAGCTCCGTCTGGTCGACGGACTGCTGAAAATCTACCGCAACCAGATCAGCCTGCTCGATTACAGCGAGCGCGACAGCCTGACCGGACTGCTCAACCGCAAGACCTTCGACGAGCAGTTCATCAAATGCATGGACCCGGTGCCCGCCGGCGTCAGCGCGCCGGGTTCCTGGCCGAACTGGTGGCTGGGCGCCATCGACATCGATCATTTCAAACGGGTCAATGACAATTTCGGTCATCTGATCGGTGACGAAGTGCTGTTGCTGGTGGCGCGCCTGCTGCGCAGCTCGTTCCGCAACAGCGAGCACCTGTACCGCTTCGGCGGCGAGGAATTCATCGTGCTGCTGCGCGCCGAGCATGAGGACGAAGCAAAGCTGGCATTTGAATTCTTCCGCAGGCAGCTGTCGTCATTCGCCTTCCCGCAGGTGGGCACGGTCACGGCCAGCGTCGGGTTCACGCGCCTGCGCCCGACCGACACCGCGAGCAGTGCCGTGGACCGCGCCGACCGCGCCGTCTATCACGCGAAGAACAACGGTCGCAATCAGGTGCATTCGCACGAGTCCCTGCTGCGCAATCAGCTACTGACCGAGGTGGACAACTGCGGCGCAATCGAGCTGTTCTGACCGGCAGTACTCCGGCAACCGCTTCTCCGGACGGGCGACCTCGGCCAAGGTGATACGGAACGGGAAAGTCGGCGCTTCACGGCTTCCGTGCGCCGGAAATGCAAAAGGGCCGCTTGCGCGGCCCTTTTGGCAAGCACCGCACTTTTGGCACGGTACTTCTTACTGCTGGCGGAGTGGACGGGACTCGAACCCGCGACCCCCGGCGTGACAGGCCGGT
>JAHRYN010000001.1:593562-607534 GCA_020621405.1 Betaproteobacteria bacterium
CGCTGACCTCTTGCATGCCATGCAAGCGCTCTCCCAGCTGAGCTATACCCCCGTCGAAAGAGACGCGCATTATAAGCAGTCTCCAGCGTTTGTAAAGCATAGCGACCGATTATTTTTCACACCCTGCAGAAATCGTCGCGCACAAAGACCAAATGAATATGCAAAAAGAATCAACCGATGTCATGCCTGTCTGACCACCAGCACTTTCCCGGGGTTCATCAGGCCATGCGGATCGAATGCGTGCTTGACCGCATGCATCATGTCCATCTCGACCTGGCTTTTGAAATGAGGCAGCAGATCGCGCTTGAGTTGCCCGATGCCGTGTTCGGCCGAGATCGAACCCGCGCACTCGGTCACCGTCTGATGAACCAGCACGCTGGCCGCATGGCCGTCCGCAATCAGGTCCGCATTGTCGCCCGCATCGGCAAACGACAGGTTGTAGTGCAGGTTGCCGTCACCGGCGTGTCCGAAAACCACCAGCCGGATGCCGGGAAAAGCGGCAAGCAGCCGTTCGCCCGCTGACTTGATGAAGTGAGGAATGGCGCTGACCGGTACGCTGATGTCGTGCTTGACGCTGAGGCCTTCGATGCGCTGCGCTTCGGAAATGTTCTCCCGCAGCGCCCACAGCGCCCTCGCCTGCGCCACATCCCGCGCGATCACCGCGTCGCGCACCACGCCGCCCTCGAGCAGCGCAGCGAGCATCTGCTCGAATTGTTCGTCGAGCGCTGCATCGTTACCCGACAGTTCGATCAGCGCATGCCAGGGCGCCTGCTGCGCAAACGGATCACGGGCGCCGGGAATATGCCTGAGCACCAGTTCGAGCGCCTCCTGCCCCACCAGCTCGAATGCGTTGAGCCGTTCCCCGGCCTTCTCGCGCAAGCGCGCCAGCAGATCCAGCGCCTGCTGCACGCCATCCAGTGCAACCCAGGCCAGCGCGCTGTACGCCGGCAGCGGCGCCAGCGCGAGCACGGCTGCGGTGATGAATCCGAGCGTGCCTTCGGCGCCGATGAACAGCTGTTTGAGGTCATAGCCGGTGTTGTCCTTGCGCAGCCCGCGCAGGCCATCCCATATACGCCCATCCGGCAGCACCACTTCCAGTCCCAGCACCTGATCGCGCGCCGTGCCGTAGCGCAGCACATGCACGCCGCCGGCATTGGTGGACAGATTGCCGCCGATCTCGCACGACCCTTCGGACGCCAGACTCAGCGGAAACAGCAGGCCGGCCTCCAGCGCCGCGGCCTGCACGGTCGCGAGCTTGCATCCCGCCTCGACGGTGATTGACGCATTGTCGCGGTCGAACGAGCGGATGCGATTCATGCGCGACAGGTTGACCACGACCTCCTTGCGACCGACATGCGGCGTCGCACCGCCGCACAGGCCGGTATTGCCCCCCTGCGGCACCATCGGCAACCCGGCCTCCGCACAGACGTGAACCACCTGCGACAGCTCGGCGGTCGAGGCCGGACGCACCACGCACAGCGCATCGCCGTGATAGCGGCCGCGCCAGTCTGCACAGTAGTGCGCGATGTCCGTCGGCGAAGACAGCAGCCAGTTCTCGCCGACGATGGTCCGCAGGCGCGCGAGCGCCGAATCGATGCGCCCGCTTTCGATCACGTTCAGTCGCCTCCGCCCGCGACTTCGGCGTACAGATCATGCACATCGCAGTCGGTGATGCGCACGCGGACGAATTCGCCGACCTCGAGATCGTGGCCATCGAGGATGTGCACCAGGCCGTCGATGTCCGGCGCATCGCCCTCGGTACGCGCCAGCGCACCGTCCTCGTCGACCTCGTCGACCAGCACGATCATTTCGCGATCGATCTTTTCTTCCAGGCGCTGCGTGCTGATGTCCTCCTGAAACTCCATCAGACGCTGCCTGCGCTCCTCGCGCAGCTCTTCCGGCACGGCCCCCGGCAAATCGTTGGCGGTGGCACCTTCGACCGGTGAATAGGCAAAGCATCCGACGCGATCGAGCCGCGCCTCGCCGAGGAACTGCAGCAGTTCCTCGAATTCGGCATCCGTCTCGCCCGGGAAACCGGTGATGAAGGTACTGCGTATCGTGATGTCCGGACAGATCTCGCGCCAGGCGCGGATGCGTTCCAGATTGTTCTCGGCGTTGGCCGGGCGCTTCATCAGCTTCAGGATGCGCGGGCTGGCATGCTGGAAAGGCACGTCCAGATACGGAAGTATCTTGCCCTCGGCCATCAGCGGCAGTATGTCGTCCACGTTCGGGTACGGGTATACGTAGTGCATGCGCACCCAGATGCCCAGTTCGCCCAGTGCGCTGGCCAGGTCATACAGCTTGGTACGCAGCGGCTTGCCACCCCAGAAACCGGTCCGGTACTTGACGTCCACGCCGTAGGCGCTGGTGTCCTGCGACACGATCAGCAATTCGCGCACACCGGCGTCACGCAGCGTTTCCGCCTCGCGCATCACGTCACCGATCGGACGGCTGACCAGATCGCCACGCATAGACGGGATGATGCAGAAGCTGCAGCGGTGGTTGCAGCCTTCGGAAATCTTCAGGTAGGCATAGTGCGACGGCGTCAGCCGTATGCCCTGCGGCGGTACGAGGTCGGTGAACGGGTCGTGCGGTCTGGGCAGATGCTGATGGACCGCGTTCATCACCTCCTCGGTGGCGTGCGGTCCGGTGACGGCCAGTACCTGCGGATGCGCCGACAGCACCTGCTGCCGTTTCGGCCCTTCAGCGCCCATGCAGCCAGTGACGATGACACGGCCGTTTTCGGCCAGCGCCTCGCCGATGGCGTCGAGCGATTCCTCGACCGCCGCATCGATGAAACCGCAGGTATTGACCACGACGACGTCGGCGTCATCGTAGGTCGGCACGATGTCGTAGCCCTCGGAGCGCAACCGGGTCAGTATGGACTCGGAATCGACGGTTGCCTTCGGGCACCCGAGGGAAACAAACCCGACCTTGGGGCTTCGGCCTGCACTGCTGGATGTACTCATGATGCGCTCGATCTATTGACAGTCGCGGAGTATACAGCCCGCGCCTGCCACCCGCCCCGAGGCCGGATGGCGGCGACGGGACTCCGGCCGCAAGATCTCGTCGAAGGTCAGTCTGCGCCGGGTGACCACACGTGCTCGATCATTCCCGGTCGCGTTCCGGCGGCCGACGCGTCGACCTCGATCCGGCGGAAGCCGAGCCGCTGCAGCACCTTCAACGATGCCGCGTTGTCGGGATGCACCGCAGCATGGAACAGCGGCGGGACGCCGATCGACAGCAGAAAGGCCATCGTCGCACCGATCGCCTCGGTCGCCAGGTGCCGCCCCCAGTAGTCGCGATCCATGAAGTAGCCGATCTGCAGTTCCGCATTGCGGCGCAGGCCGACCTGCATGAAGCCGATCGCGACGTTCGAGCCGCGCAGACGCACCAGATGCGCGACAGAATTCGCCCGGTTGTAGGTGGCGAGCTTGAACAGCCGGACCGGGTCGAAGGGCTGCGCGATGTCCGGGATGTAGCGGAAGATCGATCCGTCGCCGCCGATGCGGCGCAAGGCGTCGACGTCACCCGAAGTCAGCGGCGTCATGACCAGTCTTCGGCTGAGGATGGACGCTTGGATCACGTGGCAGATCGACGGACGGGAAAAACAAAGCCGACCTCGCGGGTCGGCTTTGCCGGTGGAGCCGCCGCCCGAACACGGGCGAGGCGTCCGTCGGGCCAAGGCTCCGGATCAGTGAATTACTTGTTTTGCTGCCCTTTTTCGCCGGCTGCGCCCGGACCGAAGCCCGGAAACTTGAAGCCGGACATCATCGAGCGGGTCTGCTGCTCGATCTGCTCCTGCATCTGCACGAACATGCGCTTGCTCTGCTCCATGTAGGCACCCATCATGCTCTGCATGGCCGGGCCCTGGAAGTTCAGGAACTGTGCCCACAGGTCCTTGCTCATCGCGTTGTTGTCGCCGTAGATGGTGCGCGCCTGGTCCTGCAGCTTGGACTGGACGTCGGTGAAGGCCTTGATGTTGCCTTCGAGGTACTTGCCCATCATGCCCTGCATCGCATTGCCGTAGAAACGGATCATCTGCGACAGCAGGTCGGACGTGAACATCGGCACGCCTTCGCTTTCTTCTTCGATGATGATCTGCAGCAGGATGCTGCGCGTCAGGTCATCACCGGTCTTGGCATCGACCACCTGAAACTCGGCATTTTCCAGAACCAGCTCTTTCACATCGGACAGCGTGATGTAGGAACTCGTGCGCGTATCGTAGAGCCGGCGGTTGGGATATTTCTTGATGAGCCGGTTGGTGGAACTCGTTCCCTCACGGCTTTCAGAAGCACTCATTCTTTGTCGTCCTCACTCGTTGGCCCAACCTCGGGGCGGTGGGTTCCGCCCGCTACATTTGATGATACAGCAAGCAAAGGCCTCATGCGGCAGTGCCGCATGAGGCCTTTGATCGAAGCTTTTTCAGTGGCTTACTGGTAGTTCAGCCCGCCATTGATGTTCAGCGTGGCACCGGTCACGTAGCCCGCCATTTCGGATGCGAGGTAGGACACGGCAGCACCGACTTCTTCCGGCTTGCCCAGGCGCTTCATCGGCACGGAGTCGATGATGCTCTGGCGGATGTCGTCACGGATCGACATCACCATGTCGGTACCGATGTAGCCCGGAGCGATCGCATTCACGGTCACGCCCTTGGTCGCCATTTCCGCGGCCAGTGCCTTGGTGAAGCCGATCACGCCAGCCTTGGCAGCCGAGTAATTGGTCTGGCCGGCCTGGCCCTTGACGCCATTGACCGACGAAATGTTGATGATGCGTCCCCAGCCCCGCTCGGCCATCTTCGCCGCAACCGGATGGGTGACATTGAACAGGCTGTCCAGATTGGTGGTCAGCACCGCATCCCACTGCGACTTGTCCATCTTGGCGAAGAACTTGTCGCGGGTGATGCCGGCATTGTTCACCACCACGGCCAGCGGTCCGATTTCCTGTTCGACCTTCTCGATCATGGCCTTGCAGGAATCGTAGTCCGACACGTCGCCTTCGGCGGCCTTCATGTCAAAACCTTCGGCCTGCATCTTGGCCAGCCATTCGTCCTTTTGAGGGAAAGCCGGCAGACAGTTGGCCACGACAATGAAACCGTCCTTGGCCAGCGCCTTGCATATTGCGGTACCCAGACCACCCATACCCCCGGTTACAAGGGCTACTTTTTGCGTCATGTCGTCATCTCCCAGCCAGCTGCGTAAAAGACCTTCCACTCCCGCTGGACGGAGTGGAAGGTTTGCGCGGACCTTCCGCGCTGGCGGTCAGGACATATGCTGGCCGCCATTGATTGCAATGTTGGCGCCGGTAACGAAGGCTGCTTCGTCCGACGCCAGATAGGCCACGAGGCCCGCGATCTCTTCCGGCTTGCCCAGGCGCGACACCGGGATCTGCGGCAGGATCTTGCTGTCGAGAATGTCCTGCGGAATCGCCATCACCATCTTGGTGCCGATATAGCCCGGCGAAATCGTGTTCACGGTCACCCCGCTGCGCGCAACTTCGAGCGCCAGCGCCTTGGTGAAGCCGTGCATGCCGGCCTTGGCCGCCGAATAGTTGGTCTGGCCGAACGCGCCCTTGGATCCGTTGACCGAGGACACGTTGATGACGCGGCCCCACTTGCGCTCGGTCATGCCGTCGATGACCTGCTTGGTCATGTTGAAGCACGAGTCGAGATTGGTGCCGATCACCGCCTGCCAGTCCGCCTTGGTCATCTTCTTGAAGGTCATGTCACGGGTGATGCCGGCGTTGTTGACCAGCACGTCCACCGGGCCGACCTCGCGGGTGACCGTCTCCACGCAGGCCTTGCAGGAGTCAAAGTCCGACACGTCGCACGGGTAGGCCCTGAAGCCATAGCCCATGTTGTTCATGGTCTGCATCCATTCCGCTGCCTTGGTGTTGCCGGGACTGTGCGTGGTCACCACGCGAAAGCCCAGTGCCGCGAGCTTGATGCAGACCGCCTCACCCAGCCCACCCATACCGCCGGTTACCAGTGCGACTCGTGCCATTTCCTTGTCTCCTCTTTATTAGTCGAGGGTATCGCTTCCGCAGCCCCCCTCATAAGGCTGCCATCGTTCATGTCGTTGCGCTGCCTTTCACGTAACGTCCGGGTGCGGGCTCGATGACGGGGTAACGCTTGTTGCCCGCTTTTGCGGGCGGCGCCACCTTCGCACCCGATCTTTCGATCAGCCACTCAATGTAGTGCTTCCACCAGCTGCCGGGGCGCTCGGTGGCGTGGGCGCGCCATTCCTGCGCGGTCGGTTCCTTGCCGCCGATCCAGTGCGAGCGCTTGTTCTTCGACGCCGGATTGATCGTTCCGGCGACATGGCCGCTCGCGCCGAGCACGAAGGTGGTGTCTCCGCCGAGCAGCCCGCGCGCCAGATAGGCACCGGTCCACGGCACGATGTGGTCTTCGACGGTCGCCAACAGATAGGCCGGCATGTCCACCTTGCCGAGATCGAGGCGCACGCCCATCACGTCGAGCTTGCCCGGCACGCGCAGGCTGTTCTCCAGGTACAGGTTGCGCAGATACCAGGCGAGGAAGGGGCCGGGCAGATTGGTGCTGTCGCAGTTCCAGTGCAGGATGTCGAAGGCGGGCGGTGTTTCGCCCTTCAGATAGTTGCCGACCACGTAATTCCAGATCAGGTCGTTCGGACGCAGGCTGCTGAAGGTCTGCGCCAGCTCGCGTCCGTTCAGCAGACCGCCGCGGCCTATCGTGGATTCGCGCGCCGCCACCATCCCTTCGTCGATCAGGCAGGCAAGTTCACCGGCATCGGAAAAGTCGAGCAGCGTGGTCAGCAGGGTCACGCTCGCCGCCGGCTTCTCGTCGCGGCCGCAGGCCACTGCCAGCGCCGAGGTCAGCACCGTGCCGCCGACGCAGAAACCCATGGTGTTCGGCTGCGCGTCACCGCTGATGTCGCGCACCACGTCGAGCGCGGTCAGCGGACCGAGGCGCAGGTAGTCTTCCCAGGTCAGGTGGGCCAGCGACTTGTCCGGATTGCGCCAGGACACCAGGAACACGGTGATGCCCTGCTCCACCAGGAAGCGCACCAGAGAATTCTCCGGCTGCAGGTCCATCAGGTAGTACTTGTTGATGCATGGCGGCACGATCAGCAGCGGCTTGGCATGCACCTCGCCGGTGAGCGGCGCGTACTGGATCAGCTGGATCAGTTCGTTCTCGAACACCACGGAACCCGGCGTGATCGCCAGATTGCGGCCGACTTCGAACGCGCCCGGCGCCGACATCGAGATGAATCCCTGCTGCAGGTCGCGCAGCAGGTTTTCCATGCCGCGCCGGATGCTTTCGCCTTCGGTCCGCAGCGCGGTCTGGATGAATTCGGGATTGGTCGCCGCAAAATTCGCCGGCGACATGGCTTCTATCATCTGCTTCGACAGATAGCGCAGCCTGTCCTTGGCGCGGCCGTCTGCAACCGGAGCCGCCTCCACGCAATCACGCACGAAGGCGGAATTGACCGCGTAAGCCTGGCGCAGATAGTCGAAATAAGGACTGTTCGACCACTCCGGCGCACGGAAGCGCCGATCGGCCGGGTCGAACGGGACGACCGATGCCGCAGCCGCGGTGTCGCCCGGATTGCGCTGGCCGAATGCCTGCCACAGTTTCTGCTGGTTCTCCGCCCACTGTTGCTGCAACGCGGAAAACTGCGCCGCTTCCGGCGCCGGAAAACTGCCGGCAGAGGCCGGGGCATGCGTTGCGAAGGTTGCATGCTGGCGCGCCACGAAATCGCTGAAATTCCGCCCCATGGCCTGTATCAGGGCATTCCAGTCCGAAGTACCGCCGCCGCCGCCGGGCGGAACAGACGTTTCAGGCGCTGCTGATTCACTGCTCATCAAACTCAACCCCTGTCGTTCTCAATGCCGCAGCCACCCTTTTGGCGTCTGCCGGAATCTACGTCAAGCTTGTCGGTCACGCGTGCGCGCATCGAGCATAGCAGCGCTGTACTGTCGTGGCGCAAGGCGACCGGATACGCTGCCTTGGCACCTGCCAGCGCATGAATTGTTGCATCGCACAAAAACAGTGTCAATCCCGACAGTCAAACGTCCCGACGACTGCCGGTTCATGAGGAGAAACAGAAGATGTATATCGTTGCGATCGCCTGGGTTTACGTCGCGCTGATGATGGCGGTCACTGAACAGTCGGTCATCGCCGGCGTCATGACGCTGCTGTTCTACGGTCTGGCACCGCTCGCCCTGTTCCTGTGGATATTCGGCACCCCGGCCAGGCGCCGCGCCGCTGCAAGGCGTCCGGAGAACGACGACGAAGCGTCAGTGGGCGTACCCGTCGATCAGGTGATGGATCAGCACGATGCTGCCGACCCCGGCCGAGATCAGGAACACCTGCTGCACCGTGGCACCGATTTCGGCGCGCCGGTGCAGACCGGGAATGAGATCGGCCACGGCAATGTAGATCATGCTGGCCGCGCCGATGCACAGCAGGTAGGGCACGGCGACCGTCACCTGTGACAAGGCAAAGTAGGCTCCCACCGCTCCGACCAGGGTAGCCATGCTGGACAGCAGGTTGAAGGCCAGCGCACGCAGCCGGCTCATGCCGGAGTGCAGCAGCACCACGTAGTCGCCGACCTCCTGCGGAATCTCATGCGCCACGATGGCGGTGGCCGTCACGACGCCAAGCTGGATGCTCTGCGAGAACGCGGCCGCGATCAGCACGCCATCGACGAAATTGTGGAAGGTGTCGCCGATCAGGATCAGCGAGGCGCTGCGCAGCGATTCAGCACTGCCCATCGTGTCTGCACGCGCATGCCCATGGTGGTGTCCATGACCATGGTGGGCATGGGCGTCGTGTTCATGCTGGTGGGCGATTTCCACCGGATCATGGGCCTCGCAGCTCTGCTCGTGGCAATGCCGCCACAGGACCAGCTTTTCCAGCAGGAAGAAGCCGAGGATGCCGGCCAGCAGGACACCGGTGGCAACCTCCACGCTGCCGACCTCATGGATGGCCTGCGGCAGGACGTCGAGCATCGCGGCACCGAGCAGCGCGCCGACCGAATAGCTGATCAGCAGCGGGATGCGATGCAGGCTGACGGCAAGACCGACCAGGGCGGCGGCGCAGACACTGATCGCACCGCCGATCACCGAGGCGAGCACGATCCATACGAGGACTGACATGAGGAGCGCCGGATGAGACTTTTAGAGGGCGCCCATTATCCTTGATACGAGCGGAGAACGGTGCCGGGTGCTCAGGTTCGGTCGAGCCACACCAGGCTGGCCATCCGGCCGGTGACGCCGTCACGCCGGTACGAGTGGAACAGCCCGGGCTGTCCGACCGTGCACAGGCCGCCGCCGAATACCGCATGAACACCTGTCTGCGCCAGTTCGAGCCGGGCAAGGGCATAGATGTCGGCGAACAGGCGATCGCCCTGGCCGGGCCGGAACGCATCCTGCGCCCGGGGCAGTCGATCGATGAAGGCGGTACGCACCTCCGGGCCGACCTCGAACGCCGCCGGGCCGATGGCCGGGCCGAGCCAGGCCAGGATGTCGTCCGGCGGGCAGCCCATGCGAGCCACCGCATTCGCCAGCACGCCACCGGCAAGGCCGCGCCAGCCGGCATGCGCCGCCGCAACCACCGTGGCCTGCCTGTTGCAGAACAGCACCGGCAGGCAGTCGGCCGTGAGCACCGCGCAGACATGTCCGGGCAAGCGCGCGACCGACGCATCGGCGGTGGCACCCGTCACGCAGTCGGCGTCGGCCACTGCCGTGCCGTGCACCTGCTCGAGCCACACCGGTTCGGCCGGCAGCAGCGCCCGCAGGCGCGCGCGGTTGGCGGCAACGGCCTGCGGATCGTCGCCAACATGGCTCGCGACATTGAACGGCCCGAACGGTGGCGCGCTGACTCCGCCCAGCCGCGTCGTGACACAGGCGCGGACACCTGCAGGTGCCGGCCAGTCCGGCTGGATCAGGGGCAGCGTCATGGCGCGATGCGCAGGCTTTCGATCAGCCCCGCCAGGTCGGCCGGCAGCGGCACCTCCCACGACACCTCGGCACCGGTGCGCGGATGAATCAGACCCAGACGCCAGGCATGCAGCGCCTGGCGGGAGAACGCCTCGGCCACCTGGCGCGGCGCGTAGGTGTCGTCACCGAGCAGCGAATGGCCGATCGACGCCATGTGCACCCGGATCTGGTGGGTGCGTCCGGTCTCCAGCCGGCATTCGACGCAGGTCGCGCCGCGCAGGTGCTCGCGGACGAAATAGTGGGTGCGCGCCGGTTTTCCGGTGGCGACCACCGCCATCCGCGTGCGCTGCACCGGATGACGGCCGATCGGCGCATCGACGACGCCGTCGGCACGCACCTGGCCGGCCACCACTGCGATGTAGCGGCGCGACACGGTACGCGCCTGCAGCTGGCGGACCAGATCGGTCTGCGCTTCCAGCGTACGCGCGACCACCAGCAGGCCGGTGGTGTCCTTGTCCAGCCGGTGCACAATGCCGGCACGCGGCACGGTCGCCAGTTCCGGCAAGCGATGCAGCAGCGCATTGAGCAGCGTGCCGTCGGGCACGCCATTGCCCGGATGCACCACCATGCCGGCCGGCTTGTTGATCACCAGCAGCGTGTCGTCCTCGAATATCACGTCCAGCGGAATGTCCTGCGGCGCGTGCACGGTGTCGGCCGGCGAGCTGCCGGGGTCGAGTTCGAGGCGTTCGCCGGAAAAAGTTCGCCGGCGGGCGTCATCGCAATCCTTGCCATCGACACGCACCCTGCCCTCCCGTAACCAGCCCTGCAGGCGGCTGCGCGAGTATTGCGGCCAGACCTGGGCAAGCACGGAATCGAGCCGCGCACCGACGACACCGGGCGGAACTGCTGCATGAAGGCGATGCGCGGGCTGCTCGGCGATATAATCGTCGTCTTGCGTATCTTCCGGGGTCAATGCGGTCATGTGGCGTAGTGTAGCGATACTGTTGGTGGCTCTGGCCGCCGGTTGCAGCCTCTTTCCTGAGAAATACGACGAAACCGTCAACTGGTCCGCACAGCGGATATACACCGAAGCCAAGCGTCTGCTGGACGAGGGTGCGTTCGACCAGGCGGTCAAGTACTACGAGAAACTGGAAGCGAAATTCCCGTACGGCCGTTACGCGCAGCAGGCGCAGATCGAGATCGCCTACGCCTATTACCGCTCCAATGATCGCCCGCAGGCACTGGCCGCCTGCGAGCGTTTCATCCGGCTGCACCCCAACCACCCGAACGTCGACTACGTCTTCTACCTTCGCGGGCTGGTGGATTTCAACGAGGATCTCGGCTTCCTGAGCAGCATTTCCCGTCAGGACATGACCGAGCGCGACCCGAAGGGGCTGCGTGACTCGTTCGACTCGCTGAAGGAACTGGTGACGCGCTATCCGAACAGCAAGTACGTGCCGGACGCGACGCTGCGCATGGCCTATCTGGTCAACTCGATGGCAGCCAACGAAGTGCACGTCGCCCGCTACTACCTGCGGCGCGGCGCCTATCTGTCGGCCGCCAATCGCGCGCAGTACGCGGTCAGCAATTTCCAGCAATCGCCGTCGATGGAAGAAGCACTCTACATACTGGTGCGCGCCTACGACGAACTGGGCATGACCGACCTGCGCGACGACGCCGACCGCATCATGCAGAAGAACTATCCGAACAGCGATTTCCTCGCGAATGGCTTCAAGGACGGCAAGGACGATCCGTGGTGGAAGCTCTGGTAATACGCATTCCCTGATCGCGAGCAAGCCCTCGTGCGCCTGAAGCGCTAGCATCGGCCCTGATAACCACAGCGGAGGGGATTGCCATGTACAGCAAGGTATTGCTCGCCTACGACGGCTCGGAGTCCGGCCGTCGTGCATTGCTCGAATGCGCCGACATCAACAACCTGCTGAACGCGCAGATCCACCTGCTGGCGGTAGCGCCCATCGCTGCCACGCTGTTCGTGGCTGAAGGCTTCGTCGCCGACATCCCGCAGGAAGAGGAAAACGAGCGCTTCGCCGCCGTGCTGAAGGAAGGACTGGCGCAGCTCGAGGCACGCGGCGTCAAGGCCGAAGGTCATCTGGTCACCGGTGACGCGGTGCGCGAAATCAGCCGGCTGGCGCGCGAACTTCGGGTCGAACTGATCGTCATCGGTCACACGCACCACAATTCCCGGCTGGAACGCTGGTGGAAAGGTTCGGTCGGCGCGTCGCTGGTCGAGGAATCCCCCTGCAGCATCCTGGTTGCGATCCAGCAGCCGGCGTGAGCGCGGCACGCGCGCCGTCGGTCGCCGCACACGCCGGCGGGACGGACTGGCAGCAGTATTCGGTACTCGTGGTCGATGATGAAGAAGGCATGCGCAGCTTCATCACCCGCGCACTGGGGTCCCGCTGCGGTCTGGTCGAAGCGGCGGACAGTGTCGAAGCCGCGCAGAAACTGTTTGCCCGTCTTCACTTCGACCTGATCATCCTCGACATCACCCTGCCCGGCCGCAGTGGCCTGGAATGGCTGAACGAGCTGCGCGAGCAGGGGCAGCAGTGCGACGTGATCCTGATCACCGCATTCGCCGACATCGAAACCGCGATCCATGCGCTGCGCGCCGGCGCATCGGACTTCATCCTCAAGCCCTTCCGCGTCGACCAGCTGATGAATGCGGTCGGCCGCTGCTTCGACCGAGCCGGACTGCTGCGCGAAAACTACGTGCTGCGGCGCGAAATAGCCCGCCAGACCGAAGGCATCGAAGGCATGGTCGGCGAATCGGCACCGGTGCGGGAACTCGCGAACATGCTTAGGCGCGTCGCCGGCATGCCGAGCACCGTGCTGCTGACCGGCGAATCCGGCGTCGGCAAGGAAGTCGCCGCACGCGCGCTGCACCGGATGAGCGCACGCGCCGCCGCCCCCTTCGTGCCGGTCAATTGCGGCGCCATCAGCGCCGAGCTGATCGAATCGGAACTGTTCGGACACGTGAAGGGCGCCTTCACCGGCGCACAGGACAACTACCCCGGCCTGCTGTTCTACGCCCAGGGCGGCACACTGTTCCTCGACGAGATTTCCGAGCTGCCGGCGGCCATGCAGACCAAACTGCTGCGCGTGCTAGAGGACCGCATGATCCGGCCAGTGGGCTCGACACGCGAAGTTCCGGTGGATATCCGCGTGGTTGCGGCCACCAACCGCGATCTGGCGGCCGAAGTGCGGGCCGGACGTTTCCGCCAGGATCTGTTCTACCGTCTCGACGTGGTGCGCATCGCCATCCCGCCGTTGCGCGAGCGGCGCGAGGACCTGAAGCTTCTGGTCGCCCACTTCATGACCCAGCTGTCGTCACGCTTCGGCGTGGCGCCGATCCCGCTCGATCGCGAAACCGTCACGCGAATGGCCGCCTACGACTGGCCGGGCAACATTCGCGAACTGCGCAATCTGGTCGAGCGCGCGCTCATCCTGGGCTACTACCCGGCCGACTCGCTGACCAGCCTGACACCGCCGCAGGACATGGGCGTCGAGCGCGTCGCACTCGACGAAATCGAGCGCAAGCACATACTCGGCGTGCTCGCCGCCTGTGGCGGCAACAAATCCGAAGCCGCCCGCCAGCTCGGCGTGTCGCGCAAAACCATAGAACGCAAATGCACGCAGTGGGGTATCACCGGGATTTAGCAAAGCACGACTTTGCTCCGGGGATACGGGTCGGCCATGCATGGCCGACCTCCCAAAAAGGGGAATTAGCGGACCATGGTCCGCTCCGGACAGGCGGCTCGTTCATGCAGGAACGAGCTCCGACACAAGGGATTTAGCAAACCACGACTTTGCTCCGGGCCGATCGGCGAAGCCGTCCTCCGCAGGAGCGAGCCACGCTCGCGATTCCCCACGCCGAAGCCGCGCCTGCCGCCGATCAACGACCGCATCGCGACCATGGGTCGCTCCTATAACACCATGCGCCCGGTCAAAAACCGTGGCGCCGCCTCACAGGAGCGAGCCATGCTCGCGATCCCCCACGCCGAAGCCGCGCTGACCGATGATCAACCAACCG
>JAHRYN010000001.1:607609-635490 GCA_020621405.1 Betaproteobacteria bacterium
ACGCCGAAGCCGCGCTGACCGATGATCAACCAACCGCATCGCGACCATGGGTCGCTCCTGCAACACCATGCCCCCGGTCAAAAACCGTGGCGCCGCCCCTGTAGGAGCGAGCCATGCTCGCGATTCCCAACGCCGAAGCCGCGCTGGTCGATGATCAACCACCGCATCGCGACCATGGGTCGCTCCTACAACACCATGTCCCCGGTCAAATACCGTGCGCTGCCCCCGCAGGAGCGAGCCATGCTCGCGATTCCCCGCGACAAATCAGCGGCCGGGCGATGATCAACCGCCGCATCGCGACCATGGGTCGCTCCTGCAACACCATGCCTCTGTCAAAAACCGTGGCGCCGCCCCTGTAGGAGCGAGCCATGCTCGCGATTCCCCACGCCGAAACCGCGCTGACCGATGATCAACCAACCGTGTCGCGACCATGGGTCGCTCCTGCAAAAACAGCGCTTCCGGCGAAATCCGCCCGAGTCACGCCATCCGGTTTCAGGCCGGTTCACAGGTTGCCGGTTGCACACTGCTCAGTGCGCGCCGGACGGCGGCAACAGCGTCGCTGTCGAGTTGCTGCGCGCGCCGGCTGCCGACGCACAGCGCACCGCGGAAACCGAGGTAATCCGGGGCGTGCGCAGCCAGGGCACCGATGTGCCCGGCGCGCAGCGAACCGGCCAGCCCGCACATCAGACCGCAGGCACGGGCGCGGGCGACGAATTCCGCCAGCCAGGCACCGTCGGCCACATCGCACAGGCTGCGCCCCTGCTTGAACGCGGTATCGACCATGACGCCATCGAAGCCGGCGTCGGCCACCGCCTCGACCATCTCCAGCGACGGTGCCAGATCGGCGAACATGACCGCGATTCGGCGCACGCCCGGCAGCGCTTCGAGCGCACCGAGGCAGGCGCGTACCGCGTCGTAGTCGCGACCGCCCTGCTCCCAGCCGGCCGGGAACAGGCCGGCCTTGACGATATCGACGCCGGTCGCGGCGATGGCTGCCATCGCTGCCTGCAGCGCGACGGCGTCAGGATCGATGTTGCCGGCCGTCGCGCTGGTCGTGGCCCGTCCGGCCACCTGGCGCACGACCGCGCGGATCACGTCCGGCGGCAGCGCACCGAGCGCACCGTCGGACGGCTGCTTCAGGTCGATCACCTCGACACCGGCATCAAGCACGATCTGCGCCTCGCGCACGTCGCGCACGCTGGCGAGCATGCGGATCACGGCTGCGCTCCAGTGCGGTGGGTGTCTATCCTGTCCATCAGCCAGCCCCAGGCTTCGAGTTCGTCCGGGCCGGCCGTCTTGTCGATGGCGATCTGCAGATAGGCCAGTTCGGCATCGATCTTTTCGGACGACAGCATGTGCAGCCGGCTGACCAGGATGGCCGCCTCGATCACCGCCGAACGCGCCCGGTTGAAGCCCGGAAAGCGGCCGTGGCCGGCCTCGTGCACGGTGCGGCAGAACAGCCGCGGACGCACTTCGTCATCCTTGACCTCGACCAGTTCCAGTTCGCGGTGCGCCAGGCTGTATGCCAGCCGGACGCAGGGCACCGCCTGCGCCGGCTGCAGCGGCCAGTCGCGCCGGCCGGTCAACACACCGGCGAACACGCGCACGTCGTCGGTGAAATTGACCACCGCCACGCGCGTCGCCAGTACGTTGTCCAGCGTACCGGACGGGCGGAACGGCGACAGCACGGTCAGGCCGCGCTCCTCGCGTATGCCCAGCGGCGTGATGTGCGGTCGTCCGTCCGCATCGACGGTGGTCAGTATGGTTTCCCAGATCATGTTGCGTCCTGCCCTGCGTCTCGTTCCGCATCCGGTTCTGCAAGCCGTTCGTCTTCGCTGGAGCGGGCCGGCGCATCCTTCTTCGGCTTGCGCCGGGTCGTGCTGCCCGGTGCGCGATGCACCTGCAGGTCGACCGGCTTCGGCTCGACGGCCGCCCCCCAGTCCAGTTCCTCGTCCTGTGCGTAGCGTTTGCCCAGTTGCCAGGCGATCTGCGCGCGCGCCAGCTCGACACCGAGGTAGAAGGCGTGGCCACCATCGGTTTCGACACCGAGCTGTGGATAAAGGTCGAACGGGTCACCTGCGACATGATGGCCGGCGCGGTTATATATATGCACGCCGTCTTCGGCCACCTGGATGCGGAAGTTGCTGTCGCGCACCGTGGACGCCACCTCGGCGATTTCCTGCGGCGTGTCGGGAAACGGCCGGCGCGCGTGCGTGGTCATCAGCGCGCCCGAATAGTCGCGCGGCAGCGAATTGTCCTCGCGCGCTGCGAACATGATGCGGCGCGCCCAGTCCGCCTCGCGTACCGCGCGACGCGCGTGCGGGCTGACTTCGGTGGCCAGTATCGCGCCCACGCGCAACTCGGAAATGATGCCCATCAGCAGCGCATTGATGCCGCTGGTGTCGGCGTCGGTCAGTTCGGTCAGATTACCCACACCCATCATGAGCGGGATGTCCGGATGCGTACGGCGCAACTCGTGGTAGCGCACGATGGACGCGGTCAGGCCGAAATGGATGGGTTCGAGTATCGGGTCGGCGAAGAAGGACTTGCCAAACGCCTGCATCCGATCGACCGAACGGCGCAGCGAATCCAGATCGCCCGGCGTGTTCGGAATCAGCACCGGCACCGCGTCGACCTCGTCTGCCACCCACAGCGTGTCCTCCCTCAGGCTGAGCAGGAAATCCGCCCCGGCGCGGGCGCCGCGCAGCAGGTCATCGGTGTGCAGCGAATCGATGCTGACCCAGAAGCCTTCGGACTTGAGCGCACGCACGCAGTCTTCCAGGTGCGGGAAATCGGTGTCCGGCAGGCAGCCGAGGTCGATCACGTCTGCACCATCGCGCCTGTAGCGCTGCGCGCGGGCCAGCACGGTGGCGACGGCAACGCGCGGCGCATCGACGATCTCGGCGAAGATCATCACGTCGTGGCGCGTCAGATCCGCGACCTTGGCCTTGCGGCCGAAGTGCTGCGGCAGATCCTTCAGTTCCTCCGGGCCGCGCTGCACCGGAATGCCGTAGTGCTGCGCCAGCGCGTCCAGATCGCCGCGGCAGCGGCCGGGTACGACGATGCGGTCGGCATCAACCGGCGCCGGCAGCCGGCGGCGGATCAGGTCGGCCGTCATCAGTCCGGCCACATTGATGCCGATGTCGAGCACGCTGGGCGCGAACGGCAGCGGCTGCATGTCGTCCAGCACCCGGTGCAGGCTTTTCAGCGCCAGATGGCCGGTCAGGAAGAGGATGCGCTCTGCGGCTTCAGGCATGCCAGTCTGTTTTCAAGCGCCTCGCGCAGCGCCTCGACGCTGTCGACGACGGTGACGCCTTCGAAGGTCGCCAGTTTCGCGGTGTGCGCGAGGTCGATGGCGCGCGGATACAGCGTCACCCATTCGCTCGGCGATTCGGTGATCACCACCGGTTCGCTGTCGCAGGCGAACACGATGATGGGAATGCGCAGCTTGCCGGCCTGCGCGAAGATGTTGGTCACCAGCGAGTCGGAAATGCCGAGCGCGCACTTGGCGACGGTATTCGACGTGGCCGGCGCGATCACCACCGTGTGGTACTGACCCTGATAGAACAGCCCGACCGGTGCCGCGCTGGCCGTCGTGTCGCGGAACACCCGGTAGCGCGTCTTCATGTCGGCCAGCGGATAGCCGTACATGTGCAGCACTTCCTCGCCGGCACGGCTCAGGAACAGGTCGATGCCGCGGAGGGTCCCGTCGGCCGGGCTCTGCCCGGCCTGTCCTCCGGTTGGGTCGGCCCTGCAACCACTCGACAGCATGTCGGCCAGCTCCAGCGATTCCTTCAGGAAATGCCCGGAACCGGTCAGCCCCCAGGCGATGCGTGCATCGGGCAGCACCTCGGCTTCATCGGGAATGTCGTCAAGGCGCGGATCAGAAGCCATCGCCGACCTGCGCATCCGTGTCGATGTCCAGCCTCTTCATCTTGCGGTAGACCGTGTTCCGGCTGACGCCCAGTTCGCGTGCAAGCCCGGCGATGTTCCAGCGGTGGCGGCGCAGTTCGCCCAGCAGCGCGTCGCGCTCGGCCGACTGCAGCGGATTGAGATTGCTCGGAACGTGCACCGGCGCGGCATGTTCGGCCACAGGTACGACGGCTGCAGACACCGGCAGCACCGCTTCGGGTTCCGGGGCATCCAGCATTTCGGCCGGCATGTCGCGCAGCGTGATTTCGCTGCCGTCGCACAGCGCGACCAGGGTGCGCAGCACGTAGCGCAGCTGACGGATGTTGCCGGGCCAGCGGAAACGCTCGAGCACCGCCATCGCCTGTGCGTTCAGACGCAGCGGCGGATGCCGGCCCGCGCTTTCTTCGGTCAGGCAGCGTTCTATCAACGCGCGCCGGTCGCTGCGTTCACGCAGCGGCGGCAGGTTCACCTCCATACCACGCAGGCGGTAGTACAGGTCTTCGCGGAAACTGCCGTCACGCACCATCGCACGCAGGTCGCGGTGCGTCGCGCACACCAGCTGCAGATCGACCGGCACCGCGTTTTCGCCGCCCAGCGGCGTCACCTTGCGCTCTTCGAGCACGCGCAGCAGTCGTGCCTGCAGCTGCAGCGGCATGTCGCCGATCTCGTCCAGGAACAGCGTGCCGCCGTCGGCCTGCAGCACCTTGCCGCGACGGCCGTCGCGGTTGGCACCGGTGAAGGCACCCTGACGGTAGCCGAACAGTTCCGACTCGATCAGCGCCTCCGGCAGCGACGCGCAGTTGATCGCGACGAAGGGGCCGCGCGCACGTTGGCTGGACGCATGGAAGGCACGTGCGAACACCTCCTTGCCGGTACCGGTCTCGCCGGCGATCAGCAGCGGGATGTCGCGGTCAAGTATGCGCATCGCGCTGTGCACATTGCCGGCCATGCGCAGATCGCCCAGATCCAGCTCGGCCAGCGCCTGCGCCGCGGATGCCGAATCGGCGGCGCGCACGCCGGTCTGCGCGCGCGTGCGTGCCGGCTGCTGCGCCAGCAGATACCAGGTCTGATGCTGCGGCATCGACAGCGTGAGCGGATGGAAGCCGGCGCGGAAGGTACGTGACAGCAGTTCGGGCAGCGACTGGCCGAAGAACTCGGTCACGTCCCGCCCGATCACCGGCTCGCCGTCCGGTGCCAGCAGTTCGAACGCAATGTGGTTCGCCTCGATGACGACACCTTCCGGCGTCAGTGCCATCAGGCCGTCGACCGCGGTCAGCACGCGGCCGGCATGGGCGTGGAAACGGATGATGTAGTCGGTGGCGTGGCGGGCGCGGAAGGCGCGATGCTCGATCACGCGTGCCGAACGTTCGACCAGCGCGCGCAAGGCGCGCGCACCGCCGGGCGCCAGCGAACAGACGGCGAGCACGGCCGACACGTCACCGGCACCGTTGTAGATCGGCGCCGCGGCACAGACCATGTCGGTGTGGCGGGCGAAGAAGTGTTCCTCGCGCGAAATCACCAGCGAGTGGCGCTCGGTCAGTACCGTACCGATGCCGTTCGTGCCCTGCACGTCCTCGCTCCAGCGTGCGCCTTCTACCAGACCGCGCAGCGAGGCTTCCCGCGCAAAACCGGGATGGCGCACCACACTGACGATGACGCCGTCGGCGTCGGCCAGCACCAGTGCCGACTGTGGATCGTCGAGTTGCCGGTGCAGCGTCTGCATCTCGGGCATCGCGCTGTCCATGACCTCGCCGAGATGGTCGCCACGCTCGCGCCAGGCCTGCGGCGCCAGCGGCGGCGGACTGTCGTCGGCCGCCGGATCGAGCCCCAGTTCATGGAAGCAGCGCAGCCAGGACCGCGCCACGAGTTCATGGCCCGACGGTCGCTGCGGACGGCTGATGATGGCATGTACCGAACGGACATGTTCGGCCACGGAACTGGAAGACACCATGAGTTCGAACCTTGGGTGCCGGGCCCGGCAGAGCGCGACGCAAATCGCCGGGCGCATCTGTCAGCAAGCCTTGCTGGTCGCGCGGAAAAGCGGTGAATGGTATCACCCGGCCGGCGTCGCCGGCGACGACCCGGCTCAGTCGTAGATGTCGGTCGACATCGCGCCGGCATCGGCGCCGGATGCGAGCAAGTGGGCGACCGCCAGACGCTGCTTGCGGAACACCGCCCAGTACAGCGCATTGAAACCGCCCCGGTCCGGTTCGTTCGGATCGAATCCCGCCTGCAGCAGTTGGTCGAGCACCTTCACGTGCCCGAGCGACGCCGCCAGCGACAGCGCGTGCCGGCCCAGTTCGCGGTCGGTCGGTCGCCAGTCCGCCCGATGCCGCAGCAACACCGCCACCACCTCGTCGCGGTCCAGCATCACTGCATCGATCAGCGCCGTGTGGCCGTCGGCACTGCGCGCATCGACGTCGGCGCCGGCACGCAGCAGCAGCTCCGCCACACGGTGATGACCGCCGAGCGCCGCCGCGCCCAGCGGCGTGAAGCCGGATGCGCCCTTGCGGTCCACCTGCGCACCGGCGGCGATCAGCGCCCGCACCAGCTCGGTTTCACCGGCGGCGGCAGCATGCACCAGCACGCTGTCACCCCAGACGCCGCTCACATTGGGCTGCGCACCACTCTTGAGCAGGCGGCCGACTGCCGCCCAGTCCTTGCGGCGTGCCGCCGACAGCAGCGCGAAGTCGCCGGCACGGTAGTCGCGCGGACCGTCCTCGGCTCCGGTGCGCCGGATGTCTGCGTATTCGATGGCGGTCGCCGGCACTACGGCACGCGGGCGCGCCGGCTCGACGATGGCGCCCTGCCACTCGGCAGGCAGCTCCTGCGCCGGCGACACGGTACTGATCAGGCTGCAGGCCAGCAATGCGCGGCGCAGCGCCGGCGCAAGGTGTACGGTTCGGTATCTCATCAATTGCCCCGGATGCTTTCCAGACCGGCGTCGTGCGGCCGCAGCGCGGCCAGCCGCGCCACCGCCTGTGCCCGGTTGGTGACGTCGAGCTTGCGCAGGATCTTCTGGATATGGTTTTTCACTGTCAGCGGGCTGATGTTGAGGATCTGCCCGATTTCCTGGTTGGTCTTGCCCTCGCGCACCCAGTCGAGCACCTGCAGTTCGCGCGCACTGAGCGTGGCCGGCAGCGCCGGCCGTGCCGATGCGCGATCGCCCGACTCGGCGCGTTCGAATTCGGTGATGCGCAGCAGCGCCAGATGCAGGTTGGGCATCAGCAACTCGATCCGGCGTGCGTCCTCGACGGTCGGCGCCGCCGGCAGACCGAGCAGTGCAAAGAAGGTGGACTGTTCGCCACGCGCCTCCCGGCAACCATGCGCCAGCACATGATCGACACCCAGCGCGCGCAACGCCTGGGCGCTGCCGTCCCGGGAGCGCCCCCGGCCGTCACGCACCAGCGGTTCGCGTGCTCCCTCGCGCCAGTCCTCGATCAGCCGGCCTATCAGTCCTCCGGCAGGGTCGGTCAGCCTGGCCTCGACATCCGGCGCCAGCACCGAACGCGAGAACACCGACGCCCGGAAGCTGCCGCGCTCCAGATCACCGCAGGCGCACAGCAGTGTCTCGTGCGGCAGGAAGGTCTGCAGCGAGCCCTGCGCCCACAGGAAGAACTGGAAGCGCTTCACCACCCGGATCGATGTTTCGATCGTGAACAGCAACAGCTGCACGTCGATCTGTTCCTGCGCGAGCGGATCTTTCATGGAACGCGGGAGCCGGGTGCGACCTTCAGGCCATCGTTGATGCGGAACCCGCGGCTGACCTTGCCCGCAGGAATGCCTGCCGCCGGACGGATTGCGATACAGGCGGCCATTGTTGCAAGCAAATGTTGCAGGGGCGTGACCTGTGGCACGGCAGTGGCTTGCGCCGGTAGCGGCGATCAGGCGGCGGCGCACAAAACCCTTCGCGCGAAAAAAGAGGGCCGTCCCGAAAAATCGGGGGCGAAAGCCCCCCTTGATACTTCAGTCGTATATATGCGAATGGCGAATTTCGTCACATACTCACAGCCACCGTATAGCCGTGAGCCGGTTTGCCACACATGCCTCCCCAGGACGAAATCGGACACGACGAACGCCTATGGCTGCTCGACAACCAGAGCGCGCTAGACCGGCAGCCCTTCGCCCCCCCCTCGTCGCCCGCCAGTTCCTGCCGCTGTAAAGCGCTCGACCCTGCACGAATCCGCGTGCTCGCTGCGGCTCAAAACCGGTCGTTTCAGCACCGCCATCAATTTGAACGTGACAACCGAAGCAACAATGTCTAGCAACGTACCAAAAAAACCACGCTGAAATAAATTCAAAAAAACGAGCACAAAACAAATCAAAAAACCATGAACAACCTCAATTCATATCCTGTAAAAAACGCCTTCAGGATACTACTCTGTCTCGCAATTTCCATTTGCCTCACCTCCATTCTCCACGGTTGCAAGAAGACGCCACGCCCGCCCAATCCAGTCGTAAGCAAAGATGGTGTTTCCTACATCCCGATTGATGACACGGCATTCCTTATTCCGGAAAAAACCTGGTTAACAGGATTCAGCCGGAACTCAACCGATGGTTCGATTGGAAGTATTGCCTTACATGCCACCGTACCTGATGTTCAACCCTGGAGCCAGGCAAGACATGAAGAAATGTACTGGGCGGCCGGCCCCGGTAAGAAACTGCTTATTTCCATTGAAGGAAATCAAGTGGGAACCTACCGCGAGCGTTTCCATGAAGTACCCGCTAGCCGCATGTGGAGTTTTCCGTTCACCGAAGAGCCGTCGGATCAAGCCCCCCAAGGATTGCGCCGATTTCGAAGACTTGCGCTGCCATATAGCGACGATGAAGCAAAGAAAGATTTGTCGAAATTTGGATCGGAATTTGTGGAAGCTCGAAAAAAGGGGGCCAACAAGCCCATGAAGGATACTGTTTATTAAGAGTTAATCGAAAAAAATCAGGTCAAGTACTTCATTCATTGTAGCGACGACCCTGGTCCAATTTGGCAGGGCTGCCATCTTAGCTTCCCCTGGGCGCGGACGCTGATGATCGATATCTATTTCATTCGCGACGACATCTCTCATATCGTTTCCATGGCAGATCTTGTCAGCGAGAAGCTTCGAGAATTCGAAGCTGCGGGCCTTGCCCACCGATCCCAGTTGCAAACTTCAGCCATTGAAAAAGACGAAAAGCCACGACTGTAATTCGGGGCAGATTCTGATGTTTTCTCCTGCTTTGGAAGTGAAACGTGGCCTGCGCCTTATTGTCTCCCGCTGGGCGCATCGAATACCGCTCCGGCCACGGAGTTTATATCAGAGGAGCCGCGCAGCAGGCTGGTGGATTCTTTGATGTCGAACAATTGAAGATGGCGATCGTCGAGATGCTCCGGGAAAGCAAGGGAAAGGAGAGCGTGCGGCCCATGTTGGGTCCAAAAGAGAACTCAATTGACAGTTCGCAAGGCGGGCTACACAGATATAAAAAACTCTTGGTATCCGAGAATATATCTAAGAACAAGAAGACAGTTGAGAAAGCGGTAAGACACAGAGTAGTAACGGATTATTCAGCAGGAAATATAAGACAATAAAAAAACAACCGACGAGCATTATCGACGCGCCACCCGATTGAATATTTATTCCATAAAAAAACCGAACAATTCGGGACTGACCACGATTGATGATCCACCTGAAAAACGCGCAAGAGACCGCCTCATGGTCGTGAAACCCAAAACGGAAATCACTCGCATGACGAGATACCTGCCCTGGCTCTTGCTGCCCGGGGTTGCCGCCGTCGTGTACGGGTACTTGTGGGTCTGGAACCCGCTGCCCAACGACGAAGAGATGATCGAGAACTTCAAGGCGCACCGGGCTGACTTTGTCGAAGTGGTGCGCCGCTACCGGGCGTACCCGCGCGCACCGGACAAGAGCTCCGCATTCTGGTACCGGGAGGGCGATACGCTGGAACTCTTCAGGCGGGCGGGGATTGATGGCGTCGATGCCTCGGGATGCTGGCATCCCGATCCCTATTCGGTTGAAACGGCAATCCGGCACCACGAAGCCCTGCTGTCGGGGCGGAGCGCCAGGGAAGGATGGGTGCATAAGTGCGGTGAACTGCGCATTCGACCCGCGACGACTCCACGAATTAACCACCCTGACCGTGGGGACTCTGAACGGCACTACTGGAACACGTGGCTCTATGGCGTGATTTGGAAGGACTACTACTTCTTCCCGGAGGTTCCGCGAGTCGAGAACGGCGAACTGTTTGAGCCACTCAGCGTCGTGGGCGGCAAGTTTCCAGGTGCTGAGCTTCTTGGCTACCAATTCCACGAAAAAGAAGGTGTAGCGACGATTCAACACAAAGAACGCGCGCTCCCCACCCTCAACCATCTACCCAGCGACTGGAAAGGCTTCGAATGTGTGTATCGGCGGATTGAACCGCAGTGGTTCATCCGCATGTGCAACGGCCGTCATTGATCTCTTCAATCTTTCGGGAAGGATTGATCCCGTGGCGGCTGTTACCACCCTGAATCGTCACACGCACCGTTGCGATCTTCGGCGCTCCGGCCGCAATCGCAGCGAATGATCTGGTGAATGCCATCAAAACGGCCAGTGCCCGCATGCTGCTGTCAAACGCAGAAATCCTGCCCGGCACACGGACGGTTACAGAGTATTGCGCGGGTACGCAGGGCCTGGCATGAGGCCGCGCGGGAGCGCTGAGGCAGCCGTACCGACCGACGGGGAAGAAAGCGCAGGCGGAAAAAACCCGATCAGCCGGAAAAACCAGTGGATCGGGCCTGAGGACGGTGTTTCCGGACTGGCGTTCAGCGCGCCCGGTCACGCGCGCCCGCGAGCAGCCCCTCCAGGCCGAAGCGCTTGAGCTTTTCGTCGATGCCGAAGCGCTTGAGCTTGACGTAGAGCGTGCTCTTGGCGATGCCGACCTCGCGTGCGACGGCAGTCATGTTGCCGCTGTACTTGCTGATCGCGTTCAGGATGACGTCGCGTTCGGCGCTTTCGATGTTGCTCAGCGCCGGTTCATCGATGAGGGCAACCGGCTCGGCTTCGGGTGCCGCAGCAGGCACCGGCGCCGTCTGCAATGGCGACAGCAGGTGCGGCGGCAGGTCGTCTTCGGTCAGCCGCGCGTCCTGCGAGGTCAGCAGCATGCTTTCCATCACGTTGCGGAATTCGCGGATATTGCCCGGCCAGGCGTACTGCTGCAGCGCCTTGATGACGTGCGGTGAGAGCGTCCGGACGTCCATGCCGTGACGCTGCGACAGCAGCGTCAGGTAATGCTCGCCAAGCAGCGGAATGTCCTCAGCCCGCTCGCGCAGCGGCGGAATGCTGATGCTGGTGACTGCGACACGGTAGAACAGGTCCATGCGGAAGCCGCCGGACTGGATTTCCTTGCGCAGATCGCGGTTGGTCGCGGCGATCAGGCGGAAATTCACCTTGCGCGGCTTGTTCTCGCCCAGGCGATAGACCTCGCCTTCTTCCAGCACGCGCAGGAAGTGGGGCTGCAGATCGAGCGGCATTTCGCCGATTTCGTCGAGGAACAGCGTGCCGCCATTGGCCGCCTCGATCTTGCCGATGGCCCCGCCCTGCCGGGCGCCGGTGAACGCACCCTCGGTATAGCCGAACAGTTCGCTGGTCAGCAGCTCGCGCGAAAAGCCGCCGCAGTTGAGCGCGACGAAGGGCGCATCCTTCGAGGCGCCGGATTCGTGGATGCAGCGCGCGAACACGTCCTTGCCGACGCCGGTCTCGCCCAGCAGCAGCACCGGCACGCGGGACTTCGCCAGCTGCTTGGCGCGGCCGATCGCCTGCATCAGCGCCGGCGACTTGCCGATCGCCCGTTCGAACCCGCTCTTGTCGGCCGGTTCGATGGCCGCTGCGGACACGCTGCTCCGGCTGCCCGTCAGCGGCGAGCCGCGCCGGCTCGGCAGCGTCAGCACGGTACCGATGTGCTCGCCATTCTCGATCACCGGCTCCAGCCACTCGCGACGGACCCAGTCGGGCATTTCGTCCGGCGTTTCCTTGCCCTTTTCCCAGCGCAGCGACAGCGAAGCCAGACCGTCCGGCCCGAAAATACTGGGACCGATGCCGAGGTCGGCCATCACGGCCGACGACCGCCCGTTGGATTTGATCGCCCGGCCGCGTCGGTCGAACACGATGACGCCGTCCGAGGTCACGCTGGACAACCGGTCCACGCACCCTTCGAGCAGCCGGTAGCGGATATCCAGTTCCAGCTTGGCCAGCCGGTTCTCGATCCGGCCGGCGGTGGCCATGACCAGCGCCAGACTCAGGCGGTTGTAGGACTCGGTCAGCGCCGACACGTCGACGACGCCCAGAATGGATTTGTCGTACGGATCGCGCACCACGGTCGCCGCGCATGACCAGCGCTTGATGCCGGCGCAGTAGTGCTCGGCCGAGTGGATCTGCACCGCATGCCCGACCGCCAGCGCGGTGCCGATCGCATTGGTGCCGCAGGCCAGCTCGCTCCAGTTGGCGCCGGACAGCAGATGCACGTCCTCGGCGGCGCCACGCGTCGACACGTCGCCCTCCAGATTCAGGATGGTGCCGCTCTGGTCGGTCAGCACCATGACCGTTCCGGTCTCGGCCAGGAAATCGCGCGCCGACGCCATGACCGGCGTACTCGCGGTCAGCAGTTCGCTGCATTCGGTCTGCAGCGAGTGCAGCGAATTTTCCTTGATCGGCGGCGGCGCCTGGTAGATCGCCGGATCGACGCTGGCGCCGTGGCACCGGCGCCAGGAGTCGTCGATCAGGCGACGCAAGGCGTCGGATCCGCCCTCGTCTCCGCTCAGGAAACGTTCCCAAGACGCCATGATGTGGCGATCGTTTTCCGGCACGGAAAACAACTGGCCAGGAATTGCCGAAGCCATACTCCCCCCAAATTCCTTCAGTCGGACCGCATCCGCGATATTCGCTGCGCAGTCATCTCGTGTGATCCGTCCGGACAGCGCCGGTTCGGCGTGTTCCGGAAAATCCGGATTCCGCAGCCGCACCGGATCGGTACGACAGCAAGGCGTGAATCCTGTTCGGTTGCCGGGCCGTCCGGTCTTTCGCCTGGCACGGTCTGACGCCGCCAGAACCGGGCATGCAGACCAAGGCAGAAAGAGCATTTCAATCGGTGTCGCGACAGCTTTGGCCAGCGCCATCCGCCTGGCTGGACAAAAGTTGTGCAGCGTTCTTTATACCAAAGTCCGTGCGTCCGTACTACGCCCGCAGGGTGCGGCCAACCGGCACTCCCGGGAAACGGCTTGCCACGGACGTCGTACGGGCGCACACCGCACCAGCCGGCACCCGGCGCAATCGGAAAACCGCGGGAAAACCGCGCGTGCGACCTTGACGGCCCCTCGTTTTCCGTGCGCGCAGGCTTTAGACTGATGCGCGATGGCACTCGCCGACAGCATGCACCACACCTTCCGGTGCCGGCGCCATCGCTGCCCGTCGAGCCCCACGCCGGGCAGCCTGGACACCACGCAACGCCCCCGGATGAGCGCCGCCACCACGCAGATCGGCCGGCCCCCCGCAACAGTCAGCGCCGCTGCCGGAAACCGGCGGCGCGCACCCCGTTCCGACGACGGGCATCGCCGGAACCATCGGAGACATTGATGAACCGTTACATCCCTTCGCACGCACGTACCGGAAGCGCTCCGGTGGACCGGATTCCGGTCAGCCTGCTGACCGGCTTCCTCGGTGCCGGCAAGACCACGCTGCTGAACCAGCTGATGAAGCATCCTGACATGGCGGGTACCGCCGTGCTGATCAACGAATTCGGTGAAGTCGGCATCGACCATCATCTGGTGGAGAAACTCGACGACACCATGGTGCTGCTCGATTCCGGCTGTCTGTGCTGCAGCGTGCAGGGCGATCTGATCGCGGCACTGAAGCAGTTGCACCAGCGGGCATCGAAGCGGGAAATCCCGCCGATCACCCGGGTCGTCATTGAAACCACGGGGCTGGCCGATCCAGTGCCGGTCATCTACACGCTGATGGAGGAGCGCTTCGTATCGGCGCGCTACGTCTGCGACAGCGTGCTCACCGCAGTGGACGCGACACACGGCCTGTCGCAGCTCGACCGCCACCAGGAAGCGGTGCGCCAGGTCGCGATGGCCGACCGCCTGCTGATCACCAAGTGCGACCTGGCCGACCCGGCCGCGCGTGCCGATCTGGATGCCCGGCTCGACACCCTCAATCCCGGAGCGCTGCGGCTGGAAGTGCGAAACGGCCAGGTCAATCCCGACCAGCTGTTCGGCAGCGGCATCTACTCGACCGCCGGCAAGCTGCCCGATGTCGCGGCATGGCTGGGCGAGGAGCAGGTACTCGAAGAGCGCGCCCGCGAAGCCGAAGCCGCTGCCCCGATGCGCTTGAACAACAAGCCGGCACCGCGCCCGCAGACGCGCCGGCACGACGATTCGGTATCGAGCTTCGTCGTGCGCTTCGATACGCCGGTCGCCTGGTACGGCTTCGCGGTCGCCATGGGCCGCATCCTCGAGAGCTACGGCCCGCGGCTGCTGCGTGTGAAAGGTCTGATGAGCGTCGCCGGCGATGACCTGCCGCAGGTGATCCAGTGCGTCCAGAACGTCGCCTACCCGCCACTGCGCCTGCCGGCCTGGCCGGCTGGCGGTCCGTTCGACGACCATCACGGGCGTCTGGTGTTCATCACGCGCGACCTCGGGGCCGAGGAAGAGGACATCATCCGCACCATGCTCGCCCACCTGCCGCCGAACGCGGCCGCCGCGCGGGCAGTCGCCGCCAGCCCCTTCCTGCCGACCCGCTGCTGGCTGTCGCAGCGCATGCCGGTCACGGCGGCCGGTGGCCTCGAGATCGACGGCTGGGTCGTCCAGGCGCGCCGCTTCTCCGCGGCGCCCGCCGCAACGGGCAAGAGCGGCTCCTGAGCCTTCGCGCCACCGGCCACTGGCCGGTGGTCAACCCACCGAGCAGGACCGGCGGAGCACCGAAGCGCCGCCATCCCCCGCCCCCGCATCTTCGATCTCCTGTCATGCAGGATCGGTCCGACCGCGGCAAACAGCCGGAACGCCGCGCTTTTGACCGCGGCCCATGCTGCAACGCAACATCGAAAACGAATCGAACGACCGTCCGGTTAGCGAACAACCGTCCTGATGTCCAGCGGCGTTACGAAACGACAATTAACTTATAAATCAACTATTTATAAGTTTTGTTTTCGTGGCACACGGCTTGCCTTAGCGCTAACCAGGAAATCCTGGCACGACGCCCGACGTCCCTCCGATCATGAGCCACGAGGCTCACCCGGTGGCGTGAGGCGTCCGTATCGATTTCTGATCTTCTTAGAAGCAGTCTTGATCCACGAATGGATGGCGGGAGGTAATGGGGAATGGCAGTGCAAATCAACATCGATAACGGTGGCACGCTCACCGATATCTGCATCATGACGGACGGTGCCGTCAAAAAGACCAAGGTGCTCACGACACCGTACGACCTGAGCAAGTGCTTCTTCGACGGCCTGCAGAAGGCGTCGGAAGTCATCTACGGCGCGGCGGACGTGAAGCGTCTGCTCGAAGAAGTCGACCTGATCCGCTATTCCACGACGCAGGGCACCAACGCCATCTGCGAACGCAAGGGCCCCCGTCTGGGCCTGATCATCGACGCCAAGTCGCGTGACCTGCCGGTCCGCCTGGCCGAGCATGACCCGGAAGTGTACGAAGCCCTGGTCGGTGACCGCGTCGTGTTCCTCGACAGCGCCGACGTCACCGGCCCGAACGCCGAAATCGAAGTGGTCAAGGCGATCAACAAGCTGACTGCAACCGGCGCCAGCCGCCTGGTGGTGAGCTTCAGCGGCACCGACTTCATGAAGGCGGAAAACTGCTTCAAGAAGGTCGCGCTGCGCAAGTACCCGCGCCACCTGCTCGGCGCAGTGCCCATCCTGTACGGCAGCGACCTGTCGACCGACCGCGACGAAGTGCGCCGCACCTGGACCTCGCTGATCAATTCCTTCCTCCACCCGGCGATGGAAGCGTTCCTGTTCAACGCGGAAAAGCGTCTGCGCGACTATCGCACCAAGAACCCGCTGCTGATCTTCCGCAACGACGGCGACGCCTCGCGCGTGGCCAAGACGGTCGCGATCAAGACCTACAGCTCGGGCCCGCGCGGCGGCATGGAAGGCATGAAGTCCTTCGCCAAGCTGTACGGCATGTCCGACGTGGTCGGCATCGACGTCGGCGGCACGACCACCGACATCGGCCAGTGCCTGAACGGCAAGGTCGCGGAAATCCAGCGCGGCCACGTCGAAGGCATCAGCGTGTCCTTCCCGCTGTGCGAAATCATGAGCGCGGGTGCCGGCGGCAGCTCGATCATCAAGGTGGTCAATGGCCGCGTCGTCATCGGCCCGGAGAGCGTCGGCGCAGTCCCCGGCCCGGCCGCCTTCGGCCGTGGCGGCAAGGAAGCCACCATCACCGACGCCAGCCTGCTCAACGGCCTGTTCGATCCGAAGTCCTACTTCGGCGGCGGCATGTCGCTCGACCTTGACCGCGCGGCAACCGCCGTGTCGGTCAACATCGCGCAGCCGCTCGGCATCAGCCTCGACGACGCGCTGCTGCAGATGGAACACGCCTACGAAGACAAGATCGCGGTCGAACTGCACCGCTTCACCAAGATCTCCAAGGACACGGTGATGCTGGCCTTCGGTGGCGCCGGTCCGCTGAACGCCTGTGGTGTCGCCGAAAAAGCCGGCATCAACAAGGTTGCAGTGCCCAAGCTGGCCGCCGTGTTCAGCGCCTTCGGCATCGGCGCCTGCGATATTTCGCAGCGCTACGCCGTCACGCTGACCGACCGTACCGATCAGGCGCTGGCCGATGCGCTGGAAGCGCTGAAGGTCAAGGCATCGCGCGACATGTTCGCCGAAGGCTTCGGCGCCGGTGAATATGAAGTCGAAGCATCGCTCGTGGGCGAGAACAGCGATGGCAGCGAAGTCACGCACGCCATCTCCGGCAAGCCGGCCTTCCCGGCCGCGCTGGCCAAGGCTGTCGCCGTCGAACTGCAACTGCGCGCCGTCAAGTCGCTGCGCAAGGAAGGCGCCTCCACCGCGCACTTCACAGCCGGCGCAGCTGCCAAGTCCGACGGCACGCGCAACGTGCTGATCCGCGACAAGGGACGCGTCGACGTGCCGGTCTACAAGCTGAGCCAGCTCAAGGCCGGCGACCAGGCCGCCGGACCGGCGATTCTGGAAGAAGACTACTTTACCTGCCGCGTGCTGGATGGCTGGAGTTTCGTCATCAGCGACGCAGGCGACATCATGCTGAACAGGAAGGGCTGAAACAAATGAAAGTACTGATGACCGAATATCTGCGCATCGACCTGGAGACCGAAAACTGGGAGTGCCGCGTGTGCGACCACGTGATCGGCTCGGCCAAGAAGAGCTACAAGGAAGGTCTGCTGGTGAACAACCGCGACCCGCGCGAAATCCATCCGCCGATCCTCGATCCGGAAAAGTACCGCTTCACCTTCAGCCCCGATCCGGAATGGGTGCGCATCCTCGAATTCTGCTGCCCGTCCTGCGGCACCCAGGTCGAGACCGAATACGCCATCCCGGGCCACCCGCCGCTGTACGACATGGAACCGGATCTGCCGGCGCTGAAGGCCCAGTGGGCCAAGCGCGGCGAGCAGAAGACGCCGGTCGTCGGACCCGCCGTGGCAGCCGACAAGGGTCACGGCCACTGAGTCCGGATGTATTGCCGGCGTGCGGGCCTGCAGTGGCCCAGTACGCCAGTACGAACGAATTGAGGAGATAGCATGAGGCGCGTATCAGTTGATATCGGTGGCACGTTCACCGATTGTTTCGTGGTGTGGGACGGCAAGTACATCGAGGCGAAGGCCCTGACCACCCACCATAACCTCGCACTGGGCTTCAACGAAGCACTGAGCAAGGCCTATCACGTCCTCGGTCTGGAACTGGAAGAAATCCTGTCCCAGGTCGACTCGGTCCGCTATGCGACCACGCTGGGCACCAACGCCCTGATCGAACACAAGGGTCCGAAGATCGGCATGCTGGTCACCGCCGGTTTCGAAGCAACGGTTCCGCTGAGCCGTGCCCGCGGCTACGGCGAAGGTCTGGACAACCTCGGCCAGCAGGACTTGCCGAACGCCCAGCGCCCCGAGCCGCTGGTACTGGCACACATGATCCGCGGCGTGCGTGAACGCCTCGACTTCCAGGGCAAGCTGGTCATGGAACTGGATGAGGACGACGTGCGCATCCAGATCCGCGAACTGGTGGACCGCGGCGCGGAAATCATCGTCGTGGCACTGGTTAACGCGGTGGTGAATCCGGAGCACGAACAGCGCATCGAGGAAATCCTGCTCGAGGAATACCCGTCGCACCTGCTGGGCGCCATCCCGATCATCCTGTCGCACCAGGTCGCCGGCCGCAAGGGCGAGTACGTGCGTGCCACCTCGGCCGTCGTCGATGGCTACCTGCACTCGACCATGTACCACGCGCTGTCGGCGCTGGAGCAGAACCTGCGCGCGCACAAGTACGAAAAGCCGATGCTGGTGATCCACAACTCCGGCGGCATGGCACAGCTGAACTCGACCGACGCGCTGCAGACCATCCACTCCGGTCCGGTGTCGGGCATCGCTGCCTCGGAACACCTGGCCATGCAGTGCGACCTGGGCAATGTGGTCGCCACCGACATGGGCGGCACCAGCTACGACATCGGTATCGTCGTCGAGGGCGGCATCAAGCATTACGACTTCAACCCGGTTATCGACCGCTGGCTGGTATCCGTTCCGATGGTGCACCTGGTGACCCTGGGTGCCGGTGGCGGCTCGATCGCCAGCTATGACCGCATGTACAACACGGTCAAGTGCGGACCGGAATCGGCTGGCTCAGACCCCGGCCCTGCCTGCTACGACCGCGGCGGCATGAACCCGACCGTGACCGACGCCGACCTGCTGCTCGGCTACCTCGACCCGGCCAACTACGCTGGCGGCTCGATTCCGCTGAACCCGCGTCGCGCCAAGGCAGCCGTCGAGGACGCACTGTGCGACGACCTCGACTGCGACGTGATCGAAGCGGCTCTGCTGATCCGCGAAAAGGTGGACGACAACATGGCCAACGGCCTGTTCACCGAACTGCGTGCCCGTGGTTACGACCCGAAGGAATTCACGATGCTGGCCTACGGCGGCAACGGCCCGCTGCACTGCTGCGGCATCGCGAAGAACCTGAACATCGACAAGATCCTGGCTCCCCCGCTGAGCTCGGTGTTCTCGGCCGTCGGCGCCGGCAACATGCATCAGCTGCACATTCACGAACAGTCGCTGTACATGGTGCTGTACGACTCGAACACGCGTCACGTGTTCGACGACTACACCCGTTTCAACGCGATCGTGGCCGAGCTCAAGGAACTGGGCACGCAGGATCTGCAGCGTCAGGGCATTCCGCGCGAGGACGTGTGCCACAGCCTCGAGCTGGACATGCGCTACGGCAACCAGCTGGTGCAGACCACGGCCGTCATCCCGCAGCATGAAGTGCATGGCGTGAGCGACGTGATGGCCATCATCACGCAGTTCTCCAACGACTACGGCAAGCGCTTCGGCGAAGGCTCGCAGGCACCGGAAGCCGGCATCCGCATCAACACCATCCGTGTTGCGGCCTATGTCAAGCACGAGACGGTGAAGTTCGAGAACATCAAGCCAGTTCCGGCCGAGCAGCGCACGGCACCGCCGGCACCCGCCAGCCGCCGCAAGTGCTACTTCGTCGGTCACGAAGGTGCCTTCGACACGCCGGTGTGGAGCCGCGATGCGATCGAACCCGGCATGCACATCGCCGGCCCGGCCATCGTCGCCTCGGAAGTCACGACCTTCCTGGTGGACCCGGGCTGGACTTTCGTCGCCGCAAAACAGGGGGCGTCCTGGTTCCTGCGCGACTGAGCGCGCGGGCACCCCGATCCAACCCATACAGATGACAGGATTGAAAATGAGCGAAAAGACTACGCAGGTGGCGTCGAAGACGCCAAGCGCCGAAGATGTGGCGCTGATCAAGAAGTTCCTGAACGACACCACGCTGTTCCTGGGTCCCGACCCGGAGATCATGCAGAACCACGACCTGATGCCGCGCAGCGCCGAGGAAGACGCCGCGATGAAGGGCATCAGCGACGCGCACACCGTGGCCAAGATCCGCGACCGCATCCAGGCGGGCTGCGACGAAGGCTACGAAATGGTCGAACAGATGGGTGCCGCACCGGGTGCCAAGTGGGGCGACATCATCACCGGGGTGTATTCGGCCTCGGGTGACCTGGCGATTGCCAGTGCCGGCGGCGTGCTGATCTTCTCGGCGCTGGTGCACCACCCGATCAAGTTCATCATCAAGAACTGGGTGAACGAGCCGACGGTGGGCGTGCGCGAAGGCGACGGCTTCATCCACAACGACTCGCGTTACGGCAACGTCCATAACACCGACCAGTCGATGATTCTGCCGATCTTCCACAAGGGCAAGCTGGTGTGCTGGGTCGCTTCGACCGTGCATGAAGGCGAAAACGGCGCGATCGAGCCGGGCGGCATGCCGTCGATGGCCGAAAGCCCGTCCGACGAAGGCCTCAAGATGTGCCCGTTCAAGGTGGTCGAGAACTACCAGATCAAGCGCGACATCCTGACCTTCCTGCAGAACTCGGTGCGCGAGCCCAAGCTGCAGTACGAAGACATGAAGGTGAAGCTGTTCGCCTGCCTGCGCATCAAGCAGCGCATCGAGGAAACGCTGAACACCGACGGCCCGAGCGCCCTGATCGCAACGCTGCGCACGACGATGGAAAACGTCCGTGCCGAAGTGAAGCGCCGTGTCAGCGAATGGCCGGACATGACGGTGCGCACCTACATCATCCAGGACTCGACGCTGCGCGAGAACTGCGTGGTGAAGATCAACTGCAAGCTGACCAAGACCGGCGACCGGCTGATCTTCGACTTCCGCGGCTCCAGCCCGGAATTCACGAATCGCGCCACCAACACCATCGTGGCCGGTCTGAAGGGCATGCTGGCGCAGGTCTTCCTGTGCTACGTGTGGCCTGACCTGCCGCGCGGCCAGGCCGCGTTCGCGCCGATCGAAGTGATCACCGATCCGCATTCGATCGTCAATTGCTCGTACGACGCGCCGAACTCGCAGTCCCTGATGTCCATCTTCACCGGCTTCACCGCCGGCCAGCACGCCGTAGCCAAGTTCCTCTACAGCTGCCCGGAGAAGTACACCAAGGTGCATGCGCCGACCTTCAACATGATCAACACCTTCATCTGGGGCGGTGTGAGCCAGCACGGCGAAACGCTGGGCAACCTGTGTGCCGACCTGAACGGCATGGGTGGCGGCGCCCGTGCCGATCTGGACGGCGAACACGCACTCGCCCCGATCTTCGCCACCATGGCGGACATCGGCGAGCAGGAGCTGAACGAGGAAGACGTGCCCTTCCTGCAACTCGTGTCGAAGAAGATGACGCGTGACGCGATCGCTCCGGGCAAGTACCGCGGCGGCCAGGGTTACACCATGATCGTGGCAACCAAGGACTCCGAGCAGTGGGGCTTCATGACCACCGCCCAGGGTGCGAAGATTCCGCCGATCCAGGGCCTGTTCGGCGGTTACGCCTGCGGCTGCTACCCGCTGTCCAAGGTCAAGGGCGTGGATGTCTACGACGTTCTGCAGAACGATCCGTCGAAGTTCAAGCACTCGATCGAAGAGATCATGAACGAACGGCCGTTCGAAGGCGCCAGCTACAGCACCTATCACATGGGCATGGGCTTCGAGATTTCGAAGCGCGGTGAGCTGTTCATGATTTCGCAGGGTGCGGGTGCCGGCTACGGCGACCTGCTGGAACGCGATCCGGCCGGCGTCATCCGCGACATCGAGGAAGGCCTGATCTCGCAGGGTGTCGCCGAGCGTCTGTACAAGGTCAAGTTCGACCCGGTCACGCTGGCGATCAACCAGGAAGCCACGGCTGCCGCCCGCGACGAGGAACGCAAGGCCCGGATCGCCCGCAGCGTGCCGTACGCCGAGTTCATCAAGACCTGGAACAAGCCGACGCCGCCGTCGCATCTGCAATACTTCGGCTGCTGGGGCGACGACGTGACCAAGCTGTACATGGGCAGCGCAGACAAGTTCCGCGATGCCAGCACGCCGCGTCCGAACTACATGACCCACCCGAAGGACGTGCGGATTGCCGAACTGGAAGCCCGTCTGGCTGCACTGGGTGCCATGGGAGGTGAAAAGCAATGAGTCAGAGTCTCGCCGATGTTCTGCCCGGCTACTGGGGCGGCAACGGTCTGAAGGTTTGGCTGAAGTCGTCCGCCTACACCCGGCGATTGCTGCTGGGTGAAGGTGGCGACCCCTGGATGAGCGGTGCGCAGTATCTGGCGTACTTCTCGCAGGCCCAGGGTCTGCTGCGGCCCGACGTGGCCGTGGTGGAAGTCGGCGAGCTCTTCGATTCATGGCTGGTGCGCCACCCCGAGGTGCGCACCGAGATGGGTTCGAAGAAGCGGCTGTCCTTCCCGCTGCGCAAGCTGCTGGAACAGGACGAGCCGCGCCTGCTGCTGGCCGAGATCGTCGAGGCGGTGCTGGCCAATCTTCGCGGGCAGACACCGCTGGTGCTGGCGATGCCCTCGCCCAAGCACTGGCTGTATCACGCCAACGAACTGGCCGGCCGCACCGACATCGAGCTGGACCCGGACGGCATCGAGGATGCCGCCATGTACATGGCGGACCTGATCCGTTCGGTGTCGGCCCATCCGGTCGGCGGCATCCTGCTGGAAGAACATCCGGACGACGCCAGCATGGGCGAGACCGACATCGAGCGTTATCGCCCGCTGATCAACGTCACCCGGCACTACCGCTGGTCCATCGCCCTGCGTCCGCAGGGCGATGCAGCGCTGGCTTCGCCGGCACTGCCTGACTTCGACGCGGTGATCTCGCCGACAGTCCGGGTGCCGGTACCCGCATCAACCGGCCGGGACGTCAGTGCCGCCCTCTGGGGTGGCGAGGCGCTGCCGGCGCTGGAAGCAGGACAGTTCTACTTTGCGGAAATCCCGGCAACGCAGCAGCCGGAATCCGTGCTGGAAAACCTTGCACGCCTGCGGGCCTCTCCGCCCGGGCAAGCGGCGTAACAAGGCTGCAGTAAACACGCTTCAATCACCGATCCAGCTGTTCAGACATCGAGGGCGTCATGAGTCTTTACTCCACGTCTCGCAGGGCGTTTCTCGATGATCCGGACAGTCTGGTGGCGTGCCTCCCATCGCCTGCATCCGTGGGCGAAACAGCAACAGTCATCCGTTCCGTGTGCGCTGCCATCGCGTCGCCCGATCAGCCGTCACGCCATCGATCGCCGGGACGGCGACTCATGGGCATGCTGATGGCACGAACTGCATCTGCCGGGCAGATACCGGCGCGGCAAACCACTTGATCGACCGCCCGGCAAGAAACATGGCCGGCGTCACATGCCGCCCGCTTCGCGCCCGAAGTACGGTTGCAACGAGAAATCACGCAGCAAAAAAATGCATTTCACTCGTATTCAGTGGATCCCCCGGCACGCAAGCCATTGATGCTATCGTCGTGCCCGGTCCTGAGCATTCGCGTATCGAAGCACCCCGCAACGGGGTTCAGTCGGTGTAGTACTTCTAACAACAAAGGAGACCTGAATGACATCGAGCAACGCACCCACCAGGCGTACCCTGATCGCGGCACTGGCTGCCGCGATACTGCCGTTCGCCGCAGCCAGCGACGTACTGGCCGGCGGACCGGCGGCAAAGTCGGGCGACTGGCCGGAATACCACCGCGACTATCGCGGCTGGCGCTACAGCCCGCTCGACCAGATCAATGCGAGCAATGTCCGCAAGCTCAAGATCGCGTGGATCCACCAGCCGGGTGACATCGCGCAGGGGCTCCAGGCCACGCCGCTGGCCATCGACGGCGTGCTCTACTACATCGCCGCCAACAACCGCGTGTTCGCTGTCGACGGCAGGACCGGCAAGGAGCTGTGGAGCTACTTCACCGAGCTGGATCCGATCACCGCCAAGCTGCTGTTCGCCTCGTACAACCGCGGCGTCGCAGTGGCTCACGGCAAGGTGTACTTCGGCACGCTGGACGGCCGCCTGATCGCGCTTGACCAGAAGACCGGCGCCAAGGCCTGGGACACCAAGCTGGTCGACACCGCCAAGACCTCCGGCAGCAACTTCACGTCACCGCCGACCGTTGCCGGCGACGTGGTCATCATCGGCCCGACCGGCGGCGACCTGGCCCAGCGCGGCCACATCTACGGCGTCAACGCGGCGACCGGCGAAAGGATCTGGGAATTCGAGACGCTCAGGGACGACCCGGCAAGCTGGTCGAAGGAAGCCATCGAACACGGCGGTGGCGGCGCCTGGATGAGCGGCCAGTATGACCCGGAAAACGACCTGTACTACATCGGCACCTCGAACGCCGCACCCGACTTCAACGGCGCCGTGCGCGAGGGTGACAACCTCTACACTGCCACCCTGCTCGCGATCGAGCCGAAGACCGGAAAGCTGCGCTGGCACCATCAGGAAGTCCCGCACGACGTCTGGGACTACGACTCGGCCTACGAGACGGTGATGATAGACAAGGGCGGCAAGCAGCTGATGACCCACCTGAACAAGGGTGGTTTCGTCACCGTGCTCGACCGCAAGACCGGCAAGGTCGAAAACGTCTGGCCGTTCGCGAAGAACGTCACCTGGGTCAAGTCGGTCGATCCGAAGACCGGCGCACTGATCGGCCGCAACGAACCGAGCGAAGCCGAGAACAAGACCCTCTGCCCGAGCGTGCTCGGTGCACGCAGCTGGAACCACGGCGCCTACAGCCCGAAGACCGGGCTGTGGTACACCAATGCGCACGAGTTCTGCAACGCGGTGAAGGTCGGCAAGCAGGACCCGAAGGCCGTGCCGTTCTCGGCGCCCTACTTCGACTTCGCCGAACTGGCCTTCGTCGCGCCGCCGGGCGGCAAGGCATCCAGCCGTTTCGAAGCCATCGACCCGCTGACCGGCAAGACCGCATGGTCGATCGACTACGCGCTGCCGGGCCTCGGTTCGGTGCTGGCGACCGGCGGCAACCTGGTGTTCAACGGCGACAGCGAAGGCCTGGTGCACGCCTATGACGCAAAGTCAGGCAAGGAGCTGTGGAAGTTCAACGTCGGTTCCGGCATCCGCGCCGGCCTGATCAGCTACAAGGCCGGCGGCAAGCAGTACATCCTGGTGCCGTCCGGCTTCGGTTCGCTGTTCCCGGCCTTCGCCGGCGGTCTGTTCCCAGCCTTCAAGCAGCAGCGCGGCGGTGCCGCACTGATCGCCTTCACGCTGGAATAAGCCGGTCCGTGGTCCGCGAGGGAGGGCTCTGCCCTCCCTCCTCCATTTCACTGACGAGAAAAACAATGACCCGTCGATTTCCCGAACACGGCAAGCCCGCCGTTTCCGCGGCCCTGTTCCGTGCCGCCCGGCTGCAGGCCGCACTCGTGCTCGCCTGTGGCCTTGCCGCGACGACCGCACAGGCAGAGGAAAACCCCGGCAAGCCACCGGCCGCCATCGAAGGCAGCACGGCAGCGGCGCCCGGCGAGGACGATCTGAAGAATCCCGAATGGATACAGGCCGGCAAGACCCGTTTCGTGCAGACCTGCGCCTACTGTCACGGCACACGCGGCGAGGCGGGCAAGACGCGCTCGTTCGAGACGCGCGAAACCTGGGACCCGCAGGTGATCCACGACACCATCGCCAATGGCCGCGTCAATGGGCCCAATGTGATGCCGTCCTGGAGCGGTTCGATTCCGGACGACATGATCTGGAAGATCGTCGCCTACATCAAATCCCTGTCGGCAGGCTACAAGGCCGGGAAGTGATGCCGCCGGGTGGCCGGCACAAAGAAACACGGCCCGACATGCGGGCCATGTGTGCGACGGCGAGCCGATGCGTATCAGCGCATGCGGCGATGTGCGATCAGGCCCAGCATGCCGAGGCCGGCGAGCAGCATGGCTTCGGTCGAAGGCTCCGGAACGGCGGTAACTGCGAAGGCTGCCGTGTTAGGAACCGTCGAGGCGAACGCACCGTCGCCCTGGATGGTCCATTGGCTCTTGTCCGACACCAGCGACTTGTAGCCGGCAAAACTGTTCAGGCCCGAGCGCGGGCCGGTGTATTCGGCGTAGTCGCTGCTGGACGTCAGGCTCACGGCACCATTGCCCAGCGACAGACCGGTACCGGCAAGCTGCCCCTCGGTAGCGTTGGGAAAATTGACCGCGTTGGAAATGGCTGCCAGGAAAACCGTCGGGCTGGTCGCGTTCGAACCCTGGTATGCATACACGGTATCGGCGGTCTGGTTGATGCCGAAGTTCGAAGAACCGCTCACCGCCGCGCTGGTGAAGACGCCGATCGAAGCCGAACGGGCTGCGACATCAATCGCGCTGAAACGGACGACCGTGCCGGCCGCGATGACGGAAGCGCCGCTGTTCCACTGGTGATGGCTTTCACCGGTATTGAAGGCGCCGCCTGCGCCGATGGCCGAACCGTTCCACTCGTTGTCGGTGAAATAGATCGTGGTGTTGGCGGCGATATTGACGAAGGTGACCATGGACCAGCCGTCCTCGTCCGCGTTGAAGGATGTGAAGGCGAGGTCGCCGGTGTTCAGGGCGTGTGCCGAGCCGGCTGCCAGCAGCGCGGCAGCGATGAGCGTAGAGCGGAACATCGAGTTCTCCGTTGGGAAATGGCCGAGGTGACTCCACGATACGGCGCCGCAATGACGGGTCGTTGACAGCCGCAACGCTGTTTCGTGGTCTGATCGGACTACCCGTTCTGCGTACTCACTGTTCGTGAGGCCAGCGGCGTGTCAGCAATGCAGCCAGGATTTCGCTCCAGCGGCTGAACACGAAGAAATGTCCCTCGCCGGCGAGCAGCCTGACGCTGGCCTGCGGAAACAGGAAGGCCAGCCGGCTCGCGCAGTCGGCCGGCACGATGTGGTCGTCGCAGCCCTGCACGATTTCCACCGAACCCGGGTAGTGCTGCAGCGTCAGCTGCCAGTCGGACGCGGCGATCGCCAGGTCGCGCACGATGGCGGCCGTGCCCTGCAGTACGGCGCGTGGCAGATCGTCGAAGAACATGTCGCTCACTTCCGCTCGTGACAGCTCCTTGCGGTCCGCGTCACCGACCAGCGAACGTATCGCTGCCACATAAAGCTGCGGCCACAGCGACAGGACTGCCGCCAGCGGTTCCATCAGCATCCGGGCAAGGAGCGGGGCACCGATCGACATGCGCACCAGCGCGTACTCCAGCCGATGCAGCCGCTGCTGGCCGATCTGCGTGCCGTAGCCGGGAGACACACCGCTGACCAGCACCAGTCGCGACACCCGGTCACCGAATTCGGCCACCAGCGCACAGGCGAACGGCGCGCCGCCGGACACGCCGCCGACTGCGAAATCCCCGAGTTTCAGATGATTGACCAGCGCCGCCGCATCGCAGCGCCACTGCGCCAGCCCCCAGCCATGACGCATGTCGGACAGGCCGTAACCTGCGCGGTCAGGCACGATGAGCCGGGCGTGGCGTTCGCTGGTCAGCGCATCGAAGGGCGGAACCTGTCGGCGCGAGCCGGGCACGCCGTGACAGAGGATGACCGGATAACCGAACGGATCACCGTATTCGGCCCAGGCCAGACGCCGACCGTCCGGCAGCCGCATGCTGCGTTCATCCACTCGCTGGTCCGCCCGACGACAAGAAGATCAAGCGATCAAGTCTGAGCGCCCAATGTTGCAGTTCCGGGAACCGATCCGGTTCGGGAGCAACCGCGTGGTCACGATACAGACGTCGATCAACGGCAGGCGCCGATTCAGCGTGGGGTTATCGCGAGCACGGCTCGCTCCTACAAGGATGCAGCGTAACGGTTTTGTAGGAGCGACCCATGGTCGCGATACGGACGTAGATCGACGGCGGGCGCCGATTCAGCGTGGGGTTATCGCGAGCACGGCTCGCTCCTACAAGGATGCA
>JAHRYN010000001.1:635590-635662 GCA_020621405.1 Betaproteobacteria bacterium
GATACGGACGTAGATCGACGGCGGGCGCCGATTCAGCGTGGGGTTATCGCGAGCATGGCTCGCTCCTGCAGG
>JAHRYN010000001.1:635882-1008249 GCA_020621405.1 Betaproteobacteria bacterium
GGGCGCCGATTCAGCGTGGGGTTATCGCGAGCATGGCTCGCTCCTGCAGGGATGCAGCGTCACGGTTTTTTGCAGGAGCGACCCATGCTCGCGATACGGTCGTCGAACAACGGGGGACGTTGCAAGCACGGCCCGCGCGCATCCCCTCGTGCCGACCGGTCGATCAGGGCTGATCCAGGCTGCCCATCGAACGCGGCCAGGTGACGACCCCCCAGGGCAGCTTCTTGTCTGCGACACGGCCGCTCACTTCGAGCGTGGCGGCATCGACGACGACCAGCGCGTCCGAACGGCCGCACGCCACGAGTATCCGGCTGTCGTCCGGCGTGAAGCTGAAGTGCCAGCAGCGGTCCGCCTCCAGCGCGACATCCTTGATCTTCTCGAAGGTTTTTCCGTCGTACACCTCAAGCGCCTTCGAGCGCGAGGTGGCGACATAGAGCCGGTCACCCTTGCGGTCGAACGACACGCCGTACGGCGCCAGACCGGTCGGGACACTCTTCAGTGGCTCGAGCTTGTCATTGAGCACCAGGAATGTGTTGCCGAATTCCAGCGTCACGACATAGGTCTTGCCGTCGGGCGACACCTTGACGCCGCGCGGACGGGCACCGTAGGGCGTGGTATCGACCTTCTTCAGCAGCTTGCCGCTCTTGATGTCGTGCAGCGTCAGCGTGTTGTCGGCTTCGTTGGTCACGACCAGGCGCTTGCCATCGGGCGTGAATTCGATGCCTTCGGTTTCCGGGCCACCGACGATGTTGCGCACCACCTTGCCGCGCTTCAGGTCGATCACCGCGATCTTGGCCGGTTCCTTGTCGCCGTCGTCGTCATCGTGGCCGCCAGCCTTGCCCGCTGCGCCGGCGTCCTTGCCCTCCTCCTTCTTGCCTTCGTCCTTCTTCTCGCCACCGGCCTTGGGCGGAGGCCCCAGCTTGGACGCCGGTTCGAAGGACACGAAGGCCATGTCGCCGCGCACGCGGACGAATTCCGGGTTCTTGCCGACCGCGATGCGGCGGGTCACCTTGCCCGAGGCGATGTCGATCAGCGCGATGTCGCCCGATTCACGCACCGCGACCACCAGCGTCCTGCCCTTGTCGGCCAGTCCGAGGCCGCGCGGCACCTTGCCGCCGACATCCAGTTCGCCGGTGACTTCCATCTTCGCCAGATCGACGATGGACACGCCGCCTTCCTGATTGCTGACGTAGGCGGTACCTTCGGCACGCACCAGGCCGGCACCGGCGAACAGCGTGAACAGGGCGGCCGACAGCAGGCCGCGCATTGCGGATTTCACTTGCATGGGGGATTCCTCCTCGTTTCTTTTCGGATGCCGAACGGGCAGACGCGCAGTATAGAGAGCGCATCTGCGCTGCCGGTTCAGGAAATCCGCGAATTTTCCGGGCCGGGCGCGCCGCATCAAGGGAAATCCTCCCGCCTGCGACAGACCGGCGGCACCGCGTTTCGCCGCGGCTTTCCCGCCTCAGCCGGTACAATGCAGGGTTTTCCGCAATCCGGACCCGAAACATCATGGAAGCAGAACGCCTCAACGCCATCGCCAATCATCTGACCGACCTGCAGTCGCGGGCCGGCGAACTGCGGAGGTATCTTTGACTTCGATGCCAAGGCATCGCGGCTCGAAGAAGTAGAACGCGCGCTGGAAGATCCGTCGGTCTGGAGCGACACCGCACGCGCGCAGGAACTGGGCAAGGAAAAGCACACGCTCGAAGGCGTGGTGCGGGCGCTGGAATCGATCGACGCGCGCCTGGGTGATGCGCGGGAGCTGTTCGAACTGGCGCGCGAGGAAGCCGACGAGGACACGGTGGTCTCCATCGAGGCCGACAAGGCGGCGATCGAAGCCGACGTTGCCGGCCTCGAATTCCGCCGCATGTTCAACAATCCGCAGGATCCGGCGCACTGCTTCCTGGAAATCCAGGCCGGCGCCGGCGGCACCGAGGCGCAGGACTGGGCATCGATGCTGCTGCGCATGTATGTGCGCTACTGCGAACGCAAGGGTTTCGACGTCGAGGTGCTGGAAGAGTCCGAGGGCGACGTGGCCGGCATCAAGAGCGCGACCATCAAGGTCAGCGCCGAGTACGCCTACGGCACGCTGCGCACCGAAACCGGCATTCACCGGCTGGTGCGCAAGAGCCCGTTCGACTCCGGCGCGCGCCGCCACACCAGCTTCTCCAGCGTGTTCGTCTATCCGGAAGCCGACGATTCGATCGAGATCGACATCAATCCGGCCGACCTGCGCGTCGACACCTTCCGCGCGTCCGGCGCCGGCGGTCAGCACATCAACAAGACCGATTCGGCGATCCGCATCACGCACATGCCGTCCGGCATCGTCGTGCAATGCCAGAACGACCGCAGCCAGCACCGCAACCGTGCCGAAGCGATGGCCATGCTGAAGTCGCGGCTGTACGAGGCGGAACTGCGCAAGCGCCAGTCGGAGCAGCAGGCGCTGGAAGATTCCAAGACCGACATCGGCTGGGGCCACCAGATCCGTTCCTACGTGCTCGACCAGAGCCGCATCAAGGACCTGCGCACCAATTACGAGGTGGGTAACACGCAGGGCGTGCTCGACGGCGATCTCGACGGCTTCATCCAGGCCAGCCTCAAGCACGGCGTGTGAAGCTGTTGCGCGTGCTGATCCGGGCGCTGCTGTGCGCCCTGCTGCTCCTTGTCGCCGGCGCGCTGATCGCCGGCTGGCTGGCGGTGGACGACGCACCGGCGGTGACCGACACAGGCGCGCTGTCGCCGGACACCGCCAACCGCGCACTGAAGCAGATCGCGCGCCAGGATCCGCGCCGCAAGCCGGCTGGCACAGCGGCGCAACTGGTGCTGCGTGACGACGAACTGGACGCGCTGGTGCGGCAGGCGGCGCACCACCTGCACGGGACGCGCGCCGGCACCCGGCTGTCGCACGACATGCTCGAACTGTCGCTCAGTCAGCCGCTGCCGTTCGGACGCTGGCTCAACGTCAGCTTGCGGGTCACCCGCGACGGCGATGACCGGCCGGTACTGCAGCGGCTGACCGTCGGCCGCCTGCCACTGCCGGCACCGCTGGCGCGCTGGCTGCTGCTCGAGGCGGCAGTCCGCACCGCGCCGCTGCTCGACATCGACATCGACCCGCGCCGCCTGACCGAGGTCGTGCACAGCTTCCATGCCACGCCGCACGAACTGGTCATCGGCTATGTCTGGCAGCCCGGACTGTGGCAGGACGGCGTTCGCGCGCTGCTGCCAGCCGGCGAGGAGGAGCGGCTGTCCGCCTACCACGGCGCACTGCTGCAGATCGTTTCCGACCTGCGCCAGCGGCAGGACAAGGAGCTGATGCACGCCCTGCAGCCGCTGTTCGCCACGGTGATCGAACGCAGCCGCGACCACGACGCCATCGCCGAACAGCGTTCCGCACTGCTGACGCTGGCGCTGTTCGTCGATGGCCGCTCGGCCGCCGACCTGCTGCCGGATGCCCGCGCCTGGCCGCGCGTACCGGCACACGCGCTGACCGTGCGCGGCCGCGACGACCTCGCGCAGCACCTGCTCAGTTCCGCCGTGCTGACGCTGTTTGCCGGCACCCGCTGGTCGGACGCGCTCGGGCTGTCGAAGGAAATCGGCGATTCGCGCGGCGGCAGCGGATTCTCCTTCGTCGACCTGCTGGCCGACCGCACCGGCACCCGTCTGGGCGAGCAGATCGCCGCCGGACGGGGCGACGTCGCGCGGCGGCTGGCTGCCGGCCTGCCGGCCGAAGCACTGCTGCCGGACTTCGCCGGCCTGAGCGAATTCATGCCCGAAGCGGAATTCCGCCATCGCTTCGGCGGCGTCGGCGCACCCGCCTATCAGGCCGTCATCCGCGACATCGAGGCGCGCATCGGCGCCCTCCCGCTCTATCAATGACCGCCGCTAGCGACTTTTCCGACTTCCTGGCCCCCGGCGTCGACGCCGGCGACCTGCCCGAACTCGACCGCCTGCTGCGCGCACGCCCGCTGCTCGCCGCTTTCACCACGCTGTTCCATGGCAGCGAGGCCGAGGTGCTGCTGCGCGTGATGGTGCTGGGCGAAATCGGTCGCAGCGCCGACGCGCCGCGCTGGTCACCGGATGCGCTGCGCGCGCGTTTCGCCTTCGTCGACACGGTAAAGCTGGAAACCGTGCTGCGCCGGCTGCGCGACCACGCACTGCTGCGGGTCGACAACGGCGAGTACCAGCTGTCCGACACCGGTCGCAACGCCTGCGCCGCGCTGGCCATGCTGCTCGAACTGTCGGGTGACGAGGACGTGGAGCTGGGCTTCCTGACCGCGCAGATCGCCGGCCTGCAGGCGGTCGACGGCAACACCGGCGACGCGCTGAATCATCTGCTGGGCAAGCTCAACGACCTGACGCTGCACTTCGAGGATGCGATCGCCTCCGGTTCCGAATTCCGCATCCTGTCGGCACGGCGCCGGCTCGCCGCCAACGCGCGCTGGCTCGACCGCGGCACCGCGCTGCTGCACGAGCTGCTGGCCGACGAGGACATCCCGTTCGAGCAGGCACGCGTGGCGCAGCGCATCGGGCTGGCGCAGTCCAGGCTGGCACGCGTCGATGCCTCATTCCAGCGCGCGCTGAACAAGATCGAGGCGCAGCGCGTCACGCTGGGCGGCTCCGGCATCTCTTCATCCGACGTGGCCGGCTGGCTGCGCAGCCTGGATCTGCGCGAGCTGGTCGGCCTGTGCGACGGCGCGCTCACGCCCTGCCCCGACCTCACGCTGCTGGCCGGCGGACACGAACTGCTGGACCGCGCCGAACCGGTCGCCGCGGGCGAGCCGGCTGCCGCAACCGGGGAAAACGCGCTGCCGGCAGCGGAACTGGCGCCGGCCGCCGGCGCACCGCCGGCCGAAGACCTGCACCTGCTCGAACTGTTCGGCAAGCGCATCCGCCAGCTCGACGCCGCCACACCGCTGGCCGACATCGTGCCCGGCGGCGGCTTCGCCCAGGCGTCCTACCGCATGTCGCTGCTCGCCCTGCTGCGCGACAGCGATGCCGACGGCGTGCGCGAGACCGGCGAAGGCCCGGTCGCCGACTTCCTGCGCATGCCGGTGGACGTGCGCTTCACCGAACACATCCAGCCGGTCGACGATGATGACGTCGCCGCGATCACGGTCGGCGAGGTGATGCCGAGGACGGGCGGATGAACGCAATCGCCGATGTACTGACTGCAGGCTGACCATGGAACACGAACTCCGCACACTGACCGCCCGCCTGCTGGCGAACCGCTCGATCCCGCGCACCGACGCGCTGGCGCGCCGCGCACTGGTCGACGACCTGTTCCGCCACGCGCTCGACAGCCGGCTGGCCGGCGTCGGCCTGCAGCTGCTCGACAATCCCTACGCCGCCCATGTCGCGGTCGGTCTGGCCGACGACATGCGCGAACCGGTGTTCGGCCAGGGCCGCGAGTACGCCGCCAGCAACGTCGGGCTGACGCGCGACGAACTGGCCTGGCTGATGGTGATCTGGTCGCTGATCGTGCTACCCAAGCGCGAGCGTCAGGTCAGCCGGCGCAGCCTGCACGACGACGGTCAGGACGACATGTTCGGCGCCGAACAGCCGGTCGAACACGGCGAGGCCGTATCCGGCGTGCTGTCGGAAGCATCGCTGCTGGCCGACTTCGGCACCCGGCTCGGCGGCAAGATGAAGCTGAACATCGCGCTCGGCAAGCTGGCCCGGCTGGGTTTCATCGAACGGCGCGGCGGCCAGGTGTTCGAGGGCCCGCTGCTCGACGTGCTGCTCGACTACCGCATCCTGGCCGACCGCATCATCCACGGCACGCTGGCCGACGTGCTGACCGGCGCCGGTCACCGCATGCCGGCGGCCAATGCCTTCGAACTGGCGCAGGACGCGCCGGAAGACGAGGCAGCGGAATGAAGCGCTCTTCCGTTTCCGCTCAAGGCCGCGATCCGGCGAATGAACCCACGCAACAGCGATCGACCGGTGTCATCGCGAGCATGGCTCGCTCCTACAACAACCACCGCGATGTTGCCGTTCACCCGCACCGCCACGACACCACCTCCGTAGGAGCGACCCATGGTCGCGCTCCGGTCGTTGATCAACGTTCCGCGCGACTTCGATGCGTTGAATCGCGAGCAGGACTCGCTCCTGCACAACTGCCACGCGGCCTCAGCCGATGGCCACAGCACTGCCACGCCGCCGCTCGCGATCGGGCCTTTGAACGGGCGACCGCTGCGATTCAGGGCCGAAATCGCGAGCACCGCTCGCTCCTGCAACGACCTCACTTGCGCTGACGATCCACGACCATGTTCCACATCAAGCAACTCGAACTGGTGCACTGGGACTTCTGGCGCCGCTTCACGCTGCCGCTCGACGCCCAGATCATCACCATCGTCGGTCCGAACGGCTCCGGCAAGACCACGCTGCTCGACGCCCTGCGCACGCTGTTCGCGCTGCGCTGTTCCGGCAAGCGCGATTTCCGCCGCTACGTGCGGCGCGCCGACCGCGACTTCGCGTGGATACGTGCGGTGGTCGCCAACACGCCGGGCGGCACCGGCAAGCGGCCGTTCTTTCCCTGCCTGCATGACGAAGTCACGCTGGCCTGCCGCATCCGCAAGGCCGGCGGCGACTGGACGCGCGACTACGCCATCGTCGACGGCAATGTGGACATCGAGGCGCTGGACGCCGGCACCGACTGGGCCGGCCTGCGCGACTACCAGAACCGCCTGGCCTGGGGCGGACTGACGCCGGCCATCGCCAAGGTGCTGTCGCTGGAACAAGGCGACACCGACAAGCTGTGCGAGTACTCGCCGCGCGCGCTGCTCGACCTGGTGTTCGACGTGTTCGGCGACAAGGAAGTGCTGGACAACTACCAGGCCGCGCGCGAGGAACAGAAGAGCGCCGAGCACGAACTCGAAGGCATAGGCCTCGATCTCGAACGTTTGCGCGCGCAGGCGGAAGCCAAGCGGCTGGAGGCGGACAATTTCCGTGAGTGGAAGCAGCACGCGGACGAAGCGTATGCGCTCGAAGCCGAAATCGTGCCGCGGCTCGAGGTGGCCGAACTGACGCGCGACATCGAGGCTGAACGCGCCGGCCTGGCCCGGCTGCGCGAGGACGCGCGCTGGCGGGCACGCGAGCACGCCGCCGTATCCGCCCGGCTCGACGCGGTCACGGCGGAACGCGAAGGCGCGCTCGAATCGCTGGCCGGCGCCCGCACCGCGGAAAAGGACGCCGAAGCCAGGCAACTGGCGGCGCACGACGTACTGCGCGACACCGGGCGCGTGCTGGAAGAGGAACGCCGGCTGCGCGAACGCGTCGCTGCCGAGCACGGCGCCGACGCACTGGCACTGGAAGCGGAATACGCCGCCGCCGACGCCGGGGTCGCAAAACTGGCTGGCGACGAGCGAGCGCTGGTGCAGCGCTTCGAGGAGAAGACCGAACAGTTGCGGGCAGCCCGCGAGCGACGCGGCGCACCGGGCGACGCCGAAGTCTCCGCCTTCCGCGCGCAGCTGGGTGAGGCCGGCATCGCGCACTGCGCGCTGTCCGACGTGGTCGAGGTCACCGACACCGGCTGGCAGGCCGCACTCGAGGCTGTGCTGCGGCCCTACCGCCACCTGATTCTGCTGGAGCACGAGGACGACCGCCATCAGGCCTGGACGCTGGGCGAGCGGGCGCGCTTCCGCCACTTCATCGTGGCCGAACGCGAAACCGCCGGCGCGCCGCGCACCGGATCACTGGCCGAGGTGGTGCGCTTCGCCGCCCCGGTGCCGCGCTGGCTGGCCGAGCTGCTCGGCCGCATGCAGCGCGTCGATGACGCCGAAGCGGCGCGTGCGCTGCCGCGCGACGCCGAGTGGATCACCCGCGACGGCTATCACCGCGAGCGGCGCGGCGCCCGTCATCTCGGCCGGCCGAACGAATTCCACTTCGGCGAACTGGCGCGTCAGGCGCGCATCGCCCAGCTGGGTGCCGACATTGCCGAACTGGACCGCGCGCTGTCCGGCCTGCGGCCGCAGCTCGACACCGCACGCGAACGGCTGGCCGGGCTGCGCGCCCGCCTGCTCGGCCTGCAGTCGGCCAGCCTGCTGGCCGCGCGCAGCGCCGAATTCGCCGCCGCGCACGCCGCGCTGCCGGCAGCGCGCGAGCGCAACGCACAGGCGGAAACCGCGCGCGACGCGGCACGCCGCGAGGTCGAGCGACTGCGCGAGAACCTGAGCGGCATCGACGTCGAAATCGGCCGCCGCCGGCGCGAGATGGACGATGCCGGCGGCCAGCTGCGCGAGCTGACGCAGCAGGCCGGACCACGCCGCCGGGAGCAGGCACAGCGGCTGCTCGCGCTGCGCGCACGTCGCCGCGGCATGCCGGCGCACTGGCTCGATGCGCGCGAACTGGCACAGCTGACCGAACGTTACGGCGACGCCCGTGCCGCCCGCCGCGAACTGGCGCGGCTGCGCGATCTGCTGGCCAGTGGCGACTGGGTCACCGACGAGGGCGTACTGACGCTGCGCGACCGGCTCAAGGACGATCTGGCACGACGCGAGCAGGACCACGCCAACCGTCTGGGTTATCTGAACACTGCGCGGCGCCACACCGACGACGCACGCGCTGCCTACATCGCCAAGCTGCGCGCCACCGTGCGCCAGTACGGCAAGAATCTGCGGGCACTGGGCGAGCTGGCCAATGTCGGCGTCGACTGCGCGGCACCACCGCTGGACAACGACGATCTGGCGCTGGCACAGGCCGGACTGGACGTGAGCTTCGACTTCGACCGCAAGGGCGCGGTCGGCCTGAACGACGGCGAGGCCTCGGGCGGACAGCAGGTGATGAAGTCGCTGATCCTGCTGATCGCACTGCTGATGGACGACACCCGCCCCGGCGGCTTCGTGTTCATCGACGAACCGTTCGCCCATCTGGACGTGGCCAACATCGACCGCGTAGGCCGCTTCCTCGGCGCGACCCGGGCGCAGTATCTGATCACCACGCCGGTCACGCACAACGCCAACGTGTTCGCTCCGGCCCAGCTGACGCTGGTGACCAGCAAGAAATCGCCGGCCGAGAGCTGGGCGCCGCCGATCGGCATCCTGCGGCGGGCCCGCTAGCGCCCGCGCGGCTGCAGCGCAACGGCTGCATTCATGCCGTCACAGCGCCTGAATGAGCGAGGTGGCAGGCCGGCTCCGCTCGTCGGGCGAGGTCGATCGTTTATTACCAAAGCAATAGATTCGGCGAATACAATCCGCACTGTCATGAGTCGGCAGGAAAATAGAACTCAGGCGCTGTTCCGGAACGGCAGACGGAAAGACGGGGTGCCTCGCACCAAGGCATGCCGGACCAATAAAAACTCCAAACAGGGCATGTGGTAATGACTTCCGTTTCAGCAACGCCGACCAGGCGTCTGCGCGTGCTGCTCATCGCGGTTCTTGTGTGGGCCAACATTCTGGTGCTCGCACTTTCCGGCTACTCGCTGTACCAGAGCCAGCAGGAATACCTGCATCAGGCACAGTCGCTGAGCCAGAACGTCGCCATGGCGCTCGACCAGAACATATCGAACAGCATCGAAAAGGTGCATTTCGCACTGTGCGTCGTCGCCGATGAACTGGAACGGCAGCTTGCCGGAAAAGGCGTCAACAAGACGGCCATGGAGGCCTTCCTCAGAAAACAGGAGGAACGCCTGCCCGAAGTTGAGGCGTTCCGGGTCGCCAACAGGAACGGCGACGTCATCGTGGGCAAGGGCGTCAGCGAAACGGTGCATGCCAGCTGGGCCGACCGCGAATACTTCATCCATCACCGCGACCACGCCGACCACAGCCTGCAGGTCGCGAAAGCGCGTGTCGGCCGGGTGTCCGGACAGGTCATGGTCGGTTTTTCGATACGCTACAACCATCCTGACGGCAGTTTCGCCGGCGTCATATCCGCACCGATCACGGTCGACCATTTCGCGCGGATTCTGGCCAGTTTCAACATCGGCCCGAACGGAAGCCTGATCCTGCGCGATGCCGACCTCGGGTTGATTGCCCGTCTGCCCGCCATTCCGGACCATCCGGCGGGACAGATCGGCAATGCGTCGGTATCACCGGAGCTGCGCAAGCTGGTCGAGTCCGGCGTTCAAACCGCCACCTTTCACGCGCCGGTCGCGGCCGACGGCACGGAGCGCATGCCCACCTTCCGACGCCTGTCCAGGGTGCCGATGATCGTCATCGCCTCCTCGTCCAGCGAGGACTATCTGGCGGGCTGGAAAAACGATGTATTCGACGCAGCGGCGATGACATTGGGTTTCATGCTGCTGTCAGTGATACTGGGCAGCATCCTGCTGCGCCTGCTGTCGGAAGCCGAGGAGAACCAGCGCGCGCTGGCCGAACGGACGACCCAGCTGCAGAACCTGATCGAGGCATTGCCCGGTTCGGTCCAGTTCAAGGACCGGGACGGTCGCTGGCTGTTCGCGAACGGCTTCTGCCGGCGCATGTTCGGTTTGAAGGAACCTGGCTGGGAGGGACTGACCGACAACGAGATCGCCATCCGCTACCCCGGTCAGCAGGACAGGCTGGACTTCTGCAGCGCCGGCGACGAAATCGCGTGGACATCCGGCGCGCCTTACCGGACGGAACAGACGGCGCGCGACGAGGATGGCACCACACTGTTCCTCGAAGTCATCAAGGTTCCGCTGTTCGATGATCAGAAACGGCGTCAGGGCATGATCACGGTGGGCAACGACATCACCGAACGCAAGCGCACCGAAGTCGAACTCGACTCGCACCGGCGGCACCTCGAGGAACTGGTCGAACAGCGCACCGCGGCACTGATGGACACCGAGGCGCGGGCGAGCCTGATCGTCGAGTCCAGTGCCGACGGCCTGTTCGGCGTCGATGGTGAAGGAATCGTCACCTTCGTGAACCCGGCCGCGTGCCGGATGCTGGGTCATGAGGCCAAAGATCTGATCGGCTGCAACGGTCACGACCTGTTCCATCACAGCCGACCGGACGGCACGCCCTACCCGCAGGAAGACTGTCCCGGGCATGCCGCGATGGCATCGGGCACGGTGCTGCGCGTCGATGACGAGGTGTACTGGCACGCCGACGGCCACGCGGTGCCGGTCATGTATGCGGTTCACCCGATGATCAGGAACGGCGTGATCGACGGTGCCGTCATCAGCTTCGTCGACATGAGCGCACAGCGTGCGGCCGCGCAGGCGCGCGAACAGGCACTCGCCGCGGCCGAACATCTGGCGCGCGTCAGAAGCGAATTCCTGGCCAACATGAGCCATGAAATCCGCACGCCGCTCAACGGCGTGCTCGGCTTCGCGGAGATCGGACACCGGCACTACCAGAACAGCGAAAGGGCACGCGACGCCTTCGCCAAGATACTGGTATCGGGGAAGACCCTGCTCGGCGTCGTCAAGGACATCCTGGATTTCTCGAAAGTCGAGTCCGGCGTATTCGCGGTCGAGCAGACCACGGTGGCCTTGCACGAAGTCATCGACAATGCGGTGACTCTGGTACGCGACCGGGCAGATGCAAAGGGCCTGCAACTGCGGGACGAACGTGCCGCAGACCTGCCAGCCGCCTGCGTGGGCGACCCGCTGCGGCTGGGTCAGGTGCTGCTGAACATACTGTCGAATGCAGTCAAATTCACCGAACGGGGCAGCGTCACGCTGGCTGTCAGCCTGCACCGCGGCATGCTGGCTTTCAGCGTTTCGGACACCGGTATCGGCATGACGGCGGCCCAGATCGGCGAACTGTTCAATCCCTTCCATCAGGCCGACGCGTCGGTCACGCGACGCTTCGGCGGCACCGGTCTCGGGCTGGCGATCTGCAAGCGGATACTGGAACGCATGAAGGGCGACATCGAGGTGCTCAGCCAGCCGGACGCCGGCACCACGGTCACGTTCCGCATCCCTTACGTGCCGGCTGGTCATACCGGGGCGACTCCCGCGCCATCGCCAGCCGACCTTGCGCCGACCGGCAGCAAGCCGCTGGCCGGCATTTCGCTGCTGGTGGCGGAGGATGATCCGATCAACCGGGCGGTGATGGAGGAATTCCTGATCGAATACGGCGCCCGCGTGGTGTTTGCCGAGAACGGCGAGGAGGCAGTGGACTGCGTCGTCCGGGATGGCCCGGATGCCTTCCACCTCGTGCTGATGGACATCCAGATGCCGAAGATGGACGGCTACCAGGCGACCCGGCTCATCCTCGAGCAGGTACCCGGTCTTCCTATCGTGGCGCAGACCGCACACGCGTTCGCCGAGGAACGTGAAAAATGCTTCGCCACCGGCATGGTCGGCCACCTGGCCAAGCCGGTGCATCCAAAGGAACTGGTGCGGGAAGTGCTTCGGCACGTGCAGCGCGGCTGAAGCGCTGCCCGGCCGGAACATCCCCGGCGACCCGCTTCAACCCTTCCAGACCGCCCAGGCCAGTGCCAGCCAGCCGGCGATGAAGGCGACACCACCCAGCGGCGTCACCATGCCCAGCGCGCGGATGCCGGTCAGCGCCAGCACATAGAGACTGCCGCTGAACACCGCGATGCCCACCAGCATCAGCCAGCCGGCCAGCCGCAACGCAGCCGACCCGGGCCGATGCAGCGCCAGCACGCCGATCAGCGCCAGCGCCAGCACATGCCAGAACTGGTACTGCACCGCGGTCTGGTAGATCGTCAGCATGTCGGGCGCAAGGCGCGCCTTCAGCGCATGCGCGCCGAAAGCACCCAGCATCACGGCCAGCGCGCCAGCCAGCGCAGCCAGCGTCAGGAACAGCCGGGCGGTCGTCGCGTCCTTCATCGATACACTCCCTGGAATCCGCCTGTCTTCATGTCGCATCCTTCAGTTGCCGGTCCGACCCGCATGGCTGCTCCGGACTTCAGGGCGCGAATGATGCGCTCCGGCGCGCCGGACGCAAAGGCAGAATCTGACCTCCTGCCGCCGCAACGGTCAGCACCGGGGCAGCTTTGGTAAGCTGCGCGCCCATGCCGAACACCATCGCCAGCGCAGTCCATAGCGAACTGCTGATCAAGAAGAGCCGTTTCATCGGCTGCGTCGAGCCGATGCGCGACCGGGCGTCGGCGCAGGCGCGGGTACATGAACTGTGGGCGCAGCACCCCGGTGCGACGCACGTGTGCTGGGCGCTGCTGGCCGGTGGCCAGTCGGCGGCGGTGGATGATGGCGAACCGAGCGGAACGGCCGGGCGTCCGATGCTCGAAGTGCTGCGCCATCAGGATCTGGAAGGCGTGCTGGCGACCGTGGTGCGCTACTACGGCGGCATCAATCTGGGTGCGGGCGGCCTGGTCCGCGCCTACACCGACGCGGTAGCACAGGCTCTGCTCAAGGCCACCAAAGTGGTGCTGACCCGGCTGAGTACCTTGCGCTGCACCCTGCCCTACGCGCTCGAAGGCCTGATGCGCCGCGAAATCGACGCCTGCGGCGCCACGCTGATCGAAGTCAGCCACGGCTCGCTGGTCGACATGCGCTTCAGCCTGCCCGAACCGGATGCCGCGCGCTTCGTCGCCCGGCTGAACGATGCCGGACAGGGACGCATAGGCTGGATCGACGACCGCCCCGTCTGAGTCAGTACACCGGTCAGTTCGGCGCCGCCAGCGGCAGGTTCAGCAGCAGGTTCTGCGGCTTCATCCGGACCAGGCTCTCTTCGTCCATGGCCAGCGCCATCCAGACCGGTCGGGCGCTGCCATCGCGCCGCAGTTCGGCGCGCAGGTCGCGGGCATCGGCGAAATCGAGACGGAACAGCGCGACGATGCGCGCCAGGCGGTCGGGCGCCAGTTCGCCGCCCTGGTACAGCGTGTTGAGCAGGTCCATCGACTCCCGGTCAAGCCCGATATGCCAGGCCCAGTGCTCGTCGACGATCTGCCGCTGCGGCGAGATGCTGACCGTACAGCCGTAGAAGTGGGCGATCCAGCGTTCCATCACGCGGCACAGCGCATCCAGCGCCGGCTGACCGAAGCTCAGCGGCAGCACCGCACGGCGACCGGCACGGGCATACAGGGCGGCCGCGTTGCTGGCATCGAGCACGTCGAGCGGTACGGCGCGCGGTGTCGCGCCGGCCTGCAGGATCAGGCGTCCGATATTGCCCAGGCCACCGGTTTCCACGTGGTCGCCCAGCACTTCGGCGTCGGCCAGCAGGACTCTGCCGGACTGCGGCGTGGCGCGCTGGTCGCGGAAGAACAGTTCGGCGGCGCGCCGCATCAGCGCGCCTTCGTTGCCGGTGCAGTCTTCCAGCAGGCCATGCAGGATGATCTGCGTCAGTTGCGGCACGAACAGCGGCGCCAGCCCGGACAAACCTTCGAGGAACAGTTCCACCCAGGCCGATTCGAGGTCAGGCGAGGCCAGCACGCGGTCGCGGAAGGCGATGAAGGCGAACCAGTTGTCGCGCGCGTCGGCATCGGCGATTGCCGCGATCTCGTCGTACCCGACGATGCGCGCCGGTTCGTCGTTCAGGCCCGCAACCAGCGCGCGCTCGGCGGCACAGCTGTCATCGACCAGCGCCAGTTCGGGCCGGGACAACCAGTCGCGCAGCAGCGCGTCGGTGACCACCATGCGGCCGGCCGCGTTGCGGTCGACCCGCGCGCGCGCCGAATCAGGCCACCATCCCGCCCCGGGCATCAGCCGCGGACGAGCAGTTCGCCCCGACCGGTGACGCCCATGTCGCCCATGTACCGGCGTACCGTGCAGGCGCTGGCGTCGAGCCGGCCGAACACGCCCGGCAGGCCCTTCCAGCTGGCGTACAGCAGGCTGAGAAAACCGAGACGGTGCGCGCCGCAATCGACGAAGCCGGGCAGCATGCGCGCCGGCACGGCATCGACGATCAGCGTGCCGCGCTTCATGCCGTAGCCCGGATACGCCCCAAGGCTGCCGGCCACCGCGATGGTGCCAGCGATCATGCGCGTGCCGCAGTAGTCGCCAGCATTGCCGCTGACCAGTATCTGGCCGCGCCGCATGCGGTCGCCGAGCCGGTCGCCGGCATTGCCGCCGACCAGCAGCAGGCCACCGGCCATGCCCTTCATCTCGCCCGGAATCGCGCCGCCGGCCGATTCGCCGACATCGCCCGCGATCTCGATGCGGCCGCCCTTCATGCCGGTGGCGCAGAAGGCGCCGGCATTGCCGGTGACCGAAATCGTGCCGCCGAGCAGGCCCTGACCAACATAGGCCCCGGCATCGCCCTCGACCGTCACGCGACCGGCTTTCATGCCGGCGCCGATGCGCTCCAGCTTGCTGCAGTCGCCGCGGAACACGAGGTCTGCCGTGTCGTCGCCCGACAGTTCGAACAACTCATCGACACGCAGCACGCGCTTGCCGACATGCAGCGAGATGGCCGCGATGTCGGCCAACGGCTGCCCGGCCAGCGCGGACGGATTCAGCATGCCGACATCGACGCGCTGCGCCGGCGCACTGCGCAGCGTGAACAGCAGTGCGCTCATGACAGGATCTCCCGCAGGTGATAGTGGAACTGGCCGAGCTTGCCACCGTAGTTGCCGGCCGATATGCGGCGGATGCCGCCGGCCGCGCCGATGCGGCACACCGCGCGCATGCCGGTTTCCATCGCCAGGCGCACCGAGGCGTCGGTCAGGCCGTCGATCACGATTTCCAGCACCGCGCCGATGCGCTCATCGAGTTCCGACTTCGTGGCACCGCGCAGCGTCGGGCAGAAGGCGTCGTTGGTCGAGGCCGACAGCGCCTTGTATTTGGAACCCACCTTGGACCCGGAGCGCACGACGCCGCCCGGGAACGGCATGACGATCTCGCGCAGCTTGCGCATGTCGACGATGGCCGCCTCGCACGCTTCGAGCGCCTGCATCTGGGTGTCGGCCAGCACCAGGAAGTTGCCGCCGCCGACCGCCTTGACCATGCGCGCCGTGTCCTGCACCAGGAATTCGCCGTCCATCACCGGAATGCGCCAGTAGCGCTTGCCGGCGATCTGCTTCGAGGTCTGGAAGCCGTCGCCGAAGTAGCGCAGCGTCTTGCCCATCGGCACCGGATCGCCTTCGTCCAGACCGGCGAAGATCGCGCTGGTCGGGCTGGTCAGCACGCACTGGCCGACGCGCCGCTCGATCTGCTTGATCAGTTCCTTGCTCGACACCGCGAACAGCAGCACCGACACGCCGGGGCGCCCGTCCGGCGTCTCGTCCGGCGACAGCATGCGTTCGATGCCGGCTTCGGCGCCGCAGGCGATGACCGAGGTCGCAAAACCGGTCAGCGCGACCGCCGAATGCATGGCCCAGGTTTCGTTGCAGGCGGTGATGAGCAGGCGGATGCCGCGCATGCCGAAGGCTTCGGCAAAGGTGTCGTCGATTGTTACGCCATTGATGATCATCTGCTCAACCCCGCTTGCGACATGCATGGGCGATCAGCTTCGAACCGCCGCCGCATTCGCACAGTTCGTCGTCGCCGATCTTGAAATTGCTCATGCGCACCGAGTGGAAACGTTCGAAATAGGGCCTGATCTTCTTCTCGATGCCGATGTCGAATTCCGGCTTCACGACATGGGTGTTGCCGCGCACCACCTTGACGATTCTGCCGTCGCGCACCACCAGTTCGCCGTCCTTGAACACCAGTTCCGGCTTTTCGAACATGCGTTCGCGGTCGGCATCCTCGCGATAGACCACGATGTCGGCCGCCGCCCCCGGCGCCAGATGGCCACGGTCGGCCAGGCCGATCAGCTTCGCCGGTGCGGCGCGCGTCATGATCGCGATCTCGTACAGCGAGTATTCGCGGTCGAGACTGCCCAGCGCGCTCATCGCACGCGCGTCCGGGTTGATCGTGTCGAGCATGGCGTTGCGGAAGCTGCGGTCGGTCAGCAGCTTGATCAGGTGCGGATAGGTCGTGAATGGCGCGCCGTTCGGGTGGTCAGTGGTCAGGAAGATGCGCCAAGGGTCATCGACCATCAGGAAGATTTCCAGGCCGATCGCCCACTGCAGCGCATTTACGAAGTTCTGGTCCTTGTACCTGAAGGGAACCACGCCGCAGCCGGCGTCGCACTCGATGTCCATGATCACCGATTTCTTCGGCGAGCCGTGGTCGGCGTTGCGGTACTGCACCATGTTGTCGCCGGACGCGGTCACCGTCTGGCCGAACAGGATCTGGCCGACGTCGGCGGTGACGTTCTTCTGCCGGTTGATCGCCTCGGCGATGCGCGAGGCCGCGCTCGAGAACCTGCGCTCGCCCTCGGTACCGTAGCTGTGGAACTGGATGTGCGTCAGGTGGATCGGCAGGCCTTCGGCCGCGTCCATCGTGCCCAGCGTGGTGTCGACGTTGCCCGGCACGCCGAGGTTGCTGGCATGCACATGCAGCGGCTTGGGCACGCCCAGTTCGTGGACCGCGCGCGACAGCGCCTGGATGATGCGCCGCGGCGTCACACCGTAGTACGCATTCTGTTCGTCGAGGTCGAGCTTGCGCTGGTTGAACTTGAAGGCCGATATCGCGCCCGGGTTCACCACCTTGATGCCGACCGTCTGCGTCGCGTTCAGCGTCCACGCGACATAGTCGTTGATGGTCTGCTGGTCTTCGTTGGCCACCAGCATGCGCAGCAGCAGGTCGTCGCTGCCCAGCATGGCGTAGCCGCCGGTGTCGAGCATCGGCGTGTCGCCCATCTCCATGTGCGCCTGGCGCGCATTCATCGGCAGCAAGGCCGGTTCGAACGCCGCGGTGTAGCCCATCTCGGCGTAGCGGTAGCCGGCCGCCAGCGTGCCCGGCGCGGCATGGCCACAGCTCGAACGCGTCAGTTCGGTACGCTCGACCGGGTCGCCGCGATGGTCCTCCGGCAGCATTTCGCGCGCGATGTTCACCTTGCCACCGCCGATGTGGCTGTGCATGTCGATGGCGCCGGACATGACGATGCGGCCGGCGATGTTGTATTCGGCGCTCACCTTTTCGTGCACGTCGGGGGCGGCGACGATGCGGCCGTCGCGCACATAGATATCGCGTACCTGGTCGTTGACGCCGTTGGCCGGATCGATCACGCGCCCGCCGGTCAGTTTGATCACGCTCACGCCTTCACCTCCCCGAGCCGGGCCGCAATCATCGCGGCGACCTGTCCTGCCGCCGGCAGCGACGACGCGCGCAGCGCGCGCAACGGCAGCGTCACCACCTTGTCGGTGCGCACGAAATGACCGCTGTGATGCATGCCCGGCGTCGCCACCGGGATGAATACCCGTGGCTCGGCATCGAGTTGCTGCGATGGCGGCGCGATCACCACGGTCGGCACGCCACAGGCAGGCGGCGCGACGCGGTCGTTCAGGCTGCTGATCCACACCAGCGCATCGGCTTCGCCGGTCGCCAGCAGACGGTCGATGCCGTTGTGCACCGGATCGAACTGCGGCGTACCGCTGGCGTAGCTGGTGCGCATCGGAAACCCGGTCTGCCAGATATGCACCGCGCCCATCGACAGGTCGCCGTCGTTGCCGGCCAGCGGCAGGCTGTTGCAGCGTGTCGTCGTGTTGAGCTTGCGCACGATGCCGACGATGGCGCTGACGTTCAGATCGACCTGCGACAGCTCGAACGCCGGCGCGGCCCAGACGATCACGCTGTATTTCGCGGCGCGCAGTGCCTCAGCCAGTTCCTGCCAGCGGGCCAGCGCGATGCCCAGCGGCGCCTCGCCGGCCACCGGCTGCCGTGCCAGCAGCGCATTGAGCAGCGACAGCGCTTCCGGCATGCGGTTGAGGTCGAACTCGAACACGTCGGGGGCACGTCCGTCCGGCGAGTGGCCGGGCGCGGTATCCAGCCCGGCACCGAGATAGACGATGCGCCGGCTCGCCGGCTGCAGGTCGAACATCGTTTCCTGCACCCACACGCAGCGCTCGAAGAAGCGCGGCTGTGCGCTCACCGCGTCGGTGCCGACCAGCACGATCAGGTCGGCGCGGTTTTTCACTTCGGCCAGCGTGGTGTTGATGCCGCCGCCGTCCTGCACCACCCGACTGGCACGCCAGCCGAACTCGTTGTTCATGTGATCGATGACACCACCGGCCGCGTCGGCCAGTTCCATCGCGCCGCGCGCTCCGCCGACGTCGAGCGCCATGCCGCCGAACACCGGCTGCGCCGACGCCGCCAGTATGCGTGCCGCCTCGGCGCAGGCCTCGTCCAGCGAGGCCTGGCGTCCATCGATGCGCGGAGTGGCGGCGGGCGAAATCACACCGAGCCGCGCAAATCCCTGGCGCGCCCGCTCGCAGCCGTTGGCCACCACCGCCAGCGCCGCACCCGCGGTGTCCACGCCCAGATCGTCGCAGGCGTGGCCGCACAGCGGACAGGCCACCTCGGCAACGACGGTCGGAGTCGCTTCATTCGTCATGAGTCATCCGTTTCATCAGGTTCGTCGAACACACAGTGCGCCACGATACAACAAGCGAAAAATCCGATGCGGCTGCGCTTTGCGCGGTGCACCGCAACATCCGGAGCGGCACACAGACGTGAGGTCAATCTGTTTCACAAGCGACACAGCGCGATCCGTAAACGACCGGCCGCCGACCGCAATCAACGCCCGGAAGCGGCCACCCGGGCGGAAATTCCGGCGGCCTGCGCAAATTGGGGATAATCCGCCGCTTTCCCGGATAACGCCCACAGGATGAACGTCAAGCACGCGACCGCACCGGCCCTGCAAGTACGGGCACCCGCTCGCCTGCACATGGGTTTCATCGATCTGGACGGCAGTCTCGGGCGCCGTTTCGGCAGCGTCGGCCTGACGCTGGATGGCCTGCACACGACAGTCCGGATACGGCCGTCGGACACGCTGCAGGTCACCGGTCACGATGCGGAGCGCGCCTGGCGCTACGCCACGGAAATCAGTGCCCGCTTCGATCTTCCGCCCTCGCGTATCGAACTCGCGGAAGCCATTCCGTCGCATTCGGGCCTGGGCTCCGGCACACAACTTGCTGTTGCCGTCGGCATGGCGTTGTCGCGTCTGTACGGGCTGGAACTGGGTTCGCGCGAGGTGGCAGGCCTGCTGGATCGCGGTGCGCGTTCGGGCATCGGCATCGGCAGTTTCGACGGCGGCGGCTTCATCGTCGACGGTGGGCGCGGCGCACTGGATGCACCACCGCCCATCGTCGCGCAGATGCATTTTCCGGCGGCCTGGCGCATGGTGCTCATCTTCGACCACGCCTGCCGCGGACTGCATGGCGCCGCCGAGAAGGAAGCCTTCCGCGTGCTGCCGCCCTACGCGACCGGACTGGCCGACCGACTCAGCCGGCTGGTGCTGATGCGGGCGCTGCCGGCGCTGGCCGAACAGGACATAGACATGTTCGGTGCCGCGATCAACGAACTGCAGCACTGCGTCGGGGATTATTTCGCGCCGGCGCAGGGTGGCCGCTACACCAGCCGGATGGTGAGCGAGATCGCGGGATGCCTGAACGGACTGGGCGCAGCCTGTACCGGACAGAGCTCATGGGGACCGACCGGCTTCGCGCTGGCGGCGTCGGAAGCGGAAGCGCAGCGGATGGTGACGGCAGTCACCGAGCGGTTCGGGCAGCCGGATGGACTGGAACTGAAGATATGCGCGGCGCGCAACGAAGGCGCGCAGTGGACGGTGCCGGCGGACTGAACGGCCGGACGTGGAATACGGCAGGGAGCGGCGGAGCGCGCCCTGCAACGACGTAACGAAAGTACGCAGCCCCCGGGGCGGAAAGAGTGAGTGAGACCATGGAAAACCCGTACATCCTGCACATGTTCAGCCCCACCAACAACATCAGCCCGTTCGACGTGAACATGGCGTGCGACGCCGGTTTCCAGGTGCTGATGCCCTACTCGGGCGTCGGTCTTGACCAGATCTACGGACTGACCCAGGACACCATCTTTTCGCGCGGCCCGAACGGCGTGAAGCGCACCGGCATCTTCATCGGCGGCCGCGACGTCGGACTGGCGGCCGACATGCTCGACGCCTGCCGCAATGCGATGGTGCCGCCGTTCGAAGTGTCGGTATTCGCCGATCCGAGCGGCGCCTTCACCACGGCCGCGGCGCTGGTCGCCTGTGTCGAGCGCCAGCTGCGCAAGGCGCACAACACCGAACTCGAAGGCAAGACCGTGCTGGTGCTGGGCGGAACCGGCCCGGTCGGCACCGCCGCAGCGGTACTCGCGTCGAGCGCCGGCGCCAAGGTGCTGGTCGGCAGCCACTCCAGCGCCATGCGCGCACGCGTCGCCTCGGAAGTGGTCAATACCCGCTACGGCTCGTCGGTCGAACCGGTCGAAGCCGGCTCCAGCGAGCAGAAGGAAAACCTGATGCCCCAGGCCAACGTGATCCTGTGTACGGCCAAGGCCGGCATCCAGGTGCTGAGCAAGGCGCAGCTGATGTCCGCCAGATCGCTGCTGGTGGCGGCCGACGTCAATGCCGTACCGCCGGCCGGCGTCGAGGGACTGGGTGTCATGGACGACGGCAAGCCGCTGGAATCCGGTTCCGGCAAGGCCGTCGGCATCGGCGCACTGGCCATCGGCAACGTCAAGTACCTGTGCCAGCGCGGCCTGTTCCAGCGCATGATCAACACCGACAAGCCGGTCTATCTCGATTTCCGCGACGCCTTCGCAACCGCACGGGCGCTCGTGGCCTGAGCGGACACCGACTGGATACGGCGCCGGTGTCCCACTGGCTCATCATTTCAGGCAACGCGCACGCGCTGGCACGGTCCTGCGTGCGCGCCGGCCACACCTGCGACGTGATCGATCCCTACGGCGACTGCGATACCGCGGCGCTGGCGCGGCAAGTGGTCCGCGCGGACACGCACGATGGCAGCTTCGACGACGACCTGCCCGGACGGATCGCGGCGATGGCCGGGTCGTGGAGCGGCATCGTCACCGGTTCGGGCTTCGAGCGCCGCCCCGACCTGCTCGACGCGCTGCGCCGTTACGCACCGGTTGTCGGCAATGACGCGCGGACGACACGGCGCTGCAAGAAACCGGCTGACCTGTCGGACGGACTGCGGCGCGCCGCCGTCGCCTTCGCGCCGATCGCCATCACCGGACGTGCCGCCGACGGCTGGCTGATGAAGCACGTCGGCGCCTGCGGCGGCCTCCACGTCAGACCGGCACAGAGCGGAGAACTGATAAGCGCCGGCTGGTACGCCCAGCATCGCGTTGCCGGCGTACCCGCATCGGTACTGTTTCTGGCCGATGGCGAGGACGCGCGCATCGTCGGCATCAGCCGCCAGCGGCCGGGCAGTGTTGCCGGGCCGTACGCCTGGTGCGAGGCGGTCAGCGACCTGCCGATGGACGACACCTGGCGCATGGCGCTGGCGCGCGATCTTGATGCCATCACCCGCGAATTCGGCCTGCGCGGACTGAATGGCCTGGACCTGGTGCTGGGAGAGACCGGCTACACGCTGCTTGAAATCAATCCTCGGCCGACCGCCACGCTGGCGCTGTACGACGACCGCGTCGAAGGCGGCTTGTTCGCCGCGCACATCGCCGCGAGCCAGGGGCGGCTGGCCGACCTCAGGCTGATGCCCGACCGGACGGTGCGCGGTCTGCGCGTGGTGTGGGCACCGGACGACATGCAGATCGGCCACGGCGTGCATTGGCCCGCGTGGTGCACCGACCTGCCGGCTGGCGGCAGCCGGATCGGACGGGCGCAACCGCTGTGCACGGTACACGCCGCCGCTGCCGATCCCGAGGCGGCACGCCTGCTGCTGCGGGATCGGGAACGGCAGATGCTGGACATGTTCGGACTGCGGTCCGGACGGATGATGACAACGACCGTACTTTCCTGAGGAGATTCTGGTGAGCCATCCTGCGAACACTTCCGCTCAGGGCCCGGTCCTGAGCGGCGCCCAGCCCAGCGTGGGCCGTCATGTTCAGGCGCTGGTCGACGGCCTGCTACGCGACGCCGACGCACTGCGCATCAAGGTCGACACGCTGCCCGGCGGCGGCCGCGTGATCGACGCCGGCATCACGGTGCCGGGCGGCATCGAAGCCGGCCGCCGCATCACCGAAATCTGCATGGGCGGCCTCGGCACCGCGACCTTCAATACCCGGGAAGCACACTGGCCTCTGATCATCAACGTGCATTCGACGCATCCGGTGGTCGCCTGCCTGGCCAGCCAGTACGCGGGCTGGAGCCTGTCGCACGGCGAGGGCAAGGAGGCCTTTCACGCGCTGGGTTCCGGCCCCGGACGCGCGCTCGCGGTCAAGGAGCCGCTGTTCGCCGAACTCGGCTACAAGGACGACGCGAAGCACGCGGTGCTGGTGCTCGAGGTCGACCGTCAGCCGCCGGCCGAAGTGCTGGCCAAGATCCGGCGCGACTGCAATGTCGCCGACGACGGCATCACGCTGATCCTGACGCCAACGCGCAGCCTGGCCGGCACCGTGCAGGTGGTGGGCCGCGTGCTCGAAGTCGCGCTGCACAAGGTGCACGCACTCGGTTTCCCGCTGACGCAGATCGTCGATGGCTCGGCCAGTGCGCCGGTCGCACCGCCGGCACCCGACTTCCTGAACGCGATGGGCCGCACCAACGACGCCATCCTGTTCGGCGGCGTCGCCCAGCTGTATGTCGACAGCGAGGACGACGCGGCGGCCGATCTGGCGCAGAAGCTGCCGTCGTCCTCGTCGCGCGACTACGGGCGCCCGTTCGCCGAAGTGTTCAAGGAAGTGAAGTACGACTTCTACAAGATCGACCCGATGCTGTTCGCGCCGGCACGCGTCATCGTCAGCAATCTGCGCACCGGCAGGAGCTTCCGCGCCGGCCAGACGAATCCCGAGCTGCTGGCCCGCTCCTTCGGCGAGGCAAACTAGACCGCCATGGGCACGCAGCAGGCCGACATCGCCATCATCACCGACGAACCGGGCTGGCACGGTGCGCGGCTGCGCGAAGCCTTCGGCGCGCGCGGCCTGCTGGCGCGCTACGTGAGCCTGGGCGACTGCCACATCGACCTGCTGCGCGGCACCGCCGGCGTGGTCATGCCCGGCTTCGAACACAAGCTGCCGCAGGCGGTGTTCGTGCGCGGTGTCGCCGGCGGCTCGCTGCAGCAGGTCGTGCTGCGCATGGACTTCCTGCACTACCTCGGCGAACTGGGCATCCCGGTCTACAACCACGCACGCGCGATCGAAAAGAGCGTAGACAAGGCGATGACCAGCGTGCTGCTGCACCGCGCCGGCATTCCGACACCGCCGACCTGGGTGACCGAGAGCGAGAACGAGGCACGAGCAGTGCTGATGCGCGAATTCGCGGCCGGCCACGACGTGCTGGTCAAGCCGCTGTTCGGTTCGCAGGGCGAAGGCATCGTGCGCCTGGGTACCGGCGATGCGCTGCCGGCAGCGGATCTGGTCGGCCAGGTCTGGTACATGCAGCGCTACAGCGCGCGCTCGCGCGACGCACTGGGTGAATGGAGCGACTGGCGCGTCATGGTGATCGACGGCAAGCCGGTCGCCGGCATGCTGCGCAAGGGCCGGAGCTGGCTCAACAACGTGTCGCAGGGCGGACGCTGCGAGGCGATTCCGCCGGACGAGGCGCTGACCCGGCTGGCCGTCGACGCCGCCCGCGCCACCGGCATGGATTACGCCGGCATCGACATCCTGCGTGACGACCACGGTCGGCTGACCGTGCTCGAGGTCAACAGCATTCCCGCGTGGAAGGGCCTGCAGAGCGTGACCAGCCTGAACATCGCACAGGCGCTGGCCGACGACCTGCTGCGCCGCTGCGCGCGTGCGGGTGAGATCGCGTGCTGATGACGCCGCCGCCCGACGCCATGCGGATCGCGCTGGCCGCCCGGCTGGAGCTGGCCTTCCTGCGCGCCTGCCGGCTCGACGTCGAGGCGCTCAAGCCGGGCAATGTCGGGCTGCACGCAGGTGGTCACCGCATGCAGGTCGCCGATTTTCTCGCCAGCGCGCAGGCTGCCGCTGCGCCGCTGTGCCGGCCTGATGCTACGGTCGGCGAACGCATCGAGGACGCGATGCGGGCCACCTGGCAGGCGGTCGGCTGCAACACCAACCTGGGCATCGTGCTCGGCTGCGCACCGATCGCCCATGCCGCGCTGCACCAGCGCCGCGGCGAATCGCTGCGCCAGTCGCTGCAGCGCACACTCGATTCGCTGACCGTCACCGACGCGTCACACTGCTATGCGGCAATCCGTCTTGCGCAGCCGGCCGGGCTGGGCAGTTGCGACGAACACGACGTGGCCGGCGAAGTGAGCGTCACCCTGCTCGAAGCGATGCGCTCGGCCGCGCACCGCGACAGCATCGCCGCGCTTTACGCCGATTGCCATGCGCTGGTGTTCGATCGCCTGCTGCCGGTACATGCTGCAGCGCAGCTTCGATGGCGCAGCGAAGCCTGGGCGGCAACCAGAGTGTTCATGTTCTGTCTCGCATTGATTCCCGACACCCACATCATGCGCAAACATGGTCCGGAAACGGCGCTATCGGTCCGTGACAAAGCGATACAGATGTTTGATCGGCTTGAACAATGCAGCGATCCGGTTATGATGCAAGACGCGCTCAGAACGTGGGACGGCGAGCTGAAAGCCGCCGGAATCAACCCCGGAACAAACGCCGACCTGACCGTTGTGACGGCCTTTCTGGCCAGCGTGCTCGAACTTGCAGACACGCATCGCGAAACCGAAGTTTTTGATCCCGTGTCCCGCATCGCGGAACGCGGGTTACCACCGGGGGCTACCCCCTATAACTGCCTTGTAAATGAGGAGATTCAATATGGCGAAGATTAACGGTCTGTGTGTTGGCGAATCCCTGGTTGGTGATGGCAACGAAGTTGCTCACATCGACCTGATCATGGGCCCGCGTGGCAGCGCCGCTGAAAGCGCATTTGCCAACGCCCTGTGCAACAACAAGGATGGCTTCACGTCCCTGCTGGCCGTTGTGGCTCCGAACCTGCTGTGCAAGCCGGCAACCGTCATGTTCAACAAGGTGACCATCAAGGGCGCCAAGCAGGCCGTCCAGATGTTCGGCCCGGCACAGCGCGGCGTCGCCATGGCCGTCGCCGACAGCGTTGCTGACGGCACGATCCCGGCCGACGAAGCCGACAACCTGTTCATCTGCGTTGGCGTGTTCATCCACTGGGCGGCCGAAGACGACGCAAAGATCCAGGACTTCAACTACCGCGCAGTCAAGGAATCGATCGCACGTGCAGTTGCCGGCACCCCGACCGCTGCCGAAGTGGTTGCCAAGAAGGGCTCCGCTACGCACCCGTTCGCCGCGAACTGAGCTTCCGGGCTTCGTTGCGACAGACGCCTCCGGCCGCAAGGTCGGGGGCGTTTTTCATTGCAGCGGCAGCTGCGGCGCCGGTGCTCCGACTGCCGGACATGAGCCGTCCGGACGTGCCAATGTCCGCTGCAAGGCGATAGACTCGCGATCCGACATTCCGTCTGAAACCGAGCCGAGGCCTTCATGATCGATCTGTACACAGCGGCAACCCCCAACGGTCACAAGATATCCATCGCGCTGGAAGAACTGGCGCTGCCCTACACGGTGCATGCGCTGACCTTGTCGGCGCTCCAGCAGAAGGAACCGTGGTTCCTGGCGATCAACCCGAACGGCCGCATCCCGGCCATCATCGACCGCTCGGAGGACGATTTTGCGGTGTTCGAATCCGGCGCCATCCTGATCTATCTCGCGGAGAAGACCGGGCGCCTGATGCCGACCGACATGAAGGGCCGCTCGCGCGTGCTGCAGTGGCTGATGTTCCAGATGGGTGGCGTCGGCCCGATGATGGGTCAGGCGAACGTATTCTTCCGCTACTTCCCGGAAAAGATTCCGCCCGTCATCGACCGCTATCAGGGCGAGGTCAAGCGCCTGCTGCGCGTGCTCGACGGCCATCTGAAGGATCACGAATTCCTGGCCGGCGACTATTCGATCGCCGACATCGCCAACTGGGCCTGGGTGCGCACGCACCGCTGGTCGGGGGTGCCGGTGGACGACATGCCGAACCTGCAGCGCTGGCTCGATCAGATCGCCGCGCGCCCGGCAGCGCAGCGCGGTGTGCTGGTGCCACCATCGGACGTCGACCTGACGAAAGCCAGCGGCGACAAGGCCGACGCCTTCGTCAAGGGTGCCAGAAACATGGTCGAGACCGGCGGTTCCGGCAAGGACTGAACCCGGCAGCATGCGTGGCGCGGCATGAAGGCCGCGCCACCGCGCCGCTCAATCCGCTGTCTTCACGCCAGACCAGACGACAGGAGAACGCCAGCCGGCAATCCAGTCGAGCAGCCGGCCAGCCGGCATCGGACGCGAGATGACATAGCCCTGTGCCAGGTCGCACCCGAGTTCGAGCAGTCTTTCACCATGGGCGAACGATTCGACCCCCTCCGCGATCACTGAACGGTTGAAGGCGCCAGCCAGGCCGATGATGCCCTGCACGATGGCCAGATCCTCGCGGTCGACAAGCATGTCGCGCACGAAGCTGCGGTCTATCTTGAGCGTCTCGGCCGGCAGCCGCTTGAGGTAGACGAGCGACGAATAGCCGGTACCGAAGTCATCCACTGCAAAGCGGACACCGAGACGGTGGCATTCCGCCATCACCACAGACACCTCCTTGATGTCATCCATGGCGCTGGTTTCGAGTATCTCGAGTTCCAGCCGGTGCGGATCGACCTCCGGATGAGCGGCCAGCAGCCGCGCAAGCGTGTTCGCGAACCCGCCCTCCTGCAAATGCCGGGCGCCGACATTGACACTGACCGACATCGTGACGCCACATCGCTGCCATTCGGCGATCTGCGCCAACGCTGTGCCGATCACCCACTCGTCCAGCGATTCGCTGAGCGCGTGTCCCTCGACCAGCGGCAGGAAGGCATGCGGCACCAGCAGGCCGCGAACCGGGTGATTCCACCGGATCAGCGCCTCGACGCCAACCACCTCGCCGGTTCTCATATTGACCTTGGGCTGGTAGTGCAGCGCGAACTGCCCCATCTTCAGCGCACTGACGATTTCCTCCAGATTTTCACCCCGACTCCGGGCCATTTCGTGCTGCGCCGGGTCGAACAGGTGATAGCGGTTCTTGCCGGCCTGCTTGGCTTCATACATGGCACGGTCCGCATGCCTGATCAGCTGCTCGGCATCCGCTTCGTCCTGCGGGTAGATCGCCACGCCGATGCTGGCCGACACGCGCAGCGCGTCACCCTCGAGAAAGACCGGCTCGGCACAGGCATGCAGGATGCGCTCGACCAGAACGATGCAATCCTGATGACTCGCAACATCGGCCAGCACGGCGACGAATTCGTCCCCGCCGATGCGGGCCAGCGTATCGATTGCACGCAATGCCCCCTTCATGCGGGCTGATACGGCGACCAGCAGATTGTCGCCGGCGTCGTGCCCATAGCGGTCATTGATCGCCTTGAAGCCGTCGAGATCGAGATAGAGCACCGCCAGCGATCGTCCGTTCCGCCGGCACGTCAGCATCGCCTGATTGAGCCGGTCGGACAGCAGCAGCCTGTTCGGCAGGTCGGTCAGCGAATCGAAATGTGCGAGGTGTTCGAGCTTTTCCTGATTTCGTCGCAGTGGCGTGATATCGGCGAACAGCGCGACATAACTGTGCGTCGTGCCGTCGGAGTTGCGGACCGCATTGACCGTGAGCAATCCGGCATAGCTCTCGCCATCCTTGCGCCTGCTCCACACTTCACCCTGCCAGTGGCCGCACATCGTCAGCACCTTGCCGATTTCGACCTGCAGCTCGGGGCCCTGGCGGCTCGACGCAAACATGCGCGACGACCGACCGACCACCTCGGCACGGCTGAAGCCGGTGATCCGCGAGAACGCTTCGTTCACCTCCAGAATCGTGCCCTCGACATCCGTGATGACGATGCCATCGCTCGTGTGGGTGAATACGTTGGCCGTCAGCTGCAGCCGCGCCTCGGCATTTTTCTGTGCCGTGATGTCACGCGCGATCTTCGAGGCACCGATGACGGTGCCATTGAAATCGCGGATCGGCGAGATGGTGACCGACACATCGATATTGCGGCCGTCCTTGCGGACCCGGACGGTCTGGTAGTGATCGACCGTCTCGCCCGCCCTGATCTTGTCGAGGATGAAGGATTCCTCGTCGATCTTGTCCGGCGGAAAGAGCGCAAGCATCGGCCGGCCGAGTATTTCGTCCTCGGCGTAGCCGAAAATCCGCGTTGCCCCCTCGTTCCAGCTGGTGATTACGCCATCAAGCGTCTTGCTGATGATGGCGTCGTCCGACGACTGGACGATCGCCCTGAAATGTTCGAGCGCAATGTCCGGATTGCCGAAATGGTTCCGGCGATCATCGAGTTCGACGCGCACATGCTTCTTCGGTGCGGTCTTCCGGACTTTTGATGCCTGCCCACGAAACATGACGAAATTTCCGATTGTGGAAGCGGTACGAAAACCGGCGTGCAGACACGTCATCCCGGCCTTGCGGCGACACGCTTTCCTTCATTCTCGACACAACTGAGCCGGCGACAGACGGTCTCTGTCGCCACAACCCGTTCACGGAGCGGGAGAACCTGACTTTAGTGAAACAACGAGAGCATGCAAACAAAAAAACGCGAGTACCCGTTCCCTCACCCGGCTGGCCCGGCAGGAGCCTGAGGGAGTGGAACGTCACGACACGCAGGCGCCACCCGCCGGTATTGACGGCTGGCGCACCCGCGCCGGGTCGTCATCAGCCTCGGCATCGCGCTGCACCAGCAATACCGGCCCGTCGCAGAACGGACAGATGCGGAAAATGACGTCATCGGCAGACGCCATGTCCATCACCTGCGGATCGACCGGGCTGTGGCAATGTGGACAGATGAAGCGTCGTGTCACGTGAAGGACTCCTTTAATACTGTAATTATATACAGCAAAGTCCGTCACATACCCTGGCCCCGCGGCGCCGGGCCTGACCCGTGCCGTCGGGCAGCCGCCATTCCTTATTCGACCACGGCCAGCTTTCCGTATCCCGAGCGGGCGGCAAAGCAGTGCGGCGCCGGCATGCAGGACATCTCCAGCTCGTCCGGCTCGAACCTGGCCACCTCAAGCAGGTGGTCGCCGCCACTTTCGACGGCACCGGTGTCGACATAAAGGCCGCCACCGCTGGCTTTGGCCAGCCTCTTCGCACCGGCTGCGGCCGAAGCAACCTGCTCGGCCGTACGGAAATTCCTGCCCTGCCCGAGCACCACGCCGGCACACAGGGTGGTCAGCGGAAAGGTCGTGCGGTTGCCCTTGCGGTCTTCGCCCTCCATGAAGCCGCTTGCCAGTTCCTCGCCATTGAACAGACCGCGCGCCTCGGCGTTGAAACGGCTGATGACGCGTTCGCATCGCGCCTGCCAGTCTTCGCTCTGGAACAGCACGATGAAGTCGTCGCCACCGACGTGGCCGACGAAATCACGCAACGGATCGGCCTCTTCCTGGATGCTGCGCGCAGCGAGCTTGATCATTTCGTCGCCACGGTAGTAACCGTAGAGATCGTTGAAGGGTTTGAAGTTGTTCAGATCGAAGTAGGACGCGGCATAGCTCGCCCGTACGGCCATCAGGCGCTGCAGGTGCTCGGTGATCGGGATGTTGCCGGGCAGGAAGGTCAGCGGATTGGCATGCCGGGCCGCCTCGATGCGCATTTCGGTGACCGCGCGCACCAGGCTTTCGCCAGTCGCCACGCCGCAGTAGCGGCCGTGGTCGGTCACCACAAAGCCGTCGTACAGATAGCGCTGGTCCTCACCGGCGAGCACCGTGCTCATGGCGTCCAGTGGCGTGCTGCGTTCGACACGCAGCGGATTTGCATTCATGAACAGCGAACACGGGCGCTTGCCATACACCTCCTTGTGAAAAGGCTGGGCGTACAGGTCCATGAAGCTGCGGCGATTGATCAGGCCGACCGGTACGCCCTGCTCCAGCACCGGCAGCGCCAGCAGATGCGGATGCTCGGCAAAGACCTGTATGACCGCCTGATTGGAGGTATCACGCTCGACAGCCGGCGCCGACACCGCAAGCCGGGCCACGGTGCCGGCGGCGACGTCGCGATGCGGCGTATCGGGCAATACGGCGATCTGCCGCGTATTCATCATTGCCGCCACCTCGGGCGCGACCCGGCTCGCCGTCTGCGCCTGCGGACGGCCGAGCAGGTAACCCTGACCGAACTGCACGCCCAGGTCCCGCAGCACCGCCAGTTCCGCCTCGTCCTCAATGCCCTCGGCCACCAGCTCGGCACCGAAGGCTCGCGCCAGTTGCACGGCGGCACGCACCGCTTCGACGCGCCGGCTGTCGGTATGGATGCGGCTCGCGAAGTAGCGGTCGAGCTTGACCCGTGCCGGCGCCAGCTCCGACCACAACCGGAGGCTGGAACGGCCATCGCCGAAATCGTCCAGCGCGATGGCGATACCAAGCGCCGCCAACCGGGTCAGGCTGGCGCGGAGCGCATCGACATCGGTCACCCGCTCGTGCTCGGTCAGTTCGAGCACCACGCGGGCCGGCGACAGCCCCCGTTCGCCGAGCAGCGACAACAACCAGACGCAGCCGTCGCCCGCCAGATGGCGGATGGTTTCGGCGCTGGCATTCACATAGAGCTTGCCCGGCGCATCAGGGTCGAACAGCCGCACCGCCGCCTCGACGCACGCCACTTCGAGTTCCAGTTCGAGCCCGATCGAGCGCGCCGTCGCAAAAAGAAGTCCTGGCAGATGCAGCGCGCTGCCTTCGGGTCCGCGCACCAGGGCTTCATGGGCCGTAACCACGCCGTCATCCAGCCTGACGATGGGCTGGAACATCATGCCGAGCGCACGGCCATCGAGCAGCGCCCGCAATGCGGTCTGGTTGTGTTTGTCGGCGTCGGAATGATTTGTCATGGTTTCACTGTTGGCAGGTATGTCGGGGCCCCGGGCAAGCAGGCACGGGGTTCCCCGCTATCGACGCCGGACCGATCCGGGTTGAATGAAGTTTTCATGACGCTACGATGAAACGCGTGATGCGATTCACGCACATGCGGTCCGGACCGGCGACACCGTGACCGTCACCGTCACCGTCACGGCACGCGCAAAGGACGAGGCGAAGAAGCGGGTCGACCTGGATTGCCAGGTGGTCAACCAGAACGGCGAGCTGGTGCTGAACGGCCTGGCGCGCGTCGTGGCGCCGACCCGCAAGGTACGGCTACCGCGGCTGAGCGCACCCCGCATCCGGCTGTTCGACCCCGAAGCGCGCTTCCGGGCACTGCTGGAAATGGGCGACGGTCTCGCTGCAGTGCGCTGTGGCGTGGTTCATCCGTGTGACCCTGACTCGCTGCGCGTTGTGTGGTCGAATCGGCGCACCGGCGGCTGATCGACCCGGTACTGATCGGCCCGGAATACCGCATCCGCAAAGCGGCGGAGGAAGCCGGCATCGATCTGGCCGGCTTCGACATCGAAGCGGTGCCCCACAGTCTGGCAGCGGCGGCACGGGCAGCGGAAATGGCTGCGGCACAGGACGTGGAAGCGCTGATGAAGGGCAGCCTGCATACCGACGAGCTGATTCATGCCGTCGTATCGACGCCGGCGCTGCGCAGCGGCCGCCGGATGTCACACCTGTTCCGTTTCGACGTGCCCGCCTACGGCAAACCGCTTCTGCTGACCGACGCCGCACTCAACATCAGTCCTTCGCTCCGCGACAAGGCGGACATCGTGCAGAACGCCATCCTGTTCGCACGCATTCTCGGCACCGCCCTGCCCAAGGTCGCCATCCTGTCTGCGGTGGAAACGGTGACGCCGCACATCCCGTCGACACTGGACGCCTCGGCCCTGTGCAAGATGACCGACCGGGGCCAGATTTCCGGCGGCCTGCTCGACGGTCCGCTGGCGTTCGACAACGCCGTGTCGGCACATGCGGCACGCGTCAAGCACATCGAATCCGCCGTCGCCGGCGACGCCGACATACTCGTGGTGCCCGACCTCGAATCCGGCAACATGCTGGCCAAGCAGCTCGAATACCTCGGCGGCGCGACGGCATCCGGAATCGTGCTGGGTGCGCGGATTCCGATCGCGCTGACCAGCCGCGCCGACGGCGTGACTGCGCGCATGGCGTCGGCACTGCTGGCCAAACTGGTCGCCCACAACAGCAGGAGGGTTCCAGGCTAGGTATCCGCGGTTGCCACTGCGGGGTATGGGTGCGGCAGGATGCGGACCTGCGCACGGAACTTCGAGGACACAACGGCAATCACAATGCAGCCATGACCGAACGCATTCAGAGCCTGGGCGAGGAAATCGCCAACAGCGTCAGCCACGGCGTCGCGCTGGTTGCGGCCATCGTCGGCGTGCCTTTCCTGATCCTGTCGGACGGCCACCCCGGCGTGGTCGGCATCGCGGTGTTCGCGGCCACCATGGTGCTGCTCTATCTGACGTCGACGCTTTATCACGCACTGCCGCCAGGTCGCGCCAAGCGCGTCTTCATGAAGCTCGATCACGGCGCGATCTATCTGTTCATCGCCGGCAGCTACACGCCGTTCGCGCTCGGCGCGCTGCACGGACCCTGGGGCTGGACGCTGTTCGGCATCGTATGGGCGATCGCGGTGATCGGCATCGTGCTGAAGGCGTTCGACCGCCTGTCGCAACCATGGCTATCGACCGGCCTGTACCTGCTCATGGGCTGGCTGGTTTTGATCGCCGCCGTGCCGCTGGCGGAACATGTGGCGACGGCCGGCATTGCACTGCTGGTGGCGGGCGGCATTGCCTACACGCTGGGCGTGGTGTTCTTCGTGCTTGACTCGCGTTGGCGCTACGCGCACGCGATCTGGCATGCCTTCGTAGCCGCCGGCAGCGGCTTCCACTTCTTTGCGGTACTCCGCTACGCAGCCTGAAGCAGGTCAAATCGTTGGCCGGCTTGTGGACAGCAGATCACCGACGCGCCAACGGGAACGCCAGGAAACACCGCCGCGTCGGGGTCATTCCTCGCGCCGAACGCGCCATGCGTCCTACGCAGCGATGCCAGTCCAATCAGGCCGAGGCCGGCAAGCAGCATCGCGTACGCCCCGGGCTCCGGAACCGGCGCGAACATCAGCGGCAGACCCGACGACGTGGTGGCGGCGAATCCCGCAGGCAGATCCATCGAGATCGAAGCCGTGTTGTAGAAATCGACCTTGCCTTCCAGCAGGGAAATCAGGCTCAGACTCATCATGACCTCAGCCGTCGTCGGCAGCGAACCCGGACCGAAGTAGCTGAAAGCGACACTGCCGTTGAAGGTCTGCGAAAAACTGCCGCTTGCGCTGATGCTGCCGACGGCGGAGAAGAAGGTTCCCGGGGAAAGCCCGGAGTAGAGGTCGCGAATCGACAGGTTGTAGTCGAGGAAACGTCCGAAGACGGGGTCGAAGACTGCTCCGGGTGACACGCTGCCTTCCAGCCTGAGCGAGACCGGAATGGTGATGGTCCCCGGCACGGTTCCGGCTGGCACGCTCAGCAGCCAGTGGTCGAGGAACTGCACCTGGGCGGCGGCTTGGCTGCTGCCTGACCCGTTGCCCGCGGATGAGGCCCGCAGTCCGACCGACCGGGTCGCGGCCTCGGCATGCAGATCGGAACTTGCGGAACCGCCGCTGCAGGCGGTCGCCGCACTGAGTGCGAAAGTGTCCTGCGCGGTGTTCCCCGGTACGAGCTTGCTGTCGCTGCAGCTTCCCAGACCTGCGAGTACGGATACGGCACCACCCAGATTCGCCGCAGCGGCGGCCGCGTTGACCTGAAGGGCGGACAGACCGACGACCGAGAGGCCGGACAGGAGGCGAAGCAGTTTCATGGTGGTTTTCCTTTCAATGAACGGGAAATTCAACAGAATCCGGAAAGAGCCTTTGTGTCGTCGTGAATGCCTGCCGGGGATTGGAGCAATAGAGTCCCAGCCTAGAGTGATTGCCCGTGAATGCAATGCAAATCTGGGGCACCGTGAACTGCGGTGCGCGAGCCATCACGTATATCAGCGACGGCGCTCACGCAGCTGCCCGCCACGGCAGGGCGATGCAAGCCGGTGCGTAGCGATGCGTCGGTCCGTTTGTCCGCTAACCGTCGGTAAATCCGCTTACAAATTGCGTGCCGTATCCGCTACGCACTTGCGTCCGCAACACGATGAACCGAAGTAGATTCCGACTTGGGGATATCAAAGGCAAACCTGATGTAAGTCAGGGACGCAAAGCCACGGGGCCACCGGCATTGCCAGGCCAGCCGGGTTGCATCTCGATTCCAGACCGTTTGCGCCCCGTAGACAGCAATCACCCGGGAGCACGTCATCAAACACATCCTCCGGCACTGAAGCGGCCCGGTCCTGCACGGAACGCTCCTGTCGCGCCGGATTTCCTGAAACGGGAATCCGCTCGCTTGAAACACCGCATCACCCCCGGAGTTCCGGATGCCCGAATCCGGGCCAATGAATTCCGGATCACTATCGAACCGATACGCGACCACAGGAGCGTCAGATGTTTTCCATGAGCAGAATTTCGACCGTACTTGGCACCATGCTGGCATTGACCGTCTTTTCAGCGCATGCGCAAACGAGCCCAACGACCACCGGCACGGTAAAAAAACCGTTGAGCCAGGCCATCAAAAGCGTCGGGAAGAATCTTTCGAAAGATCCCGACAACAAGGGACTGCAGAACGCCTCTGAAAAACTAGACGCCAATCAACAGAAAATCGAAGAAAGGCGTGCGGACAGGATCGAAAAGTCCGGAAGTATCGAGAAGGCTGACAAAGTTGATAAAGTCGACAAGGTCGAAAAAGTTGAGAAAATCGAGAAGTTGGAAAAGATCGGACGCGGAAACTGATCTTTTCGTCGATGATCGAAGCAGGACAGGACGATGAGGTAGAAGCCCCGCCCTTGCGGGGCTTTTTCTTTCATGTTGGCAGGCACGGCGGGCGGCTCGTCCATCGACGGACGGGAAGGCTGGCGGAAGGGACCGGAACACGGATGTGCGCCTGATCAGGCCGGCAGATACCGCTCTTTCGCCGATTTAACAGAAATGCGCACCTTGCATGCGCACCGGGTAGTATTTTGCCGCCATGGAAACAAGATCACAGGCTCTTCTGGGTAACTTCTTCGATCTGCTGCTCGACGCCGTATGCACGGTCGATGCAACGGGGCGCTTCGTGTACGCCAGTGCCGCGTGCGAGCGGATTTTCGGCTACACCCCGGCCGAAATGATCGGTCGCCAGATGATCGACCTGGTGGCACCGGAAGATCGCGCACGCACCCTGCAGGCGGCGACCGAGATCATGTCGGGCCAGCCCAAGCTGCACTTCGAGAACCGCTATGTGCGCAAGGACGGGCAGATCGTTCATGTCATGTGGACCGCCCGCTGGTCGGAGCCCGACCGACTCCGCATCGCCGTCGCCCGCGACGTCACCGAACTCAAGAAAGCCCAGGCGCTGCAGTCGGCGCTGTACGCGATTTCGGAGGCGGCGCATGCGGCGGACGATCTCGCAGCACTGCTGGAACTCATTCACCAGACGATAAGCGGACTGCTGCCAGCCACCAACTTCTTCGTTGCGATGGTCGACGAAGGCAGCGGTGGGCTCGACTTTCCCTACTGTGTCGATGAATGCGCACCCGGCGACATCCCGGCGCGTGACGATCCGGCGGTGCGCGCGCTGTGCATGGAAATCATCGTCAGCGAACAGCCGCTGCTGCTGCCGCCCGGATCGATCGGGGCACTGTCGGAGCATCTCGGCGCGGCGGACGACACGCCGATGCCTTGCTGGCTTGGCGTTCCCCTGGTGTCGGACAAGGGTGCGATCGGCGCGCTCGTGCTGAAAAGCTGTCCGGGAAGCCCGCATTACACCGCCGGTGACCGGGATCTGCTGCACTTCGTCTCCACCCAGATCGCCACCGCGGTCGAACGCCTGCAGATGCGCGCCCGGCTGCAGCAGATGGCGCAGTACGATGATCTGACCGGGCTGCCCAATCGCGCGCTGCTGCGTGACCGTCTCGACACGGCGCTCGCCAGCGCACGCCGTGACAAGGGTCGGATTGCGCTGCTCTATCTGGACCTGGACCGCTTCAAGGAAATCAACGACACCCTGGGCCATGCCGCAGGCGATGAGCTGCTGCAGGCCGTGGCCCACCGGATGAAGCACTGCGTGCGCGATGCCGATACGGTGGCACGCATCGGCGGCGACGAATTCGTGGTGCTGCTCCCCAACACGCAGCTGCCGGAGCACGCCGAACTCGTGGCCACGAAAATCCACGAGGCCATCGCCCGACCGGTCGAAATTGCCGGCTGCACGCTGCGCATCCTGCCCAGCATCGGCATCGCGCTGTATCCGGAACACGGCGAGGACGGGCCACAGCTGCTGCAACGGGCAGACGAGGCCATGTACGCCGCCAAGCAGCGCACCGTGGCAACACTCGTTCAGACCTGAAACTGGCCGATCGAATTGCGCGTCCGGATGACCGCCCGGTTCAGGTCGTCGACCGCGACATGGGTCTGCGTGACCACCGCCATGTTCTGATCGGTCATCGACGACACGCGCTCGACGCTCTGCGCCATGGTCACCATCGCGTTGCGCTGTTCCGCCGACGAGTGGGAAATATCGTTGACCATGCACAGCGTCCGGCCCATCTGACTCTTTATTTCCTGCAGCGCCTCCTGTACCTCCCGCACCAGCAACACGCCGTCGGACACCAGACCGGCACCTTCGCGCATGCCGCCAACCGCCACCTGCGTACGATCCTGTATGGCGACCACCATGCCGCTGATTTCCTGCGTGGCCTTGCCGGTACGTTCGGCCAGCTTGCGCACCTCGTCGGCCACGACCGCAAAGCCGCGCCCCTGCTCGCCGGCCCGCGCCGCCTCGATGGCGGCATTGAGCGCCAGCAGGTTGGTCTGTTCGGCAATGTCGCGGATCACACCGGTGATGCGCGAAATCTCGGCCGACTGACTGCCCAGCAGTTCGACCTGGGCAGACGCCTGGCTGACCGTTTCCGCCAGCACCAGTATCTTTTCGCTGGCCCGGGCAGACAGTTCGGCGCCCCGTTCCGAAACCTCGCTGGTGGCGTCGGCAGCGCTGCGCGTGTCGGCCGCCCGCTCCGCCACCTCGCCAATCGACACCGTGATCTGCTCGATCCCGGCCGCGGCCGTGGACGTCGCATCGCACTGGACGCGGGTTGCCTCATCCAGTGTACCGACGCCGGCAGCGACTTCGCCCGACGCCTCCGAGGATTGCAGCGCGGTATCCCCCATGCCTTGTACGGTTGCCTGGACCGACGACACGAAGCGATCGATGGCACAGGCGATGTCGGCCAGCCGGTCATGCCCGGCAATCGCGAAGCGCCGGCGCAGATCGCCGGTCGTCAGCAGATGTTCGAGATGGACGCGCAATGACGCGACATCCGCGTCGAGCCGCTTCACGAAACGGAAGAGGAAATTCAGTCCCCACAGCAGACCGAGCACACCGGCACCGAGCATGACGACGGACAGCAGCGGCGAGCCGGCGAAAAACTGGACCACCGACGCTGCTGCCAGCAACAGCAGCAGGCCGGCGGAACCGACGAGCTGCACCGACGCCGAGCCGAACCGCGTCGCCAGCGAGCACCGCGCCGGCACGATGCGTCCATGTTCGACCCGGATCGAGCGGTCGCCCTCCCGGATGCGCCGGTAGGCGGCGTCCGCGGCCGCGACTTCCTCGCGCGACGGGCGCGAACGCACCGACTGGTAGCCCACGATCCGCCCCTGCTCGCGCACCGGCGACGCATTGGCCACCACCCAGTAGAAACCGCCGTCGCTGCGCCGGTTCTTCACCAGCCCGCGCCACGGGCGACCCGCCTTCAGATCGCGCCACATGTCGGCGAATGCCTCGGCCGGCATGTCCGGATGGCGGACCATGCTGTGCGGCCGGCCCAGCATGTCCTCCCGCCGGTAGGCGCTGATGTCCGCAAACGCGTCGTTGGCTTCGACGATCAGGCTCTTCAGATCGGTGCGCGAATAGATGAATTGGCCTTCCGGCAACAGGGTTTCGATATCGGTCACGGCATTGCTCGTCTGCATGGGTATCGGCTCCATTGAGTGGTGCGATGTTGCAAAGCGGAAGGACCGTGCGGGCCGGGATGTCCCGTGCCCGATTTTTTGCTATCGATAAGCGGCCTGCCGCGAGAGTGGAAGAACAAGGTTTGCGGCGGCATTTACCCCGACGTAACGCCAGCCGCGGGAAGGTCATGCCTAAAACACGGCAGGTGCAGCAGGTCGCCGGCAATCGCCGGGCGACCGAACAGATAGCCCTGAAGGCGATGACAGCCCAGTTCGCGCAGATGGGCGAACTGGCTGTCGGTTTCGACGCCTTCAGCTACGATTTCCAGCCCCATGCTGCCGGCCAGCGACAGGATGGCGCGCACGATGGTCGCCGCATCGGCGCCACCGTCGAGTTCGCGCACGAAGCTGCGATCGATCTTGAGCGTGCGCACGCTGAACCGCATCAGGTAGGCGAGCGACGAGTAGCCGGTGCCGAAATCGTCGATGGCGAGGCTGACGCCCATCGCGTCGAGCGCCGCCATGATTTCGCTGGTGCGCGGCAGGTCTTCCATCAGCATGCTCTCGGTGATTTCGAGTTCGAGCATGTGCGGATCGAATCCGGTTTCGACCAGCGCCGACGAGATGTCGCCCACCAGATCGTCGTCGCGCAGCTGGCGGCCGGACAGATTGAAGGCGAGCTTCATGTCCGGCCGGGACTGCTGCATGCGCCTGACCTCGGCCAGCGCCTCGCGCAGCGACCAGCGGCTGACCGGCACGATCAGGCCGGTTTCCTCGAGTATCGGGATGAAGCGGTCGGGTGCGACCACGCCCAGATCGGGGCTGTTCCAGCGCAGCAGCGCCTCGAGCGCCAGCACGCGCCCGGACGCGGCATCGACGATGGGCTGGTAGACAAGGAAGAACTCGCGCCGCTCCAGCGCGCCGTGCAGCGCGATTTCGGCCGAGAAGTCGCTGTGCGCATGCTGGTCCATGCGTTGCTCGTAGAAGCGCCTGGTATTGCGGCCGGCCGATTTGGCCTGATACATCGACAGGTCGGCACGGCTGAGCAGCTCGTCGATAGACTGCGCATCATCCGGAAACAGCGTGATGCCCACGCTGGCGCTGATGAAGAACTGCCGGTCATCCAGCCGGATGCCCTGGCCGAGCATCGACAGTATCTTGTCGGCGATCTGGCCGACTGCCTGCCGGCTGGCAACGTCTTCGAGCAGTATCGTGAATTCGTCGCCGCCCAGCCTTGCCACGGTGTCGGCAGTACGCACACAGGCGCGCAGCCGCCCTGCCACTTCGGTCAGCAGCTGGTCGCCGACACGGTGACCCAGCGTGTCGTTGATCACTTTGAAACGGTCGAGATCGATGAACAGCACGGCGAGTTGCCGGTCCAGCCGCGTCGCGCGTTGCATCGCCTGGTTCAGGCGGTCCATGAACAGGCGCCGGTTCGGCAGGTCGGTCAGCGTGTCCATATTGGCCAGGTATTCGAGCTGGTCGTGTGCGCGAATGCGTTCGCTCACGTCCTTGGACGTCGCCACGAAGTGGCTGATCCGCTGCCATTCGTCGCGGATCGGGCTGATGGTCTTCTCTTCGAAATACAGCTCGCCGTTCTTGCGCCGGTTCGTGAACACCGCGCGGAAGACGTGGCCGCCGTTGATCGTGTCCCACAATGCAGCATAGAACTTCGCGCCGTGCCGGCCGGACTTGAGCATGCCCGGCGAGCGGCCCAGCACCTCGTCCGCCCGGTAGCCGGTACTGCGCTCGAACGCGGGATTGACGTATTCGATCAGTCCGCCGGCGCAGGTGATCATCACGGCATCGTCGGTCTGGTGTGCCGCCTGGGCCAGCATTTCCAGCTTGCGGCTGCCGGCATCCGGCTGCGGATCGCTCAGCCGCAACAGCCATTCCCCGGCACCTTCCGTGTGGAGGCAGGCACATTCGACCTGCACCGGCCGGTCGCGATCCGCACAGCGCAGACGCCAGACGTAATTGCGAGGCACGGCGACGCAGTCGGCCATCACCCGCGACCAGAGCGTCACGCGCGGGCCCGACAGCGATTCGAATACCGAGCCGAGATGCAGGCCGGTCAGATCAGGCAGCGCGTCGGAAAACCGCGTCTGACGCAGAACCATGCCGGCGGAGGACACCAGCAGGACGCCAGATGCGGGTGCGCCTTCGGGCGGCGCAATCCCCGGGCCGGTGGCGGCGCGGGGCTGTTCGTCACGATGATCAAAGGCGCATTCCTGCACGCCGCAAGCGAACCCCGAAGCAGTATTCATGGGCGACTCCCCCTATCACGGTCCATGCATCGGGCTTGCGCCGGATGCTTGATGACTCTCTTGGTGACGGGCGGGATCCAGGCCCTGACAGTGCTGCGTGCTGCTCTGTGAACGACGAACCTTTTCTCTTACGGTGGATTGCCGCGCAACTTGAGCGCCCTGCGCCCATTTTCGCCGCGAATGGGGAACACCGGAGAACACCACGCGTCGCGGCACGGGACAGGATGCGCAGGTCCACCTGCTGTTGATCTGCACCCCGCGCGAAAACGTGATAACAATTGCCGGTCCGGACGTTGCCGCCGATTTTTTTCGCCGGCCGGCTACACAACGGATGGCATGAAACCGTTAACCTTGCCGCAGGATGCCGCCATGGCACGCCGATATCCGGATTCCGGAAACGAGTCGGCGCCCCGACGGCAGAACGCAGGCCGGAGAATGCCGCCAGCGCCATCCACCATGCGCGTATTCGCGAAACGTCCGCAGGGACGTGTCCACGACAACAACGATGCGGAATTCAAAGCAAATATTTTTCCGGCTCTCGATCTACCTCTGGCTCACACTGGCCGCGTTTGTGGTGTTTGCCACGATGTTCGCCATCTACGTCGGTTCCGAGAAGCGCATCGACGAGGCTTACGAGCAGCGCCAGCAATCAATCGAGCTTGGCCACGAACTGCGCCAGTCGTCGGACGATCTGACGCGGATGGCCCGTACTTACGTGATTACCGGTGATCCGTCCTACAGGAAGCACTATCAGGCAATACTGGACATCCGCAACGGACGCAGCCCGCGCCCGGTCGATTACGGCAACGTCTTCTGGGATCTCGTGCTGACCCACGACCAGCCTCAACCTCCTGCCGGACCGGCGGCTTCGCTGCCGGAGCGGATGCGGGCCCTGGGCTTCAGCGACGACGAATTCGCGAAACTGAGCGAAGCAAAGACGAAGTCCGATGCGCTGGTGCGTACCGAAATCGCGGCGATGGCCATGATGGATCAGGCGGCCCCCCCGCTCGAAACGCGCCGCGCGAGCGCCATCGGAATGCTGTACGACGAGGCCTATCATCAGGCCAAGGCCAGCATCATGCGGCCGATCGGCGAGTTCAACCGGATGGCCGACGAGCGCACGCTGAAGCTGGTCCGCCAGAGCCAGGAGCAGGCGAATCGACTGCGCATCGTGTTCATTCTGTTCGGGCTGGCACTGGTCTTTCTCATCTGCCTCATCCGGCGCAACCTGATGGCCATCCTGGGCGGCCCGATCAACGACATCCATGACGGCATTTCGCGGCTGGGCCGGGGCGACTTCCTGTCACCGGTAGCCGTGCCACGGGGCGCCGAGAACAGCGTACTCGGCTGGCTGTCGGAGGCGCAGAAGAAGCTTGCCGACATCGAGTCGGAACGCCAGCAGAACCAGCAACGCACCGAATACCTGCTGGCGGAGCAGAGAACCATGCTCGAGAACGAGCTGGTCGGCATCCTCAGGCTGAAGAACCGCACGGTCACCTGGGCCAATCCGGCCATCGAGAAAATGCTCGGCTACGAGCCGGGCGAAATGCTGGGCATGCCGACCCGCCAGTATTACCCGAACGACGAGTCCTATCGGGAATTCGGTGCGTCCGCCTATTCGGCCATCCACAAGGACCACCTGTTCCGTTCCCAGACCACCTACCGGCGCAAGGATGGCTGCGACATATGGGTGGACGTCAGTGGTGCGGCGATGGATGAGAACGGACAGGAATCCATCTGGTGCATCCTCGACGTTTCGGACCAGCAGCGCTCGGCCCGCGAGAATCAGCGTCTGACCCGCGCTCTGCGTCTGCTGGGCGACTGCAACATGGCGCTGTTCCGTGCCGGCGAAGAGCAGGCGTTGCTGTCGGACATCTGCCGACTGGTGGTCGAAACCGGTGGCTACGTGATGGCGTGGATCGCCTTCGCCGAACACGACGCCGGAAAATCCGTCCGCCAGGTCGCCAGCTTCGGCCATGAAACCGGCTATCTGGACAAAATCCGCATCTCCTGGGACGAGAACGAGGAAATCGGACGCGGACCGGTCGGTACCGGCATCAGAACCGGCATCACGCAGATCAATCAGGACTACCGCACCAATACGGCCATGATGCCGTGGCGGGAAGCGGCCATGAAGCGCGGCTACCAGTCGAGCATCGCCCTGGTGCTGACGTCCGAACAGCAGACGATAGGCGCACTGAGCATCTACGCCTGCGAACCGGACGCCTTCAATGCCGACGAGGTCAGACTGCTCGAAGAGCTTGCGCGCAACCTGTCGTTCGGCATCCAGACGCTCCGTACCAAAGAACGGCGGACAGCCGCAGAAGCGGCGTCCTCCGCGAAAAGCAGCTTCCTGGCCAACATGAGCCACGAAATCCGGACGCCGATGAACGCCATCATCGGCATGGCGCACCTGATGCGCAACGGCGGCGTGACGCCAAAGCAGCGCATGCAGCTCGACAAGATCGACGCCGCCTCCGAACACCTGCTGAACATCATCAACGACATCCTCGACCTGTCCAAGATCGAAGCCGGCAAGCTGACGCTGGAAGAAACCGACATCTCGATCGACAGCCTGCTGAACAACGTCGCCTCCATCCTGTCCGCCCGGGTCAGCGCCAAGGGACTGGCCCTGCGCCTGGATACCGGAGGACTGCCCCGCCACCTGCGCGGCGATCCGACCCGGCTGATGCAGGTGCTGCTGAACTACGCCAACAATGCAGTCAAATTCACCGACACCGGGTCGATCACGCTGCGCGGCCGTGTCATCGACGACACCGGCGAGCGTATCCAGCTGCGTTTCGAAGTCGAAGACACCGGCATCGGCATCCCGTACGAAGCACAGGAACGCATCTTCGACATCTTCGAGCAGGCGGACAGCTCGACCACGCGGGCATATGGCGGCACCGGCCTGGGCCTGGCCATCACCCGGCGTCTGGCCGAACTGATGGGCGGCGAAGCGGGCGTCATCAGCACGCCGGGCAAGGGCAGCACCTTCTGGTTGACGGTCTGGCTGGGCAGAAGCACCGGTATCCAGATCAAGACGCTGAAACCGGTGTCGACCGAAGCACCGGAAGCTGTGCTGGCGCGTGACCACGCCGGCCGGCGCCTGTTGCTGGTCGACGACGACATGATCAATCAGGAAGTCGCGCTGGCGCTGCTGGAAGGGACCGGACTGGTCACCGATGTGGCCGGCGACGGCGTCGAAGCGATCGACAAGGCCCGTACCGGCGGCTATGACCTGATACTGATGGACATGCAGATGCCCAGGATGGACGGCATCGAGGCGACCCGTCTCATCCGGAACATGCCGGGCTGCGGCAACACGCCGGTCGTCGCCATGACCGCCAACGCCTTCGCCGAAGACCGGGCACGCTGCATCGACGCCGGCATGAACGACTTCCTGTCCAAGCCGGTGGAACCGGCCGTCCTCTACGCCACGCTGCTGAAGTGGCTGGAGCAGCCGCGCGAGCCGTCCTGAGCATTGATGCCCCGCATTCCCGGGCGATTCGCGACAACGGCTACCATTGATGCCTGGCGCCCTGCCGGCACCGTCGATCACGTCGGCGTGAGACGGGACATGCCGCGTCGCAGGCGATGGGCGAACGGATGTGCGCCACGGCCGGTCTGACCTCGGCATCCGTCCGGCGCGACGCCTGGCCGGTCCAGTCACCCACGAATAACGCCGACGCAGGGCCGGTTCAGCCCCTGCACGCACACACTCATCAAGGAGCAGAACCATGACCAGAAAAGTCGCCTTCATCACCGGCGCCAACCGCGGCCTCGGTCTGGAAACCGCGCGCGGCCTCGGCCGCCTCGGCATCGAAGTGGTACTGGGCGTACGCAACGCCGAGCGCGCCGAAGAAGCCGTCGCCGCACTGCGCGCCGAAGGCATCACCGCGAGCGCGATCGCATTCGACGCAAAGAAGCCGGGCACCTACCACACCGCCTATGACCACATCGCCCATCACTACGGCCAGCTCGACATCCTGGTGAACAACGCCGGCATCTGCCTGGAAGAGCTGTTCGTCGCCGACGCCAGCACGGTGTCGCCGGCCGTGCTGCGCGAAACCTTCGACGTCAATTTCTTCGCGGTGATCGAGCTGACCCAACTGCTGCTGCCGCTGATCCGTCTGGCGCCGGAAGGCCGCATCGTCAACCTGTCGAGCATCCTCGGCTCGCTGACGCTGCAGAGCGACCCGGCATCGCCGATCGCCGCCGCCAAGGCGCTGGCCTACAACGCCTCCAAGACCGCGCTGAACGCCTTCACCGTGCATCTGGCGGCCGAACTGGCCGACACGCCGATCAAGGTCAATTCGGCACATCCGGGCTGGGTGAAGACGGCCATGGGCGGCGAACAGGCGCCGATCGAAGTCGCCGACGGCGGCATCACCAGCGTGCAGCTGGCCACGCTGCCGGCCGACGGCCCGAGCGGCGCCTACGTGCACCTGGGCGAACCACTGCCCTGGTAACAACGGAACGTCCCGCGGGCGCCGCGATGTGCCGCGCCCGCCCCTGCCCGCTGTGTCCGGCGCCGTCCGGACACGACTGCCACCCCGCAGCACCCCATCACGACAGGAGGCATCCGCCATGTCCATTTCCATGTATCAGGCTTCCATACCGGTGTTCGTCAACGCGCTGCAGAACATGTCCGCCGTGCTGGAAAAAGCCGCCGCGCATGCCGCATTGAAGAAGATCGACGAATCGGTGTTCGTCGGCGCGCGTCTGGCGCCCGACATGTTCCCGCTGTCGCGTCAGGTGCAGATCGCCTCCGACATCGCCAAGGCCGGCGCCGCCCGTCTGGCCGGCGCCGAAGTGCCGCGCTGGGAAGACACCGAATCGACCTTCGCCGAGCTGCAGGCGCGCATCGCCAGGACCATCGCCTTCGTGCAGGGCTTCACCGCGGCGCAGATCGACGGCAGCGAGGAACGCGACCTCAGGTTCCGGCTGGCCGGCCGCGAATCCCACTTCAAGGGCCTGTCCTACCTGCTCGACTTCGTGCTGCCCAACCTGTATTTCCACGCCACCACGACCTACGCCATCCTGCGCCACAACGGCCTGGAAGTCGGCAAGGCGGATTTCCTCGGCGCGGCGGGCTACGGCCTGCCGACCTGATCGGGGCTCCGGCGTCGCTGCCGGTTGAAAAGCGGCGGCGCCAGCCCAAGCTGCGGAGGCACTGCGTTCCGAAAGCCCGTACGTGCCACTGCTGATCCTGCTGCTCCTGATACTGGCACCGGCCTGCTGGCTGCTCGCGCAGCCGCTGCGTACCGGCTGGCGGCGCAAGCGGCTGCGCGCCCGCCCCTTTCCGCCGGAATGGCGCGAAACGCTGCGGCGGCGCGTGCCGCAGTTCCGCCTGCTGCCGGCCGACCTGCAACTGCAGCTCAAGCAGCACATGCAGGTGTTCCTCGCCGAAAAGACCTTCGTCGGCTGCGCCGGGCTGGAAGTGAGCGACGAGATGCGCGTCACCATCGCCGCCCAGGCCTGTCTGCTGCTGCTCAACCGGCGCACCGGCTACTTCCCCGGAACACGCGAAATCCTGGTCTACCCGGCTGCCTTCGCCGTGCGGCGCACGCGCACCGACGCCGCCGGCGTGGTGCACGACGGCCCGGCCGTCCATCTGGGCGAATCGTCCCCGCGCGGCCAGGTCGTTCTGTCCTGGCAGGACACCGTGCATGGCGCCGCCATCACCGACGATGGCCACAACGTCGTGATCCATGAATTCGCGCACCAGCTCGACCAGGAGAACGGCGAAGCCAACGGTGCACCGCCGCTGTACGGCCGCGCCCGCGTCGAGCGCTGGTCGACCGTGATGGCCGCGGCCTTCGCCCGGCTGCACGAACAGCTCGGCCAGCAGATCGAGCCGGCGCTCGACCCCTACGGCGCCACCAGCCCGGCCGAATTCTTCGCCGTCGCGTCCGAAGCCTTCTTCGAGCGGCCGCAGCATCTGGCGGCCGGCTTTCCCGACGTGTTCGGCGAGCTGTGCGCCTACTACCGCGTCAATCCGCTGAGCTGGTAGCGTCGAAGGCCCGACCGTCCGCAGCGCCGACGCTACTGACGTATTTCGGCTTCGACCAGCAAGACAAACAGGGCCAGCGACTCCTGCCAGCCGAGATGGCAGGCTGCGGGCGGAATGACCTCCGGTATGCCCTCCTGCACCACATTCAGCTCGGTGCCGCAGAACACCGGCCGCAGCGTCACCGTCGTCTGCATGGTTCCCGGCAGATTGGGGTCATCGAACACCCCGGTGTAACGAATCCGCTCGTGCGGCACCAGTTCGAGATACTCGCCGCCGAACGAATGGCTGTGGCCGGTCGTGAAGTTCGTGAAGGACATGCGGTAGTGCCCGCCCACCTTCGCATCCAGCTGATGCACCCGGCCGGTGAAACCGTTCGGCGGCAACCATTTCGCCATCGCGTCGGCATCGAGAAAGGCGCGATAGATCCTCTCCGGAACAGCACGGATCACGCGATGGAGGTGGATGGTGTGGGTGGCCATGTGAGCCCTCTGAAGACAGGGTTGCCGCGACAGGTCCGGTGGAATGGGTGCCCTGGCTCAACCACCACCGTCTGATCGAACCCATCAGCTACATTCTGCCAGCGGAGGCCGAGGCAAACTACTATCGGCAACTTGCCTGTCAGGCCTCCGCGGTGGCGGCCTGACTTAACCCAGCGGGCTTCCGCAAAACCCGGGGCGATTCAGCACTGCCTCAAGCTACCGGATTGTCTTGCAAAAGCTGGATCAGGGCTTGGAATTGAGATTGAGTCTTGCCAGTTGGATCGACGATGCTATGGCTGAAGTATTTCTCTATGTTGGCCGCCGTGATTTCCGTATTGAGCGGGTCGTAGGTTGTGCCGTTGGCGCCGCCCGCCGTGTGCCCCATCATGCGAACGAGCGCGATCTGGCTGATACCCGCAGCGGCCTCGGCATTGCCGCTGGCAACGGCCTTGTCATATAGCGCTTTTTCCGCCGGACTGAGGTTCGCGAAGGTGTTCACAAACCCCGTTGCCTTTTGCAGGTAATCGAGTTCATCGGCAGTGAGCTTCTCTGGGGGCTTGCCTTGCGCAGTGATTTCAGCAAGCCGCTTGTCGTTGGCACGCACGTAGTCTTGCTCTTCCTGCGTTCTACTCGGACCATCTTTGGCTTTGATCGCAGCAAGCCTTGTTTCAACCGATTTGTCGCTACTCGTCGCAGATGAAAAAGAGGCGTTCGAGGAGGCAAGCGCCTCTCGCGCCGCCTGTGAAATTCTGACGGTATCGGCAATATTTGCCGGCGATGCGGTTGGGGTTTGCCGGGCCGCTGGCCAACGTGCCACTGTGTTGGCGAAGAGAACGGCAGAACTGGATTGAACGATCATGGCATGCCTCCGTTTTCAGATGCCACGAGCCAATGCAATAAGCACGCCAATGAGTGAATCGCCCCGGTTTTTGAGGAGGCTCCAACCTTTGAGAAGATGGAGCCACTATGAAGAAGTCGCCAAAGTATTCCCCCGAAGTGATCGAGCGCTCGGTGCGTCTGGTCTTTGAAGCGAAGGACCAGTACGCGTCGCAATGGGCGGCCATCGAATCGATAGCCGGCAAGATCGGCTGCACAACAGAGACGCTGCGCCGCTGGGTGCGGCAGGCCGAGCGTGACCAGGGCCTGAGGGCAGGCACGACGACAGCGGAGCAGGCGCGCATCAAGGAACTGGAGCGAGAGGTGCGTGAGCTGCGCCGAACCAACGAGATCCTGAAGCTGGCCAGCGCCTATTTCGCCCAGGCGGAGCTCGACCGCCATCACAAGAAGTGAGTCGGTTCATCGACACGCATCGTCAGCGCTTCGGGGTCGAGCCGATCTGCAGAGCGCTGCAGGTTGCCCCGTCGGGCTATTGGCGAGACGCGGCCAGAAGGCGGGACGTCTCGCGGTTGCCAGCCCGTGCACAGCGCGACGCGCTCCTGCGCCCGCACATTGAACGGGTCTGGAATGCGAATCTGCGCGTCTATGGCGCCGACAAGGTCTGGAAGCAGATGCAGCGGGAAGGGCAGTGTGTCGCCCGCTGCACGGTGGAGCGACTGATGCGCCAGTTGGGGCTGCGCGGTGCTGTGCGCGGCAAACGCGTGCGCACGACGGTGCAGGATGCCCGGGCGGCGTGCCCGGCGGACCGGGTCAATCGGCAGTTTCATGCCAAGCGTCCGAACCAGCTCTGGGTCAGCGACTTCACCTACGTCTCGACCTGGCAAGGCATGGTCTATGTCGCCTTCGTCATTGACGTGTTCAGCCGCTACATCGTGGGCTGGCGGGTCAGTTCGACGATGCGTACCGATTTCGTTCTCGATGCGCTGGAGCAGGCGTTGTATGCACGCAAGCCGCAGCGTGATGGCGCACTGATCCACCATTCGGACAGGGGGGCTCAATACGTGAGCATCCGCTACACGGAACGCCTGGCCGAGGCCGGCATTGAGCCGTCGGTCGGATCCCGGGGCGACAGCTACGACAACGCGCTGGCCGAGACCATCAATGGCTTGTACAAGACCGAACTGATACACCGTCGGGCGCCTTGGAAGAACAAGGAATCCGTCGAACTGGCCACCCTGGAATGGGTGTCGTGGTTCAATCACCACCGGTTGCTGCAGCCCATCGGCTACATCCCGCCGGCCGAAGCCGAGGCACACTACTATCGGCAAATCGCCAGTCAGACCATGACCGCCTGACTCACACCAAACAGCCTCCACGATTCCCGGGGCGATTCAGAGAGACCGGAAAGCCGCAATTGTGATGTCCAACGTAGAAGTGAGTGGCCTGCGTGGCTTTTTGCGCAGGTCCGGTTGAACACCGGGTTAGCGGATTTGTGACCACACCTTATGCGCGTGTATCAACGCCAAACGCTTGTCCTTGCTGCTTGCTCATGATTTCTATCGCAGCCTGTAACCGCTTGGCTAAATCTGGATCATTGTTTGAGCGGGCACCTTCAATACCCAGGCGAGCCTTCTCAACGAAATTAATGCGTGTAGTGTCTGTAGCCATATCGACTGGTTGACCGGTCGCCACCGAGATTTTCATGGTCATCCCTAGGAAAGGTGAGCTTTCATCAAGCGACATTTTTCCCTCGCGGATTTGGTCATTCATCCAATCGAACATTTCCTTGCGCGTCATGCTGCTGAAATCTGCTTGCTTGACGGTAGATGTTTCGGCGGTGGCTGCTGCTAGCACTGACGAAAACGATGCGGGGTTGGTGCTTGTCGCAGTGGAGGTCTGTGCACGCTGCGTGGTGTAAAAGTGATTTGATTCAGTGTTGACTTTCATAAAACCTCCTCTTGTTGACGATGGATTAATGGGCATAACGAATAGCGGTTATCCGCCGCAGCGGAAGAGTTGCAGGAAGGCAAGGCAGCATAGCGGCGGATAAACCTCGTTGGACTGAACCGCCGCGACAGCGGATGCCAAGCAGGTATCCTGCCAGGTCCATTCTTTGGCATGAGACGGGCGCTCATTCGGGTATGCGAAGCGGGCAATCCGGAGCTCGGGAGCCGCACGCTTGGATCAGTTGTCGTGACGCACAGACTGGATGAGCGTGCTGCGCCTGAATCGGGTCGAGTGCGGCCGACAGCACCCGCCCGCGCGCCCGCGAATCGAACCGTTGGAGCGTGCAGGCGCCGTCCTCATGGCGGTCCTCTCAGGTGGGGTGGCGCGGCGCGGACGGGAGGATGGCCGCCACTCGCATCAGCCAGCGGTCGCAATCGGAGCAGCAGGACAGCTCGGCCCCAGCCGGCCGTCGTGCAGTGCGCTGGCCACGAGTACGGCCGGCACGCCGGCGGCGTCGAGTGCGGCGAGGTCAGCGGTGTCGCGCACGCCGCCGGCGGCGATGATGGCGACGTCGGGGCGCTGGGCGCGCAGGCGGGCGATCAGCGCCAGTTCCGGGCCGGCTTCGCTGCCGACACGGGCCAGTTCCATCGCGATCACGCGCGCCGGCCAGTGGGCGGGCTGATAGGCCCAGCCGGGGCCGAGCGGTTCGCCGTGGCGGTAGTCGAGCGACAGCAGCGCGGCGATGCCGTCGTCGCGCAGTCGGGCAAGCGTGTCCGGCTGCTGCAGGCTTTCCGAGCCGAGTACCGGCGTGGCGCCCGTCGCGCGATGCAGTGACGCTGCGGCGGCCGCATCGGCAAAACCGCCATCGACCCACCATTCGACACCGGGGTGGCGCGCGGCCAATTGGGCAATCAGCGCACGGTGGTCGCCGAGCCCGCGTATGGCGTCGAGATCGGCGATGTAGAAATGGCGTGCGCCAGTGGCGGCGAGCAGTGCGTCGGCCACCGCGAACGGCGCGCAGCCGTCGACCAATTGCGAGCGCAGCGGCTGGTAAGCTTGCCGGTCGCCACGCCGGGCATGCACGACCTGACCTTGCATCAGGTCGATGACGGGAATGATTTCAGGCACCAGAAAACCTTATATGACGCATCGAATTTTCCTGTTCGAGTTTATCACCGGCGGCGGACTGGCCGGCCAGCCCCTGCCCGCCTCGCTGGCACGCGAGGGCGCGCTGATGCTCGATGCGCTGCTGCGCGACGCGCGCGAACTGGGCGGCATCGAGGTGCTGACGCTGCGCGACGCGCGTCTGCCGGCACTCGCGGGTGGTGTGGCAGAGGTGATCGCGGTCGACAGCGCCGATGAATTCGATCGCCGCTTCGATCAGGCACTGGCCGCGGCCGATGCGGTGCTGCTGGTCGCGCCGGAAACCGGCGGCGCGCTGGCTGCGCTGACGGCCCGGGTCGAGGCGGCCGGCAAGCTGCTGCTCGGCTGCGACGCGGCGAGCTGCGGCATCGCCACGTCCAAGTCCCAGACCGCGGCGCGGCTGTCGGCGGCCGGCATCGCGGTGCTGCCGCACTATGCCAACGCGAGCCGTCTGCCGACAGTGCCCGGCCGCTGGGTGGTGAAGCCGGACGACGGCGCCGGCTGTGACGGCCTGCAGTTGTGTGTCGACCGCGATGCGGCCGCTCGTGCCTTGCGCGCGGCCGGCCCCGGCCATGTCGCCCAGCCCTGGATGGCCGGCGAGGCGCGCAGCATGAATCTGCTGTGCGCGCACGGCGACGCGCTGCTGCTGTCGGTCAACCGCCAGTATCTGAGCCACGATGGCAACCATGTGACGCTAGCCGCGCTCGGCGTCGGCGAAGTGCGTGACGACGCCGGCGAGTACCGGAAGCTCGCGTCGCGCATCGCGGCCGCGCTGCCCGGTCTGCTCGGCCATGTCGGCGTCGATCTGCTGCACACCGACGACGGTCCGGTCGTGGTCGAGATCAACCCGCGGCTCAGCACCTCAGCCTGCGCGCTGCATGCGGCGTGCGGCTACAACCTGCTCGCCGCCACGCTGGCCGCCGCGCGCGGTGAAGCGCTGCGCCGGCCGCCGGCGGCGACAAGCCCGCAGCGCATCGAACTCGCGCCGCACGCGGAGGCCGCATGACGAACCTCATCGGCTGGGACATCGGCGGCGCACACGTGAAGGCGGCGCGCGTCGACGACGGACGCGTGACCGGCGTCGTGCAGATCGCCTGCCCGCTGTGGCAGGGCATGGACAAGCTCGACGCGGCGGTCGCGCAGGCGCTCGATGCGCTCGGCGCGACCGCCCCGGACCACCGGCACGCAGTGACGATGACCGGCGAAATGGTGGATCTGTTCGACTCGCGCGCCGCTGGCGTGACCGCCATCGCCGACCGGCTGGCGGCCCGCCTGCCCGGCACGATGACACTGTATGCCGGGCGTGCCGGCTGGGTGGCGCCGGCCGACGCGGCCGCGCACGCCGACGACATCGCCTCGGCCAACTGGCTGGCCACCGCGGCCTGGATAGCCACCCTGTGCCCGCAGGCGCTGCTGGTCGATGTCGGCAGCACCACCAGCGACCTCATCGTGATCAACCGCGGCGTGGCGAGCACCAGCCGCAGCGACGCCGACCGGCTGATCAGCGGCGAGCTGGTCTATGCCGGCGTGGTGCGCACGCCGCTGATGGCGCTGGCGCCGGCCATCGAATTCCGCGGGCGGCGGCACCGGCTGATGGCCGAGCACTTCGCCACCACGGCCGACGTGTGGCGCCTGCTCGACCTGCTGCCGGACGACGCCGACCGGTACCCGAGCGCGGACGGCGGTCCGAAGACACCTGAGGCGAGCGCGCGGCGCATCGCCCGCATGATCGGCCGCGATCTGGACGAAGGCACGCTGGACGACTGGCGCGAACTGGCCGCCGCCTTCGCCGACGCGCAGATCGATGCATTGGTCGAGGCGACGAACGGCCTGCCCGGCCTCGCCGCGCTGCGGCCGGATGCACCGGTCATCTGCGCCGGCGCCGGTCTGTTCGTCGCCGATCACCTGGCGCAGGCGCTGGACCGTCCGTCCATCGAACTGCAGGAACTTCTGGCCGCGCGCGCCGACGGCTGCTCGCATGAAGCCGGCGTCTGTGCCCCGGCCGTGGCGGTGGCACTTCTTGCTGCGGAGCTCATGCAATGACGGTTTTCACAACGCCGCCGGTGGTGGTCAAACTGGGCGGCAGCCTGCAGAGCAACCCGGCCGACGGCCGCCTGCGGGCCTGGTGCACCCTGCTGACCGGGGAACTGGCCGGCCGCTGCGCGATCGTGCCAGGCGGCGGCGCACTGGCCGACGCAGTGCGCGACGCCCAGGCGGCATGGCCGTTCAGCGACCTCGCGGCCCACCGCATGGCGCTGCTGTCGCTGAACCAGTGCGGACTGATGCTGTGCGACCTGTTTCCGGCGCTGGTCGCCGCCGACAGCGAGGCGGCCGTGCTCGATGCCAGCCGCCGTGGTGCCACGCCGGTCTGGCTGCCGTCGAAGCGGCTGGACACCAGCCAGGAAGTGCCGCGCAACTGGCAGACCACCTCCGACAGCCTCGCGGTCTGGCTGGGACAGCAGATCGGCAGCCCGACGGTCGTGCTGGTGAAGTCGTGCCCGGTGCCCGACGCCCCGCTGTCCGTGCTGGCCGAAGCCGGCATCGTCGACCGCAACGTACCCCGGATCGCCGCCGATGCCGGCATCGATGTGCGCGTGGTCGAGGCCGACGCCTGGCGACAACCGTCATGGCTGCACCCGCGAAAGTAGGCGCGAGCCATGCTCGCGATCCCCCGCGTCAAACCCGCGCCTGCCGCTGATCAACGCCCGTATCGCGACCATGGGTCGCTCCTGCAAAAACCGCGCATCCGCCAAAATCCGCGACACACCCCCTGTAGGAGCGAGCCATGCTCGCGATTCCTCACGTCAAACCCGCGCCTATCGTCGATCAACGCCCGCATCGCGACCATGGGTCGCTCCTACTTAACCACCCCCGACATCCCGCGCAAACCGCAGCACCCCCTGCAGGAGCGAGCCACGCTCGCAATAGGCTGCTAATTCAAGCCCTGCGGGCGATCGAGCGTGAAGGCGACGCTGTGGTGGCGGCCGCTTTCGTCAAAGGCGGTCAGGCGGTGCGTGCCGGGTTCCTGCAGCAGCAGCTGACCGGCCGGTGAGGGCTGCACGCGGTTGCCGTCGAGCAGCCAGTACACATTGCCGGACGCGCCGCGCAACGCCAGTTGCAGCATCACGTGCGTCTGGTGCGGTGCCGGTTTCAGCCGGCTGCCATCGCTCAGGCCGACGATGCGCAAGGTGCCCGACGATGCGCCGACAGCGGGTGAACAGCCGGGCAGCCAGTCAGGCAGCTGCTGTGACGGCGGAACGAAGCTACCCAGCCAGGGCTGCAACATGACCGGCCAGCGGGCGTACTCACGCATTTCGGCGGCGCTGCAGCCCGGCACCGTGCGCCGGCCGCTGACCGGCTCGACCCACACGGTCTGGCGCAGGCTGCTGCCATCGATCCGGTCCGGCCGGGTCGGCGGCACGGCACCGGCCAGCGACCAGGCACTGCGACGGCGATGGCACAGCGGCGCCGGCGTGTCGTCAGCACGCATGCCCAGTGGCCAGCAGATGGCAACCGGCTGCACCGAGGCAGGTCGCTCGCGCGTCGGCGGCGCGTCCTGCGGCAACGCGGCGGCGATGTCCTTGAGCAGCGGAGCAGCCATGTTGGCCCCGAAAAACCCGGGGTTGGGCGTGCCGTCCGGCCGGCCGACCCACACACCCAGCGCGTAGCGCCCGGCGACACCGACCGCCCAGGCATCGCGGAAGCCGAAGCTGGTACCGGTCTTCCATGCCAGGCGCTGACCGCCGCCGGTCTCGACGAACGGTCGATCCGGATGGCCGCCGCCTTCCAGGATGTCGCGCACGATCCATGCCGCGCCCTCGCTCATGACGCGCGATTCCTCGCGCGGCGCGTCCGGCGTCAGCCGCGGCCGCCCGGCCAGCCCGCCGGCCGCCAGCGCGCGATAGCCGCCGACCAGTTCTTCCAGCGTGACGCCGGCACCGCCGAGTATCAGGCTGAGGTTGGGCGGCTCGCCGGTGGCGATGCGCAGCCGGATGCCGCCAGATGCCAGCGCCTCGGCAAAGCGCGCCGGACCGACCTGATCGAGCAGATCGACCGCCGGCACGTTGAGCGAGCGCTGCAGCGCCTCGGACACGCTGACCGGTCCGGAAAAATCCGCCTGGAAGTTGCCCGGCTGGTAGCCACCGAAGCTCTGCGGCGCGTCGATCAGCAGGCTCTCCGAATGGATCAGCCCCTGGTCGAGCGCCATCGCGTACAGGAAGGGCTTGAGCGCCGAACCGGGCGAGCGCACGCCGCGCACCATGTCGACATGGGCGCTGCGGCTGGCGTCGGCGAAGTCGGCCGAGCCGGCGTAGGCGCGCACCTCCAGCGTATCGACTTCGATCAGCAGCGCGGCGATCGACACATGCGGCGGCAGGATGGACGCACGGTCGGCCAGCAGGCGCTCGACCGTGGCCTGCAACTCGCGGTCCAGCGTGCTGGCGACGCGGGTGAGCCCCGCGCGGTCGGATCGGCGTACCTGCCGGCGCAGGCGTTCGGCGGCCAGCGGCGCCAGCCAGGCCCCCTGCAGCCGCTGTGCGATCACCGGCTCGATGCGCGCATCGGCGACGATGCCGGGCGCCCAGATGCCGAACTGGCCGAGGCGCTCGAGCACACGGTCGCGCGCTGCCCGCGCGGCGTCCGGCGCGCGGTCCGGTCGCAGCCGGCCAGGTGCGCGCGGCAGCGCCGCCAGCAGAGCCGCCTCGCCGTGGCTGAGCGCGCGCGACGGCTTGCCCAGATAGGCGCGACTGGCCATCTCGACGCCTTCGACGATGCCGCCCATCGGCGCGTGATTCAGGTACAGCGTCAGGATGTCGTCCTTGCCCAGCCGCCACTCCAGTTGCAGCGCACGCACGATCTGGCGCAGCTTGCCGCGGGGCGTGCGCGGCACCGGTTCGAGGATGCGCGCGACCTGCATGGTCAGCGTCGAGCCGCCGGACACGATGCGCCCGTAGCGCGCCCACTGCCACGCGGCGCGCGCCAGCGACACCGGATTGACGCCGAGATGCCAGCGGAACCAGCGGTCCTCGTAGCCGAGCAGCGCCTCGATGTAGCGCGGCGATACCTCGCCAGCAGTGACCGGATAGCGCCAGGCGCCGTCGCGCCCCGGCCAGGCACGCAGCGGACTGCCGTCACGCGCCAGCACGATGAAGCCGTCGTCGCCGGTCGGCAGCGGCGGCGGGAACAACGCGTCGAGCAGCCACAGCGCCGCGAGTACTGCGGTGGCGGCAAGAATGAGTCGGCGCCGGCGGTGCAGCCAGGCGCGGCCGACAACACGAAGGGGGCCGGTCATGCGCGCACCGCACCGGCCGACGCGCACTGCACTGAAACCCTGAAACGGTTCAGCATCAGGTTCGGCACACCGGCCGGAACCGGCGGCTCACGGCGCATTCCGCCGGCGTTTCGCCGGTTCCGGCTTTGGCCTGGGCATCGGCAGCGCGCGCGCCGTCACGGCCAGCAGGCGCTGCAGCAATTCCCGGTCATCGATGTCGTCGATCAGGAAATGCGGTTTGCCGCGCGGATAGGGCACCTGCTCGGTCACCGTGCGGAGCAGCGCCCGCCCCTCGGCCGTCGGCTTCACGAACAGGTGGTTGTCGCACACCAGGGCAACCACCTTGCCGTCGAGATAGAGCGCGTACTCACCGAACATCTTCCGGTAAGCGATATCGACTGCCGGTGCGGCCTGGTCGCGGATGTAGTCCACATAGCCCTGATCGGATGCCATGAGTGCGTGCGGCCCGGGGCCGGCTGTCGTGAAATAGGAGTCGGAACGCCGCCGCGCGATACGGCTGCAGGACGCGGCCGAATGCTGCACCGGCGCCGGTCTGGTGGCATCCTACCGCGGCGCAGCCGCCACTTCACACGGCAGTCAGCCGACAACACATTTTCGGCTGACAGGTACTCAAGCCATGCCCGCTTGTGCCGTTATCGAGCGAAGGGCAGAACTGACCTGGACGGCAAAAAGAAAATGAGTGAAAAAGCGACCGAGCATGATTACGTTTCCCTGCTGCGCGCCTGGCTTTCGAGCGTGCGCGGGAAATTCAAGCTGAACGAACAGTGGATCGCGGCGATCGACCAGCTGGACCGGCGACTGGCCGACCAACCGTCGATGGTCAACGCGCTGGATGTCGGGCGCATCTTCCAGCCGCTGGAAAAGAACCGCATGGTGACGCTGGCCACGCCGGGCGCCGACCGCGCATTGCATTTCCTGGTCGATGCCGGACGCGTCGGGCTGATGGATCGTGCGTCGGACGAGTTGCGCGACTGGTTCCGCAAGCACTACGTCTGGGCAACCGGCAGCATGGTGATGCAGGTCGATGAGCTGAACACCTACACCTCGGACGAGGTGATCCGGAACTACTTCAACGCCGTATGATGCCGCCGGCGTCCGTCAGTCGGTGCGCTTCACCCGCTGTCCGGGCACGGCCAGGTCGCTGAACATCTCGTCGAGGAGGCCTTCCATGTCGCCCTCCAGGACGCCGGATGCGAAAACGATGTCGTAATCACGATGCCGCATGCCGGGACCGAGGCGATAGGCCACCCAGCCGGCAGGCTCGGGCAGGACCTCGATTTCAAAGCGGCCATAAACATCAAACTTCATCGTGAATACCTTGCAGGGGATGGATTGAGACGTTCCGCTGCCGGTTCCGTTCCGGCTATCTGCATGCCGGCAACGACTGGCTGACTGGCGCCGGTCCGGCTCGCCGCAGACGGTACAAAAAATCCGCACGCCGAAGGGCCTGTCCGGTCGATTTCATTGCAATGGCGGCGACCCGCGTTGCGCCGACGCGACACCTGCTGCGAGCCGGCAGGACCTTGCCCCGTCCGGCGCACTACTCGCGGTCGGCGCGGTTGCTCGCCCAGATCGACAGCAGCAGCCAGACGCCTCCGATCGCCGCACCCAGGAAGCCGAGCAGGCCGAAATACGGCAGCCCGAACAGCGTCGGCCCACCGGGCACGGTCATGACGATGGACGAACCGACGATGAGCGCCGCGACGACGATGCCGACCACCAGCCGGTTGATGGCACCGTCGAGCTGGTTGCCGACATGCTTCAGGTGCGTGATGTCGATGTGGATTTCCAGCCGCCCGCGCCGCGCCGCGCGCAGCAGCCGCGACACGTCCTGCGGCAGTCCGGTCACCAGCGACAGCATGTCGCTGGCGGCGCGCCAGCCGCGCCGGATGATGGCGCGCGGTGCGTAGCGCGCGCGCATCGCCTGTTCCAGCATCGGCATCGCCTCGCCGGCCATGTCGAAGTCCGGATCGAGTTCACGGCCCATGCCTTCGAGCGAAATGAAGGCCTTGATCAGCAGCGACAGGTCGGCCGGCAGCGCCAGACTGTTCTGGCGCAGCACCGACACCAGATCAGACAGCATGGCGCCGAGGTTCAGGCGCTTCAGCGGCACGCCGTGGTACTGGTCGACGAAGGTCTGTATTTCGAGCATCAGACCGTTCTCGTCGGTCGCCGCGTCGCCGGTCCAGTCCAGCATCACGTCGGCCACCCGCTGCGGCTCGTGCTTGACCAGACCGAGCAGCAGCCGGATCAGCTCGTCGCGCCGCTCCTCGGTCAGCCGGCCGACCATGCCGAAGTCGATGAAGGCGATGCGGTTGCCGGGCAGGTAGAACACATTGCCCGGATGCGGGTCGGCGTGGAAGAAACCGTCCTCGACGATCATCTTCAGCACCGCATGGGCGCCGCGCCGGGCGAGCATGCGGCGGTCCAGTCCGGCCTGTTCGATGGCGGCCAGGCTGCTGCCGGGAATGCCGTCGACCCGGTCCTGCACGCACACCCGCTCGCCGGTCCATTGCCAATGCACGCGCGGAATGACGATGATGTCCGGCACCGGTGCGGGCATTTCGCCGGCCGGCAGCGGTGCCGGCGCAGGCATGTCCGGATCGGTGTAGCCGGCGAAGTTCTGCGCAATGCGTTCGGCGTTGCGGCATTCGCTGGCGAAGTCGAGTTCGTGCCGCAGCGAGCGGCTGAACTGCCGCACCACGTCCTGCGGATGGAAGATGCGCAGGTCCGGGCTTTCCGCCTCGGCCAGCTGCGCCAGCCGCAGCAGCCAGCGCAGGTCGGCTTCGATCACCGGCCGTATGCCGGGCCGCCTGACCTTGACCACGACCTCGCTGCCGTCTTCCAGGCGGGCGCAGTGCACCTGCGCGATCGAGGCGGCCGCCAGCGGTTCGGGATCGAAGGCGGCGAACACCTCCTCCGGCGTGCCGCCCAGGTCTTCCGTCAGCTGCTGGCGGATGTCGGCGTACGGCACCGGCGGCGCGTGATCCTGCAGCTTGCCGAATTCGGCGATCCACTCCGGTTCGAACAGGTCGACGCGGGTCGCCAGCACCTGCCCGAGCTTGACGAAGGTGGGGCCGAGCGCCTCCAGCGCGCGCCGCACCCGGGCCGGCGGCTCGAGGTGGGCGAATTCTTCCGCGCCATCCTTGTGCAGCGCCCGTCCGGCCTTCTCCAGCGCGTCGGCCAGCCCCATCCGGCGCACCATGTCGCCGAAACCGTAGCGGACCAGGATGGACGCGATGTCGTGCAGGCGCCCGAGATCGCGGACTGCGGTCAGAGCCTGCAGCAGCATCAGTCCTTCTTTCCTTCCGGGTGACGGCGTTTGACGTGGTCGGCCAGACCGGTCAGCACGCCGTCGGCGATCTGGTGCAGCAGGTTTGACGTAGCCTGCGCCAGATGCAGGCCGGCTTCGGCCTGGGCCCGCCCGGCCGCACCGATCTGATGGGTGATCACCGCCATCGTGTCCTGCAGCTGCGTACTCACCGCCGACCCGTAGGTGCGCGCGTGTTCCGCCAGATCGTGCAGGATGTCGCCGGCCGCGTCGCGCGCGGCCGACGCCGAGTGCTGCAGCGTTTCAACGAACAGCGCTTCCAGGCTTTCCAGATCGCGCCGCGCACGGGCGAGATCCTCGCCGGAAAACTTCTGCGCATGCCCGGCCGCCTCTTCCAGCGCCAGCTTCGACGCTTCGGCCAGCTGCGCCAGCGCGACGTCGAGTCCGTCGACCGCCTGCTTCAGACTGGCCCCGACCGCGCCGGTCTGCGCCGCCGAGCGGTCCAGCTCCTTGCGGATGCCGCTGCGCGCGCCGCGCACCACCGCTTCCGCAACCTCGCGCAGCGAGGCGGCATCGAGCGGATGCGCGCTGATCCGCCGCAGCACGAGCTGGCGCACCATTTCCCTGACGTCCTGCCCCTGCTCCACCGCCTTGTGCACCTCGGCTTCGAGCGCCGCGATGTCGTCCTTGCCGCCGATGTTGCCTGCTTCCTTGTTCATGACAGACCCTCCATGAAATGCCGCATGCCGCCAGTCACCGACCGACACCTTAATAATATGCCGCGCCGCACGGACCGCATGTTTGCGCTGCCGCAAGATCCGCTCCGGCGCGAAAGCGCACATCGGGCTGCGTGCCGCACCACCGCCATCAAGCATGCGGATGCCTGTAGTGCCTCCACCGGACAGGTCGACTGCTTTGGCCGTATCAAGCCTGGTCATTGGGCGCAGCTAGATAGAGCCTTGCTCCCATCGCGCAGCCTGATAAGATAGTAATAGATTACTTACTTTTGGATCAGCGATGAGTGAACACCCTAAGCACCTCCCAGCGGATGAACGGCGCGCAGCTACCGTAGAGGCGGTGATCAATCTGGCGGCTGAGCAGAATCCCAGCGACATCACCACTACGGCGATCGCGCAGCGCATGGGCCTGACCCAAGGTGCGCTGTTCCGGCATTTCCCCACCAAGGACGCCATCCTCGAAGCGGTGATGACGTGGGTCGCCGAGCGCCTTCTTTCCCGAATAGACAAGGCGGCACAAAACATTGTCTCCCCCCTTGCCGCGCTGGAAGCGGTTTTCATGGCTCATATCGACTTCGTTTCCGAGCATCCGGGCGTGCCACGAATGCTCTTCGGCGAGTTGCAACGGCCCGGAGAAACGCTCCCTAAAAGAATGGTTCAGACCTTGATTCAGCGGTACGCAGAACGCTTGCGCCATCTACTGGCGAGGGGCAAGGCGACAGGCGAGCTTGATGCCAGCCTGGATATCGAGGCCGCCTCCGTATCGTTCATCGGCGCCATCCAGGGCTTGGTGATGCAGTCACTCATCGCGGGTGACGCCGCTCGCATCCGCCGCGATGCCCCTGGTGTTTTTGCAATCTATCGTCGTGGCATTGGGAACGCGTCATGAGATTTCCACGCTTGCAGCGCCAGACATTAACGCTTGTCGCCGTCATCATTCCGCTTCTGTTTCTTTTCATCTATGTTGCCTTGCGTTCTGGGCCATTGGCTCCGATTGCAGTCACTGTCAGTACGGTGGAATCCCGGCCCATTGCTCCAGCCCTGGCAGGCATGGGAACGGTGCAGGCGCGCTTTACCTACAAAATCGGCCCAACCGTTGCCGGGCGCGTCAAGCGGTTGGATGTGCATGTCGGTGATACCGTTAAAGCAGGGCAAGTACTGGGCGAAATGGATGCGGTGGATCTGGACGATCGCATCAGCGCTCAGCAGGCTGCAATCAAGAGTTCCGAGGCCACTCTTCGACAAGCTGCGGCCAAAGAAGCCTTTGCTCAAACACAGGCCTCACGATACGAGCAGCTTTTATCGGTGCGCGGTACCAGCGAAGAAACGGTTGTCACCAAGCGACAGGAGCTGGCTGTGGCGAGTGCGGTGTTGGCCGCCTCGCGAGAAGATATCGTGCGTCTGCGCGCAGAGTTGGAAGCGCTACGCGCTCAACGCGGAAACCTGAGGTTGGTGGCTCCGGTCGCCGGGCTGGTGGCCGTACGCGACGCCGACCCAGGCACCACGGTGGTTGCTGGGCAGGCCGTAGTTGAAGTGATCGACACCGCAAGCCTGTGGGTCGATACGCGCTTCGATCAAATCAGTGCCGAGGGGCTGGCAACAGGACGTCCAGCCAAGATCGTTCTGCGATCACGGCGATCTCAGGGAGTGGCGGGACACGTACTGCGCATCGAGCCTCGTGCCGATGCCGTGACCGAGGAAACCCTGGCAAAAATCGCTTTCGATGCGCCTCCGGTACCGCTTCCGCCACTGGGTGAGTTGGCGGAGGTGACTGTGCAACTGGGCGAACTGCCTGCCGCGCCGACCATCTCCAATGCCGCGATTCGGACAGTCGATGGACAACGCGGTGTATGGACGCTGGTTGATGGAGGTTTAACGTTCACGCCGGTCGTGTTGGGGCGCTCCAGTCTTGATGGCCTGGTTCAGGTGGTCAAAGGCTTGAGCGTTGGCGAACAGGTCGTGCTCTACAGCGAAAAGGCACTCAGCGCCAAGAGCAGGATTCACATCGTCGAGCGTCTGCCAGGAGTCACGCCGTGATCAGTCTGGCCGGGCGCGACATCCTCCACGCCTGGGGGAAATTCATCTTTACTGGCATCGGCCTGGGCCTGCTGATTGGCGTCACGCTGACCATGGCAGGTGTGTATCGCGGCATGGTGGATGACGGCAAGGTGCTGCTGGACAACAGTGGTGCCAACTTGTGGGTGGTACAGAAAGACACTCTGGGCCCTTATGCCGAGTCTTCCAGCATTCCCGATGATCTGTGGCGCAGCATCCGCACCCTGCCAGGCGTGGCAGAGGCCGCCAATGTGACCTACCTGACCATGCAGGTCGGAAGAGGTCAAAAAGATGTGCGCGTCATGGTCGTAGGCATCGCGGCAGGCGAACCGGGAACATCGGGTTGGCCGCCACAACTGGTCGCGGGACGCCAGATCACGCGTGGCCACTACGAGGCGGTGGCGGATATCGCCACAGGGTTTCGGCTGGGCGACGAGGTGAACATCCGCCGCAACCGTTACACGGTCGTCGGCCTGACGCGCCGCATGGTGTCCTCCAGTGGCGATCCCATGGTGTTCATTCCGCTCAAGGACGCGCAGGAAGCGCAGTTCCTCAAAGACAACGACGCCATCCTGATGCAGCGTCGCCGCACCGAAGCCAATCGTGCCTTCAACCGCCCCGCCGTACCTGGACTGCTCGATGCGGTGATTGCTTCACAAACCAGCAACAACTCCGTCAATGCGGTGCTGGTTCGCATCCAACCTGAGTACTCACCACGGGAAGTAGCCGAACCGATACGGCGCTGGAAGCGGCTTACGGTCTATGACCGCGCGCAGATGGAAGAGATTCTGGTGGGCAAGCTCATCGCCACATCAGCCAGGCAAATCGCCATGTTCCTGGTGATTCTGGCCGTTGTCAGCGCAGCCATCGTGGCGTTCATCATCTACACGCTGACGATGGACAAAATTCGTGAAATCGCGGTGCTCAAGCTCATTGGCACCCGCAACCGCACCATCGCGGGAATGATCTTGCAGCAGGCCCTGGTGCTCGGCGTCATCGGTTTCGTCGTTGGCAAGATTACGGCGACCTTCGCTGCACCCCTGTTTCCCAAGTACGTGTTGCTAACGCCCATTGATTCGATTCTGGGCTTCGTCGCAGTGCTGGTTATTTGTGTTCTGGCCAGCATCGTCGCCATCCGTATGGCGTTGAAGGTCGATCCGGCCGAAGCGATTGGAGGCTGAAGATGGCGGCGAAAGGCATTCACATCGAAGGCTTGAGCAAGCGCTACGGTGAAGGAGACACTGCGGTTCTCGCCTTGAAAAACGTGAACATGCAGGTTGCGCCGGGCGAGGTGGTGGGCCTGATCGGTCCTTCCGGTTCCGGCAAGAGCACATTGCTCAAATGCCTGGGAGCCGTGATTGACCCCACCGCCGGTCGCATGGTGCTGGACGACGAGGTGATTTTCGACGATGAATGGAAAGTGCGCGACCTGCGTGCCTTGCGCCGCGACAAGATCGGTTTCGTGTTTCAAGCGCCGTATCTGATCCCGTTTCTCGATGTCACCGATAACGTGGCGTTACTGCCGATGCTCGCGGGCGTCGGCAATGACGAGGCGCGAAAACGCGCTCTGGAACTGCTCACTGCGCTGGACGTGCAGCACCGTGCCAAGGCCATGCCGTCACAACTCTCCGGCGGAGAACAGCAGCGCGTGGCCATTGCTCGCGGCCTGGTCAATCGTCCGCCGGTGATCCTCGCCGATGAGCCGACTGCACCGCTGGATTCGGTGCGCGCGCTGTCCGTCATCCGCATCCTCAACGACATGGCACGGCGCTTTGAAACCGCCGTCATCGTCGTCACGCACGACGAAAAAATCATTCCAACCTTCAGGCGCATCTACCACATTCGTGATGGCGTTACGCACGAAGAAGCGGGTGAAGGACGGTCGTTCCAGTGAACATTCATTCCCAGGAAATATTTCCCCCAGGAGTTACTGCCATGAAAAGTATGATTTTTGCCTGCACAGTGCTTTCTGCACTCTTGATGAATCCGGCCTTCGCTGTCGACACGGGTCATGACCACCACCACGGAGAGCAGCCGACCAAGCTGCAACTTGATGCCGGAAAGAAATGGGAAACCGATGCGCCGCTGCGCCAGTCGATGGCTAAAATACGCCAGTCGCTCGCCAGTAGCCTGAAGGCCATTCATGCCAACCAGCTAACGCTGGCCAGGTACAACGAGCTGGCAAAGAATGTCGAAAGCTCCGTCTCCCGCATCGTTGCGCAATGCAAGCTGCCGCCTGCTGCAGACGCACAACTGCACATTATCGTGGCCGAGCTTATGTCAGGTGCAGAGTTGATGTCCGACCAGACCAACTCGGGCACGGCACGCAACGGGGCAGTCAAGGTGATCGAAGCCCTGAACCGCTACGGTCAATATTTCAATGACCCAGGCTTCAAGAAGCTGGGGCACTGAAGCCAGTCAAGGAAGTGCCGTGAAAGCGAACACCGCTGTCTGGACGCTGCTGACCGTTCTGCTGGCTGGCTGTGCCTCGGGCCCTGACTTCAAACGACCGGCACCGCCAGCCGCACCGAATTACACCGTAGCCCCCACGCCGGTGCAAAAAACCGCCTCGGTTGCAATACCTTTTGGGGAGGCGCAAACCCTCCAGACAGGTAGAGAGGTCAGTGTGGAATGGTGGCACAGTCTGGGGTCAGACAGGCTCGATGCGCTGATTGCACAGGCCTTACAAAACAGTCCGACGCTGGCCTCCGCAAAGTCGACGCTGCGGCAGGCGCTGGAGCTTCATGCCGCGCAAACGGGATCGACGCTTTACCCCCAAGTCGATGCGAATGTCGGTGCGCAACGCCAACGGATGAGTCCCAGTGGTCTCGGATTGGCCGGCGATGCGCGCGAGTTCAGTCTTTACAACGCCAGTGTCGGAGTGCATTACCGCCTCGATCTGGCCGGAGGGAATCGTCGTACGCTGGAAGCGCTGGCCGCTCGTGTGGACTACCGGAGCCATGAACTGGCAGGCGCGCAACTGACCCTTGCGGCAAATATCACCACCACCGCCATCGTCCGGGCAAAGCTCGCGGGGCAGCTTGCAGCAACAGAAGCAATGGTCGAAGCCCAGGACGAGCAGATCAATGTCACCCGCGAGCGGGTGCGTCTTGGTCAGGCAGCGCCGGATGATTTGTCTGCACTGCAAATGCAGGTCGAACAAACCCGCTCCGGACTACCTCTGTTGCGCAAGCAGCTTGAACAAAGTGAGCATCTTCTTGCCACGCTTTCCGGTCAGGCTCCTGGCGACGCGAAGGTGCCGGATTTCACTTTGGCCGAGTTCAAACTGCCAACCGAATTGCCTCTTGTGATGCCTTCTGATCTGGTGCGCAGACGGCCTGATATTCAGGCGGCAGAAGCATTGCTTCACGCGGCGAATGCCGAATACGGGGTAGCGGTCGCCAATTTGTATCCTCAGATCAATCTCAGTGCCAGCCTTGGCTCGCAAGCGCTGACAACCGGGGCGCTTTTTGGCGGCAACTCCGCTGTTTGGAGTGTGCTGGGGCAATTGACCCAGCCACTGTTCAATCCCGGGCTACCCGCAGAAAAACGGGCATCGTTGGCAGCATTGGATGCCGCAGCGGCAAACTATCAGGGCGTTGTGCTCGACGCTCTGCGCAACGTGGCGGACACATTGCGGGCACTGGAGCACGATGCACAGGCGTTGAGTTCACTCGCGCTTGCGGATTCGGCCGCACAGTCCTCTCTTGAATCCATGGGGCGTCAATACGCGCTTGGCGCGGCCAGCTACACGCAATTGCTGATTGCAAGGCAGCAGACTCAACAAAGTAGCGTTGTATTGGTCGCAGCGCAGGCGCAACGGCTTGCCGACAGTGCTGCGCTATTTCAGGCGATGGGTGGTGGTTATGATGGATCGAAGGTCAAGCCCTACTGAGCAACTTCGTTCCATCGGAACGCAACTGACCAGTGGATGAAATATGCCGAAACAGGGTCTGCCGGGTAATGGTGTCCGCTGTGGCCGGCAAACCGGACACCCCTTGAATTGCTGCCTGAAGGCATGGCGTTCATATCCTTGGGGGCGCCAGCTTAATTGTTTTCGATGAATCACGTCACCCGAATGACATGAGAACGGGTGACCATGAAGGTCCGGGGTGCGGTGCCGGCGCCAGACATGAAAGCCGACTGATCAGGCGACGACGGGCGAGCACACCCCAGTGCGAACTGGCCACTCACCCGGAAGACACACCGGCTGGCGGGGCGAACCGGTGACGGGACCGGAATCCGGCCAGGCACCTCTGCACCGAAACCCCGCGATGAACGGATGGTGCGGCGCGCTCAGGGACGGCGATAGCCGCCTTCGACACCGCGCGGCGACAGTACCCATTGCCAGAGCTGGATGTCGCGTGCGCGGAAGGCACCGGCGCTGGACAGCAGGTAGTAGCGCCACATGCGGCGGAAGCGCTCGCCGAGGCGTTCGCTGAACTGCGGCCAGGCAGCTTCGAAATTGGCATGCCAGGCCATCAGCGTGCGGTCGTAGTCGGCGCCGAAATTGTGCAGGTCCTCGACCACGAAGAGGTCGTCGAGCGCGTCGCCGATCTGCCCGACAGACGGCAGCTCGCCGTTGGGAAAGATGTGACGGTCCACCCACGGGTCGATCGCGCCGCGGCGCGTGTTCTTGCCTATGGTGTGCAGCAGGAACAGGCCGTCCGGCTGCAGGCAGCGTAGCACCGACGACATGAAGATGCGGTAGTTCTTGTGGCCGACGTGTTCGAACATGCCGACGCTGGCGATGCGGTCGAAGCGCTCGTCGACCTCGCGGTAGTCCTGAAGGCGGAACTCGACCGGCAGGCCGGCATAGCGCTGGCGCGCCCATTCGACCTGTTCGCGCGACACCGTGACACCGACACACTCGACACCGTAATGCGCGGCGGCGTAGCCCATCAGGCTGCCCCAGCCACAGCCGATGTCGAGCAGCCGCATGCCCGGCTGCAGCCCCAGCTTGCGACAGATCAGGTCGAGCTTGGCGTCCTGCGCGGCAGCAAGATCGGCGGCGCCCTGCCAGTAGCCGCAGGTATAGGTCATGCGCGGGTCGAGCATGGCAGCGTAGAAATCGTTGCCGAGGTCGTAATGCCGCTCGCCGACCTGCCAGGCGCGGCGGCGCGTCTGCCGGTTGATCAGCCGGGCACCGAGCGCATGGACCAGTATGGCGGCCGGCTGCACCTGTTCGCCCAGGCGCGAGCGCAGCAGGCGGGCGAAGAATTCGTCGAGCTGTTCGGCGTCCCACTCGCCGTCCATATAGGACTCGCCCAGACCGAGGCTGCCCTGTGCCAGCACGCGCTCGGGCACCCCCGGCGCATTGAGCTGCATGTCCCACGGTGCCGGACCGTCGAGACGGATGCCGGCCTTGGCGAGCAGGCCGGAAAAGACACGGTGTCTGGCTGAACGGGCGGCGTCGGACGACGCAGCGGGCTGAAGCGATTCGCGCAACATGGCGGCACTCCCCGGAGGCACGGACCCTGACGGTCCGGCGCCGGCGTCCGGGGCAGCCCGGCCCGACGCAATCCGGACTCAGTCTAGGACAACATCCGGCAACCGTGTGCGGTCGTCGTGCCCGTATTCCGGGATTCAGGCCGATCCGGTCGGGCGCTCTTGCGCGTTGCGGCATCGAAAGCGCCGGGGCGACCGCAGATTGGACGGCGGCTTCACGGCTGGCTATGCTCGCGCTCCCGAAAGATTGCGAGTGCCCACGATGCACACGATAGACATCCGCGGCGAGCGCCTGCAGGCCGGCGCCGCCACACTGCGCAGCACGCTGTCCGAACTGCTCGACCGCCTGTACGCGCGCGACGGCGCGCTGGAACCCGGGCGCCTGCATGCGCTGGTGGTCACCGACGACATGCCGCACGCCGCATCCGGCGGCGCGCCGGCCGAAATGCCGCCGTTGCTCAGGCAGGACGACGGCAAGGGTTTCACGCTCTACCTGGCCGCCCCCTTCGTCGACCAGTCGCTGGCCGGCGAGGCCGATCAGCTGTTGCACTTGGTGCACGCACTGCACCGCGAACTGTGGCGGGCGCAGATTGCCGCCGGCGGCGCAGACACGGCACCGGCCGACGCACTCGCCGCGCAGTTCGCGCCGATCGCCGCGCTGATGCTGGACGAGTACCGCGCCAACCGCAGCAGCGCCTGGTCGCTGCCGGGCGACGCCGACCTGCTGCTGCCGCATCTGCTGCGCCTGCTCGACGAACTGCCGGTCGCCAGTGAGCGGGCGCTGGCCGACTACCGCATCGATGGCGATCTGGAAACGCTGGTCGGTCTGGGCGTCGCGCGACTGACCCACCTGATGCAGACCACCGCCTTCTGCATGGGCTATCTGGCCGGCCTGGGTCGCACGGCGGCCGACATTGCCCCGGAACTGCAGACCGGCATCGCAGCATCGATGCTCGGGCGCGAATGGCCGCGCATTGCTGCACTGCTCGCCGGCGCGGCGGCCAGCGAAGGTGAGGCCCGCACGCTGCAGACCGACATGCTGCGCACGCGCGTCATCGCGGTACTCGGGCAGATGGGTCTGGGCGCCCGCCTCGGCCCGGACGGCACGGTCTGGATGGACGTCGCCGAAGCCTCGGCCCGCGCCACCGCCGAAGCGGTATCGCGTCTGGGACCGCTGCACTAGCGCGCCGCAGCCCTTCGATCCGGAAGCTGCGTTGAAGGGCTGCGGCGGCTGTCATTGCATCGCAAGAAAAGCTTCAATTTGCGATCAAGCCTCTGACATGTACCCGGACTAGCGTTAGTAGGCGGCAAGGAAAAGGGTCACGGACGTGACCCGCTTTGCCGACTGACACAAACCGGCGTGCCCCTGCCCGCCCGCCGGTCACCGCGCGAGGCCCGAGCATGTCACCGCACATTCAGCACTACGCTGCCAACGACGTCCGCTTCATCGTCACGCCGTTCCGTCGCCCCCGGCAGCGGCTGACGCTGGTCGATGCACCGCCATCGCGGCCCGCACCGGCGATGGAATTCGCCATCGCCCGCAACGGAGACGATCTGGAAGCCGCCGCGGCTTTGGTCAGACGCTGCTATGGATGGCGCGGATACGAGCTCCGGCCGCAGGTATCCGCCGGCGGCGAAACCACTTTGCTGGCCCGCTGCAACGGCGCGCTCGTCGGCACGCTCACGGTGCGCTGCGGCGTGCGGCAGCGCCTGCATGCCGAACACGGCTTTTCCGAACAGATCGGGGAACTGCGCCAGCGCGGCCGCCGGCTGGTCGAATACACGCGTTTCGCGATCGACCGGGAGGTGGCGGGACGGCTGGGCAGGGACACCGATCTTGCGCTGGAACTGATCCGCCGCGCGCTGCTGCTGGGTCGGGTCGCTCTGGCGGCGACCGACTGCGTGATCGAGGTCAATCCACGGCACGCCCGCTACTACCAGCGCGAATTCGGATTCCGCCCGTGCGGCACCGAGCGCACCTGCGAGCGGGTCGGCGCACCGGCCAGACTGCTGCATCTGAATCTGGACACGCCGCCCGACTGCGTCGTCAATGACGCGGCCGGGCGACCGGGTCCGATGCTCAACTGAGGCTGCGTCAGTCCACCCGGCCGGACGCAGCCGGCACGCTCTCCGCCGCCACCGCCTCGCCCTGTACGGCCCGGAATCCGAGGCCGTGCAGCGACGCCAGCGCATCGGGATTTTCGACCGCAACCGCAATCGGCGTGATCGACAGCGCGGACGCGATGCCGGCCAGCGATGCGACGTAGGCCCCGGAATCCGGGCTGAGCAGCGCCTCGCGGGTCAGCGTCGCCGAGAACTTCACGTGCGCCGGACGCAGGCGGCGCAGCAGCGACAGCGCGTTCGCGTGCAGCCCGAAGTGCTTGATGCCGAGCGCCAGCCCGCTCGCCTGCGCCACCTGGGCAAACGATTCGGCGGCATCCGGATCGGCCAGCAGCGCGGATTCGGAAAACTCGAGGATGAAGGCGCCGAGGCGCGGGTCGTTCCGGTAGCCGCGCACCCAGCGCAGGATGTCGGGATCGGTCAGCGTCGCCGCGCTGACATTGACCACGGTCGTGACGCCGTCGCGACGTGCGCCGGCGTGCTCCAGCGCCCGCATCAGGCAGGCGCTGTCGAGCGCGGCGGATACGCGGCTTTCGCCGGCGTAGGCCATGTATTCGGCGGCGCGGATCAGGCGGTCGCCGGCGTCGAGCACGGCGCGCAATTCCAGATGCAGCATGCCGCCGGCACGCCCGTCGTCCAGCGCCAGCGTGGCCTGGGTGGCGAAGGCGATGCGTCCCTGGCAGATCAGGTTGCGCACCTGCGTGCGCAGTCCGCCGGCGCCGGCTTCGGCTTCGCGCGCATGGGCGAGTACCGGCATGCTGCCGCTCTCGATGCGCCACTGGTGCAGCGCGCGGTCGGCTGCCGCCAGCCAGCGCGCGGCATCGCAGTCACCGTCGCAGTCGGCGGCGCCGGCGCGCCAGGCGTAGGCCTGACCGGAACCGGCGGCGCCGGCCAGGCTGTTCAGTCTGGCCAGCAGCCCGCGCAGCATCAGCGAGGCGCCGCTTTCGTCGGCTTCGATCAGCAGCGCGAAGCAGGCGCCTTCGACCCGGCCGCGCAGCGCGACCGCGTCGAGTGCCGACATGAAGCCGGCCGATTCGGTCAGCAGGTCATCGACCGCCTCGCGACCGTACAGGTGATTCAGATCTTCCAGCCCCTCGACACGCAGCAGCACCAGCCAGCCGTCGCGCTGACCGGCCTCGATGCGCGCTTCGAGCGCGGCGCGGAAACCGCGCCGGTTCGGCAGCACGGTCAGTTCGTCGACCAGCGCCTGATCGCGGAAGCGCTCGGCGCGCCCCGCCTCGGTGTCGAGTGCCTGCGCCATCGCGCCCAGCATGCGGTTGAAGGCAGCGACCAGCGGCTGCAGCTCGCTCGGCATGCGCGCCTCGTCGATCGGCACGAACTTGCGAGCCGCCGCCGACACGGCCGACTGCTGCACCCGGCGCAGCGGTCGCAGACCCCAGCGCAGCGCGCCCAGGCCGAGCACGCAGGCGACGGCCAGACCGCCGCCCATCCAGACCAGCAGCGTCTGCGCCACCGCCCACAGCTGCAGCTGCGCCCAGTGCGGATGCGGCTCGACCAGCACGCTGCCGGCGATGCGCCAGCCGGACATGATGTCCGAGGTCTGGGCGCCGGACGCCAGCGGCAGCAGGTCGACGAACCACTGCGGCGCACCGCCATCGAGCCGCGCCGGCGCCTGCCGCGACGCGATGACCTTGCCCTTCGCGTCGCGCACCTCAATGCGGCGCAGATAGCTCTGGTCGAACACCGGCTCGACCAGGCTTTCGGCGTTCTGCAGCGCCGGCTCGCCGCCGGCGGTCAGTGCGACCGTCAGCGACAGCGCGATCGACTGCGCCTGACTGGCCATCTGCGCTTCGACCCGGTCACGCGACACCCACAGCGCGGTCGCCAGCGCCGCCGAAAAGGCAAGCAGGCCCACACCGACCAGCGCTGCCAGAAGGCGCAGACGCAGACTGTTCATCATTGAAGTTCTCCACGGACACGGTCGAGCAGTTCGCGCCACTTGCGCAACTGCTGCGGCGATCCCAGTTCGCGATCACCGCCGCCCTGCACCTTCCACACGCGGTCGTCGTTGAAGCTGTACACCGGCGTCAGGTCGGTGCGCTCGCGCGCAGGCAGGAAGCGCTTTTCAAGGTTGTCGAGTACCCAGGGTTCCGCACCCGCTTCCGGGTAGTAGGCAAGCACCATGTGATTTTCCAGTCTTCCCTGCCGCAGCAGGCGCACGTAGGTGATTCGCAGCTTGTCGGCCGGCATGCCGAGTTCGCGCAATGCGAAATACTTGGCCAGCGCATAGTCCTCGCAGTCGCCGGCGGCGATGGCGGTGAACTCGGCCGGCGTCGCCCAGTAGTCTTCCGACTGCCAGAGTACAGGGTCGGTGGCGTAGCGCGCCCGGTTGGCGATCACATTGATGCGTTCGACACGCGCGGCCTCGTCGGTGATCTGGGCCGCAGCGGTCAGTGCCTCGGCCAGCTCCGCCAGCCGCGGGCCCGCCTTGCTGCCGAAGCGCGCCTCCATGCGTTGCTGCAGTTCTGCGCGCACCACCAGCAGATAGCCCTGATAGGAAAACGCAACCGACTGCGCCGCCATCAGCGCCATCGCCACGCAGGCGATCACGCTGCGCGCGCACGGCGGACGGAACGGCATCGACAGTGTGGAAGCGAAGCGCATGGCGTATGTTATAGGGGCAGTTCTCCTTTAACGGTCGGCCACGCGCAGATCTTGACCTGCAGCGAGACTTACCAGAAGTGCCACTGCCCGGTATGCACCACCCACAGGCCGAGCAGCAGATTGGTCAGCCCGTGCGCCACGATGGGCAGCCAGAGCCGCCCGCTGGCCCGGTACAGTGCGCCGTAGGCCAGGCCGGCGATGATGCCGGCCGCCCACTGGCCATGCTCGAACCCGAAGGCGAGCGACGAGAACAGCAGGCTGCGCAGCGTGACCGAGCGCGCAGCAAGCGCAAGGAAGTTCGCGTCGTCCAGCCAGCGCATGATCAGGGAACGCCAGAACAGTTCTTCCATCACCGGCACGACGACGGCAGCGCCGAAGATGCGCACGATCACCATCGGCAGGATCAGCGCGCCGGCCCCGTCGAGCGGGACGTATCCCTTGCCCGGCGCGAAGGCGAAGGGCGAGAAGTCGAGCCAGATCCAGATCGCCCACACCGCGAGCCCGACGACGAGCGCCGCCAACCAGCCCGATGCGCCGGCCAGCGGCGCATCCACGGGCGCACCGGCGCGCCCCAGTTCGACGTACTCGCGGCGGAAGCAGGCCAGCGCCACGACGACGCACAGCGTCTGCAGCGTATACATCCAGCGTGGATCGACACTCAGTACATGAGCCAGCGGCGTACCGACGACCAGGAAGGCGATGTAGAGCAGGAAAGGCAGCAGGCGCACGAGTGCGGCACGCTTCGGGCGGATCACGGTCATGAACGTCTGGGCAATCATGGCGGACGGTGCGGTCGATCATCGACGATCGGGGACAGGCATCATAAGGCGGGGTCACCCCCGCCAAATGTCAAAAACATGAAACTCGCCTGCCACCCTGCCGACTATTGCACGGCCGGTCGCCACACCGGGATCAGACCCGGTTCGCCGGGCGCGGCGAAGTGCGCCGACAGCTCGCAACCGGGCATCCAGACCGGTACGCCGCCGGCCAGCAGGATAGGCGCCCGGTCGCGCAGCCAGGGCGGCAGACCGGATTCCTGCGCAATCTGCTTGACGCTGGCGCGCGGTCGCGCCGGCCCGCGCGGCAGACGGTCGCCGGGCGCCCTCGCCCGCAGCGAAAACCGGGTGCTGCCAACGGCGGACAACGCAATGCCGCGCCCCAGCGCCGGCTCGAACACCATCTGACCGGCTCCCCAGACGACGGTCCGAGCACCGTCCCAGGCCGTTTCGGCCGGCGGCGGCATGTCGGGCATCAGCCACAGCGCGCCGCGATGGCAGAAGCCGGCGACGCCGGCATGGGCCACCGGGCATTCGGCTGCTGCCTGCGCCGAGCAGATCTGGCGCAGCCACTCGTCGAGCCAGGCTTCGTTCGGCAGCGTGCGTGCGCCGTGGCGACGCAGCAGCCAGCGCAGGACATTGCGCTGGCGCGCCGGTTCGAGCGCCGCCAGCGGTTCGATGCGGTAGCAGTCGCCCCACGTCGTGCCCTGGCACAGCGTGCCGGCATCGGCTTGCGCCAGCGTATCGAGCAGCCCCTGAGCTTCGCCCAGCCGCCTGGCCAGACCGGCGATGGTTTCGGCCGCACGCGGCCAGCGTGCCGACAGCACCGGCATGACCTGACGACGCAGATAGTTGCGCGCGAAACGCGTGTCCTGATTGGATTCGTCCTCGACCCAGCACAGGCCGAGTTCGCGCGCACAGTCTTCGATCGTGGCACGCGAGACGCCGAGCAAAGGACGCAGCAGCGCCACGCGGTGTGCGTCGGCTGCCCGCCACGCGGGCATGCCCGCCATGCCGAGCAGCCCGGCACCGCGCACCATGTGGTGCAGCAGGGTTTCCGCCTGGTCGTCAGCGTGGTGGGCAGTCAGCAGCAGGTCGATGCCGTGCGTCCTGGCGTGCGCGTGCAGCGCCGTGTAACGCGCTTCCCGGGCAGCGCATTCGAGGCCGTCCGGCGAGTCCTGCGCTACATCGACCCGGCACGCGGTGAACGGCAGCCCGAGTTCATCGCAGGTCGCCGCGCAGGCTTGCGCCCAGCGGTCCGCATGCGGACTGAGGCCGTGATGCACATGGACGCACTCGACCGCCCAGCCGTGCCGCTCGCGCAGCGCCGCCAGCGCATGCACCAGTACCGTGGAGTCGAGGCCGCCGCTGTAGCCGACCAGCAGCCGGGCGCCCGGCGCGCAGTGGGCGCCGAGTACCGCCTCGATGCGGGAGAAAAGGTCAGGCGACTGCCTGCTCCTTGAATTTTCCATAGGACATCAGTCGCTCGAAGCGGCGTTCCACCAGTTGCGACGGCGTGAGATCGGCCAGCTGGCGCTGTGCTTCGGCCAGCGCCCTCTTGAGCGATGCCGCCACGGCGGCATGGTCGCGGTGACCGCCACCGGCCGGTTCGTTGACGACCTTGTCGATCAGCCCCAGCGTTTTCAGGCGCGACGCCGTAATGCCCATGATTTCGGCCGCGTCGGCCGCCTTGTCGGCGCTCTTCCAGAGGATGGAGGCGCAGCCTTCCGGCGAAATCACAGAGTAGGTCGAGTACTGCAGCATCATCAGCGTATCCGCGACCGCGATCGCCAGCGCGCCGCCGGAACCGCCTTCGCCGATGATGGTGGAAATGATGGGCACACGCAGTTCGGCCATCGCGTACAGGTTATGGCCGATCGCCTCGGACTGGCCGCGCTCTTCCGCATCGATGCCCGGGTAGGCGCCCGGCGTGTCGATGAAGGTGAATACCGGCATGCCGAACTTCTCGGCCAGCTTCATCAGACGCAATGCCTTGCGGTAACCCTCGGGGCGCGGCATGCCGAAATTGCGCAGGATCTTTTCCTTGGTGTCGCGCCCCTTCTGGTGTCCGATCACCATGCAGGACTGGCCGTTGAAGCGCGCGATGCCGCCGACGATCGCGCGGTCATCGGCGAACGAGCGGTCGCCATGCAGTTCCTGGAATTCGGAGAACATCAGCCGGAAGTAGTCCAGCGAATAGGGACGCTGCGGATGGCGGGCCACCTGGGCGATCTGCCAGGGCGTGAGCTTGGCGTAGATGTCCTTGGTCAGCGACTGGCTCTTGCTCTCGAGCCGCGATATTTCCTCGGAAATATCGACCGCCGAATCGTCCTGGACGAACCGCAACTCCTCGATCTTCGCTTCAAGCTCTGCAATAGGTTGTTCGAAATCGAGAAAGGTTGTTTTCATCGGTCGGGCCTGACGGAAAGAGCGCGGATTTTACCGCGTAAGTGACGGACGGGCGCACGGACCGACTCACCCGATCGACCGGGGACCGGTGCACGCAAACGACCGGAAAACGAAAAACCGGCTGACGCCGGCTTTTTCCTTACTTGATGCGCCGCAGATGCGGCTTCACAACCGGCTTGTCCGGTGTCGTGAGCACGGGCTGATCGCCCCTGTCGACGACCGAAGCCGAAGCGAGATCGGCGCGCACCGTCTGCCCGGGCGTCACCTCGAACGCCATGCCATGCCCGTTTTCACGGGCATAGATGGCGGCCACGCAATCGACCGGTATAGTCAGTTCCTGGGCAACACCACCGAAGCGTGCGGAACACGTGATCAGCTCGTTGCCCATGACCAGCTGGTGCACCGCCTCGCGGCCGATGTTCAGAATGATCTGACCATCCTTCACATACTGGCGAGGCACACCCGCGCGGTCATCCACCACTACAGCGAGGTAGGGCGTCAAGCCCTGATCCGCGCACCAGTCGAACAGTGCGCGAAGCAGATAGGGCTTGGTTGAAACCGAACTCATGACATCCATGCCGTTGTGCGGAGCTCCAGAAGGCCTAGCGGCGCATCACCTTTTCGGAAGGCGTCAGCGCATCAATGAATCCCTGTCGGGAAAAGATACGCTCGGCGTACTTCATCAGCGGAGCGGCAGACTTCGGAAGCTCGATACCGTAGTGATCAAGCCTCCATAGTAGCGGAGCGATGGCCACGTCGAGCATGGAAAATTCCTCGCCCAGCATGTACTTTTGCTTGGCGAAGATTGCCGTCAGCTCGGTCAGGCGGTCGCGCAGGTGAACCCGCGACTTGTCCGCCGTGCGTGCGCTCTTCTCCAGTGCATCGATATGGGAGAAAAGTTCGTTTTCAACCGTATGAAGCAGCTGGCGCGCGCGCGCGCGCATGATCGGATCCGGCGGCATCAGCTGCGGATGCGGGAAACGCTCGTCAATGTACTCGTTGATGATGTTCGAGTCATACAGGATGAGATCGCGGTCCACCAGCACCGGCACGCGGTTATACGGATTGATGACCGCAATGTCCTCGGGCTTGTTGTAGAGGTCGACATCGATGACCTGAAAATCCATGCCCTTTTCATAGAGCACGATGCGACAGCGGTGGGAAAAGGGATCGGTGGTCCCCGAGTACAGATTCATCATGGTGTTGACACCCCAGGAGTACTCGGCATCCCTCACCACGCGCCGTACGCGTGATGAGGTCGCTTCGCGATGACCGAGAGCTTGCATGACTTTCGGGCGTATTTGATTAATGGATGTCTTTCCAGAACTCGCGCTTGAGCAGGTAGGCCAGCGCAAGCAGCACGGAAAGACCGAGCAGCACGAGCAAACCGGTCTGACGACGCTTCTCGGCGCCCGGTTCACCCATATAGACAAGGTAGGCGACCAGATCACCGACCGTCGAATCGTATTCTGCCTTGGTCAGCTTGCCCGGCTTGGTCAGTTCGATCTCGAGAACTTCCTTCTCGTGACCGTGTGCATCCTTGACCGTGACGTGCTTTGCCGTCTGCTCGCCCTGCAGTTCATACAGGACGTGCGGCATGCCGACGTTGGCAAATACCTTGTTGTTCCAGCCGGTCGGACGATTCTCGTCACGATAGAAACCGCGCAGATAGGTGTACAGCCAGTCTGCGCCAGTACCATCGGCCGAGGCGCGGGCACGGGCGATCACGCTGAGGTCCGGCGGTGCAGCACCGAACCACAGTTTGCCGTCGGCGCGGGTCAGACCAACCTTCATCGTTTCACCGACCTTGTCGGCCGCGAACATCAGGTTGTCCTTGATCTGATCGTCGGTCAGGCCGACATCCTTCAGGCGGTTGTACCGCATGTAGGACGCCGAATGACAGTTCAGGCAGTAATTGACGAAAACCTGGGCACCACGCTGGATGGCGAGGGCGTCGCGGAATTTTTCGGTCGGGGCGCGATCAAGCTGCACCGGCTCGGAACTGGCCATCGCCAGCAGGGGCGCACACAGTGCGCCGAGAAACAGTTTTTTGAGTTGTTTCATGATCTGACTCTCAGTGTCCGGTCACACGATCAGGTACGGGCTTGCACTTGTCGACCGCGGAATACCATGGCATGGCCGCGAAAAACAGGAAGTAGATGACCGTACAGACCTGCGAAACCAGCGTTCCGGTCGGCGTCGGCGGCTGCATGCCCAGGTAACCCAGGATCAGGAAAGCCACGACGAAAACAGACAGCACGGTCTTGAAGATCGGACCGCGGTAGCGGATCGACTTCGCCGGCGAACGATCCAGCCAGGGCAGCAGGAAGAACACCATCACCGACAGGCCCATGAAGATCACGCCCCAGAGCTTGGCATCAACATAGAAGAAGTTGACCGTGTTGGCGCGCAGGATCGAGTAGAACGGCGTGAAGTACCAGACTGGCGCGATGTGCGGCGGCGTCTTCAGCGGATCGGCCGGAATGAAGTTGTTGTATTCCAGGAAGTACCCGCCGAACTCCGGACCGAAGAACACGATCGCCGAGAAGCAGATCAGGAACACGACCACGCCGACGATGTCCTTCACCGTGTAGTACGGATGGAACGGAATGCCGTCCAGCGGGATGCCGGTCTTCGGATCCTTGTTCTTCTTGATCTCGACGCCGTCCGGGTTGTTCGACCCGACTTCGTGCAGCGCGATGATGTGTGCGGCAACCAGGCCGATCAGCACCAGCGGCACCGCAATCACGTGGAACGAGAAGAAGCGGTTCAGCGTCGCATCACCGATCACGTAGTCGCCGCGCAGCCAGATCGACAGGTCATTGCCGACGAACGGAATCGCGGAGAACAGGTTGATGATGACCTGTGCGCCCCAGTACGACATCTGGCCCCACGGCAGCAGGTAGCCCATGAAGGCTTCCGCCATCAGGCACAGGAAGATCGCACAGCCGAAAACCCAGACCAGTTCGCGCGGCTTGCGGTACGAACCGTACAGCAGGCCACGGAACATGTGCATGTACACGACGATGAAGAACGCGGAGGCGCCGGTCGAGTGCATGTAGCGGATCAGCCAGCCCCAAGGCACGTCGCGCATGATGTACTCGACGCTGGCAAACGCCACCGGCACACCGGAGGCGTTCAGCGAGGCATCGGGCTTGAAGTGCATGACGAGGAAGATGCCCGTCACGATCTGGATCACCAGCACCAGCAGCGCCAGCGAACCGAAGAAGTACCAGAAGTTGAAGTTCTTCGGCGCGTAGTACTCGGAGAGATGCTCCTTCCACATCGCCGTCAGCGGGAAACGCTCGTCGATCCAGCCGAGCAGGCCGGTGGTGGTCACAACCTTTTCGCCAGCCATCGCTCAACCCTCCTTTTTGTCCTGGCCGACCAGGATGCGGTTGTCAGACAGGAACATGTACGGCGGCACCTTGAGGTTATCCGGTGCCGGCATCGCCTTGAATACGCGGCCGGCGAGGTCGAAGGTCGAACCGTGGCACGGGCACACGAAACCGGCCACTTCGCCCAGCTGCGCATTCGAGCCGGAGGCGAACGGGCCCGAGGGCGAGCAGCCGAGGTGAGTACAGATGGCGACCAGAACCAGCACTTCCGCGTGATCGTCGCGCGAACGCTGCGCATTGCGCGCGTATTCCGGCGTAAATTCCGACGGATTGCGTTCCGACTTCGGATCGGCCAGCTTTTCCTCGATCTTGGTCAGCGCCTCGAGCTGGGCAGGCGTGCGACGCATGATCCAGACGGGTTTGCCCTGCCACTCCACGGTGGTCATCTCACCGGGACCGAGTTTGGAAATATCGATCTCGACCGGGGCGCCCGCTGCTTTCGCGCGCTCCGAAGGAGAAAGACTGGTCAGAAAAGGCACTGCCACTGCAAGACCGGCCACGCCGCCAGCGCAGGCCGTTGCCACGAGCAGATTGCGGCGACCGCAATCCACTTTCCTTTCATTGCCACTCATACGTCACCCCGTCCGGACAATTGATTCTGCACAACCTGCGATTATACCCCCAAGCACGCCCTGCTTTAAACCCCTTGTTGCTCCGCAAGCCGCGTCACGCCGACGCATCAGTGCGGAAAAATGCCATTCATATAACACCTTCGTGGCGCATCCGGTCGATGTCGCCGCCTGCGTACCCCAGAGTCCGCAACACTTCCTCGGTGTGCGCCCCCAGTTCCGGACCTATCCATTCGGTACCGCCCGGCGTCGCCGAAAGCCTGGGCATCACCGCCGGCGCCTTGAACGGACGCCCGTCCGGCAAGGTCAGCGATTCGAACATGGCCCGCGCAAGATACTGCGGGTCGGCCACGATGTCTTCAATCGAATAGACGCGGCTGACCGGCACGTCGGCCTCACCCAGCACGCGCAGAACCTCGTCGCCGTCGCGTTCGGCCACCCAGGCGTCGATCAGCGCATACACCTCGTCGCGCCGGGCATCGCGCCCCGCGTTGTCGGCCAGCGACGGATCGGCCGCCAGATCAGGCCGTCCGATCGCGGTCATCAGGCGGCGGAAGATGGCGTCGCCGTTGCCGCCGATGATGATGTGCCGGCCGTCGCGTGCGGTGTGGGTGTTGGACGGTGTGATGCCCGGCATGATGTTGCCGGTGCGTCCGCGCACGAAACCGAACACGTCGAACTCCGGCAGCATGCTTTCCATCATCGCGAACACCGCTTCGTACAGCGCGACGTCGACGGTCTGGCCCTGCCCCTTGCCGCGGCCGCCGGTCGCATCGCGATGCCGCAGGGCCATCAGCGCACCGATGACGCCCCACAACGCGGCGATCGAGTCGCCGATCGAGATGCCGACCTTGACCGGCGGCCGATCGGGGAAGCCGGTGATGAAGCGCAGTCCACCCATCGATTCGCCGATCGCACCGAAGCCGGGCTGGTTCGCCATCGGCCCGGTCTGGCCGAAGCCGGACAGACGGACCACGACCAGCGACGGATTGAGCTCGCGCAGTACCGCTTCCGACAGTCCGAGCTTGTCCAGCACGCCCGGGCGGAAATTCTCGACCAGCACGTCGGCTTCCGCCAGCAGACGGCGCAGCACGCCGACGCCGTCCGCGTGCTTCAGATTCAGCGTGACCGACTTCTTGTTGCGCGCCTGCACGAACCACCACAGCGACGTACCTTCGTACAGCAGGCGCCATTTGCGCAGCGGATCGCCGCCGTCGGGCGACTCGATCTTGATCACTTCGGCGCCGAATTCGGCCAGGATGCGCGACGCGAACGGACCCGCGATCAGCGTGCCCAGCTCCACCACCTTCAGTCCGTCGAGCGGTTTCGGGGATGTGTCGCTCATGCCGGCCGGCGCTCCGAAAGCGCCTGCGCGATGGTGCCGATGTCGGTGTGCTCAAGTTCGCCACCGACCGGCAGGCCGCGCGCGATGCGGCTCACCGCAAGCCCGCGGGCACGCAGCATTTCACCCAGATAGTGGGCGGTCGCTTCGCCTTCGTTGGTGAAATTGGTAGCCAGGATGACCTCGCGCAGCTGCGGATCGGCTGCACGCTCCATCAGACGTTCCAGCCTCAGTTCGCGCGGGCCGATGCCCTCCAGTGGCGCGATGCGCCCCATCAGGCAGAAATAGAGGCCGCCGTAGCTCTGTGTCTGTTCCATCATCAGCATGTCGGCCGGACTTTCGACCACGCACAGCAGCGACACATCGCGGCGCGGCGAACTGCAGCGCTCGCACACTTCGAGTTCGGTGAAGGTATTGCAACGCGCGCAGTTGTGCAGCTTCGACAGGGCGCCACCCAGTGCGCGCGCCAGTTTTTCCGCACCGGCCCGATCTCGCTGCAGCAGGTGAAAGGCCATCCGCTGGGCGCTCTTAGGGCCGACCGAAGGCAGGCAGCGCAGTGCGCTGACCAGCTCGTCCAGCACACCCGCGCTCATCCGCGCAGCACCACCACGGTGATCGCCGACATCCGCATCAGAACGGCAGCTTGAAGCCCGGCGGCAGATTCAGGCCAGAGGTGAAACCGGCCATTTTCTCCTGCGTCGTCGCCTCGACACGGCGCACCGCGTCATTGACCGCAGCCGCCAGCAGGTCTTCCAGCATTTCGCGGTCGTCCATGACCGACGGATCAATGGCGACGCGGCGCACGTCGTGCTTGCAGGTCATCACCACCTTGACCATGCCGGCACCGGACTGTCCCTCGACTTCGACGCTGGCCAGCTGCTCCTGCATCTTCTTCATGTTTTCCTGCATCTGCTGGGCCTGCTTCATCAGGCCACCGATGCCACCTTTCATCATGGTGCGGTCCTCAGAGTGGTTTGATCGAGTCTTCGATCAGCCGGGCATCGAACTGCTCGATGACCTGCTGCACGAAGGGGTCGTTCTGCATGGATTCCTTCGCCTGCTCGAAACGCAGGCGCTGTTCGGCATTCAGCCGCTGAGCCACCGTCTGCCCGACCGGTTCGCCGTGTTCGAACTGCAGGCGGACGGCCACGCCGAGTCTGTCCTGCAGGGCAGCGCGCAGCTTGTCCTGGGCGCTGGTGACGAGATGCGCCATGTCGCGCGACAGGCGCAGGCGGATCAGATTGTCGTCGCAGCCCAGCCACTCGCACTGGTGCGCCAGCTGGCGGGTCAGCGCGACCACGTCCAGCACATCGACCAGCGCATGCCAGTCTTCGTGCGACCGGGGCAGCACCGCTGCGACGGACGGCGCAGCCGATGGCGCAGACACCTGCGCAGGCATGGGCGGAACGGGCATTTCGACCGGTTCCGGCACGACCGCGGGAGGCGGTTCGGCCACGACCGGCGCACGCGGAGCGACTGCCGGCGGCGGCACCGGCGAACTGGCACGCGCTACCTTCGGCGGCGCCTGCAGCGCAGCACTGTGGCCACGCGGGGTCACGCCGAGCGCCTGCGGTGTCTCCGGACGGAAGGCGAGCAGGCGCAGCAGCGTCATCGAAAAACCGGTGACTTCGTCGGGCGCCAGCGGCAGGTCGTTGCAGCCCTGCACCACGATCTGGTACGCGAGCTGCACCGCTTCGGCATCCATGGCGCCGGCATAGGGTGCGAGGCGCAGCTTTTCGCCCTCGTCGGTGATCGCATCGGGCACCGCCTGCGCAACGGCGACCCGGTGCAGCAGTACGGCGAGTTCGCGCAGCGCCTGGTCGAAATCGACGCTGCGCGCACGCATCTGTTCGGTCAGCGCCATCAGCGCCGCCCCATCACCGGCCAGCAGTGCGTCGAGCACGAGATAGAGATGTTCGTCGCCGACCGTGCCCAGCATGTCTAGCACATCCTGTTCGACCAGCCGGCCGGCGCCGTGGGCGATGGCCTGGTCGAGCAGCGACAGCGCGTCACGCATGCTGCCGCCGGCGCCCTTCGAGATCGGGCGCAGCGCAGCCGGCTCGTAGGCGACCTGTTCGGCATCGAGCACCTGCGACAGATGACGCACGATCGCGTCGGCCGGCATCTGCTTCAGATTGAACTGCAGGCAGCGGCTCAGCACGGTGACCGGAATCTTCTGCGGATCGGTCGTCGCAAGGATGAACTTCACATGCTCCGGCGGCTCTTCCAGCGTCTTCAGCATGGCGTTGAAGGCGTGCCCGGTGAGCATGTGCACTTCGTCGATCATGTAGACCTTGTAACGGCCGCGCGCCGGCGCATAAGCCGACTTTTCGAGCAGGGCCGCCATGTCGTCGACGCTGCGGTTGGATGCCGCGTCCATCTCGACATAGTCGACGAAACGCCCGGCATCGATTTCGGTACAGGCCGCGCACACACCGCAGGGCTTGGACGTGATGCCGGTTTCGCAGTTGAGGCTCTTGGCGAGGATGCGCGAGATCGTGGTCTTGCCGACGCCGCGCGTGCCGGTGAACAGGTAGGCGTGATGCAGCCGCTGCTGGTCAAGCGCGTGCGTCAGCGCCCGGACGACATGATCCTGTCCGACCAGGGTTTCGAAACTGCGGGGTCGCCACTTGCGCGCAAGAACCTGATAAGTCATCGGAACGCTGGCGAGGGTAGAAACGCCTGGAGCAGCAAAAAAGGGAGGGTGGCGAGCCTGACCCCCGGCACTCATGGTTGGCAGCTGTGGCTGCTTCCTTCCGGACCTGACCAGGTTCACCGCGCCACGATGCGGGGAGACCCGCCACGCCGAATGATAACCCGAGCGACCGCCCTTCGGCGACACCCGGGCGAAAAATCAGGCCGGGGATCAACCGCCGCCGCGCTGGAAATGCCGGTCGAAACGCGCCATGAAGGCGCGCATGCGCACCGGATCCGGCGACGGGAAGTCGATCTGCACGCACAGCCTGGGCAGGCTCAGCAGCGCGATGTTCAGCGCCGGCTGCACCGCAACCTGCAGCACCCAGCCTCGCCCCTGCGCACCTTCGCCACGATGCACGATGGGCAGTTCGACCGCGCCGGGCAGCATCCGGAAGAACTCGTCGCGCCCCATGCTCATGACGCGGACCACCCGGCCCGAGCGCAGTTCGTCCGGAGTCAGCGGAAATGCCGCGCTCACCCGCCCGCCACCGGCGGCCAGATGGCGAGCACGTCGTCAGCCGCGAGCACGCGGGCATCACGACCGGCCGGCGGCACGTAGTGCCCATTCACGAGCACCAGATGAACCAGGCGCGACGGCAGTTGATGGCGTGCGATCAGTTCGCCCACCGTCGTACCGTCAGCCACATCCATCGGCCACTCGTTGGTCCGCTTCGCCTCGTCCGGCAGGTAGTCGGACAGCGAGGCGTACAGCTTCAGCGTGACGCGCATCGTCAGTGCATGGCTCCGGCCAGCGGCGCCGCACTGCGGGCCTGGGCGCTCGACAGATACGCTTCCATCACGCGCATCGGGTCGTGCATCAGGTGCTGCTTCCAGGTGCCCAGCGGCGTCCGCGTCTGGATCAGGCCGCGCAGAACGCCGACGTGATCGGTCAGGCCGATCGACGTTGCGCCCACCAGCACGTCATCCTTGAACTGCAGGCTGATGTAGCGGAAACGCTGCTCGTCGATCAGTTCGACCGAGTCGCCACCATCGGCGCCCCACCACTGGCCGAACGAGGCCGAGATCAGGCCCAGCGTGTCGAGCACGTTGATCGCCATCGTGCCCTGCGAGCGGGTGCTGCGTCCCAGCATGTTGAGCGCCGCCACCCTGCCCTGATCCACTGCGTTCGGCTGGATGGCGTTGACCAGACGTTCGCCGGTCGAGAAATCGATCGCCTCGGCCACATCGCCGGCCGCGAACACGCCCGGAACGTTGGTTTCGCAGCGCTCGTCGATCAGGATGCCGGTCGAGCAGGCAATGCCGCTGCCTTCGAGGAAAGCGACATTCGGCTTGACGCCAGCGGCGGCGATGATCAGGTCGGCCACCACTTCGGTGCCGTCACCGAGTGTCGCGACCAGCGCACCCTTGTCCTGACGGATGGACGTGACACGCGCATTGGTATGCACGTTCACGCCCTTCTGCTGCACCCAGCGCGCGATCATGCTGCCCGCCTTGGACGTCATCATGCGCGGCACCATGCGGTCGCCCATCTCGACAATGTCCAGCTTGACGCCGCGCGAAGCCAGCGCTTCCATGATGATGCAGCCGATGAAGCCGGCGCCGATCTGCAGCACGCGCGCGCCCTTTTGCGCCTTGGCGGCAATGTGGCGGGCGTCGGCCAGCGTCCAGCAGCTGTGTACATTGGGTGAATCGATGCCCGGCACCGGCAACCGCAGCGGATGCGAACCGGTGCAGATCAGCAGCCGGTCGTACGGCAGCACCGTGCCGTCTTCCATATGCACGGCACGCGCCGCGGTATCGACGGATTTCGCGCGGCCCAGCACCTCGCGGATGCGCAGCGACGCGAAGTGACCGTCGGTCTTGCGCAGCCAGGTGCCCTTCTCTTCGATGTTGCCGACCAGCAGGTAGGGGATCGCCATGCGCGAATACGGCGGCTCGGGCTCGTCGCCTATCATGATGATGTCGGCCGTGGCATCCGCGCGCCGCAGCGCCTCGGCGGCGACCACGCCGGCCGGGCCGTTGCCGATGATGACGTGTTTCATGTTTCTTCCTCTAGAAATGCACCGCGCCCCGAAGGGCGCGGTGCTGTCATCCCGCTCAGAGGCCCAGCCGGGCAACCGTTTCTGCGGTCAGACGACCTTCCTTGTCCCAGCCACGCAGCTCGTAGTACTCGGGAATCATCTTGTCGATGCCCGACACCATGCCCTTGGCCGGACCAACCTTGGCGCCTTCGGTCTTCAGGCGCGGCGGCAGATCGTCGTCCTTGCGCGTGAAACCGGCATCGTTGTTGAACTGGCGCTCGAGATTCCAGATGCGCTCGCCCATCAGATCCAGCTTTTCCATCGACCAGTCGCCCTCGCAGGCAGCCTGCAGCTGCGGCTGGATGTCCGACAGCGCCCAGGCGAAGGTCGTGAACACGCACAGGCCGGACGAGTCGACCACCGCGGTCGCATCCTGGAAGGCCTTGACCAGCGCCGGCTTGCCTTCCGTCGTCAGCGGATCAGTCTTGACCGGGATGCCGAGCACTTCGGACGAAATCGTGTACGACCGCAGGTGGCAGGCGCCGCGGTTCGAAGTCGCGTAGGTCAGGCCCATGCCCTGCACGCCGCGCGCGTCGTAGGCCGGGAATTCCTGGCCCTTGACCGACATCGACAGCTCGGGATGACCGTATTTCTCGCACAGGCGCTTAGAACCCAGACCGATCACCTTGCCGAAACCTTCGCTGCGTGCAGTGATTTCGGTCATGTAGGTCAAGGCCTTGGCCGAACCGAACGGTGCTTCGATGCCGATCTCTTCCTTGGTCAGCACACCCATCTCGTACAGTTCCATCACCGCACCGATGGTCGCACCGTAGGAAATCGGATCGAAGCCGTCCTCGTTGCACAGCATGTTCGCGTACTGCAGCGCCTCGATGTCGTCCACACCGTTGGCGCAGCCCAGCGCCCACGCCGCTTCGTATTCGAGGCCGCCCGATGCGCCCCAGTACTTCGGGCTGTTGACGACGCTGAAGTGCGTGGCATCGATCTTGGAGATGCGGCCGCAGGCGATGGTGCACCCGAAGCAGGCCTGGTTGTTCACCAGTTGCGCCTTGCCATCGGTTTCCCGCGGTTCGTGCATCGCTTCAGCCGAAATCTTGCGCGCGCCCTCGAACTGCACGTCCTTGTGGTTGCGTGTCGGCATGGCGCCGATCTCGTTGATCACGTTCATCAGCACCTGGGTGCCGTAGGTCGGCAGCCCCTGACCGGTGACCGCGTTTTCCTTGAGGATCTTCTTCTTCTCGAAGGTGACCTTCATGAATTCCTTCGGGTTGGCGATATTGCCCACGCCGAGGGTGCCACGCACGGCGATCGCCTTCAGGTTCTTCGAGCCGGCCACCGCACCGACGCCCGAGCGCCCTGCCGCACGATGCAAATCGTTGATGATGCCGGCGTACAGCACACCGTTCTCGCCGGCACGGCCGATGCACGACACGCGCACCTGCGGATCCTGGTGCTCGGCCTTGATCTGACCCTCGGTTTCCCAGACGGTCTTGCCCCACAGGTGGGACGCGTCACGCAGTTCGGCCTTGCCGTTCTCGATCGACAGATAGACCGGGCTCGACGCACGGCCTTCGATGATGACCATGTCCCAGCCGGCGAACTTCAGTTCTGCGCCGAAGTAGCCGCCCGAGTTGGAACAGGCGATGGCGCCGGTCAGCGGCCCCTTGGTGACGACCGAGTAACGGCCGCCGGTCGACGCCATGGTGCCGGTCAACGGACCGGTCGCCCAGATGATCTTGTTGTCCGGCGACAGCGGATCGACCTTGGGATCGATCTCGGACGCCAGATACTTGGTTGCCAGGCCACGCTGGCCCAGATAGTCGCGAGCCCACTCCATGTTGAGCGGCTCGCTGGTGCACGTGCGATCGGTCAGATTCACGCGCAGGATTTTGCGGGTCCATGCCATGTCAGTCTCCTTCCCTGTCGATCAAGCGGACTGGTTGCCAAGCTTGTCGGCCCACTGGCGCATGCGCTCCAGGCCGGTCCAGTTGGCGTCCACATAGGTAATCGCGCCGGTCGGGCAGGCTTCGGCACAGGCCGGATCACCACCACACAGGTCGCATTTCTGCACCTTGCCGGTCTCTGCCACGTAATTCACGGTGCCGAACGGACAGGCAATCGTGCACACCTTGCAACCCACGCACACATCCTCGAGCACCACCTTGGCGCCGTTGGTCTTGTCGAGCTTGATGGCCTCGACCGGACAGGCGTGCATGCACCAGGCTTCATCGCACTGGGTACAGGTGTAGGGAACCTTCGCACCGGTGTGGTGGAACTCGAACACCTTGATGCGCGACAGCGAATTGTTGAAAACACCGTAGTTCTCGAAGGAGCAGGCCATTTCGCACTGCAGGCAGCTGGTGCACTTCGACGGATCTATATGTAGGGATTTCTGCATGTTGAGCTCCTCCACGTTCTGGGCGTGTCACTTGTCGCTGAGTGCGGTGTGTCCGCGCATCGCGATTGCTATGAAAAACACTTCATATTCTAGCGCCCGGATTTTCGCGAATGCATCATTTCAGATGCCGGATCACAGGCTTAATTGCTCAGCAGACAGTCAGATGTCCAGTTTCTGGACATCTGATCATTCATGGGGCACTGCATGCGCAGCGTCGCGACCGGATACGTCCGCCCCCCCCATCACGGCGACGCATTCGTCGCAGCGATGAATCAGCCGGTAAGGCTTCCGCATGCGCGGATGCAACCGGCCAAGGCGTCAGCCGCCGCCACGCCGCGCCGCGAGATCATTCCTCGTGGCGCGTCTCCAGATAGGCGCGGATCGCCCACATGGCTTCCTGCTGCAGCACGTTCTCGAACGGCGGCATATACACGGCGCCGTTGCGCACGCGACCGTGGCGCACGGTGTTCACGAAATACTCGTCGGTCTCGGCATCGATCGGCAGCATGCGCAGATCGGGGGCGATACCACCGCTGATCGCCTCGAGGCCGTGGCAACGCGCGCAGTTCTGGTTGTAGGCCGAGGTGCCGACGCGGATTGCTTCCTTGTCGCCGCGGTAAGGGTTTTCCTTCTTCCATTCGGCGCCAACCGGCTTGAGGGTGCTGACATCGACTGCCTGCGGTGTCACATCGCCATGGGCTTCAACACGAACCGCGGTCGCGGCTCCCAGCCCGATCAGCGCGGTCGCGACGACCGTCGCCTTGATGAATCCGGTTCCTGCTTTCATAACGCCTCCATGAATTTTCGGTCACTGCAAAATGGCTTGCGGACCGAGCCAACGCACAAAACATGCCATTTTATGGCAGTTGGTGTCGCAAGTGCTCCAGCATTAGGCGAAGACATCATAAAGCCGTAATATCCCCGGGCACCCGAAATCAGGGCACTACCCTTTGCCTGCCGCATCAAACGCCAGAGCCGGCCGCACCGGCCGTCGCACCCCGGCAACGGGTATGGAGGAGACGATGGAATTCACCACAACCGAGCTTGCACGCAGCGAACAGGCGCATGAACTGATGCGCAGCGCCGGTGAAGTGCCGACGGGGGTTCTTCCAGCGCTGATCGAAACGTCGTGGGGCCGCTGCATCAGTCGCGGCCTCGACGCAGACCGCAGCAGCCGGGAAATCGAGCGTGCGCGCCGCGATGTGCTGCTGACCGAACGCGAACGCAACGAGTCGCTGCTCAAGCATGCCGCACCAGTGATGAACGGCCTGTACGCGCAGATTGCACGCTCGGGCAGCATGATCGTGCTCACCAATGCGTCGGGTTTCATCCTGCACTCGGTGGGCGACCAGAGCTTTCTCGACCGGGCATCCAAGGTCGCGCTGTCGCCCGGCGTCGAATGGTCGGAAGAGAGCAAGGGAACGAATGCCATCGGTACCGCGCTGGTCGAGCAGGCGCCGGTGTCGGTGCACGGCTCGCAGCACTTCTTTGCCGCCAATCATTTCCTGACCTGTTCGGCCTCGCCCATCTTCGATCCGTGCAGCCGGATGCTGGGTGTGCTCGATGTCACCGGCGACTCCCGCAATCCGTCGCATCACAGTCTGGCGCTGATCAATCTGGCAGTTCAGACGATAGAGAACCAGCTCTTTTCGCACGCCTTTCCTGAAGGTTTCCTGCTGCACTGCCATGTCCAGCAGGAACTGATCGGCACCGTGTTCGAGGCCCTGCTCGCCTTTGATCACGACGGCCGGGTGCTGTCGGCCAATCGCAGCGCCTGCCGCCTGATCGGGCGCAGTCACGCGGAACTGCTGACCCACACCTTCTCGTCGATGTTCGACAGGCCGCTGGGCGCACTGTACGACCCGCTGCTGCGTGGCACCGACATGCTCGAACTCCGTCTGTTCGGCGGCCGGACGCTGTTCGGCCGGCCGCGTGCCGGCAGCCAGAGCAAACCGCCGGCACGGGTCTTCAACATCGACGTCACGCGCACTGACAGTGGCGGCCAGTCCGGCGCCCGGCTGTCGCTGGCGAAAGACAGGGGGCTGGCACGTCTGAGCACCGGCGACACGCAGATGGATGCGGTCGTGGAAAAGGTCAGGCGCGTGCTGGGCCGCGACATTCCGGTCCTGATCCAGGGCGAGACCGGCACCGGCAAGGAACTGCTCGCGCGGGCGATCCACGACGAAGGCCCGCGCAGCCAGCAGACCTTCGTCGCAGTCAATTGCGCAGCGATCCCGGACGGCCTGATCGAGTCCGAACTTTTCGGCTACGAGGAAGGCGCCTTCACCGGGGCCCGCCGCAAGGGTTACCCCGGCCGCATCATGCAGGCCGATGGCGGCACGCTGTTTCTCGACGAAATCGGCGACATGCCGCTGGCGCTGCAGGCACGCCTGCTGCGCGTGCTGCAGGAACGCACCGTGGTGCCGCTGGGCAGCGGACGGGCGTCGCCGGTCGACCTCTCCATCATCTGCGCGACGCACCGCAAGCTGCGCGATCTGGTAGCTCAGGGCAGCTTCCGGGCCGACCTGTACTACCGGCTGAACGGCCTGACCGTCATGCTGCCGCCGCTGCGCGAGCGCAAGGATCTGCGCGCGCTGGTGCTGCGCATCCTCGGCAGCGAGGATTCGATCCCGGACGGACTGCGCATCGACGACGAGGTGATCGCGCTGTTCGAACGTCACCCATGGCCGGGCAACATGCGCCAGCTGACCAACCTTCTGCGCACCGCCGGCGTGATGGCGGCCGACGACGGCGTGATCGGCCGCGAACATCTGCCGGACGATTTCATCGACGAGCTGGGCAGCGCGCCGACGGAGGTTGCCGCTGTGCCCGAAAGCAGACCGTACGCGCAAGGCCCCTGCGATCTGGACAGCCTGACGCTGCGGGCAATCCGCGAATCGCTGTCGCGCAACGACGGCAACGTCGCCGCGACGGCGCGCGAACTCGGCATCAGCCGCACCACGCTGTACCGCAAGCTGAAGGAAGGCTGAGTTCCGGGCCACGCGGTACGCGCACATGCACAGGCAAAAAAAAGGCCGGCTCGTTTGAGCCGGCCTAAGAGCCATGTGAAACAGAACTGCAACACAACACCAGAAATACCCGTAACGGAACGGATATGGCCGCGAGCCGCGGGCACGACAACTGCCCGCGTAACCGGCGCGGAACCGGGCGCATCGAAGCGCCCGCCGCCGCCGCGGCCTGCCGGTACCTCCACTGAACGTATCGGCCTTGCGGCAACGCGATACGCGTCAACCGCTGCCAGCCGGAGCCGGCAGCGGCAACAGACTTACTTGAGCAGCTTGAACACCCACATCGAACCACCCTGGTTCAGGTAGTTCACCTTCTTGGCGACGTCGCCACCCCACAGCGGCACTGCACCACCCCAGCCGGTCGCGACGGCGATGTACTGCTCGCCGTCCTGTTCCCAGGTGATCGGGGGTGCGACGATGCCGGTGCCGGTCTGGAACGACCACACTTCCTTGCCGGTCTTCGCATCGGCTGCCTTCAGGAAACCTTCAGGCGTGCCCCAGAACACCAGGCCGCCCTTGGTCGTCATCACGCCGCCCCACAGCGGAGCGTTGTTGGTGACTTCCCAGACGATCTTGCCGGTCTTCGGGTCGATCGCGCGCATCGCGCCGATGTACTTGTCGTCGATGGTCTTGATCGTGAAGCCGGCGCCCAGGTAGGCCGCACCCTTCTTGTAGGTGATCGGCTCGTTCCAGATTTCCATGCCCCACTCGTTGGCCGGCACGTAGAACAGGCCGGTGCCCGGGTTGTAGGCCATCGGCATCTGGTTCTTGCCACCGAGGAAGGACGGTGCCGAGAACACGGTCTCGCCCTTCTTGCCATCGGCAACCTTGCTCGGATCGCCAGGGCGATTGGCCGGGTCGTAGATCGGACGGCCGTTTTCATCGAGGCCCTTGGCCCAGGTAATCTTCTTCACGAAGGGGAAGCCGCGCTCGAACTTGCCCGAATTCGCATCCAGCACGTAGAAGAAGCCGTTGCGGTCGGCCTTGCCGCCCATGCGCTTGCCGTTGAGGTCGAAGGTGACGAATTCGTTGACGCCGTCGTAATCCCAGCCGTCGTTCGGCGTGCCCTGGAAGTGCCACTTGATCTGGCCGGTCTTGACGTCAATCGCCACGGTCGAGCAGGAGTACAGGTTGTCGCCCGGGCGGGTGTGACTGTTCCACGGTGCCGGATTGCCGGTGCCGAAGTAGGCCAAGCCGGTCTTCGCGTCGTAGGTGCCGCCGAGCCACGTTGCCGCGCCGCCGGTCTTCCACAGGTCGCCCTGCCAGCTGGCATTGACCGTGCCGCTGATGCCGATTTCGGTCTTGTTGCCGTCGGCGTCGTACTTGTAGCCCATGTGGCCTTCGACGGTCGGACGCATCCACACCATCTTGCCGGTCTTCGGATCGCGTGCCTCGACGCGGCCGATGATGCCGAACTCGCCACCGGACACGCCGGTCAGCAGCAGGCCGTTGGCAATGATCGGCGCAGCGGAGAACGAGTAGCCGGCGGTGTATTCGTCGATCTTTTCCTTCCAGACGACCTTGCCGGTGTTCTGGTCGAGGGCGACCAGCTGCGCATCCAGCGTGCTGAAGATGACCAGGTTGTCGTACACCGCGGCGCCGCGGTTGATCACGTCGCAGCAGGGCATGATGCCGTCCGGCAGGCGGTGCTCGTACTGCCACAGCTTGTGGCCGGTCTTGGCATCCAGCGCGAACAGGCGGGAATAGGAACCGGTGACGAACATCTTGCCGTTGACGACCAGCGGCTGCGATTCCTGACCGCGCTGCTTTTCGCCACCGAAGGAGAAGGACCAGGCGGGAACCAGGTTCTTGATGGTCTTGACGTTGATCTTGTCGAGCGTGCTGTAGCGCTGGCCTTCCGTGCCCATGCCCCAGGTCAGGACGTCGTTCGTCGACTTGGCGTCGTTTTCGATATCGCGGTCGGTGACACCGGCCATCACCTGCGGGACTGCCAGTGCGGCGAATGCCGTGACCAGCAGGCTGGAAATTGTGGTTCTGCGCAAGCCTTTCATACTCTTCCTCCTCGGTTTTGATGTCGTCTCTTGCACGAAGGGTGTGTATCCCTTGATCGGCGACAGGCAAATTGCAATAACCGGGCCAGCCCAAAACCGGGAGGAATGCGCCCCGCACCGCCCCGGGGGCGATGCGAAACAGGTCATGTGTTCATTTTTGTTGCAGGTGACGCTGTGCAGCGGTGTTCATCACCTGCTGTTCGTAGGCACCGTACAGATGGGTGACCGAACGCTCGAACTCGCTGCGCGCCAGAGGCATCCCCTCGAACCGCGGCGGCAGCGGCAGGCGCATCACTTCGGCCATGTCCAGGCCTTCGGCGGCGGCACGGCCAAAGGTCGCATCAAGCCAGTCCAGCCAGTCGCGTGTCTGCGCGATGCCCCGTCCGTCGTCGTGTACCGGGCCATGCCCGGGCACAGTCCGCTTGACCGGCAGCCTGGACAGCACGTCGAGCGAATGTCGCCAGTGCGCAAGCGAGGCATGCGGCGTCGTCGGTGCGCGGTCGAGGAAGATCAGGTCTCCCGCGTACAGCACGCCGGTCGTGCGGTCGAACACCGCCAGATCGCCGGCCGTGTGCCCGTCCAGCGCCAGCAGTTCGAAGTCGTGACCGCCGATCGACACCCGGCCCGCGTGTGCGGATTCGCGCGCCGCGTCGGCTTCGGTACCGGTCAGCCAGTCACCCGCCATGCGGTACATGTTGTCGGCGAAAGCGCCGCCCTGCTCGCGCATGCCGGATTGCGTCGCCGGCAAGGCGGTCAGCGGCACACTGTCGAAGGCCTGGTTGCCGAGAAAGTGATCCGGATGATGATGGGTGTTGAACACGCGCACCACCTGCCTGTCGGTCACCATGGCGATCGCCGCCTTCATCTGTTCGCCGTAGCGGCGTGACGGTCCGGTATCGATCACCACGACGCCGTCGCGCGTCACCACGAAGGACGCGTTGACGATGTTGCCGCCGTTCTGGCGCGTGATGTCCTCGGTGCGGCCGATCAGCACCCAGCTGTCCTCGGCGACCTGCTGCGGCCGCAGTCCGTAGTCGAAATCGGCCGCGTGGGCCGCGAGCGCCGCGCCGGCAAGAAGCAGCAGGGAAACGAGGCGGGCGATCATGGCTGCACCTTTGCATCGATGCGATTGCCGTTGTTGTCGCGTCCGACCACCCGCAGCAAGGCCTCGCCGGTATCCGGCAGATCGAACGAGAACACCGGGTTTTCACTTATCGGCTCGAAGGTTTCAAGCTTCAGCAGGGTCTGGCCCTGTGCGTCCTCGATCGCCAGATTCTCGATGTAGAAGGCCGGAATGCCCGGCGCCAGTCCGGTATCCATCGGATGCATGATGCGCAGGCGCAGGCGCTGGTTCAGCCCGTCGTGCCACACCCTTCCCTGCACCTGATTGAGCGTGCGCGCCCAGTCGGGTGCACTGCGCCCGGTACTCGGTGCGGTGCAGCCGCCACCGGCGGCATCGACCCATGCCCCGCCGGCGTGCCAGCTGCCGTCGCCGGTCTGCACCAGCGCGCGGATCGGGCTTGCCTGCTGCAGCTTGATGCGGAAGGACAGTCCGGGTCTGGCCAGCAGCGGCTGGTAGTCCAGTATCTTGACGATGGGGTTGTAGTCGGCGATCACCATCACGCGCCTGACGTCGGGCAGGCCCTGCAACTTCACCGTGACCGGCACGTTCATCGAATCCTCGGCCACTTTCGGTGCCAGCACCTCGACGCGCGGATCGAAAGTGACGGGCGCCTCGCCCAGGTACTGGCGCTGCAGATCGGGCCAGCGGGAAGATTTCAGCGGGTCGGCATCGGACGCGCAAGCGATCGCCACCACGCCCAGAGCCATTGTCAGACTGGCCATCAGTCGCTTCATCAAGACAGGAATCCTCATGCAAGAAACCGGCATTTTCCGTTCTGCCGGGACGTGCTGACAAGCAAGACCGAGTCCATCGGATCGTTGCCCGAAAAAAAAGCGCGGAGAACCGCGCGTTTTTTCACCGGCACACCTCCCTTCGGAGGTCGTCAGCCGATCATGCCCGGCGTACGCGGCAGCCACACGAACATGATGATGGTCAGCTCCTGCGCCCGGTTCAGATTGACCGACAGCAGCCAGTCCTGCAGGCGCGGAATGGCGTAGCCGGCAAGATAGCGATGCACGACGGCGACGAACACGATGAGCGTGGCGGCACCGATGAGGAAGGTGATGAGCCACTCCTCGAGATGAATGCGGTGGCGGCGCGACCGGCCGCCACCGCGCAGGCATCACAGCTTCGACGGGTCGAACGCCGTTTCCTTGTAGATGTCGGCGATGGTCTGCGCGCCGATGCGGCTTTCCATCTTCTGATGCACCGGCACCAGCGCTTTCTTGAAAGCCAGACGTTCTTCCGGCGTCGGTACGTAGATCTGCGTCTTGCCGCTCTTGCGGATGTTCTCCAGCGAGGCGTCGTTCTCTTCCTTGGCGATCCTGTTGGCGTAGGCGGTGGATTCCTTCATCGCCACCTCGAGCTGGCCGCGCACGTCGGCCGGCAGCCCGTCCCAGAACTTCCTGTTCACGATCACCGCATAGCCCAGATAGCCGTGCTCGGTCAGCGCCATGTACTTCTGCACTTCGTGCATCTTCTGCGAATACATATTGGAGTGCGGATTCTCGGTGCCATCGACCACACCGGTCTGCAGCGCCTGATACGCTTCCGAGAACGCCATCACCTGCGGCAGCGCACCCAGCGCCTGCATCTGTTCCTCGAGCACCTTGGACGACTGGATGCGCAGTTTCTTGCCTTTCAGGTCGGCCGGCACCTTGATCGGCGTGTTGGCCGAAAAGGACTTGAAGCCGTTGTCCCAGAACGCAAGGCCTACGATGCCCTTGGGTTCGAGCTTCTTCAGGATGCCGGCGCCGATCGGCCCCTGCGTCACGCGATGCAGCTCGGCGTAGTTGTCGAAGATGAAGGGCAGGTCGAACACCTCGAGTTCCTTGACACCGAGCGGACCGAACTTGGCCAGCGACGGCGCCAGCATCTGCACCGCGCCCAGCTGCAGCGCCTCCATCTCTTCCTTGTCCTTGTACAGCTGGCTGTTCGGGTACACCTCCACCTTCACCTTGCCGCCGGTCAGTTCCTCGGCGCGCTTCCTGAAGAATTCGGCCGCCTTGCCCTTCGGCGTTTCGGTCGCGACGACATGGCTGAACTTGATGACGACGGGCTGCTGCGCCAGCGCGCCCTGGCTCAGGCCGAGCACGATCAGGCCGAACAGCATCGACTGCAGTCTCATGGGAATCTCCTCCGTTATGGACACACGGCTCGGACGGCCGGTGTGATGATCCGATTCTGGCCATGCCGGGCCATTGTGGACTTTCGACACCGCGCCGCCGCCGGCGCGCCGGATCAGCGTCCCTGGCGGGCTATCAGGTCGGGTATCTGGTCCAGAGGAGAGATGGTTTCGGCGGCGCCCAGCTTGATCGCCTCCTTGGGCATGCCGAACACGACGCAGCTGGCTTCGTCCTGCGCGCAGGTGGCGGCGCCGGCTTCGCGCATTTCCTTCAGGCCGCGCGCGCCGTCGTCACCCATGCCGGTCATGATGACGCCGAGCGCATTGCGCCCCGCGGATTTGGCGACCGAACGGAACAGCACATCGACCGAAGGCTTGTGCCGGCTGACCAGCGGACCGTCTACGACATCGACGTAATACTGCGCGCCGCTGCGTCTCAGCATCATGTGCCGACCGCCCGGCGCGATCAGCGCCAGTCCGGGCATCACGCGGTCGCCGTGGCGTGCCTCGCGCACCTCGATGTCGCACAGCGAATCCAGCCGTGCCGCAAAGGCGGCGGTGAATCGTTCCGGCATGTGCTGGACGATGACGATGCCGGGCGACACCCGGGGCAGCGCCGTGAGCACGCGCTCGAGCGCCTGGGTACCGCCGGTCGAGGTGCCGAGCGCAACGATGCGTTCGGTGGTCACGCGCATCGCCTCGCCGGTCGGGCGCCCGAGCACCACGTCGGCGGTCTGCTTCGGCAGCGGCCTGGCCGCCGTTACCCCCTGCAGGCGCGACACCCGCGCACGGGCCGCCGCCTTGACCGCGTCGGTCAGTTCCTGCACCGATTCCTGCAGGAACTGCTTGACGCCCAGCTTGGGCTTGGTGACCACGCTGACCGCACCGGCGGCCAGCACTTCCATCGTCGTTTCGGCGCCCTTTTCAGTCAGCGACGAACACACGACGATGGGCGTCGGGTGCTCGGACATGATGCGCCGCACGAAGGTGACGCCATCCATGCGCGGCATCTCGACATCCGACACGATGACGTCCGGCCAGCCCCGCTTGAGGCGTTCGAATGCCAGCAGCGGATCCGATGCGGTGGCCATGATTTCGATTTCAGGATCACCGGTCAGCACTTCGGACAGGACCTGGCGGACCACCGCCGAGTCATCGACGATCAGGACACTGATTTTTTTCGGCATAGCTTGTTTCCGGGTCGGATACGGGCCTCGGTTTCCTGCGCGCCCTCCTGATAACGCATCCAGACATCGCCGCTCCACACGTCGAACACCAGCGAACGATGGCCGGTGCCGCCGCAGTGTTCGGCCACCACGCGGGCGCCGAGGCGCTCGAGCTGGCGACGTGCGAATTCGATGTTGCGGTCGCCTATCATGGCCAACGTCGGCGTATCGATGCCGGGAAACATGTGGCCGCCGCCAAACAGCTTGAATTCGTAGTCCGCGATACGCGTGCCGCAATCGCGCGCTTCGTGCAGCAACGCCTCGATGGCGTCCGCACCGTAGCGCCCGCTGGGTTCCTCGCCGTCCCGCTCGGACCGTTCAGGCAATACGTAGTGACACATGCCACCGATGCGCCGGGCGCGGTGCCACAGCGTGATCGCCACGCACGAGCCAAGCAGTGTGCGGATGCGGGTGTCGCGGTCGCCGAAGTAGTACTCGCCGGGATTCAGAAAGACATCGAAACATGCGTTCGGCAGGAAATGCATCGAGCTATTTCAGTCGGTAAATGGATGGCTTGATCGCTTCGAACTGGTCAGTCACGCCATTCAGGTTTTCCGAATGGCTGACGAACAGCCATGCGCGCGGACGCATGTGCGCAATGATGCGCGAAACCACCTGCCGTTTGGTTTCGATATTGAAATAGATCATCACATTCCGCAGAAACACCACGTCGAACATGCCGATGTCCGGCAGATTGGCGTTCAGGTTGATCTGCGCGAACGACACGCGCTCGCGCAGACTGCGATCCATCAGGAAAGTCCCCTCCTGCGGGCCGGTACCCTTCAGGCAGAAGCGCTTCAGATAGTCCTGAGGAATCTTTTCCGCCCGCGTCATCGGATAGTGGCCCCGGCGCGCAGTATCCAGTACGCGCGCGCTGAGGTCCGAGCCGAACACCTGCCAGCGCTGCCCCAGACCGAGCGTGTCCGCCAGCACCATGCTCGCCGTATAGGCCTCCTCGCCCGACGAGGACGCCGCGCTCCAGATGCGCAGCGGGTCGATCTCGCGGCGATGCGGAAGTATCTGCGTCGCGAGGAAGTCGAAATGCGCCGGTTCGCGGAAGAAGTAGGTTTCATTGGTGGTCAGCAGATCGATGGCCAGCTGCAGTTCGCCGGGGCGCGCACCGTTCATCAGCAGATCGAAATAATCGCCGTAGCTGTGCATGCCGGTCGCGGCCAGCCGCTTGCCCAGCCGCCCCATCAGCAGCGTCTTCTTGTGATCGGCCAGCGATATGCCGGAAATCCTGTGCAGCCAGGACTGGAAGCGTGCGAATTCTGCCGCCGTGATCGGCGCCGGTGCGGCAACGCCAGGCACCGCGGCCCGTCCGTTACCCGCCATACCGCTGCGTACGGAGCCCGCCCCGTCGCGGTCAGAAGCTGACTTCATCTGGTTTCCTCGGCGCAGCCGGGCACGTGACATCGTGCGGCCGCTCACCTGCATTGAAGGCGGTCGCGCCGCGCATGGTCATTTCCATCGCGGCAGCGCAACTGCCGTGGGTCTGGCACAGGTGCCGGGCGGGCGCCATGCAGCGCGCCCTCGCCCGGCGTCCGGTCACGCTGTAGCGTTCGTCAGCTCGCCGAGACTGACCATCTCTTCGGTCAGCAATATGCGCTCGATATCGAGCATGATGACGAAGCCGTCATCCTGCTTGCCCATGCCGGCAATGTAGTCGGCACGCAGGCGCGCGCCGAACGACGGTCCGGGTTCGATCGCGTCGGGCAGGATCTCGACGACCTGGCTGACCGCATCGACGATCACGCCCATGTCGAGACGCTCCTCGCCGGTACCGACTTCGACGATCACGATGCAGGTGCGACGCGTCACCGCCGCCTTTTCGCCGTACAGGCGCTGCGCCAGATCGATCACCGGCACCACGCGCCCGCGCAGGTTGATCACGCCGCGCACGAACGGCGGCATCATCGGCACCTGGGTCACGCCGCCGTACTCGATGATTTCCTTCACCGACAGCAGGCCGAGTGCATAGCTTTCGGCACCGAGCCGGAAGATCAGATACTGCTGCTGCTGCTCCTGGAATTCGTCGTCTTCATCGACGACGGCCAGGGCGAGGCTGCTCTTGGCATCCATGGCGGCTCCTCGATCAGAAGCGGGCGAAATCGGCTTCGGCCGGCTCGCGCAGCGCAACGGCCGCGTGAGCACGCTTGTCCGGTCCCGACACGCCGCCACGGGTGGTCGGCGCGGCACGACGCGCGCCGACGCCGCTGCTGCGCACCCGGAAGAAGGACATGGTCTGCTGCAGCTGCTGCGCCTGACCGCTCATTTCTTCGGCGGTCGCAGCCAGTTCTTCCGACGCGGCTGCCGTCTGCTGCACGGTCTGGCTCAACTGCCCCATGGCGGTGTTGATCTGCGACACGCCCGTCGCCTGTTCGCCTGACGCGGCGGCGATTTCCTGCACCAGATCCGACGTCTTGCGGATCGACGGTACCAGCTGTTCCAGCACCTCGCCGGCGTGGCCCGCGACCTTCAGCGATTCGTTGGCGACGCCGCCGATTTCCTGCGCCGCCACCTGCGAACGTTCGGCCAGCTTGCGCACTTCTGCCGCCACCACCGCGAAACCGCGGCCATGCGCACCGGCACGTGCCGCTTCAATCGCCGCGTTCAGCGCCAGCAGATTGGTCTGGTAGGCGATGTCATCGATGATCGAAATGCGTTCGGCAATCTTGCGCATCGCTTCGACCGTCTGACGCACCGCGTCGCCGCCTTCGCTGGCTTCCTTCGACGCCTGGGTGGCGATGCCGTCGGTCACCCGTGCGTTCTCGCTGTTCTGGTTCACCGAAGCGGACATCTGTTCGATCGACGCCGAGGTTTCCTCGACGCTGGCCGACTGTTCGCTCGCGCCCTGGCTGAGCGACTGCGCCGTTGCCGACACCTCTTCCGAGGCGCTGGCCAGACTGTCGGCGCCACCATTGACGTCACTGACCACGGCTTCCAGCTTGGCGATCATGTTCTGCAGCGCCAGCAGCAGCTGACCGGTTTCATCCTTCGAGTTGACCTTGATGTCGATCGTCAGATCGCCCTCGGCCAGACGGTTCGCGGCGTCGACCGCTACGCCGAGCGGGCGCGTCACGCTGCGGCTGATGATGAGACCGAGCGCGATGCCCACGACCACGCCGATACCGATCAGGGCAAGCATCGCATCGCGCCCGTTCTTGTAGATTTCCGAGGCGGTGTCGATGGTCAACCTGGCACGCTGTTCCTTCAACGAGGTCAGCTCGCTCATCATGTCATCCAGCACATTCGCGGACTTGCGCACTTCCTCCATGGAAGCGCTCAGGCTGGCATCACGCTTCTGCAAATCCTGAGATGCGGCAAGTACGAGCATCTTCTGCAACTCCTGCTGATAGTCGTCCCACTTCTTGTCGAACGTGAGAAAGATTTCCTTTGCCTTGTCGGTCTTGAACAGTGGCTGTGCCTTCCCCACCAGTTCCTTGACCGCGGCGCTGTACTTGACGATGGACGCACGATGGTGCTCACGCTCCTCCTGGCTGCTGGACAGCAGGAAATTGGCGCGCGCACGACCGATGTAGATCAGGTTGATGTTGGCTTCCTTGATGTGGGACAGCCCCAGCAGGTCGTTGTAGTACAGGTCGTCATTCATGTCGTTGATGTGGTTTGCATTGGAAATGCCGAACCAACCCACGACCGCACTGATGGCTGCAACGATCACGAAGCCGCCAATCAGCCTCACACCAATCTTCATATTCCCGAACATGACATTCACCCTTTCTTAAAGACGCATTCCTTGTGTGTTCTACAGATCCATTCCTGCCGCCGGGGCCGGCGTGACCTGACGGCGCACGCCGTACGGGCCCGGCAAGGCCTCTAGGCAGTCGTCGTCGGCACGCCGTCCCCTTCCGCGAGGGCGCGCACCGCAGCGCCTGCCTGCAATTGATGTTCGTTGCGCCCCGCCAGCTGCAGCAGTCCGGCCACGTCCAGAATCAGCGCGATTTCACCGCTGCCGAGGATGGTCGAACCACTTACGCCGCGCAGCGCCTGGAACAGCTTGCCCAACGGGCGGATGACGGTCTGGTGTTCGCCCATCAGCTGGTCGACCACGATGCCCATCCGGGTCTGCCCGAATTTCACGATCACGACGTTCTCCCGTCGTGTCGGGGCCTCACCCTGCATGTCGAATGCATCGCGCAGCCACAGCAGCGGCAGCACTTCACCGCGCATGTCCAGATAGCCGCGCGCACGCGCCAGGGAACGCTGCCCGCCCGCCAGTTCGACGCACTCGACGATCACGCCGACCGGCAGCACGAAGGTGGTGCTGCCGACGCCGATCAGGAAGCCGTCGATGATGGCCAGCGTCAGCGGCAGCCGGATGCCCAGCGTCGTGCCCTGGCCGGGCACGGTGTGGATTTCGACCGTACCGCGCAGCGCCTCGATGTTGCGGCGCACGACATCCATGCCGACACCGCGGCCGGACAGATTGCTGACCTGATCGGCGGTCGAGAAGCCCGGCGCGAAGATCAGGCGGTCAATTTCGCGCTCGCTCAGCTGCGCGTCGGCGCTGATCAGTCCGCGCTCGATCGCCTTGCTGCGGATCTTTTCCCGGTTCAGGCCGCCACCATCGTCGGCCACCACGATGACGATGCCGCCCGCCTCGTGCCGCGCACCGAGCGTCAGTCTGGCGCGCGCCGGCTTGCCCCGGGCGAGGCGTACGTCGGTCTGTTCGATGCCGTGATCCATGGCGTTGCGCACCAGATGCATCAGCGGATCGCCGATATGTTCGACCACGGTCTTGTCGAGCTCGGTCTCTGCGCCGTTGATGACCAGTTCGATGTCCTTGCCCAGTTCGCGGCTGACGTCGCGCACCACGCGCTGGAAGCGCTGGAAGGTGGCGCCGATCTGCACCATGCGCAAGGACAACGCCTGGTCGCGTACGTCATTGACCAGACGAAGCAGAACTTCGCTGGCTTCGCTCAGCGGAATGTTCGCCAGCGTCTGGCTGATGTTCTGCACACCGGCGCTGGCAATCACCAGTTCGCCGACCAGTTCGATCAGATGGTCGAGCTTGTCGGCGTCGATGCGCAGGGAACGCGCTTCCTGCGCCTTGGCGTCCTTGACCTGTTTCTGCTTGACCAGCGCGGCATCGACCACGCCGGCATTGACCGAACCGTCCTCGACCAGGATTTCTCCGAGCGGCTGCGTCTGCGCCACCCGCTCACCGGGTTGTCCGACGTCCAGCTGCCGGACCAGTCCACGTTCCAGTTCGGCGCGCGTGAGTGCACCGCTGAGCACCAGGATTTCGCCGATCTTCAGATCGTCCTCGGGCAACGCCCGTATTACGTCGAGGTACTCGGACACCCTTGCATACGGCGGAATGATATGGATGACGCAGTCGTCGCGGACGAATTCGAACACCGCCTCGATGTCGCTCTTGCTGGCCTCGCTGCGGAAATCGATTTCGAAGCCGAGATAGCAGGATTCCGGGTCCAGTTGCGACCATGCTGGCAAGGCATCGCACACCGCGTGCAGGTGCACGATGTCGCCCAGCGTTCCGAGAAAGCGCAGGAAGGACAGCGGATCCATGCCGCTGCGCAGCACGTCGCTGCCGAAGCGCAGTGACAGGTGCCAGTTGCCGGTACTGACGCAGTCATCTCCGCCGGCTTCGCGCACCAGTTCCGGTGCGGCCGATTCGACGATGCTGTCGCCGGCGGCGGGCGCCTTGCGACCGAGCAGGTCGAGCAGCGCGGCCATCAGTTCCCCGCCTTCGCGCACGTCGCCCGCGTCCAGTTCGCTTTTCTCTGCGACGGCGCGCACCAGCGCACCGATATGGTCCTTGCTGCGCAGCAACAGACCGATGGCCGCCGCGGTGACCGCCATCCGGCCATCGCGGATGCGGTCGAGCAGGCTTTCGACCTCGTGCGTGAAATGCACGACGTCGTCGAATCCGAACACGCCCGCCGTCCCCTTGATGGTATGGGCGGCGCGGAAGATTTCGTCTATCAGTTCATGGTTGTCGGGATCGCTTTCGAGACCGAGCAGCGACTCCTCCATCCGCGTGAGAAGTTCGTCGGCCTCGGCGAAAAACGCCAGTTGTGCGGGTTCGAGATTCATTTTTTATTGTCTGTCGTGGCGCGAGGCATCAGATCTGGTCGGCCGGAACAACGACCGGATCGCCGAACACCGGGCTCAGCTGCAACAGATCCATCACTTCGAGCACGGCCGGGCTGTGCGCCACCAGTTCGAAGCGCCGATTCTTGCCCTCGACGGCACTCTTGGCTGCCAGCAGAAGCTGCACGCCGGTGCTGTCGAGTTCGGTCACCTGCGACAGGTTGACGCGCAGATCGCGTCCTTCGGCCAGTACACCGTCAAGTACGCCGTACGCCTCGGCTGCACCGTATATGGTCAGTTCGCCCCGAACCGCCAGTTCCACCGGGCCACCGTCCTCATCCTTGCGTTCGATTTCCATGAGCGGGTCCGCGATCAGGGCAGGCAGAGCTTGGACACGGCCATCAGCATCTGCTCCGGCTTGAACGGCTTGACCATCCACGCCTTGGCGCCGGCCGCTTGGCCTTCCGCCTTCTTCGCTTCCTGGTTTTCCGTCGTCAGCATGATGACCGGGGTGAAGCGGTAGGCCGGCAGCTTGCGCATTTCCTTGACGAAGGTGATGCCATCCATGTTCGGCATGTTCACGTCGCTCACCACCAGATGTACTTTCTGACCGGTCAGCTTGGACAGTGCGTCCTTCCCGTCAGCCGCTTCGAACACGTCGTAGCCGGCGCTCTTGAGCGCCAGGCTCACGACCTGACGAAGCGAGGACGAGTCGTCCACCACCATGATTGTCTTGGCCATCAATTTCCCTTTCAGAAAAACACGAGTTCATCGCTGCTGTTGTGCACCACGGGCTTGCCGCTGTGAATGCTGCGTTCCTCCGGCGTGGTGTAGCTGTGTTCGAGCGTGTCCAGGACAGGCTTCAGATCGGGCGCGCCATCGGGCGGCGCCGCTTCGACCCGTTCGCTCATGGCGGTCAGGCTGCGACACACGTGGGCGAGCACCTGATCGATGCGGTCCTGGAACTGCAGGTGGGGCAGCGTTTCGGAGATTTCCTGCTTGATGCCGTCGGCCTGCTCCCGCAGTTCGGCGTTGGATTTCTCGAGCGTGCCGAGCAGCTTCGAAAAATCGCCGAGCACGCACTGGATGCTGGTTTCCGAGGACTTGAATGCATCGATGTCGCGGTTGGTCGACAGCTCGACCATCTTGACCGATGTGACGATCGCGTCGCTGACCAGAGCAGCCTTCTCGGCGATCCTGCGGCCGGTTTCACCGGAAGCGGTCGACAGTTTGCGCACTTCATCCGCCACCACCGCGAAGCCGCGCCCCGCCTCGCCGGCACGGGCCGCCTCGATGGCCGCATTGAGCGCCAGCAGATTGGTCTGATCGGCCACGCGCTGGACCGATGCCGCCATGCCGCGCAGGTCCTCCGCGTAGCTCGAAAGCTCGCGAATCTTCTGCAGCACCGCGTCCTTGTCCTTGAGCGCATCCGACATGCCGGAAAGCACATCGGTCAGCTGCGACTGCGATGACTTCAGCACCACGTCGATGTGGGCATCCGCGCCCGCCGCACCGCTGGCGGAGACCGCCACGGCGGCATCAAGACGCCCGACCAGAGCGGAAAAGCGCTGGATCAGCTGGCCGATGGCATTTTCTGCCTGGGAGCGGACGCCGTTGATCTGGCGCACCCACAGCGGAGCGGCCGTCAGCGACAGAAGGTGCAGGCCTTCGCGCAACTGTGCGATGACCGGATCCGGCATGGCCGCGACCTGTGCCGCAAGCGGATCGACCGGCGGTTCTGCCCGGTGCAAACGGAAACCGGACCACAGTGCAAGCAGACCACCGGCCACCGCACCGGCCACTTTCACCCAGATCGACATGTCCAGCTGCAGTGCAACAAAAACGCCCACTGCGGCAACCAAAACGCTGTGCAACCACAACCAGCCAATACGTCCCACGATCCGTTCCCCAGCGGCAGATTCTTCGTCGGGCCCGCTTTTGAGAGCGGTTCCCTCCTGATTCCCTGCTAGGAATACGGCTTTGCTGCAGTGCACTTGAGCTGAACAAAGATAAAGATTGATACAGCACAAGGAATCCGTACAAGCCGACGAATCGGCCTGAATTCCGGTGCGGCACGGACCCGATGCCATCGCGGTTTCAGGCCACCGTCAGCGCGACTGTGGAAATCCGATGATGACCGGCGCCAGGGCATCCGTATCATCGTGCCGACATCGAACCGATTCTCCGACAACCCATGAACACTTCTGCGTTCCCATTGCCAGCGCGCGGCATCCGCGCCGGCGGTCCGGCTGGCCGCCGGACGCGCGACCACGCAAGGTCTGGAACAGCTCACGAGCAGGGAAATCGAGGTGATGGACCGCATCCTGGCCGGCCAGATGAACAAGGTGATCGCCATCGACCTTGGCATCACGATGCGTACGGTCGAGGTTCACCGCGCGCGCATCTTCGAGAAGATGGGCGTGTGCTCGGCAGTCGAGCTGGCGCAGCTGCTGGCGGCGCACAGAGCCGCAGAGTAGGACGTCGGCCGGGCCGGCGTGTCCGCTTCACGCCGGACGACGCGTCCGAACCCCGGCCTGAACGACAGCAGCCCCTAGAGGCCGGATGCCTCGTCGAGCACGCCGGCGGCACCGTCGCACACCACCTGTGCAAGACCGGCCGCCTGACTCAGCACATGGTCGGCATAGAAACGCGCCGCGACGATCTTCGCTCGGTAGAACGCCGCCTCGTCGCTGCCGGCCGCCAGCCGCTGATGCGCCAGCAATGCCGCGCGCGCCATCTGCCAGCCACCGGCCACGCGGCCGAACAGGCCGAGCAGCGGCACCGCGCCAGCCAGCACGGCACGCACGTCGCTGCGCCAGTTCGCCAGCACGAAATCGACACCGCGTTCGAGCGCGGATACCGACTGCGCCAGCGCGGTGGCGATCGCACACAGGCTGTCGTCGCCGGTGGCTTCAAGCGCCGCCGCCTGCGCCTTCATGTCGGCGATGACCGCACGTGCTGCGGCGCCACCGTCGCGCGCGATCTTGCGGCTGACCAAGTCATTGGCCTGTATGCCGGTCGTGCCTTCGTAGATGTTGGTGATGCGTGCATCGCGCAGGTACTGGGCGGCACCGGTTTCCTCGATGTAGCCCATGCCGCCGTGCACCTGCACGCCGAGCGACGCGACGTCGTTGCCGGTCTCGGTGCTCCAGCCCTTGACCAGCGGCGTCATCAGCTCGGCGAAGGCCTGGGCGCGGGCGCGTTCGTCGGCGTCCGGGTGGCGTTCCGCCCGGTCCTGTGCGGCCGCCGTCACCGCCGCGAGTGCGCGCATGGCTTCGACCTGGGACTTCATCAGCATCAGCATGCGCCGCACGTCGGGATGACGCACGATGGCCACGCTGCCACCGCCCTTGACGCCGGCCTCGCCGCCCTGCAGGCGTTCGCGCGCATAGCCCAGCGCCTGCTGCAGCGCACGCTCGGCCACCGCGATACCCTGCAGGCCGACCGCGTAGCGCGCCGCGTTCATCATGATGAACATGTATTCGATGCCGCGGTTCTCCTCGCCGCACAGCCAGCCGGTGGCACCGCCGGCATCGCCGTAGGCCATCACGCAGGTCGGGCTGGCGTGGATGCCCAGCTTGTGCTCGAGCGACACGCAGCGCAGGTCGTTGCGCACACCGGGGTTGCCGTCGGCGTCCGGAATGAACTTGGGCACCACGAACAGCGAAATGCCCTTGACGCCCTCGGGCGAACCCGGCGTGCGCGCCAGCACCAGATGAACGATGTTCTCGGCCAGTTCGTGTTCGCCGTAGGTGATGAATATCTTCTGCCCGAACACGCGCCAGCTGCCGTCGGACTGCGGCTCGGCACGGGTACGCACCGCGGCCAGATCGGAGCCGGCCTGCGATTCGGTCAGGTTCATGGTGCCGGTCCACTGGCCGCTCACCATCTTTTCCAGGTAGAGGTGCTTCTGCTCGCCCGAACCGCACAGCGACAGCGCCTCGATCGCGCCGGCGGTCAGCAGCGGACACAGCGAGAACGCCATGTTCGCGCCCATCACCATTTCCTGGATCATCGCCACCACGACGTGCGGCATGCCGGCACCGCCGTGTTCCGGGTCGCAACCCATGCCGTTCCAGCCATTGTCGGCGTACTGCCGGTAGGCGGCTGCGAAGCCTTCGGGCATGGTCACGCGGCCGTCGTCGCCGAGCGAGGCGCCCATCCGGTCACCGACGCGGTTCAGCGGCGACAGCACTTCACCGGCGAAGCGCGCCGCTTCGTCCAGTACGGCATCGACCACGTCGGCACTCGAATCCTCCAGTCCCGGCAGCGCGCTCACCGCGTCCAGCCCGGCCAGTTCCAGCGCGAAACGCATGTCGCGCAGCGGGGCAACGTACTCACTCATGGCTCACTCCTCGGTCGGCTCTGCGGCCTTGTGTTCTGCTGATGCGGATCCGGCGCGGCGGGCCTGCGCCCACCGTCCGTACCCGTACAACCTTGCCGCGTCGTCCGCGGCGAATTGTTTCCCCGTGGCTTACCCGAGCTCGGCCACCAGTTTCGGCACGAGTTCGAACAGGTCGCCCACCAGACCGTAATCCGCGACCTGGAAGATCGGCGCATCCGGATCCTTGTTGATCGCCACGATCACCTTCGACTCCTTCATGCCGGCCAGATGCTGGATCGCGCCCGACAGGCCGATGGCGATGTACAGGTCGGGGGCGACGATCTTGCCGGTCTGGCCGACCTGATAGTCGTTCGGCGCGTAGCCCGAATCCACCGCCGCCCGGCTGGCGCCGAGCGCGGCACCCAGCTTGTCGGCCAGCGGCTCGAGCACGCTGTGGTAGCTCTCGGCACTGCCCAGGCCACGCCCGCCGGACACGACGATGCGTGCGGCACCCAGTTCCGGGCGAGCCGACTGCGACAGCTCCTGCGACACGAAGCTGCTGCGACCGGCCGAAGCCGGCACGTCGATGACGCTCACCGCCGCACTGCCACCGGTCACGGGCGCCGGATCGAAGGCGGTGCTGCGCACCGTCACCACCTTGACCGCATCGCGGCTCTGCACTGTGGCCAGCGCGTTGCCGGCGTAGATCGGACGGGTGAAGGTATCGGCCGACTCCACGGCAACGATGTCCGACACCTGCGCGACATCGAGCAATGCCGCGACCCGCGGCATGAAGTTCTTGCCGAAGCTGCTGGCCGGCGCAAGAACGTGCGTGAAGCCGGGCGCCAGCGACACCACCAGCGCGGCGACATCCTCGGCCAGCGGGTGCTGCAGGTGCGGCGCCTCGGCGCTCAGCACCCTGGTCACCCCGGCGACCGCAGCAGCGGCGGAAACAGCCGCCGCGCAGCCGTGGCCGGCAACCAGTACCGCAATGTCGCCACCCAGCTTCGCGGCGGCGGAAATCGTGTTCAACGTGGCCGGGCGCAGCGACAGGTTGTCGTGCTCGGCAATAACCAGAATGCTCATCATCCCTTCCTCAGCGCAGTACCTTGGCTTCGTTGCGAAGCTTGCCGACCAGTTCGGTCACGTCGGCCACCTTGACGCCCGCCTGGCGTTTTGCCGGCTCGACCACGCGCAGCGTGGTCAGGCGCGGCGTCACGTCCACGCCGAGCTCGTCCGGCGTCAGCGTGTCCAGCGGTTTCTTCTTTGCCTTCATGATGTTGGGCAGACTGGCGTAGCGCGGTTCGTTCAGCCGCAGGTCGGTCGTGATCAGCGCCGGCAGTGCGACACTGACCGTTTCCAGCCCGCCGTCGATCTCGCGCGTCACCACGGCGCGACCGTCGGCCACCTGCACCTTCGACGCGAAGGCGGCCTGACCCCAGCCCAGCAGCGCGGCCAGCATCTGTCCGGTCTGGCTGGCGTCATCGTCGATCGCCTGCTTGCCGCAGATCACCAGCTGCGGCTGTTCGCGTTCGGCCACCGCACGCAGCAGCTTGGCCACCGCCAGCGGCTGCAGCTCGGCCTCCGTGCTGACCAGGATGGCGCGATCGGCACCGATGGCCATTGCGGCGCGCAGGGTGTCCTGGCAGGCCGTGACGCCGCAGGACACGACGATGACCTCGGTCGCCACACCGGCTTCGCGCAGCCGCACCGCCTCTTCCACCGCAATTTCGTCGAACGGATTGATCGACATCTTCACGTTCGCGGTTTCAACGCCGCTGCCATCGCCGGCAACGCGGATCTTCACGTTGTAATCAATCACCCGCTTGACCGGGACCAGTACCTTCATCGTTTGCGCCTCCTGCGCTGACAGCTGCTTCATTGACCGTGCGACATGATCGCATCCATACGGATGCGTATGTCCATCTCCATACGGTACCGTACGCCTCCACCGACGGTCAAGACCCGACAACGGAATACATCCATGCCCGATACCGAACCGCCTGCCCGCCCCCAGACCGACCGCGACACCTGGCTGCGTGCCGCCACGCAGACCCTGGCCGACAGCGGCGTCGATGGTGTCAAGGTGGAAACGTTGGCCCGCCAGATCGGCCTGACCAAGGGCAGCTTCTACTGGCACTTCAAGGATCGGCGGGAACTGCTCGACGCCGTGCTCGACAGCTGGCGGGACGGGCGCATCGACGACATTGTGCAGCGCACGCAATGTGCTCCGGGCGACGAAATCGCGCAACTTCATCACGTCATCGACACCTACAGCCTGGCCCGCAACCGGCGCGGCATGCGCATCGAACTGGCGATCCGCGACTGGGCACGGCACGACGCCCGGGCCCGGCAGATCATCGACGCCGTCGATGCGGTGCGGCTGGAATGCGCCAGTGCTCTGTTCGTCGCAGCCGGCCACACGGCCGACGAAGCGGCCTGCCGCAGCCTGCTGCTGTACGCCTACGTGTTCGGCCTGGGCATGATGGACGGCGAGCGCGAAGCGCCGCGACCCGTGGCATCGCGCACCTTCATCGCGAACCTGATCACGGGAAAGTGACGGTTTGCGCACGTTTGTGCGCAAAGGTTCGCGCCCCTGTCATGTACCGACGCGGATAATTGCCGCGTTGCGGTATCGCCCCCCTGCTCCACACAGAAAGGAAACCTGATGTCCTTCCCGGCACCCGAAATTTTCAAGGCCTACGATATCCGCGGCATCGTGGACAAGACGCTGACTGCCGACGCGGTGCGCGCGATCGGCCATGCGCTCGGCTCCGAAGCGGTCAAGCGTGGCCAGAAGACGATCGCGGTCGGCCGCGACGGCCGGCTGTCGGGTCCGGAACTGGCCGGCGCGCTGGCGGCCGGCATCAACGCCGCCGGCGTCGACGTGCTGGACATCGGCTGCGTGCCGACGCCGCTGTCCTACTTCGCGGCGTTCGATCTGGGCACCGACAGCGCGGTCAGCGTCACCGGCAGCCACAACCCGCCCGACTACAACGGCCTGAAAATGGTGCTCGGCGGACAGACGCTGTACGGCGACATGATCCAGGACCTGCGCCGGCGCATCGTCGACAACGACCTGGTGCACGGCCAGGGCACGACCCGCCACGCCGACGTGCGCGACGCCTACATCACGCGCGTGACCTCCGACGTCAAGCTGAAGCGCCGCATGAAGATCGTCATCGACTGCGGCAACGGCGTGGCCGGCGACATCGCGCAGCGCCTGTTCGAGGCACTCGGCTGCGAAGTGACGCCGCTGTTCTGCGAAGTCGACGGCAATTTCCCGAATCACCACCCTGACCCGTCCAAGCCGGAAAACCTGGAAGATCTGATCCGCGTGCTGGCTGCCGGCGACGCCGAGATCGGCCTGGCGTTCGACGGTGACGGCGACCGCCTGGGCGTGGTCACGCGCGACGGCGAAATCATCTATCCGGACCGCCAGCTCATGCTGTTCGCCGCCGACGTGCTGTCGCGCCAGCCCGGCGCGCAGATCGTCTATGACGTTAAATGCACGCGCCTGCTGGCCCCCTGGGTACGCGAACACGGCGGCGAGCCGGTCATGTGGAACACTGGTCACGCACTGATCAAGGCCAAGCTCAAGCAGAGTGGCGCCGCGCTGGCCGGCGAGATGAGCGGCCACATGTTCTTCAAGGAACGCTGGTTCGGCTTCGACGACGGCCTGTATGCAGGCGCCCGCCTGCTGGAAATCCTGTCCGCGTCACCGGACGGCAATGCGGTGCTCAAGGCACTGCCCACCGCGTTGTCCACGCCCGAGCTGAACCTGAAGATGAACGAGGGCGAGCCGCATGCGCTGATCGCGCAAATGCAGGAATCGGCGGTGTTCGACGGCGCGCGCGACATCATCAAGATCGACGGCCTGCGCGTGGAGTACACCGACGGCTTCGGGCTGATGCGCGCATCGAACACGACCCCGGTGGTCGTGCTGCGCTTCGAGGCCGACAACGCCGCCGCGCTGGCGCGCATCCAGTCGGACTTCCGTGGTGTGCTGCTGCGCCAGCGGCCCGATCTGAAGCTGCCGTTCTGAACCGGGCGGCCGCAATGACCGTTCCGGCAAAGCGGACGGTCATTGCGGCGTCGTGAAATCCGGCGGACGTGCGCGGGGCCGCCGGTCATGCGGAATATCCGGGCAGTGAAATAAAGCCGGCGCCCACCCTAAATATGTCGGCCGGCATGCCGAAACATCAATATGCTCACCGCCGCCACAACCAATATCTATGTAGGCCGTCAGCCCATCCTTGACCGGGACAACAGGCTGTACGCCTACGAACTGCTGTTCCGCTCCGGACAGATCGAACAGGCCGAATTCCACTGCGACGTCCGCGCCACCGCCCACGTCATCACCACGGTGTTCAACGAACTCGGACTCGAGCGCTCGCTGGGCAATGCCTTCGGCTTCGTCAATGTCAGCGAGGACATGCTGATGTCGGAGGCGATCGAACTGCTGCCTGCCGACAAGATCGTCATTGAACTGCTGGAAACCATCCCGCCGTCGCCCGAGGTGATCCGCCGCGCACGCGAACTGGTGAACAAGGGCTTCCGGCTCGCGCTGGACGACGTGCTGATCCTCGAGGACGCCTTCAAGCCGCTGGTCGAGATCGCATCCGTGATCAAGATCGACGTGCTGGCCATCGCGCCCGATGCACTGCCCGAAATCGTCGAAAGCTTCCGCCCGTACAAGGCCAGGCTGCTGGCCGAAAAGGTCGACAACGCCGAACAGGCGCAGCGCTGCCGCGATCTGGGTTTCACCTATTTCCAGGGCTATTTCTTCGCCCGCCCGAGCGTGTTGAGCACCCGCACGCTGAGCGCCGGTGAAACGACGCTGCTGCGCCTGCTCGGACTGGTCATGGGCGATGCCGAAACCGTCGAGATGGAACCGCTGATCAAGCAGGAACCGACTCTGCTGGTGAACCTGATGCGCGTCACCAATTCGATCGGCAACGGCAGCAGCCGCCAGATATCGACGGCACGCGAAGCCATCACGCTGCTCGGACGCACTCAGCTGCAGCGCTGGCTGCAGCTGCTGCTGTTCTGCTCGCAGGGTGGCGGCAGCGATCCGCGCAACCCGCTGCTGTCGATGGTCGCAACCCGCGCCCGCACGATGGAAACGCTGGCTGCGCGGCTCGGGAGGAAGGAATGCGATCCGGAGTGCGCCTTCCTGACCGGCATCCTGTCGCTGCTGCCGGCGCTGCTCGGTGTGCAGATGAACGAAATCCTCGACACCCTGGCCGTCGACGACGGGATCCGCGCGGCGCTGACCGACAGCAGCGGCACACTGGGAAGCCTGCTGACGCTGATGCGCAACTGGGAAGAGGATGAGCTGGGCGACTTCGTCGGCACCCTGTCGACCGTAGCGCCCCTGACCATGGATGACTTCAACCACGCCGCGTCGGAAGCGATGAGCTGGGCGGCAACGCTCGGACAGTAAGCGGCGGGAGATATCGATGAGTTCCCTTGACCGGATATTCAGTGCCACGGCACAGCTGCCTGCGATCCCGCGCGTGGTGCAGAAGATGATAGACACGCTCGGGTCGGAAGACGCCGATCTGCAGCCGCTGATCGCGGAAATCCGCCAGGATCCGTCGATATCGGCACGTGTGCTGAGACTGGCGAATTCAGGCTTCTACGGCAGCCGGCGCAGTGTCGGATCGATCAGCGATGCGGTCGGAATGATAGGCACGCGCGCCATGCGCACGCTGGTGATCTCGGCCGGCATCGGCAGTGCCTTTCCCAGGGTACCCGGCATCAACCTCAAGGATTTCTGGCGCCACGCGCTGATGACCGCCAGCGCCAGCGCGCTGCTGGCCCGCCACGCCGGCGAAAATCCGGACCACGCCTACAGCGCCGGTCTGATGCACCGGGTCGGCCAGCTGATGATCCACATCGCCTTTCCGCGCGTTGCAGAAGAGCTGGCGCACGACTGCCAGGGCCTCAGCGTCACCGAGCGGGTGGCCACGGAAAGCCTGAAGCTGAATACCAACCACTGCGAGATCGGTGCCGAACTGGCCATGCGCTGGAATTTTCCCGAAAGCATCGCCCGGGCGCTGCAGCACTATTGCCGGCCGCACGAACCCGAAGCCTCGCGGCTGGCGCGCCTGACCAATGTTGCGGCGCAGATCGCCTTCGAAATCGACGAAAACGTCCAGCCGGAAGACATCGCGCAGCATCTGAACCAGTCGATAACCGACTTGTGCGGACTGGATCGGTCGTCCCTGCTGACCGACATCGAATACTGCGCGGAACACGCCGCAGAGGCGGAACTCGCGATCTGACGTCCGTCTGCCAATGAAAAAGCCGCTCATCGAGCGGCTTTTTCATTGGCAGCGAAGCAAGTCAGCGCATCTTCGGATTCAGCGAACCGCGGTTGTAGTCCTTGTCGCCCGGCATCAGCATGCGCGTACCGAACCAGCCGCCCTGCGCCGCTTCCGGGCGCAGATGGTTCTCCGGATAGGTATCGGCGATCCTCTTGGCTTCGGCCTGCCTGGACGCATCGACGAACTTCCAGCGTCCGTCCGGCAGCAGCTGTACGTGCTCGCCGGTGGCCGTGGTGGCTTCGATCACGCTGCCCTCACCGGCGCTGGCCAGCACCGGCGCGCACAGCGCCAGCAGCATGCCGACGGAACGCTTCATCACAGCTTGCCCTCGATCCAGCTGGTTACGCCGGCCAGCGCGGCCGGCAGGTTTTCCGGCTGGGTACCGCCGGCCTGCGCCATGTCCGGCTTGCCACCGCCCTTGCCGCCGACCTGGGCGGCGACGAAATTGACCAGCTCGCCCGCCTTCACCTTGGACACCAGATCCGGCGTCACGCCGGCGATCAGACTCACCTTGCCGTCGACCACCGCCGCCAGCACGATGGCCGCCGACCCGAGCTTGTCGCGCAGCTTGTCCAGCGTTTCGCGCAATGCCGGCACGTCGGCCCCTTCCATCACCGCTGCCAGCACCTTCGCACCGCCGACCGTCACCGCCTGCGCGGCCAGATCGTCGCCCTGGCTGGCGGCAAGCTTGCTCTTGAGCCTGGCCAGTTCCTTTTCGAGGGAACGGACAGTGTCCAGCACCTGCGCGATCTTGGTTGGCAGTTCGGCCGGAGGCGCCTTGAACGCCGCCGCCGCTTGCGCGACCAGCCGGTCCTGACGCTGCACGAAAGCCACCGCGTTCTCGCCGGTGATCGCTTCTACCCGGCGGATGCCGGCGGCAACGCCCGCCTCGACCACGATCTTGAACAGGCCGATGTCGCCGGTACGCGCAACGTGGGTGCCGCCGCACAGTTCGCGCGACGAGCCGATGTCGAGCACGCGCACCTCGTCGCCGTACTTTTCGCCGAACAGCATCATGGCGCCGGTCTTCTGCGCGTCCTCGATCGACATCACGCGCGCCTGCGTCGCCGCATTGGCAAGGATTTCGCTGTTGACGATGCGTTCGACGCGGGCGATTTCGTCATCGGTCATCGGCGCGTTGTGCACGAAGTCGAAGCGCGTCTTGTCGGCATCGACCAGCGAACCCTTCTGCTGCACATGCCCGCCCAGCACCTCGCGCAGCGCCTTGTGCATCAGGTGGGTGACCGAATGGTTGCGTCCGGTCGCGGCACGGGCCGCCACATCGACACGGGCCGAAACGGCGTCGCCGACCGCCAGCCGGCCGGTGCCGACCACGCCATGGTGGCCGAACACCGCCGCCTGAATCTTCAGCGTGTCCTCGACCTTGAAGATGCCCTGCGCACCGCGCAGCTCGCCGCGATCGCCGACCTGACCGCCGGATTCGGCGTAGAACGGCGTGTCGTCGAGCACCACGACACCCAGTTCGCCCTCGTGCAGTTCGCCGACCGCCACGCCGTCGCGGTACAGCGCCAGCACACGGCCCTGGGTGTCGAGCTTGTCGTAACCATGGAAGGCGGTCGGCGCACCGTCGTACTCGAGCGCGGTCGCCATGCGGAACTTGCCGGCGGCGCGCGCCTGATCCTTCTGCCGTGCCATCGCGCTGTCGAAGCCCGCGGTATCGACCGTCAGGCCGCGCTCGCGGCAGATGTCGGCCGTCAGGTCGAGCGGGAAGCCATAGGTGTCGTGCAGCTTGAACGCCGTCTCGCCATCCAGCGCCGCCCCCGGCACCAGGGCCGCCAGTGCGGCGTCGAGGATGGACATGCCGTTCTCGATGGTGGCGAAGAAGCGCTCCTCTTCCTGCCGGAGCACGTCCATCACCTTCTGCTGCGCCGCTGCCAGTTCCGGGTAGGCCGCACCCATCTGCGCGACGAGGTCCGGCACCATGCGGTGGAAGAAGGCGGCGCGCGCGCCAAGCTTGTAGCCGTGGCGGATGGCGCGGCGGATGATGCGGCGCAGAACGTAGCCGCGGCCTTCGTTGCCCGGAATGACGCCGTCGGCGATCAGGAAGGAACAGGCGCGGATGTGGTCCGCCAGCACCTTCAGCGACGGGTTGTCGAGGTCGCTGGTGTGCGTCTCGCGCGCCGCAGCGGCGATCAGCGCGACGAACAGATCGATCTCGTAATTGCTGTGCACATGCTGCAGCACGGCGGCGATGCGCTCCAGGCCCATGCCGGTATCGACGCTGGGTTTGGGCAGCTTGTGCAGCACGCCCGCCTCGTCGCGGTTGTACTGCATGAACACGTTGTTCCAGATTTCGATGAAACGGTCGCCATCCTCGTCCGGCGATCCCGGCGGGCCGCCCGGGATGTGGGCGCCGTGGTCGTAGAAGATTTCGGTGCAAGGGCCGCACGGGCCGGTGTCGCCCATCATCCAGAAGTTATCGGAGGCGTAGCGCGCGCCCTTGTTGTCGCCGATGCGGATCACGCGCTCGGCCGGCACGCCGATCTCCTTCGTCCAGATGTCGAAGGCTTCGTCGTCCTCGGCATACACGGTGATCGTCAGCTTGTCTTTCGGCAGCTTGAACACTTCGGTCAGCAGTTCCCACGCATAGCCGATGGCATCGCGCTTGAAGTAGTCGCCGAAGCTGAAGTTGCCGAGCATTTCGAAGAAGGTGTGATGGCGCGCGGTGTAGCCGACGTTTTCAAGGTCGTTGTGCTTGCCGCCGGCACGCACGCACTTCTGCGAGGTGGTGGCGCGGTTGTAGCCACGCTTGTCGAAGCCGAGGAACACGTCCTTGAACTGGTTCATGCCCGCGTTGGTAAACAGCAGGGTCGGATCTTCGTGCGGCACCAGCGAGCTGGACGCCACGATCTGGTGTCCCTTGGACGCGAAGAAATTCAGGAAGGCGGAACGGATATCGGCGCTGGTCATGGTCGGCAAGATGAATTCGGGGGAGCGCTACACTGCGCAAAACAGACGCGGATTCTAGCATTCGCGCCAGCGGCACCCCAGCGGCGTCGCAGCGCAGCAAAGGTTCGCGAACATTCACGTCAGGGAGGCTCATGCGTCACATCCTCGCACTCGATCAGGGCACGACCAGTTCGCGCGCGCTGTTGTTCGACATGGACGCCCGGGTCTGCGGCATGGCGCAGCGCGAACTGCCGCAGCACTACCCGCAGCCGGGCCGGGTCGAACACGACGCCGCGCGGATCTGGACCGACACGCTGGCCTGCGCGCGCGAAGCGCTGATGCGCGCCGCCGTGCCGGTGGACGACATCGCCGCGATCGGCATCACCAACCAGCGCGAAACCGTCGTGCTGTGGGACCGTGCGACCGGCCGGCCGATCGCGCCGGCCATCGTGTGGCAGGACCGGCGCACGACGGACATCTGCGCGCAGCTGAAGGCCGACGGTCACGAAGAGGCGGTGCGTACAAAGACCGGACTGGTGCTGGACCCCTACTTTTCGGCCAGCAAGATCGCCTGGCTGCTCGACCACGTGCCCGGCGCACGCGACCGTGCGCTGCGCGGCGAACTCGCCTGCGGCACGATGGACAGCTGGCTGGTCTGGCAGCTGACCGGCGGCCGGACGCACGTCATCGATCTGAGCAATGCCAGCCGCACCCAGCTGCTGGACATACACACCGGGCAATGGGACGACGGCCTGCTTGAACTGTTCAATATTCCGCGCGCACTGCTGCCGCGCGTGGTCCGGTCGAGCGGCGTGATCGCCGAAACCGACGCCACACTGTTCGGCCGTCCGCTGCCGATCGCCGGCATCGCAGGCGACCAGCAGGCCGCGCTCTATGGTCAGGGCTGCACGTCGGCTGGACTGGCCAAGAACACCTATGGCACCGGCTGCTTCATGCTGATGCATACCGGTGCACAGGCCATCGAATCCCGCCACGGACTGCTCACCACCTGCGCGGCGCAGACGTCGGAGCGCATCGAATACGCGCTCGAAGGCAGCGTGTTCGTCACCGGCGCGCTGGTGCAGTGGCTGCGCGACGGTCTGGGGCTGATCGCCCATTCGGGCGATATCGAGATGCTGGCTGCCAGCGTGCCGGACAGCGGCGGCGTCACCATCGTGCCGGCCTTCACTGGTCTGGGCGCACCGCACTGGTCGCCCGACGCGCGTGGTGCGATCTACGGCCTGACCCGCGGCAGCACGCGCGCCCACATCGCCCGCGCCGCGCTCGAAGCCATCGCGCTGCAGACGCTGGACGTGATGCGCGCGATGGAGGCCGACGCCGGCGAGCGCCTGCGCGAACTGCGGGTCGATGGCGGCGGCACCGCGAATGCGCTGCTGATGCAGATGCAGGCCGATCTGCTGGGCTGCCCGGTGCGCGTGGCGCCCGGCGCCGAAACCACGGCGCTCGGCGCGGCACTGCTGGCGGCACGCGGCATCGGCGCGGACATGCGCACGCCGGACGATTCAGGACGGCTGTTCGAACCGGCCGACCGGCGCCAGGACGCATTGATCGAGCAGTGGCGGGCCGCCCTGCACGCCACGCTGGATCATGCGCAGAGTCGCTGAGGCAGCTCCAGCCGGTCGGTGAACAGGCCGGCCACGCCGGCCGCCAGCAGTTCCGCTGCCCGGCCGGCAGCGTTGACCGTGTAGCAGAGCAGCGGCACGCCGGCGTCGCAGACCTCGCGCAGCATGGCATCGCCCAGCGTCGCCTGGTCGCAGTGGATGGACACCGCCGCATGGGCGCGCAGATGCACGGCCCAGTCCTGCGGAACGGTTTCGAACAACAGGCCGCGCGGCAGATCCGGCGCCGCTTCGCGCGCCGCCTCGAGCGCCGCTGGCGAAAACGATGACAGCAGCGGTGGCACCGCACCAGCCGGCCAGCGACTGGCAATCATGCGGGCAGCGATGCGCCCGGTTTCGCGTTCGAAACCGGGCGCCGGTTTGATTTCAATGTTGGCGCACAGCTGCAGCGACTGCAGACAGTCGATCGCCTGCGCCAGCGTCGGCATGCGCTCGCCGGCGAACGCCGGCCCGAACCAGCGGCCGGCATCAAGCCGCATCAGGTCGGCGCAGTCATGCGCACTGACCTCGCCGGCGCCGTCGGTCGTGCGCTCCAGCGTTTCGTCGTGGATGAGTACCGGCACACCATCGCGGCTCAGCATGACGTCGAATTCGACCATGCGGAAGCCGGCGGCCGCACCGGCGCGCATCGCAGCCAGCGTGTTCTCGGGCGCAGCCGACCCGCCACCGCGATGCGCGATCCACCGCGGATAGGGCCACGGTGTCGGCCGGGAGGTCATTGCTGATCCAGCAGTTCCTTCGCCTGCCGGGCGATGTCGTCATCGGTCAGCCAGGCAATCGCCGACATCAGCTCGACCGATGATCCGGCCGCCACGCCGTCGCGTACCCAGCGTTCGATCGCCTTGACGCGTGCCGCGTCATCGAGCGCCAGCAGGCGACGCAACGGTTCACGCACCGTCGCGTCGTCCTTGGCCGTGCGCATCAGCAGGACGAGTTGGTCGACGCCACACATGAGCCGGCTTTCTGGACTGCGTTGTCGAGGACTTCCTTGGCCGGCATGCGGTTGCCCCACAGCTCTTCCAGTTCCTTGTCGAGCAGTGACAGCACGCGCGGGTTGCTGGCCGCCCTGCTGACCTGCGATTCGGTGACGCCGGGCCGTCCGGACAGCTGGCGCAACGCCACCCGTACGACGCCATCGACCGTCGGCGCGTCGACCGGGCTGACCGCCACCATGCCGGCGCGGTTCAGCGGAATGAAGCCGGTTGCCAGCGCCCACTTCGCCTGCCGGTCGGGGTCGAGCAGGAAGGTCACGAAGCGGCCTATGGTCTGCGTCTCGCCGCTGCTGCGGCCGGCGGTGACCCACAGGCTGGCGCCATCTGCCAGCGTGTGGCGCGGCGCGTCGCGGATGTCGTCGTGGAACGGCAGTGCGGCAACGCCGACGTTGAACTTGGCATCACGCTTGATCTGCGGCCACGCGGACGAGCGGGCCGTCAGCACCTGGCACTGGCCGCCGGAGAACATCGGCACGGCTTCGTCGCCGTTGCCGAACAGGTGCAGGTAGCGGCTCTTGTACCAGGACGACATCAGGGCCAGATGCTTGACCTGCACCAGACCGTTGATCGCAAGTACCTCACCGTTCTTGCCGCTCTTGCGTGCGAACGGCTCGTTGTGCAACGCGCTCAGGTTGTCCACGTGGATCAGTGCCGGACGCGCGCTGGTGTAGGGGCAGGCATAGCCGCCGTCACGCAGCGAGCCCAGTGCCGCCTGCAGCGTGAACCAGTGGGTTGGCGGTGCCGCCGGGTCCAGACCGACGTGCTCGAAGGCGTCCTTGTTGTAGAACATGACCGGCGTGGTCAGACCGATGGGCAGCGCGTTGAGCCGGCCCTTGTCGCCGTTCAGGTAGGGCGGCATCGGCGCCGGAATCGGCAGCGACGGGAATTTTTCCTTGGCGCTCGCCATGACCTGGTACAGCGGCGTGTAGCGCGGCTTGCCGTCGAGGAAGCGCTGACGAGTGTCGTCGTCGAGCACGACCATCGCCGGCGGCTTGCCGCCGGCGGCACCGTCATCCGGCTTGCGGGTGCTCAGCATGATTTTCTGCTTCGCGGCGCCGCTGGCGTTGAATTCGTCGACCAGCACCTGCAGCGCCTGTGCGGTCGTCTCGTCCAGGCCATGCTCAAGTTCGACGTCCGGCAGTACCGGTGCGACGGCTACCTTGGCAGCGGACTTGGACGAAGCCCTGGCCGACGCCTTGGCTGGCTTCGCCGAGTCGGCCTTCTTCGATTCTGCGGCGGCTGACGCCGCCATCGGCAACAGCATGACGCTGGCCGCAACGAGTGCGGCTAACGGCTTGATCAACATCCGGTGGTCTCCTGTGTGCAGGCTGGCTGCATCGTTCTGGTGTACCCGGTCATGGAGCCGGGTTGGTGTAGCGCAAATGCAGTGCATCGATGGCTTCGGTCAGTTCTTTTGACAGCGTTACCGACCACGCCTTGATATTTTCGCGCAACTGGGCCGCCGACGTCACCCCCATCAGCGTGCTGGCGACCGTGCGGCGCCGGTAGCAGAAGGCCAGCGCCATCTGCGCCGGCGACAGCCCGTATTCGCGTGCCAGCATGGCGTAGGCACGCGAGGCCGGATCGACATTCTCCTTGAAGTAGCGTTGCCCGAAATGCGGAAATTCATTGATCCGCCCCGGTGCGTCCGCACGGTCCGCGTATTTGCCGCTCAGGTGGCCGAAAGCCAGCGGCGAGTAGGCGAGCAGCGACACCTGCTCGCGCGCGCACACTTCGGACAGCCCGCCGTCGAAGCTGCGGTTCATCAGGTGATAGGCGTTCTGGATGCTGACCACGCGCGGCAGGCCCTCGTCGGCGAGACGCAGGCAGGTCATCAGGCCCCACGGCGTTTCGTTCGACACGCCGACATGACGCACCCTGCCCTCCTCGATCAGCCGCGCCAGCGCTTCGAGCTGGCTGCGCAGCGATTCGGCCGCGCGCTCGCCGTCGGGGTCGTATTCGTACTGGCCGAACATCGGCACGTTGCGCGCCGGCCAGTGGATCTGATAGAGGTCGATGTAGTCGGTGCCCAGGCGGCGCAGCGAACCTTCGACCGCTGCGCGGATGTTGGCTTCGTCCAGCGCCAGCGGGCCGCCGCGTATCCATTCGATGCCGCGCGCCGGGCCGGCGACCTTGGTCGCGACGATGACCGACTCGCGCGGCTTGCGCGCGAGCCAGCTGCCGATGATGCGCTCGGTGTCGCCAAAGGTTTCCGCACGCGCCGGGACCGGGTACATTTCGGCCGCGTCGAGGAAATCGATGCCGGCGTCGAATGCCTCGTCCATGATGGCGTGCGCCGCGCGTTCATCGACCTGCTGACCGAAGGTCATCGTTCCCAGCCCGATGGCCGGAACTTCCAGTGTCGATCGCCCGAGCGGGCGCCGCGCGATATGCTCTGAACTGTCCATTCGCCATTCCGGGTCGTCCAAAGGACGACGTGTACCACAGACCGGTTTGCCGGACGCTGATTCACCCTGATCGGAAACACCTTGAAAACAAATCCCCTCGGTCTGCTGCTGTATTGCCGCGCCGGCTTCGAACGCGAATGCGCGCAGGAAATCTCCGACCGCTGCGGCGAAGCAGGCCATGTGGTCGAAGTGGAAGCCGAAGCCGACAGCGGCTACGTGCAGGCCTTCGCCGACGCGCGGGCGCTGGGCGCGCTGTCGCGCGTGCTGCGCTGGCAGGATCTCGTGTTCGCCCGCCAGCTGCTGTGGGCCGGCGCCACGGTCGAGGGCATGTCGATGCGCGACCGCGTGACACCGGTGGTCGAAGCCGCGCTGGAACTGGCACCCGCCTACGTCGATTTCCTGATCGAGACGCCGGACAGCGACAAGGTGAAAGCGCTGTCCGGACTGAGCCGCAAGCTGGAAGCCCATCTGGGCCAGGCGCTCGAGGACGCCGGCGCGTTCACCGACGACCGCACAGCGCCGCGTCTGCATGTGTTCTTCACCGCGGCGGACCGCGCCATCGTCGCCCTGTCGTGGCCCGGCCGGCGCTGCGAGTGGGCGGGTGGCATTCCACGCCTGCGCATGCCGCGCGAAGCCCCTTCCCGCTCGACGCTCAAACTGGCGGAGGCCTTTCACTCGCTGCTGACCGAAGACGAGCAGGAACGCCTGCTCAAGCCCGGCATGACCGCGGTCGATCTCGGCGCTGCGCCTGGCGGCTGGACCTGGCATCTCGTGTCACGCCATTTCGATGTCACCGCGGTCGACAACGGCCCGATGAAGCCGGAGCTGCTGGAAACCGGTCTGGTGCGCCACAAGCGCGAGGACGGCTTCCGCTTCGTGCCGCGCAAGCCGGTCGACTGGCTGGTCTGCGACATGGTCGAGCAGCCGCGCCGCGTGGCCGCGCTGGTCGCGCGCTGGGTGGCGCAGGGTCTGTGCCAGCACGCGATCTTCAACCTCAAGCTGCCGATGAAGCGGCGCTACGACGAACTGCAGATCTGCTCGGACCTGATCGCCGAAGCGCTCGAATCGGTCGACAAGAAGCACGAACTGCGCTTCCGCCAGCTCTACCACGACCGCGAGGAAGTGACCGGCTATCTCGGCGTGCCGGGCAAGTCGGCGTCCGCCCGGAGACGCCGCTGAGAGGCGCGGGGCGCACTGTGCGATAATGTCGACGCAGTCGCCTCGCCGGTTATGGCGTGGCCCGGAGTTTCCGATCCGGCCGGAATGCCGGCACGATCCCCACTTCCCCCGCCCAGGCGCCTGCGCCCCGGGCTCGACATCCGCGTACGCCATCAGGCTGCGCGTCTTCGCGCCGGGTTTTCCGGAACCGATTTCCCCAGCCTGAACCGGCATGCCAGGCGGAAGTCCTTACACAAAGAGCTTCGCATACATGTCGTTTGAAGACCTCGGGCTGATCCCCGAACTGCTGCGCGCTGTCGCAGACACTGGCTATACCGAACCCACGCCCATCCAGGCCCAGGCCATTCCGGTCGTGCTGGCCGGCCGCGACGTCATGGGCGGCGCCCAGACCGGCACCGGCAAGACCGCCAGCTTCACGCTGCCGCTGCTGCAGAGACTGGCGCCGCACGCCAGCAGCTCGCCGTCGCCGGCGCGTCACCCGGTACGCGCGCTGATCGTCTGCCCGACGCGCGAACTGGCGATGCAGGTGCATGAAAGCGTGCGTACCTATTCGAAGCACCTGCCGCTGCGCTCGGTCTGCATCTATGGCGGCGTAGACATGAAGGCACAGGTGGCGGAGCTGCGTCAGGGACGCGAAATCGTCGTCGCCACGCCGGGCCGCCTGCTCGACCACGTCGAAGGCAAGTCGGTCAATCTGGGCCAGGTGCAGATGCTGGTACTCGACGAAGCCGACCGCATGCTGGACATGGGTTTCATCCCGGACATCAAGCGCATCCTGGCGCTGCTGCCGACGCAGCGGCAGAGCCTGCTGTTCTCGGCCACCTTCTCCGAAGAGATCAAGAAGCTGGCGCAGGCCATGCTGCGCGACCCGCAGCTGATCGAAGTGGCGCGCCGCAACGCGACCGCCGACACGATCACGCACCGCGTGCACGCCTGCTCGACCGATGACAAGCGTGCCCTGCTGACGCATCTGCTGACACAGGAAAGCTATGTGACGCGCCAGGCACTGGTGTTCGTGAACACCAAGTTCGGCGCCAGCCGGCTGGCCCATCATCTGGTGCGCCAGGGCATCGCCGCCGATGCCATCCATGGCGACAAGAGCCAGCAGCAGCGCACCGAAGCACTGGAAGCCTTCAAGAGCGGCGCCGTGCGCGTGCTGGTGGCGACCGACGTTGCCGCCCGCGGCCTGGACATCGAAGACCTTCCCTTCGTCATCAACTTCGAGTTGCCGCACAACGCCGAAGACTACGTGCACCGGATCGGCCGTACCGGCCGTGCCGGTCGCAGCGGCGAGGCCATTTCACTGATGGCACCGGAAGAACGCAGTCGCGTGGCCGACATCGAGAAGCTGATCCGCAAGACGATCGAGCCGGCGGTACCGGAAGGCTTCGATCCGACGGCGGCGCGCCAGCGCGAAACGCGCTCCAGCGAAGCACCCCGTCGCACGCCCCGTACGCGTGACAGCGCACGTGACAGCGAAGCGCCGCGCGCCGCGCGCCCTGCCCGCACGCCGGCACCGGCTGTCGCCGCCGATGGCTTCGACTTCAACAAGCCATACGAATCGCTGAAGCCGTCTGCAAATGCGGAAGGCGTCGACGCCGGCTCGACGGCGAACGGCAAGCGTCCGAAGCGTCAGGTCGCGGCACTGCTGGGCGGCAACGGCAAGCGCTGACGCCCCGATCGGGGCGCGTGCTGCAGCGGCCATCGCAGGGCACCGACCTATACGCATATCCATCCAGACCGAGCCGGCACCTCCATGCCGGCTTGCGGCTGCCCGCCCACGCCATCTCGGCAGCACGGTCGTAATAAATCAATTTTTTTGATCAATTACGACTCGGCACGCTGACCATCCTCTCGTCAACCAATGTTTATAGTGAATTCACATTCACCCACATTGATGTTGAACGGAGGAAAGCATGAATACCCGACTGATCACTCGTATCACGGCAAGCAACGACGGCTACTCTGCACTGGCACTGCGCGCGCCACTCGGCCTGATATTCGCGGCACATGGCGCGCAGAAGCTGTTCGGCTGGTTCGGCGGATACGGACTGGCCGGCACCGGTGCCTGGATGGACTCCATCGGGCTGCATCCGGGCCCTCTGATGGCGCTGCTGGCCGGCAGCACGGAGTTCTTCGGCGGACTCGCGCTGCTGATCGGTCTGCTCGTGCGTCCGGCCGCCGCAGTCCTGGCATTCGCCATGCTGGTGGCCATCCTCAGCGTCCATATCGGCAACGGCCTGTTCATGAGCAACAACGGCTACGAATTCGGCCTGGCACTGCTCGCGGCATCCGTGTCGCTCACGATCGGCGGTGCCGGACGACTGTCGCTCGACCGGGCAATCGCGGCCGGTGCCGTACCGGACGGCGCCCATCCGGACTGAACGCCGACGGGCCCCGTTTTCTGGTGCCGGACAGTGCCGCACTCCGGTTAAGAAACGTGTCTTCCATGTTCGAAATATGGACGAATGACAGACAGGCGGGGTCTGAAATCCGGACGGAATGAGAGATTTTCTGGTTGCAAAAAACTCACGTCGCAAAAATTCCGGATATCACTTTCGGCGCATCGCCACCGCGATGTGCCCGATTTGCCGGAAGCGGCGAAACCCACAACCGAAAAGGGTTTCCGGCCATCCGCTCAGCCGCCCGGAAACGACTTTCATGCCGAGCGGACAGCGGCGGCCGGCATTCCCGCCGTCATTGTTCGCAAATGGCATGTGTCTTGCGTTCCACGCACGGTCAGGACGGTCATCACACCGGTGGCTGGTCATCACTGACCTCAGATCCAGAGGAGAAAATCTTATGAAAAGATCGGCATTTGCCGCACTCATCGTCGCGGCGCTGACGCAGAGCGGCATGACGCAAGCGGGCGTAACGGTAGCGGACATCGAAAATGACGCCAAAAGCACCGGCGACGTCCTGTCATGGGGTATGGGAACTGAAGGGCAGCGCTACAGCCCGCTTTCACAGATCAACACGAAGACCATCAAACGCCTGGTACCGGCCTGGTCCTATTCCTACGGCGCCGAGAAGCAGCGCGGCCAGGAAGCCCAGCCGCTGGTCGTCAACGGCAAGATGTTCATCACGGCTTCGTACTCGCGCCTGTTCGCGATCGACGCGAAGACCGGCAAGAAACTCTGGAGCTATGAGCACCGTCTTCCCGAAGGCCTGATGGCCTGTTGCGACGTGATCAACCGCGGCGCCGCCGTGTTCGACAATCTGGTGATCTTCGGCACGCTGGATGCACAGCTGGTCGCCCTCGACCAGAACACCGGCAAGGTCGTCTGGAAGGAAAAGATCGACGAATACACCGCCGGCTACTCGTTCTCCGCTGCGCCGATCATTGCCAACGGCCTGCTGCTGACCGGCGTGTCCGGTGGCGAGTTCGGCATCATCGGCCGCGTCGAGGCACGCGATCCGAAGACCGGCAAGATGGTGTGGATGCGTCCGACCGTCGAAGGCCACATGGGCTACAAGTACGACGCCGACGGCAACAAGACCGAAATCGGCATCAGCGGCACGGTCAATGCCAGCTGGCAGGGCGACCTGTGGAAGACCGGCGGCGCGGCAACGTGGCTCGGCGGCACCTACGACGCGAAGACCGGCTTGGCCTACTTCGGCACCGGCAATCCGGCACCGTGGAACAGTCACACCCGCCCGGGCGACAACCTGTACTCCTGCTCGACCGTGGCGATTGACGTCAAGACCGGCCAGATCAAGTGGCACTTCCAGGGCACGCCGAACGACGGCTGGGATTACGACGGCGTCAACGAATTCGTGACCTTCGACGCAGACGGCAAGCACCTGGGTGCGAAGGCCGACCGCAACGGCTTCTTCTACGTGCTGGACGCCAACACCGGCAAGTTCCAGCGTGGCTTCCCCTTCGTGAAGTCGCTGACCTGGGCCAAGGGACTTGATTCCAACGGTCGCCCGATCTATGACCCGGCCAAGCGCCCGGGTGACCCGACGGCGAGCGCGGACGGCAAGAAGGGCGAAGCGGTATTCGTTTCGCCGTCCTTCCTCGGCGGCAAGAACCAGATGCCGATGGCTTACAGCCCGGATACCGGCCTGTTCTACGTGCCGTCGAACGAATGGGGCATGGAAATCTGGAACGAGCCGATCACCTACAAGAAGGGTGCGGCCTATCTGGGCGCCGGTTTCACGATCAAGACGCTGGACGCGAAGGAAATCGGCGGCGACTACATCGGTTCGATGCGCGCCATCAACCCGAAGACCGGCAAGGTCGTCTGGGAAGTCACCAACAATGCCCCGCTGTGGGGCGGCGCCATGGCAACCAAGGGTGGCCTGGTGTTCTGGGGCACGCCTGAGGGCTTCTTCAAGGCCGCCGATGCGAAGACCGGCAAGGAAGTGTGGTCGTTCCAGGTCGGTACCGGCATCGTCGCCCCCCCGATCACCTGGGAACAGGATGGCGAGCAGTACATCGCCATCACGACCGGCTGGGGTGGTGCAGTGCCGCTGTGGGGTGGCGACGTGGCCAAGAAGGTCAGCTACCTGAACCAGGGCGGTTCGATGTGGGTGTTCAAGCTGCTCAAGTAAGTTTCGTACGGCAGCCGGGCCTTGGTCCGGCTGCAACGAACGCAAGAACTCAAGTCTCCTCCTTGCGCCCCGAAATTGGGGCGGCCGCAACCGGTGCTTCACGCACCGGTTTTTTTTTGCGGGTACGGAACGTTGACGGCAATCCGGCGTCTTTCGGCTCACGACCGTCGGGTGATCGACGGGAAGTCTTGCATCTGATTGCTAAACAACGCATCCGCTATTGCAGAGCAGAGCAACAAACCCGATCATGCGCGGCCCTGTCGGCAGCAACTTCAAAATATACTTAGCGCGTAAACCAAACAGGCCGGACGGGCCAACCCGGAGACTTTCATGAAAATCAAATCCCTATCCATCTTCCTGTGTGCATTTCTGTGGCTGGGAAGCTTTGCCGGCAACGCCTGGGCGCAGGCCCGCGACCTGGATGACGTGGTCAAGCACGGGCAGCTCCGCGTCGCGCTGTACAAGGAATTCTCTCCCTTCTCCGACGATGGCAAGGGTGTCGACGTCGAGCTTGCCGGACTGCTGGCAGCCCGGCTGGGCGTCAAACTTGAAATACTGTGGTTCGATGCCGACGAGAAAGTGGACGACGACATGCGCAACATGGTCTGGAAGGGCACCGTGCTCGGCTACGGCCCCGCTGACGTGATGCTGCACGTGCCGATCGACCAGACCTACACCGCACGCAACGGCAACGTGCTGTTCTTCGCCCCCTACTACCGCGAAAAATTCGCCATCGCCCGCAATGTCGAGAAGATCGAAAAGCTCGACACGATGGATCCGATCCGGACGGCGCGCATCGGTGTCGAAATCGAGACCTATCCGGATACCGTGCTGCTGTCGGCCGACAGCGGCGCCTACAGATCCAGCATCGTGCATTTCAAGTCCGGGTCCGAAGCCGTGGATGCACTGAAGAAGGGTGATGTCGGTGCGGTCATGGCCATGCAGAGCGAACTCGAAGCCGGCCTCGCAGGCACCACCGGCTTCGAAATATCGGAAGTGCCGCTGCCGCTGGTCAGTCGCCGCCAGTGGGTGATCGGAATGGCGGTCAAGGCCGGCCACGACAAACTGGCCCAGGAACTGCAGAAGGCGGTGAATGGCCTGGCGGAGAAAGGCGAGATCGCCGCCCTCTTCAAGCGCCACGGCATCGCATATCGCGCGCCCTGAGCAGTTGACCGAAGCGGTGGGCAAAACGACTGCTCACCGGCATGAAAAATGAAACGGCCCCGTGAAGAGGCCGTTTCATTTCCGAGAGTCGAGCACCTGCTCAACAGCCGGTGGGGCTCAAGGCAGCGGACCGGGGGTTACCGCAGAAGACGCCGTACGGCTGCCCCCGTATCCGCAGGCAGCAACCATCTACGCTGCAGTGTTCTCGGTTTCCAGAACGCTCGAATAGCGCGGGAAATCGGTATAACCCTTCGCTCCGCCACCGTAGAAGACACTGTTGTCAGCGCTTGCCAGCGGCCAGCCATTGCGAATGCGCTCGACGAAATCCGGGTTGGCGATGAACGGCCTGCCGAAGGATGCAGCGCTCGCCCGGTTGCGCGCCACATAGTCGTTTGCCTTGTCTGCGGTCAGCGCACCGTTGGCGATATAGGCACCTTGCCACAGACCGTGGAAACGTTCGAACACGGCCAGTTGTTCACGGTCGGCAGGGGTACCGGAATCCATGTTGATGTTGGCGAACGGAAACTCCTCGACCATGTGCAGATAGGCGAGACCCAGCGGGTTGAGCAGTTCGATCAGCGTGCCGAAGGTGTTTTCCGGGTCGCTGTCGCCCATGTCGCCGTAGGTGCCGAAGGGCGACAGCCGGATGCCGATGTTGCCGGCATCCCAGACTTCAGTCATCGCTTGAGCGATTTCCAGGGCAAAGCGGGCGCGGTTCCGGGCTGAACCGCCGTACTCGTCGCTTCGCTGATTGCTGCGGTCACGCAAGAACTGGTCAATCAGATAGCCGTTCGCCGCGTGAATCTCCACGCCATCGAAACCGGCGATCCGGGCGTTTCTCGCGGCATTGGCGAACGCCGCCACGGTTTCGCGAATACCGGCCTGATCGAGCGCAACCGGCACGTCGCAGGGCTTCGGGCCGTTCGCGGTAAAGGAAATGGAATCCGCCTGGATTGCCGACGGAGCAACGGGTGCGGCCCCGCCCGGCAGCAGGTCGGCGTGGCTGCTGCGGCCGACATGCCACAGCTGCATGACGATCTTGCCACCGGCCTCGTGTACGGCGTCGGCCACCGCCGCCCAGGCGCGCACCTGCCCGTCGCTGTATATCGCCGGCGTGCCGACATAGCCCTTCGCCATGCGGCTGACCTGAGTGGCTTCCGTGACGATGAGGCCGGCACTCGCCCGCTGGCCGTAATACTCCGCCGCGAAAGGGGAAGGAACGTCGGTGCTGTCATCGGCACGGCTGCGAGTCAGCGGCGCCATCACGATGCGATTGGCGATTTCGATGCGACCGAGCCGGGTTGGCTGGAAAAGTGCGGAGAGAGACATTTGGGAAGCTCCTGAAGACCGAATGCACAGACGGGCGCGCTTTTGCAGGCGCAGCGGTTGCACGAGCCATCCACGACGTGACAGGTGCGAAGTCCATGGCGGGGTAGCTCGGGGGCATGCGAAATTTCTTCTGCCGCTTGTTATCTTAAGAAGAACTCGATACCAAAAAAACAAAGAGTTTTTGTTTAAGATACAAACATGAAAAATATCGGTCGCCTGAACCTGAAGCAGCTGTCGGTTCTTCACGCGTTATTGCTTGACCCGAACCTGAGCCGGGTCGGCGAGCGCATAGGACTGACCCAGCAGGCGGTCAGCGCCAACCTTGCCGGCCTGCGGGAAATATTCGGTGATCCGCTGTTCATCCGCACAGGACACGGCGTGACGCCCACGCCGTTTGCCCTCGGGCTGGCGCCGGACGTGAACAACGCGATTTCCGCGCTGGAGCGCCTCGTCGACCGGGCGCCTTTCGATCCGGCCACGACCCGGGCGACCATCACCCTGTCGACGACCGACTATGCGCAGCAGGTGGCCATCGTGCCGCGGCTGTCGCGGATGCGGGAGCAGGCGCCCGGACTGAAACTGATCCTGAGCGACATCGAGGTGGACGCGGTGGCGGCCAGGATGGCCTCCGGTGAAATCGATCTGGTCATGTCGATCCCCGACTTCGTACCGGCGGAGTTTCCGCGCCTCACCCTGTTCCACGAGCACTACATCTGCGTCGCGTCACGCGACTCGGAATTTGCCGGGCGCAAACTCAGCCTTGGCGAACTGGCGGCCGCACCGCACATCGTGGTATCGCCGGCACGTGCGAATCTTTCAGGTTCGGCCGATGCATGGCTGAAGCAAATGGATCTTTCGCGCAATGTGATCCTGTCCGTCCCCTACTTTTCGTTGGTACCCGCAGTACTGCAGGCAACCGGCGCACTGGCGTTTCTCCCGTCGAAGCTGCTGCCGGATCCCCGCCTGTGCGTCATTCCGCTGGAAGACGATCTGTCGCCGCCGGGCTTTGATCTCATATGCGCCTGGCACGCCCGTTCAGCGCACAGCCCGCTGATCGAGTGGATGCTGCTGCAACTGAAGTAAATGCCGGGTGCGGACCTGGAGCCGGCGCCTTTGCGCAAGACTGCCTGTCGGCCACACCTCCAAGCGCCGGACTTTCAGGACCTCCTGATCGGTCGTCCGGGTACGAAAAAAGCCCGCTTCGAGAGCGGGCTGAAATGAAGCGGCGTGAAGAGGGCGAGGAGGATCGCCCATTACCAGTACAGCATCACGCAAGCACCCGCGTATGTAGGACAACAGGAGGTGGCGCCCGCATGCCCGACAGGCACTTTCGCTCATGCCGGTTCCGACCGGGCATCCTGTTCATGCGGTGACGGATTTGACGGATGCAACAAAAAAGCGCCCCGAAAGGCGCTTGAATGCTGGGTGTCTGGCGGAGGCTGTGAGATTCGAACTCACGGAGGGGTCACCCCCTCGGCAGTTTTCAAGACTGCTGGTTTAAACCACTCACCCAAACCTCCGATTCGTCGGCAGATCAACTCGCCGGCAACAAAACCGCGCCCCGTGCTGTTTCGTCGTCTTTTCAGACACCGGACAAGGCGCGGCGCGCAGTCTAGCATGCGGGCGCGCCATTGAAACTTGTATCCCCGTCGGATAGTCTTACCCGCACGAATCACCTTGGGGAGACCCTGATGCAACCGCAATTCCAGAGCATGCAGACCACCGGTTCGCTGTCCACCGGCCAGAACCGCGTGCTGCGCAACACCTATCTGATGCTGGCCGTATCCATGGTGCCGACGCTGCTCGGCGCACTGGTCGGCATCCAGATGCGTTTCTCGCTGTTTGCCGGCAGCCCGCTGATTTCCTTCCTGGTATTCATGGGAATCGCCTGGGGCTTCATGTGGGGTATCGAGCGCAACAAGAGCAGCGGACTGGGCGTGGCCCTGCTGCTCGGCTTCACCTTCTTCATGGGACTGATGCTCAGCCGCGTGCTTCAGGTGGCGCTCGGCTTCTCGAACGGCGGTTCCATCATCGCGATGGCGGCTGGTGGCACCGCAGTGACCTTCTTCGTGCTGTCGTCGATCGCGTCCAGCACCAAACGCGATTTCTCGAACATGGGGACCTTCCTGACCGTCGGCATGGTCGTGATCCTGCTGGCCATCGTCGCCAACATCTTCCTCGAGATGCCCGGCCTGTCGCTGGCGATCTCGGCCGGCGTGGTACTGATTTCGGCAGCGTGGATGCTGTACGACGTGCAGCGCATCGTGCGCGGCGGCGAAACCAACTATGTGTCGGCCTCGCTGTCGGTCTATCTGAACCTGTACAACATGTTCATCAGCCTGCTCAACCTGCTGATGGCCCTGACCGGCCAGCGCGACTGATCAGAATGCGCGGTACAAAAAAGGCGGCCTCGGCCGCCTTTTTTTGTTGCCTCCTGCTCCGGATGAATCAGCGTTCGATCAGCGCGATCGACTCGACATGCGAGGTCTGCGGGAACATGTTGGCGATGCCCGCACCGCGGAATCGATAGCCCTTGTCGTTGATCAACACCGCGAGGTCGCGCGCCAGCGTCGCTGGATTGCACGACACATAGACGATGCGGCTCGGCGCAAGATCGTCCATCGAATGCGGAATCGACTTCACCAGTTCGATCGCCCCCTCGCGCGGCGGATCGATCAGCATCTTGTCGAAGCGTCCCATCGCAGCGAGATTTTCCGGGGTCGCGTTGAACAGGTTCGCCACGCGAAAGCTTGCGCGTGCCTGCAGGCCGTTGGCCTCGGCATTGCGGGCAGCGCGCGCGACCAGCGCGTCCGCGCCTTCGACACCGACCACCTCGGCGCCGAGTGCGGCGATCGGCAGCGAAAAATTGCCGAGCCCGCAGAACATGTCAGCGATGCGCTCGCCCGGTTGCGGCGCCAGCATCGACATCGAGCGGCGCAGCAGCGAACGGTTGATGCCGTGGTTGACCTGGGTGAATTCGGTCGGCGCAAACGCCAGTCGCACACCGAAATCCGGCAGCGAGTAGGACAGCTCGGGCATCGGGATCGGCCAGAACGGCACCATCGACTCCGGGCCGCGCGGCTGCACATAGACGTACATGCGATGCAGGTCGGCGAACGCCCGCAGCGCGGCTTCGTCCTGCGCGGTCAGCGGCTCGAGGATGCGGAACACCAGCACGGTCATCTGCTGTTCGTGCTCGCCGCCGATCGCCACCTCGATCTGCGGCAGCCGTTCGCGGATCGACAGGCCGTCGATCAGCGCACGCAGCGGCATCAGCAGCGCCGACATGTGCGGCGGCAGCACCTCGCAGGAATCCATATTGGTCACGTAGCTCGACTTGCGCTCGCGGAATCCGACCAGAACGCCTCCCTTGCGCGACACGTAGCGCACCGACAGCCGCGCCCGGTAGCGATAGCCCCAGCCCGGGCCGACCAGCGGCGCAAACACCGTTTCCGGCTTGACGCGCCCGACGTGCCACAGCGCATCTTCGAGCACACGCTGCTTCACTGACGCCTGGGCTGCCAGATCGAGGTGCTGCATGCTGCAGCCGCCGCATTTGCCGAAATGGCGGCAGCCCGGCGTGACACGCTGCGGACTGGCGCGCACGATGCGGCTGATCTGCGCCAGTTCGTAGGACGGCTTGCGCTGGTAGGGCGAGAAATCGACGATTTCGCCCGGCAGCGCACCATCGACGAAGATCACCTTGCCGTCGGCGTGGGTGACGCCGCGACCTTCGTGGTCCAGCGATTCGATACGGGCAACCGGCATGACACAACCCTGCATTGCGAAAGGGAGCGAGATTTTACCTGCTGAACGCGCCGCCTCCCCGTCATCGGGGATAATCCGTGCCATGGACAAGACACTGCTCGGCGGGCTCAGCCCGCGTACCTTCCTGCGCGACTACTGGCAGAAGAAACCGCTGCTGATACGCGGCGCCATTCCCGGATTCAACGGCCTGCTCGAACGCGACGCCCTGCTCGCGCTGGCGCGCGACGAGTCGGTCGAATCCCGCTTCGTCGCCCAGGACGGCCAGCGCTGGCAACTGGAGCGCGGGCCCCTGCCCGCCAGTCTGCTCAAGCGCCCGAAATCGAAGGCCTGGACGGTGCTCATCCAGGGTCTGAACATGCAACTGCCGCAGGCCGATGCGCTGATGCGCCGCTTTTCCTTCATTCCCTATGCGCGGCTGGACGACGTCATGGTGAGCTACGCCACCGATGGTGGCGGCGTCGGGCCGCATTTCGATTCCTACGACGTCTTCCTGCTGCAGGGCACCGGCACGCGGCGCTGGCGAATCAGTACCCAGAAGGACCTGTCGCTGGTCGAGGGCGCGCCGCTGCGCATCCTGCGCAACTTCGTGCCGGAGCAGGAATGGCTGCTCGAACCGGGCGACATGCTCTACCTGCCGCCGCACTGCGCGCACGACGGCATCGCCGAAGGCGAATGCACCACCTACTCGATCGGTTTCCGCACCCCGTCGGTGCAGGAACTGGGCACCGCCTTCGTCGACTACCTGCGCGACAACCTGTGCCTGGAAGGCATGTACGCCGACCCGGACCTGGCGCTGCAGGCCGATCCGGCACAGCTGCCGGCGGCGATGATAGAGCGCGTCGAGCAGATGCTGACGGCGATACGCTGGTCGCGCAGTGACGTCGAACAGTTCCTCGGCGGCTATCTGACCGAACCCAAGCCGCACATCTTCTTCGATCCGCCGGACGAGCCGGTGAGCGTAAAGCGCTTCGCGCAGCAGGCGAAACGTTCGGGCGTGCGGCTCGACGCCCGCACGCTGCTGTTGCGTAGCGGCCGTTATTTCTGGATCAACGGCGAGGATGTCGACCTGCCGTCCGATGCCGCATCGTCGCTGCGTACGCTGGCCAGCGAACGCACGCTGACGGCAGTGCCCGATGACGAAGAGCTGCTGGAACTGCTCTACGGCTGGTACTGCGACGGCTTCCTCCACGCCGGAGCCAAGGGTGACTGACGCGGAGTGCGTGCTGCGCTTTTCCGAGCGCAGCAGCTATCAGGATGCCGTGGGGGAACTGCTCGCCCACGTCTCGCGCACGCTGGACATCTTCGATACCGATCTGACCGGCACGGGGCTCGCGCATTCGCAACGCGTGGCACAACTGTCGGATGCGCTGGCCGCAGACGCACGCGCCAGCGTGAGGATGGCGCTGCACGACCCTTCGGCACTGCAGCACCACATGCCTCGACTGTGGGATTTGTGCAGCGCACAGTCGCACCGGATACAGATCCGGCAGACGCCGCTCCAGCTGCGCCACCTGAGCGAAACATTCATGCTGACGGCCGGTGGATATGCGCTGATACGCACGCACAGCGCGCACTGGCGCGGCAAGTTCGTGCGCGGCGACGCGACCGAAAGCGCCGGCTACGCGGGACGTTTTGCCGAACTGTGGGATGCCTGCTCATGTTGCATCAGCACAACAAAACTTGGCCTCTAAGGACATGTTTCCCGCAGCACTACTTGATTCGGGGCGCTCATGCTACTATTTTGGGCTGATCGAGGTCACTAGCTCGATCGGGTTAGACCGAATTCATGTAGTAGCCAACAGCCAAGGAAACCAAAATGAAACAATCTCTCCTCCTCGCCGCCCTGCTCGCCGCCACTCTCGCTGCCTGCTCGAAGCCGCAAGAAGCTCCGGCTCCGGCCCCGGCTCCGGCTCCCGAAGCCGCTCCCGCTCCGGCTGCTGCTCCGGCCGCTCCGGCTCCTGAAGCTGCTGCTCCGGCCGCTGCCCCGGCTGCTGAAGCTCCGGCTGCTCCGGCTGCTGCCCCGGCTGAAGAGAAGAAGTAATTGCTTCACGCATGAAAAAAGCCGGCTCACGCCGGCTTTTTTCATTTGTGCGCCCGGAACACTCAATGCTGTGCCGGGCACCACCTGCCACTCCCGCGCCCCGTTCGGAACGCTCAGCCCGCACTAACCGGCTGGCTTCGCATCCAGATGGTCCAGCGTTTCCCTGATCGGCTCGACCAGCGGCGAATCCGGGGGCAGCAGCGTCAACAGCTTTTCCCAGTGTTTGCGAGCCGTTGCGCGATCTCCGCGCTGCGCCGCTGCGCTGCCGGCAAGCGCCAGCGCCTTCGGGTTCTGCGGATCCAGTTCCAGTGCATGCACCAGCATCTTTTCGGGCTCGCCGATCAGATTGCGCCCCTGCTTCATGGCCAGTACGTCGGCGTAATCGGTCCACACCTGGGCATCGTCGCCCACCAGCTTCACCAGCTTCGCGTAGGCGTCGGCCGCTTCGTCGAAACGCTGCAGGTTTGCGTATGAACGCGCCAGCATGCGCCAGCCATCCACGTTGTCCGGCTCGCTTTTCATGCGTTCCGCCAGCTGCGCCACCATGGCCTTGATCCGCTCCGGCGTCACTTCAGGCTGCTCGGCCACCGGCGTGTTGCGCGGTGCATCGACCGCCAGCGGCTGCCCGAGCGCCAGATATACCGGCACGGCCAGCACCGGCACGACCAGCGCAGCGGCGACGGCCACCCAGCGGCCGCTGGTGCGTGCTGCAGGAGCCGGCGCGCCACCGGCTTCGTCGAGCACGCGCCGTTCCAGCTCCGAGCACGCAATGCGGTACTGAGCGTCGTCGATCAGCCCGGCCGCCAGATCGCGGTCCAGTTCGGCCAGCGCGTCACGGTGAATCGCCAGCGTCAGCGCACGCTGCGCTTCGGGTTCGACGGAGCGACGGCCGCGCAGCAGCGGCAGAAGTACGAAAGCGAGGGCGATGACGAGCATCAGTCCCGCGCCGATGATGAAAGTGGTCAAGCCTTGTTCTCCTCGCCGGCGAGCAGCGCGCGCGCGCGCTCATGCTCCTCCGCATTCAGTGTGTTGGCGGTGGCGGCCTGTACCGTGCGACGGCGCAGGCGTCGCGCCAGCGCGATGACCGCGATCAGCAGCAGCGCGAAGGGGCCTGCCCAGAGCAGCGCCGTGGTGGTTTTCAGCGGCGGCCGGTAGAGCACGAAATCACCGTAGCGCTCGACCATGTAGTCGAGGATTTCGCGGTCACTGCGGCCGCTGCTCACCTGCTCGCGCAGCTGCTTTTTCAGGTCCATCGCGAGATCCGCATGCGAGTCGGCGATGTTCTGGTTCTGGCAGACCAGGCAGCGCAGTTCCTCGCCCAGTTTCTGCACGCGTTCCTCGACCACCGGATCGTCAGCCAGCGTCTTCGCCTCGTCGGCATGGACGCCCGACACCGACAGCGCGCTCAGCGCCAGTACGACAGCAAAGCGGCGCATGTCAGGAAGCCTCGAGTTTCTTGACCAGCGGCAGCACATCGTCGCGCAGCAGCTGCGGCGTCAGCGGGCCGGTGTACTTGTGGCGGATGATGCCCTGACGGTCGATGACGAAGGTTTCCGGCACGCCATAGACGCCGAAATCGATGCCGACCCGTCCGTCACGGTCCTGTGCCGACAGCACATAGGGATTGCCGTGCTCGGCCAGCCACTTCAGGCCGGCGTCCGGTTCGTCCTTGTACTGCAGGCCGACCAGCGGCACGGCGCCGCTGCGGCCCAGATCCACCAGCACCGGATGCTCCTGCCGGCAGGCCACGCACCACGACGCCCACACGTTGAGCAGCCAAACCTTGCCCTTCATGTCGGCCGGAGCGAAGGTCTTGCCGGCCTCGCCCAGCTGGCTGACGCTGAACGCCGGCGCCGGCTTGCCGATCAGCGGGCTCGGCACCTCGCGCGGATTCAGCGACAGGCCGACGAACAGGAAACCGATCAGTACGACGAACAGGCCGAGCGGCCACAGATAGCGGCTCATGCGCGCGCCTCCTGCGCCTGACCGGCGGGCGTCGCCGCTGCCGTATCGACCAGCCGGCCGTCACGCTGCGCGAGCTTGCGGTAGCGCCGGTCGGCGGCGGCGATCGCACCGCCGATCGCCATGATCAACGCACCCATCCAGATCCACTTGACGAAGGGCTTGTAGAAGATGCGCACGATCCAGGCGTCGCCACCGGGCAGCGGCTCGCCCATCGAAACGTAGATGTCGCGCGTGAAGCCGGATTCGATCGCCGCCTCGGTCATCGGCATCTTGGACACGCGGTACATGCGCTTTTCCGGCTCCATCAGCGCAACCGGCTGACCGTCGCGGGTGACCACGATGCGGCCGCGCGCCGCGTCGTAATTCGGTCCGTTGTGCTCGAACGCACCGTCGAAGCGGAAGGTGTAGCCCGCCAGATGTGCGGTCTGGCCCGGCGCCATCTTCATGTCGGCGTTCTGTTCGAAGCCCTTGACCAGCGTGATGCCGACAATGCTGACCGCCAGACCCAGATGCGCCAGCCACATGCCCCACCAGCCGCCGGGCAGCGCGCGCGCGCGCGACAGCCAGCTGCCGCGGTCGCTGCGGCCACGCACACGGTCGAGCAGATGCTGCACGCTGGTGGCGACGATCCACACCACGATGAAGCTGCCCAGACCCAGCATCGCGTCGAAGCGACCGGACATGAACATCATCAGCGCGGTACTGACCACGCTGACGACGAAAGCCCAGCGCAGCCTGCGCGTCAGGCCGGCTGCCTCGTCCTTCTTCCAGCGCACGAAGGGACCGATCGCCATCAGAAAGGCCACCGGCGTCATCAGCGGCACGAACACCGCGTTGAAGTACGGCGCACCGACCGAAATCTTGCCCATGCCCAGCGCGTCGAGGAACAGCGGATACAGCGTGCCGAGCAGCACCGCCGAGGTCGCCACCGCCAGCAGCACGTTGTTCGACAGCAGTGCGGTCTCGCGCGACAGCAGCCCGAAACCGCCGCCCAGCCCGACCGACGGCGCGCGGATGGCGAACAGCAGCAGCGAGCCGCCGATCACGAACACCAGCAGGGCGAGGATGAACACGCCGCGTTCCGGATCGGTGGCGAAGGCATGCACCGAGGTCAGCACGCCGGAGCGCACCAGGAAGGTACCGAGCAGCGACAGCGAAAACGCAAAGATCGCCAGCAGCACGGTCCAGCTCTTGAAGGCGCCGCGCTTTTCGGTGACCGCCAGCGAGTGGATCAGCGCCGTACCGACCAGCCAGGGCATGAAGGACGCATTCTCGACCGGATCCCAGAACCACCAGCCGCCCCAGCCCAGTTCGTAGTACGCCCAGTAGCTGCCGAGCGCGATGCCCAGCGTCAGGAACATCCAGGCCACCGTGGTCCACGGACGCGACCAGCGCGCCCAGGCGGCGTCGAGCCGGCCGCCGATCAGTGCCGCGATGGCGAACGCGAAGGCGACCGAAAAGCCGACATAGCCCATGTAGAGCATGGGCGGGTGGAAGATCATGCCCGGATCCTGCAGCAGCGGATTCAGGTCGCGGCCGTCGGCGGCGGCGGGCAGCAGCCGGTCGAACGGGTTGGAACTGGCCAGCATGAAGGTAAGGAAGCCAACCGCCACCCAGCCGAGCACCGCCAGCACGCGCGCCACCATGTCGGGCGGCAGGCGGCGCGAGAACACGCTGACCGCCAGCGCCCACACCGACAGCATGAACACCCACAGCAGCATCGAACCTTCGTGACTGCCCCACGAGGCGGCGACCCGGTACTGCAGCGGCAGCGTCGAATTGGAGTTGGTCGCGACGTTCAGCACCGAAAAGTCGTTCAGCACGAAGGACTGAATCTGGCAGAACAGCGCGAACGCGATGAACACGAACATGCCCTGGGTCAGCGGCCGCGCCGCCGACATCAGGCGCGCGTCACCGCGCTGCGCGCCGAACAGCGGAATCACGCCGAGCAGCAGCGCCAGCGCCAGCGCAATGGAAAGGGAAAAATTGCCGAGTTCGGGAAACATCGTTCGGAATACCTCTGGCGCGTCACCGCCGGCACGCCCTCGCGGACGGCTGACGGCAGCGCATGGACTTCAATGGACGACGGTCGCCTGCGCCTTCTTCGCCTGTTCCAGCGCGTGCGCGGCCTCGGGTGGCATGTAGTTCTCGTCGTGCTTGGCCAGCACCTCGCTGGCCGCGAACACGCCGTCCTCGCCCAGACGGCCCTGGGCCACGACGCCCTTGCCCTCCTTGAACAGGTCGGGCAGCGCGCCCTTGTAGGTCACCGGAATGCGGTGGACCGTGTCGGTGACCAGGAATTTCACCGAGGTACCGTCGGCACCGCGCTCCAGGCTGCCACTCTCCACCATGCCGCCGATGCGGAAGGTGCGGCCCTGCGGCGCCTCGTGCGACGCGACCTGGGTGGGACTGAAGAAGAACACCATATTGTCCTGGAACTGCGTGAGCACCAGTGCCACGGCGCCGGCCAGGGCGGCCACGCCGGCGGCGATCAGTGCGAAGCGTTTGTGCCTTGCCTTCATGCGCGCCCCCGCTTGCTGGCATCCATGCGCTCGAGCGCGAGGTCGCGCGCTGCCAGCGCACGCGCGCGACGCATCCGGCGCGACACGGCAACCAGTTCGGCCGCGACCAGCGCGGCCGTCACTGCGTACGAACTCCAGACGAAGAAGCCATAGCCGCCCATGGCCCAGAATTGGCCGGCGCTTTCCCAGTTCATGCGTTCATGTCTCCGTTGCTTCCTGCTTGCGAGAGCTGGCGCACCCAGTCGGTGTGCCGTTCGCGTTCGATCATGATGGCGCGCACACGCACCAGCGCCACGCCTATGGTGTAGGCCCAGGCAGCCAGCGCCATCAGCAGCATGCCGGTCAGCATCGTGGTCGCCATCGTCGGCGACTGCGTCATGCTCACAGACGATCCCTGATGCAGGGTGTTCCACCATTTCACGGAAAAATAGATGATCGGCACGTTGATCGCGCCGACGATGGCGATCAGCGCACCCGCGCGGTCGGCCCGGCGCGGATCGTCGATCGCCGCCTGCAGCGCCATGTAGCCGCAGTACAGGAAGAACAGGATCAGTTCCGAGGTCAGTCGCGCATCCCACACCCAGTAGGTGCCCCAGGTCGGCTTGCCCCACAGCGCGCCGGTCCACAAGGCAATGAAGGCCCACAGCGCACCGGTCGGCGCCAGCGCGCTCGACATCATGAAGGACAGCCGCGTGTTGAACACCAGTCCGACCGCGCACCAGAAGGCCATCGCCATGTAGATCACCATCGACATCCACGCCGCCGGCACGTGGATGAAGATGATGCGGTAGCTGTCGCCCTGGGTGGCGTCGGTCGGCGCCACGAAGAAGGCGGTGTACAGCCCGGCCACGGTCAGCAGCAGCGCCGCGATCCAGCACGGCCACAGCAGCTTGCCGGCGAGCGGGAAGAAGGTCTGCGGACTGGCGTAATGGAACAGGCTGAAGCCGGCGGACGGCACGCGCGCTGCGGAAAGCGGTGAGTCAGACATCAGCGGAATGTGGGCTAGCCTAAGGTCAGGTTACTCGGCGGCACGGCGGTCGTTCTGTGCATCGCTGAAACGGTTGAAGCCACGGCCCGGAGGACCAACAAGTGCGGCAGTTTATACGACTCGCCGACCGGCCCGGACTGCGTCAGATCAATCCTGCGCAATCCGCAGCGCGGCCGCGCTGGCCAGCGGGCACACGGCAAAAGCCACGAGCAGACAGGCGCCCAGCAGGGCCAGATGCGACTGCACACCCAGACCGGCACGCCAGGCATCGACCGCCCCGGCGCCGAAGATCAGCAGCGGCACGTAGAGCGGCAGCACCAGCAGCGCGATCAGTGCGCCACCACCGCGCAGGCCCAGCGTCAGCGACGCGCCGACCGCACCGAGCAGCGACAGCGTCGGCGTGCCGATCAGCAGCGTCGCGCACACGATCAGCGTTTCGTCCGGCGACAGGTTGAACTGCAGCGCGATCAGCGGTGCGATCACCACCAGCGGCAGCCCGGTCAGCAACCAGTAGGCGCACACCTTGGCCAGCACGATCACTGCCAGAGGCTCCACGGACAGCAACATCTGCTCGAGGGTTCCGTCGGCCTCGTCGGATTCGAACAGCCGCTGCACCGACAGCAGGGTCGCCAGCAGCGCGGCGACCCACATCACACCGGCCGCGATGCGGCTCAACTGGTCGGGTTCGGGTCCGACACCGAGCGGGAACAGGCTGGTCACCAGCAGGAAGAAGCCGAGCGCGGTCAGCACGTCCGACCGCCTGCGCCAGGCCAGCAGCAGGTCGCGCCGCACCACCGAAACGAATACGCTCAGCATGAGAAATCGTCCAGATTCAGCGTCTGTCGACGCAGCGCATCGATGTCGACCGGCTGATGCGTGGTGTAAATGATGGAACCGCCGCGCGCCAGGTGCGCCGACATCGCACCGGCCAGCGTGGCGACCGCGCGCACGTCGAGCGCGGTGAAGGGCTCGTCCAGAATCCACAGCGCGCTGCGCGAGTCGGCCAGCAGCCGCGCCAGCGCCACGCGTCGGCGCTGTCCCTGCGACAGGCTGCGCGCCGGCACGTCGAGCCGCGCCCCCAGGCCGATATCGACCAGCGCCCGCAGCAGCGTGTCCTCCGGGGTGGTTTCGCCGGCGATGGCGGCGCTGGCGCGCAGGTTTTCCAGCGGCGTGAAATCGTCCTTCACCGCATTGCGGTGACCGAGATAGAGCAGGCCGTCGCGCCAGTCGTCAGACACGCGCCGGGCCGGCTCGCCACGCCAGCGCACCTCTCCCGATTCGGGTTCGGACAGTCCGCACAGAATGCGCAGCAGGCTGGTCTTGCCACTGCCGTTCGCACCGGCCACATGCATCAGTTCGCCGGGCGCCAGGGCGAAGTCGAGCCCGGAAAACAGGCGTGCACGGCCGCGCACGCAGGCAAGCGCACGCGCTTCGATCAGCGCAACGGCGGGTTCGGTCATGCGGTGGCACGCAGGCGGGACAAGGCCGCGAATTATCCTTGAAAGCGCCGGCCGGCGCAGCGCATCCGCAGGAAGCAAGGGATCGCTGCGCGACAAAAAAGCGGCTCGCGATTGCTCGCGAGCCGCCAAAAGAGCCGGTGCTGTCCGCTAGGCATGACCGGCTTCCCCATTGCAACCCTCTCGCAGCGGTGATCGAGGAGCCACCGAAACCACCGCTGCAGAGCTGGCATGGAATTCCTAGCAGGGCTTGTGCCAATCTCGAAAACAAAATACAAACCATTGATTACAAGATGCTTTACATTCCAGCATCAGCGCAAGCAGACGCTCGGCGTTGCAGCTTGCATCGCAATAGCTTGCATTCCGATTCCGAAATGCCGAATACCCGCATCAGCCATGCATTGACGCGATTGCGCCTTGCGTTGAAATCGGCAACGCACCGTTGCAACATGCAATTCATGAAGCTGCTTCCGCGTTCCCTTCACGCCAAGATCCTGCTCGGCTACATCGTGCTCGGCGGCCTGTTCGTGCTGCTGGTGTTCGCTGCGCTGGAACAGGTGCGCAACCTGCTGTCGCGGGTCGACGACGAACATCACGTCACCAGCATGCACGACGTAATGCGCGAAGCACGACGGTTCGAGAAGAACTATCTGCTGCTGCGCAAGCCGTCGGAGCTGAAATCCGCGGTCGGCAAGGCGGACGAAGCGCTCGAAATGTTCACCCGTGACCGCGAACTGATGCGCCGTGCCGCGCCCGGCTTCGCGCTCGACGAACTGGAGCAGTCGCTGTCCGACTGGCGCGACCTGCTGGAAGACCGCCTGCAGCGGCGCATCGAACCGACGGACCCGATTTCGCCGCTGGAAGAGCGCATGGCCGAGGTCGGCAAGCAGGCCTTCGAGGACAGCGAGCGGCTGTCGGACCAGGCGCGCGAGGCGATGCGGGGTGCGCTGTCCGGTCAGGAGTCGCGCCTGTACGCCATCATGCTCACCGCCATCGTGCTGGTACTGGGCATCGGCCAGCTGGTGACCCGACGCGTCGTGGCGCCGCTGCGTGAAATCGAAAGCGATCTGGCGCGGGTCGGCACCGGCAATCTGGCCCGCCTGACACCGCGCGACCGCGACGACGAGATCGCCGCATTGGTCGGCGCCTTCAACCGCGCGCTCGGCGACCTTGAAGAACGCCAGCTGGCGGTGCTGCGCAGCGCGCGGCTGGCGTCGCTCGGCACCATGCTGTCCGGCGTCGCGCACGAGCTGAACAATCCGCTTTCCAATATTTCGCTGAACGCCCAGCTGCTGCTCGAAGAGCCCGAGCGCGCCGATCCGGCGCAGCTCAATGCCTTCGTCGAACAGATCGACGATCAGGTGCAGCGCGCGCAGCGCATCGTGCGCACCCTGCTCGCCTTCGCGCGCGACAGCCATTTCGCGCTGGTGCGCCAGCCGGTGCGTCCGCTGGTCGAGGAAACCGTTGCGCTGCTGCGTGCCGAACAGCCGGACGTCGGCGAATCGGTGACGCTGCGCATCCCGCCCGATCTGGACATCCACGCCGACGGACAGCGCATGCAGCAGGCGCTGCTGAACCTCATCCGCAACGCGCTCGAGGCCTGCGCCGAGACGTCCACGAAGCCGCGCATCGTGGTGAGCGGTGCCATGCGCGACCGTGGCACGGTGATCGAGGTCAGCGACAACGGACCGGGCATCGCGCCGCGCAACCTGCAGCGCGTGTTCGACCCCTTCTTCACCACCAAGCCGGTCGGCAAGGGCTCCGGGCTCGGGCTGTTCGTGGTGCATGAAATCACCGCCGAACATGGCGGACGGGTGAGCATAGACAACGGACCGGACGGCGGGACACGCGTCACGCTGTGGATACCGGCGGAGGAGGAAGCATGAGCGCACTGCACGTTCTGCTCGTCGACGACGAGGCGGTCGCCCGCGAGGGGCTGGCCACCGCGCTCCGGCGCGACGGCTTCGAGGTCACCACCGCCGACAACGGCGAAGCGGCGCTGGACCTGCTGCGCCAGCGCGAATTCGAGGTACTGCTGACCGACGTGCGCATGCCCGGCATGGACGGCCTGGAACTGCTGCGCCGGGCGCGCGAGGCCTGGCCCGACATGGAGGTGCTGGTGGTGACCGGTTTCGCCACCACCGAATCGGCGGTCGAGGCGATGCGTGCCGGCGCCTTCTACTACGTATCCAAGCCGTTCCGGCTGGGCGAGGTGCGCAAGCTGGTGCGCGAAGCCGCCGACAAGGCGCAGCTGCGCGCCGAGAACCACCGGCTGCGCCAGCTGGTCGAGCAGGCGGCCGAGGAACGCATCATCACGCGCGACGACGGCATGCGCGCCATCCTGGACATCGCACGCGGCGTCGCCCCGACCGACTGCAATGTGCTCATCGTCGGTGAAACCGGCACCGGCAAGGAACTGCTGGCGCGCCACCTGCACGCGCACAGCCGGCGCGCCGGCGGCCCCTTCGTCGCGGTCAACTGCGGCGCGCTGACCGAAGAACTGCTGGCCAACGAACTGTTCGGCCACGAAAAGGGCGCCTACACCGGCGCACAGCAGGCGCGCGGCGGCCTGGTCGAGGCGGCACAGTGCGGCACGCTGTTCCTCGACGAAGTGACCGAAATGTCAGCCGCGATGCAGGTCAAGCTGCTGCGCCTGCTGCAGGAGCGCGAGTACCTGCGCGTCGGCGGCACCGAACCGGTACGCGCCGACGTGCGCTTCCTCGCCGCCACCAACCGCGAACCGCGCGCCGCGGTGGAAGCCGGCCAATTCAGACAGGACATCTATTTCCGGCTCAACGTGGTCACGCTGCAGTTGCCACCGCTGCGCGAGCGGCGCGACGACATTCCGCTGCTGGCACAGCAGTTCCTGCGCCGCGCCGCACTCGCGATGGGCAAGGACGTCACCGCCATCGCCCCGCCGGCGATGGCAAAGCTGCGCGCCTATGACTATCCGGGCAATGTGCGCGAACTGGAAAACCTGATCGAACGCGGCGTCGCACTGGCTGGCGGCCCGATGCTGGGCGAAGCCGACCTGCCGCCGGGACTGTCGACGGCCGGCTCCGGCCGCGATGCATCGGGGCGCACCGGCGGCGAAATCCGCACGCTGGAAAACGTGGAACGCTCCTACATCCTCGACGTGCTGGCCGAAGTCGGCGGCAACCGCGCGCTGGCCGCCCGCCTGCTCGGCATCGACCGCGTGTCGCTGTGGCGCAAGCTGCGCCGCTACGAGGAGCAAGGGCTGATCGAAACCAGCGACACCGACGGCGCACTGCGCGCGCGCGACGTACCGGCCTGAATGCACCGCATCGGAGCGCACGCCGCAGCAGCCCTCATACCCAGCATCCGCAGAACCGCAGCCGGATGCGGACTGCGGGCGCAAGCAAGAACCCGCGGTTCTGGCATGCTTGATGCAAAAGACCCCTCACCATGCAGCTGCCCACCACACCCAAAGCCCTGCTGATCGATCTCGCCGGCGTACTGCACGTCGGCGACCAGATCGTTCCCGGCGCGGCTGACGCGCTGGCCCGGCTGCGCGCGGCCGGCCTGCCGCTGCTGTTCCTGACCAACACCACGCGCACGCCGCGCCGCGTGCTGTGCGCAAAGATGAATGCGCTCGGGCTGGTCATGCGCGACGACGAACTGCTCACCGCCCCCGGCGCGACGATGAATCTGGTGCGTGCCCGCGGCCTGCATCCGTACTACATCGTGCATCCGGACCTGCGCGGGGAAACCGGGCCCGACGCCGCATCGCCCGACGCCGTGGTGCTGGGCGACGCCGGCCACTTCTTCGACTACGCACAGCTCAACACCGCTTTCCGGCTGATCATGCAGGGCCTGCCCTTCATCGCGATGGCGCGCAATCGCTACTTCAAGGAGGAGGACGGCCTGTCGCTCGACATGGGCGCCTTCGTCGCCGGGCTGGAATACAGCACCGGCACGCAGGCCGAAATCACCGGCAAACCGGCCGCCCCCTTCTTCCAGGCCGCGCTCGACATGCTGGGCGTCGCTGCGGCCGATGCCGTCATGATCGGCGACGACCTGCGCGACGACATCGGCGGCGCCCAGGCCCTCGGCATCCCGTCGGTACTGGTACGCACCGGCAAATACGCGCCCGCCGACGAACACCATCCCGACATCCGCCCGGCCGCCATCGCCGACGACTTCGCCACCTTCACATCACGCCACCTGCACCTGTAGGAGCGAGCCATGCTCGCGAAAACCCACGTTGATCATCGTCCCGCGCTGCCCCACGACCACATCGCGACCGTGGGTCGCTCCTACAGAACAGCGCAGTACGTCCCCTGTAGGAGCGACCCATGGTCGCGAAAACCCACGTTGATCATCGTCCCGCGCTGCCCCGCGACCGCATCGCGACCACGGGTCGCTCCTACGGAAACAGCGCCGCCTCCTCCTGTAGGAGCGAGCCATGCTCGCGAAAACCCACGTTGATCATTGTCCAGCGCTGCCCCGCGACCGCATCGCGACCACGGCTCGCTCCTGCAGGCCGGATGCAACGCCCCCGCCCACCCCCTCACCTGCTCCACCCTCACCCCATCCAAAGGAGAACTGCATGAAACGCGAAGACGTCTCCGACCTCATCGTCGAACGCAAGGTTGCCAAGGGCCTGAAGTGGGCCGACATCGCCAGCGCCGTCGGCCTCAGCAAGGAATGGGTCACCGCCGGCCTGCTCGGCCAAATGACCTTCACCGCCGAACAGGCCGCCCTCATCGGCAAGATGCTCGACCTGCCACCAGAGGCCGTCACGCAACTGCAAGTCGTGCCCTACAAGGGCTCGCTGCCCACATCCGTCCCGACCGACCCACTGATCTACCGCTTCTACGAACTGATCAACGTGTACGGCACCACCTTCAAGGCCCTCATCCACGAAGAATTCGGCGACGGCATCATGAGCGCAATCGATTTCAAGATGGATCTGGCGCGCGAACCGAACCCGGCGGGCGACCGGGTGAGCATCACGATGAGCGGGAAATTCCTGCCGTACAAGACCTACTGATGCGAAATGCTTGACCGGTGCAGCAAGCACTGGTCATATTGAGGCCGCATAATCCCGATGGGCATGCGGCTTTTTTTCTTGGCTATGGCGCCGTGTGGCCCCCAAAAAGCTCAATGTCGATGCAGTAACCGCGGTCCGTTCCGGATTTTTTGTTCGCTTCAGCGGCCTCGGCACCTGCCCGCCTGTGGTCTCTTTCTGAAAGGTGTCCGGTTTCATGGATTATTTCGTACTGCATATAAACACGGCCATAGGCAAAAAACGCCGTGTATGCGCGAAGAATTGGATGTCCGGTTTGTCGGTCATTGCGGACACCAGGTCTTCTTACTGGACGTTTATGACGCCGATTTCACGTTAGAGGGCATATGTCTTGCTCCTGCCCAGCCCTGGGTGAAGTCGAAAAGACTGAGCTGACAAATATTTTTCTACGGCGTCGTTAGGCGCCCCGGTCATAGGACTCAACATGTCATTCACGAACATTTCCACCCTAATTCTTTCGCTTCTCGTTCTTTCAGCCTGCTCAAGCATCAAATCGTCCCACGATCCATTTTTGTGGGAAGTCCGCGCTTTTGAGTTTCCCAAGGATGATCTGTCATGCAATGGGAGGCAATTTGTTCAATTTAACGACAGGTACGGAAAGTATGTCGGCATAACTCAGTGTAACGACGGGGACGAATTTAGAATATATATGTCGTCCATTGACAGTGGCCGATTCCTCCCTGTAACGGACACAGCTGGGCACGGCCAAGATCACTGCGAACTGATAAACAAGAACTTTGCATTGCCAAACGAAGACAGCATAAAGAGTGGTGGTTGCACCTCATGCGACACATCTCGAAATTTGCCGCTAGAAAATGTCGATACATGGTCAAGGTCAAGGCTTGGAACTCAGTTCCTGCTCAAGCATAGCGGCACTTGGTCTTATCAGACATCGCGCCTCAAGTGCGGCGTGGTATTCGAAAACTGCGGAGCATTGACTCGATTGCATCTAAATACTGTTTGCGATGCTCGGGTCATTGACGGGAAGCGACAAGAACAATAGGGGACAGACCACGTTTTCCGCTTACTGTCGAAGTGGGAAACGTGGTCTGTCCCCTATTGGTCTTCTAGTTTGACAATGAAAGTTATCATGCGTCCTTCATCGATAAGCCGTTTTCTTGTTTGTTTATTTTTTCTTCCGTGCAATAGCATGGCTGACGAGACCCCAGTAATTGATGCTTTTGTGACAAACAATCTAATCACGGCTCGCGCCAAAAACACATTTTGCTCCCCCCTTGTAGCCAACGTATTTCTACAAGAAATGATTCAAGAAAATGGAGGGAAGGGTAGCGGGAGCTTTCGCCAATTTTCAGATGCGGAGCTAAAAGACCTTATTGCCGAGTATGACCGGATTGAGAGCGACTACTGCAAGTACGTTGGCGACTTGATTTCATCGGAAAATCAAGCTGTAAGACAAAGCTTCAATAAGTCATTTTTTGGTGCTCCAACAGACGATGAGAGTCAAGTCTTCTTTCAAAGAAAAGACGTGCTTGATTGGGTAAAGAAAAACGGGGAATTTATTTATAACACCTTGCCGATCAGCACTTATGCCAGCATCACCAGATACATTTCACCGGATAGACATACCACCCTATCTCAAGAAGACGCAAAGAAACTGGAAGTAATGGCAGGAGGCATGATAAACGCTCAAAATCTATACTACATAACCGAGGCTATTCGCTCAGAAAATATTAAACCAATATTGCCATCGAGATTTGACCTTCCCCGTTTGCAAGACGAGGCAAAAAGTCTTACCGAGGAAGCGCACTTGCTCTTCAGGATGCCCGAGGCAATCAAATACCACGCGAGAGTCAAAAGAGCATTGAACGAAGCCACTCTAGTACTTCATAAAGAAATACGTGCATATCTCTCCCCACGGACTGCCGTTACCCGAGAAAGGCTGAAGCAACTAGCCATCCGCTCTGTTAGACGTACAGAACCAGTGGCAGCGCCTGTTTCGTTGAACAATTCTGTCGCTTTGTATGAAAGTTCGGTTCTATCTGTGAAAGAATACGTAACTCTTTTGCTAGATAGCCCTAAGACATATGGTGGAGACATCGACTCTGCAATTAATAAGGTCATCAAGAATACAGACAAAGAAAACCCAAAATCCCAAGCAAATCTTGGTATTGCATTGGCTGGGATAAAATACTTCCAGGGTGCAATTCAAGTACTAAGCCAAGCCACAAGATTAGATCCATCAAACGTTTCCGCCTATGAATCTCTAGGACTTTCTAGTTATGTCACTGAAGATTGCACCGGCGCGTTATCGGCTTATGAAAAAGCTCTTGAATTAGCTCCGAATAACGCAAAGGCAGGAGTTTGGCACGAATACATCGGACGCTGCTACACACACCTCAAGAACTACGCTGAAGCGGAGCCACATTGCGCAAGTTCCGTGTCACTTCGCCACACTGATCCCCTCGCCAAAATTTGCTTAGGGAAAGTTCAGTTCAATTTAAAGAAATACGAATCGGCCACCGAAAGCTTTCTTGGCGCTTATAAGCTAGCCACAGACCCTCTGAACAAATCCGAGTCTCGAAGCGGAGTTTTAGCAAGCTTGGCGCGTCTGAACAAGCTGGCTTCCGCTCCTGATCTGTTGGGACTTTCGCTTCGTGAGTTGACGTTGGCGCGAGACATAAGGGAGGCGGCTGAAAATGCAGCTCAAAGCATTGAGCGCGGTGAGCGCTGGCAATACTAATCATTTGTCATGTACAGACTCGTTCACTCTCTCACGGAAGAACCTAGAAATAACAATAGTAACGATAGGGGACAGCCCACTCACCGGACGGCCAGATGAAGTCTGCTTGCCCCGCCCCACTTCGCTGACTACCATACACACAGTCACGTACACACAAAGAGGTACCCATGGAAACACTGACCACACGGGTATTCAACAACGGCAACAGTCAGGCGGTGCGTATTCCGGCCGAGTTCCGGCTGGACACCGACCAGGTCAGCATTTCGCGCAATGAAGCGGGCGACCTGATCATTCACCCGCTCGGAGCAAGGCGCGGCACTGCACTGATGCAGGCCTTGCAGGCCCTGAGCGAGGTGGATGCAGCGTTTGTCGCGGCGCTTGGAGCAGATCGTGAGTCGCCCCTGCCGGTACAGGAACGCGAAGACCTGTGATCTACCTGCTCGACACCAATATCCTGATCTATCTGATCAAACAGCAGCCGCCCGCCATCGCGCAGCGCATCGATGCGCTGCCTGCGGACGACAGCCTTTGCATGTCCTTCGTCACATGGGCCGAACTGCTCAAGGGTGCCGAGCGCAGCACGCGCAAGGCCGAAGTGGTACGCCGGCTCGAAATGCTGGCGCTGCAGGCGCCGGTGCGCTATCCCGCCAATGCAGCCATCTGCCGGCACTATGCCGAGCAGGCAACGCGGCTCAAGGATGCGGGCACGCCGATCGGTGCGAACGATTTGTGGATCGCCTGTCACGCCCTGGCTGAAGGCGCCACGCTGGTGACCCACAACACACGGGAATTCACGCGCGTGACAGGTCTGCGGATCGAGGACTGGGTGACTGCTGCCGGCGCTTGAATTCGCCGATGTGCCGCAGTTCGCTCGCCGATGACCTCCGGTTCGCGGCCCGGCAGTGCGTCCGGCCTTTCGGTTCGATGGGTGGCATCGCCCCGGGAATCATTACGCCCCTGCAGGAACGAGCACCGCTTGCGATCCACGCTTGAATCTTCGACCTCGCGCTGCCCGGCGACCGGATCGCGACCATGGGTCGCTCCTACAAAATCGTGCCGTACCCCCTTTGCAGGAGCGAGCACCGCTCGCGATCAACCCAGGTTGAATCCTCACCGCACTCGCTGTCCAGCGCAGCCGGCTGTCAGCCGCCCAGACTTTCGAGAAAGCTCACCACGACGTCCTCGCTGCGGGTGCGGCGCATCGGCGGGAGGCTGCGCCAGATGGTCTTGCCGTAGTGCTTTTCGATCAGGCGCGGGTCGCACACCATCAGCACGCCGTGGTCCTGTTCGTCGCGGATCAGCCGGCCGGCGCCCTGCTTCATGCTGATCACCGCATGCGGCAGCTGGTAGTCCATGAAGGCGTTGCGGCCTTCGCGCTTCATGTGTTCGATGCGCGCCGACAGCACCGGATCGTCGGGCGGTGCGAACGGCAGCTTGTCGATGATGACCAGCTGCAGCGCGTCGCCGCGCACGTCCACGCCTTCCCAGAAGCTCTGGCTGGCGACCAGCACCGCGTTGCCGGCGGCGCGATGCCGTTCCAGCAGCTCGCTGCGCGTGGCCTGGCCCTGGATCAGCAGCGGCCGTTCCGGGTCGTACGCCGACAGCTTGTCCTCGATCAGTTCGTGGATGCGCTTCATCGCGCGCAGCGAGGTGCACAGTACGAACACCCCGCCGCGGCAGGCCTTGATCAGCGGCCAGGCTGCGCGTGCGACGGCTTCGGCATAGGTCGGCGCCGACGGCTCCGGCATGTTTTCCGGTGCGTACAGCAGCGCCTGCTGTTCGTAGTTGAAGGGGCTGCCCCACTGCGCGGTTTCGGCCGTGGTCAGACCCAGCTCGCCGCAGTAGTGACCGAAGTCGCCGCCGACCGCCAGCGTGGCCGACGTGAAGATCCAGGCGCGCGGGTTGTCTTCCATCTGACGGCGGAAGATGTCGGCCACCGACAGCGGTGTGGCGTTGAGCGACAGCGCCTGCGTGTACACCTCTGCCCAGCGCACGCGGTCGGCCTGCTCCGCCTGCTTCTTGTCGCCGTCCTTCCAGCGCTCGATGCGCGCCACCAGATCGAGTGCGCGCTGCCAGCACTTTTCCAGCCCCTCGCTGCGTGCGGCCTGGGTTTCCAGCACGGATGCCAGCTCGCGCAGCGCGTCGAGCACGGTGGCCAGCGCCGGCGCGAAGGCCGGACGTTCGTCGATCTGCGCCGCCGACAGCCGCACGTTCTCTTCGCGGAACACCAGCCGCAGGTCGCGCACGGTCTTGGCCATGCGCTCGGCGGTGTCCGGCAACTGCTTGAAATCCTTCGCGCTGACCACCGCCTCGGCCCGCGTGTCGCGCGCCAGCTCCAGCAGCTGCGAGGTGGATACCGACTCGCCGAAGAACAGGCTGGCGGTTTCGGCAAGCTGGTGCGCCTCGTCGAACACCACCGCATTGCAGGCCGGCAGCAGTTCGGCCACGCCTTCGTCGCGCAGCATCAGGTCGGCGAAGAACAGGTGGTGATTCACCACCACCACGTCGGCTTCCATCGCCTCGCGCCGCGCCGCGGTCACGAAGCACTCCTTGGCGTTCGGGCAGTCCTGCCCGAGGCAGTTGTCGCGTGTCGAGGTCGCCAGCGACCAGGCGCCGGATTCTTCCGGCACCTCGGTGCACTGCGCCTTGTCGCCGCTGCTGGTCACCTTGGCCCAGCGCGCGATCGCCTGCAGGTGGCCGGCTTCCTCGCGCGAGCCGAGGCGGCCGTCGTGCAGCGAACGCTCCAGGTGGTAGTAGCAAAGGTAGTTGGCGCGCCCCTTGAGCAGCGCGATGGACACCGGCACGCCCAGCGCGCCGCGCACGGTCGGCAGATCGCGCTGGAACAGCTGGTCCTGCAGCGTCTTGGTGCCGGTCGACACGATCACCTTGGTGCCCGACAGCAGCGCCGGCACCAGATATGCGTAGGTCTTGCCGGTGCCGGTGCCCGCCTCGACCACCAGCACGCTGCGCTGTTCGATGGCGCCGGCGACGCGCGCGGCCATTTCGGTCTGCTGCGCGCGCGGCGTGAAACCGTTGATGGCGCGGGCCAGCGGGCCGTCGTCGGCGAAGGTCGAAGGAATGTCGGACACGGAAAGGAAGGCTGCGGGGGAACGGCCGGAAGTGTACAGCACCGGCAACGTGCGGCAGCACCCCGGCGGCGCCGGGCGTGTCATGCCCGTGCCAGTGACTGTCGCAGGCTCCAGCATGCCGCCCGCTCGGACCAACCATTCGTATTAGGATGCGGGGCTTGTTTTCAGCCGCCGGAGACGCGGCACAGGAAGGACGCTTCGCATGACGCTCGAACCCACCCCGGTTTCCGCCGCGCTGGCCGGCGCATTTTCGGCTGTGGCCTGGCCGTGGCTATGGCCCTATTTCGACGGGCAGAGCACGTCGGGCAGCCTGGGCTTCATGATCTGCACCCTGCTCGTCCTTGCCCTGCCCGCCCACGCATTCGTGCTCGGTTTCGGGTGGAAGCGGCCCACCGGACCACGTGCTGTCGACACCGCCCTGCTGCTGCGCATCGGCATGTGGCTGGCGGCCGCCACCGTGACTGCGGTGCTGGCGGCGATCTATCGCGCGCAGTGACGCGCCACCCTCATTCCGCCTGAGCCTGTTCGGAAAAGTACGGACGCAGGCCCGACACCCCATCAAGGATTCTTGAATGACCGCGCAATCCGAAGCAAACCTCGACGGGCAGATCCTGACCCGCCTCGACAACGGCGTCGCCACGCTGACCATTTCCCGCCCGGCCCGCCGCAACGCCTACACCACGGCGATGATGCAGGCACTGAAGGCGGCGGTCGAAGGTGTGCTGGCCGACCCGGCCTGCCAGGTACTGGTGCTGCGCGGCGACGGTGCGAGTTTCAGCGCCGGTGGCGACGTGCGCGAGTTCGCGCAGAGCCTGCATCTGGATGCGCCGGCGCGGCTGGCCTCCTTCGAGTCGCTGGTGACCCGCTGGGTGAATCCGGTGATCCTCGCGCTGCGTGCTGCGCATCAGCCGGTGATTGCGGCGGTGCGCGGCGACTGCGTGGGCTACGGTTTTTCGCTGATGCTGGCGTCCGACCTCGCGATCGCGGCGGACGACGCGGTGTTCAGCACCGCCGGCATCGGTCTGGCACAGCCGGGCGCCGGCGGACAGTCGGCCTTCCTGGTGCGCACGCTCGGCGAGCGCCGGGCGCGCGAGCTGATGTGGAGCGGCCGCCGCTTCGACGCGCACGAAGCGAAGTCGCTCGGCCTGATCGAATGCGTGGTGCCGGTGGCCGACTTCGATGCAGCAGTCGAGGCCGAAATCGCCCGTCTCGCCCGCGGCCCGCGCCATGCCTACGGTGAAATCAAGCGCCTGCTGACGGCGTCCGCCGAAGCGGCGACGGGTCGGCCACAGACCAATAAACTCGCCGATCAGCTGGCGGCCGAAGCCGCGGCATTCGGGCGCTGCGCCGCCACCAAGGACTTCGCCGAAGCGGTCGAGTCCTTCATCGCCCGGCGCAAGCCGCAGTTCGGCAGGTAATCAGGGAGAGGCGCCGTCACAGTGTCGGACCGCCACGAAGCGCCTGTATATTGCAGGGCGTCAGGCGCTGCCCCTGGATTTGGCAGGACTCCCCCCGCCCTCATTGCACCCGGTGTTTCCCGATGTCCCAGATATTCCTTCGTGCATCAGCCACCCTGCTGCCCTTCCTGCTGGCCGCCTGCTCGATGTTCGGCGACAAGCCGGACAAGGAGGAGCAGGAGGGCATTGTCGTGTTTTCCGTATCGCACGACCTGAATGGCGGCCCGCGCGACCAGGCCGTCATCTACCTCGACGGCGGAGCACCCGGCGGACCGGAAGGAACGAACTTCCTGTCGTCCGAGCGCAGCTTCCTGGATGAAGTGCGGGACAGCGACTTCAGCAACGCGGTCGGCTATGTGCACGCGGTGACACTCCCGGCCGGCCGGCACAGCTTCACCAACTGGCAGATCCTGAACGGAACGGGTCATCGCATCTCGCCGGACCAGCCGCCGGAGGCGCTCGAGTTCACGGTGCAGCCGGGCCGTGTGACCTACCTCGGCGCTTTCCACGCCGAACTGGTGCGTGGCAAGAACGCTTTCGGCACCGTCGTCACCCGTGGCGGGCGGCTGATCGTGCGCGACGAGCGCGAACGCGACACGGCGGTGTTGCTGGCACGCCATCCTGACTACCGCGACAAGATCATCCGTCAGCCGCTTGCGACCGGACCGTGGAGCGCGGGCGCCGTGGAACCCGTGCAAGCGGTGCCGGACCGGCCGCTACGCTAGCCTCGCCGAGAGAAGAATCGATGAAGCGCCTTACCCGCTGCCTGACCCTGCTGCTTGCGGCCTGCCCGCCCGCCTACGCGGTCGCCACCGACGTACCGCCGCCACCCGGCCCCATCGTCGGCAAATGGACATGGACGCGCAGCGACAACAACTGCACCGAGGTCTATGACTATCGCGCGGACGGCACGCTGCATGTCGTCAGCGGGGAAGAGGAATCCGATAGCACCTACCGCCTGTCCGTAAAGCCGGACGCCAGCGGCTTCCATGAACTGAAGGGCCAGCCGGTGCGCACCAACGGCCGGCAGGACTGCTCGGACAGCCCGCCGACCGGCGATCTTTCACCCTATGTCGTCTACGTCATCTTCCACACGCGCGAACCGAAGATGCTGGTCTGCCAGACACCGACACTGGACCAGTGCTTCGGCCCGCTGCGACGGATGGATCCATGACCTGTACCCCTTCACCGGCCGCCGGCGCTGTCGCATGGTCGTTCGCATCGTAAGGCTGGGCAGCGAACGCGCCGCCGACGAGGGGCTGCGCATCGGCACCGTCCGGCGTCCGCCGCGCGGCGTGCCGAAGGCGGAATTCGCGTCGCAGGACTGGTACGACCTGTGGTTCCCCAGTCTGGCACCGAGCGCCGACACGCTGAAGCAGTGGCTGGCAGACCCGGTGCCCGACCAGTGGCCCGCCTTCGTCAGGCGCTACCGCAGCGAGATGGCAACGCCCGACAAGGTCCATGCGATCGCGCTGCTGGCCGCACTGTCGCACCAGACCAATTTCTCGGTCGGCTGCTACTGCGCCGACGAGACGCACTGTCATCGTTCGCTGCTGCGGAACCTGCTGGCCGAACAGGGCGCACGGCTGGCGTAGGAGCGACCCATGGTCGCGATGCGGTCGTCGGGCCACGGCGGGCGATGATCAACGTGCGTTATCGCGAGCATGGCTCGCTCCTACAGAAAACCTCGCGCCGCTGCCCCCGTAGGAGCGACCCATGGTCGCGATTCCGGTCGTCGGACCACGGCGGGCGATGATCAACGTGGGTTTTCGCGAGCATGGCTCGCTCCTACAGAAAACCTCGCGCCGCGCCCCCGTAGGAGCGACCCATGGTCGCGATACGGTCGTCGAACCACGGCGGGCGATGATCAACGTGCGTTATCGCGAGCATGGCTCGCTCCTACAGAAAACCTCGCGACGCGGCCCCCGTAGGAGCGACCCATGGTCGCGATGCGGTCGTCGGGCAACGGCGGGCGATGATCAACGTGCGTTATCGCGAGCATGGCTCTCTCCTACAAAAGCCCTCGCCCGGCATCGGCGTTTCATCCAGATCAAATTTCCGGTACTCCGGTGCGCCCGGCCGTTCATGGCCGCTTGAGCGCAGGGCCGCGCTGCCTGATAATCCACTGCCCGCGCGAGGCGTCGCGCTTCGCGGATTCCGGATGAATTCCGGCGACCTTTTCAGCCCTACATGACCAGCTACCTGTTCATCCTGCTCAGCACCGCACTGGTCAACAACGTGGTGCTGGTGCGCATCCTCGGCCTGTGCCCTTTCATGGGCGTGTCGAAAAAGCTCGAGACCGCCATCGGCATGGGGCTGGCGACCATGTTCGTGCTGACGCTGGGCTGCGGCAGCAGCTATCTGATCGACGCCTGGCTGCTGCGGCCGTTCGACCTCGGCTATCTGTCCACGCTGAGCTTCATCGTGGTGATCGCCGCCATCGTGCAGCTGACCGAACTGGTGCTGCAGAAGACCAGCCCGCTGCTGCATCAGGTGCTCGGCATCTACCTGCCGCTGATCACCACCAACTGCGCGGTGCTCGGCATCCCGCTGCTCAATGTGGCCGCGCGCCACAACCTGATGCAATCGCTGCTGTTCGGCTTCGGGTCGGCGGCCGGCTTCGTGCTGGCGCTGGTGCTGTTCGCCAGCATCCGCGAGCGGCTCGACGGCGCCGACATTCCGGCCCCGTTCCGCGGCAACGCCATCGCGATGATCACGGCCGGACTGATGAGCCTCGCCTTCATGGGCTTTGCGGGGCTCGACAAGTGATCCAGGCCCTGCTCGTGATGGCCGGACTGGCGCTCGCACTGGGCGCAGCGCTGGGGGCGGCTTCGGTCATCTTCCGTACCCAGGGCGATCCGCTGGTCGACAAGATCGACGCCATCCTGCCGCAGACGCAGTGCGGCCAGTGCGGCTTTCCGGGCTGCAAGCCCTACGCCACGGCGATTGCCGGCGGCGAGGCCGACATCAACCAGTGTCCGCCCGGCGGTGACGAAGGCGTACGCAAGCTGGCCGACCTGCTGGGCCGCGAATTCAAGCCGCTGAACGCCGAGCACGGCGTCGAGAAGCCGAAATCGGTGGCCTTCATCGACGAGGCGACCTGCATCGGCTGCACGCTGTGCATACAGGCCTGCCCGGTGGATGCCATCGTCGGCGCCGCCAAGCAGATGCACACCATCGTGGCCGGCCTGTGCACCGGCTGCGAGCTGTGCATCGCGCCCTGCCCGGCCGACTGCATCACGATGGAGCCGGTACGGGAGACCGTGGAAAGCTGGAAATGGCGCTACCCGGTGTTTGAACTGAAGGTCGAGCCGCCAGTGACGGCACCGGCCAGGGAAGCGGCCTGACATGCTGCCACGGCTGTTTTCCTTCAACGGTGGCGTCAAGCCCGATCCGAACAAGGGCGACTCGACGCGCGAGCCGATCGCCCGCCTGCCGCTGCCGCCGCAACTGGTGGTGCCGCTGCACCAGCACATCGGCGGCACGCCGCGACCGCTGGTCGGCGTCGGCGAGCGCGTGCTGCGCGGGCAGCGCGTCGGCGGCGCCGACGGCAATGTATCCAGCGCGGTGCATGCGCCCACCTCGGGCCGCGTGATCGCGGTGGAGTCGCGCCTGATGCCGCACGCCTCCGGCCTGTCGGCACCCGCCATCGTCATCGAACCGGACGGCGAGGATCGTCATGTCGAGCGCGAAGCCTTCGACTGGCACGCAGCCAGTCCGGGCGAAGTGCGCGACTTCCTGCGCGACGCCGGCGTGGTCGGTCTGGGCGGCGCGGTGTTTCCTAGCCATCTGAAGCTGAATCCGGGCAAGGCCGGGCACACCGACACGCTGGTGCTCAACGGCGCCGAATGCGAACCCTTCATCACCTGCGACGACATGCTGATGCGCACCGAGCCGGAAGGCATCCTGCGCGGCGCGCTGATCATGAAGAAGATGCTGGCGGCCAGACAGGTGCTGGTCGGCATCGAGGACAACAAGCCGGAAGCCGCCGCCGCGTTGAAAGCCGCTGCCGCAGCGCTGGGCGACACGTCGCTCGAAGTGGTGGTGGTGCCGACGCGCTACCCGGCCGGTGGCGCCAAGCAGCTGATACGCGTGCTGACCGGCATCGAGGTGCCGCACGGCAGCCGTTCGACCGACTACGGCGTGCAGTGCTTCAACGTCGCCACCTCGCTGGCCGTGTTCCAGGCGCTGGAACAGGGCGAACCGCTGATCCGCCGCATCGTCACCGTGGCCGGCAACGTCGAACGGCCGCGCAACTTCGAGGTCGCCATCGGCACGCCGATCGGCTTCGTGTTCGCGCACGCCGGCCTCAAGCCGGACACCGACAAGCTGATCATGGGCGGGCCGATGATGGGCATGCCACTACCCGGCGTCGATGCCCCGGTGGTCAAGGCGACGAACTGCCTGCTCGCCTCGTCCGCCGCGCTGTTCCCGCCGCCGGAACCGGAACTGCCGTGCATACGCTGTGGCGAATGCGCCCGCGCCTGCCCGGCCGACCTGCAGCCGTTCGAACTGTACTGGCACTCGCGCTCGCGCAATTTCGGCCGGGCGCAGGAATACCACCTGTTCGACTGCATCGAGTGCGGCTGCTGCGCCTATGTGTGCCCGTCGCACATACCGCTGGTCGATTACTACCGTTACGCCAAGAGCGAGATCTGGGCGCGCGAGCGCGACAAGGACGCCGCAGATTCGGCGCGCGAGCGCTTCGAATTCCGCAACTGGCGCGCCGAGCGGGAAAAGGAAGAGAAGGCGGCACGGCTTGCCGCGCGCAGCGCGGCGAAGCCGGCTGCAGCACCCGCCGCCACGGACGGGGCGGCCCCGACCGCCGACGCTGCGGTCGATCCGAAGAAGGCGCTGATCGAGGCCGCGATGGCGCGAGCGAAAGCGCAGAAGGAAGCCGTCGCGGCGAAGAACACGGCCGAACCGGACGCGGCGCAGCAGGCGCAGATCGACGAGGCGGACGCCCGCCGGGCACGCGCCGCAGCGACGCCGGACAGCGAACGGACCGAATGATCCGCCACTCACCCCACCACGCCGTCAGTACGGCACACCGGCACTGAACCGGATGTACAACTCACCTTTCCTCCGTCAGAAAGCCAGCGTGCGCCGCGTCATGGTCACCGTGCTGGTCGCCATGCTGCCCGCCATCGCCGTGCAGGTCTGGCTGTTCGGCATCGGCCTGCTGCTGCAGCTCGCCATCGCCAGCGCGGTCGCTCTGGCCTGCGAAGCCGGCATGCTGGCGCTGCGCCGCCGTCCGGTCGCACGCGCGCTCGGTGACGGCAGCGCGCTGGTCACCGCCTGGCTGATCGCGGTCTGCCTGCCGCCGCTGCTGCCCTGGTGGATGATCGTGCTCGGCACCGCGTTCGCCATCGTCATCGGCAAACATCTGTACGGCGGCCTCGGCCAGAATCCGTTCAATCCGGCGATGCTGGCCTACTGCGTGCTGATCGTCAGCTTCCCGGCGCTGATGTCGCAATGGCCCGGGCTGCATGGCGGTGACGCCGCGGCGCAGCTGCACTGGATCGCCGGCGGCGAACGCACGCTCGACGCGATGACCGGCGCCACGCCGCTGGACGCGCTGCGCACCGGCCTGCACGGTGGCGGCGAAGTCGCCTCGGTCATGCAGTCTGCCGCCGTCGGGCCGGCGTTCGGCCATGTCGCCGGCGCCGGCTGGGAATGGGTGGCGCTGGCCTGGGCGGCCGGCGGCCTGCTGCTGCTGGCCATGCGCATCATCACCTGGCACATCCCGGTCGCCTTCCTCGGCACGCTGGCAGCCATCGCCGGTCTGGCCAGCGCCATCGACGGCGCACATTTCGCCGGTCCGGCCTTCCATCTGCTGGCGGGCGGCAGCATGCTGGGCGCCTTCTTCATCGCGACCGACCCGGTGTCGGGTGCGACCACGCCGCGCGGCAAATTGATATTCGCCGCCGGCATCGCACTGATCGCCTGGCTGATCCGCAGCTTCGGCGCCTACCCGGACGGCATTGCGTTCGCCGTGCTGCTGATGAACATCTGCGTGCCGCTGATCGACCAGAAAACCCAGCCGCCGGTATTCGGCCACAAGCTGGGCAAGCCGGACGGAGGCGCGAAATGAGCGACGCCACACCCGACACGCAGCCGGGCGACGTGCCGGCGCAGGCCCTGCCGCCGGCCCCCGGTGCCGCTGGCACCGCGATGCGCTCCGCCGTGCTGCTGGGGCTGTTTACCGTGGCCTTTACCGCGCTGATGGCGGTCACCTACGAGGCCGCGCGCGAACCGATACGGCTGTCGGTCGAGGCACGCCGGCTGGAACTGATCGGCCAGGTGCTGCCGCCCGCCGACTACGACAACGCGCTGCTCGAAGATACCGTGCAGCTGCCGGCGCTCGGTGCGCTCGGCATCGACGGGCCGGTCACGCTGCACCGCGCACGGCGCGCCGGCGAACCGGTGGCGCTGGTGTTCGAGGCGCAGGCGCCGGATGGCTACAGCGGTGCGATCCGGCTGCTGATCGCGCTGCGCGCCAGCGGCGAAGTGGCCGGCGTGCGCGTGATCGCGCACCGTGAAACGCCGGGCCTGGGCGACTACATCGATCCGGCCAAGGATCGCGCCAACCCGCCGTGGATCACCCAGTTCGCGGGTCGTGACACCTCTCCGGCGACGCGCTGGAAGGTACGCAAGGACGGCGGCGATTTCGCCTACATGAGCGGCGCCACCATTTCGGCACGCGCCGTCGTACACGCGGTCGGCCGGGCCGCGGCCGCCATCGCGCCGGCGCGCGATGCCCTGTTCGGACTGCCGGCCGGTGCTGCGGCGGACGAGGCGTTCAAGACGTCACCCGCGGCGCCTGACGCACACGGCGACGCATCGAGGAGCACACCGCAATGAATCCCGAAGAACGCGCCGCGCTCGGCGACATCGGCCGCAAGGGCCTGTGGGAGAACAACACCGCGCTGGTGCAGCTGCTCGGCATGTGCCCGCTGCTCGCGGTCAGCACCAGCTTCGTCAATGCGGTCAGCCTGTCGCTGGCCACGGTGCTGGTGATGGCGCTGTCCGGCGGCGTGGTGGCGGCACTGCGCACGCTGATTCCGCACGAAATCCGCATCCCGGTGTTCATCCTGATCATCGCCGCGCTGGTCACCTGCCTCGACCTCGCGTTCAACGCCTGGCTGCACGAGCTGTATCTGGTGCTCGGCATCTTCATACCGTTGATCGTCACCAACTGCATCGTGCTGGCGCGGGTCGAAGCCTTCGCCGCCAAGAACTCGCCGCTGGCCGCAACCTGGGACGGCGCGGCCATGGGCCTGGGCCTGCTGTGGGTGCTGGCGCTGCTCGGCAGCGCACGCGAACTGATCGGCTCGGGCACGCTGTTCTCGGGCATCCAGATGATCCTGCCGGGCGCCCACCCGCTGCAGTTGCTGGGTGAGGACTACCGCGGCCTGCTGATCGCCATCCTGCCGCCGGGCGCGTTTATTTTGCTCGGCCTGCTGATCGCCACGCGCAATGCCTGGATGGCGCACGTGGCCAAAGTGCGTGCGGCCGCGCCGCACGCGCCGACCGACGTGGCATCGGCCTGATGGCGCGTACCAGCCGGCTCACGCGCGACGAAGTCCGCACGATGTTCGAGCGGCTGCGCGCCGCGAATCCGGCCCCGAAAAGCGACCTCGAATACGGCTCGCCCTACCAGCTTCTGGTGGCGGTGGTGCTGTCGGCGCAGGCCACCGACAAGGGCGTCAATGTCGCCACGCGCAAGCTGTTCCCGGTCGCACCGACGCCGGAGGCGATGGTGAGTCTCGGCGTCGAAGGCGTGGAGGACTACATCAAGACCATAGGCCTGTTCCGCGCCAAGGCGAAGAATGTGGTGGCACTGTCGCACCAGCTGCTGGAGAAGCACGGCGGCGAGGTGCCACGCGACCGCGCCGCGCTCGAAGCCCTGCCCGGCGTCGGCCGCAAGACCGCCAACGTGGTGCTGAACATCGTGTTCGGCGAGCCGGTGATGGCAGTCGACACGCACATCTTCCGCATATCGAACCGCATGGGTCTGGCCCCCGGCAAGGACGTGCTGGCGGTCGAACACGCACTGCTCAAGGTGGTGCCGGCCGAATTCATGCTGCACGCCCACCACTGGCTCATCCTGCACGGCCGCTACACCTGCACCGCACGCAAGCCGCTGTGCGGCCAGTGCGGCCTGACCGACCTGTGCCGCTTCCGCGACAAGACCATCGCCACCTGACCGGTCAGGCAGAGGCGAAGCGCGGTCTTCGCAAGAGCGAGCGTTGCTCGCGAAATCCCACATCGATCACCACCCACCGCCGCCCGACGACCGCATCGCGACCATGGGTCGCTCCTGCAGGGCGCACAGCACGGCGGTTTTCGTAGGAGCGAGCCATGCTCGCGAAACCCCACGTCGATCACCGACCATCGCCACCCGACGACCGCATCGCGACCATGGGTCGCTCCTGCAAAACCATGACGCCGCATCCCCTGTAGGAGCGAGCCATGCTCGCGATTCCCAACGTCGACGCCGTGCGGGGATCGTTCAGTCGATCAGGAAACGCGCGGTGAATTCATCGGCCGGCAGCGGTTTGCTGAACAGATAACCCTGCCAGGCATCGCACTGCTGTTCCTTCAGGAAGGCCAGCTGCTCCGGCGTTTCGACGCCTTCGGCCACGACGCGCAACTTGAGCGTGTGCGCCATCGCGATGATGGTGGCGGCGATTTCCATGTCATTCCGGTCCTGCGGGATGTCGCGCACGAAGCTCTGGTCGATCTTGAGCACGTCGATCGGGAAGCGCTTCAGATAGGCCAGCGACGAATACCCGGTACCGAAGTCGTCGATCGACAGCGTGATGCCGAGCGCCTTGAGCGCGCGCAGCCGCATTTCGGTCGATACGTGGTCACCGGCCAGCGTGGATTCGGTCAGTTCGATCTCCAGCCAGTCGGGGCCGACGCCCGCTTCGGCCATCAGCGCGGCGACACGCTGCGGCAGGTCGGCCTGCTGCAGCTGCCGGGCCGACAGATTGACCGCGATCGTGAAGTGATGACCGGCGTCCTGCCACTTGCGCGCCTGGGCGCAGGCGGTACGCAGCACCCATTCGCCGATCGGCACGATCAGTCCGGTTTCCTCGGCTACCGGTATGAAGCGGGCCGGTGAAATCAGGCCCTCGTCCGGATCGCGCCAGCGCACCAGCGCCTCGGTACCGATCAGACGGCCGGTCGCCATGTCGATCTGCGGCTGGAAATGCAACGCGAAATCGCCGTGCTCCAGCGCGCGGCGCAGACGGGTGTCCAGATGCAGCTTGTCCTGCGCGGCGCGGCTCATGGCCTCGGTGTAGAAGCGGAAGGCACCGCGTCCGGATTCCTTGGCCTGGTACATCGCGACGTCGGAGTGCTGGATCAGTTCGGTGACCGTCGTGCCATCTTCCGGAAATACTGAAATGCCGATGCTGGCGCCTATGTAGATCTCGCGCCCCCCGGCCAGCACGAATGGCGCATGCAGCAGATCGAGCAGCATCCGTGCGACTCGGGCGGCATCGTCCGGCGTCTCCATCTCCTCGATCAGCAGCACGAACTCGTCGCCACCCAGCCGTGCCAGCGTATCGACTTCACGCAGCCGCGCACGCAGGCGCTGCGCGATGGCGGCCAGCAGTTCGTCGCCGACCGGATGGCCCAGGCTGTCGTTGACGTTCTTGAACCGGTCCAGATCGATGAACAGCAGCGCAGCGCGTGCCTTGTTGCGTGCCGCCTTGTCTATCGCATGCTGGACACGCGACTGCAGCAGCAGGCGGTTCGGCAGGTCGGTCAGCGGATCGTGATGGGCAAGATAGTCGAGCTGCGCTTCCGACCGCTTGAGCTGGCTGACGTCGGTCATTACCGCAACGTAATGGCTGGGCTTGCCGGCATCATCCTGCACCGTGCTGATGGTCAGCAGCTGCTGATACAGCTCGCCGTTCTTGCGCCGGTTCCACACTTCGCCCTGCCAGTGACCGCAGCCGAGCACGGCCGCCCACATGGTCTGGTAGAACTCAAGCTCGTGCCGCCCCGACTGCAGGATGCGCGGCGTCTTGCCCAATGCCTCGAACTCGCTGTATCCGCTGATCTCGGTGAACGCGCGGTTGAGCGCCACGATGCGCGCGTCGAGATCGGTGATGAACACGCCGTCGCGCGTACTTTCGAACACCGCCGCCGCCTGCCGCAGCGCCGTGGCGGCGCGCACCTTCTGTACCGCCAGCCCGGTGATGCGGCTGAAATCGTTGATCAGCCCGAACTGCGAGGCATCGGGCAGGCAGGGGAAGTCGTGATAGACGGCGAAGGTGCCCAGCACGTGGCCGTCGTCGTTCTTGAACGGAACCGACCAGCAGGAACGGAAACCTGCGCGGCGGACCACATCGACATAATTCGTCCAGTACGGGTGATCGAGCACGTCCTCGGCCAGCACCGGTTCGCCGGTGAATGCAGCCGTCCCGCAGCAGCCGGCCCCCACTTCGGGCAACAGCCCCTCGACCGCGGCGTTGTAGAAACCGGGCAGTGACGGCGCCGCGCCGTTGATCAGACGACCGCTCGACTCGTCCAGCAGCAGGATCGATACGCGCATCGCCGGCTCGATCGACTGCATGCGCAGCGCGATGGCTTCGAGTATGTGGCCGAGCGGTTCGGATGCGACGATGCGGTCGAGCACTTCGGCGCGCGCATCACCGATCAGCGCTGCCCGCTTGTCGGCCGTGATGTCGGTCCACGATCCGACGAAATCGGCCGTGTCGGCGTGCGGCGTGCCGACCCGCCGCAGTTCGTCACGCACCCATATCTCACTGCCGTCCTGGCGGCGGAAGCGGTATTCGTGATTCAGATAGCCGTCAGCCAGCAGCCGGGAGGTGCGTGCGACCGCGTCGTCGCGGTCCAGCGGATTCACGCCCGCCAGCCACCAGTCCGGTTCGAGCGCCTCGCCGACCTCGTAGCCCAGAATGCGTTTCACGTTCTCGCTGACCCAGGTCGACCGGACCTCGCCCGCCTGGATGCGCAGGCTGTACACAATGGTCGGACTGGACGCGAGCAGCTGCGCCATGCGCTGGTTGGTGTCGCGCAGGCGTTGTTCCTCGCGTGCCAGTTCGGCGCGCCGATGCACTTTTTCCAGCGTTGCCGGCAGCTCGAACAGATAGCCCTGATGCTTGACCAGATAGTCGTCCACACCGAGATGCAGCGCACTGGATGCCAGCTGCTCGCTGTCCTGCCCGGCGATCATGACCACCGGGGTCTGCAGCAGGCGTTCCAGCCGGATCAGCCGGACCAGCTCCAGTCCCCGGGTGCCCTGCATGCGGGCATCGATCAGCAGCACGTCGAAGCCCGCTTCCTCGTCAGGACCGGTCGGCAGGCGTGCGACCACCTCGGCGAATCCGTTCACCGCCTCGAGCTTGATCTGCGGCGCCTGCCTGAGCAGATGCCGGCGCATCAGGTCGAGGTCGAACGCGTTCGAGTCGGCGCACAGCACGCGTATCGGCCGGTCACGCCGTGCCGACATGCTGCGGAAGCGGAGCAGCGCCGCGTCAAGCACGCGCGGAAGACGTTCGAGATACTGATCGCGCTTGATCAGGTAATCGTCGGCCCCGGCCTTCAGTGCCGCAATGGCCGCGTCGCCGTCGCCGGAGCCGGTCAGCACCACCACCGCAAGCGGATAGCCCAGCTCGCGCACATGCGCCAGCAGCTCCAGCCCGGTACCGTCGGGCAGCTTGAGGTCGGTCAGCAGCAGGTCGAACGCCTGCCCGGCCAGCAGGCGATGGGCTTCCGCCAGCGACGTGGCAAGTTCGACCTGCGACCCGTGACCGCTGCGCGACAGCGCGCGCTGCATCAGGTCGGCATCGACTGCGGAATCTTCGGCGTAGAGGATGCGCATCACGTCGGGTGCTGGTTCAGCTCGCCCCAGTAGCGCTCGATATGTCCCGCCGCTTCGACGAAACGATCGTAGTCCACCGGCTTGACGATGTAGGAATTGACGCCCAGCGTGTAAGCGTCCGCCAGATCACGGTCTTCCGACGACGAGCTGAGCATGATGACCGGAATGCACCGGTACTTCGGATGCGCCTTGAGCTGCCGGAGCACCTCGATGCCGTTGACGCGCGGCAGATTGATGTCGAGCAGTATCAGCGACGGCGGTCGCTCCCCGGCATCCCAGCGCGGAATCATGCCGAGCGCCTGTTCGCCGTCGTGCGCCACGCTGATCGGACCGAGCGACCGGCTGCGCGCGAACGCGCGGCGGGTCAGGTCGATGTCGACCGGATTGTCCTCGACCAGCAGGATGGGCCGGACCGCCGGCTGCGGACGGGCGACACTCATCATGCCGGGAACTCCAGATGGAAGCAGGCGCCCTCGCCCGGAGCGCTGTCCGCCCACACCCGCCCGCCCATGCGCTGCATGGCCTTGCGCACCAGCGCCAGACCGACGCCGGTGCCGGCAAACTCCTCGCTGCGATGCAGGCGCTGAAAGATTTCGAAGATCCGCTCGTGATATTTCATGTCGAACCCTATTCCGTTGTCGCGTATCGAGAGCAGGACACGTCCCTGCTCGACGCTTGCTTCCAGCGTGATTATCGGCGGCCGGGCGTCACGACTGAACTTGAGTGCGTTGTCGAGCAGGTTGCGCAGCACCATTTCCACGCCCTGCCGGTCGGCGCGGACCACGATGGACGGCACACCGCCGACGATGCGGGCCGATGCGGCGGCGAACTCGTCGGCACGACGTTCCAGCAGCCCCTGCACCAGTTCGCCCAGATCGACCCGGCTGGCTTCGATCGACCGGCGCTCCATGCGCGAATAGGCAAGCAGATCCTCGATCAGCGCATGCATCTGCCCGGCGCCGTTGCGGATGTTGTTCAGGAAGCGTTGCGCGGTCTCGTCCAGCACGTCGCCATAGTCCTCGAGCAGGATCTTGCTGTAACCGTCGATGCCGCGCAATGGTGCCTTCAGATCGTGCGAGACCGCGTAGGAGAAGGATTCGAGCTCCTTTATCGCCTCCGACAGGGCCTGGGTGCGGTCGGCCACCCGCTGTTCGAGTTCCTGGTTCAGCCGGCTCAGGCTGTCCTGCGTGCTGCGCAGTTCGGTGATGTCGCGCGCGATGCCGAGCACACCGATCAGCTCGCCGGCCGCATTGCGCATCGGCGTCTTGATGGTCTGCAGCAACAGGTGCTCGCCGGTGTCGGCCAGCGTCACCCACTCCTCGTTGGTACTCCGGCATCCGGCCCGTATCGCCCGCTCGTCGTGCGCGCGGAAATAGTCGGCCGTGTCCCTGGGGAACAGGTCGTAGTCGGTCCTGCCGAGCAGTTCGGCCTCACGCAGCCCGACCAGGCGCTCGAACATGCGATTGCAGGACAGATAGAGGCCATCCGGCGATTTCAGCCACACCATGTCGGGCAGCGAGGCGAACAGCGTCTGCAGGTGCGTGCGTTCCTGTTCCACCGCCTGCTCGGCATGACGTCGTGCGGTGACGTCGATGTCCATGCACACGAAGATGTGCTCGCCCCGCTCACCCGGGATGCGGAAGGTCGCCGACTCGACATGCTTCTGCTCGCCGCTGCGGGTGCGCACCCGGTACTCGTACGGCCCCACGCTGACTCCGGTCCGCTCTACGCTGGCCAGCATGCGGACGAAACGGTCGGCATCGTCGTCCAGCAGCATCAGCTGGGCGGCCGTGCGCCCGATCGCCTCGTCCGGACTCCAGCCATAGAGCCGGGTCGATGCACGGTTCCAGTAGAGCACGCAGCCCGAAGCATCGAACCACTGCACCGCGACGTTCGGTGCCTGCTCGAGTGTTGCCCGCAGCCGTTCCTCGGATTCCCTGACCGCTCTTTCCGCAGCGACGATGTCGCTCACGTCGAGCAGGGTGCCGGCGTACTTGACCAGACCTCCGACCGGATCCGGCACGCGTTGTATCGACGGCTGCAGATGGCGCACCGGGCCGCGCGCCGGGTCGGTACGGAACACCTCCACCGAATCGAGATTGCTGTCGCCCATCCGCGCCAGCACGTCACGCATGCGCGGACGGTCATCGGGGTGCATGCACGCCAGGTAGGTTTCGTTGTCCGGCATGCCCTGGTCCGGGTCCAGGCCGAAGAAATCGAACATCTGATGCGACCACCAGCGGCGCCCCAGCGCGGGATAGAACTCCCAGCTGCCCAGGCGCGCGATGCGCTCGGCCTCGCGCAGCCGGTTGCGTTCGAGCCTGAGCGCCTGTTCGGCTTCCCGCCTCGCCGTGATGTCCTGGATCACCGCAAGATGGAAATCCGGTTCGTCGCCCGGCGCCCACAGTGGCGACACGCTCAACGTCACCCACACTGTCCGTCCGTCCTTGTGGAACAGGCGCTTGTCCATCGAGAATTCGCGGATCTGCCCGTTCCGGAGCCCGTCCATCTGCTGCAGATCGGCGGCCAGATCGTCAGGGTGGGTGAGGCGCATGAAATCCAGCGCATGCATTTCGTCGGCGCTGTAACCGACGATGTCGCAGTACTTGCGATTGAGCTCGACGAAGCGCCCGGCACGGGTGTCGATGCGCGCCACGCCGACAGCGGCCTGTTCGAACATCACGCGGAAATGCCGTTCGCTGTCGCGCAGTGCCATGTGCTGCGCCTGCAGACGCTCGGCCATGTCATTGAACGCATTGCCGATTTCCGCCAGTTCGTCGCTTCCGCCAAGGCTGACGCGGGTATCGAGACGACCGCGGCCAAAAGCACGCGCCGCTTCGGTCAGTCGCGCCGCGCGGCGGAACCAGATCAGGTGCAGGAAGACCGACAGCACGAACGACCAGCACAGGATGGTGGCGGCATGCCGCCACAGTTCGGAGCGGCTGCGGTGCAGGCGCTGCGCCAGCGGCAAGGTGAGGTCGGAACGCACCAGCAGCCGGTAGCCGGATCCGAGCGGGAGCACGCCGATCAGCGCCGTACGTCCGGCATCGACTTCGATGTGCAGCGGACGCTCCGGTGACTGCACCGCACCAGCCAGTGCGGCGCCGGCCTGTCCATCCGCAGCGAGTACGTCGGCCAGCGGACGGCCGGCATCGGCCCGCGCCAGCGAGCCGACGATCCGGTCGCCCGTGTCGGTCAGATAGGCATGGGTCAGGTGCGGTCGCAACGCCAACTCGGCCACCATGCGCCGCAGCTGCAGCGGGTTGTCCTGTTCGATCTGCTGTTCGAAGCGCGACTGTTCGACACTGAGGCGCTCGATCAGCGAAAGCGACTGTTCCTCCTCGACCAGCATGCGGTACTCGCGCAGCTGCAAGGAATGATTGAAGACGACGATCAGCAGCGCGACCAACGTGATCAGCACCGGCACCAGCGTGCGCGCCGGCAGTCCGAACCGGCTGCGCGCCGTCACCGCGACTGCCCCGCGGCCACGATGCCGCCGGCGACGCCGGCATCGAACAGCAACGACCAGTCAGGCCGGGACGGCACGCGCCGACTGGCACGCAGGTCGTCGGCCAGCCGCTGCAGCGCGAGTGCCGGCGCATCCGGCACCTGGTGCAGCATGGTCGCGCTCTCCTGCAGCGAGAACAGGTGCAGGCGGCCCAGCGCCAGCAGATATTCCTGCGTGTTCAGATCGGTGCCGGCAGCCAGCATGCGGGCCGACTCCTGCGGTCGCGCCAGCATCGCCACCCGCCCCTGCTCGAATGCTTCCAGCAGTGCCCGCGCCTGCTGCGGATGGGCAGCCAGTGCATCCGAACGGATCACCAGCACATCCACCACCTCTCCCGGCAGGTGACTGGTATCGAGCATCACCTCATAGCCGGCCGCTTCGAGCCGGGATACGACCGGCTCGAACGTGACGACCGCATCGACCTGCCCGCGGCGCAATGCGGACTCGTGTTCGACCACCGACAGGGTGACCACCTCGACGTCGTCACGGCTCAGGCCGCCCGCCTCGAGCAGATGCTGCAGCATGATGTCGGCAAGCGCACTGTTTTCCATGCCGATGCGCATGCCCCTGAGCGCGGCCGGCGCCGCAAGGCCGGACCGGACGACGACCGCGTCGGCGCCCTTCGACAGGCTGAGCAGGCTGATCACCTTGAGATCAACACCGGCGGCGGCCAGTTCGACGGCCTCCACCAGCGTCAGGCCGGCCGCCTCCAGCAGGCCGTTGCGCAACTGGCGTGCACTTTCGCCACTGGATTCCAGTTCGACCACGCGCACCTCGTTCGCATCCAGCATCTTGCTCTCGCGCGCCAGCACCAGCGGGTCATAGCCCACCCACGGATTGACGCCGACACGCAGCGGCAGCCCGGGCGGCGCACTGCACGCCGGCAGCAGGACACAGCAGGCGAGCGCCAGCAGGCAGATGCCACGAAACGGGTACCGCGCTGGCTGTGTCGTCATGGTCGCAGGCCGGACGGGTGAGTCCGTCTAGTTCCCGACCAGCTGACCGAGACCGCGCGCGGTCAGCAGGGCCGATTCGTAATCGAAGGCAGCCATTTCCCGCAGGAAACGCCGGCCGGGTTCGCCCAGCGCCTCGAACGCACCGCCCGCCTCGCGCACCAGCGCACCCGCACTGGTGTCGCCAGCCTCGAGCAGTGGCACCAGGCGTCCGAGCAGTTCGCGCAGCGCCTCGGATGTCAGGCCGCTTGCTTCGGCCTGGATCTGCGGCAAACGACCATTGCGATTGAGCCAGCGCAGCAGCAGATTGTAGAAAGTGGCCGGATCGGCCGGCTTGGAAATGAAGTCGTTCATGCCGGCTTGCATGCAGGCTCGCCGGTCCTCGTCGAAGGCATTCGCGGTCATCGCCAGGATGGGCACGGTTTCCCAGCCGGCGATGCGGCGCAGCTGGCGCGTCGCCTCCAGCCCGTCCATGCGCGGCATCTGCACGTCCATCAGCACGAGATCGTAGTGCGTTCCGGCCACCCGCTCGAGCGCCTCGACGCCATCGGCGGCGATATCGGCGTTCAGGCCCGCCTCCGCGAGCAGCGCCAGTGCGACCTCGCGATTGATCGGATTGTCTTCCACCAGCAGCAGCCTGGCGCCGGCAAACTCGTCGCGCAACCTGGCCACCGCACCCTGCGCCGTACCCTGAGTCAGCACCGGCGTCAGCTCGCTGGCACCTATGGCCAGCCGCGCGCTGAACCAGAACGTGCTGCCGCTTCCCGGCGTGCTGGTCGCACCGGCATCGCCCCCCATCAGTTGCGCCAGACGGCGGGTGATCGCCAGACCCAATCCGCTGCCACCGTACTTGCGCGTGGTCGACGCATCCGCCTGCTCGAAACTGACGAACAGGCGCGCCAGATCGGTCGGTGCGATACCGACGCCGGTATCCCGTACCTCGAAATGGACCAGCACGCTGTCGCCGACCTGATCGCCGGTCTTCTCGACCAGGCGCGCACTCAGCGTGATGCCGCCATGCTCGGTAAACTTGACCGCATTGCTCAGGTAATTGAGCAGTGCCTGCCGCAGACGGGTGACATCGCCGCACAACACCGGCGGCACGCCTTCATGGCTGGTATGCAGGTACAGGCCGCGTTCGCGCGCGCGTTCGAGCATCATCGAGTAGGTCTGATCGAACAGGGCCTCGATCGAGAAGTTGACCTTTTCGATCGACACCTTGTCGGCCTCGATCTTCGACAGGTCGAGTACGTCGTCGAGGATGTTCTGCAGGTGCCCGGCCGCATCCACGATCTTCCTGAGCCGCTCCCGCTGTGCCGCATCCAGCGCGGTCTGGGACAGCAGATGCGTCAGGCCGACGATGGCATTCATCGGCGTCCGGATTTCATGGCTCATGTTGGCCAGGAACGCGCTCTTGGAACGGCTGGCCGATTCGGCGCTCTCCTTGGCGACCGCCAGTTCCGACGTTCGGGTCTGCACCTGCTCCTCAAGCCTGTCGCGGTGGCGCTGCAGTTCCTCCTCCATGCGCTTGCGCTCGGAAATGTCCTGCACGACGGTCACGAAGTGCGTGATCAGGCCGTCCGGCTGGCGGATCGGCGTCATGCCCAGAAATTCGAGCGATTCCCGACCATTGCCACGCAATCCGACGAATTCGCCCTGCCAGGCGCGCCCTTCATCGAATGCGAGCCACATCTGCTGCGTCCGCCCGGCAGGCGGATACAGAAAGCGCAGGTCGCTGCCGATCAGCGCGGGCTTTGCGCGCCCCGACAGGAGTACGAAGGCATCGTTGGCGTAACTGATGTGCCCTGTCCGGTCGGTGATGACGACACCGGCCGGACTTTGTTCCACTGCACGCGACAGCATCCGTATCGATTGCTCGGCCAGCTTGCGTTCGGTCACGTCCTGCAGCGCGGCGCGCAGGCGGATCACCTGGCCCGCCTCGCCGACCGCTGAACCCACAACCCTGACCCACTTCCGGTTTCCGCGGGCAGTCATGATTTCAAGTTCGAGGTCGTAGGGTTCGGCGTGTTCGGTCGCCGCCTTCAACGCCGCTTCAAAGCGCGCACGACTGTCGTCCAGATAGAGCGCCAGACGCTCGCCGAGCGGAACCGTGCGCTGCGGTTCGGTCTCGTAGATGCGATCGACCTCTTCGGTAGCGGTCAGCAACCCTGTCCGCACATCGAGTTCGCAAGCACCGATATGCGCCATTTCGCCCATTTCACGCAGCACGGTTTCGCGTTCCTGCACTGCCACGGCGGCGGCCGTGCGCTCGGTGATGTCGGCCAGGACGCAGTGGGTACGCATGAACTTGCCCTGCGCGTCCGACTGCACGCGCCCGACTGCCCACACGACGATTTCATGACCGTCGCGGTGCTGCAGCCGTACTTCGCCCTGCAGCGTGAGATTGCGCTTGTAGCATTCGAAGGTTGCAGGGAAGGCACTGCGCAGGTGCGGCATCCAGACATCGCTGAAACTGCGCCCGAGCAATTCGCCCTCCTCGTAGCCGAGCATCTGGCACAGCACCGGATTGACATGCAGGAAGCGCCCCTGTTCATCCAGCGACTGGTAGGCCACCGGGAAATTCTCGAACAGCATGCGGAAACGCAGTTCGCTGTCGCGCAGCGCCTCTTCCGACTGTATCCGCTCGGTGATGTCGCGTGCGATGCCGTAGGTGCCGAGCAGATTGCCTTCGGCATCGCGCAGCGGTCCCTTCGTACTCAGGTACACCCGCTCGCCGTCGGCGGTTGGCAGTCTTTCCTCGAAACGGACGACCTGGCCGCCTTCGATCACCTCGCGGTCATTGGCCATGACCTGTGCCGCGCCGGCAGGCGGATGAACCGCATGGTCATCCTTGCCCAGCACATCCGCCGCGCGCTTTCCCGTCAATCGGCACGATTCGGGATTGAACAGCAGGTAGCGGCCTTCCACATCCTTGGCGAACATCGGATCGGACGAACTGTTCACGAACGAATCGAGCAGCGCCACTGCGCGGGTGCGCTCCGCCTGCGCCGCTTCCTGACGCGTAAGCGCATCGAGCAGCCGGGCGACCTGCCCGCTCATCAGCAGATACAGCCCGACGGCCGTGACAGAAACGAAAAACCAGCCCTTGTATATGCTCAGCCGGGTGTGAAGTTCGGGCGGCGACGGCACCAGTCGGTCAAGCGCCTGGTCCGACAGCAGTATCCACAGCGCCGAAACCAGCACGTAACCGGCGGTGACGAGAAACACGCACCTCCTTGACCGGCGCCGCGTCGCGGCGAGATCGGGCGCCTTCACGGTGTCAGCGGACGTCGGCATGCTGTCTCGCGATCTCGACGAAATTTTCGTAACAGGCGACGAAGGCATCGACCACGTCTGGATCGAAGTGCGTGCCACGCTTGCCGAGTATGTCGTTCCTGACGTCCTCGGCCGCAAGGGCGCACTTGTAGACGCGCTGCGACATCATCGCGTCGAATACGTCGGCCAGCGCCATCAGACGCGCCGACAGCGGAATTGCGTCACCTGCCAGCGCATCCGGATAGCCGGTTCCGTCCCAGTGCTCGTGATGCCAGTGCGCGATTTCCTTGGCCAGTGCCAGGAAGGCGACCGGCGTGCCGTTGTCGCGCTCGGCGAATTCGATGGCGCGCGCACCGAGTTCGGCATGGGTCTTCATGATGTCCCACTCGGCCCCGTCGAGCTTCCCCGATTTGTGCAGGATCTGATCGGGAATGCCCACCTTGCCGATGTCGTGCAGCGGTGCGGATCGCGCCAGCAGGTCGATGTATTCCTGCGTGAGCGTCGCCGCAAAGCGCGGATGCGTGCGGAGTTCTTCGGCCAGCATGCGCACATAGGTCTGCGTGCGCAGGATGTGCGCGCCGGTCTCGCGGTCCCGCGTTTCGGCGAGGCTGGCCAGGGCACGGATGCTGACCGCCTGGATGCGGTCGTTTTCGGCCATGCGGCGGGCGACCTCGCTTTCCAGCCAGGCGTTCTGGTCACGCAGCAGATCGCGCGCCAGTTTGGCCTGCAGCTGGGTGCGCACGCGCGCCAGCACGATCGCGGGCTTCAGCGGCTTGGTGATGTAGTCGACCGCGCCTTGCGCCAGTCCGGCTTCCTCGTCACGGACCTCGGCCAGCGCGGTGACGAAGATGACCGGTATGTCGCAGGTGGCCGGATCGTCACGCAACTGATCCAGTACCGCATAGCCATCCATGCCCGGCATCATCACGTCCAGCAGCACCAGCGACGGCCTGTCGCCTTCGCGGGCGAGGCGCAATGCCGTTCGGCCGTTGTTGGCGGCCTTCACCCGGTAGCCGGCGCCACGCAGCAGACCGTCCAGAACCTCCAGGTTCTCCGGCATGTCATCAACGATCAGAACGGTGGCAGCCGTGGCGGCGGGTGCGGGGTTACGCATTATCTGGGCGAATTCCCTGAGCGGTGGGTGGACCTTGCACCAGTCAGGCCGGCGCAGCAGTGTCGTTATTGGCGGACAGTCACACGAACCGGCGGATTTTACAGTGATTGGTCCTCAACGCCGGCCAGCGGACGGACGGTGCAGGCTTCGACATCATCTGGCGTATCCGCGCCAGGCTCGCATGGCGAGAACGGGAAAAATCGCGGTCGCTGTGGCCGCACCCACACCAGCCAGACCCATGACCGGATCAGGCCGCTTCGCACTTTACGAGAGCAGTGCCGACCGGCATTTGACGTACGACAACGCAGCGCGAGCGCGCTGCCGGAAAGTCGGACCACAGACGGTGGACGACAAAAAAGGATCGATCCCCAAACCGTACACATCGACGGCACAGCTGCCGTCAGAGCACAGGAAAGCCGTTGCGGGGATCGATCAGGACAACAGGCCACGAAAACGCGCCGGCCGGAGCAGCGTCACCGCCACCCCGTCCCGGCGCGGATACGCCGGGTCAGACCTGACTGCGGCGACGCGCCGCTGCGCCCATCAGCCCCAGGCCGGCCAGCATCAGCGCCCAGGATTCGGGTTCCGGCACCGCTGCCACGGCCGAAACGCCGTCGACATAGGCGAAGTGGAGATTGGGATTCTGGGTATTGGTGAAGCGCAGCGTGGTCGTTGCACCCGTCGCCTGGAACCTCAGACTGACCGGCGTCCACGCGGTATGGGCGGTGTGGTTGACCAGGTCATAGCCGGTGCTGCTGCCTGCGACAGTGACGTCGATGTGCGCGGTGCCGTCACGGCCGTAGCCCGCCAGAGTGCCGAGGCTGAACGCGAGGTCATAGGTCCGGCCGACCTCGGTGGCGAAGGTCTGCTCGATGCCGCCGCCACTCAGGTAGGTGTAGTTGGCCAGATCCACGATCATGACGCCGTCGGCGGCACCGCCGTAGGGTGCTGCATTGAACCACTCGACACCGCTCAGCACGGTTTTCCAGCCGGTGATGGCGCTGCTGTTGCCGAGCAGGGCGACATAGCTGTTGCCGGGCGGCAGTTCGAAGCCCGGATTGACCAGCAGGTTGTCGGCGCGGGCGGCCCCGGATGCCAGCATGGCGACCAGCGAGAGCGGGAAAAGAATGGATTTCATGAGGACCCCGGGGAAAGTTCAGGTGGAAAGACGGCGGCGGGCGATCAGACCCGTCACGCCAAGACCGGCCAGCATCAGCGCGTAGCTGTCCGGCTCGGGCACAGCGGCGGTGAAGGCCAGGTGATCGACCACCCAGGCGTCGTAGATGGTTCCATCGAGCTTCATCGAGGTGATGGGTGCCGACAGGCCGGAGGCATCGATGCGGAAGTAACCGGTACGACCGCCACCGCCGCCGCCGATGGCGGTGAACAGGCTGCCGTTCAGATAGACGTTCACCGTGTGTTCGTTCTGCTGCAGGCTGAAACCGATCTGCTTCACGCCACCGGCAAAGGTGAAGGTCAGGTCGCCCCACGCGCTGGTGCTGCCGTACCAGGCCGACTGGTTGTTGCCGGTATTGATCAGCGCATGCGTGCCGTCCCAGCGGCTGGAACAGCCGGCATTGCCGCAGGGATAGGTGCTGAAGGCGTTGCCGTTGGGGTCGGCGAACGGATCGAACACCGCCGGCAGGGTCGACGTCGGACCGTAGCTGCCGCTGCTCGAGGCACTGACCTGTATCTTCAGGCCGGCAGCGAGCTCCGTGTCCTCGAAATCCTCGATCGTGCTGCCGACGTTCAGGCCCAGTGCGGCATCGGAACTGCCCCATGCCGCGGGACCGAACCCGGTGATGGTCCAGGCCGCCTGTACCGGCGCGGACAGCAGGGCGATGGCACCGGCTGCGGACAGCAGGGAAACAAGGGAAAGAGGTCTGGTTTTCATCGAGGATTCCTTTTTGTTGTCTTCAGAGATCGGCACGAATCAGCTGCGGACGCCGCGGCGCGCCATCAGGCCGATCACGCCCAGACCGGCCAGCATCAGTGCGGCGGCTTCGGGTTCGGGAACGGGTACCGCGCTGAACACGACCTTGTCCAGCAGGATGCCGGCGTTGTTGCTCAGGCTGCCGTTGGCCACACCGAGGAAGGTGATGCGTGCGCTCGCCGCATCGGCTATCCAGTCCATCGACTTCGATTCCCACTCGAATCCGCTCGGATCGGCGTTGACGACATTGGTGAACAGCACCGGGGCGCCATCGTTGATGCTGACGCTGACGGTCGAACTGCCGAAACCCGGCGCGATGACGTTACCGAGATCGAAGCTCAGCCGGTAGGTGCGGCCCACCACGGTCTGCATCACGTCGGACCGGAGCCCCTTGTCATAGCCGTAGATGCCAGTGAGATCGACACACTGGTTGCCGTCGGTACAGGTCGGGTGATAGGACAGTTGCGTCTCGCCCGGACCGATCGCCGTCCAGCCGGTGATGTCGGTCGAACCCGACGGAAAGAAGTGATCGCCGATCGAGGAATAGGACGGCATCTCGAAGGAGCCGTTGACCAGCAGATTGACAGGCGTGGGACTGACGGCATGGGCGCCACCGGCAGACAGGCTGGCGGCGACGGCCAGCGCAAGGCTGAAACGTTTCATCTCTGACCTCTTTCTTATCGGGTAACCACGACGGATGCAGGCAGGCATAGCCATGTCGGCAATCCGGGAGGTACCGGAGTTCGATTATTTTTTGATTCAGGTATTGCCGTGCTGCATATTCATTCACCATCAACTGCCTGCAGCGTGCATTTTTCGAACGGGTTCCGCGATTTCACAAACTGCATCAAATCCGCTTCATCGGCGTCTTGCGGCAACGCCGATCAGGCCGAGACCGGCCAGCAGCAAGGCCCAGGTTTCCGGTTCGGGGACCGCGGGTGCGGCTGCGACGGGCAGATGACCGGTGACTTCCAGTTCGCCCAGATACGCCCACTGCGGACCGGAACTCTGGCCATAGCGCAGATAGCGGCCGGTCGGCGCACCGGCGGCGGCGAAGTCGACTGCCGCACCGAACTTTCTCGAACCCGACAGCGCGCTCTCGTTGTGATACGTACCGCTTGCGATGACGCTCCAGGCCGTACCGTCCAGACTCGCCAGAACCTGGAAGTTGTTGACGTAGCCGGGATTGCCGTAGAGCTCGATGCGATCGAACACGTAGGCCGCGCCGAAATCCACCTGCACGTAATCGGCGTAGGCGCCGCCATTCCAGTAGGTGTCGAAATTGTTGTCGAGGATAAGGTCCTTGGGACCATTCGAGGACGAGAAGAAATACGGGTTGGGCGTGCTGATCGCGACGCCCGGCAGCGTGGTCAGGTCGATCGCCATCGCCGCGGCAGGCACCGCTCCGAGCGAAATTGAAATCAGTGCGGCGAGACAGGGCTTGCTGAGATTCATGGCTTCATCCTTGCGGTAAAACGGATGCAGCCAGACTACCGGCGCGTGACGGCGGAGGGCATCCCCTGCCCGGGGGTGTCGACGCTGCTTACACCAGACCCATGTTGCGCGCGGTCACGGCGGCCTCGGCGCGCGAGCACACATTGAGCTTGCGGTAGATTTCCTTGACGTATGACGGCACGGTATTGGCGCTGATGCCCAGCAGTCGTGCCACCTCGACCGTGGTCAGGCCCTTGGCGATCAGGCGCAGCACCTCGGTTTCCCGCTCGGTCAATACCGGCATCGACAGCGCAGGCTCGACCCGGAAATGCGACAGCATCTTGCGGGCGACGGCCGGCGACAGCGGCGGCCGGCCGCCGATGATGCCCTTGAGCAGTTCGGCAATCGCATCCTGCCCCTGATCCTTCAGCAGATAACCCTGGGCGCCGGCGCGCAGCGCCGGGAAGACGTGTTGATCGTCATCGTAGATGCTGGCCACCACGCACACGGTATCGGGCGAGCGCAGGTTCAGCTCCGCGATCAGGTCCACGCCATTGCCGTCCGGTAGCCCCAGATCGATCAGCGCCAGATCAGGTGCCGGATGCGCCGCCAGCCAGGCTCGTGCCTCGGCCAGACTGGCCACCGGACAGACCTCGACCCCCGGAAAACTGGCGCGCACAGCCTGCGCCAGCCATTCGGCGGCCTCCAGAACATCTTCCACAAGCAGACAATTTTTCACAATTCACCCTCTTGACCGCAAAATAGCGGCTTTTGCAGCAGACCGACACCCCCATTCAGGGGGGATAAAAAGGAAAAACGATGTTTCGGTTTTGGTTTGCCCCGCGCTCTTTTTGCCGGGGCGTTGTGCTGGCGTCATGTCTTGGCTTTTTCGTCATTCCCGCGGTACAGGCACAGGAACTGGCTGCTCCCGGCGCACTTGGCGCCGACATGCTGCCCAAGGGGCGGTCTGCAGTGCGTCTGGAAACGCGCCGCATCTGGGCCAAGGACGAATTCGATTCCCACGGTGACCGGCAGGCGCTGCTGTCGGAATACAACGGACTCAAGCTCAACGCATCGATCTTTCCCGCGCTCGGCTTTTTCGGCCCGGGCGCCAGCCTGGGCACGACCGACCTGTCGGCGCGCATGACCGGCACGCAGGCCCGGCTGACCGTCGGCTACGGTCTGACCGAGGACATCACGGTCGGCTTCCAGATCGGCCATGGCGAGACGCACAACCGGGTCCGTGCATCGGTGCGGCCAGGCACCGTCCCGCCCGGCATGGTCGTGCCCGGCGCCACCACCGCCACCCAGGCGGTCCAGGGCCTGCTGACCAATGTCTATGGCTACAAGCCCATCCGTTCGAGCGACTGGGAAAGCGATCTTGACCCGCTGATCGGTCTGCGCTGGCGCTTCGACAAGGGCGAGAACCACGCCACCGTCTTCGCGCCGACCGTGCGCATCGGCGTCGCCCGGCAGGCCGATCCCAACGATCTGATGCAGATGGTGATGGCCGACGGCACCGACGACCTGCTGCTGGGTCTGCTGCATACCCGCAAGCTCACGCCGCAGTGGGACCTGCTGCTGTCCGCCCAGTACACGCTGCAGACCTCGGATCACGTGAGGGCGCGCGCGCGCAGCGCCAATGAACTACTGGTGCCGGCCAGCCGGCTGGAACGGCTGACGCGCAACCGTACCAACCCGTTCGAGGTGACCACCGAAACCGGTTACACGCTGGGCAGCTGGCGCGTGTCGGGCCGGCTGGAATACGCCCATGGCGGCAAGGACCACTACTCGTCGCCATCCGGACAGGATGTATCGGGACTCGAAGCGGGTTCCGATTTCCACTTCCTGCTCGGCTATGTCGGCCTGACCTGGAACGGCATCCCCGGCTATCTGCGCAAGGAGCACAGCTTCCCCGGCTTCGTGTCGCTGGTCGGCGCCACGACACTGAAGGCGAAGAACACGGCGGCACCGAACACGCTCTACCTGACCGTGACAACGGTGTTCTGAGGTCGGCCCGATCTACGATTTCTGCCCGTCCGGCTGCAGCGCAGCAGGAAACTCGAACATCACCAGACAGCCCTGCCCTTCCCAGGTCCAGTCGATGGAACCGTTCAGCTGGGCCGCGCGCGCCATCATGTTGCGCATGCCCCGGCCCGGCGTGCGCGGCTTGCCGTTGCCGTCGTCCTCCACCGATATCCGGTAATGCCCGCGCGAGAAGCGGATGCCGATCGACAGGCAGCGCGCACCGGCGTGGCGCAGCACGTTGGACACCGACTCGCGCAGGATGCGGCAGAGGTTGAGCGCCTCCGCAGCCGTCATGGTGCGCTCCGGCAGATCGTCCGACTGATCCCATACCAGGCGCACGCCAGCCGCCGAGCAGCGGCTTTCCATTTCGGCACGGCAATCGGCCAGCAGGTCGGTCAGCGGTGCATCCGGCCGCGATGATCGTGACACGACGTCGCGCAGATCCTGCAGCGCCGACCGCGCGATATCGGCATCCCCGGCATTTTTGGCGCGTATGGTCAGCGACAGCAGCTTGGCGCCGATGTCGTCATGCAGGTCGCGATAGATGCGCTCGCGCTCTTCGGACGTCGCCGATTCCCGCTCCAGCAGTGCGCGGCGTTCGTAGCTGGCGGCCAGTTCCCTGGCACTGGCCGCCACCCGTGATTCCAGTTCGAGGTTGAGCGTTTCGGCATCGGTCAGCGCCGCGGCGAAGCGCCGCCCCAGATGACCGGTCAGGAACAGCAATACCACCGGCGCCGCCAGATACAGCAGGATGAAATGGTATTTCAGGCGGATGCGCGCCAGCCCCTCCGGCAGGCCATGCAGCGGCGCGGCCAGCAGCAGGTCGTGCAGGCCGGCCAGCAGCAAGGCACCCAGCGCGATGCCCAGCAGCGAATGCTCGCGCCAGCGGCCATTGCGCCAGCGGCCATACACGCGCACCGCCTGCCAGGCGATGATCAGGAAGGTAAGGCCGTGCGACAGCGCAAAGGCGTAGCCCTGCCACAGCACGGCCGGCATCGCCGACAGCAGGCCGGCGGCCGGCACGACCAGCGCCAGCACCCGTTCCGCGCGCGGCTGGCGGATGCCGAGATAGCGGTTGACGAACAGGGCCATGCAGACCGCCCAGGCGTCCAGCGCCAGATGCGAGGTCCAGCGGAACACCGCGCCGGACACCGGTGGATCGCGCACCACCAGATAGGTCGAGAACAGGCCCCACATCAGACAGGCCAGCCCGAACCAGAAGTACTGCGGGTCATGGCGCCGGCGCCACCACACGACCAGCACCAGCGCAGCCGCGACCAGCAGCGTGATGGTCAGGCCGCGCGCCAGATCCACCTGCAGGAAGCTGCGCCACTCGTAATCCGGCCGCAGCCGTGACACCGGCCCGACCTCAAGCGGCGACAGCAGGCCCCAGCCCGGATCGCTGCGGATGCGGATCAGGATTTCGTTGTCGCCCGGCTGCCACAGCCGCGCCGGCAGCACGAAGAAGAAGGGCCGGTTCCAGTTGCGCGAGATCGGTTCCGAGAACCGTCCGCCGTCGCCCAGGAATTCGCCGTTGAAATAGAAGGCGCCGTTGAGGTTGAGCCACCACAGGTAGAGACCGAGCGGTTCGGCCGTCCCGGCCGGTGCCCGGACGCGGAAGCGGAACCAGCCACCGGTGCCCTGCGGTGCCTCGTCGTGCAGCGCGTGCGGCAGCGTCACGCTGCGCCAGCCCGGATCGTCGGCACGCGGCAGCGCTGCACTGTCGACGGCCAGGAAATCCGCCCGCCAGTATTCGTCGGACGGGTCGGCGAGGCACGGCGTCGAGAAGAGCCAGGCAAGGATGAGGAAAAGTCGCAGCATCGCGCCCATTGTTCCGCATCGCTCCCGCCGCGGGTATCCCTTGATCGTGGGAGTTTCGCCGGCGGGTCGCCCGGTGCGCCACCTCACGGCGATGCTCGAGGCCGGAAGACTCACCGTGACGTCCCCTTTCCCTTGCGCCTGCAATCCTTTGCATTTCATGTTGTTTCGTCAGCGCGGCACCGGACGTATAAAGTATTGGCCTCAAGCAGGGCGTGCCGACCGGCATGGCGGGCCTGCCCCCCGCGCATCCTGACCGCCTTTCCATCCTTACCCGTTCGTCGAAGGAGAACTTCCGTGGCCCATTGGTTTGCTGACAACGCACTGTCCATCGGACGCACCCCCCTGATCAGACTGAATCGCGTCACCGACGGTGCCGGCGCGACCGTGCTGGCCAAGGTCGAAGGCCGCAATCCCGCCTACTCGGTCAAATGCCGCATCGGCGCCGCGCTCGTGTGGGACGCCGAACAGCGCGGCCTGCTCGGGCCGGGCAAGGAACTGGTCGAACCAACCAGCGGCAACACCGGCATCGCACTGGCCTTCGTCGCTGCGGCACGCGGCATACCGCTGACGCTGACGATGCCGGAAACCATGAGCATCGAACGACGCAAGCTGCTGCTCGCCTATGGCGCCAAGCTGGTGCTGACCGAAGGTGCCAAGGGCATGAGCGGCGCAATCGCCAAGGCGGAGGAAATCCTGGCGTCGGACCCGGACCGCTACGTGCTGCTGCAGCAGTTCAAGAACCCGGCCAATGCGAAGATCCACGAAACCACGACCGGCCCGGAAATCTGGGAGGACACCGACGGCAACGTGGACATTTTCGTCGCCGGCGTGGGCACTGGCGGCACCATCACCGGCGTGTCGCGCTACTTCAAGCAGGTGCGCGGCAAGAACGTGCGCTCGGTCGCGGTCGAGCCGACCGCCAGCCCCATCCTGACGCAGAAGCGCGCCGGCGAGCCGCTGAAGCCCGCACCGCACAAGATCCAGGGCATCGGTGCCGGCTTCGTGCCGGACGTGCTGGATCTGTCGGTGGTGGATGACATCGAACAGGTCAGCAACGAGGACGCCATCGACTTCGCCCGCCGTCTGGCACGCGAGGAAGGCATCCTGGCCGGCATTTCCTGCGGCGCGGCAACCGCGGTGGCGGTGCGTCTGGCCAAGCGCCCGGAAAACGCCGGCAAGACCATCGTCGTCGTGCTGCCGGATTCGGGCGAACGCTACCTCAGCTCCATCCTGTTCGAAGGCATGTTCGACGCAACCGGACTGCCGCTGGCCTGAGCCGGCGCGACCGCGCAGACTGGCGGATGCCCGGCCGCGGGCATCCGGTCAACCTGAACGCTGCCGGGAGGTTCAACGGCGTCGGCGACCGGCGGAACAGCACGCATGGGATTAACGGCCGCAGGGGCATCCGCGACGCACAAGATCGGACGCCACGGTTCCCGCCCACGGCAATGTGTGAAGCCTTCCGCCCGGGCGGGCCGTCGTCACGCCGACGAGGGCGGCAACAGCAGTCCCTCGTGCAGCGCCACCTGTTCCAGAACTGCCTCGAAGCGCACGCGGGCGTCGGCGGCCGCCCGCCCCAGACAGGCATGCAGTTCGGCATCGGCCGGGCTGCGGTGTGCGCATTGCGCGCTGTAGGCCTCGAACCGAGACAGTTGCGTCAACAGTTCGGCCACGTGCCGCGGGCACTCGCAGGCCACGGTCGTCGACAGGGCCGCAAAGTCGGCCAGCGCGGCATCGTCCCATCGCCGCGGCGCAACGGCATCGCCAGCAGAACCGATGGTGACGGATGGCCCGGGTGACGACACCGCCGAGGCCCCGGCCCAGCGGCGCAGCCACTGCGCCAGCACCACGTCGGGCTGGGGCTCGCGCAGCAGCGCCACGCCGCTCGCCGCCAGGTCCTCGCACACTGCGTCGGCGGCAAAGCCGTAGAGCACCGCCTTGGGCACTTGCGCCTGCGCGGGCGCCACGGCATCGATGACAGCCAGCCAGCCGGCGGCAAGCTGCGGTTCGTGCAGCAGCCAGGCATCGGCAGGCCGGCCATCCGCCAGCGCGGCAGCAGCCTGTGCCACGTCGACAAACGGCCCCAGCATCTCCAACGGTCTGCCCAGCTGCCGCAACAGTGCCGGCCGCTGCAGGCGCGCGCCCAGTGTCCTGCCGACCACCACCAGGCGCCAGGCCTGGATATCCCGCGCCGGGGTCTCGGTCGCAGCTCGCCCGGTCTGCGTGGCGATCAGCGTTCGTGCATGTGTCGACGCCACGCGCTGAAGCTGCGCCATGTCCAGCGACGCCAGACTGCCGATGGCGTGGCCGAGATCGACCAGCTGTTTGAGCTGCGCCAGGCGACGTACGTCTTCGGCCGAATACAGGCGCTGGCCGCCGGGCGACAGGGCGGTGTCCGTCAAGGCATAGCGGCGCTCCCAGACACGCAGCGTCGCCACCGGGATGCGCAGCATGCGCGCCACCGCACCGCTGCGGTAAAGCGATGCTTTCGATGAATCCGCAGTTTTGCTCATGTCGGGGCTCGAAGCCCGCCGCCTCTCTTTTGAATCCGAATTGACTCGTATTTTATCGAAATTCATGGAGCAAACTCACTAGTTGAAACGATATTGAAACCGGTCTGGGTAACATGAGTCATCAACCATCCTGCAGCACTACCAACGCAAACCGGATGCATCGCCGATGACACCACCCGCCCACGCATTCCGCGGCAACAAGGCCGCCCTGCCCTGCAAGCCCTGCGCGGCATGTGGCCGGCCGATGACCTGGCGCCGGCGCTGGGCGCGTACCTGGGACGAAGTGAAGTTCTGCTCCGACGCCTGCCGGCGTGCCAGGGCTGGCCGTGGCTGAGCTGCACCAGCTGGTGCTCGTGCTGGGCGACCAGCTCGACCTCGACGCCGCCGCCTTCGATGGTTTCGATGCGGCACGGGACGCGGTCTGGATGGCCGAAGTGGCCGATGAATCGACGCACGTATGGTCGAGCAAGCCGCGCACGGTGATGTTCCTGGCCGCGATGCGCCACTTCGCGCAAGCGCTGCGCGCGGCCGGCCGCACGCCGCACTACACCCGGCTCGATGATTCCGCCAACCGGGGCAGTCTGCAGGCGCAACTGCATGCCGACGTCGAACGCCTGCGCCCCGCACGGCTGGTGATGACCGCCCCGGGCGACTGGCGGGTACTGCAGGCGATCAGGGAGGTGGCTCAGGCGCACGGGCTGCCGCTGGACATCCGCGACGACCGCCATTTCTACTGCAGCGTGCGCGACTTCGCGGCACACGCGCAAGGCCGCAAGTCGCTGCGCATGGAGTTCTTCTATCGCGAGATGCGCAGGCGTCACGGCATCCTGATGCAGGGCGATCAGCCCGAAGGCGGTCAGTGGAACTTCGATGCCGACAACCGCGAAGCGTTTGGCGCCTCCGGCCCCGGCGCGGTCCCGCCACGCACGGTGTTCGAACCCGACGCGCTCACGCGCGAGGTCATCGCGCTGGTCGAGGCGCGCTTCGCCAGCCACCCCGGCCGGCTCGACGGCTTCGCCTGGCCGGTGACGCGCGAACAGGCGCTCGTTGCGTTGCAGCGTTTCATCTCCGAACGCCTGCCGCTGTTCGGCCGCTACCAGGACGCGATGTGGCCGGGCGAGCCCTGGCTGTACCACGCGCAGCTGGCGGCAGCGCTGAATCTGAAGCTGCTGAATCCGCGCGAAGTGGTGGCTGCAGCCGTGGCGGCATACCGCGCGGGCGCGGCACCGCTGGCCGGCGTCGAAGGCTTCGTGCGGCAGATCCTCGGCTGGCGCGAGTATGTGCGCGGCATCTACTGGACCCGCATGCCCGGCTATGCCGCGCTCAACGCACTCGACGCCCACGAAGACCTGCCGGCCTGGTACTGGACCGGCGCCACCGACATGGCCTGCCTGCGCGATGCGATCGCACAGACGCTGCAGCACGGCTACGCCCACCACATCCAGCGCCTGATGGTCACCGGCCTGTTCGCGCTGATGTATGGCGTGCAGCCACAGCAGGTGCATGCCTGGTATCTGGCGGTCTACGTCGATGCGGTCGAATGGGTGGAACTGCCGAACACGCTGGGCATGAGCCAGTACGCCGACGGCGGCCTGATGGCCAGCAAGCCCTATGTAGCGACCGGCAAATACATCCAGCGCATGAGCCCGCATTGCCGGGGCTGCCGCTACGACCCGGCACAGCGCACCGGCGACGGCGCGTGCCCGTTCACCACGCTGTACTGGGACTTCCTGATGCGTCACGAGTCCACGCTGGCCGCCAACCCGCGCATGGCGCTGCAGGTGAAGAATGTGGCGCGCCTGAGTGACGCACAGAAGCAGGCGGTCAGGCAACGTGCCGCAGCCATCCGGCGCGGCGAGGTCGGCACAGCACAAAGCGCGGCGGCGAACACCCGACAGGCGATGCTCGATGTCTGAGATCTTCGTTCCGACGATGGCTGCCGCCCGCGCGCGCATCGCCGCGGTGCAGCCGTCGGCCTATGCACGCACGCGCAACGCGATCGATGGCGCTGTCAGCGGCCTGTCGCCCTACATCACGCACGGCTTCGTCACGCTGCCCGAGGTACTGGCCGGCGTGGCCGCGCGCCATGCGCTGGACGTGCAGCACAAGTTCGTGTTCGAACTGGGCTGGCGCGAGTACTTCCGTCACGTCTGGGCAAAGCGCGGCAGCGGCATCCTGCAGTCGCTGCACCCGGGACCGCTGCCTGACGAAGCCTATGCGCGCGAACTGCCGGCCGACATCCGCCAGGCTTCGACCGGTGTGCCGGTGGTGGACCAGGCGGTGCGCACACTCCATGCCACCGGCACGCTGCACAACCACGCCCGCATGTGGCTGGCCAGCTATGTGGTGCACATGCGCAAGGTGCACTGGCGCACCGGCGCCGACTGGCTCTACGGCCATCTGCTCGACGGCGACCTGGCCAGCAACCACCTCAGCTGGCAATGGGTGGCCGGCACCGGCAGCCACAAACCCTACCTGTTCAATGCCGACAACGTCGCGCGCTACGCGCCTGCGGCCTGGCACAGTCCGGGCAGCGTGATCGACACGTCCTACGAAGCGCTCGACGGGCTGGCGCGCAGCCCCGGCCCGGTGCCGCGCACCGACGACGCGATCCGCAGCGCCATCCCTCCCCTGCCGGAGCCGGCATTCCACACCTCACCACCTGACGATGCGGGCCTGACCGCACCCGATGCGGCGGCGGTGGCCGGTCGCGACGTGTGGCTGGTGCACCCGTGGAACCTGTGCGAGTTGCCGTCGGATCTGCCGGCCGATGCAGTGGTGATCGGCCTCTTCGTTGCAGACTTCCACCGCGTCTGGCCGTGGAGCCGACAGCGCTGGCGCTTCGTCGGTCGGCGCATGGCGGAATTGGCGCCCATACGCTGGTACGGCGACGCATCGGCCATCGGCAGCGCGCTGCGCAGCGCATGCCGGGTGTGCGCCATCGTCGAGCCTCACCTGGCGCCCTGGCTCGGCCAGTGGGCCGACTGCAGGGCCGCGCCCGCGCTGTTCCCGCCGGTCGAGCGTCGCTGCGACTCGTTTTCGCAGTGGTGGTCGCGGGTGTCACGGAAGGCCGACGCATGACTGGCGCGCTCGTCTGGTTCAAGCGCGACCTGCGCCTGGCCGACCATGCGCCGCTGGCCGAAGCACAGCACTTCGATGGCGCGCTGGCGCTGGTGATCATCGAGCCGGACTGGCTGCGCAGTCCGGAATGCCACCCGCGCCATGTCGCCTACCTGCTGAAGTGCGTGGCGCCGCTGGCCGAGGCGCTGGCTGCGCGCGGGCTGCCGCTGCTCGTGCGCGTGGGCGACGCGGTGCAGGTGCTGGCGCAACTGCGCCGCGAATTCGCTTTCACGCACCTGTTCAGCCATGAAGAAACCGGTCCCGGCTGGAGCTACGCACGGGACAAGGCGGTGGCGCGCTGGTGCCGCACGCAGGGCGTGACGTGGACCGAATGGCCGCAGACCGGCGTAGTGCGCCGCCTGAAAGACCGCAATGGCTGGGCCGAGCGCTGGCAGCAGCGCATGGACGCGTCGCCCGTGTCACCGCCCCCGGGCTTCCGCGTGGCACCGGGATTCGCGCTCGCACAGCCGGTGCCGACCTTGCGCGATCTGGGCATCGATGAACCTCGTCTCGTGCTGCCGGCGGCCGGCGAAGCTGCCGCGCAAGCCACGCTGACCGACTTTATTGACGGGCGCGCGCTCGGCTACCGGCAAAACCTGTCCAGCCCGCTCACCGCCGCGACGGGCTGCAGCCGGCTGTCTGAACATCTGGCTTTCGGCACCGTCTCGCTGCGCAGCGTGCACCAGGCCACCGAGCGCGCCATCCGCGGCACCGCCAGCCGCGAACTCGCCTACGGCCTGCGCGGCTTTGCCGGGCGGCTGCGCTGGCACTGCCACTTCATGCAGAAGCTGGAGGATGAACCGGCGATCGAGTGGCGCAACTTCGCACGCTCGGCAGACGGGCTGCGACCCGGTGACGGCATCGAGCTGCAGGCCATCGATCGCGAGCGCCTGCAGGCCTGGAGCGAGGGCCGCACGGGCTTTCCGATGGTGGATGCCTGCATGCGCCAGCTGCGCGCCACCGGCTGGCTGAACTTCCGCATGCGGGCCATGCTGGTCAGCTTCGCGGCCTATCACCTGTGGCTGCACTGGCGCGAGCCGGGCCTGTTCCTCGCACGGCAATTCCTGGACTTCGAGCCCGGCATCCACTGGAGCCAGATGCAGATGCAGGCGGGCACCACCGGCATCAACACGCTGCGCATCTATTCGCCGGCCAAGCAGGCGCATGAGCATGACCCGCACGGCCTGTACATACGGCAATGGGTGCCGGAGATCGGCACCGCCGCCTACCCGGTTCCGATCGTCGACGAGCGCAGCGCGCTAGCCGCCGCCAGACAACGGCTCTACGCCCAGCGCAGGACGGACCAGGCCCACGACGAGGCGAACGCGATCCAGAACAAACACGGGTCGCGCAAGAGCGGCCTGCCGGCGTCCGGGACCCGGACCCGGACCCGGCACAGCCGCGCCGAGAACGACCGACAGGGCCGGCTGTTCTGACGGCGCTCGCGAGGCGAAGCCGACCGTGCGGACGGCTTCACGGGGGGTGCCAACACTTTCGCCGGACGCGAAAGCATCAGTGCGACCGGGCAAGCCCCGCTGCCCCGATGCACCCACGGATCATCATCGCGCACAGGCGTTTCGGACAGACCGGAACCACTCAAGGCAGATCGGGGCGATGCCGGATCACTCCCACTCAATTATCACCGGCTTCAGTAAGTCGTTGTTTCGCTTGAATGTGCTCGTCATATAGGCGCGCTTTTACCGTCTGATTTACCGTCATTTTGACAGGCATCCCCTCTCGCGGCTTTCACTATCTATCTACATGTATCGAGAACAATCGGCGCTTCCACAATAACTCGCGTTCGAGATGTATCGCGATCTATCGGTCGAAACAACGCACACTGCCTGCATCAATGCCCCTCGCATCTTGATCAGCGCAGTGCCAAAAGTGTAGCAGCATCGAATCACGTAAGCCATTGCCACCACAAATCAATTCGCCAACATTTTTACCGTCAGGCTACACACCGCGAAGAACAAAAAATCCTTCCGACCCAGTGCAATCGCCTCCATACCACGACAGAACCTTGAGTCCGTGCTTCTCACAAGTTGTTGGCCGTGGATGGGCGCTGGTGACTTGTGGGGTTGACTCATACCGACTCTCGACGACTCCAATGTGCTCTCGACAACATGCGATCAATGGCTTGATGGGTTTTCACGTCAAGCCCCCGCCTTGAATCGCTGCAACCCGCGAAAAGCCACTTTTCTTGCTTCCTCCAACACCAGGACCGAGGAGGCCACACTTGCAGCAATGCCCCAGTCCGCCCACGCCATGCCCGTGGTTCCGAACAGCCGGGATGCTGGCGGCCAATGCGTGGCCACGGCCTGCAGCAGCAGCGCACCGCTCAGAGATATCCACAGCATCTTGTTGCCGAAGAACTGCGTATTGAATGCCGACCCGACCTCGCTGCGTGCGTTGAACACATTGAAGAACTGAAACAGCACGAAGGTCGTAAAGGCCAGTGTCAAGGCGCGGTCTTGGCTGCCGGTCTGCAAACCGTAGTACAGCACTGCCAGCGTACCCACCATCATGGTCGCGCCGTAGGCAAAGACCCGCGCCACGCGCTTCAGGGGCAGCACCGGCTCAGCACGCGGACGCGGCGGCTCGCTCATGATGCCCGGGCGCGCGCCGTCGAGCGCCAGCGAAACGGCGGGCGGCCCATCCATGATGATCGCGACCCACAGGATCTGGAGCGCCGTGAAAGGCTCGGGTAGTCCCAATAGTGGCGCCATGAAGACCGTCAGGATTGCGCCAATGGTCGTCGAAAGCTGAAAGCGCACGAATTTCAGGATGTTGTCGTACAGCGTGCGCCCATGCCGGACCGCGCTGACGATGGTGGCGAAGTTGTCATCGGTTAAGACCATGGTGGCGGCCTCTTTCGCCACCGCCGTGCCGGCAATCCCCATCGCCACGCCAATATCCGCCTGCTTCAACGCGGGCGCGTCATTGACGCCATCGCCGGTCATTGCCACGACGTGCCCCCGAGCCTGCAACGCACGCACGATAGCCACCTTGTGGGTGGGTGTCACCCGCGCGAATACGGCAACACCGTCGACGGCTGCCGCGAGCTGCGCCGAATTCATGCGATCGAGTTCTGCACCCGATACCGTGCGCCCCTTCAGCCCAAGTTCCGATGCGATCGCCGTGGCCGTTGTCTGGTGGTCGCCAGTAATCATTTTGACGGCTATGCCTGCCTGCCCGCATTCGGCAATGGCCTGCTTCGCTTCGGCGCGCGGCGGGTCCATCAGCCCGACAAGTCCAACGAAGCACAACTCCCCTATCCAGCCGGACAGGTCTCCGGCAGCATCGAAGGTGCCAGCGGGCAGTGTGCGCGACGCGATGAGAAGCCCACGCAAACCGCGTTCCCCGAGGGCTTGGTAATCTGCGTCGATCAGCTTCCTTCGCGAATCGTCGAGGGGTAGCTCTGACCCACCCGATCGCCAACTCGTACAGCGAGCCAGCAGTACATCGGGAGCGCCTTTGACGAACACTTTCACCCGATCTCCGTCGCGATGGAAAGAAGCCATGAACTTGTGCGCGGAATCGAAAGGAAATTCAGCCACGCGCGGCAGTGCGGTTTCAACATGGTCGCGCACCACGCCGCCCTTGGCCGCGAGCACGAGCAGCGCAGCCTCCATGGGGTCGCCGATGATCTTGCCGCCATCGATGCGGCTGTCATTGCACGCCACTATCGGCACCAACAACGCATCGAGGTTGGGCTTGTAGGCCTCGCCAGCCGGGCCGGTGATCGAGCCTTGTGGTTCGTAGCCCTCGCCGGACACATCGAAGCGCTTGCCTTCGTAGCTGAAGCTTCGCGCCGTCATCTGGTTGAGCGTCAGAGTTCCGGTCTTGTCCGAGCAGATCACTGTCGTGCAGCCCAGGGTTTCAACGCTGGCCAGGCGTTTGACGATCGCATGTTGCCGGGCCATCTTGTGCATGCCCAGGGCGAGCGTTACGGTCACGACGACCGGCAATCCCTCGGGCATTGCCGCTACAGCCAGCGCGATCGCATCGAGCAGGATGTGCGCAATTCGCTCTCCCCGCAGGAATTGCATTAGCGACAGCAACGCCACCAGCGCCAAAGCAATCGCACCCAGGCGCTTGGCCAGTTGGTCGAGCTGCACCTGCAGCGGGGTCGGCACCTCGACGGTTGCTGCCAGTTGCTGGGACAGGCGGCCCATCTCGGTTCGCGCGCCGGTTGCCGTAATCACCAACTCTGCGCGTCCCCGCGTGAGCATGGTGTTCATGTAGGCCATGTTGCTGCGGTCGCCCAGTGGCGCATCGACCGCCACCAGCGGTGCCACTTGTTTGCCAGCGGGATGCGATTCACCGGTCAATGCCGACTCGTCGATCTCAAGCCCCGCGGCAACAATGAGCCGGCCGTCGGCTGCCACACTGTCGCCCGCCTCAAGCAGCATGATGTCGCCGGGTACCACGGCGTCGGCGCCAATCACTTGACTTATACCGTCTCGTCGAACACGGGCATTAACGGGCAACATCGACTTCAGGGCGTCGAGACTGCGTTCGGCGCGGTATTCCTGGTAGAAACCGACGAGCGCGTTGATCACGACAACCGCCAGGATGACCAGCGCATCCTTGTAGCTGCCGATCAGCGCCGCCAGCAGCGCCGCGCCGATCAAAATCACAATCATGATCCCCTTGAACTGCGCCAACAGCACGCTCCAGGGCGAGCGCGGTGGTGTCACCGGCAACTGGTTCGGACCGAATTTCACCAATCGTTCAGCGGCCTGCGCACAGTCAAGACCGGCATCAGGGCGCACATCCAAGGCAGCCGCAACGGCGTCGGCAGTCGCAACGTGCGGCGCAGAGGACGGCTCGATTGTCATCACCTTTCCGACCTCACACATTGTTCATTGGCGCTGATACCGCAAAAACTATCAAGCGTAGATGCGAATGATCTGCGGGCCTGTACGGCAGCGCACTGAGGGCGTGGTGTCCGGAATCGCGGGCCAACAGCCTGTTCCATACCCTCTCGCTGGATCAGAAGCCGAGTCGGGCGCCAGCGCCGAGCAAGGTCGCTGCGCCGAGAATCAAAAAGATCCCAGCAGCGATGGAGTGCACAAGTTTCATCGGAATCTTCGAAGCCAGTTTGTCGCCAACGAAAACCGCCGGCACATCGGCCAACAGCATTCCCAGCGTCGTCCCAATGACCACCAAGACCGGCGCCGCATAGTGGGCCGCCAACGCCACCGTGGCGATCTGAGTTTTGTCGCCCATCTCCGCAAGAAAAAATGTGATCAGCGTCGCCCCGAAAACCCCGAACTTCCTCGCAACGTGGGTCTCCTCGTCCTCGATCTTGTCGGGAATCATCGTCCAGACAGCCATGCCGATGAATGAAAGTCCCAACACCCAGCGCAAGATCTCCGGGCGTACTGTCGCAGTTATCCATGCGCCCAGCGCGCCCGCCAAGGCATGATTAATGATGGTGGCGCACAGGATGCCCGCGATGATCGGAACGGGCTTCTTGAATCGCGCCGCGAGAATGAATGCAAGGAGTTGGGTCTTGTCGCCGATTTCGGCGAGCGCCACGACCCCGGTTGAAATGAAGAGAGCTTCCACAGAATGTCCTCAGGCCGGAACAAGACAAATGACCACAAAGCGACCCCGGCCAATGCAGAGGCGATGTGGTCAAAGGTCTCGCCAATCCGAAGGACCACTTACGCCATGGCCGAACGGCCAAGTATGTTGACGTAAGCCTCTTCTCTCGAAGAGCGGCTACTCCCCAATGACAACGATATTTTACCACGCCATCACCACGGACGCTTAACCGTGATCACCAACGCGCCAAATCCTTCCAGACTGGCCGTGCTAAGGCGCGGCTTCTCGAACGAATCGGTGGGTACGTGAGGGTCAACCCGAATGTGATCCACAGCAAGCGCCGATTACGGACGGTGCCAGACGCCGGAGTACTCATGCGGCGGTTGCTCCGGTCACCGCTGTCCCAGTGTGGTCTGAGGCGTCCGAGGCGCTTTCATCCACAAACGCAAGCAGGCGCAGCCCGTTGATCACAACAAGGAGCGTGGAGCCTTCGTGAAAAATCACGGCCATGCCAATGTTCAAACCGGCGATCGTCGCTGGAATTAAAACGGCAACAACACCCAGGCTCACCCAAAGATTCTGTCGAATCACCCGACTCGTACGGCGACTAAGCGCGACCGCGAACGGCAGCTTCGTGAGGTCATCGCCCATCAACGCCACATCGGCCGTTTCGAGCGCGACATCGGACCCCGCAGCACCCATGGCGATGCCGACCGTCGCGTTGGCCATCGCGGGTGCGTCGTTGACCCCGTCGCCAACCATGGCAACCTTGCCGGCTTCGCCACGCAGTGTTTTGATGACGCCGACCTTGTCCTCAGGCATCAGGTCGCCTCGTGCCTCGGTCAAGCCCACGCTCTTGGCCACTGCTTCAGCCACGCGCTGGTTGTCGCCGGAAATCATGATCAGCCGTTCGATGCCGGTTGCGCGCAATCGCGCCATGACCCCCGCAGCCTGGGGACGGGGTGTATCCATCACGCCCAGTACTCCAAGGTAGCGCTCACCCTGCCGCACGATCATCGTGGTACGGCCGTTGGCGATCTGTCGAGCATTAGCCGCAGCCAGCGCAGCGGGAATCTTTACGCCACCGATCTCGTCGAACAAGACGGGCTTGCCGATAAACACTTCCATCCCGTCCAAAGTTGCTTTTACGCCACGGCCTGTAATGCTTTCAATCCCGCTGGCGGGCGCCACAGACGCCTCGGAACCCAGTCGCTCGCGTGCCCCCGTTACGATCGCCGCGGCCAGCGGATGGTCGCTCTGCTGCTCGACGGCAAGCGCTACACGAAGCAGTTCTGATTCGGTGACGCCTTCTGTAACCATCACGTCGGTGAGACGTGGCTTGCCTTCAGTCAAGGTTCCCGTTTTATCGAACGCGATTGCGGTCAGCGTTCCCAGATTCTCAAGCGCGGCACCCCCTTTGATGAGCACGCCAGACCGAGCCGCGCGCGCGACACCACTCAGAACGGCGCTCGGCACCGAAATGGCAAGTGCGCAAGGGCTAGCAGCAACCAGCACCGCCATGGCGCGGTAAAATGTGGCCGAAAACGGCTCATCGATCACCACCCCCGCGCACAGCAACAACGCCACGAGTCCCAGAACACATGGGACGAACACCCGCTCGAAGCGCTCGGTAAACTGCTGCGTAGGGGAGCGCTGTGCCTCCGCCTCGGTGACCATTTTCACCACACGGGCTAGGGTCGTTTGCGAGGCTTTGCGGGCGACCTTGACCTCCAATGCCCCCGTCCCGTTTATGGTGCCGGCAAAAACGCGAAACTCCGGCGACGCGCGGTCGAAGCGGGCAAGTTCCGCGCCGGGATCGGCGGCGGGACGCTTGTCCACCGGGACGCTTTCGCCCGTGATAGGAGCCTGATTCACGCTGCTGGTGCCCGCCACAACGATGCCGTCGGCCGCCAGCCGCTCGTTGGGGCGCACAACGATCACATCCCCGGCTGCCAGGTTTTCGACCAAGACCTCCTCGGTCCGTTCACCACGCTTGACGGTCGCGCGCTCAGGTGCCAACTTTGCGAGCGCTTCAATCGCGCGGCGGGCCCGTCCCATCGCCCAATGCTCAAGGGAGTGTCCAAGGCTGAACAGGAACAAAAGCAGCGCCCCTTCGGCCCACTCGCCAAGCGTCGCCGCTCCGGCGGCGGCAACCAGCATGAGGGTGTCGATCTCGAAACGGCGCATGCGCAAGTTGTCGATTGCCTCCCGCAGGGTGAACCATCCCCCGAAGCCGTAAGCTGCCACATAGAGCGCGGTGGGCAGCCAATCAGCGCCTGCTTGAAAGCGGGCCAGCAGCCACCCGGAGAGCAGGAACGCGCCGGTAATCAGCGCGAAGACAAGCTCGGTGTTCTCCCCGAAGAGGCCGCCATGCGAGTGCCCTTGCGCACCTTCATGCTTATGCTCGTCGCCGTGCTCGTGTTGCTCTCCATGCGCATGCTCGTGCGGCTGTCCGATTTTGTCCTGATCGGTATTGCCAGGGTGCGCGTGATCGGCGGCCGAATGCACGTCATCGTGACTTTCCTGCGACGATGTGCGAGTCGACCGCGTGTCCGCTCCAGCCCGCAATTGATCGGCACTGATGTCAAGACCATGGGTCCGAAGTTCTACGGCCAATGCATCCATGTCAGCCACGCTTGGATCGAACTCCATTCGCAATGTTCCAGAAGGCGAAACCTCCGCCTCAAGTACCCCGGATCGTCTCCCCAGCTGCGCCGCCAGACTCCGCGCGGCGCGCGCGTGCGGCGCGGGAGATAGCTTTCCGGACAGATGGCCGAAGCGTGCAGTCAATTCGGCACCTGCCGCCATTGCCAGCTCGCGAACCCTGGCAAGCGAAATGCAGTCGCGGTCGTAATGAATGCAGAGTTGCGCAGGGGCCTCGCCGATGGCTGCGACGATGTGCGCTTCGAGCCCTTCGCGCGCGCCCAGCATATCCATGAGCGTCCGGATGCAGCGGTCCCGGGCGTCGGACACCTCCGGGAGCAGGAGGGGAAGATCCAGTCTCAATTTTGCGCGGCCATTACTCATGCTCTGTCTCCGGTGCGGCCGTTGTCGTCTGAAAGCCGGCAGTGATTGAACGGCAATGACTGCCGCTCCCTGGGAGGTCCCAACAGGGATTCATCGTCCGCCGATCTTGGTGGCGGACTCCACGTTGGTCACATAGACCCAACCCGCCTCCGCTTGCCCTGTTTTTCCTGCCGTGGCCACCACCTGCACCAGCCGGTCTGCATGACTGTCGTCGCACAGGAATTCCAGCTTGTATTCCTCGATAGTGGACTCTGCGAGGTCCATGGAATAGCGTTGCTCCGTGGCATCGACGGCTTTCAGCAGGCTTTGCACGGTGGCGACGTTGATGTTCTGGGCGTCATCTGAAGCATTCCGAGGCAGGATGTTGGTTGCTTTGAGTGCCTCGATTACGGCTGCGATGCGGTGCTTGTGGACGAATGCCTTGATCTCTTTCATGATTGCTCCTTTCCCTCCAAGGTCGGGGTAACCGGGCTAACCGGCGCGCTTTCATTCTGGCGTTCCCTGCGTGCTTCTACCCATTCATAGATAATCGGCAGTAGCAGTAGAGTCAGCGCCGTTGAGGTGAACAACCCTCCAACTACAACGGTCGCCAGCGGCCGCTGGGTTTCCGCGCCCACGCCGCTGGACAACAGCATCGGAACGAGTCCGAGGATCGCGACCGATGCCGTCATCAGCACTGGCCGCAACCGCAGCGCCGTTCCCTCGCGCACCGCCTCGCGCACCGAGCGTCCCTGGCGGCGTAAATCGTTCAGGAAGGTAAGCAGCACAATGCCGTTCAGCATCGCCACCCCGAACACGGCGATGAAGCCGATGGCTGAGGGAACAGACACGTACTGCCCGGTCACCGCAAGGCCGAAGACGCCGCCGATCACGGCGAATGGCACATTGGCGATGATCATGGCCGCATAGCGCACCGAGTTGAAGGCGGTGTAGAGCAGGATGAAGATGAGTCCGATGGTGAGCGGAACGATCACCGCCAGCCGCGCCAGCGCACGCTGCTGGTTCTCGAAGGCGCCACCCCATTCGATCCAATAGCCGGTCGGCAGCTTGACCTGCTGTTTGAGCCGCTCGCCTGCTTCCTTGACGAAGCCATCCACATCACGTCCCTTGACGTCCATCTGGATTACCGCGTAACGCTGCAGTTGCTCGCGGCGGATAAACGAATAGCCCTCCGCGGTCTCTATCGTCGCGACCCGGGACAAAGGCACCAAAGCACCGGATTGGGTGCGAATGGGAATGTCACCAATGGCTTGCTGGCTGTCTCGAAAGGCGGCGTCCAGACGGACCTGGATATCGAAGCGCTTCACGCCGTCGATGACCGTGCTGACGCTTTTTCCACCGATCCCGGCTTGGACCACTTCGAGGATTTCGTCGGCGTTGATGCCATAGCGCGCCGCCTCGTCCCGATTGACCTTGATCACCATCTGCGGCTTGCCCTTGTTCGCCTCCAGTGCCAGGTCGGCAGCACCGGGAACCTTGTCAAGGACACCCTTCATGTCGCCGGCGAGTTTATCGAGTGTCGCGAGGTCTTCGCCGTAGATCTTCAAGGCCAGCGTGGCGCGCACCCCGGAAATGAGTTCCTCGACGCGCATCTGGATTGGTTGCGTCGCGCCAAAGACGACCGTGGGTATGGCCTTCTCCGCGGTTTCCTGCATTTCCGATGCCAGTTCCGAATAGCTCATTCGCTTTGGCCATTCATCCTCTGGCTTCACATCGACCAGCACCTCCATGTAATTCACATCCGCCGTCTCACCTTTCTCGGCCCGACCGATGGTTGCGAGGGTGGATTTCACCTGAGGGAAGTTCTGCTTCAGCACCGCGTCGAACTTTTTCGCTACGCCGATACTCTCTTCCAGCGATGTGGACGGAATCCCCGTCACCCGGAACATGATCGTGCCTTCCTGGAGGGTGGGCATGAATTCCTTGCCGAGGAACGGGAACACGGCAAGCGAGGCAACAAGCAGGACCACTGCTCCACCGATAACCTTGCCCTTGTTGTCGAGCGCCCAATCCAATAGGGGCAGATACAGACGCTTGGCATGGCGCACCACGAAGGTGTCTTTCTCTTCCTTCGCCTTCAGAATCAGTGCGGCGAGCACCGGCACCAGCGTGAGGGTCAGAATGAGCGACCCCACCATGGCGAATGTGATGGTGAGCGCCATGGGCTTAAAAAGCTTGCCTTCAAGGCCGGTGAGGGAGAACAGCGGCAGAAACACCACAATGATGATCAGGATCGCAAAGGCGATCGGATTAATCACCTCCTTTGCAGCCGCGAGCATCACGTGCGTCTTGTTCACCTCCTTGCCCGCGTGATGGGATAGCAGTCGAAACCCGTTTTCCACCATCACCACCGCGCCGTCCACCATCATCCCGATGCCGATGGCCAGGCCGGCGAGGGACATCAGATTGGCCGACATGCCGACGTACTGCATCAGGATGAACGCGATCAGCATCGCCAGTGGCAGCGTCACGACTACCACGATGGCCGAACGGATTTCCCCGAGGAACAAGAACAGTATGATCGCCACCAGAATCGATCCTTCAAGCAATGCGCTCTCGGCGGTCTTGAGGGCTTTTTCGACCAGTTCGGTACGGTCGTAGACGGGGTTGATTGAAACGCCCGCGGGCAGTGCCTGCGCAGCCGTCTTCAGCTTCTCCTTCACGGCATCAGCCACGCTCTTGGCGTTTTCGTTAATGCGCGCCAGCACGATGCCCAGCGACACTTCTTTGCCGTCCTTCGTCACCGCGCCGAATCGCAGGCTGGGCGCCTCCTTGACTTCGGCGACGTCGCGTACATATACGGGAGCGCCCTCGCGCTGGGTGATCACGACGTTCCCGATATCGCGGGTGTTGCCGATGAGACCCAGGCCGCGCACCAGGTACTGTTCCGATCCCAGGTTCACGTACTGCCCGCCGACCTGGCGATTGTTGACGGTGAGCGCCTCCATCACCGCCTTGAAGGTGAGGCCGTACTTGATCAGCTTCTGCGGTTGGATGAGGACTTGATACTGCTTTTCGTCCCCGCCCCAGGACGTGACATCATCCACCCCGGCCGCGGTGCGTAGCAGCAGGCGCACATTCCAGTCCTGGAGGGTGCGAAGATCCATCGCGGAGAGCTTCTTGTCGGCCGACTCGACCGTGTACCAGAACACCTGGCCCAGTCCAGAACTGTTCGGGCCCAGAGACGGTTCGCCGTAGCCCTCGGGAATCCGCGCCTTGGCCTCCAGAAGCTTCTCACCGGCCAGGCGACGGGCAAAGTAGATGTCCACATTGTCTTTGAAATAGACACTCACGTAGGACAGCCCGAATAGCGATACGGATCGGATTTCTTCCACTCCGGGCAAGCCGGCCATGGAGGTTTCGATGGGGAAGGTAAGCAGCTTCTCCACGTCTTCGGCGGCAAGGCCCGGCGATTCCGTGTACACGTTGACCTGGACCGGCGTTACGTCAGGAAATGCATCGACCGGTACCGCGCGAAACGCCTGGACGCCGAACACCACGATCAGCAGGAATCCGACCAGCACCAGCACCTTGTAGCGCAGCGATATATCGACAATTGAGTTAAGCATGGCAGGGCCCCTTAGTGCGAATCGCCAATTTGCGACTTGAGCATGCGGGCCTTCAGTGCGTAGGCTCCCCCGACAACGGCTTGCTCGCCTGCCTTGATGCCGTTGCGCACGACGACGCGGCCACCTACCTTGTCCCCGAGCTCCACCGCGCGCGCTTCGAACCCGCCCCCTTCCTGCACGAACGCCATCTGCTGGCCATTCACAAGCAATACCGCCTCAATGGGAAGGGTGAGCGCCGTGCTCGTGGCGGCCGTGTCGATGGAGGCGGTGGCAAACATTTCTGGCTTTAAGCGCCCGCCCGGATTCGGCACTTCTACGCGCGCCTGCACGGCGCGGCTTTCCTTGTCGACGGTGCTACTGATGTAGGTAAGACGGCCCTTGAAAACTTCGCCCGGATAGGCAGTGACCGTTACCGTCGCTGCGGCCCCGATCCGCACCTTGCCGAGATCCTTTTCGAAGAGATTGGCCTCGATCCACAACGTAGAAAGGTCTGCGACAGTAAAGATGCTCTTGTCTGGTTGCGCCAGCTCGCCGAGTACGGCGTTCTTCTCGATCACGGTTCCAGCGAATGGCGCCTTGACTGGGAATTGCGATGTGGGACCGGATTCCGATTCCTGATGCGAGGAATCCAGCAACGTCAGCTTGTCTTCGGCGGCACGCAGGCTGGACCTGGCCTTCTCGAACTCCGAGCGCGCGCGCAGAAAATCCTTTTCCGCGATGATGTCGTCGGCCTTGAGCTTCTGTGCGCGCTCAAAATCAGACTTTGCCAGTGATAGCTGGCTTTGCGCCTGACGATAAGTCGAATGCGCGTCACCCAACTCGATGCTGTCCAGTTGCGCGAGCGACTGTCCGGGCTTCACCTTGTCACCCAGATTCGCATTCACTCTGACGATTCTTGCCGATACGCGCGGCGCCACATGCGCGATGCGGTCCTGATTTGCGCGGATAGTGGCCGTGAGCACTACTTGATCAACCAGTGACTGAGGCTTTAACTCCTCCACTTTGATTCCGGCGGTCTTTGCCTCTTCGGCTGACAGTTTCAACAAGCCCTCGGCACCGTGCTCGTCCTTCTTCTCCGCCTTTCCCTTCACTTCGTTCGGAGATTTTTCGTTGTCTGCACGTGCATCCCGCGTCGTGGCTTTGTCGGCAGTAGCCGCTGTTTTCCCGGCATCGGGCTTGCCGCAGGCGGCAAGTGCTAGAACGCTGGCCAGAATGGGAAGCAACAGGACTTTCCGAAGGCATGGGTGCTGCATGGGCGCTTCTCCAGAGGAATTTTTATTGGTGGGAGATAAGTGGATGTTGTTCATTTCGCACCTGCGTTATTTGGTTCACCCGCCGCCTGTTCAAGTGCGATTCGGGTCTGCACGAATTCGGCTAGCGCATCGAGGTAATCGCGGCGCGCGTCCACCAATTGACGGTTCACGACGAGAAGCTGCAACAATCCGATCTCACCAGCGCGATAGGAGGTGGTCGATAGGCGCTGGTTTTCATTGAGGCTGGGAAGGACGGAGTCCGACAGGCGTTGAACCCGGCCACGCAAACTGTCCAATCGCAGCCAGAGCGTCCGAACCTGCGCCTGAATATCGCGCGTGGCGGCTTCTTTCTCGATCTGGGATTGCGCCAGTTCCGATGTCGCCCGGCCGATACCGGCCGCATTGCGCTTGAACAAGGGCAATGGAATGGACAGGGACAGCATATTGAAGCGTTCCCTTGCGTCTCCGGGTCCATCCCGACCGGTCGTCAGACCGACGGTGATGTCCGGGTAGGCCGACGCGCGCTCCAAATTGAGCCTGTTTCTCGCCGCCTGCTCACGAAGATCCAGCGCGCGTAGCTGCGCACGATTTGCCGCATTCATAAGCAGTGAATCGAGGCTGGAGTTTGCCGGCGTGACTGCGATCACCCCCGTTGCTTCCGGCATACTGGTTGGCGGCAACTGCAGCAGGGCGGCAAGTTCTGACCGTGCATCGATCAATTGCTCCTGCAGCACCGTGAGCTGATTTCGCCCACGCTCGGCTTCCACCGAAGCCAGGTTGCCGTCGAGACGGCTGTCCTCGCCGGCAGCGACGCGCTTCCTGATCGCCGCCGCGGCGTCTTCGACCAGTTTCAGCGCCTCGCGCTCGATTTCGAGGCGATTCTGCAGAATCAGTATGCGTGCAAAGCGCAGTTCGACTTCGGCCCTGACCTGGCGACGGACCTCCGCAATGCTTTCCCGCGTGGCGGCCAGCTCAAGCTCGGCAGCACGATGCCGATAGCCCTGCTGGCCGGCGATTTCGAACGTCTGAGAAAGGCCCAGAGTCCATTCCGGAAAGGTCTGTCCGATACCACTGGGCTGGGGCGCGCGGCGCCGGGCCTGATCGGTCGATACCTGCGGATTGTTCCAGAGCGGGCCTTGGGTATCCTTTAGTTGCCCTTCAAAGGCTTGGAGGCTGGCCTCCGCCGCACGCATCTTGGGATTGGCCTGCTCGGCCATACGCCAAGCCTGCTCCAGCGTAAGACGCTCGGAGCCCGAGGCCGGAAACATAACGGAGCCTGCAGGCCGGGGGGGAACTACCAGCGGCTGGGCAGCAGCCGGCACAACAATAGTCAACGCGAACAACAAAAAACACTTTCTCATCGAATTCTCCTAGTTGAACAGGACGAATTCGGCGAGACGCAGCTATCGCGATGCTATAAGACCGTGAAGTGTGTGAGGGGCGCCCCGCCGAATCAGGCGAAGCTGGCCCAGTTGGGGCGTTCTGGTCCCCGGGAAACAAACGATGAATACCCGTCTTGTCGGGGAACCCCGTCCGCTTGCGGACAAATTTCAAGCGACGGCATGGATGCCGTTGACGGGATCAAGTTGATACTGATGTGGCACATGCCACAGTCCTTGTCGGTCCCGGCAATTCCACGAGATGAATCGCCGGATGAATCACCTGCAGACGCATGATGCTTGTGGAAATGATGCCCAAAGTGTTGCGTAGCGGCCCCGGTCTCGTGCATGCAGTATTCAGTCACCGCCGCCCAAGAGGCTTGCAGTGGCAGCAACAACATCACGAAAATGAGAATCAGGCGATTCATGGTTCCTATTGTATTACAGGATTTCCTTCGAGCCATCACCATTGCGCGTAGCCGCATCGCGCCTTGACGACAGCCAGCGTCTCAAAGCGATCAGCGACCACACTGCTTCGACGACGCCGAACGGCCAGGCGCCCTGCAGAAAGCCGTATATCGATCCCAGCACGCAGGCCACCGCGAAACCCAGAATGAACCAGGGGCTTCTGGACTCCATCGCGTAACAGACCATCATGGCCGTCACAGCAAACAGTCCGAATAGCGTTAGAGCGTCGATGGTCCGATTTCCCTATTTTTGTCTGGTCCGGGATTGTATCTTCTCCAATTGCCCGCGCTGAATTGGCCTCAAACATTACTTGCGCAACAGTCTCAGTCCGTTAAAAACCACAATCAGGCTGGCGCCCATGTCTGCAAACACCGCCATCCAGAGGCTCGCCAGTCCCGCCATTGCCAACACGAAGAAAACCGCCTTGATGCTCAACGCGACAACGATGTTCTGTTTCAGGATTGTCGCCGCGCGGGTGCTCAGTCGTATGAATTGCGGAATCTTGCGCAGGTCGTCATTCATCAGCGCAACATCGGCGGTTTCGAGTGCGGTATCGGAGCCGGCCGCGCCCATCGCAAAACCTATGCTTGCCTTCGCCAGAGCCGGTGCATCATTGATGCCGTCACCGACCATGCCCACGGTGCCATACTTGACAGTCTCTTCGTTGATGACCGCGAGTTTGTCTTCCGGGAGAAGCCCGCCTCGCGCGTCGTCAATACCCACGCTTTTGGCAATGACATCCGCCGTATGTTGATTGTCACCGGTGAGCATCATCGTTCGCACGCCGAGTGTGTGAAGGTCGGCGATGGCCTCACGGCTGGTCTCACGCACGGTATCGGCAACGCCGATGACCGCCAGTGGTGCGGCCTCGTCGCAAATGACCACCGTTGTTTTGCCCTCTGCTTCCAGCTTGTTCAGTACGGCTTCCGTCTCCGGGTTACAGATCCCGAGTTCTTCCACCAGACGATGGTTGCCCAGATACATCCAGCGACCGTCGATTCGGCCTTTGACACCGCGCCCGGTGATGGCCGAGAAATCGGTAATTTCCTTGGGCGTTGCGCCATTCAATTTTTCCCCGCCGTAGGTCATAACGGCTGACGACACCGGATGGTCGGAGCGTCCGGCAAGCGCGGCGGCGAAACTCAGGGCCTCGTTTTCGCCTCCTTTCAACGCAACCAGATCGGTAACTTCAGGTTTGCCCTGGGTCAGGGTCCCAGTCTTGTCGAGTGCCAACAGCCTGAGCTTTCGGCCTTCTTCGAGATAGACGCCGCCTTTGATCAGAATGCCGGCTTTTGCGGCAGACGCCAGGCCGCTGACTATCGTCACCGGCGTGGAAATCACCAGCGCGCATGGACAGGCGATGACGAGCAATACCAGCGCCTTGTAAATCCAGACCATCCAGGGCAGGCCCAATGCCAGCGGTGGCGCCACGGCGACGGTCAACGCAAAGAGAAAGACTATCGGGGTATAGATTTTGGCGAACTGATCGACAAAGCGTTGCGTCGGGGCGCGACTGCCCTGGGCCTCCTCCACCGCCTTGATGATGCGAGACAGCGTCGAATTGGTTTGCGCAGCTGTCACGCGATATTCGAACGAACCGGTTTCATTGATCGTTCCGGCAAAAACCGTATCGCCGACCCCCTTGGGTACCGGAATGCTCTCACCTGTGATGGGCGCCTGATTGACGGCCGACTGGCCATCCGTGAGCATGCCATCCAGCGGTATGCGCTCGCCCGGCTTGACCCGCACCACGGCACCGACTTCGATACGCGCCGCCTCCTGTTCCAGCCACGTGCCATCCGCCTGCCGTACTGTGGCCTTCTCCGGCGTCATCGCCATGAGTCCCCGAATGGCGTTGCGGGCACGGTCAAGCGAGAGTGCTTCGATCAGCTCCGCCAGGGAGAAAAGAACCATGACCATCGCCGCCTCCGGCCATTGACCGATTAGCATCGCGCCGGTGACTGCAATAGCCATCAACGCATTGATGTTGAGGTTCAGATTCTTGAGAGCGATCCAGCCCTTCTTGTAGGTCGGCAGGCCACTGACCAGGATTGCAACCAGGGACAGGGCGATTTCCACCGTGTGATTGCCACCATCGAACCAGTGCACGGTCTCGGCGGCCACAGCAGCGACGCCTGAAATCACCAGCGGCCACCAGCGGGTCTTTGCCGGGCTGCTTTCCGCGGTGGACGGGGATTGGCTGTTTTCCTGCCTGGCATCCATACCCAGTGACCGGATAGCCGCTATTGCCGGTGAAAGTGCTTCCGGCGTATGGGTCAGATGCAAGGTGCGCTGCATCAGATTGAACTCCAGCGCCGCGATGCCGGGCATGAGGCCCAGCTTGTTGCGGATCAGTTGTTCCTCCGTTGGGCAGTCCATCTGCTCGATACGCAGGGCTGTCTGCCGGGTTCCCGGCAGGGTCGGGGCTGCAACAGGTGGATTAGGAGCAGCCGGTGGACCGCCGCAGCAGGCGTCGCTCATGGCTAAAAACCGATCAGATGTCGAATCATTTGCGCATTGGACACCCTATAGCTACTATAGAGTCAAGATATAAGGAACAATGATGACCTCCCGCTTGAAGATCGGCGAACTCGCCGAGAAAACCGATTGTCCGGTGCAGACCATTCGCTACTACGAGCGCGAAGGCCTGTTGCCGGAACCCGCCCGAACCGAGGGCAACTTCCGGCTGTACGGCGATGCACAACTTGAGCGGCTATCTATCATTCGGCGTTGCCGCTCGCTTGACATGACACTGGACGAGATTCGCACCCTGCTCAGATTTCGCGATGCCCCCGAAGAGAATTGTGCCGGGGTGAATACCCTGTTGGATACGCATATCGGTCACGTCGCAGCGCGCATCGCTGAACTGAAGGCGCTTGAGAGGGAATTGAAGCAGTTGCGCCAGACGTGCGATCCAGTTCACGCAAGCAGTGAATGCGGGATTTTGAACAATCTGGCCGCGGAATCCGCGACGGCTGGGAAGCCGAAGAAAGCTAATGCCGTTCACGTGCATGGTTCGCATGCACGGAGCAGTAGCAGATGAGTAACGAATCATTCACTTTCGCAATGCTTCCTCAACACGTATTGGCAGGCCGGTGCTCAAGGAAATCGTCGCTGAATTTTCGCGTGATCCTGGACAACAAGTTCAGGCACTGTAAATCCGGCAGCGCTAAAGACGCGTCCTCTCTCCAAGAGACTTCGTCAGGAACTCTTCGTAAGTCGAGAACACTCCATGGCCCTTGCTGGTGTTTACCTTGCCAAGGATTGTCTTGCTAATCCTCTGCTGCAGATATTCACTTACCTCGTCGAACTTGGCTGACGACAGCAATTTCCAGGGTGCCTTGTAGCGACTTTCGACGTTCGTTGAGATGACTCCGTAGTTGAACTTGGTTGCGCGCGTCTTGTCCACGCTTGCGAACTCGTTGTACCGCTTGATCAAATACTGCACATAGCGGCTCTGCTGCTGATCCGCGCCAATGGTCCCTGGTGGCGGATTTACGGCGACGCGGCGCCGAGCCGTCCTGACGTTAACCGTGTGCGCTTGGATCGCGCCGGGGCTGTTGATCGCAATATTTCCGGCGTTGTCGGTGATCTCTATGTGTTGCAGATCGTTCAGTAGCATCTTCGCGATAACGCCGTCGGTCGCCCGCTCCGGACGCCCTGCCGCACTCTCGTGCACCGATTTCATCTCCTGCAGAACGTCGACCGAGTAGATATCAATTTGCGAATCGATGACCTTGTGGTGCGCTCGGCACAGCAAGACGAGATTATCGAAGCCATTTCGCTCAGTATCGGACTGAGCTGAGTCGTAGCGCGGGCCGCCGGTGCTACGGGCGCGAATGTGGCAGATCTCGCCAGTTACAGTACCGGCACTCTCGATGATCGGAAGCTGACATCCGGGAAACCCACAAAGGTTTCCGGATAGCGCGAACAGCCGCTTGATCGTCCTCTCTGTCGGTTGCACCGTCGTTTCTCCGCATTCCCTTGAGGAACTCGCCTAGCGCCCCGGCCATGCTGCCTGCAACGATTCCTGCTCAACGGCCACCTTGTTTTCAGTGACCCAGTGGCAAGCGCCCTCCCACACGCGACGTACACATATTCTTTCGATCACGGATAGCTCCACATCCGTGAGGGGGCGCCGTGCTGTGACAGTATCGGTTCCAAGTGTTTCCGGGGACATCCCGTGCAGTTCGAGGCGCCGCCCTGTGTCATCGACGCAACCCGCCAAATGATCTGCGATACGAAACCCACCCGCATCGATGTCTCCCCAATGAAATACCCGGGCGTCGCGCGGAAGAGACAAGAGCAGGAGGCGGTACACACGCTTCCATGAAGGACTCGGCATGCCGCCGGTGTAGAGCAGAATTGTGCCGGGAGCTTCGTGACGTCTCGCGACCATTTCATGAAATGTCGTGAGGTTCTCGACGGTCAGAAGTGCGACGACCGCAGGCGCGCAAGAAAATCCAGCTATTGCCGAAGGCGGAAAGCCCAGGTATGCAGAATCCACCGCAATGTTGCGGCCATCAATGGCCACCTGAATCGCTCCAGCGATGAGTAAGGTCGGCGGAAACTTCACGAGCCCGATCTCGTTAAAGACGTCTTCCGGATCGCGTGCCGGAGCAGCGACATCGCCTTGTACCAAAACATCGATGATCGCGGCCAAATGTTCAATTCGCTTACTGTCGCCGGTTAACCGAGCGCTCAATCGTCGGACGGGCACATCAGCAGCGACCTGCAGCCGGCAGTGTGCGACAACCTTTACCGCGTCATCCCAAGCGCCGACATCTTCAGGGCCGGTGCCACGCACTTTTGCGCCGCTGCCCCAATGCTCGATTACCTTTGCCAACACCGGATATTCTGCGTTCCAGCGTGCGAACCGTTCTGCCGCACGAGAAACAGCCTCCCACCTCGGGACAACGCCCAACAAGCGGGCAAGCGCCCCCCTGTCCGCCAACCCGATTCTGTGGATCTGACTCTTCTCTCCCGCGCGACGATCCCACTCAATGGTGATCGCCCCTTCACGTTCGGCAAGCAATAGCTCCCCGTGACAAGATTCCTTCTCCGCGTGCGTCTCAATGCTCGCATAGGCAGGCATCGATTCCCGCGAGAACCGCAAAGCAAGCTTGCGCTCTCCCTCCTCCCGTCCATAGGCGTTCTCTGCCCTACGCAAGAGCTTTTGCAATGCCTCGTTCGCCACTGAACTCATGCGGCACTGCCAAACTTCTCGGCCATTTTCGCGACCAGCTGCGGGTTGCGACTGGGCATGTCGGTTTCCAGGAGCCGTCTGGCGTCCTCTTTGACGATCACCTCGGTGGTAAATACATCCGAGCCAAACCGATCGAGGTCGTAGTAGGAATCGAGAACAGGGATTAGCTTTCCGACGTCTGCATCGGGCGCAGCCATCACCAGCTGAAGTCCCAGTGAACGCAGGAACTGCGCGGTAACGTAGGCATTCTGTGCATCGAACCCGTGAAATGCCTCGTCAATGATCATGACAGCGGCACCTTCATGCGTATCCCCTGACTTCAAGCGATACGCATTTGCGAGGGATGCACCGGCGATGACGTAAAACGGCACCAGATGCTCACCGTTTGACCCGACCCCTAGCCGTTTGCTCAGTGAATCCACCTTCTTGTCGCCGACCCGGATCTCCAAGTCAAAATTGAACAAGAGCCGATAGTCCTCAAGCGGATTGTTCGCTTTATCCAATCCGGTTTCGCAGGCTTCGAGGAACGCAACCAGCTTTTTCTGTACATCATCCGCTGCCTCAAACAGGGGGGAAGATCCCGTCTCAAGAAACGCACTGCTCTGGATCAGGTCATAGAGAGGTTTGTGAGCAAGTGCGGGAGTTGCGACAAACCGGTATTTTTCGCCGCCCGTAAACTCCGGGCAGGAACGGAGAATTCTGTTTAGATCATCAATGTCGTGCTCTACCCGCTTGATCGCTTCGCGCATGCGGTACGCCACGTCAGCCCGGAAGGATTGATTGGCGGCTTCACGCGCCTGCGACGCCTCCTGCTCGTACTGGACAAGTGTGGAAGCCGTAAGCTTTCCAATGTGCGACTTGACCCAGGCAGCAGCCTTCCGCCAGTCGCTGCGCTCCTCCACCAGGCTGATCGACATTTCATTGATGAACGCGCTGAAATCGGCCTTCGCCGCTGCCTCCGCATTCACGATGCGAACATTGGCGTTCTTGACTTCGCTATCGAGGTAAATCACGGCAGCTGCGGGTCCTTCGCCTTCGTTAATGCGCAGGGCCTTGTCGTAGGTTGCGGCTGCAGTCTCCACGTCATAGTCGACGTCGGTGATTGACGCATCGTAGTCCGCCTGCAGCTTCGACAACATACTCTGGGCGGCCTGAAGACTGGTTCTGGTCCCATTGAGGACACCCGTTTTCGTGCCTCGCGCCTCGCTGAGTTCGCGCAGCGCCTGTTCTGCTGCTTTGGCAGCACGATCGGCCTCATCCACGCGCCGCTGAAGATCGCGAAGATGCGCCGGCAGATCCAGTTGCGCTGGATCGACCGTTCCATCCAGCGACCGTTGAGCCACGTGTAGTTCGGAGAACGCCAACTGAATTTGATCCGGCGTAACCTCCCGCAGGACCCTGGTCACACGATCAAGTGCGTCCGTGGTGATCTGAAGTCGTTCCCGAGCCTCCTTGTCCGTGCGCGTAGCATCTAGAACCTCCGCTCGAAGTGCCTGACGCTCCTCGTTGGAGACCTCAGCACCGAGTACCCAATCGGCAGACTGGATGAGCCTGAGTCTTCTCGTACCCCCATTCGCACTGAGCATTCCGTCCCGGGTCAGTGCGCGCTCGTGACGTTCAAGTTCCTCTTCGGTATCCACTTGTCGCATTTGCCCCAACAGGCGACGAAGATACGTGAGCGCAATACCGTTCGAGCTGTCCAGCAACGATGCCACTGCTGTTTTGTCGTAGCTGCGGCCCATGTCGTTCCGGATGTGCGCGGGCTGGACGACGGTCACCTCATACAAAGGACGCTGAGCTTTGCGCAGAATTCTGACGGCATCCCTTTCACGTCCATACCCAACCACGAGGGCATGGCGATTCCGCCCGAGAAACGATTCGATGGCACCTTGCCACGCCATATCCTTTACTTTGACCAGGCTTCCGACGGTCCGACTCTCGATCCCTTCCGCCCTGAACATTGCCATTGCCGCGGCAACGTCGCCGGAGTCCTGCAACCGTATGCCTTTGTCGGCCGCCCTGACACGTTCCGTGGCACTGGTGAGCCGCGTCGCTGCCGCTGTAGCCGCTTCTTCGTGCTGAATCCGCAGAGTCTGAAGTGCTCCTGCAACACGCTTTAGCGCCGATAAAGCTTCCGGAAACGCGTCCAGGTCAGGGCAATCTCCCGACTTCGCACGCGCTTCCCACTTCGCCGCCAGACGTTCCAGTTCCTGGGATGTGCCGTCGTCCGGCTCTCGATTCGCCGCATGCACAATTCCGAGTGCCTCCCGAACATCCATAGCCATACGGTCGACTGCGCGCCGTGCATTGCCAACGTTTGTCTGCCATGCCGCACGCAATTGGCGCGCATACTCAGGATTTTGCGATGCGGGATCGGAATTGTAGGCGGCGAGCAGATTTTGATGATTGGCGCGAAGACCTTCCTGCTCTTGAGTACGGGCTTCTATGGCAGCGTTGAGGTCGTTGATCTGACCCGAGAGTTCCTGTTCTTTGGACGACAGATTGTCGACTTCCAAGTCTGCGGACTCGACTTGAAGTAGCAACCTGACTGCCGTCGAAACGGCTCGCGTACGGTATTGCGTTGCCACGCTGTTGAAGCGCCGGTCGATGTCAGTCAGGCGTGCAATCTGCTGCTTGACTTCCTCAATTTGGCGCACGAGCGCGCGAACGGTCTTGATGTGTTTCAGGGTGCCTTGTTTGTCGATGGGTTGGGCATCGACAAGATATCCGCGAAGATAGTCGTTAACGCTCTGGATTCCCTTGAGGCGCAGGCTCTGTGCCAACGCACGCAGGAACTTGTCCCTGTCGATGGTGCGCCCCTTGTGCTGGAGCACATGAAGAAGTTCGTTTAGATAGGTCTCCGGCTTGGCAGTAAGAGTCGGTGTACGACCAGCCTGCTTCGCGAGCCTGCGCGCCAATGCATCAAATGTGGGCCAATCCAGAGGTGCTTTCCCGCCTTCATCGAGGGCACCGAGATGATCCTCCAACGTCAGCCGAACGCCGGGAAGAATGTACAAACCGAGCGTACGATGATTCTTTTCCGTGGCGATCGAGTGCAGGCACACGCCTGCGCTCACCACATCCCCCTGCGATTCGCCCTCGAATACGAGACTGATGTAGGAAATTGCCTCTTCGCGTTTACGAGCGAGAACGCCCTGATCGCCTTCGCCGGAACGCATGGTCCCGAGCGCATAGTCCCTGACGGAACGATGGTCCTTGTGGACCGACTGCGCGTTGAAATGCATGTGGTTGCCATGGGCACCGACGAGTGCGATTTGCACAGCGTCCGCCAGACTGGTCTTGCCAGCCCCGTTGGGACCAAGGAAAGCAGTTCCCCCTTGTCGCAAGTTGAAGGTTTCGTAGTCCCAGAACGAGAACTGAACCAGGTGCATTGCACTAAGCGTCTTCACGAGCGCCCTCCTTTTCACTCGCGTTGACGTCACCGGTGGTGACCAATGACGATTTCAGATGGGCACCGAAACGATTGACGGCGTGTTCACTGAGTACCTCGGCGATCGCGGGAAGAATGGCGATTGCAAACGGTTGCGGGTCATCTTCCGGGGCATCGATCAACCTGGCCAGTCCGCAGCGAGACGCGACCTTCACGAGCCCCTTCAGCAGACTCTGATTCTTCGTTTCCAGCGTCCGGCCTGTCATTGATCGATATGTGGCGACAAGTTCCTCTATTCCGACGACCGCATCCCCCTCGTCGGAGAGTTCCCCGGCACTACCGCGCAAGTGAAACAGCTGCCTTAGAACGAGCAGAAAAAGCGTGTCCTGTGTATCGAGCGGCGTGTGCTTTACCACCTCCGGCACGACGTAGCAAAACTCAAGACGCTCGTTGAATCCGAGGCGCAGCCCCATCAACTCAACTGCCTCTTCGAAATCGCGACGATGGGCCGAGATGATCCGGAAAGCCGTGCTCTGCTGATTGAAGCGCGAATAGAGACATTGGTGGACGATCAACTGATACAGCGCTTGCTTAAAGTCGTCTACCTCGTAGATGCCATTGGAAGCATCGGCAAGTGATCTCCAGTTACGCGGCATCTGACTCCCTCCAACTCACTTCAAAATTGGGAATATTGAAGTACTGTGTATCGACGCGACCTCCCGAAATCAGGGACACTTCGAATCCAAGCCTGCGCAGTAGTGGATTGCGACGAACTGCCGCCTGATTGCGGCTGCTCATTCCGGCTAATCGCATGAGAACCAGAAACGAAACAGCATCCGAGACTGTTCGGATCGGCAGATCCAGCGCGGTGGCCTTGTCACCCTGCGACAGGAATTCACCGATGTAACGCCGCACTGCTGCCGGTGTGGTGTCTCTGTGCTCGATCATCGCTTTTCTGAGGAAATGAACAGCCTTCTCGTGCGGCGTCATTTCGCGCTTGCGCAATGGCGTACGCTTGGGTGCGGGGGGCGCCTCGACTGGAAGTCTCAATCGGTTGTCTCCGATCAAGGGGGTGGGCGCGAGCAGTCGCCCTTCCAGGGGAAGTCCCCGAGTGTCAGCCTCAATGACGGCGCGAACACTGTCGGCAAGCACTTCTTCGATCCGTTCGGACGCCTTTAGCCGATAGCCAAGGTAGGCGACAGCACGCTGTGTCGCGGCGTCCATCACCCGATCCATTCTTTCGAGAAACTTTTCGACATCGAGGAGGCGCCGGAAACGCTGTACGTCCCGCTCCAGCAATTCTTCTTCTTCTCCCGGCCTGTTGCCAGGAAGCTCTGCGTAACCTTGCAAAAGTGCGACTCGACCGGGTCCCTCCAATGCTACCGAGTTGACGATTTCGATAATCTCATAGCGCAATCGGAGCGGATGATTCTCGGTTCGAAGCTGCTTGAAATCACGGACGTACAACTCGCTGATGTGTTCACTGAAAAATCGTTTTACGAAAACCGGCGTTTCGGTTTCCTGAGTCAGTTCCTTCATCAGGTCACGGACTCGCAGAGTCGTTGAATTCAATGAGTTGATGAGTCGCACGCAAAGCTGTGCCGCACTGACAAACCCGCCAGCCTGTCCCTTGGGATCTTGCGCCACGCTCTTCAATTGGTTGTAAACGAGAAGAACGTTTCCCCCAAAGAGCTGCGGCCCCTCCGTGACGAACTGCTGAACGGTGTCAAAGAATCTGGCGACCGAAGGTCGCATGCTGACGAATCGGCGCAGCCCCACCTTCTCTTCAGTGAGCCATCCGGTTTCCACCAGCCGTGCGAGTAGCTGATTCGCCTGAATCGATATCGGCGTAGCCACCGCCGGCACGTCGCCGTCCCCCTCGTCCTCCCATCCCGCGTCAAGAAGAAAGCGTTCGATTTCCTTCACGACCTGGTCATGAAGGTAGCCGTCGGGGTACGGCGGCACCGAATCCGGACCAAAGTAGCGATCAAAGAGCCGCACGAGCAAATCCCACGCGCGGCGGTTGTTTCGCCCGGTCAGCGCACCGAAGAGCCCTTGAGGTATCCGATCGAAGAGATTCATTTCATTGTTAGCCTTTCGGATAATTTATACTCTACACTAATTTATATTGCAAGCTAAATTATCCTGTAGGATAATGCCCCAATGGATTCCGCCACAGAAAGACTGTCTGACCTTGAAACCGTCCTCCTTTGGGAGGGCGAGATCGACAACTTCCGTATACGGGAACTGTTGGGAGTGCAGGCCGTCTGGGCCAGCCGCCTGATGGGCGCCCTGCGGACACACATGGGCGTGCGCGCAGCTCGTTCAACGGCTCATGCGCCCCTGCGCCTCGCGCCTGGGCAGCCGGAACGCGAACGTAGGCAGTCGCCGGACGACTATCTGCGCATTGCTTCCCGAGCACCCGCCACAGCGGATCGTGAGCCGATGCTGGAAGATGCGCGGCGCGATCTTTCAGTAGTGGCGCCCGAGACATTCGCCGCCGTAGTGCAGGCCATGCGCAAGGGAATCGGACTGCAGCTCACCTACCGGTCGATGAATCACCCAGCCGGCACCGAACGCATTGTGTTTCCGCACGCCTTGGTTCGTGTCCCACGGCGTTGGCACATGCGCGCCTGGTGTACGGAGAGGCATGATTTCCGCGATTTCACCTTGGGTCGTGTCGGAAAAGTCGCGCTTGTCGAATCGACCGCGCCCCACCGGCGATCAGACGACAAGGATTGGAACGAGGTTGTTACTCTCACCGTGGTTGCTCACCCGGACCTCACGGCCGATCAGCAGTCCATGATCGCTGCAGAGTACTTTCCGGGCGCTAGCGCCCGGCAGTTGAAAGTGCGTCGATGTCTTGCGAGCTACATCATCCAGGATTTGCGACTGGCAACCAACGCTGACAAACACAAGCCACCAGAGTATCAATTGCTCGTCAGTAACGCCGACAAACTCGGCAGGGCCATCTGGGCTGAATAGCAGCACCCACCCTCCGCCGTACGTCACCAATGCTTTCTTTTGTCACCCCTGCCCCGCGGCTTCCCGAAATTGCTGATGTCGTGGAGGAAGGGTTTGTGGAGGAGATCAGGGACGACACCACCGGTGACGTCCACAAGTCGGCGGATTTTCTTCGGCGGGAGCTTAGAGAACTCAACCGCTTTCGCGGAGAGCAGGAAGATTTGCTGGCTGCCGGCAAGCCGCGGTTCCGATGCGCTCATTGCGAAGTCGGGGTAGCTCTCCGCTTGTCTGCTCTCCGGCGATGGTATTTTCGGCATGATGAGGAAGATGGTTCGTGCAGATACCAGAGCAAAGGATTCCTGTCACAAGACGATTTTGATGCAAGGCGCTACAACGGCCAGAAGGAAGGACCGCAACACATTCGAATGAAACGTCTCATCCGAGAGAGCCTGACGCGAGACGGCACTTTCGATAAGCAGTCGATCCTCGAGGAGGTTCGTTGGCGCGGCAAGGTCACGCCAGGTAGCTGGAAAATTCCTGATGTACAGGCGATGCGTAACGGACTGCGGATTGCATTCGAGATCCAATTGTCATCGACCTACGTCAATGTCATGCGGCAGCGCCGGTCGTTCTATCTCGCGGAGGGTGGTCTGCTCTTCTGGGTGTTGACGCGGGTGCGCGAAGAAGATAGGCGACAGTTTCAGGACGACGTTCTTTACCCGAACAATTGCAACGTATTCGCGATAGACGAGGAAACCGTTGCGTTGTCAGCGGAGAATGCAGAACTCACGTTTCGATGTGGTTATCTCGAACCGGTGCGGGATGGATGGACTCTCAAGGAACGCTGGTGCGAACGGATCGTCAGATTCTCTGAGCTCACGCTTGATCCGGTCAATCAACGTGTCTATTACTTCGACTATGACAATGCGCGGTCCGAGATCGAACGAGCGCTGCGGACAATTGATGGTAGATGCATCCTCGATGAATTCGAGTCCCTGTTGCGATGTAGAGCCAACCAAGACGGAAATGTGCTGGACAAATGGCGAACATTGAAGCGCTCTCTTCCGGACGCGTTCACCTGGCCGCTCGATCTGTATGGCGGAGGCTTTTTCACTGCAGTGGACATATACCTCTCCGCGCGCTCGGGGCGCCCGGTCGGATGGAATTATCAAAGCCTGATCCAGACCGCACATCGCTGCATGGATATCCGCCCAGATTTTCTGCCTCTACTCGAAGCCTGCTTCAGCACCTTCGGGCGCAGCAGCATCTTTACCGACGAACGCTATGCCGCAAAGTGGCGCGCAAAACGTGCGAAAGCGGTAGTTGATGCAACTGCTAAATCTGATACCAGGACCCACCTGCTTCGGCTTCGCCAATATCGGCCGGCCATGGAATGGCTAATGCCCGAGGTCAAGCACGCAATTGCAGCTACTCTGGCGCAACTTGATCCGCGCTAGCCCAGCGACTCTCGCAGACTACTGCCGATCACGCCTGACGCAGTTCGCTCAGACGCTCCGTTCTCGTGGACTTCAGAATTGCGACCGCGCACGCTCGCTGGCTAAAGGGGCTTGAGAGCCTTGAGATACATATCCTCGGTGAATGACCAATTGTTTCCGATGTCTTGTATCGTTTATCCGCATCAGGACAAGGAGCGCTTATGTTGGCGCTCAATTCTGTAAATGAATTCCGCTATTTAGCCATCCATTTCTGGAAACTTCGCCAGGAATTTTTCTGTAAATACTGGCGCGAAACCTCCTCCGGGCGTACGGAAGTTCGTGGTCTGCCCCTGATAAAGGCGCGCCGCGACAAGCTTCACTACGCCTGCGTAGGCAAAATTGCGAACATCGGCTTTCAGTGTCGTAGCCGATTCTATGCCCGCGACGTGCCGCTCACTGGGTACAACCAGTGCTTGGGCCACGTAGGTGCTCTTGGTTATTTCCTCCCATACCCGCTTCGTGAGTTTTTCGCCACGATAAGCGGCCTTGCTTCCGTAGCCGGTTGCGGGCTTGAAGAAGAGCTCGCGCCGCTTTGTCCACAATGCGTCCCTATTGCTGATCGTCATGATCTCCGTACGCGGGATTGCGGCCAGCAGTGTGGCAACCGTTTCATCGGAGACCCCCGTCTCGCGCAAGAACGTCTCATCGCAGAGCAAAGTAAGGTTCCGCTTGTCTGCGTATAGCATGTGCGCGCGCGGATGCGGACTCACAACAACATCGCCAGCGTGGTAAGCGAGCTTAAGCTCTATGTGCGCAGGTTGCTCTAACGCGAAATCTGTCAGACGGTTGTAGACAAAGTCGATGGGGCGGCTTCCATGCCATAACTGCGTGTCTTTGCGAATAAGCTCACGGGGATCACAGATTGACACCTCAATGCCATGACGGCTGAAGAGGTGTCGGTACAACAGAAACTCGGGGTAAAGATACTGCTGCTCCGGCGCCTCGTCGACGATCGCCACCGACCTCAGCGGGGCGTCCTTGCGCTGCAGACGCCACTCCGTCATGAACACCGTAAACAGCGCTTCCTCAATTGCATCTGCTTCCATGGGCGCCATCGCGAGCCCCGCCACGCCTGCGCAACAGGACCGGTGCGCACGCCCCACAACTGTGTTGAGGAGCGCGCCACCCGGATTGGTATTGATCTCTATCAATTGCGGCCCAGTAAAGCCCAGGTGAAAGTCGTATCCTAGGAGACCGCCGGGCGAACCCGGATCGTAGCGCGCTGTTTCGGGGGACCAAGCGAGCACCGCACGGCGGAAATGCGACGTTGCGACGACCGCTTCCACCGCGCCAATAACCTGCGCCATGCGTTCGACGTGCTGTCGTGATACGAACATAGGCACAGAAGCAAAAAGATGCGGATGCGTCTCTACCATGGCACGGGACATGCCACGCGCGCCCAAATCCGCTTCCAGACCGCGACGCAAAGCCTCGTCGTCAAGGCTGAGGCAGTGACAGGTGCGGTTCAGCGTCTCGATCGAGGTTGCCGCTTGGCAACTTACGGTGCAGCTCTCCGGGATGGGCCCAGCAACTTCTGTCATTTCAGGAAACTCCTCGTGATGGCCTCATGGTAGCGACATTGCCGAGTACTGTCCGGGCGCCAGCGCGCGACAGTTGAAGGTGCGTCGATGTCTTGCGAACTACATCATCCAGGATATACGGCTGGCAACCAACGCTGAGAAGCACAAGCCGCCAGAGCAACAATTGCTCGTAAGCAATGCAGAGACGCTTCAGAAATGCCACCCGTGCGGATTAATTGCCACCGGCAACCCTTTCAAGTTTGCCCTCTACCGCCTACCTACCCGAACCGTTGGAAACGGCTTGGAATGACAACGTAAATCGTGTCACCCCATCGTTCGAACGAACAGACATCGTGCCCTGATGTTCATCAACTATTGCCATTGTCTTTGTAATAGCTAATCCCAATCCGGCCCCATCCGTCTCCCCAGGCTGGCGAAGTGAGGTTGCTGAGCCAGCACGATAGACATTAGCCAATTCGAGTACTTGATCGTCACCAGCCCGCTTGTGCTCGGTTCACCGCCGCTGAGCTGCTTCATCTTGTCGACGAATGCGGGATTCTTCAACGTGACGGCAAGCGACTCCAGGCCTTTGATGCTACGTTCATGTCGTTTAGATCCCTGCCTTCTTAGGCTGCGGGCTTGCCGGCGCCGCAGGCGCCTTTGCTGGCTCCGGTGTAGCTGCCACATCGGGAGTCCCGGCCGTCGCTGTCTTGCCAGGCCGACGAATGCCGGCGAGCTTGGTGCGCTTTAGCATCAGCGCATTGATCGCCACGATAAGGGTACTGCCGGACATTGATAGCGCCGCGACCTCAGGGCTCAGCACGAATGGGTACAGAACGCCCGCAGCGAGCGGGAACGCGATCACGTTGTACCCCACCGCCCACCAAAGATTCTGGTGCATCTTGCGCACCGTTGCGCGCGACAGCTCAATCGCCCCGACGATGTCATACGGGTCGCTCTTCATCAGCACAACATCGGCGCTTTCCATCGCAACGTCGGTGCCGGCACCAATGGCAAACCCCACGTTGGACTGGGTCAGCGCTGGCGCATCGTTGACACCATCTCCCACCATCCCGACCTTCTTCCCGGTGGCCTGTAACTCCTTCACCTTCTCCGCTTTCTTGGCCGGCAACACATCGGCCAACACATTGTCGATGCCGAGATCCGCAGCGATGCGCTTGGCCGTGGCCGCGTTGTCGCCGGTCAGCATCACCACTTCGATGCCCCGTTCGCGCAGCTTTGCCACCGCCGCCTTGGAAGTGGGCCTGATCGCATCGGCAATGGCAATGAGGCCGATCACGCGACCTGCCTGAGACACATGGACCACGGTGCGGCCATCCCCCTGCAGGCGGGTGGCTTCGGCTTCCAGACTGCCGAGCGGGAGCCTCTGCGTGTCCATCAGTAGCCGGTTGCCGAGAAACACCGTCCCGCCCGCGGTCTCGGCGCGCGCGCCCATGCCATCCAGACTCTCGAACCCTGTCGGTGCCGCCACGGTAAGCTTCGCCGCCCGGCGCACAATCGCCTGGGCCAGCGGATGCGCGGAGCCCTGCTCGACGGCCGCGGCTGCGGTCAGCACCGCGTCCTCGGTGATTCCTTCCGCCATCACGATTTCCACGACCTCCGGCTGGCCGACAGTGAGCGTGCCGGTCTTGTCGAAGACGATGACCTTGAGCTTGGTGGCGTCTTCGAGCGCCGAGGCGTTCTTGAACAATATGCCGTTCGCGGCGCCCAGGCCGGTACTGACCATGACCGCCATTGGCGTCGCCAGTCCCAACGCATCCGGGCAGGCAATCACGAAGACTGTGATGGTCAGCGTCACCGCAAACAGCAATGGCTGGCCGACCACAAAGAACCACACTGCAAAGGTCGCAAGGCCAATGACGATCGCGGCAATCACCAGCCATTGCGCGGCCCTGTCCGCCAGCAGTTGCGCCGGCGCCTTGGAGCTCTGCGCCTCCTGCACCAGTTTTACGATCTGCGCCAGCGCCGAGTCGGCCCCGACTTTGGTCGCCTTGTAGCGAAAGCTGCCGCTCTTGTTGATGGTCGCACCGATCACCGTGGCGCCCGGCCCCTTCTGGACCGGCATCGACTCGCCGGTGAGCATGGACTCATCGACCAGCGATTCACCGGTCTCTATGGTGCCATCGACTGGAATCTTGTTGCCGGGCCGGATCACGACAATCTCACCTGCCAACACCTCTGCTGTCGGCACTTCAACTTCGGCGCCATTGCGGATGACGGAGGCCTTTGCCGGCGTGAGGTCCATCAGCGCCTTGATGGCGGACGATGCACCTGCCCGGGCACGCATCTCCAGCCAGTGCCCGAGCAGAATGAAAACCAGCAGGACGGATGCGGCTTCGAAGAACTGCCCGCCCTCCTTGAAGAAGAACGTGCTGCCAACGCTGAACAGATACCCGGTGCCGACGCTCAGCACGATCAGCGCCGCCATGCCCAGGGTGCCCTTTCTGAGCGCGCGCCAGGCGGAAACGAAGAACGGCCAGCTCGGATAGACGATGGCGAGGGACGCGAAGCCAAACAACCACAGGCCGAGGTCCAGCCCAAATGGCGGTGCAGGCGGCTCGAACATGCCTCCCATCGGTGCGTAGACAAAAATCGGAACGGTAAAGATCAGGCAGATCCAGAAGCGATTGCGCATGTCGCGCACCATGGCCGGCAGGTCCATGCCGTCATGGCCCATCTCATGCGCCATGTCCGCCGACATGGCGGGCTGCGCGCCCGGTGCTGCGTGGCCCGCATGACCCTCGTGGCCCTTGTGGTCGCCGGCTGCGTGAGCGGCCGGCACAGGATTCGGTTTAGTCATGGTGAGCGTGATTCGCTCGATTCACTCTAAAGCACCACGGGTTTATCGGGCAATTCATTGCGGCCAGAACAGGATGCTGGAAAATGTTTCACCAGGTGCTGCGTCACTGCCTGAACGCCGCAAACAACGCCCCATTCATATTTCGCCTGTTTAAAGGCAGTTTCCATCGTGAGGCATACCTTCTGCCATTCCTGAGAACCCACTTTTGCGTGTATCCCGCGATCGGCAACGATTTCCACGTGCCGGTCGGCGAGCAACAAATAAATCAGCAAGCCGTTATTGTGTTCGGTGTCCCACACTCGCAGTTCTGAAAAGACCTCAAGCGCACGCTCCCTCGCAGATTGCCCTTTGAAGAGGGGTGTGCTGTGCAACGCCCCTTCCACCGCGAATCGGATTTCTCCAACGTGTGCGGTTTCACTTGCTTTGATCGCATTCTCGATCGCGTTCAAAGTTTTTGGCGGGAAAGTCCGGTTGACCTGCCAGTGAGTCAGCAGGAGATGCTTCGCTATGCGTTGTATGTTCATCATTACCACCGGCCCGACGCGCCGCCGCCGCCAAAGCCACCACCCCCGCCACCGAAGCCGCCACCGCCAAAACCCCCTCCGCCGAATCTTCCACGATGTCCCCCGACACCATGACTGCCCATACCACCCATGCCGCCGCTGAGCAACGTGAACAAGAGCGCGAGGACGCCCGCGCCCAAAGCGATAGCTACCGCTCCCGCAAAAAACCAGGCGACAGCAGCCACAGCCCCGCCGGTTACGAGCGCCCCGGGAAATCTGCCCAGCGTGGAGCGCAGCAACCCGCCTAATGCCAGCGCCAGAATGAAAATGACCGGAACGTACTGCCGAATATCCGCAATGCCGCCAGCGGGGTTTCCGTTGGGGTTCGGCAACTGCTCGCCGTCAATGACGCGGATGATCTGGTCAATCCCGGCAGTAATGCCGCCTGAGAAATCTCCTTGTTTGAAGCGTGGTGTAATAATCTCGCTGATGATGCGCTTGCTGGTAGCGTCATTGAGCGCTCCCTCCAGGCCGTAACCCACCTCGATACGCAGCGCGCGGTCGGTTTTGGCGACGACGAGGATAGCGCCGTCATCTACTTTCTTGCGGCCCAGCTTCCATTGCTCGGCAACACGCAAGGCATATTGCTCGATCGTTTCCGGTGCGGTGGTGGGAACGAGAAGAACTGCGAGCTGACTGCCTTTCCTGGCCTCAAACGCTTGCAGCGTCTGCTCCAGGGTGGCCTTTTGCTCTGCACTGAGCGTGGCGGTCTGGTCGGTGACGCGTCCGGACAAGGGCGGGACCGCGACTTGCGCTCCAGCGATGAATGACCAGCACAGCGACAGCGCCAGCAATATCGCTCTGGCACTGTTTATCGTAATCACTTGGCGGTCCTCTGCGCCTCGCCTTGGGCTTTGATTGGCGCCGCGCCAAACTCCACTTTCGGCGGCTTGGCAATCTCCTTTTCATTTTCTACTGCGAAATTGGGCTTTTCTTTGTATCCAAAAACCATCGCGGTCAGATTGGAGGGGAAGGAGCGCACGGTGACGTTGTATTCCTTCACCGATGTGATGTAGCGGTTACGCGCAACCGTAATGCGGTTTTCGGTGCCTTCCAGTTGTGCCTGTAAATCGCGGAAGTTGGCGTCGGACTTTAACTGCGGATAGTTCTCCGACACCACCAACAGCCTGGAGAGAGCTCCCGACAACTGCCCTTGGGCGGCTTGGAACTTGGCAAACGCTTCGGGATTGTTGAGAAGTTCCGGGGTGGCCTGGATGCCACCGACATTGGCGCGCGCGTTGGTGACACCCAGCAATACTTCCTTTTCCTGAGCGGCAAAGCCCTTAACGGTATTCACCAGGTTGGGTATTAGGTCGGCACGGCGCTGGTACTGGTTCACCACCTCAGACCAGCTCGCCTTGATTTGTTCGTCGGTGCTCTGGAATGTGTTGTAGCCGCAGCCTCCGAGACCCAGCGTCAGCAACAGTGCAGCGATGCCGATCCATGATTTACGCATTTTATTTCTCTAGTGTTGTGATGACGTCGAGTCGCTATTTCGCCGGGGATTTCATCGAAGGGTCGCCCTTCATTTCATTCATTTGCTTCCGCATTTGATCCATCTCCTTTTGCATCTCGGGCTCCTTCATTGCCGGTCTGGCTTCGAGACCGGACATGCGATGCATCATCTTGGACATGCTCTCCATGCGTTGGCCCATCTGCTTTCTTTGCTCCGGTGTGCGCGCAGCACCGGACATCTGTTCTGTCATCTTGTTCATCTCCTGCGACATTTCCTTCATCATGTCGCCCATCATCTGGTGGTGCGTGCTCATGCCGGGATGCCCCGCCATGCCTGCAGTGGGCTGTGCGCTCGCTGACGAGGCAGTTAGCATGCCAAAGCACAGAATAAGCGCCGTGATCGAAACTGCTGATTGCTTGCTCATGTTGATAGTCCTTTTGTTAATTTCTCTGCGAGACTTCTGTTTATCAGGTGTAACGCGCACTGCGGGTAAACAAAGTCACTGCGCTCGCCGAACGATTATGCGAAATACCATCGGATTGGTCATCAAACGCAGCCGCAAGCGCTTCACAACATGGGAAAAATGCTGTGTTAATCCAGAAGACCGCCCAAGCCATCACCAGGGCCATGCGCGAAAAGCGCCCCCTTTCTGGGGACGGCCTGCCTTCAGGCATCCGGGTGGTGCTACGCGTTGATGAAGGGGTTTTGATCAAATTACATCATCGTTAAAGCTTACTGATCCGTCCTGCCAGGGGCCACTTATACGTGGGACCCCGTCTGGGGTCTGTTCGTTGCCGAACATTCAGAATGAAATCAGTTGAAAAACTGGACGGAAAAATATTCGGCGGCAAAGGACGGGTGATGGCGTGCTTTCCAGGACCCTGTGGCTTGACGGGAAACCCGCTCCATTACTGACTTGCACCGTCATACTGACAGCGGGCGTGAGTGCGTGTGCTCGCCAGGAATCACGAGCCAACGGGGCAATCCGAGGCTTAGCAAGAACCCCACTACAGTTAGGCCTGCGGTCAGGACAAAGGAGACGCCCGGCAAGGCGGTCGCATTGAAGAGGAGTCCGCCCGCCGCCGAGCCCAGGGTGACCCCGAGGCTGGCCACTGCCGTCTGTTTGCCGAGTTCCCAACCCTGCGCGCTCCCGGCCCTGGCAGAGATCCAGTAGGTCAGTATCGGCGAGAGGATCCCGGCACTGGCCGCAACCGCACCGATCACGACCAGCATCAACGTAAAATTCGACGCCCGCGGTACAAAGAACAATCCCGCCGCCAGCACCGCAAGCGCGGGCGCGATGAGCCAGCGGGTGGCGTCCGGTTTGAACCAGGGCGAGAATACGATTGCCTGCATCACAAACATGACCAGGCTGCATTCGCTGAACATCAGTGCGATCTGGTACGGGGTCAAGGCGAGTTCCTGCTTGCCACGCAGTGCGAGTCCGACCTCGAAGACGCCGATGCCGGCGGAAACGATGAAGGTCAGAATGAGCAGCTTCGGCACGAGCCAGCTCGTTTTGGCGCCCGAGGTGCCCGCAGGCTCTTGTGATCGTGCCTGGCCCTCTCCGCTCGGTACGGCAATCGCGGCAGCGAAGGCCGCCAAAAAGGCGAGCAACGCTGCCGCCACGAGCGGAAGCGCGACCGAACCGGCCGGCATGACAAGGTTGAAGAAATCCGCAGCAGAGCGCGTAACGAACACACCCAGCAATGGTCCGAGCAGGAAGCCGGCAATTCCGGCCATGCTGACGAACGAAAGTCGCCGAGCCCTGCTCTGTTCAGTCGTAGTGAAGTGACCGATCGCCGCCGCCGCTACCGGCGTCACCGCGGCGGAGAACATGCCGCTCAGAAATCGCTCGACGTATACCGCGATGAGACTCTCGACGAACGAGAAGATCAACGTCGTTATGCCGAAGCCGAGGAGCCCAATAAGCAGAATGCCACGCGCCCCGAATCGATCGGATAGTCGACCCCACAAGGGGGCAAACAGAAAAAGCGACAGGGTGTAGACAGCGGTCAGCAGCCCCGTGTGCCGTGAAACCTGCGCCGCCTCTGCTCCCGCTCCCAAAAGCCGCTCTATCAGGTAGGGCAGCAGCGGAAGCACGACGCCAAAGCCGACCGACACCGTAAACACGGCGAGCATGAGCGCGGCCATGGTGAATGCAGGCACACCCGCGGACACTCCAGTTGCGCGCTCGGTGTTGATCCTCATCCGACTGCCTTTTCGTTTGTTGGTGAAACAGTGCTCTCCCGCGCGTAGCACAGCAGGCCGAAAAGCCACAGGAGCGCAGGCATCAACAGCAGCCAACGGAAGTCCGAGGACAAGAAGAAGTTGGTCGCGCTCATAAGCGCCACGCTGGCTGCCCCCGCGACCAACATGGCCGTCAACGTTCCGGGCTCCCGCCTTGCGAGAAGGCGACAGGCCACGAGTATCGTTATCGTTCCGGTAGAGACCATGAAGCCGCCCATCACATTGAACACATGGCCGAGCCATCGCTCCAGGTCCGGCACGGCGGACCGTATCGTATCGAGCGATCTGCCGATGTAATGCGCATCTTCGGGCAGCAAGGCGGGGCGCAGGAACAGAAAATATATGCCCAGCGCAATAAGCCATACGCCGCAGGCGACAAACACCTTTCCAGACGGCTGCAACCGAGAATTCGTGGGCGCCATGGTGTCGCTCATTTTACGTTCACCGTATGTGCGTCTGGAGAGGTGTGTTCGTGCTAGAGAAACTCACAACTCAGTTAAGAGCACACTCGTCGGTTATCCTCATCGCGGACGCATATTCCGGCCTACCGCACGATGACCAAAAACATAATTTTTCAAGATTGCCCGCTACCGCCTACCTACCCTAGCCGTTGGAAACAGCCGGGAATGACAACGTAAATCGCGTCACCCCATCGTTCGAACGAACAGATATCGTGCCCTGATGTGCCTCCACTATTGCCTTTGTGATAGCTAATCCCAATCCGGCCCCATCCGTCTCCGGTCGCACTCTCGCAGGGTCCGCGCGATAAAAGCGGTCAAAAAGGTATGGGATTGCACTCTCGTCGATATCAGGCCCCGTGTTGTGCACAGATACTTCGACTGCGTCAGGCCGTTCGGATAACTCCACACCCAATTCGCCACGTTCAGGAACGTAGCGTAGGGCATTGGAAAGCAGATTGCCCACTGCCCGGCGGAACATCAGTCGATCACCATGAATGCGACCTTCTCCATGTGAGGTGATCCGGATGTGCTTTTCTTCCGCGACGGGCTCATAGAATTCCAGCAAAGCCTGCACTTCGCGTGAAGCCATAAAACTTTCTCTGCTTGGAAGATCGACGCCACGCTCGGTCTTGGCGAGAAACAGCATATCGGACACCATCCGCGCAAGGATCTGCAACTCTTCGGCGTTAGAGGCCAGGATATCCCGATATGTTTTGGCATCTCGGTTCGAGGACAACGCGACCTGAGTTTGTGTCAACAAATTTGTGAGTGGCGTTCGAAGTTCATGTGCCAGATCTGCGGAAAAATCTGACAAACGACGAAAATCCTGCTGCAGCCTGTCTAGCATCCGGTTGAGTTCCTTCGCCAGATCCGCCATCTCTACTGGAACAGATTCGACTGGCATACGTTCGTTCAGCTTCTGCCCGGAAACAATCGACGCACGATCTCTCATTGAATGCAGCGGTGCGAGTCCAAGGCGAGCAGCAAGCCATGCCAAGCCTGCACTGCTCAGGGTTGCGACCAAAGCAAATATTGCAAGACTGCGCTTCAAGCTGTCGAGGAACAGACGGTGGTGCTCCGCATTCACAGCCACCATGATTCGCATTGATTCTGACGCAGCGTATTTCGGAATCACATCAAAATACAAAATTCTCAAGGATACGGAGTCGCTTGGCCCGGTGTGCCTCATTTCATCTCCCCTTTCTTTGGATGCCACCGCAATATCCTCGTTAGTGCCGGGAGTGATGTTACGAAATATGGTCTCCCCTCCGGAGTTCCTGATCTGAACATAAAGCCCGTGATGATGATCCAATGCCTCGTTCAGTCTCCATCGTAAATCGTCCTGCGAATTGGACTTCGAAACAATATCCTGGATGAGGCTACGCTTGTCTTCCATCGCCAGCTGATCGAGGTCAACAAAGTGACGCTCCGTTGCTACCGTGAACAGCCATCCCAATCCCATAATAAGAATGGCCACCACCAACGTGAAGAAGACAGTCAGACGCGTTGTAAGAGACTGGCGCAATAGCATTGTTCAGGGCTCCGGAACTTCTAGCACGTATCCCATACCCCGCACCGTCTGGATGAGTTTCACTTTCTGCCCCTCATCGATCTTGACCCGCAGGCGACGCATCGCCACTTCAATCACATTGGTGTCGCTGTCGAAATTGATGTCCCAAACCTGGGAGGCAATGAGAGAACGCGGCAGCACTTCGCCCTGACGCCGCATCAATAACTCAAGAAGGCCAAACTCCTTGGCCGTAAGATCAATCCGCTTTCCGGCGCGCGATACTCTTCGCCGCAGAAGATCGAGTTCCAGATCGGCCACGCGAATACTGGTGACCTCCGTTCCACTCCGGCCCCTTCGAAGAACCGTACGAACGCGAGCCAATACCTCGGCAAAGGAAAACGGTTTGACAATGTAGTCATCCGCCCCAAGTTCCAGACCTTTTATCCGGTCCTCGACCTGATCGCGAGCCGTTAGGAAAATGGCCGGCATCTGCATGCCCTGTTGCCGTACGGTACGCAGGATCTCCCAGCCATTCATTTCAGGCAGCATCACGTCCAGGATGGCGAGGTCGTAATCGCCCTGCTCGGCCAGATGCAGCCCGTCGGTGCCGTTTTTCGCCAGATCGACGACGAATCCTGCCTCAGATAATCCCTGACGCAGATATTCACCGGTCTTGGACTCATCCTCGACGATCAGAATCTTCACCGCAGCACTCCATGCGTTTTGTTTTTGTACATGGCGTGTAGTTTGACGGCTTTTCGGGTGCCTGACACGGAGATAACAAATATGTAATCTGGGAGACAGGTCGCCAACAGGTGGCGAACCTCAGAATCCGCCTTGTGAATAGCCCCCTCCGCAAGGAGAATTGCCCATGTGGATTTCTGAATTGATGACTCGCCTGGCCCTGACGCTTGCGGCATTGGCAGCCACGTCCGTGGTGGTAGCCGAGCCTGTCGCTCCGATCCCTGCCTCAACCGCTTTGCCCACCAAGCTTCAATACAAGTCGGCAATCAGCACCTACCATCCATACACCGACCAGCAAGTTCAATCCTGGCGCGAGGCCAATGATCTGGTCGGTCGCATTGGCGGGTGGCGTGCTTACGCCAAAGAGAAGCTAGAAACCGAACAGGCGAAACCTGCTCCCGAGGCCTCGCCCCACCCTGAAAGGCATGGAGGACCCAAGCAGTGATCAGCGGTTTTGACCTAAGACACACCAGGCTCGCGCTTTGCTTGGCCGCCCTCGCCACTCTGTCGGGATGTGCGAGTGTCACCTATGAGCAGAACTTGGACCGCGTCAACGAGGAGACAAACCACTTTGCCGGTGGGAAGGTGTCCTTGGCCCGCAACGCGGATGAGCGCAACCAGCGCGCCAGCAGCGCAGAAAAGCTCTTGTCGGCACCGTTGGGTCAGAAGGAAGCCGTGCAATTGGCGATGGCCAATAGCTATTCACTGCAGGCCCTGCTGGCGCAAGGCTGGGCCGAGTCTGCGGACGCGGCCCAAAGCGGCCGGATTTCCAATCCGGTATTCAGCTTCGAACGATTGGTGGCAACTGATGAGCTTGAACTGGGGCGCGCATTGTCATTCGGCCTGCTTGATGTGCTGACCTTACCCGCCAGGCAAGGTATTGCCCAGCGTCGCATCGGGCAGGCGCAACTGCGTCTGGCGAGTGAAGTGGTCGATCACGTGACGAGAGTGCGCCAAGCTTGGGTGCGGGCTGTAGCGGCAGAGCAGACGCTGGAGTACGCAAAGCAGGTTTTTGAAAGCGCAGAAGCAGGCGCGGAGTTGGCGCGACGCATGCAATCCGCAGGAAACTTCAACCGCATCGCGCGGGCAAGGGAGCAGGCGTTTTATGCAGACTCGGCAACACGCCTCGCGGCAGCCAGTCATGATGTCACGGCCAGACGCGAAGATCTCGTGCGCTTGCTGGGTCTGGACGAATCTCAAGCCCAGTCTCTCAAGATGCCCACTCGCCTGCCTGATCTGCCCAGCGAGGCCCTCAATCCAGACGCTGTTGGAAGAATTGCCACCACGGCTCGCCTGGACATCCGGCTGGCACGGTTTGCCTTGGAGGTTTCAAGCAAGGCCCAGGGCTTGAACCTCGTAACCAGCTTTACCGACATCGAATTGACCGCACGCCGAAACACCAAGTTCGACAATGCGGCGGGCACCCGTTCCGATCCAAGAGGATATGAAATCGGAATAAGGCTTCCCGTGTTTGACTGGGGCGGCATGCAGCGCGATGCCTGGAGCGCGCGGACCCTGGCTGCCGCAAATCAGCTGGAATCGACCGTTCGGTCTGCGGGCTCAAGCCTGCGCGAGAGTTACTCCGCGTACAGGACCACCTACGACATCGCCAAGCACTATCGAAACGAAATCGTGCCGGTGCGAAAGGTCATTTCCGACGAAAACCAGCTTCGTTACAACGGGATGATCATCGGCATTTTTGAGCTTTTGGCGGACGCTCGCGATCAGGTCAATGCAGTGATGGGAGCCATCAATGCAGAACAACAATTCTGGCTCGCTGACGCCGCGCTTCAGGCTTCATTGATCGGTCGACCCACCACTACATCTTTGTCAGTGATAACCAGCCTCCCGGGCGCCGCCGGCGCTGGCCATTGAACACGCGGAACACATTCATGACATCCCGACGACAATTCTTCCAGTATGCAGGGCTTGCCGGTGGAGCGGTGGCAGCCGGTCCCGTCAGTCGCGTCGCACTGGCGGCACTGCCTGAGCCTGTCATTCAGACCTCGGCGCAAACGATGGCGCCCTTGGTGCCGGGTAATGGCCGTCCCTACAACCCGGTCGTGACCCTGAACGGATGGACTCTGCCCTGGCGAATGAATCAAGGGGTCAAGGAATTCCATCTCGTGGCAGAACCGGTTGTTCGCGAAATGGCCCCTGGCTTCAAAGCCCATCTATGGGGATATAACGGCCAAAGTCCGGGACCGACCATCGAGGTTGTCGAAGGAGACCGGATCCGCGTATTCGTTACGAACAAGCTTCCGGAGCATCATGCCGTCCACTGGCACGGACAACGGTTGCCCAACGGCATGGATGGCGTGGCCGGACTGACTCAGCCTGCAATTCCCTCCGGCAAGACATTCGTCTATGAATTTGTCGCGCGCCGTCCGGGCACATTCATGTATCACCCGCACGCGGACGAAATGACCCAGATGGCCATGGGCATGATGGGATTCTGGATAACGCATCCAAAGTCCAGGCATCCGTTGATTGATGACGTGCAGCGTGACTTCTGTTTCCTGCTCAACGCATTTGACATCGACCCCGGGAGCTATACCCCGAAGACCATGACGATGCTCGACTTCAATTTGTGGGCCTGGAACAGCCGGATATTCCCCGGCATTGATTCGCTCAATGTTCGTCTGAATGACAAGGTGCGAATCCGGATCGGGAACCTGACCATGACCAACCATCCGATTCACCTGCATGGTCACGAGTTCCTCGTAACCGGGACCGATGGCGGGCCGACGCCCAAGGGGACACGCTGGTACGAAGTCACCACCGATATTGGTGTCGGCCAGATGCGGCAGGTCGAGTTCATGGCAGATGAAGAAGGTGATTGGGCCTTCCACTGCCACAAGAGCCATCACACGATGAATGCCATGGGCCATAACGTTCCCACATTGATTGGGGTTGATCACCGGGGGCTTTCGCCGAAGATCAACAAGCTGATCCCGGACTACATGGTCATGGGTGAGCGCGGAATGGCTGATATGACCGAAATGGAAATGCCGATTCCTGACAACACCGCTCCCATGATGACTGGTGAAGGGCCGTTCGGTTCTGTGGAAATGGGGGGAATGTTCAGTGTCCTCAAAGTACGCAAGGACCAGAAGCCTGGAGATTACAAGGATCCCGGCTGGTTCAAGCATCCTGAGGGTACGGTGGCCCACGAATACACGGGGCCGTTGGCCGAACCCGCCCGATTCAAATCGGAGGGAGGCCAGTCCATGCCCCGAGCACAGAAAGCGGCAGTAACCACTGAAGTGCAGGTGCGCAAACCCACCTCGCACGGCGGTCATTGAGAAAACCCCTTTAGGAGGAAAAATTTATGAATCAGACCCACCGCTCCCTTTGTCAGTTCTGTGTGATCACCGCCCTTGCGTTGTCAGGGGCCGCTCTGGCCGCTGGTAATCACGCCGGCGGACACAGCCATGGCGACGATGAAACCGCAATCGGCAAACCTGGCGTCGTGGCAAAAGCAGCCCGCACCATTACGGTGACAATGTCGGACAACATGCACTACACGCCCTCCAACATTCAGGTCAAACAAGGTGAGACTGTTCGATTCATCGTGAAGAATGCGGGACAAATCAAGCACGAACTGAGTCTTGGCACTCAGAAAGAATTGCTGGAACACCTGGAGCAGATGAAGAAATTCCCGGACATGGAACATGACGAGCCCAGCAAGATCACGCTTGCGCCGGGAAAGCAGGGCGAAATCATCTGGCAATTCACGAAATCCGGAACCGTCAATTTTGCCTGCCTGATGCCTGGCCACTACGAGGCGGGCATGAAGGGAACGATCAAGGTGGGCAGGAAATAGATCCACATGAGATTACGGAGTGATGTCATGACCAGTACGAAGACCTCCTGTTCGATTAGAAGACGGGCGCTGGTGCTCGGGTTGGCCGCGCTGTCGGTCTCTCGTTTCGCAGCGGCTGCTTCGCCGCCCCTCCTTCATGCTCAGGTATGGAAGGATGCGAATTGCGGATGTTGCAAGGACTGGGTTGCTCATCTGGAGAAGCACGGGTTCACCGCCAGCATTGCTGACGCGGGTAACAGTACGGCACGAGCGAGGCTGGGCATGCCGCAGCAGTTCGCTGCTTGCCACACGGCGGTAATTCAGGGGTTCGTGATCGAAGGCCATGTGCCGGCAGTCGACATACTGCGTCTGATCAAAGAGCGTCCACAAGCCATTGGACTGGCCGTGCCGGGCATGCCCATCGGATCGCCGGGAATGGATGGCGCCACCTACGGCGGACGACGCGATGCATACCAAGTCCTGTTGATCCGTAAGGACGGATCGGCGGTCACCTTCAACTCCTACTCATGAGGACACCATGAACACATTCAATAAGCTCGCTATCGCCGCTGCCATCGCATTTGGCATTGCGCTTCCTTTCAATAGTCTGGCGCAGACAAACATGGACCATGGCAAGACCGGCATGGCGACCACATCAGCCGCCATGACCGACGGCGAAGTCCGGAAGGTCGACCTGGATGCTGGGAAGATCACGATCAAGCACGGGGATATCAAGCACCTTGATATGCCAGGGATGACCATGGTATTCACCGCTCAGGACAAGAGCTTGCTGTCGAACGTCAAGCCGGGCGACAAGATCAGGTTCATGGTGGTCAACGAGGGCGGAAAAATGCTCGTGACGGCGATTCAGCCCGTCAAACAATGAGAACCATTGCGCGATACGGCGCTTCTTTGCCGCCACTCGACGTAAATAGCCATCGCTCGTCATCTCCAAAATGAAGGATTCAGTCATGACCAAGATTCGTACTTCTCTGATGGGACTCTGCGTTGCAATCGCCTCGCTTTCTGCATTGGCTCAGGGCGCGGATGAACACAAGGATCACCATCCCGCCGATTCCACTCCGCCCGCGGCGGCCGTTCGCAAGCCCGCACCCAGTGCGAAGGCGGATACGAACAGCATGGCAATGATGGAAAAGCACATGAAATCCATGCATGCGATGCACGAAAAGATGGCGTCCGCCAAGACACCGGAGGAGCGACAGGCACTGATGGCCGAACACATGAAGATGATGCAGGACGGCATGGCGATGATGAAGCAGATGGGCGGCTCGTCCGGCATGGGAAGCATGGCCGCCGGAAAAGCCAAAGGCGCCGCCGCACCGGCCGACCGTCAGCAAATGATGGAGATGCGAATGGACATGATGGAGTCCATGATGCAGATGATGATGGACCGGATGCAGCCCGCCTCGACCAAGTAACCATTCCTTCACGTCTGGAGAATCGCCATGAGCCAACCACATGAGGCCCCACCGAGTTTTTGGTCTTCGCGTTACGCCATCGGAATGGTGGTAATTGGCGGGGTCGCCGCCTATTTTCTGTTGACCGAGCATCTGGCTCATGTGGTTGGAGCGCTGCCCTTTCTCCTTCTACTGGCCTGCCCTCTGATGCATGTCTTCATGCACGGGGGGCATGGCGCGCACGGCCATCAACAACACCACGAGTCCGATCAGTCCGAAACCACCACATCGCGCAAGCAGGGAGAGCCGTCATGAATCACGCTGAATCTGCATACGGTCTGTGGTCGCTTGTCGTCCTCAATTCGGCAATATTCATCATGTTCGCCTTCAGCTTCTTCAAGCCGGCCACTGCGCGGGACTGGCGGACGTTCAGCGCCTTTGCGGCGTTCGTCGTCGCGCTGTTCGTCGAGATGTACGGTTTTCCGTTGACGATCTATCTGATGTCGGGCTGGCTGCAGACGCGGTTTCCCAGTCTCGACATTCTCTCTCATAACGCCGGGCACCTTTGGTCCACGTTCCTGGGTGAAAAGGGTGATCCACATTTCGGTGTCCTGCATATCGCCAGCTACATCTTTCTCGGATACGGCTTTTATCTGCTCTCGACGGCCTGGAATGTTCTGTATCACGCGCAGCGACGGCATTCCCTGGCGACAGCAGGACCCTACGCACGTGTTCGCCATCCCCAATATGTCGCGTTCGTAATGATTCTTCTGGGATTTCTGCTGCAATGGCCCACCCTCCTGACCCTGTTGATGTTTCCAATTCTTCTGTTCATGTATGGGCGATTGGCGATCACCGAGGAAAACGAGATGCGCAAGGAATTCGGATCTGCCTATGAGACATACGCGCAACAGACTCCCAGATTTTTCCCGACATTCTCTCAGGCGCGCCGGGCATCGTAGGAGTAACGACCATGGCACATCAACATCATGCTCACGGCGAGCACAATCAGGATGGTTCTCTCAAGGATCCCGTCTGTGGCATGACCGTGAGCGACGGCTCCAGCCATCGGGAGAGTTTTGACGGTCGCGTCTATTATTTCTGCAGCAACCGCTGCCAATCGAAGTTTGTCGCCGATCCTGCGCGGTACACGCACCAGACCTCGGCCGGGAATCCCGCACCGAAAGCAGTTCCGCAAGCCGGAACCAACGAGGTCAGCTCAAGTGACACCATCTATACCTGTCCGATGCATCCGGAAGTGCGTCAGGACCATCCAGGCAACTGCCCCAAATGTGGCATGACGCTGGAACCACTGCTCCCGGAGCTGGAGCAAGACGACAATCCGGAATTGCGGGATTTTCAGCGGCGGTTCTGGTGGACGCTGCCGTTGACCGTGATCGTGACCGTATTGGCCATGGGAGGGCATCGCCTCAAATGGTTCGACATGGCGACGCAAAGCTGGATTGAACTTGGGTTGTCTTTGCCGATCGTGCTGTGGGCCGGCTGGCCATTCTTTACGCGCGGTTGGCAGTCAGTGGTCAAACGAAGCCCCAATATGTGGACGCTGATCGGCCTGGGAACTAGCGCGGCGTTTCTCTACAGCTTTGTTGCCACGATTGCCCCGAACGTCTTCCCCGATTCCTTTATTTCAATGGGACGCGTGGCGGTCTATTTCGAAGCCACTGCGGTCATCATCTCTCTCACGCTTCTCGGCCAGGTACTGGAATTGAAAGCGCGGTCGCAGACTTCTGCGGCCATAAAATCTTTGCTTGGCCTCGCGCCCAAGACTGCGCGTCGCATACGAGCCGACGGTAGAGAAGAAGACGTGCCGCTGAATCAAGTTCACGTCGGAGATCTGCTGCGTATTCGCCCCGGCGAGAAAATACCGGTAGACGGAGTCGTCACTGAAGGCGGCAGTGCTGTGGACGAATCGATGCTGACCGGCGAACCGGTACCTGTCACCAAACGCGCCGGTGACAAGGTCATTGGTGCAACCCTCAACACCAGTGGGGCCATGGTAATGCGATCCGAACGTGTCGGCTCTGCCACCATGCTCGCCCAGATCGTTCAAATGGTGGCTACCGCGCAGCGCTCCAAGGCGCCAATGCAGCGCATGGCTGACCAGGTCGCGGGCTATTTCGTGCTTGCCGTTGTTGCCGTCGCCCTGCTCACCTTCATCGGCTGGGGACTGTTCGGACCTGAGCCAAGCTGGGTCTACGGACTGATTAACGCGGTAGCGGTACTGATCATTGCCTGCCCTTGCGCGTTGGGTTTGGCCACACCGATGTCGGTCATGGTTGCGACCGGACGAGGTGCCACTAACGGGGTGTTGTTTCGAGATGCGGCAGCCATAGAGAATCTGCGCAAGATCGACACGGTAATCATCGACAAGACAGGTACCTTGACGGAAGGTCACCCCGTATTCGATCGGGTGGTGCCCGCACTGGGCCAAGAGGCCAATGAAGTGCTGCGGCTGGCCGCGAGCCTTGATCAAGGCAGCGAACATCCTCTTGCGGATGCGATCGTGCGGGCAGCACGCGAGCGGGGCTTGTCTTTGGAAAAGCCGGAGCACTTTGAATCAGCCTCTGGGATAGGCGTCCGCGGTCGGGTTGGCGGTCGCGCGCTCGCGCTCGGCAATACCACACTCATGGACCAGATAGGCGTTGCCGTCGAACCTTTGGTCTCGCAGGCCGAGTCCCTGCGCTCCGAAGGCGCGAGCGTCATGTATTTGGCGTCCGATGGCGTGCTCGTGGGACTCCTGGCCGTATCTGACCCGGTAAAGGCAAGCACGCCCGAGGCGCTGGCTACGCTTCAGTCTGCCGGACTGAGAATCGTCATGGCGACAGGCGACGGCTTGACCACAGCCCATGCCGTGGGTGCAAGGCTCGGAATCAAGGAGGTCCACGGTGAGGTCAAGCCTGCCGACAAGCTTGAACTGGTTCGGCGGCTGCAGAGTGAGGGCCGCATTGTCGCGATGGCAGGCGATGGCATCAACGACGCCCCCGCATTGGCTAAGGCAGATGTTGGAATCGCCATGGGCACCGGTACCGATGTGGCCATGAATAGCGCTCAGGTCACGCTGGTCAAGGGGGATTTGCGAGGCATTGCTGTCGCACGCAGCTTATCCGTCGGCACAGTACGCAACATGAAACAGAACCTGATGTTTGCCTTCCTCTATAACGCTCTGGGCATTCCGATCGCGGCAGGTGTCTTGTATCCGTTAACGGGATGGCTGCTGTCGCCGTTGGTTGCCGCTCTGGCGATGAGCTTTAGTTCGGCGTCGGTCATCGCAAACGCACTCCGCCTGAGAAAAGCCTGAGGATATCTGCCCGATGTATAGCGTCACTTCCAGGATCATGTCCATGAAATACTGTCATGCTACCATCATAACCATGCTCACACTGAGCGCTGCGTCCTACGCTCAGGAGACCCCACTCGGGAGCAATGTCCAGGGTCTGCTGCGTTACGCGATGAACAGCAGTCCGGAGTACGCGGGCATGCGCTCCGAAGCCGACGCGGCCATGGAACGTATCGTTTCCGCCGGTGCACTGCCTGATCCTCGGCTACGCACTGAATGGCGTGATATCACCCGGGGGGGTGAGCAGAATCCCACGCTTTTGCCGGGGCGCGTGGGAAGCACGCGTTATCTTCTCATGCAGGATCTCCCGTGGTCCGGCAAACGCGATCTCAAGCGTGAGGCCGCCGAGTCGCAGGCCGATGCGGCGCGTGGGCGCGCTGCGAGCACGTGGAGCGATCTGGTTGCCAGGATCAAGACGGCGTATGCCCAACTCTACTACCTGGAGCAGAACAAGCGGCTGAATCAGGAAATCCTCGACCTGATGGTTCAACTGGAGAAGGTCGCACAGGTACGCTACGCTGGCGGCCTGACCGCCCAGCAGGATGTTATTCGAGCGCAGTTGGAACAAACTGCAATGCGCAATGAACTGATCGCGCTCGATACTGAACGCCAGCAACTTCGCAGCAGATTGAATGCACTTCTTGGGCGGTCTTCCCCTGAGCCGTTGGCGACGCCCGCACACATTCCCGCACTGCCTCCCCCGGAGCGATTGAGCGTTTCCCACCTTGAGCAGCGCGCTCGTGACAAGAATCCTCTGCTGAGAACCGAAACCTCGCAGATCAAGGCTGCCGAGAAAGGCCGCGATTTGGCCTACAGGAATCGATACCCGGACTTCACGCTGGGCGTCTCGCCCATCCAGTACAGCGGGGCAATTCGCGAATGGGAATTGATGCTAGAAATCAATATACCGCTCCAGCAGGATTCGCGGCGCGCCCAGGAGCGCGAGTCCGAGGCCATGCTCTCCGCCGCGCGATCCCGGCGTGAAGCGGTAGCCAATCAGATCCTTGCCGATCTGTCCGAGAACGTGGCTGGGCTGGATGCTGCAAAGCGCTCTCTGACATTGATTGCCGACAGCTTGCTGCCACAGTCGGAACTCACGTTTCGCTCGGCTCTGGCTGGGTATGAATCGGGAAAGGTGGATTTCGCGACCTTGCTGGATGCCCAAAAGCAAATCCGCCAGGCCAAATTAAGTCAGGTCAAGACTGGACTCAGCGCCCAAATGCGGTTGGCAGACATTGAGCGCATTCTCGGAGAAGACCTATGAGTCAGTCATTGCGAATTGGAGTATTGGTGGTTGTTGTCGGTGCATTGACGGCGAGTGCCGGTTTCTGGATGGGCAAACAAGGCACGGACCATGGAGGCGCGAATTCCGCGCCTACGCCGGCGGCCAGCGAAACCAAGAAGGAGCGCAAGATCCTCTACTACCGCAATCCGATGGGCCTGCCAGATACCTCCCCCGCCCCAAAAAAGGACCCTATGGGGATGGATTACGTGCCGGTGTACGAAGACGAACAGGAGGCGCAGGGGCAAGAGCTATCTAATCAAATACGCATCAGTACAGAAAAGGTGCAGAAACTCGGGGTCCGCCTTGAAGCTGTCAAACGGCAGACGCTGGGCAAGGTTGTTCGTGCGTCGGGACGGATTGAGCCAGACGAACGTCAGACATTCACCATCACCCCGAAATTTGAAGGCTACGTCGAGCGTCTGCACGTGAACGTGACCGGTCAATTCGTGACTAAAGGCCAGCCGCTGTTTGAAGCGTACAGCCCGGAACTGCTCTCGGCTCAGCGCGAGTATGCAATCGCGAGACAAGGAGTCGACACGCTGAAAAGCGCCAGTGACGAAGCACAGCGAGGCATGCGCGAGTTGGCCGAATCCAGCCTGATCCGCCTGCGCAACTGGGATATTTCCGAGGAGCAACTGACAACATTGTCGCAGTCAGGAGCGGCCCGGCGGACACTGACCTTCCGCTCGCCGGTTTCCGGTATCGTCACCGAGAAAAAGGCTGTGCAAGGCATGCGTTTCATGCCGGGCGAAATGCTCTATCAAGTCACCAATTTGACTTCGATCTGGGTAATCGCCGATGTCTTCGAGCAGGACATTGGCCTAGTGAAGCAAGGTGCCAAAGCAAATGTGAAGGTGGATGCCTATCCGGACAAGACATTTCCGGGCGTCATCACCTACGTCTATCCGACTCTGAAGACTGAAACTCGTACGATTCCGGTGCGAGTCGAATTGACTAATCCGGCAGGACAGTTGAAACCCGGGATGTATGCCCAGGTTGAATTGTCCTCATTATCTCGCACGCCAGTACTCACGGTACCCTTGTCGGCGGTGATCGACAGCGGAACACGCCAAATCGTGCTCGTTCAAAAAAGCGAAGGACGATTCGAGCCGCGAGAAATCAAGGTTGGTGCACGCAACGATGACCGTATCGAAGTCGTTCAGGGCGTGCAGGACGGCGAGATGGTGGTCGTAGCCGCCAATTTCCTGATTGATGCCGAAAGCAATCTGAAGGCGGCGATTGGCGGCCTCGGCCATGCCGGACACGGAGCGCAGCCTGCACAGGCTAGGCCGTCCAGCGCCAAGACATCGCCAACGGTCAGCCACAGATCTGACGGGAAAGTGGAAGCGCTCGACGGCAAGTCGGGGGCTGTGACGATCGCCCATGGCGCCGTAGCGAGCCTCAAGTGGCCGGCAATGTCAATGGAGTTCAAACTGGCCAACAGCAGTATGTTCAATGGACTGAAACCGGGTGTAGCCGTGACGTTCGAATTCGTGGAACGGGCGCAAGGCGAATGGGTCATCACATCGATCAATCCGCAAGGACGACCGACGCCCGACGCGCATGCCGGTCACAACTGATCTTCAGGGGAAACTATGCTTGCGAAGATCATTGACTGGTCGGGACGTAACCGATTCCTGGTATTGCTGGCTACGCTGTTCGTGGTCGTCGGCGGGGTGTATGCGGTGTACCGCACACCGCTCGATGCCTTGCCGGATTTGTCGGACGTACAGGTCATCGTCTACACCGAGTACCCGGGGCAAGCGCCACAGGTAGTCGAGGATCAGGTCACCTACCCGCTGACCTCCGCCATGCTGTCCGTGCCGAAATCCAGGGTGGTGCGTGGCTTCTCCTTCTTTGGCGCTTCCTTCGTTTACGTCATCTTTGATGACGGGACGGATATCTACTGGGCACGCTCGCGCGTTCTTGAGTATCTGAATTTCGCAGCCGGACGCATGCCCAAAGGCGTGACGCCCCAAATCGGCCCCGACGCCACGGGTGTGGGCTGGGTTTATCAGTACGTGGTTCTTGGCAAGAACAAGACCCTGGCGGAACTGCGAACGTTGCAGGACTGGTATCTGCGCTACCAGCTGGCGAAGGCGCATGGTGTCGCGGAAGTGGCTTCCCTTGGGGGATTCGTACAGACCTATCAGGTCACCGTTGACCCGGTAAAACTACGGGCTTACGGAATTCCGCTTACCAAGGTTTCCCAGGTCGTGCGCGACTCGAACCGCGATGTCGGCGGCCGGGTGGTGGAGATGGCCGAGACCGAGTACATGGTGCGCGGCAAAGGTTATCTGCGCGGCACCGCCGACATCGAAAATCTGGTGGTCAAATCGGACAAGGGGACCCCCGTTCTGGTGCGGGATATCGCCCGCGTGGAAATGGTACCGGACGAACGTCGCGGTCTGTCCGAGCTGAATGGCGAAGGCGAGGTGGTCTCGGGAATCGCCATGTCCCGCTACGGCCAGAATGCACTGGAGGTCATCCATAACCTCAAGCAAAAGATATCAGAAGTGTCGTCCGGATTGCCTCCGGGCGTCAGCATCGAGGCGGTATATGACCGCTCTGAACTGATTCACCGCGCCATCGACACGCTAAAGCGCACCTTGCTTGAGGAAAGCTTCATCGTGGCACTCGTGTGCGTGGTATTTCTGATGCACGTGAGATCAGCACTGGTGGCGATACTGATGCTGCCAGTAGGTGTACTGATCGCCTTCATTGCCATGCGCCTGCTTGGAATGAATTCCAACCTCATGAGCTTGGGCGGCATTGCCATCGCCATTGGCGCCATGGTCGATGCCGCGATTGTCATGATCGAGAATGCTCACAAGCACCTGGAGAGACTGCCAGACCACCACGACAATGCCCAGCGCATCGAGGCCATGATCGCAGCATGCAAGGAGGTAGGGCCGCCGCTTTTCTTCTCGTTACTCATCATCACAGTCTCCTTCCTTCCGGTATTCACGCTCGAATCACAGGAAGGCCGACTGTTCTCGCCGCTTGCCTACACCAAGACCTTCGCCATGGCCGGGGCCGCACTCCTGTCGGTAACATTGGTTCCGGTTCTGATGATGCTTTTCATCCGCGGACGGATACTTCCGGAGGCCCGCAATCCGGTCAACCGGTTCCTGATCTGGCTCTACCGTCCCATCATCGCGGGCGTGATGCAGTGGAAGAAGGCGACTATCGGCGTCGCATTTCTGGTGCTGATCGTGTCCCTCTATCCCGCAAGCAAACTCGGGTCGGAGTTCATGCCTACCCTTAACGAGGGAACGCTGCTGTACATGCCCGCGTCCTTGCCAGGCATGTCGATAACCAAGGCTGCTGAACTCTTGCAGACCCAGAACAAGATAATCAAAAGTTTTCCCGAAGTCGTCTCGGTTTATGGCAAGGCGGGACGTGCCAATACGGCAACGGATCCGGCACCCACCGAGATGTTCGAGACAGTGATCAACCTGAAACCAGAGTCCGAATGGCGCGCAGGCATGACCACCGACAAGCTGATTGCAGAGATGGACAAAGCACTGCAGTTTCCGGGGGTGTCGAATGCGTGGACCATGCCGATCAAAGCAAGAATCGACATGTTGTCCACCGGTATCCGAACGCCGATCGGCATCAAGGTATTCGGCAAAGACCTCAAAGAAATGGAACTCCTGGCGAGGCAAATAGAAACCGTCGTCAAGGAAGTCCCCGGCACCACTTCGGCATTCGCTGAACGGCTCACCGGTGGGTATTACCTAAATATCGAACCCGACCGGACGCAACTGGCACGCTACGGTCTGGCAGTCGGGGATTTGCAGGACATCATCGGCACGGCACTGGGTGGGGAAATGGTGACGACCACGGTCGAAGGTCGCGAGCGATTTGGCGTCACAGTTCGATATCCTCGCGAACTCCGCGCCGACCCTCAGCAGATCGCCCGCGAGGTTCTTGTCCCCACCATGGATGGCGCAATGATTCCATTGGGCCAGGTCGCGCGTGTTGAAGTGGCCAGAGGCGCGCCCGGCATCCGGACCGAGAACGCATTGTTGTCCGCCTACATTTTTGTCGATATACGCGGACGTGATATCGGAGGCTACGTTGCTGATGCCCGCAAAGCTGTCAGCGAAAAGGTCCAATTTCCTCCGGGTTACTATGCGACCTGGAGTGGCCAGTTCGAGTCCATGGAACGCGCGGTTGAAAAAATGCGGATAGTCGTACCAGTAACGTTGCTCATCATTTTCCTTCTGCTATACCTGAATTTCCGACGTTTGACTGAGACTTTGATCGTCATGCTCTCGGTGCCATTCGCACTGGTGGGCGGCATATGGCTGATGTGGTGGTTGGGATACAACCTGTCGGTCGCGGTTGCCGTGGGCTTTATCGCCCTCGCTGGGGTCGCCGCCGAGACCGGCGTAGTAATGCTGATTTACCTGGATCACGCATGGGAGCAGATCAAGGCCGAACGCCGATCTGAGGGAGAAGTCCCCGGGGTCGCCGATCTTTATGAAGCCATCATGAATGGCGCGGTCGAACGTGTACGCCCGAAAATGATGACGGTGGTTGCCATCATGGCCGGCTTGCTTCCCATCATGTGGGGTACAGGAACCGGCTCAGAGGTCATGAGCCGGATCGCGGCACCGATGGTCGGTGGCATGATTTCGTCCACCATTCTGACCCTGGCCGTCATTCCCGCGCTTTACGCCCTGGTAAAACAGTTCGAACTTCGTCGCAACGCAGCCCAATGACAACGACTGAAGTTCGAGATAACAGTTTTGTAACTTCTCGGTCATGGTACCAACAGGCGTGAAGCGCGATCATGAAGCTGCTCAATTGGAGCATCCATTCATGAGGAACCCGAAAATGAAAACGAAACTGCTTCCCGCAACTCTCCTCCTCGCCGGCGCTGTCGCTTTGTCGTTCAACGCGTTTGCGGCCGACACTAAGGACGGTGCGCCGACAGCGCAGGCCTCGAAGGCGCCGCCCCCTCATTCCCATGTTCAGGAGAAAACTGGTGTCGCCCCCAAGGCCAGCACGACTGACAAGGCCGGCAAGGTCGCTGACAAAGAAGCCGCCACTGACAAGTCCAAGCATTTTCACCCCCGCGACCGGTAACCCACGTTACCCGGGCGTAAGCGAAGCCACGGTCGCCGCCGACGTCGGGCCTGCTTGGAGCGCTGCTGCCATCGTAGTCAGATGTGGCGGCCGTTCCCCCAGCAGGCCTGAATGTACCGTCTCCACGAATGGGGAAATGAATCTGCGCACCTAGGCTGTGGCTGAGTCAGCAAGCAAGATATTGTGAGCCCGCTTTAAAAAAGACATTCAGCAGCCTGAATCAGTATCTGCCAGCGTCAACTCAGGGCTGCCGCGGACCGCGCGCCGCCCAACCTGATCCCTGATCATTGCGACCTGCAAATGCTACGCATCAATCTAGAGTCCCGCCTGCTGCAGACGTTGACACGTCATGCAGATACGCATGGGTTTCCCCTCATGGTCGGTGGCATCGCCTTTGCCGCCACCATATCGATGACGATACCATTCGCCAGTGTATTGGTGGCTTCCGTGCTGCTGGCGCCGCGGCGCTGGCACTCCATTGCGTCATGGTCAAGTGTGGGGGCTGCAGCTGGTGCCATTGTTCTTTACCTTGTCTTCCATCACCTGGGGTGGACTCGTGTCTTCGACGCTTATCCAGACCTCATACGATCACCGGCATGGGCTGATGCGACGCGTTGGTTGACGCAATATGGGGTCGGCTCCCTGTTCGTGATTTCAGCACTGCCGGTTCCCCTGACTCCGGCACTGGCGTTTGCAGCAATCTCTCGACTTCCGGTGGTCGAAGTTGTCGCCGCACTGTGGGCAGGAAAGTGGCTTAAATACATGGCTTATGCTTGGCTTGCTTCCCGTTCCCCGGAGCGTTTGTTGCACCGTGGCCAGCAGCACGTCGACGTGTTGCGAACGTTGCTCACGACGGCGGGAGACAACTCCCAAAGCGCGGCACTCATCGAGAAAAGTGCGCCACGCACTAATGGCAACAATTCCGATAAAAAAGGAACGCCACATCGGGATGGTCCGCGTTTCTAGCCGCATCAGCGAAAGAATGCTACAGGTGCTTTTTGTAATACGCCCATTGCAGCCGGAAAAGAACGCCTAGGGCTACGAGCGTTGGTAGTCCGATCCACCGGATCTCTGCCACTACTGGCCACAGTAGGCCCGTCAGAACGGCAATCGCCGTCAGCACAACCTGTAGGTGTTTGGCGCGATGGTAGAGACTCCCTGATTCCCGGCCACCACAAGCCCGCCGTATCGCGCGCTGTGTCAGCCCATCCGTGGCACCGACGATGTACACAAGCAAAAGAAGCGGCACAGTCATGGCCAGCGTCGCCAGCCGAACCCCAAGGAGCTGTGTACCAATCATCGCCACTTCGATGGCTTCGCGATTGGCGATATAGAAGTTGCGTACGATCGTGTCCGGTATGGAGAGTGCCACGCCTTCTGCAAAGCGGATTCCCATGTCGTGAATCCCGGTGAATCGAAACACCAGTCCGTACAGAAAGTTTGCCGTGCCGGTGACCGCTCCCGGCACCCCGCCCTGCCAGGCCGCGAGTTCAATTCCACGACCGAGGTCCGCAGCAAGAATGCTCCTCAGCTGTGCCACACCATCCGGCCAGACCTTGAACACAAAAACCCAGTCGACGATCCACGCCGCGAGCAGGATGCCGACGAAGGCTAGAGACAGAGCAAACAGGAATTTGAGCGGCGCAAGCAGAGCGCCGGCTACTACACCATCGTGAAACGAGGCATTCCTAGACCCCATGCGCGTCCTCCCTTACCAGCACGTCGTGCGGCCGATTCCAGTGCCCGTCCGATCGCGCCCGGATCTCGGCGCCGATTGCTTCGAGGTTTACCGGCATCATCGGATCGTGGCTCGCATCCGGCAGCGGCATCCTGATCTTGTGGAGCTGACCGCCATGAATCAGCGCAAAGGCCTGCCCCTTCGGCAACTGGACCAGATCGCTGGGCGAGAGCATCTGCGCACTCTCGGTGGTGATCCGGTCTTCGTTGCGACTGGCGAAGTCGGCGAAATCGCCTGGGTCATTGGTGTCGGAAACCGACGACGAGACGATGGTCGATACCACGCGCACTTCCGGGAGCTGGCTGGTCATCAGCTCGGCCGTCGCGACCTCCTTTACGCGCAGCATGATCAGCGTGTTGAAGTTGCCGGCAATCTGCCCGGCCTTCGCCTGCGACCCGATGCGCGCCTCCACGTCCGACCAGGTCTGTGTGTACGCCGTTACCTGGAACCCCGCACCACCGGCCTTGTTCAGCAGAGGGATGAATTCATCACCGATCAGCTCGTTGAACTCGTCGGCATGAATCGCGATTCGGCGAGGCGCCGTCGCGCCCGGCAACCCGCGACCGACGCCAAACTTGTAGAGGCTCCCAGCTACGCTGGTGAGATCGGCGAACATCGAATTGCCCACCGCCGAAGCCACCTCGTAGTCGGACAGGGAATCCAGTCCGATATAGACGATCCCGCCCAGGTTAATCACCGACGCCCAATCGAACACCGGACGCCAGTCCGCCGGATCGTCGAGGTCCGGCGAAAGCAATGATGCCGTCCGTCCCGTGGTGAGCTTCTCCATGAGGGGCAGGAGGGACGCGACCAGCTTGTCGAAGTAGCTCTTTTCGTAGTTGAGCGTCGAGGCAAGCGCATGCGCGATCGGGTCGTAGAGCTTCTTGCGCCGTGCGTATTCGACGAGCGTCACCGCGCGAAAGCCGCGCGTCTGCAGCCCCTTGTCGAGGCTTTTCTTGTCGATGGCCATCGATTCGACATCTTCCCGCCAGCCGCTTGCCGACTGCTCCCGATCCAGCCAGTGCTCGAAGTAGTCGATCAGGAGCGGCTCGACATTCGAGGCGTAGCGGTTGATCTGCTCGTAGTCGGGTTTGCGGCCAAGCGCCACCAGCGCGCGGGCCATGACGTTCACGAAACGCCACACAAACTCCTTGAACGCGGCCGACTGCCCCTCGGAGGGAAGCTGGCCGGCGATGCGCGTCGCCACCTCGGTGATGCGCGAGAAGCTGCCCACCGGGTTGTAGCGCGCTGACAACTCGGGATGCCCCAAGTGGAACATGAAGAACTCACTCTGCCGCCCTGCCCGCTTCGCCTCGGCATACACGCGGCGCAGCAGGTCGATGTCGCCCTTGGGGTCGAACACGATCACCACTTCGCCGCGGCGTATGTCCTGCGTCAGCAGTACCTCGGCAAGCCGGGTCTTGCCGACACGGGTCGTGCCCAGCACGAGTGTATGACCGACACGGTCGCCGATATCCATCCAGATGTCGGATTCGGCGGGTTCGACACCGTGGATGGCCGGATCACCACCAACCGCCAGGACACCTTCCGACCGGGGACTCAGGAATTCGGCGATCCGCTCGAACCATCCGGGTTCGAGCATGTCCCGCTTCTCCGGAAGCCTGACCTCATGCAGCCGCTGCGTGTGGCGCTGATCCCAATGGAACCCCCTGCCCAGAAACAGACGCTTCTCCGACCATGGAATCTCCTCGGAGCCGACCACATCGCGGCGCTGCCGGCGCAGGTTCGCGCGGTAACGAACGATTTTCAAACCGGAGAGGCCGCGCCAGAAAGCGTGGCATGCAAACGCCCCGGCCAGTCCCCACGCCAGTTCCTGCGTCAACAGGAAAGTCGAAGGTGTCCAGACCACCACGGCGCCAGCCAACCCCGACACCGCGGATGCGCGCAATTCGTACGCCGGCCGCAGCAGCGCTTCAAGGGGATAGGCCATGCGGCGATGCCCCTTCGCGCGCCTCGATTGAGCGCACCAGCAGTGGATTGATTGGGAGAACCGTGTCGATGAAGCGCCCCGGATCGGAAATCACGATTCCAGACAGCCGCGACACAACGCGATCACCGCGCATCACCTGGTAGGTCAGGATGTTGACACCCTTGTCGGCGCGCACGTGCCAGCCAGCGCGCAGAAGCTGGCGCTGGATCGGCTTGCCAATATCGGTGTCGCCGGACACGTCAGTCTGATCACCATCGGATGCCCCGGGGAACTGACGGGCGAACTCCCGGAAGATGCGCGGGGACACGAGCAGCATCCCTTCAGCGACGAAATGTATAAATGCACCCGACTGGTTGGCTCGGATGCTGCGGTCGGCTAACCCCTGTCGCAGCCACTTCATGAATCGGCCAGCCAATCCCTGCGTTGGTGCCACACCTGATTCCGCTTCTAGAGACTGCTCGCTCAATTGGTCAGGCGCGTCCTCGACAGACTCAAGAAACTCCGCTTCCGCGGTCGGTACCGCCGGATGGACCGGAATCGCCGGCTCCGGTGGCTGCCCCTCGTCCGAGTGTTTCGCCGCTGGCGGTTGAGCGCTCCCCCCATGCGAAAGCGGCTCGAAGGTTGGCGATTGCCCGGCCGCCCGCCGCACCAGTTCGCCAATCGCTCCGGACGGTGCCGATTCGTCCCCCGACAGGAATGCCACAAGCTCGCGCATGAGCGCGGGGTCCTCACCCAGCCATTCCCGGACCGGCGCCGGGACAGCGCGCCCAAATATGTGCATGGCATTCACGGCAAGAACTTCTGATGCGTTGCCGCGAATGCCGTTCAGCACCGCAGCGACCAGCACCGCGTAGCTCCACCGGTGTGCGTGTGCTCCGATCACTTCAGGCGCCGCGCCGCGCGGCAGGATCTGACCCCGCCGGTAGTCGAGTGCGCGACTGCCCAGCTCAAGGCCGCGTATGAAAAGACCACCCGGTCGCGAATGGAGGTCCGAATCCAGCGCGGGCCGCAATTGCACGACATCCGCATAGCCTTCGATGACCGGGCTTACGGCGCGCTCGAACACTTCCTTGGGGAAACCCAGCTTGATGCGCAGCAGATCGACAAGCGCCCTTGTGCCCGTTCGCTCGATCAGTACGGGAAAACCAATGCCCTGAACGTTGGTTCCGGATGGAGGCGCGCATCCGGGTTCGGCGCCGACACGGTGCTCGATCATCGCTGCAATCTTCATCCGCCGAATATTGCCGCCCTCAAACAGGCGCTTCGGTGGAATCGTGGCCTCAACGAAGCTCCGATTCGGCCTTGACGTTCATCGCGTTCGTGCTCTCGCGGGTGAAGACCATTGCGTGCACCCTGCGTTTCGCACGAAGTTCTGATCGATTGCGTGCCGATTCGTGGCCTCATCAAGGCTCCGATTCGAGCGAACGCAGGGCTTCTCCCTGATTACGATCCATCTCGAACAATGCGCGTGATCGCATTAATGCGCGCCGAGATGAAATCGGGAGAACTGCATGCCAGGACAGCGGAACAAAACGGCGTCGATGCGATTGGGCTTCGCCCTCGCACTGTGCGCGGCGCTTCCTGCACAGGCCTGCTGGGAAGATGCGGCAAGCCGCTATCAGCTCAGCAGCGCCCTGCTTTACGCAATCGCTCGTACCGAATCCGGCCTGAATCCGCAAGCCATCGGCCGCAACACCAATGGCTCGCGCGACATCGGTCTCATGCAGATCAATTCCGCATGGCTACCGACACTGGCCTCCCATGGCATCGGCGAACGCGACCTCTACGAGCCCTGTACCAACATACATGTCGGCGCGTGGATTCTGGCGGGCAACGTCTCGCGCCTCGGCTACACCTGGGAAGCCGTCGGTGCGTACAACGCCGCGAGCCCCGCCCTGCGCCGCAACTACGTCGAAAAGGTGCGTCGCTACCTCACCGTCGCCCCTCCCGCCGGGCCACTGGCCCGTTAGAGCGGGACGCCGATGCCCCCAACTCCTGTCCCGCGCAGTCCCATCGCATCTCTTCCTCTCAATCACTGGAGATCCACGCCATGAGCAAGTCCCGCAGTCACGCAGTCCTTGGCACCACCCTCGCGTTCGTCCTGACACTCGCCGCCGGTTCCGCCCTCGCCGGCACCACCGGCACCGAGTTCCAGACGATGTACACCACGCTTCTCAACTGGGCGACCGGTTTTCTCGGGAAATCGATCGCGATCGCCGCGTTCATCCTGGGCGCCGGCATCGGCATCGCCCGCTCCTCGCCGATTCCGGCGCTGGCCGGCGTCGTGTTCGCCCTCTTCATGGTGTACGTGCCGACGATCATCGACAGCATCATGACGGCTGTCATCTGATCGCGACGCGACGATGAGGGTTCCGAAGTACCCCGCCTTCATCAGTTCGACGGCCTCGCTCTCGTAGTCGACGATGTCGCTGTCGCTGGGATAGCCGTAGAAGCGCTGCATGCGCTTTAGGTCAGCGGAGATCTTTGCCGCCATGTGCCGCGCGTGCGTGACGGTGAAGGTTGTGGATTCGGTGATGGTGTAGCTGGACATGGTTCCTCTCCTATCCCTGGAATGCCGAACCGAAAATCTTCTGCCAGTAGTAGACGGTTTCCTGCTTGGTCGGCGCCGAGAGCGCCGAGTCGATGGCGTCTCCGGCGTCGATCGCTGCCTCATATATCGCGGAGGCGTTCGCTTCCGTGTAGAGCAAGCTGACGTTGTTCGCGGCGTTCACCGGGTCGATGATCTGCACGCGCTGGCTGAAGGTGCCGATCGACGAAGCTGGGTAGTTGTCGGTAAAGAACACCTTCTCCCGGAGGTCGGTGCGGGCGAGATAGGTGAAGAAGTGCTGCAGCGCCTCCGGGTAGTCGGAAAAGGACAAACCATCGCCGGCAAGCTTCGCAAGAAGCAGCTCGATCATGAACGACTTGAACCTGAATTTGTCATCAGCTGATTTCATGCGCGCTGCCCAGAATTTCACGAGCCGGACCACCTGCGAAAAGTGGTCGGGCTGCGCGCGCTTACGCTTGCTGATGAACTCAAGGTGTAGCGGGATGTTGGTCTTGAGGAAAGACCCATCGTCCTGGCTGATGAGGTTCCCGTACCAGTCGGGATCGCCGTCATAGAGAATCGGCACAACGTCTACATCTAGCCCAGTACCCTTGAACGACACCGTCACGCTGTAGGTCTGTGGCTTCACTTGGTCCGCCGAGAAGTTCGGGAACGCCTTGCGCAACCGCTCCGCCAGGTAATCCAGGAGCGCAGACACATCGTGCGGCGCATCGGCACCGCTGATGTAGCAAGCCACGTCGATGTCGTTCAGGGAACGCAGCGCCGTGCCCTTGGCGAGGCTTCCGGCAAGCAGCATCTTCTTCAGCGTGAAGTCCGGGTGCTCGCCCAGGTAGGTTTCCAGCCGGTCGCGCAGGCGCTTGGCTTGGGCACGAAATTCGTCCGCTTTGTCCTTGGGCAGATTGACCCTGTCCCGGGCGAAACGCGCAATCTCGGTATGACTAACATGCTCTCGGCTCATTGTTTTCCTTCCTGGTAGCATGTCGAACTAGACATATCATCAATGCCTAGTTTATACTTTACAGTAAATGTAGTCAACTTTTTTATGGCGAACTAGACATGACCGAAGAACGCACCCCCTCCGAACTCTTCCAAGAGCGACTGAAAGCTGCCCGAGAGTTGCGTAAGTGGAGCCAAGGTGAACTGGCCGGGAAAGCGACCATGCCACCCAGTTCAATCGCACATTTCGAATCCGGATCGCGCAAGCCATCGTTCGACACGCTCAGGCGTCTCGCGAACGCACTTGAAGTGACGACGGACTATCTGCTAGGCAGGGTCGACGACCCCACACTGGCACAAGCCGCTGACCCGCTCTTCCGCGATGTCAGCAAATTGACCGGCAATGATCGCCAGCTAGCCAAGGACTTCTTGAAGATGCTCTCCGAGCGAAACAAGTAAGGGAAATGATCGATGACGAGCCGGCTTCTGCGCCTCAACCTCGCGAAACAGCGCGGCGAGGCCGTCCTTGTCGAAGAGAAGATCGCAGACCTGCCGGTCGACCCTTTCGCGATTGCCCAAAAACACGACATCGTGGTGCAGGCGAAGCCAGATACCGAGTCCGGTGTGTCCGGGATGCTACTGCGGCACGGGAATGCCTTCGGCATCCTCTACGCGGCAGACATTCCTAACGAGGGATTTCATCGGTTCAGCGTGGCCCACGAGTTGGGCCACTATTTTCTCGAAGGTCACATTGATCACGTGCTGCCGACCGACGGCAGTCATGCATCGTACGCAGGCTTTTCATCCGGCGATCCTTACGAACAGGAAGCGGACAATTTCGCGGTCGGCCTCTTGATGCCGACGAAGCCTTTTAGGAACCTCATGGGCCTGGCGCGCCTCGGCCTCGCCGATATCGAGTACGCACGCGAGGCATGCAAGACATCGCTGACATCCACCGCGATCCGCTACGCGGAGCTGACTGACGACGCTATTGCGGTCATCCTGAGCACGGGTGGCGTAATCGATTACTGCATCCTATCTGAGGCCATGAAATCGCTGCCAGACCTGACCTGGCTGAAGCGCGGTTCACCCGTGCCAAGAAACACGGTGACCTCGCGGTTCAACGCCGACGGTAGCAGAGTGTATCGAGCAGAGCGCGACGAGGAAGAGATTGATGTTCTGGACTGGCTCGGTGGCAAGCGTTCATGCATCGTCAAGGAAGAAGTGATCGGGCTTGGCCGCTATGGAAAGACGCTCACGGTGCTGTCATCGCGCAAGATCGGCCAGGAGACCTATGCCGAAGAAGGTGACGACGAAGACGATCTCGTTGAACAGTGGACGCCGAGGTTCAAGAAGTAAATAGCACGCGCACTGAGCCGCAACTACACGGCTTCCTTTTAGTTGGGGTCGCCTCAGAAAACGGATCACAAAGTACGTTAAGGCGCGAGCATCTGCATTGAGGCGGTTGCAATCGTGATACCATACCCCCCTATACTAAATGAGTTGCCCATGGGTCACACCGTCCGCGAGAAAACGAAATTGTTAGGCCGCGTGCGCCGCATTCGCGGCCAGGTGGAAGCTTTGGAGCGGGCGATCGAAACAGGCTTGGGTTGCTCCGAGGTCCTTCACCAGATCGCCGCGGCACGCGGCGCGATGAACGGCCTGATGACGGAAGTGATCGTCGATCACATCCAGATGCACGTCGCCGACCCGGGTATCACCAGCGACGCCGAGCGGACCAAAGGGGCCGATGAGCTGATCGACGTCATCCGTTCCTATCTCAAGTAACCCAAGGATTCATCCCATGACCTTGCCACAAGATCGCGCTGTTTTACCTGACCTGGCGGACCAGGTGTCGAGCCGCACCATTGCTCCCGTCGCGCACGACCATTCACACGATCACGATCACGGCGGCGACGACGACGATCACCATGACCATGCCTTTGAATGGCAGGAAATGGCTCGCATCGCGCTCGTCGCCTTGGCTGCTGCGGCGGTGTGGTTTCGGATGTGGGAGCCGCTCACGGTGATCAGCGTTATTGGTGTCGCCGGCCTTTTAATCGGCGGCTGGCCGATCTTCAAGGAAGGCTTTGAGAATCTGATCGCCAAACGCATGACGATGGAGCTGTCGATGTCCATCGCGATCATCGCGGCGGCAGTCATCTCAGAATTCTTTACTGCACTGGTCATTACGCTGTTCGTTCTGGTGGCCGAGGTGCTTGAAGGCATGACCGTGTCCCGTGGCCGTCGCGCGATCCGCGATCTACTGGATTTCCTGCCGCGTGCGGTGTCCGTCCGCCGCGCGGGCAGCGTGTCGGAGGTGGATGTCGATACGCTGGCCGTAGGCGATGCCGTCCTGGTGAATCCGGGTGGCCGCATTCCCGTGGACGGCGTGGTGATCGCCGGACACTCCTTCGTCGATCAGGCGCGCATCACCGGCGAGTCGATGCCGTTGGAGAAGACAACCGGTGCCGCCGTGTTTGCCGGGTCGATCAACCAGTCTGGCGCGCTGGAGATCCGCACCGAACGCATCGGTCGCGATACCAGCTACGGCAAGATCATCGAGGCGGTCGAACAGGCCGAACGCTCGCGCGCTCCGGTGCAGCGCCTGGCTGACCGCATGGCCGGATACCTGGTCTACTTCGCGCTGGCCGCCGCCGTGTTGACCTACCTGTTGACGCGGGATATCCGGGCCACGATTTCGGTGATCATCGTCACCGGCGCATGCGGGATCGCAGCGGGCACGCCGCTTGCAATCCTTGGCGGGATCGGTCGCGCCGCCCGCGGCGGCGCCATCATCAAGGGCGGCCTTTTTCTCGAACAACTCGGCCAGATCAACACCGTCGTTTTGGACAAGACCGGCACGCTCACCTTCGGCGAGCCCGAGGTGCGCAGCCTCATCCCCATTGCAGGCGTTGATACGACCGCGCTTCTCGACGCCGCTGCGTCTGCCGAGCTGCGCTCGGAGCACCCCTTGGGCAAAACGATTGTTGCCTACGCAAAGGCGCAGGAACGCTCACCAACGGAGCCCGAACGGTTCGGTTACACGCCTGGCCACGGCATTGATGCCACGGTCAATGGCGAGCTTGTCCTGGTGGGCAACCAGGCGCTCATGCAGTCCCACGGCATTGCATTGCCGAGCGATCTGGTGGCCGTCCATCCGGAAGCTTCCGAGGTGTTCGTGGCGCGAGGCGGCACTCTGTTGGGAGCTATCGTCATTGCCGACGGTGTCCGCCCAGAGGCCCGCCAAGCCATCGCAGCAATTCACGCGATGGGGATCAAAACCATTCTCCTGACCGGCGACGCGCAGCCCGTTGCGGATTCGGTTGCCAGACAATTGGGAATTCCCGAAGTCGCGGCCAGCTTGTTGCCCGAAGACAAGCGCGAGCGCGTCAAGCAACTCGTCGCCAGTGGCCGCAAGGTGGCGATGGTCGGGGACGGCGTCAACGATGCGCCGGCACTGATCGAGGCGGACGTGGGTGTCGCCATGGGTTCGGGCACCGATGTCGCCCGCGAGAGCGCTGATATCGTCCTGCTCGGCAATGACCTGCTGAAGTTCGCCGAAACACTGGCTCTGGCCCGGCGCACGCGCCGCATCATCTGGGCCAACTTCGCGGGCACGATTGGAGTGGATCTTGTCGGCATTGGTCTGGCCGCGTTCGGCCTGCTCAATCCCCTGATGGCCGCCTTCATTCACGTCGCGTCGGAACTGGCCTTCATCCTCAATTCGGCACGGCTGTTGCCGAGTCGTCGCGATGCTGGGGCTGCCAGCGATCTGCCCATTCCGGTCCTGATAGCGCCGCCAAAATAATCCGCGCGGATTGGGTATGTCCAGTTGAGCTATACCTTAACTAGGCGTCTAGGGTTGTCGGCATTGGTCGTCCAACTAGAGCACTGTTCTGCATTTCTGGACACATCGGTGAAAACCTCTTAGAGTTCAACTGGACAACAAGGGGTTTCGGATGGCAGGTCAACGCATCGGCTACGTCCGCGTCAGCACGCTCGAACAGAACACGGACAGACAGCTCGACGGTGTGCTCGTCGAACGATGCTTCACCGATCGCGCCTCCGGCAAGGACACCCGCCGCCCGCAACTTGAGGCGATGACTAAGTTCGTGCGCGAGGGCGACACCCTCGTCGTCCACAGCATGGACCGCCTGGCACGCAACCTCGACGACTTGCGTCGCATCGTCAAGACGCTGACCGAACGGCGGGTGTGCATCGAGTTCGTCAAAGAAGGCCTGAAGTTCACCGGTGACGATTCGCCGATGGCCAACCTCATGCTTTCGGTCATGGGAGCGTTCGCCGAATTCGAGCGTTCCTTGCTGCGCGAGCGTCAGCGCGAGGGCATCGCGCTCGCGAAGCTGCGCGGCGCCTACCGTGGACGGAAGCGTTCCCTCGGCGCGGAACAGATTGCCGAGCTGACCCGTCGCATTGCCGGCGGCGAGCAAAAGAGCCAGGTCGCCCGCGACATGGGGATCTGCCGCGAGACGCTCTACACGTACTTGCGCCGAGCGAACCCGGCCGTTTGACGCGCTCCATCGACGCATGCCGCGCCGCTCGATTCTTTCGTCCGCCGAGCGCGACGGGCTCCTGACGCTTCCCGATGCCAAGGATGAGCTGATCCGCCTGTACACGTTCAACGACGCCGACTTGGCGATCATCCAGCAGCATCGCGGACCCGCAAACCGCCTCGGTTTCGCTGTCCACCTCTGCTACATGCGTCACCCCGGCATCCTGCTTGCCGTCGATGCCGAGCCGTTCGCGCCGTTGCTTCGCATAGTGGCTGCGCAGATCAAGGTGCCGGTCGACGCTTGGCAGAAATACGGCCAGCGCGCCGAGACACGGCGCGAACATCTGCTGGAGCTTCAATCCGTCTTCGGTTTCTGGACGTTCGCCACGCGGGACTACCGCCCGAGCGTTCTGAGCCTGAATGAGCTAGCGTGGCGGACCGACAAAGGCATCGTGCTGGCCACCGCGCTGGTGGACGGCCTGCGGCGACAGCACGTGCTGCTGCCGACCGCGAGCGTCATCGAGCGCGTCTGCGCCGAAGTCATCACGCGCGCCAACCGGCGCATTCACGCGGCGCTGACGGAATCGCTGACGATCCAGCACTGCCAACGCCTGGACGAATTGCTCCAGCGCAAGGAGGGCAGCAAGACCACCCGGCTCGGCTGGCTGCGCCAGTCGGCATCGAAACCGAATTCGCGCCATATGCGCGAGCACATCCAGCGGCTCAAAGCTTGGCAGGCGCTCGACCTGCCGGCCGGCGTCGAGCGTCAGGTTCACCAAAACCGGCTGCTCAAGATAGCCCGCGAGGGCGGTCAGATGACGCCTGCCGATCTGGCCAAGTTCGAGCCGCAGCGACGCTACGCCACGCTCGTCGCGCTGGCGATCGAGGGCACCGCCACCATCACCGACGAAATCATCGACCTGCACGACCGCATCATCGGCAAGCTGTTTGCTGCCGCGAAGAACAAACATCAACAGCAGTTCCAGTCGTCTGGCAAGGCGATCAACGACAAGGTGCGCCTCTACGCCCGCATCGGCCGGGCGTTGCTCGATGCGAAGCAAAGCGGGGGCGACCCGTTCGCGGCGATCGAGGCTGTCATGCCGTGGGAAGACTTCACGGCGAGCGTCGCCGAGGCGCAGCAGCTGGCACAGCCCGAAGGGTTCGACTTCCTGCACCGTATCGGTGAGAGCTACGCAACGCTGCGCCGCTACGCTCCGGAATTCCTCGACGTGCTCAAGCTACGTGCGGCGCCGGCCGCCAAAGGCATACTCGACGCGATCGAGGTGCTGCGCACGATGAACGCCGACAACGCCCGCGCAGTGCCGGCGGACGCGCCGACGGCGTTCATCAAGCCGCGCTGGGCGAAGCTGGTGTTGAGTGACGCCGGCATCGATCGGCGCTACTACGAGCTGTGCGCCTTGTCGGAGCTGAAGAACGCGCTGCGATCGGGAGATGTTTGGGTTCAGGGCTCGCGTCAGTTCAAGGACTTCGAGGAGTACCTGGTGCCGGCCGACAAGTTCGGCGCTTTGAAGCAGGCCAGCGAGCTGCCGCTGGCGGTGGCTACCGATGTCGATCAGTACCTTCAGGGCAGGCTCCTGCTGCTCGAACAGCAATTGGCCATCGTCAACCGCATGGCAGCGGCCGACGAGCTGCCGGACGCCATCATCACCGCGTCTGGCCTCAAGATCACGCCGCTCGATGCGACGGTGCCGGAGGCGGCGCAGGCGCTGATCGACCACGCTGCCACGCTGTTGCCGCACGTCAAGATCACCGAGCTGTTGATGGAGGCTTTGGCGCAGCAGCGCGAAGGTCGGCGGCGGCAGGTTCAGGCCACTACGGCCGATTGCCGGGGCTTAGCGTACTTTGAAATCCGTTTTCTGAGACGACCCCTAGTTGCAAGATCTCCACTTCCGCCCATTTCTTGCGCAGGTTTTCGGCCGTGAGCCCAGCGCCGTTCGATCAGTAGCAGCTATCAAATGGGGGCCGACGTTGTCACAGCTTGCGTGCGCGGCGGGAGCAGCGTGGGTGTGTGAGACTCCCCCGCAACCCATGCGTCGATCATGTCGGCCCATTCCTGCAGCATATGACGGCGCTGCTCGCCGTACTCCGCCTTGTTGTAGACGCCGCGCGATGAGCGCCCATCTTCGTGTGCTAGCGCCTTTTCGATCCAGTCGCTGTTAAAGCCCAGTTCGTTGAGAATGGTGGATCCGGTCCTCCGCAGGTCATGCACGGTGAATGGCTCTAGCGGCAAGCCTGACGCCTTGGCTTTCTCTACTACGACCTGCGTCACGCGGTTTAGGGTCGCTTTCGACATGCACCGATCAGCGTCATAGCGCGAAGGCAGCAGATAACGCGAACCGCCTGCGCAGGTGCGCAAGGCAACCATGATGTCGAGCGTCTGCTGCGAGAGATAGACGTTATGCGGCTTGCCCGCCTTCATCCGGCTCTTGGGAATCGTCCAGACCGCATTCTCGAAATCGACTTCGTTCCAGGTGCCCTCAATTAGTTCGCTCTTACGCACGAGGGTGAGCAGGATCAGCCGCAGCGCGAGGCGGATGGTGGGCAGGGTTGCCGTCGTTTGCAAGACCCGATGCATGACCCGGATTTCCGAGGGGGATAGAGCGCGATCTTTGGGCACGAACGTCGCGATCGACGACGGGCCGACTTCGTCCGCGGGATTTGGCGCCTTGTCGCCGTGCTGGGCCGCGAACGAAAACACCTGCTTCACGATGTCGCGGACATGCACCGCCGTGGCCGGCGCACCGCGCTCCTTGACCTTCGCACACAGGCTACGAAGGTCCTCCGGGCCGATCTCGGTCAACAAGCGGTTTCGGAATGCAGGCAGGATGTCCCGGTCGATGATGCTCTTTCGCATCGACTTGGTGCTCTCCGCCATCCGTGCTTCTTCGAACCAGCGGTTAGTGAATTGCTCGAAGGTCTTGGCCTCGGACAGGCGGCGCTTCTCGCGCTGCTTTTCCTGGCTGGGGGAAAGCCCCGTGGCGATAGCCTTGCGGGCCTCTGCGCAGCGCTCGCGCGCCAGCAATAGGGAAATCCCGTCCTTGGCTCCGAAGCGGCCGATCGTGAGCGTCTCGCGCCGGCCGTTAAGCCGGTAGTCGAGCCGAAAAGTGATCGTGCCCTTGGGCGAGACGGTCACGTACATACCGTCTCGGTCGGCAACCTTGTAGGCGGTGGCCTTGGGTTTCAGGCTCCTCAACGTTCCATCTGACAGCATCGCTACGCCCTCCTTCGCGCGGATTTTACCGTCACGAAAAAATAGGCGCTACGACTTCTTTATATGATTGTTTTTATTGTGGTTTTTGTAATACTTTTTACCGTCAACCTGCTTTCTTACGTGACGGTAAAGTTTTTTCAGATCCTGATCGAAAATACTTACCGTCAGTTTTACCGTCAGACTGAAACGCACCCCATCGATACACCGCGATACATATCGACAGATAATTATTATTTATATCAATAAGTTATAGTCTGTTTTCGACTGATCTAGATAGACGCTGAAGGACGCCGAATTATTCCCACTCGATCGTCGCCGGCGGCTTGCCGGAAATGTCATAGACGACCCGGTTGATGCCGCGGACTTCGTTGATGATGCGGTTGCTCGCACGGCCCAGCAGGCTGTGCGGCAGTTCGGCCCAGTGGGCGGTCATGAAGTCCTGCGTCTGCACCGCACGCAGCGCGACCACCCACTCGTAGGTACGGCCGTCTCCCATCACGCCGACCGACTTCACCGGCAGGAAGACCGCGAAAGCCTGGCTGGTGAGGTCGTACCAGCTCTTGCCGCTGGCCGGATCGATGGTGTTGCGCAGCTCTTCGATGAAGATGGCGTCGGCGCGCCGCAGCAGGTCGGCGTACTCACGGTGGATTTCGCCGAGGATGCGCACGCCCAGGCCCGGGCCGGGGAAGGGATGGCGATACACCATCTCGCGCGGCAGGCCGAGCGCGACGCCCAGCTCGCGCACTTCGTCCTTGAACAGTTCGCGCAGCGGTTCGAGCAGTTTCAGCCCCAGCGTCGCCGGAAGTCCGCCGACGTTGTGGTGCGACTTGATCACCGTGGCCTTCTTGCTCTTCGCGCCGCCCGACTCGATCACGTCCGGGTAGATGGTGCCTTGGGCGAGGAAGGTAGCGCCCTTGTGTCCCGCATCGCCCGCCTTGAGCTTCGCCGCTTCGGCCTTGAACACCTCGACGAATTCGCGGCCGATGATCTTGCGCTTGGCTTCCGGGTCAGACACCCCCTTGAGGTGGCCCAGGAACTGTTCGCTGGCATCGACATGGACCACCTTCGCATGCAGCCGGCCGACGAACATGTCCATCACCATCTGCCCCTCGTTCAGCCGCAGCAGGCCATGATCGACGAACACGCAGGTCAGCTGGTCGCCGATCGCGCGGTGGATCAGCGCGGCGGCGACCGACGAATCTACGCCACCCGACAGGCCGAGGATGACTTCCTCGTCACCGACCTGTTCGCGGATGCGCGCCACGGCCTCGGCGATGTAGTCGCCCATGATCCAGTCGGCCGCGCAGCCGCACACATCAAGCACGAATTTGCGCAGGATGTCGGCACCACGCGCGGTGTGCGTGACTTCCGGATGAAACTGCACGCCATAGAAACGGCGCTCCTCGTCGGCCATGCCGGCGATCGGGCAGCTGTCGGTCGATGCCATCACCTTGAAGCCGGCCGGCAGCTCGGTCACCTTGTCACCGTGGCTCATCCATACCTTCAGGATGCCGTGGCCCTGCTCGGTGCGGAAATCCTCGATGCCGGCGAGCAGCTTCGTATGACCGCGTGCACGCACTTCGGCATAGCCGAATTCGCGCACCGTACCCGCTTCGACCTTGCCGCCCAGCTGCTGCGCCATGGTCTGCATGCCGTAGCAGATGCCCAGCACCGGCACGCCCAGTTCGAATACCGCCTGCGGTGCGCGGTCGGTTTCTTCCTCGTAGGCCGACATGTGACTGCCGGACAGGATGACGCCCTGCGCGCCGAAACCGCGGACGAAGTCATCGCTGACGTCGGCCGGATGGATTTCGCAATAGACATGCGCCTCGCGCACGCGGCGGGCAATGAGCTGGGTGACCTGGGAGCCGAAATCGAGGATCAGTATCTTGTTGTGCATTTCAGATCGGATGCAAGACTCAAGAAACAAGCTTCAAGAAAAAACATCGGCGGGCCGAGTGACCCGCCGATGGACTGGGATCAGATCGCTGCAAGACGTCCTGCATCTTTCATCTTGCAGCTTGAATCTCAATCAACGTGGTAGTTCGGTGCTTCCTTGGTGATCTGCACGTCATGTACATGCGATTCCCGGATGCCGGCCGAGGTGATCTCGACGAACTGCGCCTTCGAACGCATCTCGTCCACCGTCGAGCAGCCGCAGTAGCCCATCGACGCACGCAGGCCGCCCATCAGCTGGGTGATCACGTTGACCACCGGCCCCTTGTAGGGCACGCGGCCTTCGACGCCTTCCGGCACCAGCTTGTCGGCATTCGATGCCGGATCCTGGAAATAGCGGTCGGCCGCGCCCTGCTGCATCGCACCGAGCGAACCCATGCCACGGTAGGACTTGTACGAACGGCCCTGGAACAGTTCGATTTCGCCCGGCGCCTCTTCGGTGCCGGCCAGCAGACCGCCCAGCATCACCGCATTGGCACCGGCGGCGACTGCCTTGGCGATGTCGCCGGAGAAGCGGATGCCGCCGTCGGCGATCATCGGCACGTCGGTCGAGGCCAGTGCGGTCGCGACATTGTCGATCGCGGTGATCTGCGGTACGCCGACACCGGCGACGATGCGCGTGGTGCAGATGGAACCGGGGCCGATGCCGACCTTGACGCCGTCAGCACCCGCATCGACCAGCGCGCGAGCCGCATCGGCCGTCGCGATGTTGCCGCCGATCACGTCGACGTGCGGGAAGGCACGCTTGACCCAGCGCACGCGGTCGAGCACGCCCTGCGAGTGGCCGTGCGCGGTATCGACGACGATGATGTCGACGCCGGCCTCGGCCAGCGCTTCCGCGCGCTCTTCCGTGCCCTCGCCGACGCCAATCGCCGCACCGACACGCAGGCGGCCGTGTGCATCCTTGGCCGCCAGCGGGTGTTCGGTCGATTTGAGCATGTCCTTGACCGTGATCAGGCCGCGCAGCGTGTCGTTCTCGCCGAGGACGAGCACGCGCTCGAGCCGGTTGAGGTGCATCAGCGCACGCGCTTCGTCGAGCGAACCGCCTTCGCGCACGAACACCAAGCGTTCGCGCGGCGTCATGATGCGCGCCACCGGCTGGTCGAGATTGGTTTCGAAACGCAGATCGCGATTGGTCACGATACCGACGACGCGCTCGCCGTCGAGTACCGGAAAGCCCGAAATACGATGGCTGCGTGTCAAACCGAGCAGCTCGCGGACCGTCATCTGGGGCGAAATGGTGATCGGATCCTTCAGCACACCGGCTTCGAAGCGCTTCACCTTGGAAACTTCGCCGGCCTGTGCCTTGGCCGTCATGTTCTTGTGGATGATGCCCAGCCCGCCCTCCTGCGCCAGCGCAATCGCAAGACGCGCCTCGCTGACCGTGTCCATGGCGGCGGACAGCAGGGGAAGATTGACTCGGATGTTGCGGGAGATTCGGGTACTGAGACTGACATCGCGCGGCAGGACGTTCGAATGTGCCGGCACGAGGAGCACATCGTCGAAGGTCAGCGCCTTCTGGATAACACGCATGACTACTTTCCCATCTTGCAAAAACGTATTATACGCCGGTCGGCCCGCCCGGCCGCTGCAGGCAGCGCCAGTGCCTGTCGCCGCGGCTGGCACCCCAATGAGCAGGAGCTTGTGACGTGTTCCATCGATTCGCCGCTTTCGTACTCGCCTGTCTGCCGCTGATCGCGGTGGCGCAGGTCTATCAGTACCGCGATGCGCAGGGCCGCATGGTGTTCTCGGACACGCCGCCGCCGGGCGTCAACGCGACGAGGAAGGACGTAAATGTCGCGCCGCCGGCAGGCGACACGTCGAAAACCTTGCAGGACAAGGTGCAGGATTTCCAGAAGCGGCGCGACGAAGCGGCTGACCGGGAGGCAAAAGCGGCGAAAGACAGGGCGGAAAAGGACAAGGCGGCGGAAAACTGCAGCAGAGCCCGCAACAAGCTCGCGGCACTGCAGTCGGGCCAGCGCATCGTGCGCTACAACGCCCAGGGCGAGCGCGAATTCCTGGACGACGCCGGTCGTGAAGCGGAAATCGCCCAGGCCCAGCAATCAGTGACCGAATGGTGCAAATAGCAGCCAACCGTCCCTGAGCGTTGCTCGCTCAGACCGCCGGTTCGGCGTCGCCACCACCCTTTTTCAGTACCTTGCCCTCGGCGGCACGCTGCCGGCGTACCTCTTTCGGGTCGGCGATCAGCGCCCGGTAGATTTCCACCCGGTCGCGGTCGCGTAGCACCTGGTCGGCCTTGACCAGCTTGGCGAATATGCCGAGTTTGTTGCGGGAGAGATCGATCTCGGGATGCTTCTGCAGCAGTCCAGACGCCTCAACCGCCTGCTGGACGCTGGCGCCTTCCGGCAGTTCGATCGTGACGATATCCTGCCGGTCCGGCAATGCGTAGGCAACCTGCACATGGATCCTGACGGTCATTGGGCACTTCCCGGCAGGCCGTAGGCACGGTCAGCCTGCTTCACGAACGCGTCGACAAAGGTATTGGCGATGTGGCTGAACACCGGCCCGACCACCTTTTCTATCAGGCGATTCGAAAACTCGTAGCGCAGATTGAATTCGATCTTGCACGCGCCGTCACCCAGCGGCGTGAAGGCCCAGGTGCCGTCGAGCGCGTTGAACGGTCCTTCGAGCAGATGGATGGTCATGCTGCGTGGGAAGACCTTGGTATTCGCCGTTGAAAAATGCGCCTTGACGCCGTGGTAGTTGATGTCGAGGCGCGCGCGCGTCAGTTCGTCGGTGCGTTCGATGAGCTGCGAGCCGCCGCACCACGGCAGAAAGTCGGGGTAATGCTCGACTGCATCGACCAGGCGGAACATTTGTTCGGCGCTGCGCTCGATGAGCACGGTTTTTCGGACTTCAGCCATGTCATCAAAAGGTAAAATCGCGATTCTAGCCGTGTGGCACGCCTGCACGCAGCCTTCTCGCCACACGAATCCCTCCGGTACCGGTTATCCGACATGAGCATCGCCGAAAACAAGAAAGCCTTTCACGACTACTTCATCGAGGAGCGGTTCGAAGCCGGACTGGTACTCGAAGGCTGGGAGGTCAAGGCGATCCGCGCCGGGCGCACCCAGCTGAAGGAAGCCTACGTCGTGCTCAAGGGCGAAGAGGTGTTCGTCATCGGCATGCATGTGTCGCCTCTGCTTTCGGCATCGACCCACATTCACCCTGATGCGACGCGCAGCCGCAAGCTGCTGCTGCGCGCCGAGGAAATCCGCAAGCTGATCGGGCTGGTCGAGCGCGCCGGCTACACGCTGGTACCGCTGAACCTGCACTTCACGCGCGGCCGCATCAAGCTGGAAATCGGCCTGGCCAAGGGCAAGAAGCAGTACGACAAGCGCGAAACCGAGAAGGAACGCGACTGGGAACGCGAAAAGGCCAGACTGATGCGTGACCGGGTGTGATGCGGGTCGACCGGCAAGCCGAAGGCGAGCCGGTCACGACAGGTCACCCGCGGAAACCCGCGGCAAACAGCCTCAGGCCGGTGCAGCTTCCGCGCTGATCCTTTCGGCGACGAAACCGGTCCGTTCGATATGTCCGGCCAGAGCGGCATCCATTGTTGCCGCGTGGTTGTCGAACCACAGTGGCAACTCGCGCAACAGCGTGAGAATGATGCCTTCGTCGCCCGCGGCGATCAGGCGACGCACCTCCTTCAGCACATCGAGCACGCGTTCGTGTTCACCGCGATGGCAGTACAGCGGCGGAAAATCCGACTTGTCCATCCACACGTCTTCCTGCCAGAAATGCGCGACCGTGTGATCGAGCAAGGCATCGAATCGCTCGAGCGCCTCGGCCGGCGGGCACTGCTCGAGGCGATTCAGCAGGTCGATGAATTCCCTGTGTGTGTCGTCCATCGTGACGACCCCGAGTTCGTACTCGGGCTTCCACTGCACTTCGGACATGTCCGGACTCCATGAAGCGGTCAAAAACCGAACTGTGCATGCACTCGTTCGGGCGCACCTTGATTCAGATTAGGATGTTGGCGCATCGGCGGTGGAACAGCATAGCGGCCTCACTACGGGCTTTTTCGTCGGTGTGAGCTATCGATGCTAGAGTCCGCAGCAACTGAACTGCAGAGTCCGACATGAGCCGAGAAGCCATCGCCCACATAGGCTTGGGTAGCAACCTGGCCAACCCAGAAGCGCAGGTGCTGGCTGCATTCGATGAAATAGCCGCAACGCCGGGCATCCATCTCGAACGTCGATCTTCCCTCTATCGCACGGCGCCGGTCGGCTACGACAATCAGCCTGATTTCATCAACGCCGTGGCCCGCGTACGCACCACGCTGGCCCCCCAGGCATTGCTGGACGAACTGCTGGCGATAGAACGCACGCATGGCCGCGTACGCGAATTCCTGAACGCACCGCGCACGCTCGACCTCGACGTGCTGTTGTACGAGGACGAGCGCATTCAGACCGAAACGTTGAACATTCCCCACCCCCGCGCACACCTGCGCGCATTTGTCCTGTTACCGTTGCTGGAGGTATCTCCCGACGTGGTCATCCCCGGCGTGGGTGCAGCCAGTTCCTGGATTGCGCATTGCCAGGACCAGCCGATTTCACGGATCGCGGATGCGACGACGGTGCGCCTGGCCGTCGGCAGCGTGGTGCCGTCCGTCAGAACCCCTGCCTGAATACACGCTGCGCCCAGATCAGCGCGGAAAGCGTCTTGGCGTCGGTAAGTTCGCCGCTCCAGACCGCCGACATGGCGGCCTCGAGCGACAGTGTCGTCAGTTCGAGAAATTCGCCTTCATCGAGGTGTGCGCCGACCTGGCGCAAGCCGCGGGCGAGAAAGATTTCGATGTGTTCGTCGGAATAGCCGATGCAGGGGTGCATCGTGCCCAGATGCGTCCATTCGTCGGCCTCATGGCCGGTTTCCTCGCGCAATTCACGCACCGCGGTCTCGGCCGGTGATTCGCCGGCGTCGATCTTGCCCGCGGGAAACTCAATGAACGTACGACCGGGGCCGTAGCGATACTGGCGCTCGAACAGCATCTGTCCGTCCGCCTGTATCGCGATGATGACAACCGCTCCCGGATGCCGGACGTACTCGCGAACGCCGGACTTGCCGTCAGGCAGCCTGACCTGATCCTGATAGACCTTGAGCAGGACGCCGTCGTAGACCTGCCGACTGTCCAGCGTGGTCTCGGCAAGCGGATCAGTCATTCAGGATGATGCCCTATTACTTCAGCGTCTGACCCAGGGCCGTCGCACAGAGCGACAGCAGCGGCTGCGGTACCAGACCGAGCAGCGCGATCGCCAGCGCGTTCACCGTCAGCAGCGTGCGCATCTCGCCGGAGGCGACGATGGGCGATTCATCCTGCGGCGCATCGAAGTACATCAGCTTGACGACACGCAGATAGAAGAAGGCGCCGACCAGCGACATCATCACGGCGAACACGGCCGTGTAGAGGTATCCGGCCGCAACGACTGCCTGCAGCACCGCCAGCTTGGCAAAGAAGCCGATGAAGAACGGGATGCCGGCCATCGAGAACATGACCATCATCAATATCGCGGCAAACCACGGGCTGCGCTTGTTCAGGCCTTTCAGATCATCAAGGTTTTCAGCCTCGACGCCGGCCCGCGACAACAGCAGGATGATGCCGAAGGCTGCAGCGCTCATCAGCACATAGGCGATCGTGTAGAACATCGCGCTGCCGAAGGCGTAGGACAGATGAATGTCGCCGGACGCACGCAGCTCGATCACGCCGCTGACCAGGCCCAGGAGCATGAAGCCCATGTGTGAGATGGTCGAATAGGCCAGCATGCGCTTCATATTGGTCTGGGCGATCGCGACGATGTTGCCGAGCGCGATGGACAGAACGGCGAGCAGCATCAGCATCTGCTGCCATTCGCCGGCCAGGGCCGGCAGACCATCGACGAGCAGGCGAATCGCCATCGCGAAGCCGGCCAGCTTGGGTGCAGAACCGATCAGCAGCGTGATGGCCGTCGGCGCACCGTGATAGACGTCCGGAATCCACATGTGGAAGGGCACCGCGCCGATCTTGAACGCCAAGCCCGCCACCAGGAACACCAAACCGAAGCGCAGCACCGCCATATTGGTCGTCGGATCGGACAGCTTGCGGGCAATCGCCGAAATTTCGAGCGTACCGGTCGCGCCGTAGATCATCGACATGCCGTAGAGCAACAGACCGGAAGCCAGTGCCCCCAGCACGAAATATTTCATCGCCGCTTCGGTAGACCGGGCCGATTCGCGATCAAGCGCCACCAGCGCATAGATCGCCAGCGACAGCAGTTCGAGTCCAAGGTAAAGCGTCAGGAAATGGTTCGACGAGATCATGACCTGCATGCCCAGCGTCGCGAACAGCACCAGCAGGTAATACTCACCTCGCTCCAGACCACGTGCCATCAGATAGCCGCGGCTGTAGATGACCACCGAAAACACGGTCAGGTACAGGCAGCCTTTCAGCACATCGGACAGACGGTCATCGACGAACATGCCGCTGAAGGTCAGCGTGGTGTCCGCGCTGGCGGTACCTACCTGAATGGCAAACGCCCCGGCAAGCGTGCTCAGTGTCAGCACGTAGGGCAGCCAGTCCTGTTTCTCGGACTTGTAGAGGTCGGCGAGCAATACGACGCAAGCCATCACCAGCACGAAGATTTCGGCCGATGCGGGGAAGAAGTCGGGCAGAGGGAAGTTCATTCTGTGTGTCCGTCAGAGCTTGCCAACGGCAACCTGTTGCAACAAGTGGTTCACGGTCGCGTGCATGATTTCGGTCACCGGTTGCGGCCAGATGCCCATGGCCAGGGTACAGGCGGCGAGCACGCCAAGGATCAGCATTTCGCGGGCATTGATGTCGTGGAGTTCGGCCACGTGACTGTTGGCGACGTCGCCGAATATCACGCGCTTGTACATCCAGAGCGTGTAGGCCGCGCCCAGCACCAGCGTCGTCGCAGCGGCGAAACCGGTCCAGAAATTGAACTGGATGGCGCCAAGGGACACCATGAATTCGCCGACGAATCCCGAGGTCGCGGGCAGTCCGGCGTTTGCCATCGCAAACAGCAGGAACAGCGCCGCGAACTTCGGCATGGTATTGACCACACCGCCGTAATCACCGATGTTCCGGGTGTGCATCCGGTCATACAGCACCCCGATGCACAGGAACATCGCCGCGGATACGAAACCGTGGGAAATCATCTGTACCAGCGCACCTTCGACGCCCAGCGGGTTGAAGATGAAGAAGCCCAGAGTGACGAAACCCATGTGCGAGATGGACGAATAGGCGACCAGCTTCTTCATGTCGGTCTGTGCCAGAGCCACCAGACCGATGTAGATCACCGCGATCAGCGACAGGCCGATGACCACCGGCGCAAAATGGGTAGCCGCGTCGGGCACGATGGGAAGCGAGAACCGCAGGAAACCGTACGCACCGAGCTTCAGGCCGATTGCCGCCAGCACTGCAGAACCGCCGGTCGGCGCTTCGACGTGCGCATCAGGCAACCAGGTATGCACCGGCCACATCGGCACCTTGACCGCGAAGCTGGCGAAGAAGGCCCAGAAGATCAGCGACTGTGCGCCCATCGCCAGCGGCTCGCGATGCCAGTCGAGGATGGCGAAGCTGCCGCTCTTGTGGAACAGGTAGAGCAGTGCGACCAGCATCAGCAGCGAGCCGAGCAGCGTGTAGAGGAAGAATTTCAGTGCGGCGTAGACGCGGTTCTTGCCACCCCAGATGCCGATGACCAGATACAGCGGAATCAGTGAGGATTCGAAGAACACATAGAACAGGATGCCGTCCAGCGACGAGAAAATGCCGTTGAGCAGACCCGACATGATCAGGAAGGCGGCGTTGTACTGCGACACCTTGTATTCGATCACCTGCCAGCCCGCCATCACGACCAGCAGGGTGATGAAGCTGTTCAGGATTACGAAGGGCATCGAAATGCCGTCGACGCCGAGGTGGTAGTTGATGTTGTAGTCGCGCACCCAGGGCATGTGCTCGACGAACTGCATCGATGCACTCGTCGAATCAAAGCCGCTGTATAGCGGAAGTGTGACGAGGAAGGCGAACGCGGCCGTAACCAGCGCAATCAGCTTCGAGAACGCTGCATTGCGTCCGTCGCCACTGGCGAGCACGAGCAAACCACCGGCGATCGGCAACCAGATGGCAAGACTGAGAAGGGGAATATCGGTCATTTCTTTATTTGTTCGGCCCGCTCAACGGCCAGACTGGCCCGTCGCGCACAAGCGCTCCCTCGGATCACACGCAGCGGACGGCATCATCTCCGTCCGCACCACATCACTTGAAGCCCAACCTCCACAGCAGCAGGAGGCACACGCCAATCACCATCGCAAACGCATAACGGTAGATGTAACCGGTCTGGATGCCGCGCGCGAGGCGTGCAAACGCACCCACGGCGGAGGCAGTTCCATTGACCAGCACGCCATCGATGATCGTCCGGTCGCCGGCAGCCCAAAGACTTTTGCCCAGCAACCTTGCTCCACCGGCAAATACGATTTCGTTGAAGCGGTCGAAGAAGTACTTGTTCTCGAGTACGCACGTGATCGGACGGAACAGCGGCGCGATGCGGCCCGGCAACGAAGGCACGGCGATGTACATCACCCAGGCCAGTACGACACCGCCCAGTGCAAGCCAGAATGGCAGCGCGGTCACGCCGTGCATCGCCATGGCACTCGCAGTCGTGAAGTGATGACCGATCTCTTCCAGAGTGTCGTGCTGCGGCAGCACTTCCACGACACCCGAGAACCAGTCGCCGAACAGCATGGGCTGGATCGTGTAGTAACCGATGCCGACCGACGGAATCGCCAGCAGGACCAGCGGCAGCCAGACCACCCACGGCGATTCGTGCGGCTTCTGACCCGGCGCAAGGCCGTGGTGTTCATGAGCATGATCGTCGTCATGCGCATCGGCGTGGGCATCGTCGTGCCCGTGATCATCACCGTGTGCGTCATGGTGGTCACCGTGCGCCTGGCCAAACCGTTCCTTGCCGTGGAATACCAGGAAGTACATACGGAAGGAATAGAAAGCAGTGACGAACACGCCGACCACAACGCAGAAGTATGCGTAGCCAGCACCCGCGATGTGCGCGTCATGCACGGCTTCGATGATCGAATCCTTCGAGTAGAAACCCGACAGGAAGGGCACGCCGATCAGCGCTGCGGAACCGAGCAGCGAAGTAAACCAGGTGATAGGCATGTACTTCCAGAGGCCACCCATGTTCCGGATGTCCTGATCGTGATGCATGCCCATGATGACCGAACCGGCACCGAGGAAGAGCAGTGCCTTGAAGAAGGCGTGCGTCATCAGGTGGAAGACCGCCGCCGAATACGCCGAAACGCCGAGTGCCACGGTCATGTAGCCGAGCTGCGACAGCGTCGAATAGGCAACGACGCGCTTGATGTCATTCTGGATGATGCCGAGGAAACCCATGAACAGCGCGGTCGTGGCACCGATGACCAGAACGAAGGACAACGCGGTTTCCGACAGCTCGAACAGCGGAGACATGCGGGTCACCATGAAAATGCCTGCCGTCACCATGGTTGCCGCGTGGATCAGTGCCGAGATAGGCGTCGGGCCTTCCATCGAATCGGGCAGCCAGACATGCAGCGGCACCTGCGCCGACTTGCCCATCGCGCCAATGAACAGGCAGATGCACGCCGCCGTCAGCAGCGGCCAGTCGGTGCCGGCAACCACCATTGACGCGAGTTCTTCGCGCTTGGCAAACACTTCCGCGTAATTCAGCGTACCGGCGTAGGCGGCAATCAGGCCGATGCCGAGCAGGAAACCGAAGTCGCCGACCCGATTGACCAGGAAAGCCTTCAGGTTCGCGTAGATCGCGGTCGGACGCGTGTACCAGAAACCGATCAGGAGGTAAGACACCAAGCCCACGGCTTCCCAGCCGAAGAACAGCTGCACGAAGTTGTTGCTCATGACGAGCATCAACATCGAGAACGTGAACAGGGAGATGTAAGAGAAGAAGCGGTTGTAACCGGGATCTTCTGCCATGTAGCCGACGGTGTACAGATGCACCATCAGCGACACGAAGGTCACGACCAGCATCATCATCACGGTGAGCTTGTCGATCTGGAAGCCGATCTCCATTTTCAGGCTGCCGCTCGCAGCCCAGGTATAGAGCGCGCCGTTGAACGAGTTGCCCGCCTGAACGTCCTGGAACACGACGAATGACGCTGCGAGCGCGACCGCCACACCGAGGATGGTCACGGTGTGCGCAACCCAGCGGGGAATGACCCGGCAGAAAAGGCCGGCGATGATCGCACCCATGAGGGGTGCAAGCGGGATCAGCAGATAGAGCTTTTGCATCGAGGTCATGTCGCTCAACCTTTCAGGCTGTCCAGATCATCGACGTGGATGGTGTTCAGATTGCGGAACAGCACCACGAGGATGGCCAGCCCGATCGCGGATTCCGCGGCGGCTACCGTGAGTATGAAGAAAACGAATATCTGGCCGGACGGGTCGCCAAGGTAATGCGAGAAAGCGACGAAATTCATGTTCACCGCCAGCAGCATCAGTTCGATGGCCATCAGCAGAACGATGAGATTCTTCCGGTTCAGGAATATGCCGACCACGCTGATCGCGAAGAGCAGCGCGCCGAGCACGAGGAAATGTGAAAGTGACAATATAGGCATGACGGGCGGTCTTCTCGCTTCTCAGTCTTTTTCGGCCGGCATGGACACGAGGCGCACGCGGTCCTCGCGGCGCGTCGCAATCTGCTTCGCGGGCTCCTGGAACTTCGTGTCCTTGCGCTTGCGCATGGTCAGGGCAATGGCGGCGATGATGGCTACCAGCAGAATGACCGACGCGAGTTCGAACGGATAGACGTACTCGGTGTAGATCAGACGGCCCAGTTCCTTGGTGTTGCTGTAGCCGACGCCGGGCGCTTCAGGCGCCGGGGAACCGGTGGCCGAAAAGTAGCGGGCACCGAGGACCGCGACCATCTCAGCCAGCATCAGGCCGGCGACGATCAGGCCCGGAACCAGATTGGCCCAGAATCCCTCACGCAATCGTTCGATGTTGATGTCCAGCATCATCACGACGAACAGGAACAGCACCATTACCGCACCGACATAGACAAGCACCAGCGCGATGGCGAGAAATTCGGCGCGCAACAGCATCCAGACGCCGCCCGCCGTGAAGAAGGCCAGCACCAGATACAGGGCCGCATGCACCGGGTTGCGCGCCGTTATGACGCGCAGCGACGCAAGCACCAGTATGGTGGAGAGGAAGTAGAAAACTGCGGTCTGGAAATCCATCATCGATTCGTGTAGCTCTTGTCCGTTCCCTTGCGTCTCCCGGCAGCACCTTCGCCACCGGGCGTTCGACTAGCGGTATTTCGAATCCGCTTCCCTGTCCTTGGCAATCTGGCCTTCGTAACGCTCACCCACGGCAAGCAGCATCTGCTTGGTGTAGTAGAGATCGCCACGCTTTTCACCGTGATATTCGAGCACCCGGGTTTCAACGATGGCATCCACCGGACAGGCTTCCTCGCAGAAACCGCAGAAGATGCACTTGGTCAGATCGATGTCGTAGCGGGTCGTGCGGCGGCTGCCGTCGTCACGCGCGTCCGATTCGATCGTGATCGCCATGGCCGGACAAACCGCCTCGCACAGCTTGCATGCGATGCAGCGTTCCTCACCGTTCGGATAACGACGCAGCGCGTGCAGCCCGCGGAAACGCGGCGACTGCGGCGTCTTCTCTTCCGGGAACTGAATGGTGATCTTGCGCGCGAACAGGTGACGGCCGGTCAGAGCCATGCCCTTCACCAGTTCGGTCAACATCAGACCGCCAAACAAATCTCTCATCGAGCCCATAACTCGTCCCTTACTTCCAGATCGACAGCGGCGTCATCATCCAGCCGCCGATGAACACGAGCCACACTATGGTGACGGGAATGAACACCTTCCAGCCCAGACGCATGATCTGGTCGTAGCGATAGCGCGGGAACGTCGCACGCAGCCACAGGAAGAAGAACAGGCAGAAAGCGGTCTTGGCACCCAGCCACAGAAAGCTGTCCGGCAGGAAACCCACCGGCGACAGCCAGCCGCCGAGGAACATGATCGACGTCAGCGTCGCAATCAGGATCATGTTCGCGTATTCGGCGAGGAAGAACAGCGCGAACGCCATGCCCGAGTATTCGATCATGTGACCGGCGACGATTTCCGATTCGCCTTCCACCACGTCGAACGGCGAACGGTTCGTTTCCGCTACGCCGGATATGAAGTAGACGATGAACATCGGGAACAGCGGCAGCCAGTTCCACGACAGGAAACCCACGCCGTGGGAGGCGAACATGCCTTGTCCCTGTCCGCGGACGATGTCCGAGAGATTGAGGCTCTGCGACACCATCAGCACTGTGACCAGCGCAAAACCCATCGCGATTTCGTAGGCGACGATCTGTGCCGCCGAGCGCAGGCTGCCGAGGAACGCATACTTCGAGTTCGATGCCCAGCCAGCGATGATCACGCCATAGACACCCATGGACGTGATGGCCATGATGTAGAGCAGACCAGCATTGATGTCGGCGAGCACCATACCTTCGCTGAACGGAATGACCGCCCAGGCTGCCAGCGAAGGCGCCAGCGCGAGTACCGGCGCCAGCACGAACAGCACCTTGCTCGACGCCGACGGCAGCACGATTTCCTTGAACATCAGTTTCAGGCCGTCGGCGATCGGCTGTGCCAGACCACCCAGCCACTTGATGCCGAAGAAGGTCACGCGATTCGGCCCCATCCGCACCTGCATCCAGCCGATGATCTTGCGTTCGGCCAGCGTCAGGTAGGCGACACAGCCGAGCAGCGGCAGGATGATCGCGAAGATCTTGACCACGGTCCACACCGGCAGCCAGGCGACGCCGAGCAGATCGCGCACGGGTTGCAGCAACGCATCCATTACACGGCCTCCACGGTGACGGTGCCGTTCAGCGATCCGAGCTGAGCGGTTTCAGGCCAGCCCGCCGCAAGACGGACACATCCGGCAGGAACGGCATCATCGAGCACAAGGCCGAATTCCGACTTGCCAGCCGACCCGCCTACCCGGACACGTTGCGCAGCCGACAGCCCGGCTTGAGCTGCTGTTGCCGGATTCACGCGAACGACCGGTGCTGCCGAGTCGCGCGCCGCGGCGAGCGCCGGGGCACGCCTGACGATGGCGTCGTTGCGATAGATCGGGTAGTCGGCGATGCGCTGCAGTCCGGCCGGAGCCGAAGTCTTCGCGAAAGCGATGCCGCTCGCGGCATTGCCGAGTTCGTTCTCGGGCAGGCTGCCCGATGCACCGGCGAGCGCTGCATCGCGCACGGCTTCCGACGAATCGAAATCAAAGCCCGTAATACCCAGCATGCTGCCGAGCACACGCAGAACCTTCCATGCCGGACGCGTTTCGCCACGCGGACGAACGACGGCGTGGAAGCTCTGGATGCGCCCTTCGGCACTGACAAAGGTGCCGGACGTCTCGGTGAAAGGGGCAACCGGCAGCAGGCAGTCTGCGTAATCCAGACCGGTCTTGAACGGCGACATGATGATGACCGTGTCGGCCGCATTCAGCGCTTCGAGCGCCTTCGGCGGATTTGCCGAATCGAGTTCCGGTTCGGTGTGCAGCAGAACGAAGGCACGCAGATCCGACTGCAGCATGTCGCGCGCATTCAGCCCGGCCTGGGCGCCAGCCTTGCTGGCGCCGACGCTGTTGGCCGCCTCGCCCAGATAGCCGAGCGTTGCACCGGTGATTTCAGCCAGTGCCTGCGCAAGCGCATGCAGACCAGCTGCGTCCGGATGCTGCTGAACGACCGCTCCGAGCAGGATGCCGCGCGAACCTTCGTCGCACAGGCTCTGCGCAATGCGGCGCGATGCATCGGACACGACAGCCTGCTCGAGACCAGCCGGCACGGCAACGCCGCGAATTTCGGCAGCGGCATTGACCAGAGCGCCGAGCTCGGCCGCCAGCGCAACCGGCGCAACCGTCACACGTTCGTGCAGGGCCATCAGCCAGTCGCTGCCATCGACGCCGACTGCGCTCACCTGCGTACCACGACGGGCAGCTTGGCGCAGACGCTGGGCGATCAGCGGATGATCCTTGCGCAGGAAACTGCCGACCACCAGGGCGGCGTCCAGTTTCGAAATTTCCGCGACCTTCATGCCCAGCCAGGGGATGCCCGACAACTTGCCGTCGAGCGAGAAATCTGACTGACGCAAACGGTGATCGATACTGCCACCCAGACCACGCATCAGTTGCGCGCCCAGATACAGTTCTTCGGTAGTCGAATACGGTGCGGCCAGCATGCCGATCTTGTCGGCACCATGATGTTCAACTACGCATTTCAATGCATTCGACACATATTCGAGCGCCGTCTGCCAGTCGACTTCGTTCCACTTGCCGTCCTGCTTGATCATCGGCCGTGTCAGACGCTGCTCGCCATTCAGGGCTTCGTACGAGAAACGGTCACGGTCCGAAATCCAGCATTCATTGACCTCTTCGTTTTCCAGCGGCAGCACGCGCTTCACTTCGTCGTGCTTGACCTGAACCACGAGGTTGGTGCCAAGGCTGTCGTGCGGGCTCACCGTCTTGCGACGGGACAACTCCCAGGTGCGTGCCGAATAACGGAAAGGCTTGGAGGTCAGCGCGCCAACCGGACACAGGTCGATCATGTTGCCTGACAGTTCGGAATCAACCGTGTGACCGACGAAGGCCATGATTTCCGAATGTTCGCCACGGTTCGCCATGCCCAGTTCCATCACGCCGGCGATCTCCTGGCCGAAGCGGACGCAGCGCGTGCAGTGGATGCAGCGGGTCATGTCGGTCGAAATAAGCGGACCGAGATTCTTGTTCACCACTACCCGCTTCTCTTCCTGGTAGCGGGAGGACGACGCACCGTAGCCCACTGCCAGATCCTGCAGCTGACATTCGCCGCCCTGATCGCAGATCGGGCAGTCGAGCGGGTGATTGATCAGCAGGAACTCCATCACACCCTTCTGCGCGGTGATGGCCTGGTCCGAATGCGTCTGTACCTTCATGCCGTTGGTGACCGGCGTAGCGCAGGCGGGCAGCGGCTTGGGCGCGCGCTCGACCTGCACCAGACACATGCGGCAGTTGGCGGCGATGGACAGTTTCTTGTGATAGCAGAAGTGCGGAATGTGCAGACCCAGACGGTTGGCCGCATCCATCACGGTGCTGCCGTCCGGCACTTCCAGCTTCTGGCCGTCGATCTCGATCTCTAGCATGCTGCGTGTTCCACGTAAATGCGGCTGCCTTCGCGCTGCACGTCCACCGGGACGAGGCAGCGCTTGTGCTCGACGTGATACTCAAATTCGGACCGGAAGTGCTTGATGAAGCTCTTCACCGGGAAAGCGGCAGCGTCGCCCAGCGCACAGATGGTGCGGCCGGCGATGTTGCTGGCAACGTTATCCAGCGTATCGAGGTCGTCCGGAAGGCCCAGGCCATGCTCGATGCGATGCACCATGCGGTACAGCCAGCCGGTACCTTCGCGGCAGGGCGTGCACTGGCCACAGGACTCCTCGTAGTAGAAGTAGGACAGCCGCTCCAGCGACTTCACCATGCAGGTCGTCTCGTCCATCACGATGACCGCGCCCGAGCCGAGCATCGAGCCGGCCTTGGAGATGGAGTCATAGTCCATCGTGCAGTCCATCATGATGTCGGCCGTCAGCACCGGCGCCGACGAACCGCCGGGAATGACCGCTTTCAGCTTGCGCCCGCCGCGCATGCCGCCGCACATTTCGAGCAGCGCCGGGAACGGCGTGCCGAGCGGAATCTCATAGACGCCCGGGCGATTGACGTGGCCCGACACCGAGAAGATCTTGGTGCCGCCGTTGTTCGGCTTGCCCAGTGCCTGGAAGGCCTCGCCGCTGTTGTTGATGATCCAGGGGACCGCAGCGAAGGTTTCGGTGTTGTTGATCGTGGTCGGCTTGCCGTACAGGCCATGACTGGCCGGAAACGGCGGCTTGAAGCGCGGCTGGCCCTTCTTGCCCTCGATCGATTCGAGCAGCGCCGTTTCCTCGCCACAGATGTAGGCGCCCCAGCCGTGGTGCGCGTACAGGTCGAAATCGAAACCCTTGCCCAAGATGTTCTTGCCGATGAAGCCGGCGGCGCGCGCTTCGGCCAGCGCCTCCTCGAAGCGCTCGTACAGCGAGAACACTTCACCGTGAATGTAGTTGTAGCCGCGGGTGCAGCCCATCACATAAGCGGCGATGGCCATGCCCTCGATCACCAGATGCGGGTTGTAGCGCAGCAGGTCGCGGTCCTTGAAGGTACCCGGCTCGCCTTCGTCCGAATTGCAGACAACGTACTTGTCCGTCGGGAACTGGCGCGGCATGAAGCTCCACTTCAGCCCGGTCGGGAAACCCGCACCGCCACGACCGCGCAGGTCGGACTTCTTGACCTCGGCAATGATCTGCTCGGGCGTCATGCCGGATTCGAGTATCTTGCGCAGCGCGGCGTACCCGCCACGCTTGACGTAATGCTCGAGACTCCAAGTGTTGTCGCCGTCAAGGCCAGCAAGCAGGATGCTGTGAACTTCGGTGGACGCGTTCATTTGAGTTCGTCCAGCAGTGCGTCGATCTTTTCGCGGCTCATCCAGCTGCACAGACGCGTGTTATTGACGATGATGGCAGGAGCGTCGCCGCAGACCCCCATGCATTCGCCTTCCTTCAGCGTGAAGCGGCCATCCGGCGTGGTTTCGTTGAAACCGATGCCCAGCTTCTCCTTCACATACTCGGCAGCCTGTTCTCCACCGGACAGTGCGCAGGGCAGATTGGTGCAGACGGTGACCTTCCAGCGGCCGACCGGCTTGACGTCGTACATGTTGTAGAAGGTCGCCACTTCCATCGCGGCCATCGGCGGAATCTGCAGGTGGTTCGCAACCGCCTCGATGGCTTCCGGAGAGAGCCATCCGTTCTGCTCCTGTGCGATACGCAGCCCCGCCATGACGGCGGAAATGGCCTGGCCCGCGGGATATTTCGCGACTTCGCGGTCGATCGCCGCGCGCGAAGCCTCACTCAGCGCAAAAGTCATTCTGTCCATGCTCACCGGTCAATTTCGCCGAACACGATATCCATCGTGCCGATGATGGCGACGACGTCGGAAATCATGTGCCCACGCGACATCTCGTCCATCGCAGCCAGGTGTGCGAAACCGGGCGCGCGGATCTTCAGGCGGTAGGGTTTGTTGGCACCGTCCGACATCGCATAGATGCCGAATTCGCCCTTGGGATGCTCCACCGCCGCATAGCACTCGCCTTCGGGCACATGTATGCCTTCGGTGAACAGCTTGAAGTGGTGGATAAGCTCTTCCATGTTGCCCTTCATCGCTTCACGCGACGGCGGCGCAACCTTGTGGTTTTCCGTGATGACCGGGCCGGGATTCACGCGCAGCCAGTCGATGCACTGACGGATGATGCGATTGGATTGCCGCATTTCCTCGATGCGCACCAGATAGCGGTCATAGCTGTCGCCGTTGGTACCGACAGGGATGTCGAAATCCAGACGGTCATAGACTTCGTACGGCTGCTTCTTGCGCAGATCCCAGGCGATGCCGGAACCACGCAGCATCGGGCCGGTGAAGCCCAGCGCCTTGGCACGCTCCGGCGTCACGATGCCGATATCGACCAGACGCTGCTTCCAGATCCGGTTGTCGGTGAGCAAGGTTTCGTACTCGTCGACATAACGCGGGAAACGGTCGGTGAAATCCTGCAGGAAGTCGAGCATCGAACCGCTGCGGTTCTCGTTCAGCCGCTTGATTGCATCGGCGTTCTTGAACTTGTTCACTTCATACTGCGGCATCGTGTCCGGCAGATCGCGATAGACGCCGCCCGGACGATAGTACGCAGCGTGCAGACGTGCGCCCGACACCGCTTCATAGGCATCCATCAGATCCTCACGCTCGCGGAATGCGTACAGGAAGACCGTCATCGCGCCGACGTCGAGCGCGTGCGCGCCCAGCCACAGCAGGTGATTCAGGATGCGCGTGATCTCGTCAAACATCACGCGGATGTACTGCGCGCGCTCCGGCACCTCGAGCTGCAGCAGCTTTTCGATCGCCATCACGTACGCGTGCTCGTTGCACATCATCGACACGTAGTCGAGACGGTCCATGTACGGAACGCTCTGTATCCACGTACGCGTCTCGGCCAGCTTTTCGGTACCGCGATGGAGCAGACCGATATGCGGATCAGCACGCTGGACGACTTCGCCGTCGAGTTCGAGCACCAGACGCAGCACACCGTGGGCCGCCGGATGCTGCGGCCCGAAGTTCATCGTGTAGTTGCGGATTTCAGCCATGTCCGACATCCCCGTAATTCTCTTCCCGCACGACACGCGGCGTGACTTCGCGCGGCGCGATGCTGACCGGCTGATAGATCACGCGCTTCTGCTCCGGGTCGTAACGCATCTCGACATGGCCCGAAATCGGGAAATCCTTGCGGAACGGATGACCGACGAATCCGTAATCAGTGAGCAGGCGACGCAGGTCGCCATGTCCGGAGAACATGATTCCGAACAGGTCAAAGGCTTCACGCTCGAACCAGTTGACCGACGGCCAGACATCATTGACCGATGCAACGACCGGAAAGTCGTCATCCTCGACGAGGGTGCGCAGACGGAGCCGCAGATTCGACTGCACCGACATCAGATGCGCAACCACCGCGAAGCGCGGGCCGGAAGAACGCGTCGCGTGCGACGAATAATCGACGCCGCACAGGTCGATCAGCTGTTCGAACGGAAATTCCGCAGAGTCGCGCAGTTCCAGTGCGATCGCGTGGTAGTCAGCAGCGCCGACTTCAAGCGTGAGTTCGCCAAGTTCAAGCGTCGCAGTCCGGATACGTTCGCCGAACTGCGCAAGCAGCGCATCGCGCAGGGATTCAAGCCGTGTGCTCATGATGTTCAACGGGCAATCGTACTGGTGCGGCGGATCTTGTTCTGCAACTGCACGAGCCCGTAGATCAGCGCTTCGGCCGTCGGCGGGCAGCCCGGCACGTAGACATCGACCGGCACGATGCGGTCGCAGCCGCGCACCACGGAATAGGAATAGTGGTAATAACCACCACCGTTTGCACAGGACCCCATGGACAGCACCCAGCGGGGTTCGGGCATCTGGTCATACACCCGGCGCAACGCGGGTGCCATCTTGTTGCACAGCGTGCCGGCCACGATCATCAGGTCCGACTGGCGCGGACTGGGACGGAACACGATACCGAAGCGGTCGAGGTCGTAACGCGACGCGCCCGCCTGCATCATTTCCACGGCGCAACAGGCCAGTCCGAACGTCATCGGCCAAAGCGAGCCGGTACGCGTCCAGTTGATCAGCTTGTCCAGCTGCGTCGTGACGAAGCCTTCCTGCAGTACGCCTTCAATGCTCATCTGATAATCCGTCGAAAAAACCTTGGATGTTGCTGCAATCCGTGCAGAACACGGTCACTCCCAATCGAGCGCGCCCTTTTTCCATTCGTACACGAAGCCGACGACAAGAATGCCAAGGAAAATCATCATCGCAACGAAACCGAACATGCCGATTTCCTTGAGCACGATTGCCCAAGGAAAAAGGAATGCGATTTCAAGGTCGAACAGGATGAACAGGATGGCCACGAGGTAGTAGCGCACATCGAATTTCATGCGCGTATCTTCAAAGGCCTCGAAGCCACATTCGTAGGGAGAGAGCTTTTCAGGGTCGGGACGACTCGGACCGACCAGTTTGCCCGCGAGCATCGGCACAAAACCGAAGGCGACACCGATCAGTATGAAAAGCAGGACCGGGAAATATTCGATCAACATGACGGGTTGTTCATGCACATAAACATTTCCGGCGACACGGTGAGTAGTCCGGGGCCGGCACCGGCACATCGCCGGATGGACGACGTACCAACTTGCACTGCTGCGTAAAACGCGCGGAGTATAGCGCGTTTCACGTCCTGGGTAGCCTTACTTGGGAATATCGCCCGCCTTCGAATCCGGCGCAGCGGGCGTCGCCACAGGAGCGACCGGGGCCGCCGGCACACTGATCGACTTGGCGGCATCGATCACCGAACTGGCGCCGGACCTGGGCTGGTTCGTTGCGATATAACTGAGCGCCAGGCTGGTGCAGAAAAACACCGCCGCCAGCGCAGCCGTCGTTCGGCTGAGGAAGTTGGCGGAACCGGACGAGCCGAACAGGCTGCCGGAGGCACCGCTACCGAAGGCAGCCCCCATGTCGGCACCCTTGCCGTGCTGCAGAAGCACCAGCACGATCACACTAGCGCCGGCCAGAATATGAATGGAAAGCACAACCGAAAAAACGATACCCATCAAATCACCTCAAGATGCAGCAGCAGCGGCAACGATGGCGAGGAAATCCCCGGCCACCAGCGATGCACCGCCAATAAGACCACCATCAATGTCGGCCTGGCCAAAAAGTTCGGCAGCGTTTTGCGGCTTGACGCTACCGCCGTAAAGAATCGAGGCGCGCGCCGCCACATCGGCGCCACACCAGCCACCGAGACGGGCGCGAATGAATGCATGGACCGCCTGCGCCTGTCCTGGCGACGCAGTAACCCCAGTCCCGATTGCCCACACCGGCTCATATGCGATGACACATGCAGCCAGTGCACCTGCACCCGAACGGTCGAACACGGCCTGAAGCTGGCGCCCGACCACTGCTTCGGTCACACCACGCTCGCGTTCATCCAGCGTTTCACCGGCGCAAAGGATGGGAACGAGGCCCGACGCGATCACCGCATCGACCTTTGCCGCAACCAGCGCGTCGCTTTCGCCATAGATGGCGCGACGCTCCGAGTGCCCCACGATGACGTAACGACAGGAAAAATCGGCAACCATGGCGGCCGACACCTCGCCGGTGTAGGCACCGGAGACGTGCTCGCTGACGTTCTGCGCGCCCCACTCGATGCCCGACCCGTCGAGCAGGCTTTTCGCCTGCTGCAGATACGGGAAAGGAACGCAGACCGCTGACGGGCATCCTTGCGGACCCGCAGCGCGCAGCGCGCCAAGCAGACTGGCGTTCGCGTCCAGCCCGCCATGCATTTTCCAGTTCCCAACCACCAGTTTGCGCGTTGCCGACACAGTCACATACCAAAAGCAAAGCCCCAGATTCTAGCGCATGCGTGCGCAAAAATCCGGGGCAGCCGAGAATGCGGTATCCGTCGCCGGAACGCGCGGCACCGCTCAGCCGAAGCGGCCGGTGATGTAGTCCTCGGTTTCCTTGCGCTGCGGCTTGATGAATATCTGGTCGGTCAGTCCGAATTCGACCAGTTCGCCCATGTACATGTACGCAGTGTAGTCACTGACGCGCGCCGCCTGCTGCATGTTGTGGGTCACGATCAGTATAGTCACCTTGTCTTTCAGTTCGGTCACCAGTTCCTCGATGCTCGCCGTGGCGATCGGATCGAGCGCCGAAGTCGGCTCGTCGAACAGGATGATTTCCGGATCGGTAGCCAGCGCCCGCGCAATGCACAGGCGCTGCTGCTGGCCACCCGACAGGTTGGCGCCGAGTTCGTTGAGGCGATGCTTCACTTCCTCCCAAAGCGCAGCGCCCCGCAGGGCCTGTTCGACGCGTTCGTCTATCACCGAGCGGCGCTTCTCGCCGCGCACGCGCAGGCCATAGGCGACGTTCTCGTAGATCGACTTGGGGAAAGGGTTCGGCTTCTGGAAAACCATGCTGATGCGCATCCGCACTTCGATCGGATCGACCTCTTCGTCCAGCAGGTTGGTGTTGTCCGGATGCAGCAGGATCTTGCCGTCGTAGCGGTTGCCCGGGTAGAGATCGTGCATGCGGTTGAAGCAGCGCAGCAGCGTCGACTTGCCGCAACCGGACGGGCCTATCAGCGCCGTCACCTTCTTTTCATGCACCGGCATGTTGATGCCCTTGAGCGCATGGAAGGCACCGTAATGGAAATTGAGGTTCTGGACTTCCGCCTTGGTGGCGATATTCGGATCGGCAACAGTGGTCATGATCAGTCTCTTGATTTGGAGTGTTCAGCGGCAGCCGCCGGAATTACCACTTGATGTTGCGGCGCAGGCGGTAGCGCAGCCAGATCGCCACGCCGTTCATGGCCAGGGTCATCAGCACCAGAATGAAGCCTGCCGCCGCCGCATTCACCTGGAACGCCGCCTCCGGACGCGAAGTCCAGTTGAACATCTGGATCGGCATGACGGTGAATGGCGCCATCAGCCAGTCGAAATGCAGGAAGGGGAACACTTCATTGACCGGCGCTGGCGGCAGGAAGGCGATGAAGGTCAGTGCGCCGATGGTGATGATGGGCGCCGTCTCCCCGATCGCGCGCGCCATGCCGATGATGATGCCGGTCAGGATGCCTGCGCTTGAATACGGAATGATGTGGTCGCGCACCATCTGCCAGGTCGTGGAACCGCAGGCATAGGCCCCCTCGCGCACCATCTGCGGAATCGCCCGGATCGATTCGCGCGTGGCGACAATCACCACCGGAAGGATGAGCAGACCCAGCGTCAGGCCGGCCGACAGGATGCTCTGCCCGAAACCGAACTTGTAGACGAACAGACCAAGTGCAAGCAGGCCATAGACGATGGACGGCACGCCGGCGAGATTGGTCACGTTGATCTCGATGATGTCGGTCACCCAGTTCTTGGGCGCGTATTCCTCGAGATAGACGCCCGCCGCGACGCCCAGCGGTACGGCTGACAGGGCTGTCACCAGCATGACCAGTATCGTGCCCACCCAAGCCGACAGGATGCCGGCGCTGCCGGCGCGGCGCGACGGAAAGTTGGTCATGAAGTCGTAGTCGATGCGCGCAGCGCCCTTCATTGCCATGTCTGCAAACAGCGCGGTGAAGGTGAGTACGCCGATCATCAGCGCCAACAGGCCGAGCAGGCCGAACAGCATGTCCCAGCGCTTGTGACGGGTGATGATGGCCCGGATGGCCTGGATATCCTGCTGGTTCATGGCTCAATACACCTCACGGAAGCGCTTGCGCAGGTAATAGCCAAGCAGGTTGAAGCACAGCGTCATCAGCATCAGCGTCAGGCCTGCGGCGAAGATCGTCTGGTAACCGATGGAACCGTGCGGCAGGTCGCCGAGTGCCACCTGCACGATGTAGGAGGTGATGGTCGCGCCGGGTTCGGTCGGATTGAACGTGAGGTTGGGCTGCATGCCGGCCGCGACTGCAAGAATCATGGTTTCGCCGACCGCGCGCGAAATGCCGAGTATGTAGGCCGAAGCGATGCCGGACGTCGCCGCCGGCACCACAGTGCGCAGCGCTGTCTGCAGGCGCGTCGCACCCATCGCGTACGAACCTTCGCGCAGGCTCATCGGAACCGCCCGCATCGCGTCTTCCGACAGCGAACTGACATAGGGAATGATCATGACCCCCATCACCAGACCGGCGGACAACAAGCTGAAGCCGGGAAGATCCGGAAACATCAGCTGCAGCAGCGGCGTGATCACCACGAGCGCGAAGTAGCCGTAGATGATGGTCGGCACACCGCCGAGCAGTTCGAGAAAGGGCTTAGCGATCTCGCGGGTTCTGAACGACGCGAATTCCGACAGGTAGATCGCGATGATCGTGCCAAGCGGTAGCGCCACCGCAAGCGCGACGAATGAACTGGTGATCGTGCCGGACAGCAGCACCATGATGCCGTAGTGCGCATCGTCAAACAGCGGGGTCCATTGCGTGTCGGTCAGGAAATCCCACACCGAGACGTGCTCGAACAGTGACAGCGATTCGCTGACCAGCACGTACACGATCGCTATCGTCGTCAGCACCGAAATCGAGGCCGCCGAAAAGAGGATGAATTCGATCACCCGTTCCTTCACATGGCGGGATGCGCGTTTGCGCAAGCGGTCGCTGACCGCATCCGGAACACTCGACGGGGGAACTGACATGGTCGGGGCGTGGGCTGACATAGTGGAGATGATCATTTTATCGGGCACCGGCCTTGACTGGGCACCAAACAGCAAAAAGCCCCGGGTACAAGCCCGGGGCTTTTGTGCCATTGCGCTTATTCCTTCGGATCGCGCTTGAGCAGGTCGGACACCTTGACCCCTACTTCCGAGTGGCCACCGAAGGCCGTACCCGTCTTTTTCTTGGCAAAGTTGTTCAGTGCGTGCGTGTAGTCGGCATCGGCCAGCGGCACGTACTTCACTTCCTTGGTCAGCGCGCTCGCGTTCTTCAGGTAGAACTCGACGAATTCCTTCACTTCCGGCTTGTTCACCGAAGCGGCATTGACGTAGATGAAGATCGGGCGCGACAGCGGCTGGTATTCACCGGAAATCACGGTCTCCAGTGACGGCTCCACCGCCTTGCCGGTCTTCGGATTGACGATGGGCACTGCCTTCAGCTTGTCCTTGTTCTCGATGTAGTACGCAAAGCCGAAGTAGCCCAGGCCACCCGCATCACGCGACACGCCTTGCACGAGCACGTTGTCGTCTTCCGACGCGGTGAAGTCGCCACGGCTGGACTTCGCCTTGCCGACGATAGCTTCGGTGAAGTAGTCAAACGTACCCGAATCGGCACCCGGACCGAACAGCTTCAGACCGGTTTCCGGCCAAGCTACATTGACGTCGTGCCACTTGGTGATCTTGGTCTGCGCGGCCGGCTCCCACATCTTCTTCAACTCTTCGACCGTGAGCTGCTTGAGGAAGGCGTTCTTCGGGTTCATCACGACCGTCAGCGCGTCGAACGCCACCGGCAGCTCGATGTACTTGATGCCGGCTGCCTTGCAGTCCGCCATTTCCTTGTCGAGGATGGGGCGCGACGCATTCGACACATCGGTCTCGCCACGGCAGAATTTCTTGAAGCCACCGCCAGTGCCCGAAATACCCACGGTCACGCGCACGCCGCCCTTCTTTGCCTTCTGGAATTCTTCGGCCACCGCTTCGGTGATCGGAAACACGGTGCTCGAGCCGTCGACCTTGACCAAGGCCTGCGCGAATACCGAACCGGAAACGAACAGCGTGCCTACTGCGGCAGCCAGGGAAGCGATCTTGCTCACGTTCATCAGGAATCTCCGAAAGGTTGCGTCGTATTGCGATGCGACAAACAGAGTTTATGAAGGGTTTGTTACAGCTATGTGAAGGCGCAACAATCGGATCTGTAACATCCTGTCACGTGCCATTCCCGTCAGACGGCCCCGAGCGCCTGCTCCAGATCCGCCCGGATGTCGTCGATGTGCTCGATGCCGATCGACAGCCGCACCATGTCTTCGGATACTCCGGCCCGCCGCAGTTCGTCGGGCGAAAGCTGGCGATGCGTGGTCGATGCCGGGTGGCACGCCAGGGATTTGGCATCGCCGATATTGACCAGCCTGGTCACCAGTTTCAGCGCATCCTGAAAGCGGGCTCCCGCCTCGCGGCCGCCCTTGACGCCGAAGGTCAGCAATCCGGAGGCCTTGCCGCCGAAATAGCGTTGCACCAGCCCGTGGCTGGGGTGATCGGGCAGCCCCGAGTAATTGACCCACTCGACCTTCGCGTGCCCCCGCAGGAAGTTCGCCACGGCCAGCGCATTTTCGCAGTGGCGGTCCATGCGCAGCGCCAGCGTTTCCAGCCCCTGCAGTATCAGGAAGCTGTTGAACGGCGAAATCGCGGCGCCCATATTGCGCAGCGGCACCGTGCGTGCGCGCCCGATGAAGGCGGCCGGGCCAAGTGCCTCGGTATAGATCACGCCGTGGTAGCTGACCTCCGGCTCGTTGAGCCGGCGGAAGCGCGCCTTGTGCTCCGCCCACGGAAAGCGTCCGCCATCGACGATGATGCCGCCGAGGCTGGTGCCGTGGCCGCCCATGTACTTGGTCAGCGAGTGCACGACGATATCCGCGCCATGCTCGAACGGCCTCGTCAGGTAGGGCGACGGCACCGTGTTGTCGACAATCAGCGGCACACCGGCACGATGAGCCACCTCGGCAAAGGCAGCGAAATCGACCACATTGCCGAGCGGATTGCCTATCGACTCGCAGTACACCGCCTTCGTGCGTGCATCGATCAGCGCCGCGGCAGAAGCCGGGTCGGCCGCGTCGACGAAACGCACCTCGATGCCGAACTGCGGCAGCGTATGCGCGAACAGGTTGTAGGTTCCGCCATAGAGCGCCGTCGTCGCAATGATGTTGTCGCCCGCCTCGGCGATGGTCATGATCGCGTAGGTGATCGCCGCCTGTCCGGATGCCAGCGCCAGCGCGCCAATGCCGCCCTCCAGCGCAGCAACCCGCTGTTCGAGCACGTCGCTGGTCGGATTCATGATGCGCGTGTAGATATTGCCCTTCACTTTCAGATCGAACAGGTCCGCGCCGTGCTGGGTGTCGTCGAAGGCGTAGCTCGTGGTCTGGTAGATCGGCACCGCGACCGCCTTGGTCGTCGGATCGGGCGAATAGCCGGCGTGAATCGCGAGCGTGTCGAAACGCATGGTGGAAGCCTCCGTCGTGGATCGAGGCCTCGCAATCTACACGCTGTACGCATGACCGACAAAGAGCGGCGCAACAAACAAAAATGCCGCCTCCGCTTGCGCGGGGCGGCATTGCCGGAATCAGCGGCTGACCGAATCGATCGGCGATGGATCAGGCGGCCATGGCCGATTCGACGACATCGGCAAGCCGGGCTGCCAGCCGCCCCACTTCCGCAGCGTCCTGGCCTTCCACCATCACGCGCAGCAAGGGCTCGGTACCCGACGGCCGCAACAGCACCCGACCACGCTGCGCCAGTTCGCCCTCCACCTCGATGCGCGTCTGGTCGATGATGGGCGCCGTTTTCCAGTCGAAGCCCGGGCGCAGCTTCACGTTGACCAGTTTCTGCGGGTACAGCTTCAGATCCGCGCAGGCCTGGTCCAGACCGATGCCCTGGGAACGCAGGGCAGCAAGCACCTGCAGCGACGCGACGATGCCGTCACCGGTCGTGTGGCGGTCCAGGTCGATGATGTGCCCCGAATTCTCGCCACCGAGGCGCCAGCCCTGCTGGTGCAGCGTTTCCAGCACATAGCGGTCACCGACCTTGGCACGGGCCAGACCAACGCCCATTTCGTTGAGCGCATGCTCGAGCGCCAGATTGGTCATCAGCGTACCGACCACACCATTGAGGCGCCCTTCGCGCAGACGCTGGCAGGCAATCACGAACAGCAGTTCATCGCCGTCATAGACCCGGCCGGAGGCATCGCACATGATCAGGCGGTCTGCATCGCCATCGAGCGCGATGCCGATGTCTGCACCGGACGCACGTACCGCTTCGGACAACGAGGACGGCGAGGTCGCACCGACCGCCGCATTGATGTTCATGCCGTTCGGGCTGCAGCCGACGCAGATCACCTCGGCACCGAGCTCGTGGAACACCTTGGGCGCGATCGAATAGGCCGCACCGTGCGCACAGTCGAGCGCAATCTTCAGGCCGCGCAGGTCAAGTTCCTGCGGGAAAGTGCTCTTGCAGAATTCGATGTAGCGGCCGGGTGCATCCTCGATGCGCCGGGCCTTGCCCAGGCGGGATGACTCCATGCAGCCCATGGGCTCGTCGAGCAGCGCCTCGATCTGCAGTTCGACCTCATCCGGCAGCTTGGTGCCGCGTGCCGAAAAGAACTTGATGCCGTTATCGTCGAAAGCGTTGTGCGACGCGCTGATCACTACTCCCGCCTGCAACCGGAGCGCGCGGGTCAGGTAGGCGACCGCGGGGGTCGGTACGACCTTCGCCAGCACGGTATCGACGCCTGCTGCCGCAAAACCGGCTTCAAGCGCCGCTTCGAGCATGTAGCCGGATACCCGCGTGTCTTTGCCGATCAGCACCGCCGGGTGTTCCCCTGCCGGCAGATGTTCGGTCGCCACCAGTGCACGACCGGCCGCATATCCGAGCCGCATGACGAAATCCGGCGTGATCGGTGCCTGCCCTACCCGGCCGCGTACGCCATCGGTACCGAAATAACGTCTGGACATTCTGTTTGTCTCCCTAAATTCTGCCGCCGGATATCCCGGCAACCTGCCATACGGCGAGCGCATCACACGTGGCGGCCACATCGTGCACACGCACCATGTGCGCACCGCGTGCCACGGAAGCGAGCGCCGCGGCCACGCTGGCCGCCACACGATCGGTGACCGGACGTCCGGTCAGACGCCCCAGCACCGACTTGCGCGACAGCCCGACGAGCAGCGGATAACCCTGATCGACCAGAGCACCCAGCCCCTTGAGCAGCATCAGGTTGTGTTCCGAGGTCTTGCCGAAACCGAAACCCGGATCGAGCATGATGCGGCTGCGGTCGATCCCTGCATCCTGCGCGCACCGCGCCCTTTGCAGAAGGAAATCAGTCACTTCCTCGCACACATCGGCATAGGAGGGCGCAAGCTGCATCGTCTGCGGTGTTCCCTGCATGTGCATGATGCACACGGCCGCATCACTTGCAGCCACGGCCTCGATCGCCCCCGGCGCCCGCAAGCCGTTGATGTCATTGACCAGCGTCGCACCGGCGGCCAGCGCAGCCCGCATCACTTCCGGCTTCCAGGTGTCTATCGACAACGGTACGCCCAGCCCGGCCAGCACCTCGATCACCGGTACCACCCGGCGCAATTCGTCCTCGACCGACACCGGCTCCGATCCCGGTCGTGTCGATTCACCGCCTATATCCAGCACATCGGCGCCATCGGTGATGAACTGCTGCGCCTGATCCACTGCGCGTGCGACATCGAAGGCCACGCCGTCGCCGGAAAACGAATCGGGAGTCGCGTTGATGATGCCCATCACGAGCGGTCGGTCGAGCGGCAGCCGGTAGGGTCCGCAGTACAGGGTCTGATTCATGGCAGTCACAAATGAAAACCGGAGGCATCAGCCTCCGGTCGGGGTTACGGAACGTACAGCCGCTCAGGCTGGAGCGGCGGCGCTGGGCGCGGCACCCGGCGTATTGCCGTCGGCAGATGCCTTGGGCGGGCGAGAAGTCGGCTTCGGCGGGCGAACCGGACGATTGTTCATCACGTCGTCGATCTGATCCGCATCTATCGTTTCGAAATCGAGCAGCGCCTGGGTCATCGCCTCGACCTTGTCGCGATTTTCCTCGAGCAGGCGACGGGCTTCAGCGTAGCGGTCGTCGATGATGCGACGGATTTCCGCATCGACCTTCTGCATGGTCGTTTCCGACATGTTCCGATGTGTCGCCATCGAGCGGCCGAGGAACACTTCACCTTCCTCCTCGCCGTAGACCATGGCACCCATCGAATCCGACATGCCCCACTGCGTGACCATGCGCCGTGCCAGATCGGTCGCGCGCTGGAAGTCGTTGGCGGCACCGTTGGTCATCTGGTGCATGAAGATTTCTTCGGCGATGCGGCCAGACAGCATCATGGAGATCAGCTGCAGGCAGTAATCCTTGTCATAGCTGTAGCGATCCTTTTCCGGCAGCGACATGGTGACGCCGAGCGCCCGCCCGCGCGGAATGATGGTCACCTTGTGCACCGGATCGCACTTGGGCAGCAGCATGCCGACAATCGCATGGCCCGATTCATGGTAGGCCGTGTTCTTCTTTTCTTCCTCGTCCATCACCATGGTTCGGCGCTCGGCCCCCATGATGATCTTGTCCTTGGCGCGTTCGAAGTCTTCCATGTCGACCACGCGCTTGTTGCTGCGCGCTGCAAACAGGGCCGCTTCGTTGACCAGATTGGCCAGGTCGGCGCCCGAGAAGCCCGGCGTGCCACGCGCAATGATTTCCGCCTTGACGTCCTGGGCCAGTGGCACCTTGCGCATGTGGACCGCGAGAATCTGCTCGCGGCCGCGGATGTCCGGCAGCGGCACGACGACCTGACGGTCGAAGCGCCCCGGGCGCAGCAGCGCCGGGTCGAGCACGTCCGGCCGGTTGGTCGCCGCAATCACGATGATGCCGGTCTGGCCTTCGAAGCCGTCCATCTCGACCAGCAGCTGGTTCAGCGTCTGTTCGCGTTCGTCGTTGCCACCGCCCATGCCGGCACCACGCTGGCGACCGACCGCATCGATTTCATCGATGAAGATGATGCACGGCGCCTGCTTCTTGGCCTGCTCGAACATGTCGCGCACGCGTGCCGCACCGACGCCGACGAACATTTCGACGAAATCGGAGCCGGAAATCGAGAAGAACGGCACCTTGGCCTCGCCGGCGATCGCCTTGGCCAGCAAGGTCTTGCCGGTACCGGGCGAACCGACCATCAGCACACCCTTGGGTATGCGGCCACCGAGTTTCTGGAACTTGGACGGATCGCGCAGGAATTCGACCAGCTCGGCCACTTCTTCCTTGGCCTCGTCGCAACCGGCCACGTCGGCGAAGGTGATCGTATTGGTCGATTCGTCGAGCATCCTGGCCTTCGATTTTCCGAACGAGAAGGCGCCGCCGCGGCCACCACCCTGCATCTGGCGCATGAAGAAGATCCAGACGCCGATCAGCAGCAGCATCGGGAACCAGGACACGAAGATGCTCATCAGGAAGCTCTGCTCTTCTTCCGGCTTGGCCACCACCTTGACGTTGCTCTTCAGCAGGTCGCTGATCAGCCAGATGTCCTGAGGCGGCGCGTAGGACGTGATGCGCTTGCCGTCCACCGTCGCCGCATTGAGCGTGCGGCCCTGGATTTCCACCTTGGAAATCCGCCCGGCCTTCACCTCTTCGAGGAATTCGGAATACTCCACCGTGCCCTGTGCGGCCTGGCGCTGGTTGAACTGGTTGAACACCGTCATCAGCACGATGCCGATGACGAGCCAGATCGCTAGATTTTTGAACATGTTGTTCAAGGCAGTTCCTCTGTATTTCCGGGGCCGGACGTACCGGCCGAATCAATGCAACAACGGAGAGACCAGACGGGTCGGCTTACGTTCAACGCGGCAGACACCTTCACACCGAAAGCGTCCGGAATTCATGCGGGTAATTCGCCTTGCCTGCCACGGCACAGAAGATACACCTCCGCGCTGCGGTCGCGCGAACTGTCGGGTTTGCGCACTGCGACGGAAGAAAAAAGCTGCTCCATGTCGCGTCTGAGCGCTTCGAACCCCGAACCCTGAAAGACTTTTACGAGCATGTCGCCGCCAGTCTTGAGGTACTGGCGCGAAAACTCCAGCGCCAGTTCGAGCAGATGGATGGAGCGGGCCTGATCGGTCACCGCAATACCGGACAAGTTGGGGGCCATGTCCGACAATACAAGCCCGACCAGCCTGCCTTCGAGTGCTGCGACCAGCTGTTCCAGCACCTCGTCCTCGCGGAAGTCGCCCTGGATGAAATGCACGCCGGGAACGGGTTCCATCGGCAGCAGGTCGAGCGCGATCACGCGTCCGCCGGGCGCAACCTTCTTCGACACCACCTGCGACCATCCGCCGGGCGTGCTGCCGAGATCCACGACCACCTTGCCCGGCACCAGCAGATGGTCGCGCTCATCGATCTGCAGCAGCTTGAAGGCGGCACGCGAACGGTAGCCCTGTGCCTGCGCCTGCTTTACATAGGGGTCGTTGATGTGGTCGTGTACCCACTGGCGGCTGGTTTTGTTCTTTGCCATGACTTAGACTTGCGCGCCTTTCAGGAATAACGCCATGCTGACTCTTTCGACTGACGAACGCCGCGCGCTGCGTGCGCGTGCCCACCCGCTGAAGCCGGTCGTGATGATCGCGCAGAACGGGCTGACCGATGCGGTGCTGAAAGAGATCGAACTCGCGCTGTCGTCGCACGAACTCATCAAGGTGCGGGTATTCGATGCCGAACGCGAGCAGCGCGACGCCTGGCTGGTCAGCGCCTGCACGGCGCTGCATGCCGCGCCGGTGCAGCGGATCGGCAACATTCTGGTGCTGTACCGCCCGAACCCGGAACTGCATGTCGAACGCCCCACCCCAGTGCCGGCACGAAAGGCTGCCGCCAAGCCGGCCACCGGAAAGCCGGTACCGACCCGCAGCATGCCGGCCAAGCCGGTGGCAGGCCGGCGCGGCATCGCGCGAAATGCGAAGGCCACCGGTTTCAAGCCGCGCGGCCGCTGATTCCGGACGGCGCGCTCAGACGTAGCGCACATCCACGATTTCGTACTCGCGGACACCGCCGGGCGCCTGCACTTCCGCCACGTCGCCGGCGTACTTGCCGATCAGCGCACGAGCGATCGGCGAATTGACCGAAATCATGCCTGCCTTCAGGTCAGCCTCGTCGTCGCCGACGATCTGGTAGCTGACCGGCTTGCCCGCCTCGACGTCCTCCAGATCGACCGTCGCGCCGAACACTACCCGGCCTTCGGCATCCAGCGTCTTCGGATCGATGATCAGCGCGTTGGCGAGCTTGCCCTCGATTTCCTGTATGCGCCCCTCGACGAAGCCCTGACGTTCCTTGGCCGCGTCGTATTCGGCATTTTCCGACAGATCGCCGTGCGAGCGCGCCTCCGCGATGGCGGCGATCACGCTCGGACGATCCACGGTCTTCAGGCGGTGCAGCTCCAGCTTGAGCTTTTCGGCGCCGGCGATGGTAAGGGGTACGCTCATATCAATCCATTTGCGCGTGCAGGGCCTGCAGCGCGTAAGTTTCAAGTTCGGAAATGCGCATGCCCGCACACGCGGCACGCGCGCCCTCGACTGTCGTGAACAGCGTGACCCGGCTGGCCAGCGCGCTGGTGCGGATCGAACGCGAATCGTTGATCGCGCTGCGCTTCTCATCGACCGTATTGACGATGAAGGCAATCTCGTCGTTCTTGATCATGTCGACGATGTGCGGGCGGCCCTCGTTGACCTTGTTCACCGCAGTCACCGGCAGCCCGGCGGCAGCGATCGACGTCGCCGTACCTCGGGTGGCCACCAGCGTGAAGCCAAGGTCGTGCAGTTGGCGCGCCACATCGACCGCCTTTTCCTTGTCCGCAGGCCGTACCGAAATGAAGGCACGACCGCCGCGCGGCAGCTTCACGCCCGCGGCCAGCTGGCTCTTGACGAAAGCCTCGCCGAACGTCCGGCCGACGCCCATCACTTCGCCGGTCGATTTCATTTCCGGGCCGAGGATGGTGTCGACGCCGGGGAACTTCACGAACGGGAACACCGCTTCCTTGACCGAGAAGTAAGGCGGCACGACCTCGTGCGTCACGCCCTGGTCGGCCAGCGACCGGCCGGCCATGCAGCGTGCCGCGATCTTGGCCAGCGGCAGTCCGCACGCCTTGGACACGAAGGGCACGGTGCGCGAGGCGCGCGGATTGACTTCCAGCACATAGACGGTGTCGCCATTGGCGCCGCGCTGGATCGCGAACTGCACGTTCATCAGCCCGACCACGTTCAGCGCGCGCGCCATCGCCTCGGTCTGGCGGCGCAGTTCGTCGCACAGTTCGGACGTCAGCGAGAACGGCGGCAGCGAACAGGCGGAATCGCCCGAGTGCACGCCGGCCTGCTCGATGTGTTCCATGATGCCGCCAATGATGACCTGCGTGCCGTCCGAGAAGGCATCTACGTCGACCTCGGTCGCGTCGTTCAGGAAACGGTCGAGCAGCACCGGCGAGTCGTTGCTCACCTTGACCGCCTCGCGCATGTAGCGCTCGAGGTCGGCCTGCTGATGCACGATTTCCATCGCCCGGCCGCCCAGCACATAGCTCGGACGCACCACCAGCGGGTAGCCGATTTCGGCCGCCAGGCGCACCGCCTGATCTTCCGCGCGGGCCGTGCGGTTGGGCGGCTGCTTCAGACCCAGTTCCTGCAGCAGCTGCTGGAAGCGTTCGCGGTCTTCGGCGGCATCGATCATGTCCGGGCTGGTACCGATGATGGGCACGCCGTTGGCTTCGAGGTCACGCGCCAGCTTCAGCGGCGTCTGGCCGCCGAACTGCACGATGACGCCGACCGGCTTTTCGATGGCGACGATTTCCAGCACGTCTTCCAGCGTCAGCGGTTCGAAGTACAGGCGGTCCGAGGTGTCGTAGTCGGTCGAGACCGTCTCCGGATTGCAGTTGACCATGATGGTCTCGAACCCGTCCTCGCGCAGTGCGAGTGCCGCATGCACGCAGCAGTAGTCGAATTCGATGCCCTGGCCGATGCGGTTCGGCCCGCCACCCAGCACCATGATCTTGCGTGCATTGGTCGGATTGGCTTCGCACTCGTCCTCGTAGCTCGAGTACATGTAGGCGGTGTCGGTCGAGAATTCCGCGGCGCAGGTATCGACCCGCTTGAACACAGGACGTACGCCCAGCGTCTGGCGGTGCAGGCGCAGCGCGGTTTCGTCGCACTGGAACAGCCGTGCCAGCCGGCGGTCGGCGAAGCCCTTGCGCTTGAGGTCGCGCATCGTGGCGGCATCGACGCTCTTCAGGCTGCGCCCGAAGAAAGCCCGCTCGGTCAGGATGATGTCCTCGATCTGCGCCAGGAACCACGGATCGATCTTGGTCAGTTGATGCACTTCATCCAGGCTCATGCCGTTGCGGAAGGCCTGCCCGACGTACCAGATGCGATTCGGTCCGGGCAGCGCCAGTTCGCGCTCCATCTCGTCTTCGTCCGCCTCGATCTCGTCGAAACCGTAGACGCCGACTTCCAGCCCGCGCAACGCCTTCTGCATCGATTCCTGGAAACTGCGGCCCATCGCCATCACTTCGCCGACCGACTTCATCTGCGTCGTCAGGCGGTCATTCGCCTGCGGGAATTTCTCGAAGGCAAAGCGCGGAATCTTGGTCACGACGTAGTCGATCGACGGCTCGAACGAAGCCGGGGTCGCACCACCGGTGATGTCGTTCTGCAGTTCGTCCAGCGTGTAGCCGACCGCAAGCTTGGCGGCGATCTTGGCGATCGGGAAGCCGGTCGCCTTCGACGCCAGCGCCGAAGAGCGCGACACGCGCGGATTCATTTCGATGACGATCATGCGGCCGTCGGCCGGATTGATCGAGAACTGCACGTTCGAGCCGCCGGTGTCGACGCCGATCTCTCGCAGCACCGCGATCGAGGCATTGCGCATGATCTGGTATTCGCGGTCGGTCAGCGTCTGCGCCGGCGCGACGGTGATCGAATCACCGGTGTGCACGCCCATCGGGTCGAGATTCTCGATCGAGCAAACGATGATGCAGTTGTCGGCGCTGTCGCGCACGACCTCCATCTCGTATTCCTTCCAGCCGAGCAGCGATTCCTCGATCAGCAGTTCGCTGGTCGGCGACGCTTCGAGGCCGCGCTTGCAGATCTCGACGAATTCCTCGTGGTTGTAGGCGATGCCGCCGCCGCTGCCGCCCATCGTGAAGGACGGGCGGATGATGGCCGGAAAGCCGATGCTGGCCTGCACCTGCAGCGCCTCTTCCATTGAGTGGGCGATGCCGGAACGCGCCGAACCCAGGCCGATCTTGGTCATGGCCTGCTTGAACTTCTCGCGGTCTTCCGCCTTGTCGATCGCCTCCTGCTTGGCGCCGATCAGTTCCACCTTGTACTTGTCGAGCACACCGTGACGCGCGAGATCGAGCGCGCAGTTCAGCGCGGTCTGGCCGCCCATGGTGGGCAGCAGCGCGTCCGGTCGTTCCTTCTCGATGATCTTCTCGACCATCTGCCAGGTGATCGGCTCGATGTAGGTCACGTCGGCCATGCCCGGATCGGTCATGATCGTCGCCGGATTCGAATTCACCAGCACGACGCGATAGCCCTCCTCGCGCAGCGCCTTGCAGGCCTGCGCGCCGGAGTAGTCGAATTCACAGGCCTGACCGATCACGATGGGACCGGCGCCGATGATGAGGATGCTGTGTAGATCTGTACGTTTGGGCATAGGGTGACTGATGATCCGTAAGGTGATGGGCGCGCCGGGCGCGCTGCGCTGTCACACGTTGCGGATCACTTCTCCATCATCTGGGTGAATCGGTCGAACAGATAGGCCACGTCGTGCGGACCGGGGCTGGCTTCCGGGTGGCCCTGGAAGCAGAAGGCCGGGCGGTCGGTCCAGGTCATGCCCTGCAGGCTGCCGTCGAACAGCGACACATGGGTCACGCGCACATGGCCGGGCAGCGTCGCCGGATCCACCGCGAAACCGTGGTTCTGGCTGGTGATCAGCACGCGTCCGGAATCAAGATCCTTGACCGGATGGTTGGCGCCGTGGTGGCCGAACTTCATCTTCAGTGTCGACGCACCTGCCGCCAGGCCCATCAACTGATGGCCCAGACAGATGCCGAAGGTCGGAACCTTGCGCTCGAGGAAGGTACGGATCGCCGAAATCGCGTAGTCGCAGGGTTCCGGGTCACCGGGGCCATTGGACAGGAACACGCCATCGGGATTCATCGCCAGAACCTCGGCCGCAGGCGTCTGCGCCGGCACCACGGTCAGGCGACAGCCACGGCTGGCCAGCATGCGCAGGATATTGCGCTTGACGCCGAAATCGTAGGCGACGACGTGGTGGCGCGGAGCTGCGGGCTTCACGAATCCCTGGCCAAGTTCCCACTCACCCTCGTTCCACTCATACGGCTTGTCGGTAGTGACCACTTTCGCCAGATCCATGCCGGCCAGACCGGCAAAGGCGCGCGCCTGGGCAATCGCCTCGGCCGCATCGACGCGGCCGGCCATCAGACAGGCGCTCTGTGCGCCCTTTTCGCGCAGCAGGCGCGTGAGTTTGCGGGTATCTATATTGGCGATACCCGGAATGCCCTGCTCACGCAGGTAGCCGTCGAGCGTCTGGTGGCTGCGGAAATTGGATGAACGCAGGGGCAGGTCGCGGATGACCAGGCCAGCGGCAAAAACCCGGCTGGCTTCGACGTCTTCGACGTTGACGCCGGTGTTGCCGATGTGCGGATAGGTCAGCGTGACGATCTGTCGGGTATAGCTCGGATCGGTCAGTATCTCCTGATAGCCGGTCATCGCGGTGTTGAACACCACTTCGCCGGCAGTGACCGTTTCCGCCCCTATGCTTTTGCCGTGAAAGACCGATCCATCGGCGAGTGCGAGCAGCGCGGGCGCGTAGGCGGACACGTAGTAACTCCTGAAATTCTGGTCGGGGACGGCAGCGCGCGCGAGCGCTACATATGCGAAGCGGGAGACGCCGTTTTGGGCGCTCCCGCTGATTTTTTCAATTATACCTTGCCGCTGGTGCAGCGCGCAATTTCGGGAATTACTCCTGCCTCAGACCGATGCGATGACGTCCTCGCGCAGGACGCCCAGCGCGTCGGAAAGACGTGCCAGCTGGGCGTCGGCATCCCGGTGCAGATCGGTCAGCACCGGTGCCGGATCTGCCCTCGCAGCGTCCTCAAGCAGCGCCACCAGACGCTCGGCGCACGCGGCACCGAATACCGAGAGCGAACCGCGCAAGCGATGGCAGATGCGGGCAACACCGTCGTTGTCGCCAGTTTCAAGGCAGACGCCCAGACCGCGGCGCAGTTCCGGCAATTCGCCGAGAAAGACGTTGATGACGCGCCGGACCATCGCGCGATCGCCGTCCAGTGTCTCCAGCGTATGGTCGATGTCGAGCACGGGCTCGGCAGCAACGGCCTGCTGACGCAGCAGACCGTTGACGTCCGTGGTCACCGACGTGGTGTCACCATCGGCCCGGGACAGCACGCGCTCCAGCGTGGCCAGCAGTTCGTCGGCCTTGACCGGCTTGCTGACATAGTCGTCCATGCCCTCTTCGAGGCACAGCTCGCGGTCGCCCTTCATCGCGTTCGCGGTCATCGCGATGATCGGAAGATGCTGCACATTGTCCGTATCGACCACCCAGGAACGGCGCTGCTCGCGCGCCCGGATCGCCCGGGTCGCCTCGATGCCGCCCATCACCGGCATCTGGACGTCCATCAGCACGACGTCGAAATTCTGGCGTTCCAACTGGTCGAGCGCCTCCTGACCGTTCGACGCCACGGTAACGCGATAGCCGGCACGCTCCAGCATGCGCACGGCGACCAGTTGGTTGACCGGATTGTCCTCGGCCAGCAGCACCTGACGCGGCACCTGACCGCCATGGCCCATGTTCGCAAGCGAGCGTTCGATGTCCAGATCACCTATGGCCAGATCGAAGTCATCGGTCTCATGTACCTCGTCGTCAGGCCGGCTGTGCAAGGCGTCAGCCAGCGCTCCGGCAAGCTCGCCGGCAGAAAACGGCTTGTGCAGGCGTCCACGCACGCCAAGAGCACGCGCCTGTGCATTGTCCGCAGCCTGATTTACGCCACTGAGCATCATCACGACGCGATTCAGGCGGTTCGGTCCTTCGCAAAAGGCCGAAATGAAGTCGAAGGCGTCGGCATCGGGCAAGGTGCGATCGACCAGCAGGATGTCGAAGGGGCGTCCGGATTCATGTGCCTGCTTCAGCGCCTGTCTGGCTGCCTGCACGGAACCGACCGCCAGCGCCGACGCGCCCATGTCGCCCAGCATCGCAGCCACCACGCCCCGCGTCGGCAGATGGTCTTCCAGCAGCAGTACGTGCAGCCCCGCAAAGCGCCTGAAATTCGGCGACAGCGCGCTCTGCTCGACGACTTCGCCGCGCATCGTGAAGTGAAAGGTAGAGCCCTGGCCCGGCGCGCTGTCCAGCCACAGCCGTCCGCCCATCAGCGCCGCGAGCTTGTTGCAGATGGCCAGACCGAGGCCGGTTCCACCAAACCGGCGCGTGGTCGAGGTATCCGCCTGGGCGAACGCTTCGAATACCAGCGACTGCTTGGTGGCATCGATGCCGATGCCGGTGTCGCGCACCCATACGTGCAGTTCCACCCGCTCGCCATTGCCTGCCGGCATGCCGACCGTCTCGCAGCCGATCTCGATCTCGCCCTGTTCGGTGAACTTCACCGCGTTGCCGATCAGATTGACCAATATCTGGCGCAGGCGTCCGGGGTCACCCAGCACGCGCCGCGGCAGATCGGGCGACAGCCTGCAGTAAAGTTCGAGCCCCTTCTTCTGGGCGCCGATCGCCAGCCCGCGTGCAGACTCTCCGATGACCTCCTCCGGCGAGTACTCCACGGTTTCGATGGCCAGCTTGCCAGCCTCGATCTTCGAAAAGTCCAGGATGTCGTTGATGATGACCAGCAATGCGTCGGCCGAGGTCTTGATCGCGTGCACGTATTCGCGCTGCTCGCTGTCCAGCGAGGTATCGAGCATCAGTTCCGACATGCCCATGATGCCATTCATCGGCGTACGGATTTCATGGCTCATATTGGCCAGGAAGTCGCTCTTGGCGCGACTGGCTGCTTCGGCCTTCTCCTTGGCAAGCAGGAGTTCGACCTCGGCCTGGCGACGCGCATCGAGCTGGAACAGCTGACCGGACACGCGCGCAACCCGCCCGCGCTCGTCACGCTCGGTCGCGTTCGCCTCGAAGCGCACCCACACGACCGATCCGCCCGCCCGCCGGACACGGCAGTCGGTGAACGCATTGCCAACGCTGCTGACAAGACGCTCCTCCAGCCACTGATCGAAGCCCGCCACGTCATCGGAATGCAGCACGTCGCGCCAGACCGGCAGCAGATCCGGCAGATCGGATGCGCCGTAACCCAGCGCGTTCTTGAATTCGGGAGACACCACGAAACGGGCACTCGACGGCACCCACTGCCACTGATGCGGCGACGCGTCGGTCGCGTCATTGGCTTCCAGCAGCCCATCCAACCGCCCCAGTACCTCCGCCAGGCCAGCTGCCGACGGCGCACCGGCGAGCCAAGTCCTGATCCCCTGCTCGTCGATGGACGACAAGCCGAGATGCTGGAACAACATGGATGAAAGTGCCGGATGCATGTATGCGAAATTCGTTGGCTTACGGCATTTACGGCAATCGCTCAGCGCACTGAAGCGGCGCGCTTCCGAGCACGGAAAACGATTCAGCGCAGCCCGAGCACATCCTGCATGTCGTACAGGCCGCTGTCGCGGTCGGCGAGCCAGCGCGCCGCGCGCAGACTGCCGAGCGCGTACGGCATGCGACTGGCCGACTTGTGGGTGATTTCGATGCGCTCGCCGATGCCGGCAAACAGGACCGTGTGATCGCCGACGATGTCCCCACCCCGGATCGTGGAAAAGCCTATCGTCGCCGCATCGCGCTCGCCGGTATGGCCTTCGCGGCCGTAGATCGCGCAGTCCGCGAGCGAGCGGCCGAGTGCGTCGGCCACCACTTCGCCCATGCGCAGCGCGGTACCCGAGGGCGCGTCCACCTTCATGCGGTGGTGCGCTTCGATGACCTCGACGTCGTAGCCGCTGTTAAGGATGCGGGCAGCGACGTCCAGCAGACGAAACACCGCATTGACGCCGACCGCCATGTTCGGCGCGAATACGATGGCCAGCCGCTCCGAGGCCTCGGCCAGCCGGCCGCGTTGCGCTTCGGTAAAACCGGTGGTCCCGATGATCATCTTGACGCCAAGACGGGTACAGGCGTCCAGATGCACGAGCGTCGCTTCCGGCCGCGTGAAGTCGATCAGGAAATCGGCTCCGGTCAGTGCCGCGTCGATGTCGCTGCTGATCTGCACACCGCTCCTGATGCCCAGAAATGCACAGGCATCCTCTCCAATGGCCGGCGAATCCACCCGGTCAAGCGCGGCGACCAGACGGGCCCCTTCGTCACGCGTGGTGGCTTCGATCAGCATGCGGCCCATGCGGCCGGACGCTCCGGCGATCGCTATGCGCATCGATGACATGAAATTCCCTCGGAAATTGATACGTTGCGGCTTTCAGACCGCTCACTGCTTGGCCGGCGCCGCGACCTCGCCGAGATCGATGGTACGACTGCGGGGCTTGTCGGATTTCTCCAGTTCCCCTTCTTCGGCCCCCACGACGTCGCCACCGACACTGACCAGGCGATCGTTTTCGAAATAGACGACGAGTCGGCGCTGCTGCAGGTCTTCCGGCTGATTGCCCGGCTTGAAGTAGTACAGGTAATCCCAGCGGTCAGGATGGAATACGTCGGTCAGCATCGGCGTTCCGAGCACGAAGCGAACCTGATCGCGCGTCATGCCGGCCTTGAGTTGCGCCGCCATCTCCTGCGTGACGAGATTGCCCTGGCGGATGTCGATGCGGAACGGATTGAGCCGGTTGGTCACGTCGAAGGTCGACGGCATCTGCATGTCGCTGCATCCGGCAAGCAGAGGAATCAGGGCAAGGCAGACACGGCGGAGAAGTACGGCAGGGGCGAAGGACATCGCTGGACAGGACTCGGGTGATGGTCGGTCGGCGGGCGGCACAGCGCCGGGCCAGACTCTAAAGTCTATATTATAGCGACCTTGATACTGCCTTCAGGCGCCCCAGATGAGTTCGAATTCCCAGAACCTGAAAAACATAGGGCTCAAAGCGACCCTGCCTCGACTGAAAATACTGGAATTGTTCCAGCGTCCCGACGTGCGCCACATGAGCGCGGAAGACGTCTACAAGGCATTGCTGCTGGAGGACATGGATATCGGGCTGGCGACGGTCTATCGCGTGCTGACCCAGTTCGAACAGGCCGGTCTGCTCGAACGGCACTTCTTCGAGACCGGCAAGGCCGTGTTCGAACTGAATGAGGGACGCCACCATGATCATCTGGTATGCATCCAGTGCGGCAAGGTCGAGGAGTTCTACGACGCCGAAATCGAGCGCCGCCAGGTCAAGATCGCCAAGGAACGCGGTTTCATCATGCAGGACCACGCCATGACTATCTTCGCGGACTGTACGCGCGAGGTCTGCCCGAACAGGAGAAAGATGCACCTCGACTGAGGCGCAACGCTCCAGTCCCTGCCAGCCCTTGCTGCACGCACCACCCCGGATTCAGGTCCGTCCTTCGCTCAGGCAGGCGCCTCGCCCAGCATCTCGCGCGCATGCGCACGCGTCGTGTCGGTAATGACCTCGCCGCCCAGCATGCGGGCGATTTCCTCTACCCGCGCAACTGCGTCGAGCGGCGTGACCGAGCTGAGCGTCTGCCCGTCTGCATTCCGCTTGGAAATCGACCACTGCCACGCCGCGCGGGCTGCCACCTGCGGCAGATGGGTCACGCACAGCACCTGACGGGCTTCACCCAGGCGGGCCAGCTGACGCCCGACCACCTCCGCCACGCGGCCTCCGATGCCGACATCGACCTCGTCGAACACCAGGGTCGGCGTGCCGCTGCGCGCACTGGCGATCACCTGTATCGCCAGCCCGATGCGCGACAGTTCGCCACCGGACGCCACTTTCGACAACGGCGCCAGCGGCAGGCCGGGGTTCGCCGACACATTGAACTCGATCTCTTCCAGTCCGCTGGCCGACAGTGATTCGAGCGGCCGCAGCACGACCTCGAAACGCCCCCCCTGCATCGCCAGTTCGGACATCGCGGCGCTGACCGCAGCCGACAGTTGTGCGGCCGCAGGCCTGCGCGCCGCCGACAGGGCTTCGGCAGCCGCCATATAGTCGGTGCGAGCCGCCTCGCTCAACTGCTGCAGATGCGCCGGATCGGCTTCGGCATCCAGCTTTTCGAGCTGCGCACCGGCATCGGCCAGCAGGCCCGGCAGCGCGTCCGGATCGACGCGGTACTTGCGGGCTACATCGAGCACTTCAGCGATCCGCGCGTCGGCACGCGCCAGTGCCGCCGGATCGGCGTCTACACGGTGCGCATAGGCGCGCAACGCGCGCGCCGTCTCGTCCACCTGCGCCGCCGCCGATTCCATCAGCACACGGCAGTCGGCAAGCGAGGCATCGTAGCCTTCGAGCCGGCCGAGCAACGCAGCGATATGCGCGAGCTGCCCGTCCAGCGGGTTGTCGCCGTCCTGCACCAGCGCGAGCGCCTCGGCGCTGCCTTCCAGCAGCTGCGTCGCGTGTGCCAGACGGCCGTGCTCCTGCTGCAGCTCGGTCCAGGCAAGCGGATCGAACGCCAGCGCAACAAGTTCATCGACCTGCCATTGCAACCGTTCGCGTTCGCGCGCGGCGGCATCGCGATCCTGCCGGGCGCGCGCGAGCGCCTGTTCGCGGACCTGCCACTCGCGGTAGAGACGGCCGACCGCCGCAACCTGCGGTGCGAGGCCGGCATGCTGATCGAACAGTTCGCGCTGCGCCGGTTCGCGCATCAGTGCCTGATGGGCGTGCTGACCATGGATATCGACCAGCAGCGCGCCGACTTCACGCAGTTGCGTGATGCTCGCCGGCACACCGTTGATGTAGGCACGCGAACGCCCGCCGGCATCGATCACACGCCGGAGCAGCAGCACCTCTTCGTCGGTCGCGAAATCCTGGTCGTCGAGCCACGCCGGCACCGGACCGTCGGCAGGCAGCGAAAACTCGGCCGACAGTTCGGCACGCTCGCTGCCGGAACGCACCACCGACGCATCGGCGCGCGCACCCAGCACCAGACCCAGGGCGTCGACCAGTATCGATTTCCCGGCCCCGGTTTCGCCGGTCAGGGCGCCGAAACCGGTACCGAATTCGAGCTCCAGCCGGTCTACCAGAATGAAATCGCGGATGAAAAGACGTTCGAGCATGAAACGGAAATCACACGTCCTTGGGCGCTTCGCTCCAGCGCAGCTTTTCCCGCAGCATGGAGAAATAGCTGTAACCGGGCGGATGCATCAGGGTCACGCAATAAGGCGAGCGCTCGATCAGCAGGCAGTCGTCACCTTGCAGATTGAAGTTTTCCTGACCGTCGAAATGGGCCCGCGCATCATGGCGCGAGAACAGGCGCACGCTGAGTACCGAGGTATCGTCCAGCAGGATGGGCCGCGACGACAGTGCGTGCGGGCACAGCGGCACCACCAGCATGCCGCCGAACGACGGATGCACGATGGGGCCGTTGGCCGACAGCGAATACGCGGTCGACCCGGTCGGTGTCGCGATGATCAGGCCGTCCGAGCGCTGGCTATAGACGAATTCGTCATCGACGCGCACCTCGAATTCGATCATGCGACCGAGATCGCCTTTGGAAACGACAACATCATTGAGTGCCAGCGCCGAAAAGAGCCGTTCGCCGCTGCGCCATACACTGGCCTGCAGCAGGGCACGCCGTTCCGGCCGGAACTGCCCCTGCATCAGGACTTCCATGGCAGGCAGCATGCCCGAGCGCGCTACGTCGGTCAGGAAACCGAGCCGTCCCTGATTCACGCCGACCAACGGAATATCGTAAGGCGCCAGCTTGCGCGCGGCGCTGATCAGCGAGCCGTCGCCGCCGACGACCACCGCGAGCTTCGCGCGCCGGCCTATCACCTCGAAGTCGGCCGATTCGAAGTCGGCGCCCGGCAACGCCTCGGCGGAATCACCCTCGATCAGCACTTCACGCCCGGACGCATGCAACCACTGCGCCAGCGTGTGCAGCGATTCGGTCACTTCGGCGCTCTGATACTTGCCGATCAGCGCCACGCAGCCGAAGGCCGGAAGGTCGTTTTTCATCGCACAATTAAACCACAAAGCCCACCGCCGACCCCGCCGCCCGGCGGCGGCGGCTCCGGCTGTGTCAATATCGCGAACCGGACGCCATGGCAGTAACGGCGCCACTCTAGAATCCGGCGCTACAAGGCGCCTTCAAACCGGCAACGTCATGCTCGAAGACCGTTCAAGACTGCTGCTCAAGACATTGGTGGAACGCTACATCGCCGACGGCCAGCCCGTGGGCTCGCGCACCCTTTCGAAGTATTCGGGACTGGATCTGTCACCGGCGACCATACGCAACGTGATGTCCGACCTGGAGGAACTGGGCTTCATCGCCAGCCCGCACACCTCGGCCGGACGCATTCCGACCGCACGCGGATATCGCTTCTTCGTCGACAGCCTGCTGTCGGTGCAACCGCTGGAGCCCGGCCAGATCAGCGAACTCAAGGGCGAGCTGCGTCCGGCCGACCCGCGGTTGCTGGTCAATCAGGCCTCGCAGCTGCTGTCCCAGCTGACCCGGTTCGCCGGCATCGTCGTGGCGCCGCGCCGGCAGGTCGCGCGCATCCGCCAGATCGAATTCCTGAGCCTGTCCGACAAACGCATTCTGCTGATCATCGTGACCGAGCAGGGCGAGGTGCAGAACCGCATCCTGCTGACGGAGCGCAATTTCTCGCCATCCGAGCTGGTCAGTGCTGCCAATTTCCTCAATCAGCACTACATCGGTCTCGATTTCGACGAAATCCGCGGCCGTCTGCAGGCCGAGCTGAAGCAGCTGCACGGTGACCTGACGACCTTGATGGCAGCCGCGCTGCAGGCCGGCAACGAAGCCTTCTCCGACGACAAGGGCCAGTACGTGATTTCGGGTGAGCGCAACCTGCTGGCCGTAGACGACCTGTCCTCCAACATGTCCCGGCTGCGCGAACTGTTCTCGCTGTTCGACCAGCGCACGCAGCTGGCCAGCCTGCTCGACATGTCGCAGCGCGCCGACGGCGTACAGCTGTTCATCGGCGGCGAATCGGGGCTGGCACCGCTGGACGAGTGCAGCGTGGTCACCGCACCGTATGAAGTCCAGGGTCAGGTGGTCGGGACGGTCGGCGTGATCGGCCCGACCCGCATGGCCTACGAGCGGGTGATTCCCATTGTCGACGTCACTGCCAAGCTGCTGTCCAGCGCACTCAGCCAGACCTGATCCTTTTTATCCGCGTTCATCCGTGCGCCTGCTGCGCAGCGCAAACAGAGCCAGACCATGTCCCGATTCCTCGCCGAACCCGCCCGTCAGCACGGCCAGCGCACACACACCGGCGTCGTGCTGGTCAATCTCGGCACGCCCGACCGGCCCGACGCGCCGTCGCTGCGCCGCTACCTGAAGCAGTTCCTGTCGGATGACCGGGTCGTCGAGATTCCGAAGGCGATCTGGTGGTGCATCCTCAATCTCGTCATCCTCAACGTGAGGCCCAAGCGGTCGGCCGAGAAATACGCGCTGGTGTGGACCGACGAAGGCTCACCGCTGCGCGTCCATACCGAACGCCAGGCCAAGCTGCTGCGCGGCTGGATGGTCTCTCAGGGGCAATCCGACATCGAGGTGCGCTGCGCGATGCGCTACGGCAGCCCGTCCATCGGCGACGTACTGCAACAGATGAAGGCAGACGGCTTCACGCGCATCGTGCTGATCCCGATGTATCCGCAGAGCGCTTCCAGCAGCACCGGGTCGGTGATCGACGAGATTGCGCGGACGCTGCTGCGCTGGCGTAACCTGCCTGAGCTGCGCTATCTGCGCGCCTTTGCCGGCGACAGCGGATACATCGCGGCACTGGCAGCCAGCGTACGCGAGCACTGGGCAAAGAACGGCCGGGCCGATCGCTTGGTCATGTCCTTCCATGGCGTACCGCAATTCCATCTGGAACAGGGCGATCCCTACCACTGCGAATGCCACAAGACCGGCCGCCTCCTGGCGGAAGCACTCGGTCTGACGCCGCAACAGTATCTGGTCACCTTCCAGTCACGCTTCGGCCGCGCGCGCTGGCTGGAGCCGTACACCCAGCCCACGCTGGAACGTCTCGCGACGGAAGGGCTGCACAGCGTCGACGTGATCTGTCCGGGCTTCGTCGCCGACTGTCTGGAAACACTGGAAGAAATCGCGGTGGAAAACCGGGACGCCTTCCTCGGCAAGGGCGGCCGGACCTTCAACTACATTCCCTGCCTGAACGAACGAGCCGACTGGATCGATGCGCTCGGCCGCATGGTACGGCGCGAACTGGGGCACTGGTGGGACGAGTCCGGCCAGACCGGAGAGGATGCGCTGCAGGCACAGCGCGCAAAAGCGCTCGGTGCCAAGCAATAAAAAAGGCGACCTCAGGGTCGCCTTTTTTATTGCTGCAGCGCTCAGGCCGCCCGGGCTTCCCGGGTTTCCAGCGCCGTTTCGTCGTTCTTCGCACGACGGGGACGACCGCGACGCGAAGCACCGGGGTCGAACTGGCCATCGAGCTTCTTGAGCGCATCCTTGCGCGCCTTCAGCGCCATCTTGAACGCACCTTCCTCGCCGTACTTGTTGACCGAGAATTTCACGCGCTTGCGCCGGCCTGACGGCAGCGGCCACGAAGCCACCCAGAACCAGCGCTGCTTGTCCTCATCCATGTCGCGCGTTTCCGAAGCGCAATAGCGGCACACGCCAACCACGCCGGAACGATTGTTCTTCTTGACGATGCTCGAATATTCTCGCAACGAGAACGGGGGGTACTTTGAGATGATCTCGTCACGGAACTGTTTCGCAGCAGCGAACGCCTTCTGCTTGCCACCAAATACGCCATCGCTGAAGTGCTTGCGATGTATCACTCCACGTCGCTGGATGGTCACCAGCCAACCATGGGTACGGCTGGCTTCGTTATCCACGCGGCTGATGCCATAAACAGAATTGCGGCTCAAGGTCGGTCTCCTTCCGATCAGCGTCCGGATCGCCGGATGCATGTGAGGAGAGTTTCGGCCTGCCTGGTCAAAACTTTAGCCGTGGGACCGGGCACTTGTCACGACGCAGGCCGCCTCGGACGGCAAGCACACCAGCCCGCGAAACGAAGGGGAAGGACGCCTAGCGGCGCGGGGCCGGATCCGGCAACAGTTCCAGATCCAGGCCGGAACCGACCACGCTGAAGCCCGATTCGGTGGGCAGCATGACCTGCTCGCCCTGCGCCGCCAGAGCAGCGTTGGCGCGCACCAGACGCTGTACCACGGTGCTGATCAGCTGCGCCCGGAAGTGCTCGAGGCACTCTTCCGAAGCCAGCGCCAGCGCCGACGGACTCACTTCGAGGAAGGTCACCGGCGAGGCAGCGACCACGGTTGCCGAACGGCGCAAGTGACGGGGATCGAGATAGCCCATTTCGCCGATCACCTCTCCCTGCGTCAGATCAGCCAGCAGGCGACCGCCGACGCTGACCTGCACATGGCCGGAAATGATCAGGCCGAAACGGTTGTCTGTATCGCCCTCGCGCATCAGCGTCGCGTTCTCCTGGAGCTGTCGCCAGCTCGAGAAACGCAGCACTTCCCACACCTCGACATCGTCGAATTCGGTGAAGAAAGCCATCTTGCGCAGGATGGAAAAGCGCGTCGTGTCCGGCGGAACGTAATTCTCGTCGAGCAGCTTGAAGCGCACCGACGACAGATCCTTGGCGAATTCGGCGCCGTTCTTGTAGCGCGAGTACAGATCCTTCTCGAGCGCCTTGCGGATCACGCGGTCCATGCCTTCCGGCACTTCCGGATTGAGCTGCGAGGGCGACGGTGGATCGGCATTCATGATCTTGTAGATCAGCTGCGCCGGATGCTTGGCGCGGAACGGAAGACGACCGGTCAGCAGGTGGAACAGCACCACGCCGAGCGAATACAGGTCGGTCTTCTGGTTGAGCGGATAGCCCTTGACCTGTTCCGGACTCATGTAGGCCGGCGAGCCGACCCCCATGATGAAGGTGGAGTCCTTGTCGTTTTCCTTCGCCACGTTCAGCGCCAGACCGAAATCGGTCAGTTTCACCAGGTCGTTGGCGCCGATCAGGATGTTGGCCGGCTTCACGTCACGGTGCACCACACCCTGCCGGAATGCATAGTCCAGCGCCAGGCAGCACTTGAACACGATGCTCACTGCGCGGGGCAGCGGCAGCATCCTGTTGAATTCGCAGTAGTGATCGAGTGGCTGACCTTCGATGTACTCCATCACCAGATAGGCCCGGTTCTCTTCGACCTGTGCATCGAAGATGCGGATGATGTTGGGGTGGTTGAGCTTGGCCGCGATCGCCGCCTCGGTCAGGAACAGCTTGCGCATGCGCCGGGACCACTTGCCCTGGTCACGGTTCTTGTCGCCGAAATCAACCAGCTTGACCGCCACCAGCTCTTCGATGTCATCGGCCTTGCATAGGTAGACGGTAGCCGTCGCCCCTTTGCCTATTTCCCGGATAACCCTGTATTTGCCGATGCAGTCGAGCATGTCTTGCAAAGAGAAGCGCGCGTCATGAACAGCCGCAATGATAGGGCATTGATCTCGCCCGGACAAAAGCATCTTCCTGACGCAGGTCGGGATTCGGGCTCGGGATACGCACAACAGCGTACGCCTTCGCACAGATTTGCATCCGTCGGTACCCGCGGCCCTTGAAATCGCGGACGGCGCCCCAATTTCCCGCTGGTCTGAAAGCCAGAGGATCTACGTGCATGACCGAGCATAACCCCCAAACCACGCCGCCCGAGCAGCAGGCCGGCGAAAACGGCGCTGAAGCCGCAGTACCGGATGCGGCCGGTGCCGCGCTGGCGGCGGCGGAACAGAAGGCCGCCGAACACCACGAGGCGCTGCTGCGCGCCCGTGCCGAAACCGAGAACATGCGCCGCCGTGCCGCCGAGGACGTACTCAAGGCCGGCAAGTTCGGCGCCGAGAAGTTCGCCGGTGCGATGGTTCCTGTCAAGGACAGCCTGGAGGCCGCGCTGGCCTCCGATTCGGCCGATGTCGCGGCGTTGCGTTCCGGCGTCGAACTGACGCTCAAGCAGCTGCAGCAGGCGTTCGCCAGCGCCGGCGTCGAGGAAGTCGATCCGCTGGGCGAGAAGTTCGATCCGCACCGGCATCAGGCCATCAGCCAGATCGAGGCGCCGGGCGAACCCAACCATGTGGTGCAGGTACTGCAGAAGGGTTATCTGCTGCACGAACGCGTGCTGCGGCCCGCCCTGGTGATCGTTTCGAAGGCTGCGGGCTGACACACGCCCTTGAAAAACGGGCGACAGCGCCCACCTTCGACGCCAAGCAGACACATCGCTCCATACACACATATATATAGAGGACCCCAAACATGGGAAAAATCATCGGTATCGATCTGGGCACCACCAACAGCTGCGTTTCGGTGATGGAAGCCGGCAAGCCCAAGGTCATCGAAAACTCTGAAGGCGCACGCACCACGCCGTCCATCGTCGCTTACGCCGAAGATGGTGAAATCCTGGTCGGCGCCTCGGCCAAGCGCCAGGCTGTCACCAACGCCGCGAACACGCTGTTCGCGGTCAAGCGCCTGATCGGCCGCCGCTTCGAAGAGAAGGAAGTGCAGAAGGACATCGCACTGATGCCCTACAAGATCGCCAAGGCCGACAACGGCGACGCCTGGGTGGAAGTGCGCGGCAAAAAAATCGCGCCGCCGCAGGTATCAGCCGAAGTGCTGCGCAAGATGAAGAAGACCGCCGAAGACTATCTGGGCGAAGAAGTGACCGAAGCCGTCATCACGGTGCCGGCCTACTTCAACGACAGCCAGCGTCAGGCCACCAAGGACGCCGGCCGCATCGCCGGTCTGGACGTCAAGCGCATCATCAACGAGCCGACCGCCGCCGCCCTCGCCTTCGGCATGGACAAGAAGCCGGGCGACTCGAAGATCGCCGTGTATGACCTCGGCGGCGGCACGTTCGACGTGTCCATCATCGAAATCGCCGACGTCGATGGGGAGCACCAGTTCGAAGTGCTGGCCACCAACGGCGACACCTTCCTCGGTGGCGAGGACTTCGACCAGCGCATCATCGATTACGTGATCGACGAGTTCAAGAAGGACCAGGGTGTCGACCTGAAGAAGGACATCCTCGCGCTGCAGCGCCTGAAGGAAGCGGCCGAGAAGGCCAAGATCGAACTGTCGTCGGGCGCACAGACCGAAATCAACCTGCCCTACATCACCGCCGACGCGAACGGTCCGAAGCATCTGGCGATCAAGATCACCCGCGCCAAGTTCGAGTCGCTGGTGGAAGAGCTGATCGAGCGTTCGATCGAGCCGTGCCGCATCGCGATCAAGGATTCGGGCGTCAAGGTCAGTGACATCGACGACGTGATCCTGGTCGGCGGCATGACCCGCATGCCCAAGGTGCAGGAAAAGGTACGCGAATTCTTCGGCCGCGAACCGCGCAAGGACGTGAACCCGGACGAGGCGGTCGCGGTCGGCGCATCGATCCAGGGCGGCGTGCTGCAGGGCGACGTCAAGGACGTGCTGCTGCTCGACGTCACCCCGCTGTCGCTGGGCATCGAGACCCTGGGCGGCGTGATGACCAAGATGATCCAGAAGAACACGACGGTTCCGACCAAGTTCTCGCAGACCTTCTCGACCGCCGACGACAACCAGCCGGCAGTGACCATCAAGGTCTATCAGGGTGAGCGCGAGATGGCGACCGGCAACAAGTCGCTCGGCGAGTTCAACCTGGAAGGCATCGCTCCGGCGCCGCGTGGCCTGCCGCAGATCGAGGTCACGTTCGACATCGACGCCAACGGCATCCTGCACGTGTCGGCCAAGGACAAGGGCACCGGCAAGGAAAACAAGATCACCATCAAGGCAAATTCTGGCCTGTCGGAAGACGAGATCCAGAAGATGGTGAAGGATGCCGAGCTGCACGCCGAGGACGACCGCAGGGCACGCGAACTGGCCGATACGCGCAACCAGGCCGACGCGCTGGTGCATTCCACGCGCAAGGCGCTGACCGAGCACGGCGACAAGGTCGAAGCCGAGGAAAAGGCGAAGATCGAAGAAGCCATCAAGGAGACGGAAGAAGCCATCCGCTCCGGCGACAAGGAAGCGATCGAAGCCAAGAGCACCGCGCTGGCCACCATCTCGCAGAAGCTGGGCGAGGCGATGTACGCGCAGCAGCAGGCAGCGGCCGGTGAAGGTGAAGCCGCTGCGGCAGCCGCGGGCGGCAATGCAGGCAAGGACGACGGTGACGTGGTCGATGCCGAATTCACCGAAGTGAAGGACAAGAAGTAAGCGGCGACTTTCGGTTGCCCATGGCGGCCTGACCACCGAGGCACAGCGCGGCAGGGTCGCAACCCTGAAGCGCTGTGCCTCGGTGTATCTGTGGTGATTAAGCATGGCAAAACGCGACTTTTACGACATCCTCGGCGTCAATCGTGACGCCGGGGATGACGAGATCAAGAAGGCTTACCGCAAGCTGGCGATGAAGTACCACCCGGACCGCAATCCGGACAGCAAGGAAGCCGAAGACAAGTTCAAGGAGGCCAAGGAGGCCTACGAAATCCTGTCCGACGGGCAGAAGCGCGCGGCCTATGACCAGTACGGTCATGCCGGCGTCGACCCGAACATGGGCGGCGGAGGCGGTGGTCAGGGCTTCGGCGGTTTCGGCGATGCCTTCGGCGACATATTCGGCGAAATCTTCGGCAACGCCGGTGGCCGTGGCGGCGGACGCAATGGCGTCTACCGCGGAGCCGATCTGCGCTACAACCTCGAAATCACGCTCGAGGAAGCCGCGCGCGGCACCGACACGCGCATCCGCATCCCGACCATGGAAGAGTGCGGCACCTGCGAGGGCACCGGCGCCAAGCCGGGTACCCAGCCGGTCACCTGCACGACCTGCAAGGGCGCAGGCCAGGTTCGGATGCAGCAGGGCTTCTTCTCGATCCAGCAGACCTGCCCCAAGTGCCACGGCACCGGCAAGATGGTCAAGGATCCGTGCGGCAGCTGCCACGGTGCCGGTCGGGTCAAGGGCAGCAAGACACTGCAGGTGAAGATCCCGTCAGGCATAGACGAAGGCGATCGCATCCGCCTGTCAGGTGAAGGTGAACACGGTCAGGGCGGCGGTCCGGCCGGCGACCTCTATGTGCAGATCCACATCAAGCAGCACGCGGTATTCCAGCGCGAGGGTGACGATCTGCACTGCGAGATGCCGATCGGCTTTGCCACCGCAGCGCTCGGCGGCGAGATCGAGATTCCGACGCTGGATGGCGCGGCCAAGATCAAGATTCCGGCCGAAACGCAGTCGGGCAAGGTGTTCCGCCTGCGCGGCAAGGGCATCAAGGGCGTACGCAGCAGCTTCCCGGGCGACCTGATGTGCCACGTCGTGGTGGAAACGCCGGTCAATCTGACCAGCCGGCAACGCGAACTGCTGAAGGAATTCGACGACATCAACCGCAGCGACGAAGCCAGTCACAGCCCGCGGGCGAAGTCGTGGATGGACAAGATGAAGGACTTCTTCGCCGGCTGAACCACGCTCCGGTCCTGGAAACGACGAAGGCCGCACTCCTGGCATCAATGCGCAGGAGTGCGGCCTTTGTCGTATGCGCCGGACCACGGAGCCACCGCACATCGCGACCGGTCGCGACGCCGCGCGGAACGGCACCTCGCGGTGGACTACCCCGGATCCGGACCGTCGGTTGCCACCATGGCGGCTGCCAGTTCCAGCACCAGGGCTTCGGCCTGGCGATAGACCTGCTGCGCCTGCCCGGCATCGAAATCGTCGTGCTGGCGCTTCTTCACGCCGTGTTCGTGCAGCAGCAGATGGCGGCTCGGTTCAATGCCACGCTGCGCGAGACAGCTGCGTACGCATTCCAGCGGACAGCCGTCGAGCGCAAGTATCGGCCGGCCGGAACGCGCGATGCGGACGAGGTGGGGCACATCGCCCCCGACGCCGGCGATGCACGACATTTCCGCCAGTCCGGACCGGTCCAGCCGGACCGCCACATGATTGGCCATCTGCGCGGCACTGGAACAGCCGGAGCAGGAATACACCAGCGGCAGCTGGCGATGTGCGAGCCCCATGACGACCATCCTTGAAGTATCGAAGTCCGGGCAACGCACTGCCCGAGCGCCCGGTCTGCAGCACCTTAGCCGAGCACCGCTGCGGCGGCGTTGTCCCTGATCAAACACGGCGACGCGACCGGGATCAGTCGGCATCCGCTTCCAGGCCGGCACACCGGTACGGCTTCCGGGGACCGCCCCGGACCGATCACGCGACCGAAGTACAAAAGAAAAGAGCCCGCGCAAGCGCGGGCTCTTTTCCTGCCCGGGCTGCGGCTTTGCCGCAGCCCTTTTCCACATCAGGCAGCGAGGTGCTTCTCGATCTGGTCCTTGACCTCGGCCAGCGCCTGCGGCAGCCGGTCCTGCAGCTTGGAGAACAGTTCGTTGTGCAGCACGATCTCCTGCTGCCATGCAGCCTTATCGATCGAGGTGATGCGCTCGAACAGTTCGCGACTGAAGTCGACACCGGCCCAGCTGAGGTCGTCATAGCGCGGCGTGGTACCGAACAGGTGTTCGACGCCCTGCGCATCGCCGGCGACGCGGTCCAGCATCCACTTGAGCACGCGCATGTTCTCGCCGAAGCCGGGCCACACGAACTTGCCGTTGTCGTCGGTGCGGAACCAGTTCACGCAGAAGATGCGCGGCAGCTTCTGGCCGCCGGCAGCGATGCTCTGCCCGAGCTTCAGCCAGTGGTTGAAGTAGTCGCTCATGTTGTAGCCGCAGAACGGCAGCATCGCGAACGGATCGCGGCGCACCACGCCCTGCTGGCCGGCTGCGGCGGCGGTCGTCTCGGAGCCCATGGTCGCAGCCATGTAGACACCCTCGATCCAGTTGCGCGCTTCGGTCACCAGCGGCACGGTGGTCGAACGGCGGCCGCCGAAGATGAAGGCCGAGATCGGCACGCCTGCCGGGTCGTCCCAGGCCGGATCGATCACCGGATTCTGGGTGGCGGCAACCGTGAAACGCGCATTCGGATGGGCGGCCTTGGCGCCGGTTTCCTTCGCGATTTCCGGCGTCCAGTCCTTGCCCTGCCAGTCGATCAGGTGTGCCGGCGGCTGTTTGGTCATGCCTTCCCACCAGACATCGCCGTCATCGGTCAGCGCGACGTTGGTGAAGATGGTGTCCGAACGCAGCGACGCCATGCAGTTCGCGTTGGTGCTCTCGTTGGTACCCGGTGCCACGCCGAAATAGCCGGCTTCCGGATTTATCGCGTACAGGCGTCCGTCCTTGCCCGGCTTGATCCAGGCGATGTCGTCGCCGATGGTCGTCACCTTCCAGCCCTCGAAACCCTTGGGCGGAATCAGCATCGCGAAATTGGTCTTGCCGCAGGCCGACGGGAAGGCCGCCGCGACGTAATGCTTCTCGCCCTGCGGGTTCTGCACGCCGAGGATCAGCATGTGTTCGGCCAGCCAGCCCTGATCACGGCCCATGGTCGAGGCGATGCGCAGCGCGAAGCACTTCTTGCCGAGCAGCGCATTGCCGCCGTAGCCCGAGCCGAAACTCCAGATCTCGCGCGTTTCCGGGTAATGCACGATGTACTTGGTCTCGTTGCACGGCCAGGTCACATCCTTCTCGCCGGCCGCCAGCGGCTTGCCCACCGTGTGCACGCAGGGCACGAATTCGCCGTCCTTGCCGATGACGTCGTAAACAGCCTTGCCCATGCGCGTCATGATGCGCATGTTCACTGCAACGTAAGGCGAATCGGACAGTTCGATGCCGATCTGCGAAATGTGCGAGCCCAGCGGACCCATCGAGAACGGCACCACATACATCGTGCGACCGCGCATGCAGCCGTCGAACAGGCCGTTCAGCGTCTGGCGCATCTGCGCCGGCGCCATCCAGTTGTTGGTCGGGCCGGCATCTTCCTCGCGCTCGGAACAGATGTAGGTACGGTCTTCAACGCGCGCGACGTCGGACGGATCGGACAGCGCGAGATAGGAATTCGGGCGCTTGACCGGGTCGAGGCGCTTCATCGTGCCGGAAGCCACCATCTCGGCGCACAGGCGGTCGTACTCCTCCTGCGAACCGTCACACCAGTAGATGGCATCGGGCTTGGTGAGCGCTGCAACATCAGCAACCCACTTTGCCAGCTTGAGGTTCTTGACCCAGGTCGGGACGGGAATTTCGCCGGAGCGTGCCTGCTCCGGCGACAAGGCGAATTTCATGCGGCTCTCCAAAAACCACCGTGGGCGGGGCTGCGGCAGATACCGCATGCCGTCCCGGTTCGACGGTTGAAACAGACTCGACATTCGCGGGGTGCGAATGTGTCAGACAGTGCTGAACGCGGGCTATCAACGACCTGCGCCATCCTTTCGGAGGTCGCACTTTATAGATAACTGCTTCTTATGTCTGCTATAAGAATCACGAATGACGCTATTCCCTTGCGCCAGCTCACCCCCCCGAGCCGGCGCAAACCGGCAACCGGATGACCGGATCAGCCCTCGTCGGGCATCGCCACCAGTGCCTGCAGACCAGGCACGTCGATCCACCAGTGATGACGGCTGTCCTGCGCGTCCGCAAGCAGATTGCTGCGACGCAGTACGCCCAGCGCGCGGCTGGCTGACTCCGGCGCGACCCCCAGAATGGCTCCGATGTCCTCCAGACTGAGCCTTATGGTGTGCCCGGGATCGGCATCGCTGCCCAGTCGCAGCAGCAGGCGCGCGACGCGGGTCTTCACGTCGGCGTGACCGGCCGCCAATTCGGCCAGCCACGCGTCGGCTTCGGCCAGCGCCGCATGCCAGTGCGTCAGCAGCGGCTTCTGCAGGCGCGGCGTATCGCGGTTCAGTCGTTCTATCAGCGGACGCGGGATGCGGCACAGCGCGACCGGCGACAGCGCGATCGCGGTATGGTCGTAGGCCGGACTGACCAGCGACTCCAGCCCGAACACATCGCCCCGGCGCAGCACGCGCAGGATGCGCTGAGTCCCGTCGGCGCCGTAGCGCACCAGCTTGACCGCACCGGCCCGCAGCGTGAACAGCCAATCGCTGTGCGCACCTGCGTGGTACAGGACGGCTCCGGCCGGATAGTCCAGATCGTCTATCTGGTCATGCAGCAGCGCAAAGTCGGCTTCTACCAGTTCGGCAAACAGCGCCGACTGACGTACACCACAGTTGCTGCAGTCGCTGTGGCCGTGCCAGGCGGACTTTATTGTGATTGCACGCACCGCAAGCCTCCGGTAGGAAGTTGAATCAAGGGTTCGCCGATCATCATGGAAAAATTGCCGCACACACAATGGCGGCCACAGGCCAGTCAGCCAACGTCGGGATGGCGTGTCCGGGCCCGGCGGCAGTCGCGCACGAACACCAGACCAAATGCCAACAGACCCTACGCCCGCCGCCAGGTCGTACCCGCCGCGGAATCTTCCAGTATCACGCCCTGTTCCTTCAATTCATCGCGCACCCGGTCCGCTGTGGCGAAATCGCGCGCCTTCTTGGCCGCCACGCGCTGCGCGATCAATCCTTCGATCTGCGCATCGTCCAGGCCACCGTCCTGCGTACGTCCTTTGAGGAATTCTTCCGGTGCGCGTTCCAGCAAGCCCAGGACGCCAGCCAGCGCGCGCAGTTCGCCCGACACGGCCGCATCATTGCTGCGATTGGCCTCGCCGGACAGATCGAACAGCACCGCCATGGCTTCCGGCGTGTTGAAGTCGTCGTCCATCGCGGCACGCAGGCGCTGCCCGGCCGGTGTGCTCCAGTCCGGTGACCGGGCAAGCGGCGGAACGTTCTTCAGCGTTGTATACAGGCGGGTCAGCGCGCCGCGCGCGTCATCCAGATGCGCGTCGGAGTAGTTCAGCGGGCTGCGGTAGTGCGCGCGCAGGATGAAGAAGCGCACGACCTCGGCGTCGTACTTGCGCAGCACTTCGCGGATGGTGAAGAAGTTGCCGAGCGATTTCGACATCTTTTCGTCATCGACACGCACGAAGCCGTTGTGCATCCAGTAGTTGACGAAGGCGTGGCCGTGCGCGCCCTCGCTCTGCGCGATCTCGTTCTCGTGGTGCGGAAACTGCAGGTCGGCACCACCGCCGTGGATGTCGAACTGCTCGCCCAGCAGCTGCGAACTCATGGCCGAACATTCGATGTGCCAGCCCGGCCGACCGTCACCCCACGGCGAAGCCCACTTGGCTTCGGCCGGTTCGGCCGGTTTGGCATGCTTCCAAAGCACGAAGTCGAGCGGATCCTGCTTGTCGTCGATCACATCCACGCGCTCGCCGGCGCGCAGGTCGTCCAGCGACTTGCCCGACAGCTTTCCGTAGCCGTCAAACTTGCGCACGCTGTAATTGACGTCGCCGCTGGCCGCCCGATAGGCCAGCCCCTTCTGTTCGAGTCGCTGGATCAGGGTCTGCATCTGCGGCACGAACTCGGTCGCCCGCGGTTCATGATCCGGGCGCAGCACGCCGAGTGCGTCCGCATCCTCGTGCATGGCGGCGATGAAGCGGTCGGTCAGCGCGCGCATGGTCTCGCCGTTTTCCTCGGCGCGCCGGATGATCTTGTCGTCGATGTCGGTGATGTTGCGCACATAGGTGACCGCATAGTCAGACGCCCGCAGCCAGCGCGTCACCATGTCGAACACCACCATCACCCGCGCGTGGCCGAGGTGGCAGAAGTCGTAAACCGTCATGCCGCACACGTACATGCGTACGCGCCCGGGTTCAATCGGAACGAAGTCCTGCTTTTCGCGGGCGGCGGTGTTGTAGATCTTGAGCATGGGAATATCGGAAAAACCGGAAGACTCGGAACGCGCCGTGTGTGAATAACGGCAATTCAGGCGCAACAGCAGGACGTCGGCACGCCTTCTTGATAAGATTCGGGACTGTCAAACGACGTATTCACGCCAAAAAGTCTAACACATGGCCTCATCCCCCCGTCTCCGTCTCGGCCTGTTCCAGAGCCTGATCGCCGGTCTCATCCTGATGGGCGCATCGCTGCAGCCGGCATTCGCCGACAACCTGCAGGATGCCGAGCAACTGTTGCGGCAGAAGCAGCCCCAGCAGGCACTGGAAAAGGTCGATGCCTTCCTCGCCCAGCGTCCGCGCGATCCGCAGGGACGGTTTTTCCGCGGGCTGATCCTGACCGAACTGAACCGCACGCCGGAAGCCACCGCGGTCTTCCAGAAACTGACCGAGGACTACCCGGAACTGCCGGAGCCCTACAACAATCTCGCGGTGCTGTACGCACAGCAGAAGCAGTACGACAAGGCCAAGACCGCGCTCGAAATGGCCATCCGCACCCATCCGAGCTATGCGGTGGCGCACGAGAACCTCGGCGACATCTATGCCCGCATGGCCACGCAGGCCTACGACCGCGCGCTGCAGCTCGATTCGTCCAATGCCGGCGCCCAGAGCAAGCTGAACCTGATCCGCGAGATGGTCGGCAACACGCCGAAGAACGGCGTCAAACCGGCCGCCTCGACCGCACTCGCCGCCGCATCCGTTGCCGCCGCCGCACCCGCTGCCGTGCCCGCAGCACCCAGGCCCGCCACGCCCGCTACCCCCGCACCGCCACCCGTGGCACCCAAGGTGACCGAAGCCGCGAAGCCCGCGGCGCCAGCCGTGCCGGCCACACCACCCGCCGCACAGCCCGTTGCGGCACCTGTCGGCAAACCGGTGGCCGACGCGCCGGCCACCGGCGGTGACGCCGCATCAGCCGCAGCCGACATCCAGCGCACCGTCGACGCCTGGGCGGCAGCTTGGGCACGCAAGGACGTGAAGGCCTACCTCGCCCACTACGCCGGCGACTTCGAAGTGCCGGGTGGCAAGCCGCGCAGCGCCTGGGAAGGGGAGCGCCGGGCACGCATCGACAAGCCGGGCACCATCGAAGTGCGCGTCGACAACATCCGGATCAGGGCGGACGGCGAAGATCGCGCCAACGTCACCTTCCAGCAGTACTACCGTGCGCCGGGCCTGAAAAGCAGTGCGCCGAAGACGCTGCAGCTGGTTCGCCGCGACGGACGCTGGCTGATTGCCCGCGAGCGTGTCGGCGGATGAAGGCTGCGCGCTTTTTCCCGGGACGCACGTTCGCACGCATCCTGCGCAACGCGCTGTGCCTGTCGTCGCTGCTCGTGCCGCTGGCCATCGGTTCCGGCCAGTCGGGCGACGCGGTGCGCTATTCGGACAGCGGGCCGGAGCCCATGCTCGAACAGGTGTTCCGCCAGATCGAACGCAACCGTCTCGATCTGGCGCTCGACCAGGTCGACGCGCTGCTGCACATTTGGCCCAATTTCCGTCTCGGCCACCTGATCCGCGGTGATCTGCTGCTCGCCAGGGCGAGCGCGCTGACCACCATAGGCAATGCGCCGAACGCCCCCGCCGAGCGACTGGCCGACCTGCGCGACGAGGCGGTGGCGCGCATCCGCGCCTATCGTGACAAGCCGCCGGTCGACCGGGTGCCGCGCTACCTGCTGCAGCTGCCGGCAGACCAGCGCCATGCTGTCGTCGTCGACACGCGCCGTTCGCGCCTGTATCTGTACGAGAACGTCGATGGCCGTCCGCGTTTCGTCGCCGACTATTACGTGTCGCACGGCCGGCTCGGCAGCGAGAAGATGCGCGAAGGCGACAAGAAGACGCCGCTCGGCGTCTATCAGGTCACCGGCTTCCTGCCGCCCGCGCGACTGACCTCCTTCTACGGCGCCGGTGCGCTGCCGATCAACTATCCCAACGCCTGGGACCGCAAGCAGGGGCGCAACGGACACGGCATCTGGCTGCACGGCACGCCGTCCGACACCTTCTCGCGCCCGCCGCGCGCATCCGACGGCTGCGTCGTGCTGGCCAATCCGGATTTCCTGGCGCTGAACAATTCGCTGAATGGCGAATCGGTGCCGGTCATCATCAGCGATTCGGTCGAGTGGCTGACGCTGGACGACTGGCAGGCCGAACGCGCCGAATTCAACCGCGCGCTTGAACAATGGCGTCGTGACTGGGAAAGCCGTGACGTGGAACGCTACCTCGCCAACTATTCGCCGCAGTTCAGCGCCGGCGGCAAGGACTTCACCGCGTTTGCCCGACAGAAGCGCGACGTCAGCGCCTCGCGGCAGTGGATCAAGGTAGATATCCGCAAGCTCAGTACCTTCCGCAACCCGGGCCGCGACCCGCTCGTGGTGGTCACGTTCGAACAGGACTACCGCAGCGACAGCCTGACCAGCGTGATGCGCAAGCAGCAGTACTGGCAGAAGGAAAACGGCCGCTGGCGCATCGTGTTCGAAGGCGAAGCCTGAACCTGCCGGCACGCCGCCTGTCTCTCCCGCTCACAACCCAACCGGAGTCCATCTGATGAAGAAGTTCCTGCTCGGCCTGATCGCCAGCCTCATCCCGTTTTTCGCGCTTGCCGGCGCCAACCCGCAGGTCGAACTGAAAACGAATCAGGGCACGATACTGATCGAGCTCTATCCGGAAGCCGCACCGGTTTCCGTCGACAATTTCCTGCAGTACGTGAAGTCCGGTTTCTACGACGGCCTGGTGTTCCACCGCGTGATCGAGGGCTTCATGATCCAGGGTGGCGGCTTCGACGCACAGATGAACCAGAAGGCCGCGCGTGCGCCGATCAAGAACGAGGCCGAAGCGGCGCTGCGCAAGGGCGTGCGCAATGCACCGGGCTATATTTCCATGGCGCGCACCAACGACCCGCACTCGGCCACGGCCCAGTTCTTCATCAATCTGGTGGACAACCGCATGCTCGATTACCCGTCACGCGACGGCTGGGGCTACGCGGCATTCGGCAAGGTGATCAAGGGCATGGAAGTGGTCAGCAACATCGGCTCGGTGCGTACCGGCGACGTCGGTCCGTTCCAGAACGTGCCGCTGACCGCGGTGGTCATCCAGACCGCCCGCGTCGTCGAAGCCAAGCCCTGACACATTCCCCAAGCACGCTTACCCACTTTTTTCCGGCCGCACCTTGCGGCCGGGCAACCCGGAGACTGACATGGTCAAACTGCACACCAACCACGGCGTCATCACGCTGGAACTCGATGCCGAACGCGCGCCGCAAACGGTCGCCAACTTCCTCTCCTACGTCGAATCCGGCCACTACGACGGCACCATCTTCCACCGCGTGATCGGCAATTTCATGATCCAGGGCGGCGGTTTCGTACCCGGCATGAAGCAGAAGGACACGCAGGCGCCGATCAAGAACGAGTCCGGCAACGGCCTCTCGAACAGCGTCGGCAGCATCGCGATGGCCCGCACCTCGGACCCGCATTCGGCGAGCGCCCAGTTCTTCATCAACGTCGGCGACAACCTGTTCCTCGACCGCGAACAGGCGCAGGACGGCTGGGGCTACTGCGTGTTCGGCCGCGTCATCGACGGCATGGACGTGGTCGAGAAGATCAAGGCCGTGAAAACCGGCCGTTCGGGCTTCCATCAGGACGTGCCGGTCGAGGACGTCGTGATCGAACGCGCCGAAGTCGCCTGACCGGCCGGGCGGACACGGCGCGTGGATCTGTTCGTATCCGACCTGCACCTGTCGTCCGCCACGCCCGCGCTCAACGCGGCCTTCGTCGCACTGCTCGAAGGCCGCGCGCGCGCTGCCCGGCGGGTGTTCCTGCTGGGCGACCTGTTTGAAGTGTGGGCCGGCGACGAAGACGCCGACCTGCCCGAATACCGTCCGGTCATCGCCGCGCTGCGCGCGCTGCGCGATGCCGGCATCGAACTGCACGTGCTGCCGGGCAACCGCGACTTCCTGCTTGGCGCCGGTTTCGTTGCTGCCACCGGCGCACTGCTGCACGGCGACTGGCTGATCTGCGAGATCGCCGGAGAGCCCGCGCTGCTGATGCATGGCGACACGCTGTGCACCGACGACCTGCCCTACCAGCAGTTCCGCCGCATGGTGCGCGACCCACAATGGCAGGCTGCGCTGCTGGCGCGCCCGCTGACCGAGCGACGCGCCATCGGCGAGGACCTGCGCCGGCGCAGCCAGCAGGCCGTCGCCGGCAAGACCGGATACCTGCTCGATGCCAATGCCGAAGCGATCGCCGCAGAATTCCGCCAGCACCGGCTGGAACTGCTGATCCACGGCCACACGCACCGGCCCGGCCGCCACGTTCACGCGGTGGATGGCCTGCCATGCCGGCGCACGGTGCTTGCCGACTGGCGAGACCGCGCCTGCTGGCTCGAGGCCGACGATCATTCGCTGCACGCATTTACCACCGACGACCACGGTGCCGTTGTGGCCGACCCGCGATACCTCTGAAGGACACTGCGATGGGTACACCCGAACTGCGCATCCGTCTCGGCCGGGACGGCCGCATCGAGTGCCGTCAGGGCGCCGGTGACGACGCACCGGCACTCAGCCTCGACCCGGCCTTCTTCGGCGAAGCCGGCTCTGCCGACGCGCAGCGCGCGCTCGGCCGCTTCGTGTTCTCGCTGCTGCAGGGACTGCCGCCGGCTGACGCGACCGAAGCGGAGGCACCGGAAGCCGTACAGCCGAATCCGGACAGCCCGGGCGCACTGTACGAACAGTTCGTAACCTTGCAGACCCGCGCCATGAAGGAATATTCGGCCCAGCTGCTGGGCGTGGCGGAACAGTCGCTGCAGAAGTCGGCGGCGGCCGGCTTTGCGCCGGCGATCGACGCCATGAAGGACTGGCCGTCGATCAAGATGGTGGCCGACATGCTGATCGCGCGCGGCCCGCAGGACTGACGCGATTCATCGACGCTTCACTCCCCGGATTTCGCCGATGCCGGTGCCGGTTCGCTGAAGCGCGCGTACAGCGTCGGCAGCAGCAGCAATGTAAACAGCGTGGCCGAGATGACGCCGCCGACGATCACCACGGCGAACGGCCGCTGGGTTTCTGAACCGATGCCGTGCGAAAGCGCGGCCGGCAGCAGGCCGAGGCCGGCCATCATCGCGGTCATCAGGATGGGCCGCAGTCGTGCGACGGCGCCGTCGGTCACCGCGGCCAGCGCGTCCTTGCCATTGGCCAGCAGTTCGACGATCTGTTCCACCATGATCACGCCGTTCTGCACCGATATGCCGGCCACGGCGATGAAGCCGACCGCCGCCGACACCGACAGGTGCAGGCCGGCCAGCCACAGGCCGACCAGACCGCCGACCAGCGTGAATGGCACCAGCGCCATGATCAGGCCGGCCACGCGCATCGACCGGAAAGCCCAGAACAGCAGCGAAAAGACCGCCAGCAGGCTGACCGGCACGATCACCGCCAGCCGCTTCATGGCACGCTGCTGGTTCTCGAACTGTCCGCCCCAGGCGATGCGGTAGCCGGCCGGCAGCTTGACCTCCCGCTCGACTTCCTGCATCGCCTCGGCGACGAAACTGCCCTGATCGCGCCCGATCAGATTGGCCTTGACCGCCACATTCCGACCGCCTGCCTCTCGCTGGATGCGCGACGCACCCTGGCGGATCTCGATGTCGGCCAGTTCGGACAGCGGCAGCACACCGCCACCGGGCAGCGTCACCTCGAGATGTCCCAGATCCTCGACCGCGTCGCGGTAGGGCTTGTCCAGCCGCACCACGACGTCGAACACGCGTTCGCCTTCATAGAACTGGCCGACAGCATTGCCGCCGAATGCGGTCTGCACCACCGAGGACACGTCGGCCACGCGAAGCCCGTAGCGGGCCAGCCGGCTGCGCAGCGGCGTCACCGTGATTTCGGTCTGGCCGCCGGTCTTGATCGCCGCCACGTCGGTGCTGCCGCGCGTGCGCGACAGGATGGCCGCGACCTGATCGGCCTTGTCCTGCAGGATGTCCAGATTGGGCCCGTATATCTTGACCGCGACCTCACCCTTCACGCCGGACAGCGATTCCTCGACGCTGTCCTGGATCACCTGCGAGAAATTGGTCGGCAGCCCGGGTATCGACTTCAGCTTGCGCGTCATGTCGGCGACCAGGTCTTCCTTGCTGTCGAAATGCCACTGGTCGCGCGGCTTCAGGTCGGCCAGCACCTCGATATTGTTCGGACCTTTCGGATCGGTGCCGTCGTCCGGCCGTCCGACCTGGGTCAGCACGCCGCCCACCTCCGGGTAGCCGCGCAGCAGCGTACGGATGTCGCGCTCGACCTGCTTGGTCTGCGCAATCGCGGTGGCCGGCGCCAGCTGCACGGTCAGCCAGATGTTGCCTTCGTCCAGACGCGGCAGGAATTCGCTGCCCAGCCAGGGCACCAGCGCGAGTGACGCGGCCAGCGTGCCTACGCTGGCCAGCAGCAGCACGCCGAGCCGGCCGCGCAGCCATTCCAGCAGCCGGCGGTAGCGCGCCTGCAGGTTTTCCATCCAGGCCAGATGCACCTCGGCCAGATTGTGGCGCCGGAGCACGAAGGACAGCAGGCCGGGCACCAGCGTCAGCGTCAGCAGGATGGCACCGAGCAGCGAGAAGGACAGCGTGTAGGCGACCGGCGAGAAGATCTTTCCCTCGACCCGCTGGAAGGTAAAGATCGGCAGGAAGGCCAGGATGATGATGGCCTTGGAGAACAGGATGGGCTTGGCCAGCCCGGCCACCGTGCTGCGCAGCGAATGCAGCCGGAACGAGAACGGGTTGTCGCGCGCCGAGGCATCGTTCGCATGCAGCGCCAGCCGCACCATCAGCGCTTCCACCATCACCACCGCGCTGTCGATGATGATGCCGAAGTCCACGGCACCCAGCGAAATCAGGTTGGCCGAAATGCCGCGCGCATCGATCAGGATGAAGGCGAACAGCAGCGTCAGCGGTATCACGCAGGCGACGATCAGCGCCGCACGCCAGTGGCGCAGGAAGGCGATCAGCACGGCCACCACCAGCACGGCGCCGACCAGCAGGTTCTCGGCGACGGTACGCACCGTGTGGTTGATCAGGTCGGTACGCTGGTAGATCGGATGCAGCGTCACGCCCCTGGGCAGCAGGCCGTGGCTGTTCAGTTCGGCCACGCGCGCCTTCAGCGCCGCCACCACCTCGACCGCATTGGAACCCTTGGTCATCAGCACGATGCCCTGCACCACCGAGTCGCGGTCGTTGTAGGCGATGATGCCCGACGGCAGGCGCTCGCCGGTATCGACCGCCGCCACGTCGCCCACGGTAACGGTACGCCCGCGGTCGGCGCTGACCACCACCGCGCGGATGTCGTCCAGACCGCGGAACAGCCCGATCGAACGCACCAACAGGTTTTCCTCGCCGCGCCGGAGCACGCCGCCCGAGGCATTCGCGTTGTCGCTCGACAGCGCGGTCGACACCTGATCCAGCGTGACGCCATAGCGGCGCAGCTTCGCCGGATCAACCGACACCTGATACTGCTTGACCGTGCCGCCGAAGCTGGTCACGTCGGCCACACCGGGCACCCGGCGCAGATTGGGCCGCACCACCCAGTCCTGCAGCGCCCTGACCTCCTCCAGCGGCAGGCTGTCCGGCGCCTCGATCACGTAGCGGTAGATTTCGCCGACCGCGGTCGACAGCGGTGCCAGCTGCGGCTGCGTGCCCGGCGGCAGCGTCACGGTCTGCAGCTTCTCCAGCACCTGGGTGCGGGCGAAGCGGTCTTCGGTACCGTCGGAAAAGGTCAGCGTGACCACCGACAGGCCGGTCATCGACACCGACCGGATCTGCGTGGCGCGCGGCACGCCGCTCATCTCGCGCTCGATCGGCAGGCTGATCGAGCGCTCGACCTCCTCCGGCGACTGGCCGGGATACTGGGTGACCACCTGGACCTGCACGTCCTGCACGTCGGGAAAGGCCTCGATCGGCAGATCCATCCAGGCCCGCACGCCGAACACCGCGGTAGCGAAGGTGAGCAGCAGCACGAATACCCGCTGCTGGATGACGAAGGTCGCCAGGCGCAGGAACATCAGTGCGCCTCGCCGATTTCTGCGTCCAGCAGCAGCGCGCCGCGCACAACCACGACGTCGCCGCCGTGCAGTTCATCCGGCGTGACCGGCTGCAGATAGGCGTACTGCGCGTCCTGGCGCAGCGCCTTCACCCGCCGCCTGGCAAAGCTGCCGGACGAGGTCTGCACGAATACCGAGGTATACAGGCCGTCGCTGATCAAGGCCGACGTCGGCAGGCGCAGCGCGCGCGCGCCGCTGTCGGACAGCACGCTGGCGCGGGCGAACATTTCCGGTCGCAGCCGGCCGTCCGGATTCGGCAGATTGCAGCGCACCTGCACGCGACGGGTGACCGGATCGAGTACCGGCGCGATGCGCGACACGGTGGCCGGGAAGCGCTGGTCCGGCCAGGCCTCGACCGTGACATCGAGCCGGTCGCCGACGCGCAGCTTGCCCAGATCCTGCTCCGGCAGGTCGATCAGCAGCCAAAGCTTCGAAAGGTCGCTGACCACGAACAGCGGAGTGTCCTGATCCGGCCGTGTTTCCAGCCCGGTACCGGCATGACGTTCCACCACGATGCCGGCCAGCGGCGTGCGCAGCGCCAGGCTCTGGCCGGACACCTGCCCGCGCGGCGACAGTCCGTTCAGACGCACGCGTGCGCGCTGCGCCTCGGCATCGGCAGCGGCGGCCTCGGCCTGCGCCACCTCGTACTCGCGCCGCGGCAGCACTTCGGCGTCGAGCAGCGTGCCTGCACGCACCAGCGCCTTGTGCCGCAGTTCGGCATCGGCTTCGGCACGGCGCAGGTCGGCCGCGGCCTGGCCGAGGTCGGGCGCGTCGATCTGTGCCAGCACGGTACCGGCGGCAACCTTGTCGCCGACCGTCACCGAGGTCGACAGCACGCGCCCCTGCAGCGGACTGAACAGGCGCGCGGTGCTGTCTTCGGCCAGCGCGATGCGCGCGTTCAGCGGTTCGGTCAGCGGCAATTCGACCTCTTCGGCCGGCGCGGTGGCGATGAAGGAAAGCTGGCTTGCGCCGGCCGGCAGCGCCACCTGGTCGGTCGGTGATGCGCTCGCCGTCGTGCCGGCGGCCGGCGCACCTTTCGCCATGCTGCGCACGCCGGCAAAGGCCAGGCCGGCGAGCAGAGCGCACAGCAACGCAATGCGACGGCGCCCGAAGCGCGCGATGAAGGTCGGTGTCATGTGATCAGAAGTCCCGGTTCTGCGCGGCGGCCAGTTCGGCGCGCGCGCGGGCGTAGTCGGCCTGGGCGGCCAGCGATTCGGATTCGATGGCACGCAGCGTGCGGCGGGCATCGAGCACATCCAGCACACCCGAAGCGCCATGCTGGAAGGCAAATTCGGCAGCGTCCGCCGAACGCCGTGCCGACGGCAGCACCACGTCGATGAACCGCCGGGCCTGCGTCGAAGCGGCTTCGACGTCGGCCAGCCGCTGCTGCAGCTCGGCCCCGGCTTCGGCTTCGATGCGCGCGCCTTCGTCCTCGGCAGCCCCCAGTTCGGTATAGGCCGCGGCAATCTCGCCGCTGTAGTCATAGCCATTGAACAGCGGGATCGACACGCCGATGCCGTACATCAGACCCGCCTCCGGCGGGAAGCGCTCGACCTGGAAACCGACCGTCACGTCCCGGGTGCGCAGGCTTTCCGCCAGGCTCCTGCCCTGCTGCGCCGCCTGCAGCCGCAGCCGCGCTGCACGCAGATCCGGCCGATCCTGCGGCAATACCGGCACCTGCGGCGCCTCCGGCACCGGCCAGGAATCAGCCGCATGCAGTTGCGCGGTCTGCGCCTCCATCGCCAGCAGACGCGCCAGTTCCGACTGGGCGCGCCGCAGGTCGGATTCGGCGGTGCGCACGTCGGCATCGGCACGCAGCTGGTCGACGCGTATGCGTTCCAGATCGCTCGCCGCCAGATCGCCGGCGCCGACCCGCACCTGCGCGCGCGCCAGCATGTCGTCGAGCAGCTGTTTCGACTGGTGCAGCAGCGCCAGCCGGTCTTCGCTGCGTTTGAGATCGAAGTAGGCCAGGCGCAGCGCGCGCAGCTGCTGGCGCCGCACGTCGTCGGCATCGGCGCGTGCGGCATCGAGCTGGCTGTCGGCCTGCGCCATGCGCAGTTCGCGCTTGTCGCCGCGCTCTATCGTCTGCTCGAGACGAAGCACGGTATCCATGCGCTTGTCGGCCACCGATCCAGGCCCGATGCCGCGCGACGGGCTGATGTCAGTGGTATTCACCGACAGCGTCGCATTCGGCCGGGCCGCTGCCGTGGCCGTCGCCGCCTGTGCCCGCTCGATTTCGCGCGTCGCGCGCCTCAGGTCGCGGTTGGCGACGAGCAGCCGCGCTTCGGCCGCGCGCAGCGTCAACGCGGACGCCGACGGGACGGCAGAGGCGACGTCCGCCATCATCTGCGCGCGCGCAGGCGCACCGGGCATCATCGGTGCCAGGCAGGCCATGGTCATCAAAAGTACCCGGATCCGCTCCGGGAAATTCCGGGTCCGTCCCCGGTGACCGGGGCGGAACATCACAGCAGCAAACGTCATGACGCCGAGGCTAAGTGCTGCCGGCTGTCAAATTGCTGACAGGCCGGCGACCATTGCCGCAGGCGCCGGAACCATCTGGAAATGAACGCGCCGAACGGGGGACACACCCGAACTCATGCAGCCAGAACCTGCCGCGCTTTGCCGGCGCGGCGTAAAGACCACTACGATCGGGCGAAGCACGTACATCCTGACGCCTGCATGCAGTGGACGGCGGTGGCCTGCAACTTCCGGAGAATGCTCATGACCGATGACGCGGCAACATCATCCGCGCAGGCGGATTCGATACTCGAACAGATCGCCGACGCCATCGTCTATTCCGACGGGGCCGGGACGATCCGGCGCTGGAACCGCGCCGCCGAAAGGCTGTTCGGCCACGCCGCCGCAGAAGCGCTCGGCCAGAGCCTCGACCTGATCATCCCCGAACAGCTGCGGGCCGCGCACTGGCGCGGCTTCAACGCTGCCGTGGCAAGCGGTGTCACGCGGCTGGACGGACGCCCATCGCTCACGCGAGCGGTGCACAAGTCGGGGCGCAGGCTCTACGTCGAAATGAGCTTCGCCCTGGTCCGCAATGGCGCCGGCGAGATCGTGGGTTCAGTTGCGGTGGCGCGCGACGTGACCGAACGGGTCGAGCAGCAAAAAGCCGCGCAAGGCGGCACACAAAGTCACTGAGGAGGTGGGCATGGACAGCAAATCAACCCGTGGTCTGGCAACCCGCGCCATTCACGGCAGCTCGGGCAGGGACGCCTTCGGCAGCCCGCACACGCCGATCTACAACACCACGACCTTCGCCTTCCGGTCGACGGCCGATCTGCTCGATGTGGTCGAAGGCAACAAGCCCGGCAGCCTGTACACCCGCTACGGCCTCAACCCGAGCATCGTCGCGCTGGAAGAAACGCTGGCGGGTCTGGAGGGCGCGCAACAGGCCTGGGCGTTCTGCTCCGGCATGGCTGCCGAAAGCGCACTGTTTCTGACCCATGGACGCGAGGGCGTCGTCTGCATCGGCGACGCCTACGGCGGCACGCTGGAACTGCTGAGCAGCCAGCTGCCGCTGCTGGGCATCAGGACCCACCTGATACTGGGCAGCGAGATCGATCGCCTCGACGCACTGCTGGCGGCCGGCGCAAAACTCGTATTCTGCGAAACGCCGGGCAATCCGACGCTGGAGCTGATCGACATCCCTGCCCTCGCGGCCCGGGTACACGCCCACGGCGCCCGGCTGGCGGTCGACAACACTTTCGCGTCACCGGTCAATCAGCGCCCGCTGGCGCTCGGCGCGGATTTCGTCGTCCACAGCGCCACCAAGTATCTGGGCGGCCACAGCGACCTGACTGCCGGGACGCTGATGGGCTCGAAGGAACTGCTCGCCCCGGTCTGGAACTGGCGCAAGAACCTCGGTTCGATGATCGCCCCCGAGACCGCGTCGCTGCTGTCGCGCAGTCTGCGTTCGCTGGTTGTCCGGGTGCGGCAGCAAAACGCGACCGCTCAGCTGATCGCCGAGGCGATGGCTCGACATCGGGGCATCACGCGCGTGATGTATCCGGGATTGCCCGACTTTCCGGGCCATGACCTGGCCAGGCGTCAGATGGACGGCTACGGAGGCCTGCTGACCATCGAAGTGAGCGGTGGCGGCATCGCCGCCACCCGGGTTGCCGACCGTCTGCGCCTGTTCGCCTTGGCGCCCAGTCTGGGCGGCGCCGAAAGCCTGGTCACTCAGCCCTGCACCACCAGCCATCACGATCTGTCGCCGGAGGAACGCCGGCGGCGCGGCATATCCGACGCCATGCTCCGCCTGTCGGTCGGGCTGGAGGATCCGGCCGACCTGATCGCGGACCTTGAGCAGGCGCTGCGCTGAATCCATGCCGCCACAAGGGATGCAGAACGGCCTTGCGGCGCAAGGACAGCGCGCATCTGACAGCGCAAGCGGACCCGCGCGAATCCATCGCGCGGACGAAAAACAAACAGGCCAACCCCGGAGAGTTGGCCTGTTGTACTGCGCATCTGGTGCCGCTTGTCGGAATCGAACTGACGACCTACCGCTTACAAGGCGGTTGCTCTACCAACTGAGCTAAAGCGGCGCGGCGCGGATTATATCGTCAGACCGGCCGCGCCGCGCGCCCCGCAATGGTTTACCGCCCCGCCCATGCATTAAACTCCGGCCACTATAACCAATGCCTCCACACGTCAGCGCGGCGAGCAGTCTTGCCGCGGATGGAGGCCAGCGATCGATGCCAGACAAGGCCGCACCTGTCCCGACTCCGCCACGCACGCTCAACGTCCTGCTGATCGAGGATTCGGAGGACGACGCGCTGCTGCTGCTGCACCGCTTCAAGGCGGCCGGCTACAACGTGTGGTCGCAGCGGGTCGAGGACGAGCGCGGACTGCGCGATGCGCTGGCCACGCGCACCTGGGATCTGGTGCTGTCCGACCACAACATGCCACGCTTCTCGGCGATGGCCGCCTTGTCGATCCTGCAGGGACAGGGGCTGGATCTGCCCTTCATCATCGTGTCCGGCGTGATCGAGGAAGACATCGCGGTTTCGGCGATGCGCGCCGGCGCGCACGACTATCTGAGCAAGGGCAAGCTTGACCGGCTCATTCCGGCGGTCGAGCGGGAAATCCGCGAAGCGCGCAACCGCGCCGAGCGGCACAGCGCACTCGACGCGGTGCGCGACAGCGAGGCCCGCTTCCGCGCCTTGGCGGCCAACATCCCGGGCATGGTGTTCCAGCTGCTGCGCCATGAAGATGGCGGGTGGCGCTTCCTGTTCGTCAGCGAAGGCTGTCTGGCGCTGCTCGGTTTCAAGCCGGCGGAGCTGGTGGCGCAGCCGCGGCGCTTCCTCGACATGGTGCAGCCCGAGGACATGCCGGAACTGGAGCGCGCAATGCACCTGTCGGCGCATACCCAGGCCACCGTGAACTGGGATGGCCGCATCCGCCTGCCGGACGAGGACATCAAGTGGGTGAATCTGCGCTCGTCGCCGCGCGTACTCGCGTCCGGCGTACTGATCTGGGAAGGCATCGTTTCCAACATCACGCAGAGCAAGCTGACCGAGCGTGAACTGCGCCAGTCGCGCGGCCAGCTCGCGGAACTGTCGTCACACCTGCAGATCGCCAAGGAAGAGGAGCGCGAACGCATCGCGCGCGACATCCATGACGAACTGGGCGGTCTGCTGGTGGCGCTGAAGTTCGAGGTATCTCTGCTGGCCAACAAGACCGCGCCGGACCCGGAGTCGATGAAGGCGCGCTCGCTGAGCATGGGCAAGCTGGTCGATGACGCGATCAGCACGGTCGGGCGCATCGCGCGCGAACTGCGGCCCGGCATCCTGAAGGAATTCGGGCTGGCGCCCGCGGTGGAAAGCCACGCCGAGGATTTTTCGGCACGTACCGGCCTGCAGTGCGACCTGCTGTGCATCGACCACGACATCGATCCGGACGAGGAAACCGCGATCGCGCTGTTCCGCGTGTTCCAGGAAGCGCTGACCAATGTCTCGAAGCACGCTGGCGCGCACCGGGTGGAAGTGCGTCTGACGCAGGAGGACGACGACATCGTGCTGGAAATCAGTGACGACGGCCGCGGCCTGGCGCCGGAAGACCTGAACAAGCCCAAATCCTTCGGCCTGCGCGGCATACGCGAGCGGGTCGCCCACCTGAATGGCCGTTTTGAAGCGAGCAACCGGGAACATGGCGGCACCCGGCTGCTGCTGCGCGTACCCGCCTGCCGGCGCACCGTACTGGAGTTTTCCCGATGAGCAGCATCCGCATTCTGATTGCCGACGACCACGCCATCGTGCGCTCGGGGCTGCGCCAGATACTGTCCGACAGCCCGGACCTGATCGTCACCGGCGAGGCGGAGAACGGCGTCGAAGCCATGCACAAGCTGCGCGACGGCAGTTTCGACCTGGTGCTGATGGACGTGTCCATGCCGGACCGCAACGGCATCGATACGCTGAAGCTGGTGCGCAAGGAATTCCCGAAACTGCCGGTTCTGGTGCTGTCGATGCATCCGGAAGAGCAGTACGCGATACGCGCACTCAAGGCCGGCGCCTCGGGCTATCTGACCAAGCAGAGCGCGCCGGAACAGCTGGTGAACGCGATACGTCAGGTCGCCAACGGCAAGAAGTACGTGTCGCCGTCGCTGGCGATGGAACTGGCCAACCTGATCACCGACGACACCGGCCGTCCGCCGCACGAGAAGCTGTCGGACCGAGAGTACCAGACGCTGGTGATGATCGCGTCCGGCAAGACACTGACGCAGATCGGCGAGGAACTGAGCCTGAGCGTGAAGACGGTCAGCGTCTATCGCGCGCGCCTGCTGGAAAAGATGCACCTGAAAAACAACGCCGAACTGACCCACTACGCCCTGAAGCAGGGTCTGGTCGATTAGCTTCGTGTCCAGGTGATAAAAATCACGGGGTATCGCCCTAAAGCCGGCCCTGTTCCTGCCGTTGTAAAGATTCGTTACGTCACCCCACATACACTCGATCGCCACCATGTCGGAAGCCATGCAGCCGCTTGAAATTGCACGTGAGGCCCTACGGCGGCTTGCCATGCGTCAGCTCCAGCCGACGCCGGAAAACTACCGGTCGCTCTATCACGAGATTGCAGGGACCAAGGCTGACGACCTCTTTCCCGAGCGGGCGCTCAAGCTGGTGTGCAGCACACTGCCCCGTCTGAACCAGGGCCATATCGAATTCACCCAGCGCCTTGAAAGCGCCATCGCAACCCGCAGCTGGTCGGCGATCAGTGGTTCGCTGGTCGGTCTGATGCGTGCTCAGGCAGCGCCCCAGCGCAAATGGACAGCACTGCTCAAGGACGTATTCCGGCAACTCGAACGCAACCATGCATCGATCAGCCCGGACCAGAAATACCAGGGCCTGCAGCAGATACTCGATTCGTCCAACGGCGAACTCGACGCGCTGTACGCACGCCTGAGCGCCCTGATCGACAAGTGGGAAGCAGCCGGCGAAGCCAGCCGCAGCAGCCCGGTCACACTGGTCAGCTCGGTAGCGGTTCACCCTGCGGCGCTCGACAACAGCGATGCGGCGTTGCGCGACCTTTTCGCGCACACGCTCGAAGGTGTGGTCGGCAGCCTGCTGATCTCGGCGCCGGAACTGCGCGACGAAGCGATCGAACTGGGTCAGGTACTGCGCAGCGTGCGCGACATGAGCGGTGTCGATGATCTGGCGTCCAAGCTGCGCAACCTGATATATCGATTGAACTGGGTCGTGGACGACCAGTCGGAAATACGCTCCGGACTGCTGTCCCTGCTCGACCTGCTGCTGCAGAACATCGGCGAACTGGTGCTGGACGACCGCTGGATGCGCGGCCAGATCGATGCGCTGCGTGCGCTGTGCGATCACCCGATCAGCGCACGCGAGCTTGACGAGGTGGAACGCCGGCTGCGCGAGGTGATCGCCCGCCAGGGTTCGCTGCGCGGAAACATCGACGATGCCAAGCATCAGATCAAGCTGATGCTCGCGGGCTTCGTCGAACAGCTGGGCAGCTTCACCGATGCCACTTCCGGCTTCGGCGACAAGATGGAAGGCTATGCGCAGACCATCGCCGAAGCGGACGACATCACTTCGCTGCAAGGTGTGATCGCCGATGTCATCTCGACCACGCGCGAAATGCGTGTCACGACAGAACGGTCACGCGCCGAGGTCGACAGCATGCGCGACCGGGTTCGCGCCGCCGAAGCGGAAATCGAGCGGCTGCAGGTCGAGCTCGAGCAGACCAGCGAAAAGATGCGTCATGACCCGTTGACCGGTGCGCTCAACCGCAAGGGTCTGGAAGAGTCCTACGCCAAGGAAGTGTCGCGTGCGGCGCGGCGCGGCACGAAGCTGTGTCTGGCAGTACTCGACATCGACAATTTCAAGCGCCTGAATGACACCTACGGCCACAACACCGGTGACGAGGCCTTGCTGCATCTGGTCGGAACCGTACGCGACTGCCTGCGTCCGCACGACACGCTGTCGCGTTACGGCGGCGAGGAATTCGTCATCCTGCTGCCTGAGACTGAAGTAGATGATGCGGTCATCGTGCTGCAGAGGCTGCAGCGCGAACTGACCAAACGTTACTTCCTCGCCAACAATGAAAAGCTGCTGATCACCTTCAGCGCCGGCGTCACCGTCGTCGGCCAGGAAGAAGCGCAGACGTCGGCCATCGAGCGTGCGGACGTCGCGATGTATCAGGCCAAGGCGACCGGCAAGAACCGCGTCGTCATTGCACCGCCCACATCCCTCGCCGCCTGAGCCATCGGGCCGGCGGCGGGTGCCTGCAGCACCCCTCTCCCGTCACATTTGCTAACAGTCGCAATGCCTGCGATGCGGGCTTGTCCGCCGCGTTTCCGCCCGATTCACGGCCGACCTTGCTGGCAAATGCACCTGCCACGGCAACCTCGCGCACCAGCCGATATCGATGCAGCCCGCAGCGGGATGCCATTTCCGTTCACCGACTGCCTGAAAGCCATGACGACAAAGGCTTTCATTCGGGTGCAGCGCTAAAGTTTGTTCTGTCTTCTCCGTTACTTGAAACATCGGCGACATCAACAGCGGGTCATGGAACCCGGAGCGCCGTAACTACAAACCACTTCGTGACAGGAGAGTCAAAATGCCGCAAACCATCAACACCAACGTTCCTTCGCTTACCGCCCAACGGAACCTGAATTCTTCGCAAACCTCGCTCGCCACTTCGCTGCAGCGCCTGTCCTCGGGCCTGCGCATCAACAGCGCAAAGGACGATGCCGCCGGTCTCGCGATTTCCGAACGCATGACCTCGCAAGTGCGCGGCCTGAACCAGGCTGTCCGCAATGCCAACGACGCGATCTCGCTGACGCAGACCGCCGAAGGCGCGATGGGTTCGATCACCGAAGGTCTGCAGCGCATGCGTGAATTGTCGGTGCAGGCTGCCAACGATTCGAACAGCGCCAGCGACCGTCAGGCCCTGCAACAGGAAGTGTCGCAGCTGCAGCAGGAAATCAACCGCGTCGCGACGACGACCCAGTTCAACGGCAAGAACCTGCTCGACGGCTCGTTCTCCGGTCAGTACTTCCAGGTCGGTGCCAACGCCAACCAGTCGATCGGCATCAGCCTGAACAACACCAAGGCGACCAATATCGGCGCCAACACGGTTTCCGCCAACGGCACGCTGAACAATGCAGCAGCCCTGGCCGCCGGTGCCGGCGCACGTGTCGCCAACACCGTGGTTGCAGCGGAAGACCTGACCGTGACCGGCTCGCTCGGTACCTCGGCCGTGACCGTGAATGCCGGCGATACGGCTTCCGCCATCGCCTCCGCAGTCAATGCACAGAGCGCGACCACCGGCGTCAGCGCCACGGCCGCAACCGAAGCCACGCTGAGCGGCCTGACCGCCACCGGTACCTACACCTTCACGCTGTTCGGTTCGAATTCGACCGGCGTCGCCGTATCGGCCACCATCGGCAACACGGCCGACCTGAGCTCGCTCTCGACCGCGATCAACAACTACTCGGCGACCACCGGCATCAGCGCCACGGTCAGCGGCGGTACGGTCACGCTGAAGTCTGCCACCGGCGACGACATCTCGCTGACCGACTTCGCTGGCGCCGGCAACATCAGCCTGCAGGGTCGCAACGCCTTCACCAGCGCCAACGCCGGTGCGGCTGTGGTACTGACTGGCGCCACCGCAACGACCGACTCCTCGACCGTCGGCGGCACGCTGAAGTTCTCGTCGTCGGACGCGTTCTCGGTCACCAGCGGCTCGGCCGGTGGTCTCTTCACCGCCACGACCGCGCAGGCCAGTTCGCTGTCGGCAGTCTCGTCGATCAACGTCGGTACGCAGTCCGGTGCCAACTCGGCGATCGACGTGATTGACGCAGCGCTGCAGTCGATCAACACGCAACGCGCTTCGCTGGGTGCCATCCAGAACCGCGTGCAGAACACGATCAGCAACCTGCAGACGACGTCGGAAAACGTCAGCGCCGCACGCAGCCGCATCCAGGATGCCGACTTCGCAGCGGAAACGGCGAACCTGACCCGCTCGCAGATCCTGCAACAAGCGGGTACGGCGATGCTGGCGCAAGCCAACTCGCTGCCGCAGAACGTGCTCAGCCTGCTCCGCGGCTAAGCACAGCAAGGTAGATAGGACGGGGCACGGTTAGCCGTGCCCCGAATATCGTCAGGGGAGATTGTCATGGCCGTCCAGCCAGTTTCACACACCCCGCCAGCGCTCACCCCGGCCGTCAATGCGACCTCCGGGGTGAAACTCATGGTGGATCAGAAAAAAGCCGCGCAGCCCGAGAACGCCGCGCAGCCCTTGACCAACGAACAGATCGAGAAGACGGTAGACGAAATCCGCCGCCACATCGAACCGGTGGACCAGAATTTGCTTTTCTCGATTGACAAAGAAACCGGGAAAACCATCGTGCGACTGATCGACTCTTCGACCAAAGAAATACTGCGCCAGATTCCATCCGAGGAACTGATCGCCATCGCACGCGCGCTCGGCAAGGGCCAGAGCGGCCTGATCGAACGCAAGGCCTGAGGAGTAGCGCATCATGGCTGCGATCACATCATCCGGAATCGGTTCTGGTCTGCCGGTAGACAGCCTCGTTTCGCAACTGATGACCGTCGAACAGCGTCCGCTGACGCTGCTGGCGCAGAAGGAAGCGAACGTACAGGCGAAGATTTCGGCCTATGGTGCAGTCAAGGGAGCCTTGTCATCCATCCAGTCAGCGGCAACTTCGCTGACGAATGCGGCAACTTTTACCGCCCGCAAGGCAGCGATTGCCAACGCCGACGTGGCAAACGTTGCCGCCACGACGGCTGCCGTGCCGGGCAACTATTCGGTCGAGGTCGCCACGCTGGCGGAATCCCAGGTCGTCGCGTCCGGACAGTTCGCTGCCAGCACGACCAGCGTGGGCAGCGGTACGCTGACCATACAGCTCGGCAAGTACAGCGCCGGCAGCTTCGCGGCAAATGCGAGCAAGACCGCGGTCAACATCACGATCGGCAGCGGCGCAACCACGCTTGCGAACGTGCGCGATGCAATCAACAACGCCAATGCCGGCGTCACTGCCTCGGTGGTCAATGACGGCACCGGCAGCCGGCTAGTACTGCGTTCCGCCGACGGCGGCACGAACAACGCGGTGAAGATCACCGCTACGGATGACGACGGCAACAATACCGACGATGCCGGCCTTTCGAAGCTCATCTATGACGCATCGACCGGCGGCACCTCGCACATGACGGAAAAAACGGTTGCAGCGGACGCCACGCTGACCGTCAATGGCATCGCCATCACGTCGAGCACGAACACGCTGACCGACGCCATCGAGGGCGTGACGCTGACGCTGAAGAAGACCAACGTCGGCAGCCCGACGGTGGTGAGCGTCACCAATGACACCAGCGTCGCCAAGACCGGCATTGAACGCCTGGTGAAGGCGTACAACGATGCGCTCACGACCATCAAGTCGCAGACCAGTTATGACGTCGCCAACGACAAGGCGGCAACGCTGAATGGCGAAAGCACCATGCTGGCGCTGCGCAACCGGCTGTCGTCGTCGATCAGCACGGCAATCGCACCGGGACTGAGCCTGTCGGCAGTAGGCATATCGGTGGCCAAGGATGGCAAGCTCGAAATCGATTCGACCAAGCTCACCACGGCACTGGACAACGGCAATGCGAAAAAGCTGTTCCAGGGCTATGACAGCATCAACGGGCTGGGCAGCAAGCTGAACAGCCTGATGAACGACATGATCGACTCGAAGGGTCTCATCACCAGCCGCACGCAGGGACTGAGTGCATCGGTGAAGACCATACAGAACCAGAGCGACATCGTGTCCAGGCGACTGACCACGATCGAAGCGCGCTATCGCAAGCAATTCACCGCGCTCGACTCGCTGATGAGCAGCATGACGAAAACCAGCAACTATCTGACACAGCAGCTCGCCAACCTGCCCAAGATATCGGGCTGACGCGACAACCATTACCGGGGAAACGGGGACTTACATGTTTGCATCGCTCTCAAATCCGCGCATGGCGTACGCACAAGTCGGCGTAGAGACGCGTGTTGCCGGCGCCGACCCGCACCAGCTGATACTGATGCTGTTCGACGGCGCCCTGATGTCGGTCTCCACCGCCAGTCACCAGATGGACATCGGCGATACGGCGGCCAAGGGACAATCGATCTCGCGTGCCATCGACATCATCGGCAACGGCCTCAAGGTCAGCCTGGATCTGGACGCCGGCGGCGAACTCGCGCAGCGGCTGTTCGCGCTGTACGACTACATGTGCGCGCGCCTGCTGCACGCCAATTCGCAGAACGACCGCGCCGCGCTTGAAGAAGTCAGCCATCTGCTGGGCGAACTGAAGGGCGCCTGGGAGGAAATACGGCAGAAACTGGTCCAAGGTTCGCCGATGTAGGCAAAGGCGGAAATTGCACGGTAAAAGCCGCCTACATGCGCGCCTGAAAACCGGAAGCTGCCGGTAATCTCCCCGAACAATCAGCATCACATGCAAGACGGTCCGACCACATGAACTCTCTGCCACTGCTCGAAGACATGCGCCAGCTTTCCAGCCACATGGTCGAAGCCGCGCGGGCGAACGACTGGGACCGTCTGGTCACGCTTGAACAGAACGTATCGGCGTTGCGCGTGCGCATCGCCGACAACGACGAACCTGTCTCCAGCGCGGCTGAGCGCGCCCGCAAGATCGAACTGATGAAGCAGATACTTGCCGACGACGCCGAAGTGCGCCGCCACGTGGAACCGTGGATGGAACAGGTACGGGTTTTCCTCGGCACCCTGCCGGCAGGCAGGGCCGGCAACACCTGAGCGAACGATGAACGAGCTGCTGCCGGGCCTCGCACAACGCCTGGCGGCGCTGACTCGCGAATCGGTGCAGGTGACGGGCGCCATCAGCCCGATCGGCGACCAGCTGCCCGACTTCCGGGCCGGCGATCGCTACAGCGCACTGATTCTCCAGAACCTGCAGGACGGCCGCGCCCGCGCACAGGTCGCCGGCCAGACCGTCACCCTGCAGTTGCCGCAGGCGGCTGTCGAAGGCAGTACGGTGACGCTCACCCATGTCGGGCGCAGCGCCCAGACCCTGATCGCCACCCTCGCACCGCAGAACGCCGCACCGGATACGTCCGATGCCGTGCATATCAGCCAGTCGGCGCGCACCATCAGCGCCCTGCTCGACCAGCCGGCTCCGCCACCGGCAAAACTGGCTGCCGGGCAGCCTCTGATCGACACCGCCATGCTGCGTGCCAGCGCCAACGTGACCGACAGCGCCGCCACGCCGCTGATTGCCGGCCGGTTGTCGCAGGCAATCGGTCAGAGCGGCCTGTTCTACGAGGCGCATCAGGCACAGTGGGTCAGCGGCGAACGCACCATAGAATCGACCGCAGCCGAACCGCAACGCGCCTTTGATCCGCCGTTGAAGAAGGCGCTGTTGCCCGGCCACGTGGACAGCGCCGAAGCGGGCGCTCCGGAAGCCCGGCTCGCCCCGGCACCCGCTGAAGTACCGACAAAACAGACCGTTGAAACCACCAAGACCGACGCCGGCCCACCGGGCGAACTCCGCCCGCTGGTGCAGAACCAGTTGCTCGGCCTGTCGCAACACACGCTCGCCTGGGAAGGTCTGGCCTGGCCTGGCCAGACGATGAAGCTTGAAATCGACGACGCACAGCAGCAGTCCTCCGGTGATCGCGACGGCAGCGAACCGGCGGCCGAAGTACCCTGGACCTCGCGTCTGCGCCTCGTGCTGCCCGGTCTTGGCGAAATCGAAACCTCGCTGACGTTGTGGAAGGACCACGGCGTCGCGCTCAATGTGTCAGCCGATGCCGACGCGCGCGCGCGCATGGGCGCAGCACTGGTCGAACTGCAGCAGCGCATGACCGACGCCGGCCTGCGGCTGGGCACGGTCAGCTTTGCCGCGCCTTCCGTGGCCAGCGACGATACGTCGGTTGCTACGCCGGTCAGCGCGAATGACGAGGGGGGCGCCGTGTCATGACGCAGTCACCACGCGCACAGGCTGTCGCGCTGGCCTACGGCGCTGGCGACGCTGCACCGCGCGTTGTCGCCAAGGGCCGCGGCATGGTGGCCGACGAAATAATCCGCCGCGCACGCGAAGCGGGCATCTTCGTGCACGAATCGCGCGAAATGGTGTCGCTGCTGATGGGCCTGGATCTGGATCAGCGCATTCCGCCGGAGCTGTACGTCGCAGTGGCCGAATTGCTCGCCTGGATCTATCGCGTCGAAAAGGGATTGAACAGTTCGGCGATGCCAGCCGTTAAGATGTCCCCGCCGTGACCGTCAATCGCCCGGCCGTTGTCCCCGGCAGAGGACGCGGCCCCTGAACAGGAATGACCCGAAATGACCGAGAACATCCGGTTCGATCTGCTTGATGCAGACGACTTTGCACGCTACGTACTGGAAGGACAGACCGACGTCGTGTTCTACCTGCGGGCAATAATGGACCGCAAGGCCAACCTCGCGATCTACGCAGGACGTTCGAGCGATCCCTTCCTGAGTGTCGTGCTCGCCGTGGACGACGAACGCAGCGTGCTGGTGATCGATGCACCGCGGGACCCGAAGCAGCTGGAACAGGCGCTGAAATCGTCTCCACTGGTCTTCCTGACCTCGCTCGAACGGGTGAAGGTGCAGTTCATGGTGCCGCGCTGCACGGCAGTCACGTTCGAAGGCAGCCCGGCACTCGAAGTGCCGCTGCCCTCACGCATGCTGCGGTTGCAGCGGCGCGACTACTACCGTCTCATCCTGCCGCAGAGTCCGCGGCTGCACTGCCTCATCCCCGCGGGAGACGGTGGCGGGCGCATGGTCGAAGCAACCGTGGTCGACATTTCCGGCGGCGGGCTTGCCGTGGTGGCGCCGCCGAGCGGCCTGAGCCTGTCGGTGGATAGCCGGATCGACGACTGCCAGATCACGCTGCCAGAGCTGGGCACCATCACGGCCACTCTGCAGGTGCGCAACATGTTCCGCGTCACCGAACGCAGTGGCAGCGAGTTGCGCGCCGGATGCCAGTTCGTCGACCTGCCGCCGGCGGCGGACGTCCTGATCCAGCGCTACATCATGCGTCTGGAGCACGAACGCAACCGCCCCTGAGCGCAGCCCACTCATCCATTTGTCCTGCTGACGGAACCCGCGGGCGAAGATAGAGTCCTTCCTTCCGCAGGTCGGAAGCGGCAAAACATCGCAGGGAGGCGGCGGCATGGTGAACGGAATTCAGACGCTGCTGCCCCACGGCTACTGCCTGTCGTGGCAGGCGGACCTTCTCCTGCTGCACGTGGTGTCCGACTCGCTGATCGCGCTCGCCTACTTCAGCATTCCGGTGACGTTGTGGGTATTCGTTCGCCGACGCACCGACCTCGGCTTCCGTCAGATATTCGTGATGTTCGGCGTATTCATCCTCGCATGCGGCATCACGCACGTGATGGACGTCTGGACGCTCTGGCATCCGGATTTCTGGCTCGATGGCTGGCTGCGCCTGTTCACCGCTGGCGTGTCGGCTGTAACGGCATGGCTCGCCTGGCGGATGGTGCCGGTCGCGCTGGCGCTGCCCAGTCCGGAATCGATGCGGCAGGCAAACGAGGAACTGCATGCTGAAATCGTCCGCCGCCGGCAGTACGAGGATGAGTTGCAGGCCCTGAACGACCGGATGAAACTGCAGATCGACGAACTCGAATCGCTGTCCTACGCCATCTCGCACGATGTCCGCGGCCCGCTGCGCCACATCGAAGGATTCGCCCGGATACTGGCAGACAGTTCGGCGATTTCTCCGGACCATCCGGCACTCAAATACCTCGTGCGCATCCGCGCCTCGGTGCACCACCTGAGCGAAATCGTCGAAGGCCTGCTCGCATTTTCCCATGCCAGCCGCAGCGAAATGCGGCGGGTCTCGTGCGATCCGAAGGCTCTGATCGAAGAAGTGCTGACCGAACTTGGGCCCGAAATGGAGGGGCGGCCGATCGAAGTCCGGGTCGGCAAGCTGCCGGCGGTCAGTGCGGATCCGGCCCTGCTCTACCAGGCGTTCTACAACCTGCTCGCCAACTCGGTGAAATACACGCGGGGTCGCGACCCGGCGGTGATCTCGATCGACTGCGTTTCCGATTCCGCGAACGAACATGTTTTCCGGATACGGGACAACGGTGCCGGTTTCGACATGCAGTATGCCGACAAGCTGTTCGGCGTATTCCAGCGCCTGCACCATGTAAGCGAATTCGAGGGCACGGGCATCGGACTGGCCAACGTGCGCCGCATCGTCGAACGCCACGGCGGCCGCATCTGGGCCGACGGACAGGTCGGTATCGGTGCGACATTCTTCATTTCCCTGCCATGCCAGCCGGATACCGTGACAGGTACGGCTGGCCCGCTGTCATCCGGAGAGCCAGGCGATGCCCCAGCGTTTGCGTGACATTCTGGTCGTCGACGACAACGACAACGACGTCGAACTGATGCTGCTCAGCCTGAGCACGCTGAAGCTGGCCAACACCATCGTGGTCGCACGCGATGGCGTCGAAGGTCTGGACTATCTGTACCGCCGCGGCCGCTTTGCCGCGCGCACGGACGAACATCCGCTGTTCGTGCTGCTCGATCTCAACATGCCGCGCATGGGCGGCATTTCCATGCTGACCGAAATGCGCCGTGACGAGGGCTTGCGCACGGTGCCGGTCGTCGTGATGACCTCATCGCGGGAAGACCCGGACCTGCGCCGTTGCTATGAACAGGGGATCAATGCCTACGTGGTGAAGCCGGTGGATTTCGACCAGTTCTCGCGCACGGTCGCCAATCTGGGCATCTTCTGGGCACTGGTCAACGAACCGCCGCCGCGCCGTTGAGCCGCCCCTCCGATTTCACCACCGGTTCCGGCTTCCTGATATCGTCGCTGCGCGCCCCGCCACGCTTGCCGCAACCGACGTCGACCGCCAAATCCCTGCCGGCGCACTACGCGGGAACACCTGCGACGCCTTGGTACCCGACAAGGCAGGCAGCAGGGGCAGCTGGCACGCGTATTCTTCATCCTGCGGAGGAACTGTCATGAAACAGCCGTTGAGCGCGATCGTGCTTGCCCTCGCAACGGCCGCCGTCGCGAATCCCGCGTCAGCCAATCCCCAGCTTGCCGCCGAAAAGCAATGTACGGCCTGCCACGCCATGGACGGGAAAGCTTCGGGTCCTTCTTTCCGGGCGATCGCAAAAAAATATCGTGACCGTCCCGAGTCATCCGACATGCTGGTGAGCCGCGTCAGGGAAGGTGGCTGGGGTCACTGGGGCGACATGATGATGCCGCCGAAGACCGAGCCGTCCCGGGTCAGCGAGGAAGAAGCCAGAGCGCTGGTGCGCTGGATACTCCAGCTACGCTAGCTCTGCACGCGGACGGGGACCCGATCCGGGGCATCGCTGCCCCGGTCGAAGCGCCCCACCGTGATCAGCGTGTGCAACCGGATCGGTCGCGCCATCGGCCCCGGCCTCACTTCAGGTCAAACGCCTCGTCCTGTTCCGGCACGACGGCGCTCCAGCCCAGTTCATGTTCCAGCTTCTGCCGCAGGCTGTCGGACGCAACCGGCTCCCCGTGCGTGACGAAGACACGGCGCGGCGCGCGCTCCAACGGACGCAGCCAGTCGAGTATTTCGCTGTAGTCGGCATGCGCCGACAGGCCTTCGATCTGCGTGACCTCGCAGTTGATAGGCACATCGCTGCCGAATATGCGCAGCGAGCGCTTTCCCTTGAGCAGCGCGTCACCCCGCGTACCTTCAGCCTGGAAGCCGGCGATGACGACGGTGTTGCGCGGGTCGGCACCGAAGGCGATCAGTTGGTGCAGGATGCGACCGCCATTGAGCATGCCGGCACCGGCGATGATCACCTTCGGGTAGCGGTTGGACGCCAGCGCTTCCGATTCCTCCGGCGTGCGGGTGTAGGTGACCGCGTCGCGTACGCGGTCGCAGGCATCCTGGCTGAGTCGGTGTTCGTGGCGGTAGTGACGGAACACGCCGGTGACGTCGATCGCCATCGGACTGTCCAGGAAAACCGGCAGTTCGGGGATGCGGTGCTCGTCCATCAGCCGTGACAGCAGGTACATCAGCGCCTGCGCGCGCCCGACGGCGAACGACGGCAGCAGCACGGTACCGCCGCGTGCCGCCGTGCGGCTGACGATGCCGGCGAGCGTCTCGTAGGGGTCGTCCTTCGGATGCAGCCGGTCGCCATAGGTCGACTCGACCACCAGCCAGTCGGTCGGTGCCAGCGGTTCCGGCGGCTTCATGACCGGATCGTCCGGACGACCGAGATCTCCGCTGAAGGTGATGCTCTTTCCGGCGCACTCAACCCTGATGCTGGCGGCGCCCAGGATGTGCCCGGCTCCCGAGAACGTGACATGGAACGGGCCTATGGTCACCGGTTCGCCGAAGCCGGTGCTGCGCACATGCTTCATCGCATGACGGGCGTCCTCGGCGGTGTACAGCGGTTCGGCCGGATGATGCTTGCTGTAGCCGTGCCGGTTGGCGTGGCGCGCATCCTCTTCCTGCAGATGGGCGCTGTCCTCGAGCAGGATTTCGACCAGTTCCCGGCTGGCCGGCGTGGTCCACACCGGGCCGTCGAAGCCCTCGCGCATCAGGCGCGGCAGATAACCGGAGTGGTCGAGGTGGGCGTGCGTCAGCACGATCGCCGAAATGTCCTTCGGCGCCACCGGAAACGGCTTCCAGTTGCGGCTGCGGATGTTCTTGACACCCTGGAACAGACCGCAGTCGACCAGCAGGTTCTGCCCGCCGTGGGTCAGCAGGTAGCGCGAACCGGTGACCGTTCCGGCTGCGCCGAGAAAGCGTATTTTCATGATTGTCTCCTCCAGCCGCCCAGTGTACCCCTCGCACCTTGCCCCACCACCGACGAAAAAAAACCGGCCTCGCGGCCGGTTTCTTCAAGCAGGGCGAACCCGCTCAGACGCTCATGTTCATGATGTCCTGGTAGGCATTCACCAGCTTGTTGCGTACTTGCACCATCTGCTGGAAGGACAGGCTGGCCTTCTGCGAGGCGATCATCACGTCCTGCAGATTGGCTTCCGACGAGCCGGTGATGAAGCCCTCCGACATCTGCTGCGCCTGCTGCTGCGCGGCATTGACCTGTTCGATCGCCGACTTGAGCGCGTCGCCGAAACTGGCGCCGGAGTCGGCATCCACCTTGCCGACCGGCTTGCCGGCAGCGACCTGCGCGGTCGAGCGCAGCTCGGTAATCATCTGGTTCAGGCTGGTACTCATGGTCTTCCTCCATTGCCGGGCGGCAATAAATGCCGCCCACTGACCGCCATTACGGCGGTTGTCACCCGGTTACCGGATATGTAGCAAATTCCGGACCACGCGAATGCCAGACGCCCTTCAACCTTCCCGCAGCAGGCCGTCCGCCTTGTAGCGCGCAAGTTTATACCGCAGCGTGCGCTCCGAGATACCCAGTTTCTCGATCGCCTTCTTGCGCGAGCCCCCCACCGCCGCCAGGGTTTCGAGGATGAGGTCCCGTTCCATGTCGCGCACCGACTTCACCTTCAAAGGCGCATCCGGCGTGGCGTTGGGCGGTGCATCGTTGGCGGCCGGATGGGGCGGCGCGGCTTCGGGTGCCGGCCGGATATCGACCGGCGGGCGGATCGGTGCCCGCTGTCCGCCGAGCACGATGTGTTCGGCTTCAACGACGTCGTCAGGCGCCAGGATGGCCGCACGCTGCATGGTGTTTTCCAGTTCGCGCACATTGCCGGGCCAGTCATGGGCGGCAAGGATTGCCGCCGCCGACGCTCCGAGGTGCAGCACGCGTCCCTGGGCACGGCCGCAGGCCGCCAGGAAGTGGCGCGCCAGCGGCACGATGTCGGCCGGGCGATCGCGCAGCGACGGAATGCCGATCGGGAACACATTGAGCCGGTAGTACAGGTCCTCGCGGAAACGGCCGGCCCTTGCCTCGGCCTCCATGTCGCGGTTGCTGGTGGCCAGCACGCGGATGTCCAGCGGCACCGGCTTCTTGCCGCCGACGCGCTCGACCTCGCGCTCCTGCAGCACGCGCAGCAGCTTGGCCTGCAGCGACAGCGGCATTTCGGAAATTTCATCGAGCAGCAGCGTGCCGCCGTCGGCCTGTTCGAACTTGCCCGCCTGCGCCGTGGTGGCGCCGGTGAAGGCGCCCTTCTCGTAGCCGAACAGCGTCGCTTCCAGCAGGTTGTCGGGGATGGCGGCACAGTTGATCGCGATGAACGGCTTGCCGGCACGGTTCGACTGCTGGTGGATGTAGCGGGCAAACACTTCCTTGCCGGTTCCGGATTCGCCGGTCAGCAGCACGGTGGCTTCGGATTTGGCCACGCGCGACGCCAGACCCAGCACCTGCCGGGTGCGCGTGTCCTCCGCCACCATGTCGGTCGGGGTCACAACGGGTATGGCATAGCGCTCGATGTGGGCGAGCAGCACATCCGGTTCGAACGGCTTGAGCAGGAAGTCGCAGGCACCGGCACGCATCGCCGCCACAGCCTTCTCGACGTCGCCGAATGCGGTCATCAGCAGTACCGGCAGCGCGGCCTCGCGGGAGCGGATCTCGCGCAGCAGGGTCAGGCCGTCCATCGGCTGCATGCGCAGGTCGGTGATGACCAGGTTCAGCGCGTGCTCGCCGGTGTTGCGCTCGATCATGCGCAATGCCTGCGGGCCGTCTGCCGCGCCGATCACCCGGTGGCCGGCGCATTCGATGGCCAGGCAAAGTGCATCGCGCAGATTCGGTTCGTCCTCGACCACCAGGATGTTCAGCTTTTCGCTCATTGCCCGCTCTCCAGCTCTTCCTCTTGAACACTGCTTTCGGTCCGCACCGGCAGGCGCAGCGTGAAGCAGCTGCCCTCGTCCGGTGCCGACCGGCATTCGATGTCGCCGCCGTGAACGCGGGCGACGCCGCGTGCGATCGCCAGCCCGAGTCCGGTTCCTTCCTCACGCGTGGTGAAGAAGGGTTCGAACAGCCGCTCCTGTATGTCGTGCGGGATGCCGCGTCCGTTGTCGCGCACCGTGAAGCACAGGCTGACCGGGTCGACCGACACGGCCAGACCGACCTCGCCGCCACTGGCACAGGCCTGCACGGCGTTTTCCAGCAGGCTGACCAGCGCGCTGGCGATGGCCTTGCGGTCGCCGGACACCGTCGTGTCGGCGGGCGCCGGATCGACCACCAGCCCGACGCCGGCCTGGCGCGCTACCGGTTCGACGGTGTGGTGCAATTCCTCGATCAGCGCAGCGACGTCTATCGCCTCGCGGCCGAGCACTTCTCCGCGCGCGAACATCAGCGTGTCGCGGATCAGGCGTTCGAGGTGGCGCAGCCGGTCCTGGGCGCGCGAGGCGATCGAACGCACGTCGGCGCTCGGCATGTCGCGTCCGATCAGCGTGCCGACATAGAGCGTTGCAGCGGCCAGCGGCGTGCGCAACTGATGCGCGAGCGAGGCGGCCATTTCACCCATGGCCGCCAGGCGCTCGTTGCGCGCGGCCGCAATCTTCAGTGAATGCTGGCGCGTCATGTCGTGCAGCAGCACGATGCGCGCGTTTTCTCCGGCCAGCGAGGCCTCGCCGACCGACAGCCGGCGCTGCGCGCCGTCGGAGCCGGTGCAGTCCCATTCGGCCGGCGCATCCGCCGGCTGCAGGCGCGCGGCGCACGAACTCCATGCCTGTCCGGCGCTCGCCCCCACCATGTCGAAGGCGGCCGGATTGGCCTGTTCTATGCAGTCCCGGCCATCGACCACGACGACACCGGCCGGCAGCTGGTTGAGCAGCGTGGACAGGCGATCGGTCAGGCGCGCCTTCTCCTCGTACTGCCGGCGCAATTCGCCATTGGCGGCGGCCAGTTCCTCGGTCAGGCTGGCCACCTGCCGCTCGAGCGTGCCGTAGGCCTCGGACAATTCGGCCGACGCCGCGTTGAACAGCCGGAATGCTTCCGCCAGCCGCGCCGCCTCTTCCGGGGCGATGCGGGCGTTGTCAGTCGGGTTCGCGGATTGGTCAGCCATGCCTGGGGCGCAGATGTGCAGGGATTTATCGACCGTGCCAGCGTAGCAAGGGCCAAGCCATGCGCTTAGCGAAATCAGCCGGCCAAAACACCGCCTTATCCGCGGAACGGCTCGCGCGAGGGCGGCCGACAATCCGTCCCATCCCGCAAGGTGGATCGATCCGTCGGCACACCGGAAACCAGTAACCTGCAAGAGACGAACCATGGCCGCAGCCAACGCCGTACTCGATCCGAACGCCGCCCCGGCCACGCCGCTCGCACTGGCCGCGCAGCGTCTGGCCGAGATGCCGATGCAGAAGAAGATGGCGCTGGCAGGTGGCGCCGCCATGGCGATCGCCCTGCTGGTCGGCCTGCTGCTGTGGAGCCGCACGCCGGACTACGAGGTGCTGTTCTCCAACATCAACGACAAGGACGGCGGTGCCATCGTCGCGCTGCTGCAGCAGCAGAACGTGCCGCACAAGTTCTCCGAAGGCGGGCATGCCATCCTCGTGCCGTCCCAGTTCGTCCACGACACCCGGCTCAAGCTGGCGGCCCAGGGCCTGCCGCGCGGAGGCTCGGTCGGCTTCGAACTGATGGAGTCGCAGAAACTCGGTCAGTCGCAGTTTTCCGAACAGGTGACCTACCAGCGCGCGCTGGAAGGCGAACTGGCACGCACCATCGGTACGCTGGCCGCAGTCGACAATGCACGCGTGCACTTGGCCATCCCGAAACAGAGCGCCTTCCTGCGCGACGACCAGAAGCCGTCCGCTTCGGTCGTGCTCGGTCTGCTGGGCGGCCGCACACTGACGCCGGAACAGGTCGGCGGCATCGTGCATCTGGTGGCATCCAGCGTGCCTCAGCTGTCGCCGGCCAATGTGTCGGTACTCGACCAGAACGGCAATCTGCTGTCGAACGACCGCGACCCGAAGGACAGCAGCTCGCTGAATCCGACCCAGCTGAAATACGTACGCGACATCGAAACTTCGACCATCCGGCGCATCGAAGCCATGCTCGAGCCCATCATGGGCCGCGGCAACTACCGCGTGCAGACTGCGGCCGACATCGATTTCAGCCAGGCCGAGCAGACAGCGGAAACCTACAAGCCCAATCCCACGCCGCAGGCGGCGATCCGCAGCCAGCAGCTGAGCGAATCGATCAGCAACCAGCCGACCGCCGGCGGCGTGCCGGGTTCGCTGAGCAATCAGCCGCCGGCCCCGGCGACCGCGCCGATCACCAAACCGGCCGCGCCGGCAGGCGCTGCTGGCGCGACGGTCGACAACCAGCCGGTACCGATCAACACGCGCAAGGATTCGACCACAAATTTCGAGCTGGACAAGACGGTGCAGCACATCCGGCAGCCGGTCGGCCAGATCAAGCGCCTGTCGGTGGCGGTGCTGGTGGCGCAGCGCATCGAGACCGACAAGGACGGCAAGACCAAGCCGATTCCGCCGACCGAAGAGGAAATCAAGCGCATCAACGACCTGACGCGTGAAGCCATGGGTTTCAGCGAGGCGCGCGGCGATACGCTGAACGTCGCGTCGGCACCGTTCACCGAAGTGCGTGACGAAGTGGCCAATACGCCGATCTGGAAAGATCCGGAAATGACCGGCCTGGCGCGCGAACTGGTCAAGTACCTGCTGGTGGCCGGCGTCGCCGCCTATCTGCTGTTCGGCGTACTGCGCCCGCTGGTGCGCAACCTGACGACGCCGCAGGAGAAGGACGAGGAATCAGGGGTACGCGACGTCACGCTGGACGAGGACGGCCAGCCGATGGCCAGCCTGGCGGGCGGCAGCGCTGCCCAGCTCGAACTGTCGCCCGAAGCCCGCGCAGCACATGATTTCGAAACCAAGTTGCACGCCGCGCGTACGATGGCCAGCAGTGATCCGAAGGCGATCGCGGAAGTGATCAAGCATTGGGTGAGCGGCGATGAATGATGAAGGTATCGAACGCAGCGCGCTGCTGCTGGTGACGCTGGGCGAGGACGCCGCCGCCGAGGTACTCAAGCACCTCGGGCCGCGCGAGGTGCAGAAGATAGGTACCGCGATGGCCGGCCTGAAGAACGTGCCGCGCGAGAAGGTGACCGCGGTGCTCGACCTGTTCGACGAAGCCACGTCGGCAGGCAGCCGCGTGTCGGCCGACGAGACGCTGATCCGCAACATGCTGACCAAGGCGCTCGGCGAGGAGCGTGCCGGCCACCTGCTGTCGCGCATTCTCAACGATTCGGACACCGCCGGCATCGAAGGCCTGAAGTGGCTCGATGCGCCGACCATCGCCAATCTGATCAAGAACGAACACCCGCAGATCATCGCCACCATCCTGACCCATCTGGAATTCGACCAGGCAGCCGAAGTGCTCAAGCTGTTCGGCGAGCGCCTGCGCAACGACATCGTGCTGCGCATCGCGACGCTCGACGGCGTGCAGCCGGTGGCGCTGAAGGAGCTGAACGAGGCCATGTCGCGTGTGCTGTCCGGCTCGGCCAAGATGAAGAAGACGGCGCTGGGCGGCATCAAGGCGACCGCGGAAATACTGGGTTTCGTCGGCAGCGCGAACGAATCGGCCATCCTTGACGCGGTCAAGGAATACGACGCCGAACTGGCGCAGAAAATCGTCGACGAAATGTTCGTGTTCGAGAACCTGCTCGACATCGACGACCGCGGCATCCAGACGCTGCTGCGCGAAGTCAGCGGCGATCAGCTGGTGTTGGCGCTCAAGGGCGCCTCGCCGGAACTGCGCGAGAAGATATTCAAGAACATGTCGTCGCGCGCAGCCGAATCGCTGCGCGAGGATCTGGAAGGCCGCGGCCCGGTCAAGCTGTCCGAAGTCGAGGGCGAGCAGAAGGAAATCCTTAAGATCGCACGCCGGCTGGCGGAAGAAGGCCAGATTGTCATGGGCGGCAAGGGCGGCGAGGAAATGGTGTGACCGGGCATCACGCTGAGCTCGCGCGGAGCACGAATCGATGACCGGCGACGGCGCGTTTGCCTTCACGCAGTGGAAGCTGCCGGTGTTCGATCAGGACGCGCAGGATGCGCGTCAGGCCGATGCGGAGGCCGCTGCCGCGCAGACGGCCGGCCAGTCGCCGGTCGCACCGGAACCGGAACCCGAACCGCTGCCGGAACCCGCGTTCAAGCTGCCGACCGCCGACGAACTGGAAAGGCTGCAGCAGGACGCACACCGGGAAGGCTACGCAGCCGGCTATGAAGAAGGCACGGCGCGTGTGCGCATGGAGGCGATGCGCCTGCACAGCGTCATTGAACAGCTGGAAGAGGCGCTGGCCGCACTCGATACGCGGGTGGCGCAGGACGTGCTGCAGCTGGGTGTCGAAATTGCCCGCCAGGTCGTGCGCCAGACCATCGAGGTCAAGCCTGAGGTGGTGATCAGCGTGGTTCGGGAGGCGATCAACCAACTGCCGCACCAGCACACCGCGGTCTATCTGAACCCGGAGGATGCGTCGCTGGTGCGATCGCATGCGGGCGACCAGCTGGCCCACGCCGGCCACCGAATCTTTGAGGATGAAGGCATCGCGCGCGGCGGCTGCAAGGTGGAAGCCGGCGGCAGCCACATCGACGCGACGCTGGCGACGCGCTGGACGCGCATCGTCGAGGCACTGGCCGACGATACGGATTGGATCGAACGTGACTGACGTGCTGACCGACGACGAACTCGACGGCGAGGCAGTCAGGGCACCCGAGGCACCGGTGCCGGACAACGCGCACGTCGCCAAGTGGTCGGGCTTTCTCGCCGACTGCGGCACGCTGGCCGGACGCATCAATCCCTACCAGCATGCCGGCCGGCTCACCCGCATCAATGGCCTGGTGATGGAAGCGGCCGGTCTGAAGCTGCCGCTCGGATCCGGCTGCCGCATCATGGTGCCGGGCGGCAACAGCTGCGAGGCGGAAGTGGTCGGCTTCAACGGCGAAAAGCTGTTCATGATGCCGACCGACGACGTGATCGGTCTGGCGCCCGGTGCCCAGGTCATTCCACTGGAAACCGCGCCGCAGCGTCCGACACCGACCGAGCGGCTGGAACCGCGCCGGCGCGCATCCGACCGCGCCAAGCACCTGCCGGTCGGCGACGCACTGCTCGGCCGCGTGGTCGATGGCGCCGGCCGCCCGCTGGACGGACTCGGCCCGATCGTGACCCGGCATTCGCGCTCGGTCGCCAGCCGCGCCGTCAATCCGCTGCTGCGCGAACCGATACGCCGCACCATGGACGTCGGCATCCGCTCCATCAATTCGCTGCTGACAGTCGGCCGTGGCCAGCGCATCGGCCTGTTCGCAGGCTCGGGCGTCGGCAAATCGGTGCTGCTGGGCATGATGGCGCGTTTCACGTCGGCCGAGGTGGTCGTGGTAGGGCTGATCGGCGAACGGGGCCGCGAAGTGAAGGAATTCATCGAACAGATCCTGGGCGCAGCCGGCCTGGTGCGTTCGGTAGTGGTCGCGGCACCCGCCGACACCAGCCCGCTGATGCGGCTGCAGGGCGCGGCCTACGCCACCACGGTGGCCGAGTGGTTCCGCGACCAGGGCCGGCACGTGCTGCTGATCATGGATTCGCTGACCCGCTACGCGATGGCGCAGCGCGAGATCGCGCTGGCCATCGGCGAACCGCCAGTCACGCGCGGTTATCCGCCATCGGTGTTCGCGCGCCTGCCGCAGCTGGTCGAGCGCGCCGGCAACGGCCCGGAAGGCGGCGGTTCGATCACGGCCTTCTACACCGTGCTGGCCGAAGGCGACGACCAGCAGGATCCGATCGCCGACTCGGCCCGCGCCATCCTTGACGGCCACTTCGTGCTGACCCGCCAGCTGGCCGACGGCGGCCACTACCCGGCGATCGACATCGAACAGTCGGTATCGCGCGTCATGCACGGCCTGGTCAAGCCCAGCCATTTCGATCTGGTGCGCCGTTTCAAGGGACTGTGGTCACGCTACCAGCGCGCCCGCGACCTGATTTCGGTCGGTGCCTATTCGCCCGGCTCCGATCCGCAGCTGGATCTGGCGGTCAACATGTTCCCGACGCTGGAAGCCTTCCTGCAGCAGCGCATGGACGAACGCGAAGGGTACGAGGATGCGGTGATGAAGCTGCACCAGATATTCGGCATGACTCCGTGATTGCAAAAAATCGTCACGGGCACCGCCGGCATGACCTGAAGCAAGCCACCGACACGCGAAGTGGAACATCCTTGCATCGCCATGGCTGAACCTTTCCGACTGCAAACCATTCTCGACCTGAGCCAGAACCGCATGGACGAGGCGGCGCGCGCATTTGCCGCACTGCTGGCCAGCGAACAGGATCAGGCGCGCAAGCTGACCCTGCTTGAGGACTACCGCACCGAATATCAGGGCCAGTTCATGGCGGCGGCGCGCGACGGACTGACGCCGGGTCAGTGGACGAACTACCGCGCCTTTCTGGCCCGCATCGACGACGCGATCCGGCAACAGGAATACCAGGTCGCGCAGTCGCGTGACCGCGCCCAGGCAGGCCAGCGCGAGTGGCTGGACACACGCACCCGCGTCAAGGCTTTTGAAACCCTGTCCGACCGCCATCAGGCCAATATCGTCCGGCGCGAAGCGCGGGCCGAGCAGCGCGTAGCCGACGACCGCCCCTGTCGTCAGATGAACGACGACTGAACCGCCCTCCCTGGCACGGATAGTGCTGTGATCCATCCATCACTGGAGAGATCACCATGGCAGACATCGCACTCAAGCTTCCTTCAACCACGGCAACGCCCGCTTCCGGCGGTCCGGTCGGCGAGGTACGCGGCATCGGTGCGGATGCCTCTACCGAGGACGCGACGGTCGCCTTCGCCGCCCTGCTGAAGGACAACCTGAACGCCGCACCCGCAGGCGCCGACACCACGCTGCTGGCGGACATCGCTGCGGCGGAGGCTGATGGGCCGGAAGACGGCAAGGATCCGCTCGATGCGACCGGCGATGCCACTGCGCTGCCGGTAACGACCGACCTGATCGCCGCCACGCTGGTGCCGCCTCCGACCGCGCTGCCGATCGCCGAACAGCTGGCTGCCAGAACGGCACCGAAGCTCGACGAGGACGGGCAGGATCTGGTCGATGTTCAGCTCGACCGCGACGCACGCGCCGGCAACGGCAAACCGGAAGCGGCATTGCCGACGGCAGCGATTGCCGCCCGCACCGGCACGCCGGAGGCTGCCGACGGCAAAAAGATGCCGGAAACCACCCCGCTGACCGAGCTGCTGCCGGATGCCGGTCAGCAGGCCGCTCAGACGGCACAGCACACGGATTTCCGCGCACACCTCAGCGCCGCGCAACGCCCGGCCACCGAACTGGCCGTGGCCACCCCAATCACGCATCCGGGCTGGGCGGACGACGTCGGCCATCAGGTGACCTGGCTCGCGGACCAGGGATCGAGCAGTGCGGAACTGGTACTGACCCCGCCGCATCTGGGCCGCATAGAAATCTCATTGCAGATCGGTCCTGACCAGAGCAGTGCGCAGTTCGTTTCGGCTAGCCCGCAGGTGCGCGAGGCACTGGAACAGGCCATGCCGCGCCTGCGCGAAATGCTGGCCGGCGGTGGCATCTCGCTGGGCGAAGCCAATGTCAGCAGCGATCACCCGTCGGGCGAACGCGGCCACGGCAACGGCCGGGACGGTCGCGGACGCGACGGATCGGCTGCCGTGGAAGGCGTGATCGCGGCGCCGGCCCGACGCGGTGCAGGCCTCGTAGACCTGTTTGCCTGAGCGGAAAAACACGAACTCCTGACGACCAGTACCGCATCAGCACTAAAAAAACGGGTCATTCGGCCGTTATTCGGACATTGAAAGGCATCAGTACCCGCCGACAATTCCGAACCATACTGGAGCGAACATCATGTCCAAAGCTGCAACCGCAGACGAAGCCGCAGGCGAAGCGCCGAAAAAGAGCAAGAAGATGCTGTTCATCATCACCGGCGTCGTCGCGCTCGTGCTGATCGGCGGCGGCGCTGCGTTCTTCATGATCTCGGCCAGCCACCAGGCCGCAGCCGACGAGGCCAGTGCCGACGAAATGTCCGACGAGGACCCGGACGCCGCCGCGAAGGAAGCCAAGAAGGCCAAGCTCAAGAAGAAGAAGGAAGCCGAAGCCAAGGGCCTGCCGCCGGCATTCGTCGAACTGGAGCCTTTCACGGTCAATCTGCAGCCGGAATCGAATGTCGATCAATACCTGCAGGTGAAGGCGTCGCTGAAGGTTGACGAGGCGCACGCGGCCGACCACGTGAAAGCCTACACGCCTGAAATACGCCACCACGTACTGTTGCTGCTGTCCGGCAAGAAGGCGTCGGAGCTGAGCCATCCGGAAGGCCGCGAGGCGCTGGCCACCGAAATCAAGCACGCGGTCAACGCCATCGTGGGCGAAGTGCCTACGAACAAGAAGGGCGAACCGCAAGAGCCGGTCGGTCCGGTCGAAGCCGTGCTCTTCACGTCCTTCATCATCCAGTAGGGAAATTCATGTCCGATTTTCTTTCCCAGGAAGAGGTCGATGCCCTGCTCAAGGGTGTCACCGGCGAGGCCGACGAAGCGGTCGAAGCCGAAGATACGGGCGGCGTTCGCCCGTACAACCTCGGCACTCAGGAAAGAATCGTGCGTGGGCGCATGCCCACGCTGGAGTTGATCCACGAGCGATTCGCGCGCTACCTGCGCATCGGGTTGTTCAACTTCATGCAGCGCAGCGCCGAAATCTCGCTCGGTCCAATCCGCGTGCAGAAGTATTCGGAATTCATCCGCAACCTGGTGGTGCCGACCAATCTGAACCTGGTCCAGGTCAAGCCGCTGCGCGGCACCGGTCTGGTGGTGTTCGACCCGAATCTGGTGTTTCTGGTCATCGACAACATGTTCGGTGGCGATGGCCGCTTCCATACACGAGTCGAAGGGCGCGATTTCACGCCGACCGAACAGCGCATCATCCACGGCCTGCTCGAAGTGTTCTTCGCCGAATACGAGCGCTCCTGGGAGCCGGTGTTCAAGATCAAGTTCGACTACATGCGCTCGGAGATGAACTCGCAGTTCGCGAACATCGCCACCCCGTCGGAAATCGTGGTCGCGGCCACCTTCACCGTCGAACTGGGCGGCGTGTCGGCCGAGATGCACATCTGCCTGCCCTATTCCATGGTCGAACCGCTGCGCGACACGCTGAACTCGTCGATGCAGAGCGACAGCGTCAGTTCCGACAACCGCTGGATCAACCTGCTGACCCGTCAGGTGCAGGATGCCGCAGTCGAACTTGCGGTCACGCTGGGTGAAGGATCGCTCACGCTGGGTGGCCTGAACAACCTAAAGGTTGGCGACATCATTCCGATAACCATTCCAGAAACTGTACATGCCGAAGTCGATGGCATCCCGGTACTGGAATGCCGTTATGGCATACAAGGCGGCCGATACGCGCTGAGGATAGAGCGCTTCATGGCCGGTGAAGAAGAATTGATCGAGCATGCCCTGAACGTTCAGGGCAGGAAGACGGGTGAGGAACCATCATGAGTGATCTGGCCGACGCCGAACAACAGGTCAGCGACGACGACTGGGCCGCCGCGATGTCCGAGCAGACCACGGCGGACGACGCTCTGGCTGCACTCGACGCAGAAGCCGCTCCGGTGGCTCAACCGGCAAACATCTTCCAGCAGTTCGGCGATGCGGCGAACAAGACCGAAGGTCTGCGCGACTTCGAAATGATCCTCGACATCCCGGTACAGCTGACCGTGGAACTGGGCCGCACCAAGATTTCGATCCGCAACCTGCTGCAGCTGGGTCACGGCTCGGTCGTGGAACTGGACGGCATGGCCGGCGAACCGATGGACGTGCTGGTCAATGGCACGCTGATCGCCCAGGGCGAGGTCGTGGTCGTCAATGAGAAATTCGGCATCCGCCTGACCGACATCATCACGCCAGCCGAACGCATGAAGAAACTGAAACGCTGAAACGGAAACGCTGCCCTGCCGGGGTAATCGGCAGGATGAACAGCCGGGGGCGACGCAGATGCGTCGCCCTTTTTCTTTTCACCGGTCTTGCTCATTCCGGCAGCGACCGGTAGCGTTTCCGACTCCCGATCTCCGAGAATCTGCCATGCGCCTGCTGCTCGCCATCTTTCTGCCCTTCATGGTGTTCTTCACCATCGGCCGCCCGATCGCCGGCATCGTCTGCCTGCTGCTGCAGCTCACGCTGCTGGGCTGGATCCCTGCCGCGCTGTGGGCCGTCTATTCGCTGAGCCAGTACAAGACCGAGAAGAAGATCGAGGATGCACTCGGACGGCACTGAGCACGTATCGGTCTGACGCTGCGTACCGTTGCAACGGAATTCCGATTTCCCCGCGCAGGCAGACTTCCGGCGCCGGTTCACCGCCATACTGCCGGGAGACTGGCATGTCGACGACAGCCACCCGCCACGGGTGGCAGAAATTGCCGCCCGAAAGCGCTTCTATTCCAGTGCTGAACAGTCGGGCCCGCGCGCTAGCCTGTGCTCATGAACAGATTCATTCCTTTTCTGCTGCTTTGCTTCGGCGGCCCGCTGCACGCGGCCGACGCTACACCGCCCGCAACGGCCGGTTCAGGCTCCGGCGCCGTGATACAGATGCTCGGTGCGCTCGGTCTGGTGCTGGCTGTGCTGTTTGCCGTGCTGTGGCTGCTGCGCCGGATTTCGGGCGGACGCCTCGGCGGTACGGCACCGTTCCGCACGGTCGGCGGCATTGCGGTCGGCTCGCGCGAACGCGTGGTTCTGCTGGAAATCGGCGAACACTGGCTGGTGGTCGGCGTCGCACCCGGTTCGGTCACCGGCATCGCGACGCTGCCGCGCGGCGAACTGGCCAGCCCGCACGGTGATGACAGCGAGGGAAAGAAGGCGGCACCGGATTTCGGCGCACTGCTGGCCAGGCTGAAGGCGGGCCGTCCATGATGCGCCGGCTGCTGTTTCCCGCCGCGCTGGCGGCACTGACCCTGCTGGGCGCGCCCGAAATCCACGCACAGGCGCTGCCCGCACTGACCAGCACGCCTGCGGCCGGCGGCGGTACCAACTGGTCGCTGTCGATCCAGACGCTGCTGCTGCTGACCAGCCTGTCCTTCCTGCCGGCGGTCATCCTAATGATGACCAGCTTCACGCGCATCATCATCGTGCTGTCGATGCTGCGCCAGGCCATGGGCACTCAGACCAGCCCGCCGAACCAGGTGCTGGTCGGTCTGGCGCTGTTCCTGAGCTTTTTCATCATGGCGCCAGTCGGCGAGAAGATCTATACGGATGCCTACCTGCCGCTGACCGAGAACCGCATCGGCTTCGAGCAGGCACTGGACATCGGTTCGAAGCCGCTCAAGACCTTCATGCTCAAGCAGGTGCGCGAGCCGGACATCGAACTGTTCATGCGGCTGTCGAACACGCCCAAGGTCGCCAGTTCCGAGGAACTGCCGATGCGCGTGGTGGTGCCCGCGTATGTCACATCGGAACTGAAGACGGCCTTCCAGATCGGCTTCATCATCTTCATCCCCTTCATCATCATCGACATGGTGGTCGCGTCGGTGCTGATGTCGATGGGCATGATGATGATGTCGCCGGTCATCGTATCGCTGCCGTTCAAGCTCATGCTGTTCGTGCTGGTCGATGGCTGGAACCTCGTCCTCGGCACGCTTGTTTCAAGTTTCGGCCAGATCTGAAGGATTCTCCATGACCCCCACCACCGTCGTCGACATCGGTCGCCACGCGATCGAAACCCTGCTGCTGGTATCAGCCCCGCTGCTCGCAGCCGCCCTGATCACCGGTCTGATCGTCAGCATCTTCCAGGCAGCCACCCAGGTGAACGAAATGACCTTGTCCTTCATTCCCAAGCTGCTGGCGGTGTTCGCGGTGATGGTGATCGGCGGGCCTTGGATGATCACCATCATGACCGACTACATCCGCCGCCTCTATTCGTCGATTCCGTCGCTGCTCGGCTGAACACCCGTCATGATTTCGCTGACCGCCGCGCAGCTCGATCTGTGGATGGCCAGCTTCCTGTTTCCGCTGGTGCGCGTGCTCGGTCTGATCAACGCCGCCCCGATCTTCAGTAACCGTGCCATTCCGATGCGCATGCGCCTGGCGCTGGGCGTGCTGATCACCGTCGCGCTGCTGCCGACGCTGCCGCCATCAGGCCTGACCGTGGGGTCGTGGCAGGGCATTCTGGCGCTGGTACAGCAGATGCTGATCGGCGTGGCACTCGGCTTCACGATACGCATCGTCTTTTCCGCCGTGGACCTGGCCGGCGAACTGATCGGCCTGCAGATGGGTCTCGGCTTCGCCATGTTCTACGACCCGGAAAATGCCGCCCAGTCGCCGGTGATCGCCGAATTCCTCGGGCTTCTGGCCACGCTGATCTTCCTGTCGATCAACGGCCACCTGATGCTGCTGGCCGTTCTTGGCAACAGCTTCCAGTGGTGGCCGGTCGGCGCCGACATCTTTCCGGCGGCCGGCTGGCTGTCGATCGCACGCTGGGGCAGCACGCTCTTTTCTGCCGGCCTGATGCTCGCGCTGCCGCTGATCGCGGCGCTGATGGTGGTCAACATCGCGCTGGCGGTACTGACCCGCGCAGCCCCGGCTCTCAACCTGTTTGCGATCGGCTTTCCGGTCACGCTGATCGCCGGCTCCGCGATGATGATGCTGTCGCTGCCGTTTTTCGCGCCGGCTTTCCAGCGACTGTTCGACTACGGCCTGCAGACGGTCGCCCAGCTCGCGATGGGCTGATCCGGATCAGAACAGCACGTCGCGCGACACCCCGGCACGGCGCAGTATCTTGCGCAGCTGGGCCAGCGCTTCGAGCTGGATCTGGCGCACCCGTTCGCGCGTCAGGCTGAGCCGCTCGGCCAGCTCTTCCAGCGTCGCGATTTCGCGGCCGTTGATGCCGTAGCGATATTCGACCACCGTGCGCTGCTTGTCGCCGAGCTGGGCGATCCACGCCTGCACCAGGTCGCTGATTTCGGCGTTCTGTATCTGTTCGTCCGGCCCTCGCTGATTGTCGTCGGCCAGCGACTCGCCTATCGACAGCGACGGATCGATGTCGAGCGGCGCATCGAGCGATGCCGTGTGTTCGTTCAGCGACAGGATGTGGCGCACGTCCTCGACCGGCTTGGCCAGCAGCTGCGCGATGTCCTCGGCACAGCACTCGCCGCCGCCGCGCGATTCGAGGCTGCGCATGGCGCGCAGCACCTGGTTCAGTTCCTTGACCACGTGCACCGGCAGCCGGATCGTGCGCGACTGGTTCATGATCGCGCGCTCGATGTTCTGCCTGATCCACCAGGTCGCGTAGGTGGAGAAGCGGAAGCCACGCTCCGGATCGAATTTTTCCAGCGCGTGGATCAGCCCGAGATTGCCCTCCTCGACCAGATCGAGCAGCGGCATGCCACGGTTCAGGTAGTGCTTCGCGATGTTGACCACCAGACGCAGGTTGCGCTCGATCATGGTCTGCCTTGCATCGAAGTCGCCGTCACGTACGCGCCGCGACAGCGAAAGCTCTTCGTCGGGCGTCAGCAGCGGATTGGCGCCGATTTCGTTCAGATAGAGCTGGGTCGCATCGCCGAGAAACTCCGCCTCGGGCACCTCGGCCGGCTCGACCGGAGCGTCCGCGGCCTCGATGTCGCCTATCGAGGCATCGTCCTCCACTGGTTCTACAGGTTCGGCATCCTCGGGCAGCGACAGATCGGACATGGTTCTATCTCGGCGGCAGGTATTTCAGCGGATCGACAGGTTTGCCCTGGCGCCTGACTTCAAAGTGCAACCTGGGCTTGCCGGCTTCGGTATCCGTATCACCGAGCTCGGCGATCCTTTGTCCGCGTTTCACCGTGTCGCGTTCCTGAACCAGGATCTTGCTGTTGTGCGCGTAGGCGGACAAATAGGTGTTGTCGTGCTTGATGATCACCAGTTTGCCATAACCGCGCATTGCCTCGCCGGCGTACACGACACGTCCACCGGCTGCAGCAAGTATCGGGTCGCCAGTACGTCCCGACACGTCCACACCCTTGTTGGTACCGTCGCCGAAGCGGCCGATGATGCGGCCTGCCGCCGGCCAGCTCCAGTCTATTCCGTCTTCCGAATGCACCTGATCGGGCGCCGTGGCAGCTGCTCCCGCCAGCGCGGTAACGACCGGCGCGGGCGTCGGCGTAGCGGCAGCAGCGGGGGTCGCTGCCGCTGCAGCAATAGCGGGGGCCGACTTCATCCGCGTCAGCGCCTCTTCGGAGTACGGCTCAACCCCTCCGCGCGGCTCACGCTTGAGCACCGTGCTGTTGGCCGACTCGACTGCCGGTGCGGGTGCAGGTGTCGCTGCCGTAGCGCCTTTGGCCGTACCTTCCAGCGGTCTGGACTCGACGCCGCCCGGCGCCACGATAGGCCGCGTCTCCACCGTGCCTTCAGGAGGCGTGACCCGCAATTCCTGCCCGATGCGGATCAGGTTGGGATTCTCGATATTGTTCCAGGTCGCCAGGTCACGCCAGTCCTGACCATTCTCGAGCGCGATGCTGTACAGCGTGTCGCCCTTGACCACGACGTGATAGCCGCCACGGCCCGCACCTGCCGGCGACGGCGCAGACGTGGCCGGTGCAGAAGCTGATACAGACGGCGCAGATGCCGGCGGCTGACGGTCCTCGACCGGAGCGGGCCGCGAGCCGGCGCAGGACGCCAGCAGCACACAGACTCCGGACAGGACGAACAGCGATTTCTTCATTCAACCCCCGGCAGAAGCGGCACGAAGCGCACCGCATCCAGTTTTGATTCCACATAGCGCTGTGGCTGCCGCTCGATCAGCCGCAGCGACTGATCGTTCGTACCGACCGGAATGACCAGCCGCCCGCCTTCGGCCAGTTGCTCCAGCAGCGATGTCGGCACGGACGCTGCGGCAGCGGCAACGATGATTGTATCGAACGGTGCTTCCGCCGCCAGACCGACCGTACCGTCAGCATGTTTCAGGCGGACATTCGGCAGGCGCAGCGGGCGCAGATTGCGTTTCGCCCGTTCCAGCAGCGGCGCGATGCGCTCCACCGCATACACATCGGTCGCCAGCTTCGACAGCACCGCGGCCTGATATCCGCAACCGGCACCGACTTCGAGCGTCTTGCCAAGAGGACGTCCGCCGGCACGCAGAAGTTCAATCATTCGCGCAACCACGAAGGGTTGAGAGATGGTCTGCTGAAAGCCGAGCGGCAGCGCCGTGTCTTCATAGGCGCGGCTGCCCAGGGCTTCCTCGACGAACTGATGACGCGGGATGGCCTGTATGGCCGCCAGCACCCCCTCGTCACGGATACCCGACTTGCGCAACCGCTCCACCATCCGGGCGCGGGCGCGCGTCAGACTCAGACTCGCGTCCGCCGAATTCATGCGCCCAGCCAGTCCCGTATCGATGCCATCTGGGCCACGTGAGTCAGATCGATCTGCAGCGGCGTGATCGACGCGTAGCCATTGGCCGTTGCATGGAAATCGGTACCCTCTCCGGCGTCCTGCGCAGCACCTGCGGCACCGACCCAGTACACGGTTTCGTTGCGGGGATTGGTCGTGCGCACGACCGGCTCCGCCTTGTGGCGGCGGCCCAGGCGGGTCACATGGATGCCCTTGAGTTCGTCCGTCGACAGATCGGGAACGTTCACGTTGAGCAGCACCGGTGCGGCAAAAGTTCTTTCGGTCAGGCGCCGGACCAGATCGCAGGCGATGCGGGCAGCCGTCTCGTAATGGGCGCTGCCCTTGCGCGTCATCGATATCGCGATGGCCGGTACGCCGAGCAGATAGCCTTCGGTCGCCGCCGCGACGGTGCCGGAATAGATCGTATCGTCGCCCATGTTGGCGCCGTCGTTGATGCCGGATACGACGATGTCAGGCAAATGGTCGAGCATGCCGGTCACCGCCAGATGGACGCAGTCAGTCGGCGTGCCATTGACATAATGAAAGCCGTTCCGGGCCCGCCGGAGTATCAGCGGGCGATCGAGCGTGAGTGAATTGCTGGCGCCGCTGCGATCCGCTTCGGGTGCCACCACGGTGACATCGCCGACTTCGCCGAGTGCGCGCGCAAGCGCTTCTAGACCGGGGGCGAAATAACCGTCGTCGTTGGACAACAGGATGCGCATGGAAAGCTGCGAGTGAAGGTTGCGACAGGCTGTCGCAACGCGATGGAGCAAAGAGGAAATTGGTCGGGGCGGCGGGATTCGAACTCGCGACCCCTTGCACCCCATGCAAGTGCGCTACCAGGCTGCGCTACGCCCCGACTCAGACCGAAAGTATATCAGGGGAGACCGACGTTTGGCCGCAGTCCGTCGAAAAACTGCGCTTGAACCGCTCAGGCGAGCAGTTCAAGCAGTGCTTCGAGTTCTCCGCGCAGTGTCGTCACGTCGATACCGTTCGCATTGCCGGCAACGTCAGTCGATGAACGCGGATCGGAATCGTCCAGACGATTGCGGGCACCACTGATGGTGAAGCCCTCTTCGTACAGAAGCTGACGGATGCGCCGGACCAGCAGCACTTCATGATGCTGGTAATAGCGCCGGTTGCCCCGCCGCTTCACTGGCTTGAGCTGCGTGAACTCCTGTTCCCAGTAACGCAGGACATGCGGCTTGACGCCGCACAGTTCACTCACTTCGCCGATCGTGAAGTAACGCTTGGCAGGAATCGCAGGCAATGCCTGCGCGTCCTTAATCGTCGTTTCCATCGTAAGCGATGCCCTCGACGGCAGCCTTCAGCTTCTGGCTGGCGTGAAACGTGACGACGCGGCGCGCGGTGATCGGTATTTCCTCACCGGTCTTCGGATTGCGTCCGGGACGCTGCGGCTTGTCGCGCAGCTGAAAATTGCCGAAGCCGGACAGCTTGACGCCATCTCCGCCTTCCAGCGCGTCGCGGATCTCGTCAAAAAATGCTTCGACCATATCCTTGGCTTCGCGCTTGTTCAGCCCTACCTGTTCGAACAGCATCTCTGCCAGTTCGGCCTTGGTCAGTGTGGTCATGCGGCTTCCCCGTACTCCTGTCGCCCTGCCGCCTCAGGCGCGCAGCTTTGCCCCGAACTCACGCTGTGCATACATCACCAGTCCATGTACGGCCGCATCAACTTCAGCGTCCGCCAAAGTACGTTCAGTATCTTGCATAACTATGCGGAAAGCAAAGCTTTTTTCCGCATCCGCTATTCCTTTTCCCTGATAAAGGTCGAACAGTGCGATCTCCGTCACGATGGCAGGAGCAGCACCGCGCAGGCCTTCCAGCACGGACGCCGCTGCGGTCGAACGCGGCACCAGCAGCGCGATGTCCCGACGCACCGAAGGCTGTTTCGACAGCGTGCGATAGGCCGGCATGCTCACTGCAAGCAGCGGATCGAGATCCAGTTCGAACAGTACCGGCGCGCTGCCGAGGTCATATCGCTGCACGAGTTCGGGGTGCAGTTCGCCGATGACACCAAGCAGACGACCATCCAGGCTGACCGATGCCGAACGTCCAGGATGCAGCGCCGGATGGCGCGCCACCGCGAAGGTCGCCTGAAGCGGCAGCATCAGCGTTTCGACATCCGCCTTCACGTCGAAGAAGTCTGCGGCCCGTGCGGCCGCACCCCACTGCTCGCCCTGCAGGCCGCCCCAAGCCAGCCCTGCGATGCGCAGGGTCTGGGCAAAACCAGGCACCGGTGATGCCGCTGCGTCGCGCGCGAAGCAGCGCCCGATCTCGAATACGCGAACCCGCTCCGCCTGCCGGCGACGGTTGGTCGCGACATTGTCGACCAGTCCGCCGATCAGTGTGGAACGCATGACCGACATCTGGCTGGCGATCGGATTGGCCAGCACCACCGGCGCCTCGTTGCCGGCGAAATCCTGTTCCCAGCGACGTTCGACGAAGGCGAAGTTGATCACTTCCTGATAATCGCGATCCGCCAACAGATGACGCAGGCTGAAGGCACTGCGTCGCGCCTCCGGCAGTTCCGACATGGCAAGCCGGCCGACTGGCGGATGGGTCGGAATGTTGTCGTAGCCATGCAGGCGCGCCAATTCCTCGATCAGGTCTTCTTCGATGCGCAGGTCGAAACGCCAGGTCGGTGGCTGCACGACGAAATCGGCGCCGTCGCGCGTGAAACCGAGGCCCATGCGTGACAGGTGGCCGGCAATTTCATCGTCGGTGAACGACAGGCCGAGCACACGCGCGGCTCGCGCCGGACGCAGACGCACCGGGTCGCGCGACGGCAGCGCGGTGATCTGATCATCGACCGGCCCCGCCTGGCCGCCGCACAGTTCCAGAATCAGCTGTGTCACCCGCTCGACACCGGCGACGGTGTCGGCGAAATCGACGCCACGCTCGAACCGATGCGCCGCTTCGCTGGAGAAGGCATAGCGGCGCGCACGCCCCTGGATCGCGTCGGGCAGCCAGAATGCTGCCTCGACATACACGTTGCGCGTTTCCAGCGAGCAGGCGGTCGATGCGCCGCCCATGATGCCGGCGAAGCTTTCCACACCGGCGTCGTCTGCGATCACGCCGCAATCCGTGGTCAGCGTGATGGTCTGATCGTTCAGCAACACCAGCTGTTCGCCCGCCTTCGCCCAGCGGACATGCAGGCTGCCCTGCACCCGATCAAGGTCGAACACGTGATTCGGCCGGTTCATTTCCAGCATGACGTAGTTGGAAATATCGACCAGGATCGAAATCGAGCGCATGCCGGCGCGTTCCAGACGGCGCTTCATCCAGTCCGGCGTCGCCGCCGCTGCATTGACCCCGCGTATCACGCGGCCGGAAAAACGGCCGCACAGATCCTTGTGTTCGACCTTGACCAGCAGTACCTCGGACAGCGACACCGGTGCCGCGGCAACCGCCGGCAGGCACAAGGGCGCGCCGGTCAGCGCGGCGACTTCGCGCGCGATGCCGGTCATGCCGAAGCAGTCGGCGCGGTTCGGCGTGAGCTTGATGACAAACACGTTGTCATCCAGATCCAGATACTCGCGGATATCGGTACCGACCGGAGCATCCGCCGGCAGCGCGAGCAGCCCCGAAGCCTCTTCAGAAATGCCCAGCTCGCGTGCCGAGCACAGCATGCCGCTGCTTTCGACACCGCGCAGTTTGGCGCGCTTGATGTCAATGCCCGGCAGCTTCGCGCCGACGGTCGCGCACGGCACCTTCATGCCGGCGGCCACATTGGGCGCGCCGCACACGATCTGCAGCGGTTCGCCGCCCGCGTTGACCTGGCAGACGCGCAGGCGGTCGGCATCCGGGTGCGGCGCAACCGACAGCACTTCCGCGACGACGACGCCGGTGAATGCAACGGCGGCCGGATCAAGCTCCTCGACTTCGAGGCCCGCCATGGTCAGCAGGTGAGACAGCGCCGCGGTGTCGATCGCCGGATCGACAAAGCTGCGCAACCACTTTTCGGAAAATTGCATTTCGGTAAGACCTCAGCGGAACTGGCTCAGAAAGCGCACATCACCGTCATAGAACAGGCGCAGGTCATTGATGCCGTAGCGCAGCATGGTCAGACGGTCCGGGCCGAAGCCGAAGGCAAAACCGGTATGGCGTTCGGCATCGATGCCGCAGTGGCCGAGCACGTTCGGGTGCACCATGCCGCAGCCGGCGATTTCCAGCCAGCGCCCCGCCAGCGGTCCGCTGGCAAAGGCGACGTCGATTTCCGCCGACGGTTCGGTGAACGGGAAAAATGACGGCCGGAAACGCACGTCGAGCTGATCGGTTTCGAAGAAGCGGTGCAGGAAATCGCTGACCACACCCTTCAGGTCGGCAAAGCTCACCGACTCGCCGACCCACAGGCCTTCGACCTGGTGGAACATCGGCGAATGCGTCGCATCCGAATCCACACGATAGACGCGGCCGGGCGCGATGATGCGGATCTCCGGCATGGTCTGCGCGGCCGCATGGCGCGCCACATGCGCCTGCATGTAGCGCACCTGAATGGGACTGGTGTGGGTGCGCAGCATCACGTCGCTCGCTCCCTCCAGATAGAAGGTGTCGTGCATCGAACGCGCGGGATGATTCTCGGGCGTATTCAGTGCAGTGAAATTGTGGAAATCGGTCTCGATTTCCGGACCGTCGGCAACATCGAAGCCGATACCGCGAAACAGTGTTTCAATGCGCTCGAGCGTGCGCGTCACCGGATGCAGCCCGCCGCGTCCGAGGCCTCGGCCGGGCAGGGTCACATCGAGCGCTTCTTCCGCCAGACGATCTTCCAGTGCGGCGCGCCGCAATGCATCGCGGCGCGACTCCAGCGCCGCCTCGACGCGTTGCTTGGCAACATTGATCGCAGCACCCGCTTCCTTGCGTGCATCGGGATCGAGTTTCCCCAGGCCCTTGAGCAGTTCGGTCAGGCTGCCCGACTTGCCGAGGAACCGTGCCTTGGCCTGTTCGAGCAACACGGCATCGGCCGCCGCTGAAAAATCAGATTCGGCTTGTGAAACAAGGGCTTCCAGATCACTCATCGACTTCTACCGGATAACATAGTGACAAAAAAAGGAGGCTCAGCCTCCTTTTTTTGCGTTCGGGACGCTCAGGCGAGTTGGGCCTTGGCCTGATTCGCAATGGCAGCAAACGCCGCCTTGTCGAACACGGCGAGGTCAGCCAGCACCTTGCGGTCTACCTGGATCGACGCCTTGTTCAGGCCGTTGATCAGCTTCGAGTAGGTCAGACCGACTTCACGCGCGGCGGCGTTGATACGCACGATCCACAGCGCACGGAACTGACGCTTCTTCTGACGACGATCGCGGTAGGCATATTGCCCCGCCTTCATCACCGCTTCCTTGGCGATGCGATAGACGCTGTTGCGGCGACCGCGGTAACCCTTGGCCTGGGTCAGTACTTTCTTGTGACGGGCTCGTGCCGTCACGCCACGTTTCACTCTCGGCATGGTCTCGGCTCCTTATGCGTAGGGAAGCATGTTGCGGACGCGTGCATCGTCCGTGGCATGCACTTCCGTCATGCCGCGAAGCTGACGCTTCGACTTGGTGGTCTTCTTGGTAAGGATGTGGCGCTTGAACGCCTGCGAACGCTTGATGCTGCCGCTCGCCCGGACCTTGAAGCGCTTTGCAGCGCCCTTCTTGGTCTTCATCTTGGGCATGACAAAACTCCATTTATGTCATCTTCACAGGTGGCCGCGAACCTTTCGCTGCACTTTCAGACCCGTGAACACTTGTTTTGCCGTCATCCGGAGATGGCGGCGGTGCGAAGCATTGCCTCACACATTGCCGGGCGCTATGCCTGGCAAATTCCTGGCGAAGATCCGGAACTCAGACCTTCTTCTTGCTCGGCGCAAGCACCATGATCAACTGACGGCCTTCGAGCTTCGGAAACTGCTCGACCACGGCCACCGCCTCGAGGTCCGCCTTCACACGTTCAAGCAGGCGGATGCCGAATTCCTGGTGGGCCATTTCGCGGCCACGGAATCGCAGCGTCACCTTTGCCTTGTCGCCTTCCTGGAGGAAGCGTGACAGGTTGCGCAGCTTGATCTGGTAATCACCCTCGTCCGTACCGGGACGGAATTTGACTTCCTTGACCTGAATCTGTTTCTGCTTCGACTTGGCTTCGGCGGCGCGCTTGGCTTCCTGATACTTGAACTTGCCGAAGTCCATCAGGCGGCAGACGGGCGGCTTTGCGAGCGGCGCTATCTCTACCAGATCAATCCCGGCCTCTTCGGCCAGAGAGAGCGCCTGTCGCGAGGACATGATGCCAAGCTGCTCTCCTTCTTCACCGACAAGACGTACTTCCGGGGCGTTGATTTCCGAATTGAGGCGCTGCGATTTCTGCTGACTGATGCTCGTACTCCCGAGGCATAAAAAAATCAAGCCGTGCGGTCGATGCCCCGTGTCGCGATTTCGTCATTCAGGCGCTGGACGAGATCGTTTAAGGTCATCTGCCCGAGATCGATGTTTCCCCGGGCACGCACGGCAACCACTTCAGCTGCCTTTTCCTTGTCACCCACGACAATCTGGTAAGGCAACTTTTGCAAGCTATGTTCGCGGATTTTATAGTTAATTTTCTCTCCGCGCAAATCGCATTCGACACGCAGGCCTGCCGCACGCAACGAATCCGCGACTTGCTGCGCGTAATCGGCCTGCGCTTCCGTGATGTTCAGCACGACAACCTGCACCGGCGCGAGCCACAGCGGGAAGTTTCCGGCGTGGTTTTCGATCAGGATGCCGATGAAGCGCTCGAGCGATCCGAGCACCGCCCGGTGCAGCATGACCGGCCGGTGACGGGCATTGTCTTCCGCAACAAACTCGGCATCGAGGCGCTCCGGCAGCACGAAATCGAGCTGCAGCGTGCCGCACTGCCAGGACCGGCCGATCGCATCCTTGATGTGGTATTCGATCTTCGGGCCGTAGAACGCGCCCTCGCCCGGCAGTTCGTCCCAGCTCATGCCGGCGGCGGACAGCGCTTCGCGCAAGCCGGCCTCCGCGCGGTCCCACACGTCGTCCGAACCGGCACGCTTGGCCGGGCGCAGCGACAGCTTGACCGCCACGTCGTTGAAGCCGAAGTCGCGATAGACGGCCAGCAACAATTCGTTGAATGCAGTCACTTCGGACGTGATCTGCGCTTCGGTACAGAAGATGTGCGCATCGTCCTGCACGAAGCCGCGCACGCGCATCAGGCCATGCAGCGCACCGGACGGTTCGTTGCGGTGGCAGGAACCGAACTCGGCCAACCGCAGCGGCAGATCGCGGTAGGAATGCAGCGCCGCATTGAAAATCTGCACATGCCCCGGACAGTTCATCGGCTTGACCGCGTAGTCGCGCTTCTCCGACTCGGTCGTGAACATGTTCTCGCGGTAGTTCTCCCAATGACCGGACTTCTCCCACAGCACGCGGTCCATCATCAGTGGCGTCTTGACCTCGCGGTAGCCGGCCTGATCGAGCGCCTGACGCATGTACTGCTCGATCTGCTGCCACACCACCCAGCCCTTGGGGTGCCAGAACACCATGCCCGGGGCCTCTTCCTGCATGTGGAACAGGTCGAGCTGCTTGGCCAGCCGGCGGTGGTCGCGCTTTTCCGCCTCCTCCAGCATGTTCAGGTAGGCGTCCTGCTCATCCTTTTTCGCCCAGGCCGTGCCGTAGATGCGCTGCAGCATCTCGTTCTTCGCGTCGCCACGCCAGTAGGCGCCGGCGACCTTCATCAGTTTGAATACCTTGAGCTTGCCGGTCGACGGCACGTGCGGTCCGCGGCACAGGTCGATGAAATCGCCCTCGCGGTACAGCGACACGTCCTGATCGGCAGGAATCGACGCGATGATTTCTGCCTTGTAGTGCTCGCCGATCGATTTGAAGAAATCGACCGCCTTGTCGCGCGCCCAGACCTCGCGCGCCACCGGAATGTCTTTCTTCGACAGTTCGGTCATGCGCTGCTCGATCGCCGCCAGATCTTCCGGCGTGAACGGGCGCTTGTAAGAAAAGTCGTAGTAGAAGCCGTTATCGATCACCGGACCGATGGTCACCTGCGCATCCGGGAACAGTTCCTTCACCGCGTAGGCGAGCAGGTGGGCGGTCGAGTGACGGATCATGTCCAGACCGTCGGCATCGCGTTCGGTCACGATCGCCAGCGAGGCATCGCCGTCGATCACGTGGGATGTATCAACCAGCTTGTCATCGACCCGGCCGGCAAGCGCCGCCTTGGCCAACCCGGCGCCGATCGATGCGGCGACGTCGCGCACCGTGACGGCGGACTCGAAACTGCGGACCGATCCATCAGGCAGGGTGATATTGACCATGGCGTTGCTCCGGAAAACGGTAATCGGGGTGTAACAAAAACTCGGGACGAAAAAAAAGTGCGGCCTTGGCCGCACTTTCTTTTTTGCGCACGCCTGAAAGCGTCTTCTCGTGCGTCTTTGGCTGCAGGCCTCAGGCAGTGTGTGAAACCGGAGTGAAACAAGTTCGCGGTGTCATAACGCTGCCTTTCAATTCCTGCAGTGTGTATTGGTAGGCGCGATTGGACTCGAACCAACGACCCCCACCATGTCAAGGTGGTGC